>NZ_JAIXSL010000013.1 GCF_027484705.1 Flavobacterium sp.
TATCACCACTACAGCAGGAGCAAGCAGACAAACAAGCACTGCTTTAGATATCTATGAAGTGAAAGCTTATCCAAACCCTTATGCTGAAACATTCAAATTGGATGTAAACACATCTAGTGAAGATCAAGTTGGGGTTAAAGTTTACGATATGATGGGCCGTGAAGTAGAATCACGTCAGTCTAGCGTAGAGGGTATCACAAACTTAGAAATCGGTTCTCGTTACCCATCCGGAGTTTACAACATTATTGTAACTCAAGGGGACAACGTGAAAACGTTAAGAGTGATCAAAAGATAATCACATTGTCTTTAAATAAAGAAACCTCTCCGGTAACGGAGAGGTTTTTTGTTTTATAAAGCTTCAATGAGGCTTTTGTGGAGTTTAACACAAAGTGATCGAACTTTCGGATAGAAAATTTAGACTTGTTTTTTTACAGAGAACCCAGAATTTTCAATAGTATTTATTTTTAATTCCGAATAAAAAATCGGAATATTGAAACCTTTATTTGGGTTCCCAAATTTCATTCGTTCAACCATTTCAAATAGCATATCCATTGAATTATTTAAAAAGGCCAGTGCATTTTTTAGCATCACAAAAAAGAAGAATACTCGTTGGTCTTATTTTATGCATTTATCTGAACTTCATCGTTATTGTGCTCCAACCCTTTGATACAAGTCAGTTTGAAGCAGATTACAAAACATTACTGCTATCCGGTTATGGCATTTTGACTTGTTTTGTATTTGTGATCCACGGCAGTATCGAGAATATCTGGTACTCTAGATTTGGTAAAATTTGGCTGGTGTGGTATGAAATCATGACTACAATAACCTTTTGTTTTTTGGCTGGAACAGTACTCTATTTATACAACGTATACATCGTCAATGAGGGTAAAAGTTTATCCACAGGAGGCTATCTGAACTTTCTTTTTATCACTACCGCCGGGATGGTTCCTGTTTTTGTGCCGCCCATGCTTTATTTAAGACAGAAGTTTGGCGAGCGTATTATGCCGCTTTCAGACAATTCCATTACACTAATAGGAGAAAATAAAAATGAAATCCTGAAACTCGAAAAAGAGACGTTGTTATTTATCAAAGCGGTCGAAAACTATATTGAAATCTGCTTTATTGATAAAACCCAAAAAGTAACCTCGAAAACATTCCGACAAACACTTTCTAATGTTTGCGAACAGCTTCCTTTTTTGCAAAAATGCCACCGTTCTTATTTGGTCAATACGGGCACGATCAAAGAAATAATTGGTAATTCCCAAGGCGCCAAAATCACTTTTTCGGTGGGCGATAAGGAAATTCCACTCTCTAAAACCTATTATAAGGACATCAAAAATAGCTTGCTTTAGCTTTCCGGAAGAATTGCGTGCGTTTCTCCTAATCCGATGGTCAAAAAAAGTAGTCGTTTCGTCAAATTTAGTGGAATGGCAAAGAATTTCGCTTTTACTTTGAGGACTCAATTAAATCATCTCACCATGCTCAGCAACACCAAAATGAAATTCACTGCGCTGAATTTTGCACTCTTATTTCTCTTTAATTATTCTTTTGCACAAACCCTTCCGGCGCATTTTAAAAGCGAACTTGATTTTGGCAACGGCACTGTTATTTCCACTTTTCTGGATGTAAGTACTGCCGAAAACCAATTCAGAATCACTTCTCCAAAAAATGCCGATCTGCGTATCGTAGGCGGTAAGGCAAGATTGGCTAGACTTTTAGGGAAAATGCCTAAGAAAGGGATTATCGTAACCATCAAAGGCGAACAGAAAAAAGACAGTTTATTGGGCGATACCAAAATCCCGATGGTCGGAAAATTGAAGTTTAAAGGAATGGTAAACGATCAAATACTAAGCGGTGAATTATTTAATAAGGATGGCCTATCCGTCGGGTCAATACATGGCGTGAGTTCTACTGAAGTCAGGATTGATCAGAAACCGCTCTATCCGAAAATGATAAAAACAATACATAATAATATTTATTCAAAAAGTGTTCTGGAAACCAAAACATGGAAAAAATTCGACAAAAAACTTGAAAAACTGTGTAACGAAGCCCATGACGATATTGAATTGTATTTCGGCTTTAACATGCTCACCCAAAAGCTTCCTTTTACCCATTTAACGCTAACCATTGCAGGGGATAAAGCGAATAAAGAGGAACCCACTGAGAATGAAGCAACCGCAACCGCACCGAAGTCTGTTATTTTTGAAGAAAAAAACGCCTCAACGGCTTATTTGCAAATTAAGAATTTCAGTAGTTCTACCGCCGAATTGGAAGCAGTCTTGCCTAAAATCGTAGCCAATACGGCATACAAAAACCTTATCATCGATCTAAGAGAAAATGGCGGCGGCGGCATCAGTGCTGCTTTTGCCCTTGCAAAATATATAGTGACCGAGGATTTGGAAGTAGGTTATTTTCCAACCAACAAATTACAGTATTCAGGCTATCAGCCCGAACTATTCAAGACGCTTCCAGAGCTGCAACCCAAAGATACGGAGGAGTTTGGCAACGAGTTGAAAAAATCGCCCGGAGTGAAACTGATTTTTAAAAAACCGACCAACCCTGTATTCGCCGGAAATTTATACGTTTTGACCAATGGTCACACAGCAAGTACCTGTGAACCGATTGTTTATGCGCTAAAAAACCGTAAAAAAGCCACGGTGATAGGCGAAAGAACGTATGGCGGTATGTTGGCTGCTTCTCCTTTTGTGGTTTCCGGAAAATACATGCTGATGTTGCCCATTGCCGATTTCTATACTTATGACGGTGTGCGTTTGGATAAAGTAGGCGTTGCGCCAGATATTGTTGTGAAATCGGATGACGCTATTGCTAAGGCATTGGAAATGATTAATAATGGTAAAAATTGATATGAGAAGAGCAAAGAATCTAAAAATAAAAAGCCTGTAACCATTACGATTACAGGCTTTTTTGTGGAGTTTACTATACAGTTGTTGAACTTTCGTGTGGAAGATTTGGATGTGTTTCACCAGTAATAGTAATGTTACCATAATTTCATTTTTTTTTCGTTATCGATTTCTCTGAGATTAATGGATTTTCGAAAATTAAACGCGTTAGAATCCCGTCGCATTGGTTTTAAAGGCAAATAGTAATTCTGTTGCTTAATCTGATGTAACATTTGCGATATACCTCAAAAAAATTACCTGACAACAGGTATTTAGATAAAAGAATTTAAAATCTAGTTTTGCGGCATCGGTTAAAGTATAAAAGAAAACACATGCAAAAGAAAATTTTATGTATGGGACTTGTCTTAGTTTTAACAAGCGGTTTACGGATGAACGCACAATATGACAAAGAAGACAGTACTTTTAAAAAGCATTTTATAGGCAGTACTTTATTTATGTTATCTAATGTGATACCGGATAATAATCCGCCAAAAATGGTTTATCTGAACTTAGGTTATCGCATTACAGGAAAGGATGTAGTTTCGCTTGAATTTAAAACTTGGAAATATGCCTGGCCCATTGGCATTCCTTATGGAAAGTCATTTGAAGCAGCAGGAGAAGGTTTTCCGGGTTATATTCGTGAATACGGAGTTTCGGTGAACTATCAAAGGTTTTTATGGAAAGGTCTTTTTGCTCAAGTTGACGTGATGCCTGCTTGGCAAACTTTTAAAAATGAGCATGGTAAAAAGATTGACAATGGCTTTCAAATCTTTAACACTTATTCCATAGGTTATCACGTTAAACTTTTCAAGGACAGATTTTTTATTCAACCTTCAATAGCCATAACGCATCGTCCTTATCAATCAAAAATGCCTGATTCGTTTCAGCAGGTTGACGATAAATGGTCAAGATTCTTTTATGGCCAGCCGGGTTTGCATTTTGGATATAATTTCTAATAATTTAGGGAGTTTACAACACAAGAGTCCAATAGAAATAAATAAGATACCTGTCACCAATAGGCGTCACGCAATCCCTCGTTTCGTGTTCACCGATTTTTTTTCTTACATTCTTTCTCCTGCTGGAGAAAAATTATTCACCATAAATTACTATTTCGCTTTTATCCATAACGTTAGCTACTTAATACAAGAACAAAGAAATGAGAAAAGTAGCTGCAATAATATTTTTTCTATTCATTGCCACCATTGGCTTTGCACAAAAGACTGTTCAATTTACAGACTCAATTCGTCGTGTATATAATATTCCAGAAATTAATTATGCAGTGATTGATTCCAAATCAACATTAGAAATTGCTGCATTGGGGCATCACTCCATTAACCTGTCAGATACAGCAACTTTGAACGACCGATTTCATATTGGTTCGAATACTAAAGCAATGACAGCGTTTATTATTGCTAAATATGTGGAAAAAAGAAAATTGAAGTGGACCACCAAATTCTTCGATTTATTTCCGGAATGGAAAACAAAAAGCAAACCTGAATATGCCGCTATTACACTTCAGAAACTGCTTTCACACCAAGCGGGAATACAGCCATTTCAGGGTGAAGACGATCCTGAAATACCAGACTTCAAAGGAACAAACCCAGAAAAAAGAAAACAATTTGGAAAGTTTGTGTTAACGCTAGAACCTGTAAAACTTGATGAGCAAAATTTATTCATTTACTCAAATGCGGGATATACCTTGGCTACATTAATGTTGGAGAAAGTGACAGGTAAAAGTTGGGAGCAATTGGTGGAGAAAGTATTTAATCAAGATTTAAAGCTAAATGTTAAATTATCCTGGCCGGAAAATCAAAAACAAAAAGATACTTGGGGGCATACTTTTGAAAATGGCAAACTTATTCCCGTTCCATCAACAGTTGATGATCATTTGGATTATACAGAACCAGCAGGTAATGTCAATATTAAATTGAAAGACTACATCAAATTTATACAATTGAATTTAAAAGGTCTCCAAGGTGACAATAACTATTTGAAAGCAGACACCTATAAATTCATACATAAGGGAATTGAAAACTATTCCATGGGTTGGTTTAATATTTATGAAAACGGAAAAGAACTTTCAGTGCATTCGGGAACCGGAGCTTTTACGTATTTCACCATCGTACAAATAGACAGACTGAAAAATATAGCTTATATTATTTTCACAAATTCATTCAATGACGAAACCCAACTAGGCGTAAGGCTTTTGATGAGAAAACTTAAAGAGAATTACGGCAGCTAATATGTTTCAAATGCTGCCGTTAAGCATTCGGTTTAACACAAAATCTTCTTCCTAATTATTCGTTTTTTCAAAATTAAAATATCCTCTATTTATGATACTGCTGATAAAAATGTTTTCTCAAAAATAAAATTTGAATGAATAAAAAAAAGGTGGCAAGAATTACGGAATAAATTGTGATTTTAGAAAAATTAAATAGTGAAATTGCATAATTATAGTAAACGGTTTTGAAATTCAAATCATCAACCCAACTATTTGTTTGGGTTTCTCGATTGATGAAAAGATAAATAAATAATCCTATAAAACACCCAAGAATAAGCACGAAAACAGGTTTTGAAATCAAGGGTTTATATACATAAATGTTGCTTTTCTTGGCTTTCAATACATGAGACATTACTTTAGCCGTAAAGTCAGCTGAAGGATCTTCCAATACAGAATCCTGCATCATATTATCCACTAATTTTTCTAAAAGTTTATCTTCGTTCGCTTTCATAATATGCTAGTATTTCTGGTTCTAATTGACTTTTTAAAATTGAAGCTATTTTTTTCCGGCTTCTAAATAGTTTTATTTTAACATTATTAGAATTACAACCTATAACCTTTGCTATGTCTTCAATAGATTGGTCATCAAAATAGTATAGCGTTAGTAAAAAGGCATCTTCACTCGGAAGCAATTGTATGCATTCCTGTATTTTTTGATTCCTTTCCTTTTCATCGATGGCATCCAAAACGACTTCAATTGTCTTTATTTGATGTTGGTTAAAATCTTCTATATAAACTACTTGACTATCTTTTTTGCTTTTTTTCAATCTGTCTATGCAAGTATTGTAAGTGATTTTATAAATCCAGGTCGAAAATTTAGATTCTCCTTTAAATTTACGCAACGAATTAAAAACTTTCACAAAAGTATCCTGCGAGACTTCTTCTGCTTCCTCTTTGTTTTTTAGCATTTTATACGACAAAGTAAACACTAAATCCTTGTACTGGTTTACCAATACAGCGAATGCATTTGTGTTTCCTTCGATTATTTGATGAATATGATGTTTGTCGTCCAGAAAAGTCATATAAACGTATGACTATAATAAACAGAATTAGGTTACAAAATAATGCGAAAAAATATTTTTAATAATGTTGTAACCAAAATGAAACCCATGCCGTCATAGTTTAAAAACATATTCATTTATAACCATTTAAATCTAAAAATTATGGACGAAGGCATTGTAATTCCAGTAAGTTTGTTTTTAACAATTTTCGGTATCGTTTACCTTTATTTTTCAACCAGAAACAAAGAACGATTGGCGCTTATAGAAAAAGGAGCCGATGCCAGTATTTTTCGTAGGAGTGGAAATTCATTTCAAACCGTAATTCTATTAAATCTGGCGCTTTTGTTTATGGGTATTGGTGCAGGAGTTTTTAGCGCATTACTCTTAGCAACTTATACATCATTAGATGCAAACGCTCTTTATCCTGCAATGATTTTTTTAATGGCGGGAATATCATTATTAATAGGTTTCAAAATGACAAAAAGTTTAGACAAATAAATTATAAATCAATCATCCATCAAAAGACATCGAATGGCAACAATAAATATAAAATCAACTTACCTGCTTTTTGTTGTCTGTTTCATTTTTGGCACCGTTTCGGCACAAAATCTTGAAGCTGGAATTGATAGTCTGCTTGTACGCGTATTCAAAGATAAAAACGGACCTGGAGGAACGTTTTTAGTAGCAAAAGCCGGTGACATTATTTACCAAAAATCATTCGGCAAAGCAAACCTTGAATTAAACGTTGATTTGACTGCTGAAAATGTCTACCAAATTGGCTCCATGACAAAGCAATTTACGGCCATTTCGATTCTAATATTAGAAGAAAAAGGAACACTAAATGTGAATGATCCGATTTCAAAATACATTCCTGATTATCCTATGGGAGAAAAAATCACCATTCATCATTTATTAACCCACACTTCGGGTATAAAAGATTTTACGAAAATGAAATCACTTCAAGAAATTTCACAAAAGGAAATGACGCCAAAAATGATGGTTGATTTCTTTAAAAACGAACCTGTAGATTTTGAGCCAGGAGATAAGTTTGACTACAATAATTCAGGATATGTGCTTTTGGGCTATATTATAGAATTAGTTTCAGGAGAAACATATGAGGATTTTGTTCAGAAAAATATATTCGATAAAGCAGGAATGACCCAATCATCTTATGCCAGTGATAGAGAAATTATAACCAAAAGAGCTTATGGTTACCAGAAAAAAGAATCTCGATATGTAAATAAAACACAAATTAGTTTTAGTGTTCCTTTTTCCTCAGGTTCTTTGATGTCAACAACAGGCGATATGCTAAAATGGCAAAATGCTCTAAATCAGAATCTTTTACTGAAAGCTAAAACAATAAAAAAGGCATTCACAAAATATAAATTGAATAACGGTCAAGAATTTACCTATGGCTACGGTTGGCATTTAAGAGAGGTGAATGGTGTAACAACACGACAACACGGAGGAAGTATTTTTGGGTTTAAATCCATGGGCGTTTACATTCCGAGCGAAGATATTTATGTTGTTGGTTTGTGTAATTGTGATTGCAATTCTCCGACCCAAGTGACCGAAGATATTGCGTTGTTAACTTTAAGTACACTAAAGAAAGGATAGAGCCAAAAACATATCCCAATATAATTACTAAAGTATTCAAGAGTTCTGATTTTTTTCCAAATACTATAATACAGGTGCGGTATATAAATCTAAAATTTTCTCACTCAAAAAGACGAAATGTTCCAGCGCTTTCGTAAAAAGCCAAATCGTAAAGCAAACCTGAATTTTTTTGCAAAAAGCAAATATTTGAAAATTTGACTTTAAATAATATGGAAGCTTACAATATCAATTGACTTTACCCTTTTTCACTACAAACACAAAAATGAGCATCGTAAAACTTCCATATTTAAAGCCAACGACAATGATTTTAGAAAATGATTTCATTCATAGCGCGCCAGCAATGCGGTAAATTTTCAGAAGATTATAAAATGCCATTTTCATTCACAAAATTGAGCAATTCAATAAGATTCTTGACCTGAAATTTGTTGAGTAAATTTCTGCGATGCGTCTGAACGGTGAGGAAACTTAAAAACAAAGTGTCTGAGATTTCCTGTGTTGATTTTCCTTGTTTCAATAAGGTCAGAATTTCTTTCTCACGAACCGTTAATCTGGGAATCACTTTCAGATCGGTAATGTCGGTTCTGTTGATCAATTCCTGCACTTCGTTGCAAAATGCGAGCTTACCTTCGAGAGCCGAATGAATACAGTTGCTAAACTCTTCCAACGACGCACTTTTAAGCAGATAACCGTTCGCACCGTTTTTGATCATTTGCATGACTATGCTTCTTTCAGATTGGCTGCTCATGGCCAGGATGACAATTTTAGGATACAGTTTTTTGATTTTAAGACACAAATCAATCCCATTGATATCGGGTAAAAATACATCCAGAAAAATGACATCTAACTTTGCCAAATCGTTATATCCGAAAAGGCTGTTGCCGTTGTTCATGCAAACTTTAATCGTAAGATTATCCAATGACGACAATAGGATTTTCAGCCCTTCAATTACAATTGGATGGTCGTCTACGATAGCGATGTTATAATTTTTATTCATCATATGACTGCAATAAGAGTTCTATATTGAAGACCGTACCGGACTCTGGTCGGGATTGAATGTCTAATTTTCCCTTCAACAATTCGACTCTGTTTTTGATGTTCTTAAGACCCAGACCTTTGTATTGCTCTAATTCCTCCGGATTAAAACCTTTCCCATTGTCTTCGACGGTAATTAAAAACAAATCGCGATTTTGACTGCAATCTACGATGATTTCTGAACAATGGGAGTGCTTTAAGGCATTATTGATGAGTTCCTGAACAATTCTGAAAATCGTAACCTGGTCGTTGGCTTTTATCGATTTACTAATTTCATTGGCTTGAAAATCTATGGTAACGTTTTCTCTGTTTAGCGAATGGCAGAGATCTTTTAAAGCCAGTTCAAGTCCTAATTTCAGTAAAGTTTCAGGCATCAGGTTGAAAGCAATTTGGCGCAATTCGATAATCGATAACGAAAGGGATTCAGAAAAATCTTCAAGGATACTAGTACTGTTTGTGTTTGATGTTACACTTTGCACTTGCATTTTTAAAGCAGACAACCGGCTTCCAATACCATCATGCAAATCTCTGGCAATTCTTTTTCTTTCGGCTTCTTCTCCGCCAATCATAGCCTGCATCACTTCGAGCGCTTTCTGAATTTCTAAGGCATTGAGTTTCTGATGGTAATTGATCTCTTTTTGTGCCGCAATTCGCTTTTGGTTTTTTGAATTTTTGATCAGGAATATGGTGACTAGCAATAAAATAAAGGAAATTAATCCGAAAACAATATAATTCATTCGGTCGTTTCTGGAGGTCAGCAGGGCTTGCTGTTTTTGTATCTCAAGTTCTTTAATTTTATTTTCATTCTCCTTGCTTTTGTAGCGGGCTTCTAAATTGGCGATTTCATTTTTATTTGAAATTTTGTCGAGGCTATCACTCAATGACATGTAACGTTCGCTATATAGAATGGCATTTTTATAGTCTCCGAGTTGTTTGTAAATCAACGAAAGGTCTTTAGAATAATTTTTTCGATCCTCTACATTAACTTCTCGATTGCTTAATACTTCAAGCAGAAGATTCTTGGCTTGATCGTATTGCTTTAATTCTTTTAAGGATTCAAATTTCAACAGTTTAAAATTGATGACAGAATAGGTATCATTTACTAGTTGGGCTTTAGCGATTCCCAGATCAAAAATGGCGATGGCGTTTCTGTAATTTTTATATTGATTTTCCAAGGTGCCCTTAGCAGAATAGTAGTCAATATATAGATTTGAATCAGGATGGTTGTCTAACAACGATTTTGCCTTTTGCAAATAATTAGATGCTTCACTGAGTTTGTTTTGCAGGGAACATATCTCTACATAGAAAAGATAGAATTGAAGCAAATCCTCCGCATAATTTTCGTGGCTTAGTTTTTTTGCCTCAAGTGTTTTAATCGCCAGACCAACATATTCAGCCGCTTTTTGCAGGTCATTTTTATTGTAAAAAATAAGGCCCAGAAACCGGTAGAGATTTGCCATTTCAATTTTGTCATTGGCTTTTTTGGCCAAAGGAATGGCTTCATTCAGTAAAATTTTAATGGCATCGAGGTCATTATTTTGTCTTTGATACACTAAGGCCAAATTAAATAGGATGGTAGATCTTATTGAATAGACTTCGTGTAATTGGTGTTTTTTCAATTTTAAATTAGCCAGTTCGTAGGCAGTTTTAAAATTTTGGATCTCATCCTCTTTATTCGATAATGGTAAGTGAATGGCATTGTAATAATAAGATAGATCCTTTAAGAAGTTATTGCCTTTAATAAGCCTGTTGGCTGAATTTAAAAATGTTTTAAACTGTTTGTCGTCATTATTTTTGTAATAGATATTGGATAATTTAAAAGCAGTGATACATTTTAAGCTATCTGATTTTGTTTTTGCATACACGGCTTGCAGACTATCAATTCTGATCTGATCATTAGTCAGGCTTTTATATGTTTGGGACTGCACCTGAAATGCATTCACGCAAAATATAAGGCAGAGTATTTTTTTTAAGTATGAAACCATCACCCTATGATTTAAGATACATTATTTATTGAAAGTAATGCTTTTAAACTTCCTTGAGAATATTTATTGCCCATTTATTTATAAAATGCAGGGTATCATTAACACTACTAATGCATTTAAGCGGAATAGGAGTAGCTTGATGTTCTCACAATATTAAGCCAAAAGTAAGAATCCTGATATTCATAGTAACAATCAAAAGGCAAAATACCTGTAATCAGGTAGCCAAGTATACAGATTTATAGGTATTTGAATTGATACTGCTCCACTATAAATTTGTTTTAATGGTTGTGCTGCGAGTGTTTTTTGATTTTTTTTCATATATGTCTGCAACCTTTTAAAGATTTATTGTCTTGGTATAAGCATCATCAATCTTAAAAAAAACTATGAAATCAAAACTATTCTTTCTTTCAGGGATGTTGATCATAACATTAGCTTCTTGCACTTCTGACAGCATGAATCCTTTCGATAGTCCGCAAATGCTCCATACAGCTGCTGTTGACGTATATGTGGCAGGCAGGCAACTATCAACTACAGGCGAATTGACCAAAGCGGTCTATTGGAAAAATAACATACCTACTTACCTGACGGATGGAACCCATTGGGCAGGAGCAGAAAAAATCAGGGTTGTGGGTGATGACGTGTACGTATTAGGCAATGAAAATAATGATAGCAATCGAATCCAATACAAACTCTGGAAAAATGGACTTTCAATACCATTTATCACTAATGAATTCTGCGTACCTACTGATTTTTGGGTCGATGGCGTTGATGTGTATGTAGTGGGAAAAAACGAAAATGGAGAAGTGGCCTATTGGAAAAACGGTGTTCAAAATGTGCTTACCAACAATGACGGAACTAATATGTCGGGATCCATTAAAGTCGTCAATGGAGATGTTTACATTCCGGGTTATGATATTCTTTATGGCGGGGCTCTTTATTGGAAAAACGGAACGCCGCATCCGATAGAAGCATTTTCACTAAGTCCGATGGTACCTTCTTTTGAAGGAATTGAAGTTATAGATTCTGATGTTTATGTTCTTGGGAACTACGCGGAATACAACAATGACAATTCACCTGGTGCTCCGCAATATGGCGTTTGTTGGAAGAATGGGGTGCTGACTTATGTGGGAGAATATTTTCATGCAAAAGGCATTTCGGTGTCCTTCAATGATGTGTTTATTACAGGGACGGATAATGAGGGCGCTTGCTATTTCAAAAATGAAGAACGATTTGCCTTGACAGATTCATTCCTGGATGCGGCAACAGAGGTTAAGGTTCTAAACAATAACGTGTATGTCTCCGGAATTATAAACAATCCTAAAACTGGAGTTTTATGGATAAACGGTGTCCAGAGCACTTACCCAAATGCTTATGCAAATGATTTATTTGTTGTACAAAATTAATGCACGGGCAAGCTTTCATTAAGATCAAACCAGAATATTATTTCATGCTAAACAAACCATGAGTAAGACAATAGATTGGAGTATTACCTACAAGAAAAGCGGCCCTAAATTGTTAGGGGTATCGCGCAGATATGTTAAAGATATCACGATTGCTGAAGACATCCTTCAGGAAGCTTTTATTGTGGCCATTCAGAAACAAGCTAGTTATACTGGTGCCGGATCCTTAGAAGGTTGGCTCAAACGAATCGTGGTAAATATGAGTTTGAATTATCTAAAAAACGAACAAAAAATCAAACAGGCAACAAATCAGATTATAGATATTGAAGATCCGGACGACGGCTTTAAGGACGGCAGCGAATCAAGAAACCTTATCTATAATGTAGATTTTACACGAGAGGAACTTTTGCACTGCATCGATGCTTTGCCTGAGCACCATAAAACAGTATTCAATCTCTATGTCATTGATGGTTTTTCACATATAAAGATTGGGGAGATGCTCAATATATCGATCGGCACTTCAAAATCACATTTGCATAGGGCCAGAATTAAAGTCAGAGACTTTTTATCCGAAAAGGCAAAATATAAAGAAATTGACAAAAGCAAGAAGGTCATCATCGCGCTGTTGCTTTTTTTCGGATTCGAAGAAAAATTGATGGCGGATACGTTCAAAAGTAAATTTCTGAATTATGAAATTCAGCCCAAAAAGATTGATTGTGATTTTAGTCACGTGACGAACCGTTCCAATAACAAAGCAAGTCAAAACCTATTTAATGTTCTTAAATATAAAATTCTCGCTACAGTGGTCACTGTTCCGATCTTAATTTTTGGTTTTTTGATGAATTTCGAAGCATGGAAACCCGAGAAGAAAAAAAAACTTGAAGAAAGTAGTATACGGCCTACTTTGAATTCTTCATCTATTGATGCTTCTATGCAACAGGATACAGTAACAATGCTAAAACAACAGATTACAGAAGACAAAAAAAAAGACTATGAAAATAACAAGCCCGCAAATCGGAGCGTCAAAGGCAATCTTAATATCCGTAATATAGAAAAGCAATTAATAACAAACCCAGATGATACATTGCATCAGCCTGAAAAACAGCAACCCAAGCAAGTGATTATAAAAAAACAGATTGTTAAGAAAGATACTGTCTATGTTTTTAAATAATGTGCTTCGCTACTTGATGGTATTGATTCCCCTGATTTCCTCAGCACAAAAGAGGACAGTAGACACCGTTTACGTATACGAGGAAGTGATAGTGCATGATACCATCTATATCGAAAAACCAATAAAAAACCTAACCATCAACAATGCCATGCTGACACTCAACAATTCCAATACAGCACTGCTCACCTTTGAAGAAAATGGCGTACAAGCTACCATCAATGTAGAGCATTTGCTGGTAAAAGATTCCAGAAGTAAAGCGACACAAGCTAAACCAGCTAAAGTGCCTCAGCTTGACAAGTGGAATTTTGGGGTAAAAGCCTTTTACAATTGCGTCAACAATAATCTTTTTGCAGATTCAAAAGAGGTTTTTAGTGACGGATATGGCATAGGCGCTATGGTGATGAAACGGGTCTTTCGCAAAAATGGCTATGCGAGTATTGGGATTCATTATAATTACTTCCCCGAGTCACATGCTTTAGAAGCCCGAAAGACAAGCAACTCATCATTAGATGGTTTTTATATTGTCAACAGCCAGCCAAAATTGTTTTTAGGAGCGAGCGACAAACATCATCAGATTCAAATACCGTTGCAGTTTTATTATCGTATAGGCAGATTTTATCCCTCTTTGGGTTTCGTATACTCCATGAATACCTACAAGGCTAATTTTTTAAGTGCAACCGGGAACTTACCGCTAATGTTTGATAAAACCACTTCCGTGGATATGAAAGCCAATCAATGGGGAAACATAATTGAATTGGGTTATTTAATTAATAACAACTTTTCGGTTGCCTTAAATTATGCGCACACTAAAACGAATCATATTGTTTTTTACGAAGGACATGGAAAAGTATTTTCCCTAAATCAAAACATTACGGAAGATCAGATTTCATTAAGCATAAACTATTATTTCAAAAAGAATAATGCGAAGAAGGATAAAGGAAAGCGTATGTAAAACAATGATTTAGAGAATGAGAGGTATGAATCAAAATTGATTAATGGGCGATTTTTTGGTGGGTTGTTTTTTTTTAAAGTTAATGATTTAAACACGATATCTCTCATTTCTCTATTCATTAACTAAGCCCGGTTTGTAAAATTATTTATAAGAGTTTATCAAAAAAACGGAATGTAATAATCATCAGAGGAAAATTTACAAAATAAAATTTTAAGACTACTATATAACAACCTAAAAAAATATATTATGAAAAAATTACTACTATCGTTACTGCTTGTAACCTTTTTTTCGCTGCATTCAATAGCTCAGAACTGGACTTTTTATAAAGATTTCCCAGTAAACATTACTCCTAAAGATATCACGGTTAATAACGCCGGAACCTTATTTATGCTTACCATAGATAATGAAATGTATTATAAAACCATCAACGGACAATGGAGAAAAATGCCCCTGTATGGCGGTGCTTTCAACCCACTTTGTATCACCGTAGATAAAACCTCTAACTTACTATTGTATGGGGATGATAAGAGTGGGTTACTATCCTCTGATAATTTTGGTGTTACTTGGGGACAAACTTATTTTACAACCGGAGACAACACAGGATTTCATGAAGGAGTTTCTGCATTGAGCAATATGGATGACCATGATATTGTTTTTGGTGGAGGAATTGCCTTTGTTGATGAAAATAATTTTGGCTCGTTTATTACTAAATATACCCCTGAATCATCAGAAATTTATTTTTTTGAAAACGCATCTTTTGGACAGACTGAACCGAAGAGTTTACTTTATACAAAAAATCACAAATTAGTTATTGGAACTTTTAATACAGGTATTTGGCTTACTGAAGATGATTGTGCTACAATTCTGCAAACAAATTTTAATGAGCATCAAATAACCAAATTTGCGGAAGGTATTGATGGTCGTGTTTATGCTTTAGGAACCGATTTGTCTAACAATGAAGATTTTATGATCTACTCTGATGATTACCAGAATTGGTCACCGATGGATTTGCCTAACAATAACGAAAAATATACCACCATTTATTTTGATGCCATCACTAGCGATTTGTGGCTTGGTAGCGCGCATGGTATATACAAAACTCCTGTTACTCCGAACGCTGACGCAACCTGGATTAGCGCATCTTATAACAACGGCGATCAATACCTGGTAGAAATCATTGGCGATAACAATGGGCGCATGTATAATTTTTCGAACCAATATGTAGCGCAAAAACTAAGTGCAACAAGTACTTGGAACAATATCAATACGGGGCTTAAAGGCAATATAACCGATTTAAAATTTGGAGCTGAAAATAAGCTTATTGCTTCCAACCATTTTTCTAGCAATAATGTCTCTACCGCAGTATCGAATGCGGCACCTTGGGAAAATATTTATTTGGGCGGTCAAACTACCGGCGTAACCGTATATTCAAAATCCGACGGAAAAATTTATGCTGATACTGGATTTAATATAAAAAAATCAATAGATAATGGGGTAACATATACAGATATTACTCCTGACTTTATCAACACTACAGATCCATTAAATTATAGTTATATTCATAAATTTCAATTAGGCGAAACGGGCCATTTGTTTTTAGTACCCAGTAATGAAGATTCAAAATTATACCAATCACAAGATGAAGGATCAACATGGTCTCCTTTGTTTACTTTCCCGGATCCTATCCAACAAATAGCGCAAGATAGCAATGGTGTCATTTATGTTACGCTTAATAGCTTTAGTCAGTCAACATTTCATTATTTTGATCTCTATTACTCTATTGACAATGGCGTTACTTGGGAGACAAAAAACATTTACAATTATGATGCTTCTAGTTTTGGAAGACTTGGTTCAAAAAACAATCAAACTATAGTATCACTCGGTATAAAAACATATTTATTTGATTATAGTTCACCGACTAATAATTTTAATTTAATCAACAGACCTGATGATTTTGTAACCCAAAACTATAGTATAGAGAATTTAAAAATAAATAATTTAGGCGATTACTATGTTTTTGGTAATAACCTGTATAAATCTACAGATAAAGGTGCTACCTGGATAAACCTTAGCAGACCTTCGAATTTATCTTCTTCCTCTGTTGATGACGTTTTGTTTGATAATGCCAATACCGCTTATATTCTTGCAGGACAATTAGTTCCCGCCAACCGCAGAGGTATCTATAAAGTCACCGAAACTTTAGGTATTGAAAATCCGAATGCAGAGCAAGCCATAACCGCCTTTCCTAATCCGGCCCAGAATACGTTAAACATCATCACCAAAGAAGCTATAAAAGAAGTTAGTATCTATGATCTTATGGGTAAAAAAATAGGATCTTTTGCTTCTAAGAATTCCATTGATGTTTCTCAATTAGCCAAAGGGATGTACATTATAAATGTGGTTAGCCATAACGATCAAAAATTTTCTGCAAAGTTTATTAAAGAGTAGAAAAGGAATTCAATTCTATCAGATTTTCAAAAAGGAATATTATTAAAAACTAAAATAAGTGGGTTAATTAATTTGTGATTTAGGGTATGGGAGACAACTATTAAAATGGGATTAATAGTGAAATTTGTTTTTTCAATAGCAGTTCTCTGATTGGTTAATATTCTTTGGCTATCCGTCTCCCATGACTCTATTTACAGAAAGAGATTAGATTTTTAAACCAGATAAAATCAGGTTATACTCCATTATGCTTATTGTAAAGGTTGTTTTGTTCCGGCAACTTTGTTTACAACACTTTTTTTGCCGCGAGCTATCCATTATAAATCTAAAATTGCTATGAAAAAACTATTATTTATTATCTTTTTACTTACTAACTTTTTGATGTTTGGTCAGGGGAATTCTTGTAGTAGCGCAACGGCACTAGTTGCGAATGGAATTTTCACCTGTCCTGCAATCACTAGTGGAACTTATCAGCAAGTTTGTTTTGCGACTGTCCAGGGTATCAATAGCAAATGGTATAAATTTGCCCCAACCGCAAACGGGCAAGTAAGCATTTCTTCAAATTTGCCGGTAAATCAGGATGTAGATACAAGATTATCGGTAATGTCTGGATCTTGCGGCACCCTTACCTGTGTGGCAGCTAATGACAATGTTAATCCTAATTCGTTTACCAACAGATTAAGTAGCGTTTTTTTGGCGGTGCAGGCAGGAACAACATATTACATCCAGTGGGACTCCAGAAACGATAATCGAAGCTTCCAATTTGAATATAGTTTTACAGCAAATACGTGCTTACCAATAAATCAGTTCGCAGTTTACGACCCCTTATATGCCACCTCAAATGAAGCGACTTTAAAATGGCTAAATGCTTTAGGCAATCCTGAAAACTATCGGGTAGAGTGGAATAATGATTTTTTGCCCGAGCAAAGTCCTAATAATACCTCAGTCGTTTTTACAGCTGATAACGGAGCCAGTTCTATCAAGACCATTGATAATTTACCGGCTGGGGCGAATATTAGTTATTTTATTTCATCAGTCTGTGGAAGCGCACCAAACTATACAGGGCAAAGCAGCAGAAGAGGTCCATACAATGCTTTTTTAGCAAAAAACCTTCCTTATTCGTTAACCTTTGAGGAGGAGTTTCCTATGGAGGTTTTTAATGATGGTTTTATTGGGTTCAATCTTTTTTTAACGAATGATCTGACAGAACCTGCAAATTATGCTGATGGAGGTGCCGGAAGAGCCGCTGTTACAGCCAATAGTACACAGGAATTTTCCAATCTATGGGGCTATTCGAGAGCCATTAATTTAGTGGCTGGCCAACAAGTGACTATCTCATTCAAATCTAGATTGTTTTCTTTTTCAGGAACCCCATCGCCAATGTCGTTGGAATTGAAAGCCGGGCTATCACAAAATCAATCCGCGCAATTAAATGATATCGCTAGTTTTAACCTTGTCAGTTCCGATAATTATACCACCCATTCAGCTACGTTTATTGCGCCAGCAACGGATGTATATTACTTTGGCTTTCACAACAATTCGTTTCCTGGCAGTAATCAGACCTTTGCCTTTTTCGATACTTTCAACTTTACTACTACGCTTTCGAATCCTGACTATCAGAGGTCGGGTTTTAGTATTCTACCCAATCCTGCTCATGAGTTTATCAAATTTTCCGGGACTGATGTAGAAATTACAGCAGTTCAAATCGTAGACATGAATGGACGAATGATTAAGCATATTGATACTTTCAACAGCAATGATCAAATCGATATATCGGAACTGTCAAAAGGAGTTTATCTGGTTAGGATAACTACAGAAAATGACCAATGGAATCAAAAATTTTTGAAAATATAAACTTTAAAAATTGTTATTATGAAAAAATCATTACTTCTATTGCTATTGCTTATCTGGCAATGCTCATTTGCTCAATTGGAAGTGGTCGGATCGAAAGAATTCGGTCAGCTTGAATTCCTGAATTATGATCCAATAGTACCAAATAAAATATATGCTGCAACTGTTGGAAACCATATTGTTGTCTCGGAAGATAATGGCGAAAACTGGACTGTGTTCTATACCTTTCCTGGAAATAATATTGAAGCTCAGATGAGAATAAGTTCGCTAAAATTCCATACTGATAACCAACTCTCATTTACCGCAGGCGATTATGGCCATTCCAATAAAATATACATCTTAGATATAAATTTGAGACAAATTGTTCGTGAGTACGCTATTCCTATTCCTTCCCCGTCAGATAATAGCGCGATATCTTCGTATGACTTCTATAACGATGATACGGTAATGGTTCAACAGCATTATGAGGTAGGAATGGGTGTTAGAGCGAAAGTTTATTATACAAACGATGGTGGTAATTCATGGGATACAATCTACCAAAACGAAGATTATGGTTATATTTTTCCGAATAAAGTGTTCATAGCACCGAATAACCCTCGAAAAGTATTTATTGCGCGAATAGGCGGTCTAGATCCCGAGGATTATGGCGGCTTATTTATTTCAAATGACGCAGGACAAACCTGGGAAGAAAAATTATCGGGAATTGACCTAGGTCCTATGGCATTTCACCCCAACAATCCAGATGATATTCTTTTAGGGTCAACATTGGGTTCTCAAGTACAAAATCTATATCGATCTCTTGATGGAGGGAATAATTGGGAAGTAGTAGACCAAAATTGGTCTAATGAAGTGCAAAGTGGAATTTATGTAATTAAATATAATCCTACAGACGCTAATAACATTATTGTAACAGGACTAAATGAAATTGTCAGAACCTTTGACAACTTTCAAACGAAGGAAGTTATTCACTATGAAAACGACATGAATAATCCAAATAATTACTATTATGGGAGCTATCTTTCATTTAATCCATTCAATAGCAATCAATTGCTAATCATGAATAATGATTATCCTCTGTTCTCAAATGATGGTGGAGCAACCGTTTCTAAAATCGATAATCCCTTCTTTTTTTCACACCTCGGACATTTGAATCTCTTTGAAAAGGGTAGTAGTAAACACTTATACTATGCGGCTCAGCAGGGGTTTAGTCACAGAGATTTGAACACCCAGATTGAGGAGGCTCATGGAACATTGCCGTATCAGATGCTATCAAATACGTTAGCTCAGTTTTATGCTGATCAAAACATGGAAGGAAGAGTTTACGGATTCTATATGGCGGGAAATGGTTCTGGAATTGGCGTTAGTAATGATCATGGCGCGAACATTTATGGAATTCAGTCCCCCAATGTATTCCTGCATGACATCGTTTCGAAACCGGACAATCCTAATCTGTTGTTTTGCTCCTTATCGGATGACTTTGCCCACTGTAATATCACAAAATTTGACATCAGTGATTTCAATAATATTCAGCAAACAAACATTCCAATGCCTGCGAGCGGAATGGTGCGGGATTTTCATTTTGATGCCGAAAACCCAAATGTACTTTGGATAGCATTAGACAATCATTTATACAAGACAATCAATTTCGGCGGAACCTGGGATCTTCAGAGTAACGGATTAGAGTCTTTAAATGGTAATGATATTGTCTATATGGTTACCCAAAACCCTTTAAACCCAGAGCAATATACCATCGCTACCTCCAAGGGCATATTTACCTCTACAGATCACGGAAATAATTGGTCTCAATTATCAACTTTTGAGGCTCAGCAAGTCAGACATTCAGATACTAATAGTAATCATCTGGTGGCGATTAATTATAATGCCGAATTTTCATCTTTTGCTTTACGATATTCAAACGACTCAGGAGAAACATGGCAAGAAGTTCCTAGTGAAGATTTACTTTATATATCTTCTGATAACAAAAGCGCAGCAATCGATTTTAATGGTACTACGGCCGATGTTTATATTGGCACCTATGACCTTGGAGTAGTCAAATATACTATTGATTTTAATAGTTTATCGAATGTAATTTTCGAGCCTTTGAAAAAGTATGAGTTGTCTCCAAATCCTTCACAATCGATTGTTTACATTAAATCCTTTGATGGGGAAAACAACTATAATCTTTCGCTTTACGACAATCTAGGCAAAAAAGTTAAAGAGGTTAGAAATGATAACAAAATCGACTTGCAAAATCTTCAATCTGGAATGTACTTTTTGAAAATACAATTAAAGAATGGAACTAATGAAACTCTTAAAATAGTTAGACAATAGCAAATTAAAAAGAACCATTTAAAAATTACAACCATGAAAACACGATTATGTTTCCTAACAACTTTTTGCTCTTTTTTCTCTTTGTTTGCTCAACCTTCATGGGATGAAGTGTTACCGTCATCTTGTTGCGGCCGGTATGATGATGTTTTCTTTTTAAACGCAAATGTTGGCTGGGCGGCAGGAAGCGGTGGATTTGTGCTAAAAACTACTGACGGAGGACAAAATTGGAATAATCTGTTGTTCCTGGAAAATACCTACATTAGAAACATAGAGTTTCTAAACGAAAATATTGGATTCTTAGGCACTTTAGATGGTGGGTTTTACAAAACTATTGATGGGGGAACCAACTGGGCTATAGTAGATGCTGTTGCTGCTTTTAACAACAATGTAATTTGTGGCCTGACCACTGTTGGTGTTGATACGGTTTATGGGTGTGGTGCTTATTTCGGTCCTGCTTATATTATAAAATCAACTGATAGTGGAGCAACATGGCAATACATTGGCATGAGTGCTTATGCTGAGAGTTTGGTGGAAGTTTTATTTGTAGATGCTAATGTCGGATTTGCTTCCGGCGGTAATTCCAATGGAGGAATTATTCTGAAAACTACAGATGGCGGTGTTACCTGGACAGAAATATACCATACCGGAATCAATGGAGAATGGGTATGGAAACTGCAACGATTATTTTCAAATCCTAATGTAATGTTTGGTTCTGTAGAATCTATAGAGCCGCTACCTGGGAAGCTTTTAAAATCAATTGATGCTGGTTTAAATTGGTCTTCTAAGGAAGTTCCGGATACCGACATTCAAGCGGTAGGTTTTATTACAGAATATCATGGTTGGATGGGCGGTCATCATACAGGTTTTCTGGAAACCTTCGATGCAGGTTCCACATGGAATGATACTGATTTTGGAGGGAATTTGAATAGAATTCAGGTTTTTAATGAAAATCTGGTGTATTGTTCTGGCGAAGGAATTTATAAATTTTCTGATCAAAATCTAGGCACATCACCATTCAACGGAAATGCAGAAAGAGCCAGACTAGAAGTAAAAATTTCACCCAACCCAGTTGAAAATCAATTGGAGTTTACGGTAAATTTTAAAACTTCAGATAACATTATGCTAAGATTGTTTGATGCGAACGGTAAATTCATACAAAAGTTTATAACTGAAAGAATACCTGGTGCTACGTCAAAAAAATACAGCTTTCCATTTCCTTATCCTGCGGGAACTTATTTTCTTAATTTGCATGATGATACAGGAGGCCAATCGGAAAAATTTATAAAGAAATAATCTTCCAGTTTCAGTCATAATCAAACTAAATCTTTAATCTTCTCCGACTAATCGCTGTTTGAAATTTATTAGAATAAAAAAATACCTGAAATCAGGTAGGAAACTATACACTCTAATAGGTATTTGAAATCATTTTTTACAAGTATAATTTTGTTAGGAATACGAATCTTAAATCAATCAATTTAATTCAATCTATGAAAACTATCAAACACACAATTGTAGCATTATTAGTGGCGAACATTTTAATTTCATGCAGTAAAGATGACAATACAGATCACACTGTTCAGCGGTTTGACAGAAATATTACGTTCAAAGTTGTTGGGCAATACTCAGGGAGCTTAAAAGCAATATATGCAAATCCAACGGATGAGTATGGTGTTACGCCAAGCGAAGTTTTAAATTCAACACCTTGGTTAAAGAGCCTCGAATACAATCCACAGGTTGCCTTAACAGGACTGGCATTAGTAGGGCAAAATGGACATCCGAATGAAATAGTTCAATTGCAGGTTTTCTCTAATGACGAACTTATAGAAAGTGAATTTGGTATTGCAGATGACCAAGGAAAACTTTATGCAGAAACTAGTGTGATTTATTTTAAATAATACATTATCAATACTGTAAACAATGAAAAAAGCCATTCTAATTCTTGGTGTATTGTGGTCTGTTTCCTTAAAATCACAAGTTTTACTAACGGAGAATTTTGACAACATCCCTTTGTTAGCTTCACAAGGTTGGACCAATGTAAATGCGAGTGAGCCCGTTGGAATAAGCACATGGGGAGGAGGAGTTCCTTTTCCGGCTTATAACGGTGCGAGCAATTCTTATGCTGCTGTTAATCATCAGTCTACAGGAGATATAGGCACAATTAGCAACTGGCTAATTACACCAACGGTAAATCTAAACAATGGAGATATTATTAGTTTCTTTTCTAGAACACATCATGGAACTTGGGCTGATAGACTAGAACTCAGAATAAGCCCTAATGGAGATAACTCCACACTGCCTTCAACTTCAAGTGCTTCACTAGGGGATTTTACCATATTGGCATTGACGATAAACCCCAATCTGCTTGCAAATGGCTATCCTACTACATGGACAAACTACACTTATTCAATAGATGGTCTTTCGCAACCAACAAATTGCAGAATTGCTTTTAGATACTATGTCACGAATGGCGGCGCAAGTGCGCCAAATTCAGATTACATAGGAGTAGATGCGCTATCAGTAACAAGCACACTAGGTATCAATAATTTTAGTAATAATTTAATCAGTTTAACGCCAAACCCAGTGCAAAATATACTAAGAATCAAAACGCCTGAAACAATCAAAGAAGTTTCAGTTTATAGTTTGTTAGGGAAAAAAGTAATAAGTACTCAAATTTCGGCTGATACCGTTGATGTCTCCATTTTAACTCAAGGAATGTATTTGCTCAAAGTGGTAGATCAAAACAATAAAGTCTTTTCCTCAAAATTTATAAAAGAATAAAATAGATGGAAGCCAAGTTGAAATTAGTATTTGCATTTTTCACAATTTCACTCGTAGCATTTTCCCAACAAACCAGAAAGGTTTTGTTTTTAGGAAATAGCTATACTTATGCCAACGATTTGCCGCAAATAGTATCGGCACTGGCTTCGAGTACTGGTGATGTTTTAATTTATGACAGCAATCTTATCGGAGGTTACAGTCTAGAAGACCATTTTGCAAGTACGGTTTCAAAAAATAAGATTTTGGCTGATGACTGGGACTATATTGTGTTACAGGAACAAAGCCAGCGCCCGGCATTTATAGTGCCATCAGGTTTTATGAACGGATTTTCTGATTTGAAAACCTACATTGACCAAAACAAACCTTGCGCTCAAATTACGTCCTTCATGACTTGGGGATATCAAAACGGTGACGCCCAAAACTGCGCAAGCAATCCGGTTGTTTGTTCTTATGCCGGGATGCAGGATCTTGTGAGCGATAGGTATATGAGCATGTCCAATTTATATGAATCGGAAGTCACTCCGGTGGGCGTGGTCTGGAAATACATTAAAGAGAATTACCCAACCATCAATTTGTATCAGTCCGACGGGAGTCATCCATCGCTAGCGGGCTCTTATATTGCTGCCTGTTGTTTTTATACTTCAATATTCAGAAAAGATCCAACATTGATTTCAAACAATTACGGACTGAACGCTAGCACGGCACAAATCATTAGAAATGCTACTAAATCTATCGTGTTTGATGCAATGGCTGATTGGTATATTGGAAGATACTTGCCAAGTTCTAGTTTTAATTATGTTATTGGAACAGGTACAAATGAAATTATCATCAATAACAACATTCCAACCTACCGGGATTCCTTAATCTGGGACTTTGGCGATGGTGCAACATCTACTGCCCTGCAACCTACCCATACTTATGTTGCTGACGGAAGTTATATTATCAAACTGACTTCAAACAAATGTTACCTGGGACAAAACATCACATCAATTTATGAACGAACGGTTAACTTTTGCTCTCATACCAATACCATCACTCCAAATTACTTATTTCTTTGCCCTAATATACCTGGCACCATTTCGACACAACCTGCCGAGAGTTACCAATGGTGTGATGATTTCGGAAATCCAATTGCAGGAGCCACCAATCAATCAATAGAAGTGTTCACTGGATTATCCTATAGTGTTCTGACTACTATTAATGGCTGCACAGAAATGTCATCTCCAATAACCATTGATGGTTACGCAGGTATAGGAGAAAGCCCTTGCAATTTAGGGAATGATGATTTTCAAATACCACTTGAAATTGACATTTTTCCCAATCCTGCTGAGCATTTATTGAATTTCCAATCACTAGAAAAAATTAAAAATGTTTCCATTATTGATTTGTTAGGTCAAGAAGTCAGTGTTAATCGAGTTTCAGTAAACATAATCGATGTTTCAAATTTAGATCAAGGAATATACATTATCAAACTGATTAGTGAAAATGACAAAACTTTCTCAACCAAGTTTGTTAAACAATAATGATTAAACAGAAGAACATATTAAGAAAACCTATGATAAACACCATAAATTTAATTTTGATGTTAATAACATCGTTGTTTATTGGTATTAGTTGTTCAAAGGATAGCTCAGAACCTTCCTCTGGAATCATTCAAACCAATTTGATTAAAATTGAAGATGCTTTGAATCATTCCAATACTGATTTCGTCAATTTGGTAAACAGCACCAGAGGACGAGTAGGAACCATTGGTTCAGGGAGCAAAGTGGTTTGGAGCAAAAAAAACGACTTCCATTTAGGATTATTTGTTTCTGCAAATCACGCGTATGGAATTACTGCATGGTCTTCCTTAAATGAGGAGTTTATTGATATCACATCAGTTTACAATGGCATCTATCTAGGTTCACAAATGCCACAAACAAATGGCAACCCAAGTCTGACAAATGAACTCGTTGCCAATTTTGGACTTTATCATCCACAAATTCCAGCAAGTGCAACCAACACTACAATACTTCCAGAAAATGATTTCTATCTAGGCATAATGGATAATCAAAGAATCATAAACAACGGCTTTGGTCATTATCCCAATTTTGTTCAAACTTCAATTCCTTTCGAAATATTTGATCCCAATAATAGGACGCTATCGAACCAAACTTGGTCAATCCCAAATAGTGATGACATTGTAATTGCCATGGGCTATCCCCAAGATAAAGCCACCTATCCGAATGGCGCTGTTGCAACTGGTAAAGTCTATTCTAATGCAGAAGCTGAAAATATTATTCATTTATTAAATATAAGTAATGACATTGAAGGTGGTATTCCTTACAATCCACAAGTTGAATTTTTAGCCAATATTGATGCCGTTACAGGAATGAGTGGTGGAGGTGTTTTTAATACTGACGGGCAGTTAGTTGGTATTATGGTCAGAGCTACAGAGCTGAACGGCGAACCTATTTTACGAGTGATACGAATGAGTTATATCGTTCAAAAACTAAATGACTTTTATAATACGCTACCTATATCCGATAAAAACAAACTACAACCATTTATTAGAGGTGAATTGAACTAAAAAAAACTAACAAAACGGCTACTTCAAAATTCATCAAACAATAAATTTAAACACAATAATAAAAATGAAAAAGTCAATTTTAAATTCTGGAATTATTTTACTAACGACCTTATTATCGGTATCATGCAGTAGTGATAGTAATGATAGCAGCCCAACTCCATCACCTTCAACTCAGAATAGTTGGAAAATGAATGAATATAATTTCTCGAGAAGAGTATCTACCCAAACCTCGACGACTTATACTAATGGTAAACCTTTTACTCAGGTTATTGTTGATTCTAACATCACCAATAACAATAATAATTTCAAGGCGTGTAGCCTAGATTTTTGGTTTAATACTAGTTTGGTTGGCACTTACACCGCAAAATCAAAAAATACTTTAGTGAACTATGATGAGTTAAACTACATGAACATTAGTTGTACGGTTACTGATGCGGCAGGAAAAGGAGCCATCTATGAATCTATCGACTCTAATACTACAGTTTCTATCACGAAAGCTGATGGCAAATTTATTATGAATGCTCCTGACGGAATAACCTTGACCAAAGTATTTGATGACGGGTTGGAAAATGCTCCAACCACGATGACTTTCAAATGTGAAAAAGTAAGGTAATTTATGGCGTCATAAATCTTCAAAACAAAGAAACTACAATGCGATCACTTTACTTTATAGTGGTTTTAGTCCTATATTCCTTTACGTGTTATGCACAAAAGGAAAACAATGTTTGGTACTTTGGCGATAAAGCTGGTCTAGATTTCAATAGTGGCACCCCTGTAAACTTAAGTGATGGGAAAATATTTACTGTTGAAGGCTGTGCCACCATAAGCAATGCTTCTGGACAATTGTTATTTTATACTAACGGCGTTAAAGTATGGAACAGAAATCATCAGGTAATGGCTAATGGGGCTGGTCTTCACGGTCACGTTTCAAGTACACAATCAGCAATTATAGTCCCTAAACCCAACTCCAATACAATCTACTATATATTTACAACGGCACAGCTAGCAGAACCTAACGGGCTTCAATATAGTGAAATTGATATCTCTTTAAATGGTGGGCTCGGAGATGTAACTGCAAATAAAAATATCCCACTTTACACTCCTACATGTGAAAAACTAAGCGCCGTCAAAGATTACACTAATAATACCTACTGGGTAATCACCCACGGTTTCGGAAATAATACATTTGCAGCATTCAAAATTGATGATAGCGGTGTAAATATAATTCCTGTTATTAGTAACACGGGGTCTTTTGTTGGTGTAAGAACTGAGGATTCTATTGGATCCCTAAAGTTTTCCCCAAATGGCTCAAAATTAGCATGTGCCAATAAGTATCTTGTTGGTTTAGAGTTATTTGATTTCAATATTCAAACAGGTTTAGTTAGTAATCCAATAAGTATAACCCGTTCCAATTCAGGCCGACGTTTCTATAGCATTGAATTTTCCGCATCAGGAGATATACTTTATGCCGCAAAAGGGAATAAAATATACCAATACAACTTACTATCTAGTAATATCTTTGCTAGCGAAGTGCTAATTAACAGATTTAGAACAGAAGAGATTGGCGCGATTCAAATGGCTTCAAATTGCAAAATCTATGTTGCAAATTTTTCAGCAACATCGGGAAACAGATCTTTATATGTCATTAATAATCCTGATATTTTAGGGGTTAATTGCGACCTTCAGTCAAGCAATGTTCCACTGTCAGGTCGATGCTGGCTTGGCCTGCCGCAATTTGTTCAAAACTTAAATTGTAAATCCAGAGCAATTACCAACGACGATATCTGCATAGGAGGTAGCGCAACCTTTGCTTTAGGTGGCAATGACAGTGTCTTATCAGCCTTCTGGCGCTTCGGCGATGGTGCTACCTCGAATAGTATTACTGGAATTCACCAATACCAAGTAGCAGGCACTTATGTTGTTTCTGCAGACTTTACAACGCAAACCGGCAATTTTACGATTAGCAAACAGATAGTAGTTCCTGCAAATCCCGTGGCGCATTCCGTTGCAGATATTACTATGTGTGGCGTATCGAATGCCACTTACAATTTAAGCCAACTCAACACTACAGTTTTAGGCAATCAGTCTAACGGAATTTATGGCATATCTTATTTTGCGTCGATGGCTGACGCCGCGAGTCACAATAACATTTTAACACCAATTCAAGCCTATTCAACCGGAGCCACCACACTTTATGCAAAAGTCTATCGATTATCGAATTTCAATTGTTATGACATTACCAGTTTCAAGATTTATGTATTGGACTATCCTGTTTTAAATCCAATTGCTGAATATAAAATCTGCGATGATGGTTTGGTAAACGATGGTATAGCAACGTTCGATCTGAGCACCAAAACTGCAGAATTTCTCAACGGACAATCGGCCAATGATTTCAAAGTAAGTTACCACTTGAGCAATGATGATGCACAAAACAATAGCAATCCGATACTTTTACCGCTGAACAACACTACCAATCCGCAAATCATATATGCCAGAATTGCGGCACTACCGACCGAGCAATGTTTTCGAATCACATCATTTCCTTTGGTGGTAAAACCAGGTCCAGACTTCGATATCAAACCGGAGTATGCTTTATGTGAAGGAAATGGCAATTACATCCGTGTTAGTATATCGGGTAATTTCAATCGATATCTGTGGTCAACAGGAAGTAGGGCCTCTTGGACTGAAATAGCAGTAGCAGGAAACTTTTGGGTAACAGTCACCAAAAATCAAAATAGCCTTAGATGTTCTCGAACTAAAAACTTTAAGGTGGTTTTATCCAATAAGGCCACCATAAGAAAAATTATAGTTCAAGATTGGACTGACAAACAAAATAGTATTCAGGTGCTTATTGATGCGAATAGTTTAGGGGATTATGAATATTCTATCGACGGTATACATTATCAGGATTCCAATTTGTTCGAGGGATTACTACCGAAAGAATACAGCATTTTTGTAA
Source organism: Flavobacterium sp. (assembly GCF_027484705.1). GTDB lineage: Bacteria > Bacteroidota > Bacteroidia > Flavobacteriales > Flavobacteriaceae > Flavobacterium. Next base: position 29,273 of record NZ_JAIXSL010000013.1, read on the forward strand.
GAGATAAAAATGGCTGTGGGATCACTACTGATGAAATATTCCTGTTGATGTATCCCAAATTTTTTACTCCTAATGGCGATGGGTATAATGATTACTGGAACATCCGGTTTTCTGAAACAGAACCCAATCTGGTCATTAAAATATTTGATCGCTACGGAAAACTATTGAGTAATACTAAAACATGGGACGGAACTTTTGAAGGCAAACCGCTTCCATCAGATGACTACTGGTTTATCGTTACTCGGGAAAACGGAAAAGAATACAAAGGACATTTTGCTTTGAAAAGGTAAAAATTGACTTTAATACAACCACAATCAACCTTAACTATGAAAACAAAAAACTACATTTTTTTATTACTTTTTCTAATGCCATTTCTAATTATTGGGCAAAAAAGAGTAGCTGAGGAAATTAATAACTTCAAAGCGATCCATTCAAAATTTGAAAGATTTTCAGTTTTAGAAGAAAATGCAAATGGTGCAACCTCTGAAAGCATAAAAGCGGTCAAAGAAGCTACTTTTGCGACCATCAATCTCAATGAAATACAAAGAATTCAGGACAATAAATACCAGACCATTGAGATTCAAATTCCTTATAAAGGCGCATTGATAGCCATTGAATTATACAAAGTAGAACCATTTGCAACTGGCTTTAATGTCAATACAGATCAGGAAAAAAAATGCAGCTATTCCAAAGGAGTTTATTATCGGGGTATCGTTAAGGGAAATGATGATTCTATTGCCGCCTTCAATTTTTTCAACAACGAAATGAATGGTATCGTTTCTTCTGCTGCATTAGGAAATTTGAACATCGGGAAGCTGGTAAAAAAAACCAATCAAAAGCAATACATTATTTATGCTGACAATAATTTGTTGATTGATACGAACTTTACCTGCCAAACACCTGAAACTACAAGTGAAACCAACAGAACGCAAAACCGACCACAAAGCGCTAACATTCAAAAAACTGTAACCGTATATTTAGAAGTTGGATATCAAGCCTATGAAGCCAATGGAAGTGATATGACTGCTACTTTAAATTGGATTACTTCCATTTTTAATAATGTTCAAACATTATATAACAATGATGGAATTTCTATTGCTTTGAAAACGATTTTTGTTTGGACAGTAGACGACTATTATAAGATTTCCAGCAATTATATCGTTCCAGCTATTACGAACATACGCCCTTCATTTGATGGCGATGTAGCATTTATTGCCGATATTGATCCGGAGGGATTGGGAGGGCAAGCTTTTGGTATTGGCGAACTTTGCGGTCAGGGCAATGTTGCCTATGGCGATATTCATTTAGATTTTGATTCCGTTCCGAATTATTCGGTATCTGTCAATATTACAGCTCATGAGCTGGGGCATCTTTTGGGATCTCACCACACCCACGCTTGTGTTTGGAATGGTAACAATACCGCAATTGACGGCTGTGCAACAGCCTATGGAGGCTGTACAACACCCGTTACTTCGCCTGATTTTCAGGGTACCATTATGAGTTATTGCTTTTCAAACCTGCTTTTTTTAGGTTTTGGTGAACAACCAGCAAGCGCCATCATTCAACATATCAATAATTCCGACTGCCTGAGCAATGATGGCAACGAAAACTGTATGAATACTATTGGAACAATAGAAGCGCTCGAGGTCACTCAAAATTCCGCTACAATTGCCTGGACAGATAGCAATATAATCAATACACAATGGGATTTTTCAATAGTTCCTTTTGGTAATGCCCCGATTTTTATGACAACAACTTTGAGTTCGAACACGATTGAGAACCTAACGCCAAACACCTACTACGAAGTTGTTGTAAGAGGAACTTGCGACAACGCTCTTGAGTATCCAAAACACAGCAGAATTTTTGCCACACAAGGGGATAATTGTAACGGTATTCAGATTTTCGATACCGGTGGACCAACGGGCCCATATGCTTCAAATGTACACATCATCAGAACCATTGTGCCAACAATTCCAGACAAAAAAATTAAAATTACTTTTAATAATGTGAATCTGATGCCTTTTGCCGATCAGATTTATATTTACGATGGTTTGGATAACAATGGACCATTGATCAACCGATTGTATGGTGGGTACCCATTTCGGGGCAGTGCCCAAAACAATTCAGCAACACCAGCTACAATACAATCACAACATCCCTCAGGAGCTTTAACCTTAGAATTTTTCTCGCGGCCTGCCCCATTTAACACGACTGTTTATAATGGATGGACTGCCACTGTAAGTTGTCTAAACATTCTTGGCAACGAAGAATTTGGTGATGGTTTTATCGATTATACTTTTGGCCCTAATCCGGTGAAAGATATTTTAAAAATAAAATCAAAAGATCTTATAAAAGAAGTTAAAGTCTATGATATCGATGGGAAACTACTCCTAACAAAAGAAGCCTCTAAAACCGAGGTTGATATTGATTTCTCCACCTACAAAAACGGTACTTACCTGGCCAAATTGTTTTATGAAAAGGCTTCGGCATCCTTTAAAATCATTAAAGACTAGTTTCTAGGTTTAACCTTAAATAATCTACTTAAAAAAATAGGATGGCTAATATGACACCAAACATAGATTTTGAATTTAGAAAAGTATCGGGTATTTGCCTGCTTTTAGGCTCCATGCTAGCCACTGCAACAATCGTTTTGCACTAATTAAAGTCAAGAAAGAACGAATGGAAATATAATGTATTGATGTTAAACTACATGATAGAAAAACCTGCTGAGGGTTACGAACGATTTTGGATTTAAAAAAACTAATCAAACCATTAAGGAGGAAGATTGTTTTTAATGGTTTTTATCGGTATAAATTAAAGGTATATGAAAACTAAACAGTTATCCATCCAATTCATGAGCCATTATCTGCAAAATATGATTTTACGCATGGCTATAGGCATCATTTTTCTTTCCCATAGCTTGCATGGCATTTTTACAAAAAATGATGTCAATGATTTTGGGAATTTATTTTTAAATCAGATTGGTTTTGCGCCATTTGGAGTTTTGCTTGCCTGGATGGTAGTTATCATTCAGATAGTAAGTGCTGTGCTACTTTTGTTTAACCGGTTCATAAGACTAGTTTGTATTTTCAATATTGCAATACTCATGATGGGCATCATACTCGTTCATTACCAAGAAGGTTGGTTTGTAGTAGGAGCCGGAAGAAATGGGATGGAGTATAGTTTTCTGATAATTAGTGTTTTATTATTTTTATTGTTTGGTGACTTGAAGGAAAATTAAAGCATTAATTTTTTAATAGGTTTGCTGAAGGCCTGCTGTTATTGGCAGTTTTTCTTCTTTTTATTTACACAATTGGGATGCAGAGATCCACAATACATTTTTTTTCTGGATGTTCATTAAAGTTGTTATGATAAATTTCAAATGGATATCTGTCTGCCTTTTTGTAACCATTGTCATTCATCCAAATAAATAAACTGTCCCAAGACTTTTCAAATTCTACAGGTTCTATAACAAAGTGTCCCACAATGTTTTTTCCTTTTTCAAGAGTTATGAGTCCGACTTCACCATCTACTGTTAGTTCTTGTTTTGATAAAATTCCAATACTCATTCTTACTTTGTCGGCATCGGTTACTTTAAAGCTGTCGTGAAAAACCCTACAAACATTTGTGTCTGTTTTAGAAAGTAATCCTTTGGCGGTTGCCCATTTAACAATTCTTTGAAAAGCATTGTCAATTCCGTTCACACCAATTTGTGTAACATAAGCCAAATTCATTTTTGACATTTCTTTGATTTCAATTCTTGCATTCATTTTTATCCAATTTTTGAGATTATTAATGTTGCAAAGGTATTCTTCAGTGATAAAATTTTCTTTACCATTATTGCTATTGAGTTTGCCAATCTTGCTAAAATTGTCCAAGTTTAATTTTCGAAATTCGGTTGGGCTGTATCCGTATATTTTTTTAAATGTTCTAGAAAATGTAGAGTCATTTTTGAAGCCAAATCTATCTGCAATTTCAGCTATATTGTATTCTTTATGGTGAATTAGCATCATTGCAGCTCGTTCTATTCTCTTTCGGATAATATATGAGTTTAGTGTTTCATTAGTTATTGCTTTAAAAAGTCTGTGGAGATGAAATGGAGCATAAAAGGCAATGCCTGAAATTATCTGTAATGACAAATCAGTGTCTAAATTTTCATCTATGAATATCAGGACTTTGTTTATTCGTTTGATATATTCTTCTTGCATTTCTTGTCTGTGAGGTGTTTTGTATAATTGCCACTAACGAATATAAGAAAATAAACCTTTTTCTTCTTAAATGCATTTAGGACTAAACGTGACAATAAAAATGAGGCAAAAACAAAATGTTGTAAGCAAAAACGGTTTAGATTTGAGTAAAACCGATGCTTTAAGAGGAATAATATTAAAAAAAGAATCAGTTTTGTTTAAACTCTTATTCATGGGATGGGATAGAAAATCAAAAAAAATGTAAAACGGTCAACCAAAAATAAAAAAGCCTGCAATCACAACGATTACAGGCTTTTATGAGTCGGGGAGGGTAGCTTCGCTCATCTCCTGAACGCCATACCTGCAAATGCAATTTACTGCCTTTAGCAAAGGCAGGCGACTGTAAATGAAAAAAGATTCCTATCAAGCGAGCTTGAGGAATCTTTTTTCATTTACAGTCGCAATCAAATTGCGCTTGATGTGGAGTCGGGGAGAGTCGAACTCCCGTCCAAACAAGCAACTAAAGAGCTTTCTACACGTTTATTTCCTGTTTGGGTTTTCGACATCAGGCTAGGATAGGAACAACCACCAGACGCTTATCTTCTTTAGTTTTCGTCATCACTTCGAAGCGCAGTAATGCTTAGGTCCAAATTTACGATTTACCTGAATCGACCGCCAAGAACCAGAGCTTTCGAGGTAAATCCTGCTTTCCTACCTGGTAGGACGAGGCTAATCTTACTTTAATTCAGATTATGCAGCAAGAGCGTAGTTTCCTTCGCCGTGTAAAGTTTTGAGACATGGATTTACGAGATTTGTCCCCGTTCTCGACGTGCTTACTGTTCAATTCGACTTGCTGTCAAAACCAGTCGACCCCAGTTTTTAAATTGATAATTGATAATTGATAATTGATAATTGATAATTGATAATTGATAATTGATAATTGATAATTGATAATTGATAATTGATAA
>NZ_JAIXSL010000005.1 GCF_027484705.1 Flavobacterium sp.
AATATGTCATATTTTGTATCAATAGGAATAACCTCTTCATTCTGTCCAAAGGAACAAAAAGCTAATAATAAAAGTAATAATGTTATTTGAAGTCTCATTTTTTAATCATTTCTGGTAACTACTTTATACCTCCATAAAATTCATCCAAAAACATCATTTTCCGAATAGATAAGTATGAAAATATGGGCGTTTTATTTTGCTAATATACTAATTATAAGTCGTCAAACGGGCTTCTGATTTGTTGAAGGTTTTTTGTGCTTACATGAGTATATATTTCAGTAGTTTTACTACTGCTGTGGCCCAATAATTCCTGAATGTAGCGTAAATCTGTTCCGCTCTCCAGCAAATGAGTTGCATAACTATGACGTAACCAATGCAAGGAAACAGGTTTATCTATTCCAGCCTTTTCTAGAGCCAGTTTTAAGACGCTTTGCAGGCTTTTTTCTGAATAACGTTCGCCTTTATTTTGACCTTCAAACAACCAGACTTTGGGTTTGTAGCCCATATAATATTCGCGCAACATGTTTAAAATTCTCGGCGATAATGGCGCTATACGATCTTTTTTGCCTTTCGCTTGATGAATAAAAATGAGGTTTCTTTTAGAGTCGATGTCGGCGGGTTTTAGGTTCAGCAATTCCCCGCGCCGCAATCCGCAACTGTAGATCAGGCAAAGCATCACTCGATGTTTTATGTTGACATGCGCATTCAAAATAAGCCTGACTTCTTCCTTGCTTAGCACATTGGGGAGCAGTCTTTCGCGCTTCGGGCGATGGATTGCGCTCATTTCGATTTTCTTATTTTGTACCGTTGAATAAAATAATTTGATTGCATTGACGATTTGATTTTGGTAGGATGGCGATAGATTATTCTTCAATATATAGTCGTTATTGAATTGGATCAGATCGTCATTTGAAATTTCCTTAACAGATTTATCCTTAAAAAAATACAGGAAATTACCCAAACATTCCGTATAAGTTTTGATGGTGTTAGGACTGTATCTTTTCGACAACAACCAGTTTTTGAATTTCTGTGCCTGCTCCAAATTGTCTAATGTGGGAATTTTTAAAGGTTCAGCTGTGATTTTGAAGCGGTGTCGGTTTTCTTCCGTGTCGGGCAGATGCCATACTTTCAGAGATTGGCTCCATCGGGCATCAACGATGGCTCTCATTCGCTCGATGTAAATCGGATCATATTCAAAAGAAACAGCAATGCGTTTCTCGAGTTTGTAGATAATCAGTTTGGCTTTCCATTCCATGGCGTGTATATTTTATAGCTATTCGTAATTAAAACTAAAGATATAAAAAATAATAAATCGATGTTGGCTTTTGTTTTTGTGGTAAATGCTATTTTTGCAGCACAACAACACTACTATGTACAAACTTCTAATTCGTCCCATTCTTTTCTGGTTTGATCCTGAAAAGGTGCATTATTTTACATTTACCTGGATACGGCGTCTGTCTAAAATTCCGGGAATGACTTTACTATTTCGTAAGCTTTATTTCGTGGATGATTCCAGATTGGAGCGTGAAGTATTCGGATTGACCTTTAAAAACCCTGTTGGGCTTGCGGCTGGTTTCGATAAGGATGCCAAACTTTATCAGGAACTTTCGAACTTCGGATTTGGATTCATCGAAATCGGAACTTTGACGCCAAAACCTCAAGATGGAAATCCTAAAAAACGCTTGTTCCGGTTAAAAGAAGATCAGGCCATTATCAATCGCATGGGATTCAACAATGGCGGCGTAGAAGCTGCTGTTTTAAGATTGAAAGAGAATCATGGTGTGCTCATCGGCGGGAATATCGGTAAAAACAAACTGACACCCAACGAAAACGCTACGTCTGATTATGAGATCTGTTTTGAGGCTTTGTATGAGGTTGTAGATTATTTCGTGGTCAATGTAAGTTCTCCGAATACCCCGAATTTACGCGAACTTCAGGATAAAAAGCCGTTGACGGAATTATTACAGACACTTCAAAATAAAAACGAAACCAAGGCCAAGCCAAAACCGATTTTGTTGAAAATCGCACCCGATTTGACTGATGAACAGCTTTTGGATATCATTGATATTGTAAAAACCACAAAAATCGCCGGAGTGATTGCTACGAATACTACGACTTCAAGAGAAAATTTGCATTCTGAAAATCAAAAGGAAGTTGGCGGATTATCAGGAAAGCCACTCACGAACCGTTCGACGGAAGTCATTCGGTTTCTTTCCCAGAAAAGCAACAAAGCCTTTCCGATTATTGGCGTAGGAGGTATCCATACAGCGAAAGATGCGCTCGATAAATTGGAGGCAGGAGCGAGCTTGGTCCAATTATACACTGGATTTATCTACGAAGGCCCAGCGTTGGTAAAAGCAATCAATAAGAAAATCTTAGAGCGATTGTAAAGCGAATTCGACTACAAAACCTGTAACCATTGCTATTCCGAAACTTAACAGTGTTCCGATCAATACGTATTCGGTGAGTTTGCGGTCTTTGGCTTCTTTGAGATCGCCGAACCTGAAAATCGATTTTGCGGCCAATAGAAATCCGATGGCTTCAAAATGGCCCGTGATGATAAAAAAGAAAACGAACAAGCGTTCGAGGATTCCGATGTAATTTCCTGCGTTTTCCAATGAATCGTCTTTTTGATTCTGTTCTTCGGGCGTCCAGATCGAGATGCTGTTTTTAATGGTGATCGATGTTGGTTTGGTTAATAAAATTATGCCTGTGGCTACAATCCAAAATCTGTTGTCGAAATCGTAAAAGACTATTTTTTGATGGTGGTAAAAGTAGGCGATTCCCAATAAAATCAATACGTGTAGAGCTTGATCCACAACAAACCAAAGGCGCTTGGTTTTATTTTTCTGGAAATGTAATTTTAAAAAATCAATGAAACCGTGCGTAATCGCCAACACCAACGCCCATTTTCCAAAAGCCATTTCGCCCACGATGATCCAAGCCAAAATACCGTGAAGCAAGGTGTGGAGATACAAATAAACACTTTTGTATTGTTGTTTCTCTTTGTCTTTGACCCAAGCTGTCGGTTGCAACAGAAAGTCGCCCAACAAATGCGCTAAAAGCAATTTCACGAACAGCATCATAGCGTTTTCATTTTTTGTTTGTAGTAGTTTTCGAGTTCGAGCACCAGATCAAATTGAGCGCGTTTGCGTCTGCGGCTTACGGCGGCCTGATTGATTTTTAGCAGGTTTCCCATTTCTTCCTGCGACAATGTCGGATTTTCAATCGCCATCAGAACGAATTCTGCAGACTGTACAAGCCAATGGTTCATGAACGTTTGAGATAATCTTAGCATCAGATTCATTTCTTCATCGAGAATGGCATTTCCAGTATTGACTGCTAAAGTATTTTTCTGTTTTCTCAACTGTTCGAAAAGTTCTCCAGAGCGTACGAATGCGGTTCCGTTGCTTTCCGATATTTTATCAGTAGCGTAGGTTTTATCGCCAATACCGATGCTCATGCGGGCGTCGAGTTTAATCGTTTTTAGATAGGCTTTGATTTTTATCGCGGTTCTAAGCGCTTCTTCAGGTTCGGAAACTTCAAGCTGAAACTCATCGCCGCGGAAAATTTCCCATTGTTCCGGGTTGCTTCCGTGTGTATTCAAAATGCGTTTCAAACCATCCATCCAAAGGGTTGAGGACAGTTTTCTCGAGTTGATGATATCGCCGGTGATAATACTAATCATGTTCAAATATAATAAAAGTTTCTATGAAATCACTTATTACCAAATAACGTAATATTAAAAATTATTACCAAATAACGTAATATTTATGATTATTACCAAATAATGTAATATTAATTTTACTTCAAACGATTTCGTACTATCAATTTCTTTGTTATATTTGGCCTTCATGAAACCAATCAAAATCATCGAATGTCCGCGCGACGCCATGCAAGGCATCAAGCCTTTTATCCCTACGGAACGAAAGGTTTCCTACATACAGTCGTTGTTACGCGTGGGTTTTGATACGATCGATTTTGGCAGTTTCGTTTCGCCCAAAGCCATTCCGCAGATGCAGGATACCGCTGAGGTTCTAGCGCAACTTGATTTATCGCAGACTACCAGCAAACTACTCGCGATTATCGCCAATACGCAAGGTGCGGTTTCGGCTTCACAGCACAAAGAAATACAATATTTAGGTTTTCCATTTTCCATTTCAGAGAACTTCCAGATGCGGAATACGCACAAAACCATTGCGGAATCATTGATCACTTTACAGGAAATCCTGAACATTGCCGACCAAAGCAACAAAGAAGTCGTCGCTTACCTTTCGATGGGTTTCGGAAATCCGTACGGCGATCCGTGGAATGTAGAAATCGTAGGCGAGTGGACCGAAAAACTCTCCCAAATGGGCGTCAAGATTCTGTCACTTTCTGATACCGTCGGAAGCTCCACGCCCGAAGTGATTACGTACTTGTTTTCAAACCTGATTCCCAAATATCCGCAAATCGAATTCGGGGCGCACCTGCATACCACGCCCGACAAATGGTTCGAGAAAATTGATGCGGCCTATAAAGCCGGTTGCCGACGTTACGATGGCGCGATTCAGGGTTTTGGAGGTTGTCCGATGGCGAAAGACGATCTTACAGGCAATATGCCGACCGAGAAATTGTTGTCTTATTTCACGGCACAAAAGGAAAACACGGGCACAAGTCCGATGAGTTTCGAGAGCAGTTACAACGAAGCCTCAAAGCTTTTTGGCGAGTTTCATTAGAAGCTAATCCCGCTGTCATTCCAATCTTTGTCTTTCTAAAGAAGAAAGCCAAAGGATATTCCCTTCCATCGGGGCTAGGGTTATCGTCTGCGCACCAACTTATAGATTTCAATCCACAAAACGGCCACGCTACCGACCAAAATACTGACGCCTAATTGCGCGCCACTAATCGCATCGAAAGCGAAAAATTTAGAGAACACAGGCACAAACAGCAACAACGAAGTAATCAAAACCGTAATCCCGATAATCAGCGGCACAAGGTTGTTTTTATATCGGATCGTCGTAATTATCGAATAGTAAAACGAGCGGTTTTCTAAAGTCAGTACAATATTGGCGACAATCAAAGTAAGGAACACAATGGTTCTTGTTTGCGCTTCCGTACAGTTTTCCGCAATACAATACTGATAAACGAACAGCAATCCGAGCGTAATCACCAAACCTTGAATGATGCTGATCGTAATTTCTTTCCAGTTGAAAAAAGTTGTGGTCAGCGGTCTGGGTTTCTGTAACATCAGGTTACTTTCCATCGGTTCGTTTTCATAAATGATCGAACAGGTCGGACCCATGATGATTTCCAAAAAGATGATGTGTACCGGCGAGAAAATATTCGGATACATCCAACCCAAAGCGAGTGGTAGAAACACAATCAGGATAATCGGAATGTGGATCGAGATGATATATTGTATCGCTTTTTTAAGGTTGACGTAAATTTTCCGTCCCATCGCAATCGCGTCGGTCATTTTCGAAAAATCATCGTCTACCAATATAAGGTTCGCAGCTTCTTTGGCAATCTCAGTTCCTTTTTTGCCCATCGCTATTCCGATGTGCGCTGATTTCAACGCAGGACCGTCGTTCACACCATCACCGGTCATCGCCACGATCTGATGGCTGTCTTTGAGCGCTTCGATGATTTTGAGTTTGGCTTCGGGAAACATTCTCGTGAAGATGCTGGTTTCGAGGACTTTCTCTTTTAAGGTAGCCTTGTCCATGGTCATTAAGGCATCGCCATTTAGAACTGCGGCATTGTTTTTAAAATCCACTTGTTTGGCAATGGTTGCTGTCGTCGCGGCATTATCTCCGGTGACGATTTTCACCTCGATTCCGGCTTTGTAGAATGTTTCCAGAACGGCTTTGATATTGGCTTTCGGCGGATCGTAAAAAGCGACCAAACCTTTAAATTGGAATTTAAATTCCTGTTGCGTTTTTGGATAATCTTTTCCGGTAAAGTCAGCCACGCCAACTCCTAACACGCGATAACCTTGATTGGACATATTATCGACTGCGTCAAGAATCTGTTGGGTTTCTTTTTTGGAAAGTTTCGAACAGGCGATTAAGGCTTCAGGCGCTCCTTTAGCAGCGATGATGCGGTTTCCTTTTTTGTTTTCAAAAATATGCGTCATCATCGGCGGTTTGCCGCTCAGTGGATATTCATGGACGAGTTTGTAATCAGGGCGTTCGTCTTTGGTTTTGAGTTTGGTGTAAGCTTCGTGCAAAGCGATTTCCATGGCGTCAAACGGAATCGGTTCGCTGGCCCACATCGACAAAGTCAATAATTCCTGAGCGTTGGTAGTAAGTTTCTCGTTAGGATTTTGAATCGCATCATCAGCCAATGTATACCATTGTGCCAAACTCATTTTATTTTCGGTTAGCGTTCCGGTTTTGTCGGTGCAGATTACGGTCGCGCTTCCTAAAGTTTCTACGGTTTTGGTTTGTTTGACGATGATGCCCATTTTGAGCAATCGCCAAGCACCCAAAGCCATAAAAGAAGTGAAAGCCACCGGAATTTCTTCAGGAATCACGCTCATGGCAATCGTCAGCGCTTTGAGCAAACTCGCCAGAAATTGTTGCGAATGATAGTAATTGATGCCCCAGACAATCGCAAAAATGATTAATCCAATAACCGACATTTTTTTGACGAAGTTGGTGATCTGAATCTGTAGCGGTGTTTTTTCTTCTTCAATCGAAGCGATACTGGCACCGATTTTTCCGAGCTGGGTTTGGTTTCCAATCGCGATTACTTTGCAGATGGCCAAACCGCTGGCTGTGATGGTTCCTTGAAAAACCTGTTTGTTTTCGGATGTTTCATTTTTGAACACTGCTAAAGATTCGCCAGTCAGAATCGATTCATTTACGGAAAAATCATTCGATTGAAGGATTATTCCATCTGCCGGAATAAAGGCGCCTTCTTCAATTTGAACACAATCGCCCAAAACAATTTCTTCGCTCGGGATTTCAATCAGATTCCCGCCGCGTATCACTTTGCTTTTGGGTTGCGACAATTTGCGTAACGATTCAATCGCGTTGTGGCTTCTTGATTCCTGATATAAAGAAATGGCTGAAACCAATACAATCGCTGCGGTCATAAAGATGCCATCGCCATAATCGCCAGTGATAAAATAAATGGTTGCAGCGGCGATTAGCAAAATAAACATAGGTTCTTTTACCATGTCTTCTAAAGAATGCCAGAAATGATTTTTTTCCTGATGCTTCAGGGAATTTTCTCCGTTGGTGATTCTGGATTGCCGTACTTCGCTTTCAGAAAGTCCGGATATGATTTGGTTTTGTGTTGTCGTCATCACGATGGAAGTAAGGTTAAAATTGAAATGAAGTGATTCGGATTCAATCTTTTACTTCTTGCAATTTACTCATTTTTTATGATAAAATTATTACACTTTTCCGGCTAAAATTATCTATATTTGCCCGCAATTTAACTACAACACACAAATTGCAATGAAGGCACACCACTCCAAAATCGTCGGTGAAGGATTAACCTACGACGATGTCCTGCTCGTTCCGAATTACTCTAATATTTTACCGCGTGAAGTCAGTATTCAGTCGAAATTTTCGAGGAATATCACGCTCAACGTTCCTATAGTTTCTGCCGCAATGGATACCGTCACCGAAAGCTCGATGGCCATTGCGATGGCTCAGGAAGGCGGTATTGGCGTTTTACACAAGAACATGACCATAGAACAACAAGCTGCGAAAGTACGTAAAGTGAAGCGTGCCGAATCGGGAATGATCATCGATCCGGTGACTTTGCCTTTAACTGCTACGGTTGCCGATGCGAAAAACGCGATGAAAGAATTCGGTATAGGAGGAATTCCTATAGTTGATGACCAGAAAATTTTAAAAGGTATCGTAACCAACCGCGATTTGCGTTTTGAAAAGAACAATGTGCGACCGATTGTTGAGGTGATGACGAGTGAGAACTTAATTACCGTTGCAGAAGGTACTTCGCTCGAACAAGCGGAAGTGGTTTTACAAGGAAATAAGATTGAGAAACTTCCCGTCGTCAATACCGATTATAAACTGGTAGGATTGATTACGTTCAGAGATATTACCAAACTCACCCAAAAACCTATTGCGAATAAAGATACTTTCGGTCGTTTGCGCGTAGCTGCTGCGATTGGCGTTACCGCTGATGCCGTTCATAGAGCCGAAGCTTTGGTCAATGCCGGCGTGGATGCGATCATCATTGACACTGCACACGGACATACGGAAGGCGTCGTTACGGTTCTGAAAGAAGTCAAAACAAAATTCCCAAACCTTGATGTGATTGTCGGCAACATTGCTACTGCAGAAGCCGCCCAATTTCTAGTGGCGCACGGCGCTGATGGTGTTAAAGTCGGTATCGGTCCGGGTTCCATTTGTACGACTAGGGTAGTGGCAGGCGTTGGTTTTCCTCAATTTTCTGCGGTTCTGGAAGTAGCGGCTGCAATTAAAGGCAGTGGCGTTCCCGTGATTGCTGATGGTGGCATCCGATATACAGGTGACATTCCAAAAGCGATAGCCGCGGGAGCTGATTGTGTGATGCTCGGTTCGTTGCTTGCCGGAACAAAAGAATCTCCCGGTGAAACCATTATTTTTGAAGGAAGAAAATTCAAATCGTATCGTGGCATGGGTTCGGTGGAAGCGATGCAGGAAGGTTCCAAAGACCGTTATTTTCAGGATGTGGAAGACGATGTAAAGAAACTGGTTCCTGAAGGAATTGTAGGTCGCGTTCCTTACAAAGGCGAACTCAACGAAAGCATGCAACAATTCATTGGCGGATTGCGCGCCGGAATGGGGTATTGCGGCTCCAAAGACATTCCGACTTTGCAGGAAACCGGAAGGTTTGTTCGTATCACTGCAAGTGGCATTAATGAAAGCCATCCGCATAATGTGACCATTACTAAAGAAGCTCCGAATTATTCGAGGTAAATCAACAAGAGGTTCTCAATATTTAAAAGCCGTCCGTTCGTGATGGCTTTTTGTTTTTTGGGAACATCGAATTCTAACCCAAAACGCTTGAATTCTAAGTGACAACAACTGCAGCGGATTAATTCTTTACATTTGAGATATTCTTCACCAACAAACTATTGATTATGAAAAAAATCCAATGCCTTTTCGCTTTTTTATGCCTCGCAATCATCAGCTGTAATCCTAGTGATGACAGTGATTCGGATACAAATCCAGATACTGATTTTACTAAAAATTTCGGAGCTTCGGCTTCTCGGGATTTTATTGGTCAGGTGGTCGATGTTAATAATCAACCGATTCAAAATGCTAGGATAAGTATAGGAACATCTTCGGTACAAACCGATGTGAATGGCGTTTTTATAATCAATGGGGCAAACGTGCATGAGAAATTCGCCTACATCACAGCTAACAAAGCCGGTTATATTGACGGTTCGCGCGCTATGGTTCCAACAAATGGAAAGAATAACGTGAAAATCATGATGATTCCGGCCACTCCAATCGCCACGATTGCATCAGGAACATCTAGTGAAGTGGCGCTTCCTTCAGGAACCAAAGTGCTTTTTGACGGCGCGTTTGAAACCGAATCTGGAGCAGCTTATTCAGGAAGTGTTGCGGTTTCAATGTTTCATTTGACACCATCGAATCAGGATATCAGCAGTCTGATGCCAGGAATGTTATATGCTCAAGCAGCCGACGGAACAGCCAAAGTATTACAGACTTTCGGCATGATGCAAGTGGAATTGCGCGGCAGTGGTGGGGAAAAATTACAAATTGCAAAAACACATACCGCACAAATTAAAATGCAAATTGACGCCTCACAAATGGCAACGGCACCAAGCAGTATTCCGTTATGGCATTTTGATGAAGCCAAAGGTTATTGGATAGAAGAAGGTTCCGCTACTAAAGTTGGGAATCAATATGTTGGGAATGTGAGCCATTTTTCTTGGTGGAACTGTGATGCGTGTTTTCCAACAGTTCGTTTAAGCACAAAAATTGTTGATAGTAATGGAAATCCAATTTCGTATGTATCGGCCAATTTGACCTATGATTTTCAAACGGCATCTGGTTTTACAGATGATGATGGGGCTGTTTCGGGTTTAATTCCTGTCAATCAGATATTGACTTTAGAAGTGTATTCAACCCAAGGCTGCGTTATATATACTTCAACCATAGGTCCTTTTTCTGTTGATACAGCGCTTCCGGATATCATCATTACTAACACTTCAAATCTATTTTCTACTTTAGTACAAGGGAATTTATTAAAGTGCGATAATACAAATGTTACCAATGGATATGTTATGCTATATTCTAATTATCAAACCCAGGTTTCGGCAGTAACTAACGGGGCATTCAATTTTAATAAAATTTATTGCGGCGCTAACACTAACTTTAAACTAAAGGGTTTTGATTATGATAGCTTGCAATCAACGGATTCTGTTAGTTACCATTTTGCAACACCAATAACCAATGTTGGAAACCTTGCTGCCTGCAATACTGTTACAGAATTTATTTCCTATAAAATTGATAATGAAGTTACAGTGTTTTTGATTGATAATTTAAATGCATACGTTAAAACCAATGAATTTTATATAAATGGAACTAGTCAGGACCAATCAATGACAATTACCGGAAATGTTTTTGTTCCGGGAGTTTATACTTCATCTGAATTTACAATAGAAGGAACTAGTTTGAATATCTATGGAATTACCCCTAATACGATTCAATTCAATTTAAGTCAATTTGGTGAAGTTGGGCAATACCTTGATTTGACTTTTAATGGAACTTATACCGATAAAACAGGAACACATTCGGTAACTGGTGTTGCTCATGTGAGAAGAGACAATTAAAGAAACGCCTTCAACTCATTTTTCAAATAACTCATAGCGGCGCTGCTCGGTGTCGCTTTTTCCATTAAATCGCTTAAGATTACTTCGCGCAGTTTGTCGGCACTGTCTACACGGTCGCTCATGTTGGCTTTGCGGATCATCTGAATCGTAGCATTTTTAGCCGTGACGATGATGGTCCAGCATTCGTCGGTCATGTAGATTTGTTGCGTCAGGTTGTGGTCGAATTCCTGTTCGATTTGGGCAATCACTAAATTCTCATAATCGTTTTTGTCTTGTGAAAGTGGCGTAATGCGAATCAATAATTTCGTCGGATTGATGCGTTCCAGAAACAAAGCCATGCGTTCGAAAGCCTGCAATCTCAATGGCAAAGCATCTTTTTGGTTTTCTTTCTGCAACAACCATCGGCGGGTGTTTTGTTGGTCTTTGAAATAAGCTGTAAACAAGTAATAAGCGACACCGCCCGTAATCAGTGAAGGAATCGTATAACTTAAAATCTCGATGAGTTTTGTGGTTTCCATAGTTTGTTTTTTATCGCAGCAAAAATAGGATAATAGTTAGGGAACTGAAATGAATTTAAAATTTTGTTTTGAAATTTTTAGCAATGTTTTAAAGTCCTCATGATTTCCATTATATTAGCTCGAACTAAAATCGGATGTTATGAAAAGTTTGTATGCCTTTGCTTTACTATTGTTGTGCAGTGCCACCTTTGCTCAGAATATTGCGATCCGCGGCCTAATCAAAGATGCTGCGACCAAAGAACCTGTGATTGCCGTTTCTGTGGGCGTACAAAATTCCGGATTGGGAACCATTTCCAATGAAGAAGGCGTTTTTCAAATGACCGTTCCCAAAACAGCTACGATTGTGATGTCGTTTTTGGGTTATAAAACCAAGATGGTTCCGGTTGCTGAATTCAAAGACGAAACCACTATATTTTTAGAACAAAGTGAGGAAGTGCTCGAAGAAGTCATGGTGACCAAGATACCATTGTATGTTTATTTAAGAGAAGTGGTGGCGATTTCCAAAGCAAGATTTAATAAGCCTATTCTTTTGCACACTTATTATAGAGAGTTTGTGAAATCGAATAATAAACATGTCAAGTTTTCCGATGGTTTGCTCGATTACCATATCAGTGGCACTACTAAAAAGACAAAATCCGACGTGGTCATCAAACAGAACCGTTCCTATTTATTGGTAAATGACGAAGAAGACGAAGGTTCGAGTTCATTGCAGAACTTGCAGACTGCGATTTCGAGGAGTTATGAATTTCGTTATTTTACAGAACGACTGCTTGACGAAAAACACTACGAAGATTATGATTTTACCTTGAAATCTAAGAAAGATAAATCAGGCGATGAGCAGTATGCGATTTCTTTTGAACCTAAACCTGAAATAGAGAAACCGCTATTCAAAGGCACGGTTACTTTCGATCCGAAAACAAAATTGATTAGCGAAGTCGAAGCTGTAATGGCGCCTTCTCACATGAAATATATTGGTTCGATTAACCTGCTTATCGCAAGAATCTCGATTTTAGATTCGAAATATAAAGCAGCTTTTAAAATAGTCAACAATAACTATTTCATGAATTATTGCAATCGCTATGGTAAGATGCGAATCTGGAATAAAAAACATGATTATTTGGAAGAATCGAGAAGTGACCTGATTGTAACTGATTTTGAAAAAGATGATCTGAAGTACAATAAAAAAGAGGTTTACAACAAAAAGCGCCTGTTCGACAAACCCACTTTCTTTACGGAAAAATTCTGGCAAAAGAACAACGCAATCGTATTGACCTCTGAAGAAGAAAAAATCATTTCCTCACTCGAAAAAGAAGCGGCATCCGCTCCAAAAACAGAATAATTCCATTTCCGGAATGTTGAAAAATTTGGCTTTATTCTTCCCCGCGAAATGCGTATTTTTGCGTTCAGTCTGAACGAACCCAGCCACCCAAAAGCAATGCAAAAACATATCAGCCAGCTCAACGAAGCCCAACAACAGCCTGTTCTGCAGAAAGACGGACCGATGATCATCATTGCCGGTGCCGGTTCCGGAAAAACCCGAGTGCTCACGATAAGAATCGCTTATCTGATGAGCCAGGGTGTAGACGCGTTCAGTATTTTGGCACTTACGTTTACCAACAAAGCGGCGCGTGAAATGAAAAACCGCATCTCGCAGATTGTCGGTGCGAGTGAAGCTAAGAATTTATGGATGGGAACTTTTCACTCGGTTTTTGCGCGTATTCTTCGTGCGGAAGCCGATAAATTAGGCTATCCGTCGAACTTTACGATTTACGATACGCAAGACAGTGTGCGATTGATTTCGGCAATCATAAAAGAGATGCAACTCGATAAAGACATCTACAAACCGAAGCAGATTTTGGGTCGGATTTCATCGTACAAGAACAGTTTGATTACGGTCAAAGCGTATTTTAACAATCCCGAATTGCAGGAAGCCGATGCGATGAGCAAGAAGCCGCGACTCGGGGATATTTACCAGCATTACGTAGACCGTTGTTTCAAAGCCGGCGCTATGGATTTTGATGATTTGTTGCTGAAAACCAACGAATTGCTCAATCGCTTTCCTGACGTTTTGGCGAAGTATCAGGACCGTTTCCGTTACATACTGGTTGATGAGTACCAGGATACGAACCATTCCCAATACCTGATCGTACGCGCTTTGTCGGATCGGTTCCAGAATATCTGCGTCGTTGGTGATGACGCGCAAAGTATCTATGCATTTCGTGGCGCCAATATCAATAATATCCTCAATTTCCAGAAGGATTATGACAATGTGCAGACTTATCGTCTGGAGCAGAATTACCGTTCGACCAAAAATATAGTCGAAGCCGCAAATTCGATTATCGATAAAAACAAAACCAAACTTGATAAAATCGTCTGGACGGCCAATGATTTCGGGAATAAAATTAAAGTAAACCGCAGCATTACCGACAGCGAAGAAGGCCGTTACGTAGCGAGCACCATTTGGGAACAGAAGATGCTGAACCAAATGACCAATGGTCAGTTTGCGATTTTATACCGAACCAATGCGCAATCACGTGCGATGGAAGACGCGCTCAGAAAGCGTGATATTCCGTATAGAATTTATGGCGGGCTTTCGTTCTACCAAAGAAAAGAAATCAAAGACGTACTGTGCTATTTGCGTTTGGTGATCAATCCGAAAGATGAGGAAGCGCTGATTCGTGTAATTAATTATCCCGCAAGAGGCATTGGCGATACTACGGTTGAAAAACTTGTCGTGGCGGCCAATCATTACAAACGCTCGGTTTTTGAAGTGATGCAGAACATCGACAAAATCGATCTTAAGCTTAATTCAGGAACCAAAACTAAGTTGCAGGATTTCGTAACGATGATTCAGAGTTTCCAAGTCATTAATGAAAATCAGGATGCTTTTTACCTTGCCGATCATGTGGCCAAAAAAACCGGATTGGTTCAGGAACTCAAGAAAGACGGCACACCCGAAGGCATTGCGAAAATCGAAAATATAGAGGAATTATTAAACGGTATCAAAGATTTCACCGAAGGCCAGAAGGAAATTGATGGTGCGCGTGGTGCGTTGTCCGAATTCCTCGAAGATGTGGCTTTGGCGACCGACCTTGACAAAGATACCGGTGATGACGACCGCGTCGCTTTGATGACGATTCACTTGGCCAAAGGACTTGAATTTCCGTATGTGTTTATCGTAGGCATGGAAGAAGATTTGTTTCCTAGCGCGATGAGCATCAGCACGAGAAGCGAACTCGAAGAAGAACGGCGTTTGTTCTACGTGGCTTTAACAAGAGCTGAAAAACAGGCTTACCTGACTTATGCGCAATCGCGTTACCGTTGGGGCAAACTCACTGATAGCGAACCGTCGCGTTTTATTGATGAAATCGATGGGCAGTATCTTGAATACCTTTCCGTCGAAGAAAACAATTACCGCTACAAACCGATGATCGATACCGATATTTTCGGCGACATCGACAAATCGAAATTGCGTTTAGCAAAACCCGTAAGTGGCACGCCTCCAAAAAAATACGGCGAAGAACCTACATCAATCATTCGTAAATTGAAACCCGTCTCTGGCAATGCGCCTTCGAACGCTCCGAATTTGTTTGATTCCAAATTAACCGTCGGCAATATCGTGATGCACGAACGCTTCGGAAAAGGCGAAGTCATCAATCTCGAAGGTGTTGGCGCTGATAAAAAAGCGGAAATCAAGTTTGAAGTCGGAGGTATCAAAAAACTATTGTTGCGTTTTGCCAAACTTGATGTCATTGGATAATTAATTATTTTGAATTTTAAATTATAAATTTTGAATTGTCGTACATTTAGATTTCTGATTCGAAGTTGCTGCATCGACTATTAGTGTTTCGGTAATCATTCATCATTTAAAATTCAAAATTCAAAATTTCAATGGCCCAGTTCATCAAAATATACGAAGACAAACCCAACGAAGCCGCGATCAAAAAGGTTGTCGATGTTTTGCGCAATGGCGGTTTGGTCATTTATCCGACCGATACGGTTTATGGTTTAGGCTGCGACATCACCAACACTAAAGCCTTAGAGCGCATCGCCAAAATCAAAGGCATCAAACTCGAGAAAGCGAATTTTTCGTTCGTCTGCCACGATTTGAGCAACCTGTCGGATTATGTGAAACAGATCGATACATCAACTTTCAAGCTTCTGAAACGCGCTTTGCCCGGTCCTTATACTTTCATTTTACCCGGAAATAACAACCTGCCGAAAGAATTCAAAAAGAAAACTACGGTAGGAATTCGTGTTCCGGCTAATAATATCGCCTTAGAAATTGTGAAGATGCTCGGCAATCCAATCGTATCAACTTCGATCCATGACGATGATGAGGTTCTTGAATATTCAACCGATCCGGAATTAATTTTCGAGAAATGGCAAAACCTTGTAGATCTCGTGATTGATGGCGGTTATGGCGATAACATCGGTTCGACGATTATCGATTTGTCAGGTTATGAACCTGTTGTAGTTCGCGAAGGCAAAGGTGATGCGGATATTTTTTAGATTTTTGGACTGTAAGATTTTGAGGTTATAAGACAAAAAAAAAACGCCCTGACAATCAAGGCGTTTTTTTATGGATTATATTGAAAATTATTTCGTCGGTTTCTTCATTTCTTTTTCAATCATATCGTAGAATTCATCAATTTTCGGCATCACGACGATTCTGGTTCTTCTGTTTTTAGAGCGGTTGTCGGCGGTGTTGTTGTCTACTAATGGAATATATTCGCTTCTTCCGGCAGCAATCAATTGCGCAGGATTTACTTTCAGTTCTTTGGTTAAAACCCTAACGATGGCCGTAGCACGTTTGACGCTTAAATCCCAGTTGTCTAGTAAAATTGCGTTGCCTGTGAACGGAACATTATCGGTGTGGCCTTCGACCATACATTCGAAAGTAGGTTTATCATTGATGACTTTCGCTACTTTGCCTAACACTTCTTTGGCTCTGTCGCTGACCATATAACTGCCGCTTTTGAACAACAATTTATCAGCAATCGAGATAAACACAACGCCTTTCTCGACATTCACTTCAATATCCGGATCAGAAATCCCTACGGAACTTTTGAGGCTCGTTACTAAGGCTAAGGTTACGCTGTCTTTTTTGGTCAACGCATCTTGCATTCTCGTGATTTTAAGGTCTTTTTCTTTGATGGTTTCCAAAGCTTTTTCAATATTCTGAGCGCCTTGAGTCGTTAAGGTTGTCATGTTGCCCATATTGTTGATCAAATCGGAATTGTTTTTCTTTAAGAAATCAATTTGGCTTGACATCGCTTCTTTTTCGCTAAGGCAAAGATTGAGTTTTACGGTAGTCGAATTCAACAAATCCTGACAATCTTTATTTTGTTTCTCTAGGGCGGCGATTTTCTTTTTCGTGCCACACGAAGTGGTTAAAATGAAGGCCACTAACGATAAGGCGATAATGATTTTTCTATTCATGGTCTAAAATTTTGAGTTTGTATTAAGGTGTTTGATTAGGCTCCAAATTTAACATTTAAAAACCAGTAATGTTAAAGAAATCAACTTAAACTAATGTTAAAAATCTTTTCAAATGTCTTCTGGTTCCTGATGAAGTAACGGTAGATAATGCTTTTTGTTATGAAGTAATCGCGGAATTGTTGTTGCGCCCGCTTTTTATAATTCTTTGAAAACAAACCGTAAAACGAAAAGTGCGCTTTGATGATGGCGAAAGTATGCAACGGTTTTCGTTTCAATAAAAATTGAATTCCGGCCAATCCGTCAAGTATCAGACGCATCAAAAGAATTTTGTACAAACCTGATTTTGGTAAATTCTTGACGAGCATCAACAGCGAATTCCTGAAATTTAAAAAAGTTTTTTTCGGATTTCCTTGTTGTAAAGTCGCGCCGCCGACATGATAAACCACCGATTTTGAAGTGTATTGTATCTGATGCCCAAGATTGAAAGCACGCCAGCACAAATCAATCTCTTCCTGATGCGCGAAGAAATCTTCATCAAAACCATGAAGCGCATCAAACACCGATTTTCGGATGAAAAAACAAGCGCCCGAAGCCCAGAAAATTTTAGCATCGTCGTCGTATTGGTGCGTATCTTTTTCAACGGTTTCAAAAATGCGGCCGCGGCAAAAAGGATAACCGTATCGGTCTATAAATCCGCCAGCGGCTCCGGCATATTCGAAATATTCCTTGTTCTTATAATCGAGGATTTTGGGCTGGATGATCGCAGTTTTCGGTTCGTTTTGGAATTTTTCTATAATTGGTTTAAGCCAATTCGGAGTGACTTCTATATCAGAATTTACGAGCGCATAAATATCAGCTTCGATATGTTTCAACGCTTCGTTATAACCGCCTGCATAGCCGGAATTGCTCGCGTTCTGAACGATTTGAACAGTAGGAAAATGAGATCGCACAAAAGCAACCGAATCATCCGTAGAAGCATTGTCGGCGACATAAATGCTGGCTTGTGGAGAATTATCCACGACCGAAGGCAGAAATTGTTCGAGCAACTTTTGGCCGTTCCAGTTTAAGATGACTACTGCGATTTTCATTTAATTGTCCCTTTTAATTTCAGGCAGTTCTTTAAGAAATTGATATTGTTCCTGTTCGAAATTCATCTGGCAAAAGTAATGATTCTGTCCGTTGGTCAGCATCAGATATTGCGCTTTCATCGTGAGGTTGTAGCGCGCGATCTGGTCGAAAGTGTTTTGGGTGATTTTGACTTCGGGCGCTTTGCATTCCACGAGCAGGAAAATCGAGCCGTCGGGATTAAATACCACGATGTCGTAGCGTTTGGTCAAACCGTTAATCTTGAGGACTTTTTCAACATTGATCCATGATTTCGGGTATTTTTTTTCGGTCAACAGGTATTGTACGACGTGTTGACGTACCCATTCTTCAGGTGTCAGAATCACAAATTTTTTCCGCAGTTCGTCGAAAATAGCGATTTTATTTTCACTATTTTTGAAACGGAACTGGTAAGTCGGAAAATTGAGTTTTTGCATGGCGTAAAAGTAAATGTTTTGAACTAACAAGGCAAGATTTGATTTGGAGTCGATTGCCCTAGCCCCGATAGGAACGGTTATCCTTTTGTGGCGGCGTTCGCCATAAAAGATATGAGTGTATAGCGGGAACCAGCTCCTAAAAACAATAAAATCAATGGATGAAGTAGTAAAAATTGTAAACGATATTAAAGGCGGAAAGATCAAACCGATTTATTTCCTGATGGGCGAGGAGCCGTATTATATCGATAAGTTGTCTGATTTTATTGAGCAGCATGTGTTGTCGGAAGAGGAAAAAGGCTTCAACCAGACGGTGCTTTACGGACGCGATGTTTCGGTCGAAGATATTATTGCTACGTGTAAACGTTACCCAATGATGGCCGAGCGCCAAGTCGTGATTGTCAAGGAAGCACAGGATCTGACCAAAACCATCGACAAGTTTGAAAGTTATGCCGAAAACCCAATGCCAACCACGGTTTTGGTAATTTGCTACAAATATAAAACGCTCGACAAACGCAAGAAAGTCACGAAACAGTTCGACAAAAACGGACTTGTTTACGAAAGCAAAAAACTTTACGAAAACCAAATAGGCGAGTGGATCAAGCGCGTGTTGCAGGGAAAAAATTACGCCATCGAACCCAAAGCCGCCGCAATGCTTGTGGAATTTTTGGGTACGGATTTGAGTAAAATCAATAACGAACTGGAAAAGTTGCAGATCATTCTTCCGAAAGGCAGCACCATTACCGCCAAACATATTGAAGACAATATCGGTTTCAGTAAGGATTATAATGTGTTTGAATTGCGCAAAGCGATCGGCGACAAAAACCAACTTAAAGCGTACCAAATCGCGCAATATTTCGCCGACAATCCGAAAGACAATCCGATGGTCGTGACTACGAGTTTGGTGTTTAGTTTTTTTGTAAACCTGCTTCAATATCATGGTTTGAAAGATAAAAACCCGAAAAATGTGGCTGCGGCGCTGAAAGTAAATCCTTATTTTTTGAAGGATTATGATATTGCGCTTAAAAATTATCCGATGAAAAAAGTCAGCGCGGTCGTCGCCAAACTCCGTGATATCGATGTGAAAAGTAAAGGCGTTGGCGCGAATTCATTATCAAACCACGATTTGCTTAAGGAAATGCTGGTGAGTGTTTTCAATTGAGGGTTATGTTATTTAAACACTTATGTAATTTCCAAAGTATGAGGAAAACGTTCTTGATGCTGATTTGTTGCTGTTCTTGGTCTTGCTTTTCTCAGATTCAAATCGACTCCACAAAATCTATAAAACTGGATGAAATATTGGTCAATCCGTCGCGGCATGTACAATCGAAACGAACCACACCACAACATATTGAAAGCATTTCTAAAAAGGAAATCGAGTTTCAAAACATGCCCACCACGGCCGATTTACTGGCCAATTCGGGAAAGTTATCGGTTCAAAAATCGCAGCAAGGCGGCGGAAGTCCTGTGATTCGTGGCTTTGAAGCCAGCAGGGTTTTACTTCTTGTTGATGGTGTGCGGATGAACAATCTGATTTACCGCGCCGGACATTTGCAGAACAGCATTACCGTTGATAAAAACATGCTCGAAAAAGTAGACGTTTTGTTTGGGCCATCGTCGACGAATTATGGCAGTGATGCGCTCGGTGGTGCGATTTATCTGCAGACCAAATCGGCGCAACTGCTCTCTCAAAATGGCAATAAAAAGTTCTCGGGTGATGCGCTTTCGAGTTATAGTTCGGTGAATGAAGGGAAATCCGTTCATGTCGATTTTAATTTGGCCCGCCAAAAATGGGCTTCGCTTTCTTCGGTTTCGGTGAACGAATTCGGAGATTTGAAAATGGGAGAAAAACGCAATGGCTCTAATGACTTTTTTGGGGAACGACCTTATTATGTTGAAACTATAAATGGTGTTGACCAGCAAGTTGTGAATGACAATAAATATGTGCAGAAATTCTCTGGTTACAAGCAATACGATTTGATGCAGAAAGTAGTTTTTCAACCCAATTCGAATGTGACGCATAGTTTAAATTTGCAATATTCTACGACTTCAGATATTCCGCGTTACGACCGTTTAACTGATTTGAGTTCGAATGGAAATTTGCGCTCGGCCGTTTGGAAATACGGTCCGCAAAAGCGTTTTCTTTCGATATACAAACTCACGAAAGACGAGGTTTTTAAGCATACCAAAATGAATGTCAACCTGAGTTATCAAAATGTTGAAGAAAGCAGAATCAACAGAAATTTTGGCAGCTCTAAACTGAATTCAAGAATAGAGAAAGTATCCGTCATCGCTTTAAGTTCTGATTTCAACACCAAAATAAACAACGGTCATTTGACCTATGGCGTTGATATTTATCGCGATGGTTTACAGTCGACAGCTTTTCAAGAAAACATTGCCACAGGTGCTCAAGTAGATATAGACACGCGGTATCCGGATGGCAATAACAGTACTTTCAGAGCGGAAGGTTTTGTGTCGTTTACGGATAATTTCAATCCGGAATTATCTTATAGTATCAGTGCCAGAGCAGGTTATACGACGTTAAAAAGTAAAATCGATACTAATTTTTTCAACTTACCTTTTACGTCGATAGAACAGCAAAATGCGATTTATAGCGGCGCATTCGGAATCGTCAATAATCCGACTAAAAACTTGAAACTGGCTTTCAATTTGGCTTCTGCTTATCGCGTTCCGAATATTGATGATTTGGCAAAAATATTTGAATCCGCGCCAGGGACTTTGATTGTTCCCAACGAAAATCTCAAACCCGAGAAAACGGTCACCGCAGATGTAAGTGTTACGTTATGGGATGGGAATCGTTTCCAGTTTGAGAATGTGTTTTTTGTCACCAAACTCTTTGACCCGATACAAACCGATACTTATACTTTCAACGGGCAATCGACTATTGAATATGAAGGAACAACAAGTATTATTTTAGCCAATCAAAACCAAGGGAAAGGCCATTTAGCTGGGTTTATGTCGGTGATGAAAGCGCAAATATTCAAGGCATTGTTGTTTGAAGGCACGTTCAATTTTACTCAAGGTCGTATTCATAATGCCGACGGAAGATTTCCTTTAGATCACATTGCTCCGATTTACGGTAAAGTGGGTTTGACTTATCAATCTAAAATCGCCAATGTTGAAGGTTATATGTTGTATAATGGTAAAAAGGATGTTGCGGAATATTCACCAAGCGGAGAAGATAATTTGCAGTATGCTACGCCAAATGGAATGCCGTCATGGCAAACTTACAATCTGAAAGCTGCTTTTTTCCCGATTAAAAGCACTACAATATTTACTGGAGTTGAAAATATTCTAGACATCCAATACCGCACCTTTTCATCGGGAATCAATGCGCCGGGAAGAAACTTTTATTTGGGTGCGAAGTATCATTTTTAAGACCATTAAAATCGTTTGTTGATCTGCGGTTAGTTGTTGATTTTTAAAGCTTTATTGTTGAAAATAGCGAGGATTTAGATTGTTTTTTTTATATACAGCGGTTGTTAAATAGATTCGAAAATATGTTCGCAATGAGTACCATTTTTTTAGTCTGTAGCATGACCTCATTCTGTTTATTCTGTTCATCCTTAATTTTTTTATTGTTTTAAATTTTAAGAATCATGTTTTTGAAAGCCTGAGCAGTTGTTGGTAAGGAAATACTCACTACGACTTTCAGCCAATCAACGTTCATTTATAGGTATTTAAGCCTTGTTGCGCAAAAAAATCTATTATATTTGCCCTCGCTTATAAAAATAGGATGAAGATTAGATTGCCATTTTGTTTCGTTATTTTGTTTACGCTTTATTTTGGTGTTTCCTGGAGTCAAATTCCGTCGGGCTATTACAGTAGTGCCACAGGATTGACAGGAGAAAACCTAAGAACTGCTTTAAAAACAATCACCAGTACCGGTCATGTTAAATTGCCTTACACCAGCACCAGTTTTGATATTTGGGATGCCTATCAATACACCGATGTAAGACCCACGGCTACAACGACCGTTTGGGATATGTATAGTGACCGTCCGAGCAGTACGCCGGCTTATACTTACACGATTTTCACTTCGCAATGCGGAACTTCTGCTGTTGAAGGAAGCTGTTATTCCAGAGAACATTGCTTTCCTAAGTCTTGGTGGGGAAGTACTGATAGCCCAACCAACCAACAGTATACCGATTTGCACCATTTGTTTCCGGCTGATCAGTACGTCAATAACAAAAAAAGCAATTATCCGATCGGGAAAGTAAATCCTAGTGCTGTTTCCTGGACTTCAACCAACGGAAGCAAAGTAGGCAATTGTGGCGTATCAGGATATACGGGTTTTGTGTTTGAACCTATAGACGAATACAAAGGCGATTTTGCCAGAGCCTATTTGTATATCATTACGCGTTATAAAGATCAAATCAGCGCTTGGGTAACCGGAAATGCCACTACGCAAATTGCAGATATTATCTCAGTAAATCAATACAAACCGTGGTTTTTGAATATGCTGATGGAATGGAGCACTAATGATCCGGTCAGTGCTAAAGAAATCGCCCGAAATGACGCTATATATTATCAAACGCCACAACACAACAGGAACCCTTTTGTGGACCATCCGGAATATGTTACGGCCATTTGGGGCGCACCAGTTACGGTCGCTGCTCCGGTAGCAACAGCAGCAACAGCGGTTAGTGCGAATTCATTTACGGCAAACTGGAACAGTGTTTCGAATGCTACGGATGGTTATTTATTGGACGTGAGTACGATACCGAATTTTTCGATTACTTCCCCACAAACGACCACGGACCTTTTGTTCTCTGAATATGTTGAAGGCTCCACTTTTAATAAGTATATTGAAATTTACAACGGCACCGGAAGTACCGTCAATTTGAGTGATTACCGTCTATTGCTTTTCTTAAATGGTGCTGCAACGGCATCGATTACCAATCAGCTTAGCGGAACTTTAGCGAATGGAGCGACTTTAGTGTATAAAAATTCGAGCGCCACAATATACACCGCAACTGCAACTTCATCTACAAGTATTGATTTTAATGGCGATGATGCCATAGCTTTATATAAAATTTCGACGAGTTCCTATGTGGATATTATTGGCAGGATAGGGGAAGATCCCGGCGTCGCCTGGACCAGCGGATTGGCTTCTACATTAGATAAAACCCTTGTGCGATTGCCTACCATCTCCTCAGGAGTTAGTAGTAATCCAGCTTCAGGTTTTCCAACTTTGGCTACACAATGGACTGTTGCCGACCTCGATGATGTTTCAGATTTAGGGATGCATTCTTTCAATACCACCAATGTGATTGACTCGTATCTCTCGGGTTATCAAAGCAAACCCATAACAGGTCAGGCCACAGTAAGCACTTCAGTGGTAGGAGTTTCGCCAAGTACTATATATTACTATCGTCTGAGAGCCAAAAATGGGACAGTGATTTCTTCCAACTCCAATACGATAGCAACATCGTGTTCTTCACTAATCACGCCTACTTTTACAGCGGTTTCTAGCATTTGTCCCGGAGCCACTTTAAGCCCATTGCCGACGACTTCCACTAACGGCATTGTCGGAAGCTGGTCTCCTGCTTTAAACAATACTGTTACTACAACTTACACTTTTACACCACTTGCCGGACAGTGCGCTACAACTACTACACTAAACATTGATGTCGGATGTTCGTCAACATTAAATCTAAAATTGTTTATTGAAGGCTATTATGATCGTAACATCAGCGCTATGACTCCGGTTAAAAATAATCAGGATGGCATTGCTGCCTTAACCGATGTAGAGCATTTGACGTTTGAACTGCACAATACTACTTTTCCGTATGCTGTAGCAGCCACAACGACAGCTATTCTGCATACTGATGGAACACTAAATGTCAATTTTCCTTCTTTGGCTCCGGGACCTTATTACATAGCAGTCAAAGGCCGAAATATTATTCAAACATGGAGTGCATTGCCACAAACATTAGGGTCGACAGCCTTGAGTTACGATTTTACAAATGCCGAAAGCAAAGCCTACGGAAACAATATGGTTGAGATAAAACCTGGAGTTTGGGCATTGTATTCGGGTGACATCAATCAGGATGAAGTGATTGATAATTCGGATGCTGATAGCCTTTTCATTGATATCAATATTTCTAATTTTGGGTCATTGACTACCGATTTGAACGGAGATGGCGCTGTTGATAATTCTGATACGGATGCTTACATCAAAAACAGCAACAATTCTATTTATTCGAATCATCCATAAACCTCTTTTTATACGATTAATTTTCCCGATATTTGTGCCTCTAAATTAAATAAGAAATTAGAATGATGAATAAAAATACCGTTTTAGGATGGGCCACACTAATCATGATCATCATGGGATTAATCCTTATAGCCCTTGGTGCTTTCCGATATGACGATGTTGCTGGTTGGGGTTTTGTTGCCGTAGGAGTTGGTTTCTTCGCCAATGCCTGGGTTTTCAACGCGCTGAAAGGAAGGGTTTAAATCTGATTGCCCTCGTAATTTAAATACTTAATAATCGAATAATTCAACAATTTATACAACATGTCAGACGATAAAAAAGTAATATTCTCGATGCAGAAACTGAGTAAAACCTACTCAGGCGCCGACAAACCAGTACTAAAAAACATTTATTTAAGCTTCTTTTATGGCGCGAAAATCGGTATTCTCGGACTCAACGGTTCGGGAAAATCATCACTCTTAAAAATCATTGCCGGCGTCGATAAAAACTACCAAGGCGATGTGGTTTTTCAACCGGGTTACACCGTAGGCTATCTCGAACAAGATCCACAACTTGATGATTCGAAAACCGTTATTGAAATCGTGCGCGAAGGCGTTGCCGAAACCATGGCTGTTTTAGATGAATTCAACAAAATCAACGACCAATTCGGTTTGCCTGAAGTCTATGAAGATGCTGATAAAATGCAACAACTCATGGACCGTCAGGCGGATTTACAAGATAAAATCGACGCGCTTGGTGCATGGGAAATCGATACCAAATTAGAAATCGCGATGGATGCGTTGCGCACACCCGAAGGCGATACGCCGATTAAAAACCTTTCCGGTGGAGAACGCCGCCGCGTAGCTTTATGCCGTCTGTTGTTGCAACAACCTGATGTATTGCTTCTCGATGAGCCGACGAATCACCTTGATGCCGAAAGCGTACTTTGGTTAGAGCAACATTTGGCGCAATACTCAGGAACCGTCATCGCCGTCACGCACGACCGTTATTTCCTTGATAATGTAGCCGGCTGGATTTTAGAACTTGATCGTGGCGAAGGCATTCCGTGGAAAGGAAACTATTCGTCTTGGCTTGACCAGAAATCAAAACGCATGGAGCAGGAAGAGAAAGTCGCTTCGAAACGCAGAAAAACTTTAGAGCGCGAGCTCGATTGGGTTCGTCAAGGTGCGAAAGGCAGACAAACCAAACAAAAAGCACGTTTGCAGAACTACGACAAATTGCTCAACGAAGACCAGAAACAACTCGATGAGAAACTCGAAATCTACATTCCGAATGGCCCGCGTTTGGGAACCAATGTGATTGAAGCTAAAAATGTAGCCAAAGCCTTTGGCGATAAATTACTATATGACAACCTTAATTTTACTTTGCCGCAAGCCGGAATTGTCGGTATTATAGGGCCAAACGGTGCCGGTAAATCGACTATTTTTAGGATGATTATGGGCGAGGAAGTTACTGATAGTGGTGAATTCTCTGTCGGTGATACCGTAAAAATCGCCTACGTGGATCAATCGCATTCCAACATCGACCCAAACAAAACCATCTGGGAGAATTTCTGCGACGGACAGGAACTCATCATGATGGGCGGACGTCAGGTGAATTCCAGAGCTTATCTGTCGCGTTTCAATTTCGGGGGCAGCGATCAGAACAAAAAAGTAGGTTTGCTTTCGGGCGGAGAACGCAATCGACTGCATTTGGCGATGACCTTAAAAGAAGAAGGCAATGTATTATTGCTTGATGAGCCGACGAACGACCTTGACATCAATACGCTTCGTGCGCTTGAAGAAGGTTTGGAGAATTTCGCAGGTTGTGCCGTAGTAATCTCCCACGACCGTTGGTTTTTAGACAGGATTTGTACGCACATTCTGGCGTTTGAAGGCAACTCCGAAGTCTATTATTTCGAAGGTGGTTTCTCAGAATATGAAGAAAACAAAAAGAAACGCTTGGGCGGTGATTTGACACCGAAACGACTGAAATATAGAAAATTGATTAGGAATTAATATTTTAATTGATATTTTTGAAAAAAATCCCGACACCAAGTTGGGATTTATTTTGTGAACCTATTTGACTCTCGTTTGTGAAAAAATATATCCTGATTGCGTTTCTTTTCGCAGTGAATTTTAGCTACGGTCAAAATGAGATCGAAAAGAAAAGTATTGAAAATCAAATCAATAAAGCCGGAATAAGTTTTAGTAACGGTGACTATGATAAAGCTTTAGAACTTTCGAAATCGGCTTTGGTGCGTTCGTTTAAAATCAATGACGATTATCTGATTGCCCATTCTTACAACGCCATCGGTGTGGTTTATGACGAGTTTTCTCAGGCAAAACATGCCATTTCGTTCTATAACAAAGCTTTGTTTTACGCCTCAAGGATTGAAAATGATTCCCTAAACGACTGGATTTACAGCAATCTCGGAAGCGTATATTATTTCAGTAAAATCGACGTCAAGAAAGGCATCAGGTACTACAAAAAATCCCTCGAATACGCTACTGAGATTAATGACAGTATTCAAATCACTTACACCAAACTCAATATTGCAAGCGCTTGCTTTTCAATAAATGACTTCGAGAACGGAATTAAGTATATCCGCGAAGTCCAACCATACGTGAACCGCAAAGGACAAAACGAAATGCGGTTTACTTTAACTTCGTTATTGGGAATCTATAATACACATCTAAGACAGCCTGATATCGCATTAAAATATTATACACAAGCGATTGATATGGCGCAAAAGCACCACATGAACAGCTTCCTGATCAATGCTTACGATAACCTTTCCGAGCATTATAAGTTTTACGACCAACCTGTTCTGGCCAAGCAGTATCGCGATAAATTCAACGCTTTGCGGCAACTGACTTATTCCGAAGACAAGCAGAAAGTTCTGAACGAATCTGTGATGCAAATTCAACTCGATGAATACCGCATCCAGTTGGAACGCATCGAACTTGAGAATGAGAAACACCTGCAGAAACTCAAAGAATCCAATATCATTACCGGCCTTTTCTTGGTGCTGTTTTTAGTGTTGCTGGTGTTAATTTTTACTTTGTACCGTTCCAATAAATTCAGAAAAAAAATCAATTCCGAATTGCTATTGGCCAACAAAGAACTTAAGGAAGCTAAAGAAAAAGCTGAGGAAGCTTCGTTGATGAAATCCCAATTCGTATCTACCATTACACATGAATTGCGTACGCCTTTATATGGTGTTGTCGGAATTGCAGACATTATTACCGACGAACATAAGGAACTCGCCGACAGTCCGCATCTGAGTTCATTGAAATTCTCCGCAAGTTATTTGTTGTCTTTGGTCAATGACATTCTGCAGCTCAATAAAATGGATGAAAAACGCATTGTTTTGGAAAATGTCACTTTCAGCATGAAAGACGAGTTGGCCACGATTACCAATTCTGTACAATACATCGCAAACAATAATGCGAATGAACTCAGCGTGACCATCGATCCGAAGATTCCTCCATTTTTATCGGGCGATAAGTTGCGTTTGTCTCAAATTATCATGAACCTCACGAGCAATGCGTTGAAATTTACCAGAAATGGAAAAGTTAGCATTGATGTTCATCAGGTGGAAGTCAAAAATGCGGTGCATTACATCGAATTCAAAGTGACCGATACAGGCGTTGGAATTGCCGATGCCGATCAGGAAAAAATCTTCGAGATGTTTGTGCAGGTCAGCCGTACCGATGAAGATTATCAGGGCACCGGACTAGGTTTGTCAATCGTCAAGAAACTCATAGCGCTATTTGACAGCAAAATCCATCTGGAAAGCGGGTTGAATAAGGGAACGACTTTCACTTTTATCATTGGTTTTGAAGCGGCAAACGAGGCTGAAAATACTGAAGACACTCTTGAAATGAATACCAATTCGCATCATTCACTCAAAGTGTTGGTGGTGGAAGACAACAAAATCAACCAACTCGTAACACAGAAAATCATGGACAAGAACAATATCAAATGCGATATGGTGGCCGATGGTTTCGCTGCGTTGCATTTGCTTGAAAACCAAAAATATGACGTGATTCTGATGGATATCAACATGCCAATCATCAACGGATTCGATACGACCAAACGCATCAGAAATCTCGGAATCAGTACGCCCATCATTGCTTTGACCGCTTTTGATAAGGAAGAAATCAAGGAGCAGGTTTTTGAATCCGGAATGAACGACATCATCATCAAACCGTTTGAACCCGTAAAATTGTTTGAGATGATTCAGGAGCAGGTGAGTGCCGAACAATAAAAAAAATACCTTCCAGTTTTTTCTGAAAGGTACCTTGTAATTCGTGAAGCGCTGTTAGTACCAGCGCTTTTTATTTTGTTTCGAGGTAGTCGATTTCCGCGATTTGTGCGCACCGCCGCTTCTGTTGGAGTTTTTGGGTGGCGCCGCTTCCGCTTCCGGGCTGCCTTCATGCCAAGGGTAAGGATGGTCTGAAATCGTCTGAACCTCCACCTGGATTAACTTCTGAATGTCTTTCCAATAAGGCGCTTCGTCTTTGCTGCAGAATGAAATCGCGATTCCGGTACTTCCGGCACGGCCCGTTCTTCCGATACGGTGTACATAAGTTTCGGGAACATTGGGCAGGTCAAAATTGACCACGTAAGGCAAAAGGTCAATATCGATGCCACGCGCCGCAATATCAGTGGCTACGAGCACTCCAACTTCTTTGTTTTTGAATGCATCTAAAACACGTTGTCTTGCGGTCTGCGATTTATCACCGTGGATGGCTTCAGCCGCAACACCTTTTTTGCGTAATGCTTTGACGACATTATCCGCGCCGTGTTTGGTTCTTGAAAATACAAGCACATCGGATAGTTTTTCGTTGCGGATTAAATGGTATAGCAGGTTTCTTTTTTCAGTCTTATCGACAAAGTAAATGCGTTGTTCCACTTTTTCTGCAGTGGAGGAAACCGGAGAAACCGTAACTGTCGCCGGATCTTTGAGGAACATTTCTGCGAGTTCGCGGATGGCAATCGGCATGGTTGCGGAAAACAATAAAGTCTGTCTGTTGTCAGGCGTAAGTTTTACGATTTTCTTGACGTCGTTTACAAAACCCATATCGAGCATTTGGTCGGCTTCATCCAAAACGAGCGTATGCAAATGGTCTAAATCGATATAACCTTGTTTGTGTAAGTCTAATAATCTTCCCGGTGTGGCAATCAGTATATCAACACCTTTGCGCAGCTGATCTACTTGTGGAATCTGTGAAACGCCTCCGAAAATCGTCAGTTGCGTAAGGTTGGTGTATTTTCCGTAGTTGTCGAAATTCTGTCCGATCTGTACGGCGAGTTCGCGAGTAGGGGTGACTACTAAGGCGCGAATCTGTTTCTTTTTGTTCGACGAACCAACTATGCGGTGCAATTGATGGATTATAGGAATGGCAAATGCGGCGGTTTTTCCGGTTCCGGTTTGTGCGCAGCCAATCAAATCACGACCAGCCAAAACGATCGGAATCGATTGTTCCTGTATCGGGGTTGCTTCAATATAGCCTTCTTCAAAAACGGCTTTTTGGATACTCTTCGAGAGTGATAAATCTTCAAATAACATATAAATTGTATTAGTTTCCAGAAATAAATCTTCTGAAAATTCTCGCAAAGATAGGTTATTTAATTGAAGTGGATTTCACGACCGAAAAATCAACATCCATATTGCTGATGATGCCGATCATCGGGTCGTTGGCTTTCATAAAATCAGTAATCAGATAACCGATTAGTTTGCCGATCAGATGGTTGTTCTTTTCTTCACCCAAATCCGGTGCGCCTTCACAGATATGCAGGTAACTAGCATTTTGGTTTTTCCCGAAAAGATGGATGAACTGACGCAGTTGCTCGACTGAGAAACCGCTGATGGTCATCGCGCTGCTCGCAATATTCGGAATCGCATCAAGATCGATTTCGATTCCGTACGGTTGGTCTTTGATGAAGTTATGGGCTGTTTCCATTTCGGTTTCAAAATGCTTTTGCTTGCGAATGGCGATTTCATCATACGTATTGTAACGCACGCGCGCATGGATTTTCTTGATTTTCGACAACACTTTTTTCGAAGTATAGTTCTCATGCAACCCGAAAATGAAATAACGGTGTAAAAAACCTTCTTCATAAGCATAAGAGAAACCGTTGCCACTGTGCCTGCCTTCGAGAATCCTGAAATCGGAATGCGCGTCAAAATTGATCGCATTGACGGGTTTTCCTTTGGCGAGCGCGGTTCCTTTAATGTTGCCATAGGAATTGTTGTGGCCGCCCCCTATAATAATAGGAATTTTTCCAGCTTTGACGATGACGGAAATAATATGACAGACTTCCTTATCGATTCTGACTACAAGATCGTTGAATTTTTTTCTGTCCGCGATATTATGGTAATTGAGGTTTTCAGCTTCAGCCATTTCTTCAGCCACATCAAGCTGGCCCAAAATAAGCAGTTCGTTTCCTTTACAGAATTTATTAAACTGGATGTTGGCGATACTTCTGATCGCGCTTTCCCATGCGGAACCTGCTCCGGGGCGTCCAAAATTAGCCCGGACACCGATATCTTCGGGAATTCCAAAAAGCACATAACGCACTGGGGAATTGGTCAAAAAATCAGCGATGGAATCTACGGTTTTGGGTAGTACGCTCATTTTTTCACCAAACTTGATTTCACCGCTGCGGTGGTTCGTTATCCTTGCCAAGTCAATGCCGGTAAAGGGTATCAGCTTTTCCATAAAAAAATTTTAACAATAAAAGTAATATCTTAAGGCAAACTTACGTTATTACCTCAAATAATGTTATTTTTGTTAAAATAAATTTTAAAACTATGGAAAACCAAAAAAGTAATTCAAATTTAAAAGCCGTCATCGCTATTTTGGCCGTGCTTCTTGTAGGTAGTCTAGTGTATATTTTCAAAATGACTTCAGATGCTAAAGCTATGCAGACTGAAATCACAAGCACTAAATCTGACAAAGAATCAGTGATGAAGGACTTGGAAGAATTGAAGGCAAGATACGATGCAGCAATCGCTGAAAACACTTCAATGTCTGACGAACTCATCGCAGAAAGAGAAAAAGTGGTCAATCTGATGGCTGATCTTAAAAAATCAAAAGGTGATGCCGCTTCGATGGCCAAATACAAAAGCCAGTACTTTTCTTTAGAATCTAAAATGAAAGCGATGATTGCTGAAAACGATGCCTTGAAAAAGGACAATGCGAAATTGACGACGCAGCGTGACAGCACCGTGACCGTTTTAGGTGAATCAAGAAAATACAATGAAGTATTAGTAGGTCAAAATCAAGAGTTGTCTAAAACGGTTGAAATCGCTCAGAAACTGACAGTGTCAAACTTGCAAACGGCCGCTTATAAACTCAGAAGTTCAGGAAAACAAATCGCTACGGAAAAAGCAAGAAGAGCTGACATTCTAAAAATCAGTTTCACTATTGCCGAAAATAAAGTTGCTAAACAAGGTGATAAAACTTACTATGTTCAGGTAATTGATAGTAAAAACAACGTTCTTGGTGAAAAGAAAACTGCTTCATTCGGAGAAAATTCACTAACCTACAGCTTTGAAACGACTGTAAAATATGAAAACAAATCTGTGAATGTTTCTCAGGATTTACCTG
Organism: Flavobacterium sp.; assembly: GCF_027484705.1. Lineage (GTDB taxonomy): Bacteria > Bacteroidota > Bacteroidia > Flavobacteriales > Flavobacteriaceae > Flavobacterium. The sequence goes on from NZ_JAIXSL010000005.1 coordinate 32,148, forward strand.
GGTCGAACTTTGAAAAAGGAGATTATTTCGTTAACGTGTTCGACAATGGCGAGTTGGTTTCTAAATCAAGTTTCTCATTGAAATAATCCATTATAAAATACAAAAGAAAGGAATCCATCACGGGTTCCTTTTTTTATGCCATCAACTTTCCTTCAATGATGACCTGATCTATTAGGTTACTTCCGAAAGCATAAGGCAATTGATAAAAGGAAGGAATCGCTTTAGTAATGATCACATTTGCTTTTTTGCCAATGGTAATGCTGCCGTGCGTTTCTGAAAGTCCCATCGCATAAGCACCATTGATTGTGGCTGCGTTGATGGCTTCTTCTGGTGTCATTTTCATTTTGATGCAGGCGGTTGCCACGACAAAATTCATATTCCCCGAAGGTGTAGAACCGGGGTTGAAATCGGTCGCTAAGGCTAACGGTAAGCCAGCATTCATCATCTCGCGAGCCGGTGTATATGGAATGCTCAAAAAGTAGGAGCAAGAAGGCAACGCCACGGGCATCGTTTGAGCATTTTTTAATACTTCAATATCTGCTGCGGTCATCACTTCAAGATGGTCAACAGAAAGTGCCTTATATTTTACGCCAGAAGCCACGCCGCCAATCGCATTAAACTGGTTGACATGTATTTTCGCAATCAAACCATGTTCTAAACCGGATTCTAAAATCCTTTCAGTTTCTTCCACGGAGAAGTAACCGCTTTCGCAAAACACATCGATATATTCCGCAAGTTTTTCCGCAGCAATTCTTGGAATCATTTCATTGATGATCAAATCGATATATCCTTTATGATTTTCTTTATATTCCAACGGGAAAGCATGGGCGCCTAGGAAAGTCGCTTTGATGGCTGTAGGATAATTTTCCTTAAGTCGTTTAATCACGCGTAGCATTTTAATCTCGTCTTCAACGGTCAAACCATAGCCCGATTTGATTTCTACAGCGCCGGTTCCTAATTGCATGACTTCTTCAAGCCTTGCTTTTGATTGTTCGTAGAGTTCATTCTCAGAAGTTTGCTGTAATTTTTTGGCAGAATTCAAGATACCTCCGCCGCGATTGGCGATTTCTTCATAAGACAAACCATTAATGCGATCCACGAATTCCTGTTCGCGGTTGCCTGCATAAACGATATGCGTGTGGCTGTCGCACCAAGCTGGCAATACGATTTTTCCAGTGGCGTCAATGGTTTTTTCAGGATTGATTTTCGGGCAATTTTGCATCGGTCCGAAATCTTTGATGCGATCATCTTCAAGCAGCAAGTAAGCGTCTTTGATACTCGGCAATGTCGCCATAGCTACGCCTGAAACTTTATCGATGTTGGTTTCCCGAACCTGCAACAATTCTTTGATGTTGATGATTAATGTCTGCATCTGCGTTTTTTTGGTAAATGTAAATTGGAAATTTAAAAACTCCTATCTTTAGGTCAAATTATTCTGCATGAAAATCGAACTGGATTGCATCAAAAGTGTTTCGAATGAAAAGAGTCAAATATAAAAAAGTACGCAAAGTACAACCCAATTATTACGAATATACGGGCGTTCATTGCAGCGATCCCGTAGAAATGCAACTGTTCGTTTACGATGATGCCGGTTACGAAGAATATAAGAAAGTTTCCCTCGAGCGGATCAAAAAGGAAATTGAAGACGAATTGCAGGCTGATGATGTCAAATGGCTCAATATTCACGGTTTGCATGATGTTGGACTGATTCAGAAAATAGGTGAGATGTTGGCTGTTGAAGCGTTTATCGTCAGCGACATCCTGAATGTTTCGCGCCGCAGCAAAATGGAAGAACTCGATCAGGTGTTGTTCTTCAGTATCAAATCGATTTTGCCCGGAGAAAGTATCGAACAGGTCAAAGTAGAGCAGATCAGTTTCTTACTAAAAGACAATTTGCTCGTTTCATTCCAGGAAAAGAAAAGCGATTTTTTCACCCACATTCGCGATCGTATCAAAACCCACAGCGGCATTGTCCGAAAAAAGCGCAACGATTATTTACTGTATTTGCTGCTCGATGCGGTGATGGAGAATTTTTATATTTCGATTGAATATTACGAAGATGTGATTGATGCTTTACTCATCGAGGCCAAAACCAGCGATAATCCTGACGTATTGGTCCGTATCGAGAAAATCCGCGAAGACATGAATTTCCTGAAGCGGTCGATCCTGCCGTTGCGTGATGCGTTGTTCAACCTTAAAAGTGAGCATGATGAAAACGATTACGACGGTATTGAAAAATCGAATTATGGTTTTTTTGGACGGTTGCATCAGAAATCACTCGAGATTTTAGAGCAGATTGAGTACGATATGAATACTTTAGACAGCGCGTCGAGTTTTTACTTTTCGTCGCAAAGCCATCGTATGAATGAGATTATGAAGATTCTCACGGCGGTTTCCGTCATCTTCATGCCGTTGACTTTTATCGTTGGCGTTTACGGAATGAACTTCGATTTCATGCCAGAACTGCGCTACCGCTACAGCTATTTTATAGTTTGGGCGCTGATGTTTGTATTGGTTTTGGGTATGGTGTTCTACTTCAAAAAGAAAAAATGGTTTTAAGGAATAAAAATTTCAAAAAGTTTGTTTTGTGCTGAATTTACAATTCATCCTCAAAAATCTACAGTTCGGTGATAAATTCTTTTCGGGTTGAAGGCATCACCCTAGATTTGCCGCATAAAATTACCACTATGAGAACCATTTTTTTTATATTGACAATGTTGTTTTTCACCACATTGCTTTCAGCTCAAAATTTAATTTCAGGAAAAGTATTAGACCAGAAAGGGAAGCCCGTTGCAGGCGCTAACATCTATATTGATGGCACTTATGACGGCACTTCAAGCGATGACAAGGGCAATTTTTCATTTACGACTACCACTACAGGAAATCAGACTTTAGTGGTGAGTTCACTCGTTTTTGAAACCGTTAATCTGGTCATCGATGTAGCTGATTTTAAAGAGCGTACGGTCAAAATGCGCGAAAGTGTCACTTCGCTCGATGCCGTAACCGTGACCGCCGGAACTATGGAATCCGGTGAAAAAGCGCGCGTTTCCGTCTTAAAACCTTTAGATATTGTAACTACTGCCGGTTCTGCAGGCAATATCATAGCAGCCTTACAAACTTTGCCGGGAACGAATAACGTCGGCGAAGACGGACGATTGTTCGTGCGTGGCGGGGAAGCTGATGAAACCCAGACTTTCGTCGACGGTATTCGTGTGGCGCAACCTTACGATGCTTCGACCAATAATTTGCCTACACGCGGAAGGTTTTCGCCGTTTTTGTTTAGCGGGATTTCGTTTTCTACAGGCGGTTATTCCGCAGAATATGGCGAAGCTTTATCGAGTGTGCTTTTGCTCAATACGCTTGACGAACCGGATCAGAATAAAACCGATATCGCGTTGATGACTGTTGGTTTAGGCATAGGCAATACGCAGAAATGGAAAAAATGCTCTTTGAGCGTCAACACGAATTATATTGATTTGGCGCCTTATCAGGTAACGGTTCCTCAAAATGTGGATTGGAATAAACCTTTTCAGTCATTGTCCGGAGAATCGGTGTATCGCTACAATTTCAATAACGGCATTTTCAAACTTTACGCGGCTTTCGATGCCTCTAGATTTGATCTCAATCAGGAAAGCATCAATACGATAGAGAAAACCAGAGTCAATTTGAACAACAGGAATTTTTACCTGAATACTTCATATAAAGGCAATTTCGCGGGCAATTGGCAAATCACTACAGGATTGGGTTTTGGATACGGGCATAACAAAATCAACCTCGATCTAAATCAGTTGAACAATACCGAGCATGCAGCCCATTTGAAACTCAAACTCAGAAAAAGCTTTTCAGACCGTTTCAAATTGTCTTTCGGCGCGGATTATTTCATCACGCAATTTGATGAAAACTACAACGAGTTTGCGGCTGGAGATTACAACGCAAATATCGCGGCTTTGTATACGGAAGGCGATATTTTCTTCTCCAAAAAACTCGCGGCTAAAGTCGGCGTCCGGTTATCGAACAATGATTTGCTTCAGGAAACCAGCTTGTCGCCGAGAATTTCATTGGGTTATAAAGTCGCTAAAAATTCGCAATTTTCGTTGGCTTATGGGCAATTTTCGCAATCGCCGAATGTTTCTTACATCAAATATTCCAAATACCATTCGTTTGAAAATGAAAACGCTGCGCACTATATTTTAAACTTTCAGTACAGCAAAAACAAAAAGACGTTTAGGGCAGAAACTTATTTCAAGGATTACAAAAATCTGATCCAATACAACACTGCTTCTGCGCAGTCGGATTCAAAATATTCCAATGACGGAAACGGTTACGCCAAAGGTTTGGATTTGTTCTGGCGTGATGGTTACACCGTTAAAAACTTAGAATACTGGATTTCATATTCCTACATCGATTCTGAAAGGCAATATAAAAACTTCCCAACCCAAGCGACGCCAAGTTTCATAGCCAACCACACATTATCCTTAGTCACCAAATACTGGATTTCTGACTGGAAATCGCAAATCGGATTCACGCATTCTTTCAGCACCGGAAGACCTTACAATGATCCGAACAAAAGTGAAGACAACACCGCTGAATTCATGAACGAAAAAACCAAAGCGTTCAACAATCTGAGTTTCAATTGGGCGTATTTGCTCACACAACAAAAGATTTTGTATTTTTCAGTTTCGAATGTTTTAGGAACGCAAAATGTTTTCGGCTATGAATATGCGAATGAAAAAACCAACGGCGCTTACAACAGAAGGGAAATCACACCCACCGCAGATCGTTTCTTTTTCTTTGGCTTCTTCTGGACGATCAGCGACAATAAGAAAGACAACCAATTGAAAAACCTTTAAAACCTTAGAACCTTTTAAAAAACAATTCATCATCAAAAATCAACAGTTCGGTCATTATAAATTTCAAAAACACCACGAACAGCCTAAGTTTGTTCAAGAATTAATAACCATTTAAATAATAACAATATCATGAAAAAAGTAATTGTAGCATTCGTAATTTTAGTTTCAGGCCTTGCAAAAGCACAAGGCAAATTTGAAGAAGGTATGGGAAAAGCATTCTCGCTCTGGAAAGAAGGCAAAAGCAAAGAAGCTTCCGATCTGTTCGAAAGAATTGCCGCCGCAGAAAAAGGCAGTTGGTTGCCGAATTATTATGTGGCGATGGTGAACACCACTTCTTCGTTCGGAATGAAAGATAAAGAAATGGTCAGCGCCGTCTTAAACAAAGCCCAAAATGCTTTGGATGTAGAAATGGCTAAAGATCCGAATAACGCGGAACTATTGGTGATGCAGGCGATGATTTACACCGGTTGGGTAGCTTTTGATCCGATGACTTACGGCATGAAATATTCAGGAAAAGTCATCGAATTGTACAGTAAAGCTCAAGCGTTAGCTCCTGAAAACCCAAGAGCTGTTTTTGGGAAAGCCGAATACGAAATCGGTGGCGCCAAATATTTCGGAACCGATACCAAACCGATGTGTGCCGAAATCAACAGAGCGATTGATTTGTTTGCTAAGTTCAAACCTGAAACACCTTTTTCGCCAAAATGGGGTTTAGATAGAGCGTTAGAAGCTCAGAAAGAATGTGCTAAATAATCACGCAGCTAAAAAAGTATAAGAAAATGATCAGCAAGTTGATAAAGGAAGCGCCCAGAGCCATCATCATTTCGCTTTTGATATTCCTGGTTTTGTTATTGATCCGATTGATTACCAGAAATCATATCGCGTGGGATTATAGTTTGCTGACCAACTTCGGTTACACGATGCTTTATGGGCTTTCGTTATACTTTGCCAATGCTTGTTTGTTTATTTATCTTGATGGTGTTTTTGCTGTAGAACGGTTTACCAGAAAACGGATCCTCATCGGTTTTACAGCTTCTTTTTTGATTTCAGTTTTCGTAATTTTTCTGCTTCGGGTTTATGAGGATGTGTTGATGGAAGGTCTTTCTTTTTCTCAATTCATGAGTAAAGAAAGATTATCAAACTATTTGGTAGCCATCATTATAACTTTTTTTGTAACACTGTCATTTCATGCGTTTTATTTTTATAAAGCTTACAATGAAAGCAAAGTCAAAGAACAAAAAGTAATCGCCAATACTGCCAACGCCAAATTCGAAAGTCTTAAAAACCAGATCGATCCGCATTTCTTGTTCAACAGCTTGAATGTATTGAGTTCGTTGATTGAGGAAAACCCAGAAAATGCCCAACGTTTCACTACGTCGTTATCAAAAATCTATCGATATGTTCTCGAACAAAAAGACAAAGAACTTGTGACGGTTGAAGAAGAATTGACGTTTGCTAAAACTTACATGAATTTACTGAAAATGCGCTTTGAGAACAGCGTCAGCTACGAATTGCCAGAAGATTTCAACAACCAGGAAGCCAAAGTGATTCCGTTGTCGTTGCAATTGTTGCTCGAAAATACAATCAAACACAATGTCGTTAGCGAACAGAAACCATTACACATTAAAATTTACATCGCCGACAACTATCTTATTGTTGAAAACAACTTGCAGATTAAAGAAGTTTTGCAGGAAAGAAGAGGCGTTGGCTTGCAGAATATCGTCAATCGTTATGCATTGATTTCTGAACGGAAAGTGCTGATTGAAGAAAATGCCCAATATTTTAAAATTAAAATTCCAATACTCACAAAACAAATTGTCACTATGGAAACACAAAACATATTCAATGAAAACAACGCATACATCAAGGCTAAAGAACGCGTAGAAAAACTAAAAGGATTTTATGGAAACTTAATTTCTTACTGCACAGTCATCCCGATTCTCGCATTGATCAACCTGAGTTCGGGCGGATTTCAATGGTTTTGGTTTCCGGCCATGGGTTGGGGTATGGGCGTCTGCTTTCATGCTTTCGATACTTTTGGGTACGGAAAAACCTGGGAAGAAAAAAAGATACAGGAAATTCTGAACAAAGAAAATAGTCAAAACACTAAATGGAAATAGTGATGGAAAATTTAAATTCAGAGTACGAAAGATACCAAAGAGCCAGAAAAAAGGTTATTGAAATTAAAGGCTTTTACATCCATTTGACCTGTTATGTTTTAGTGATTTCGGTATTGATTTACATCAACCTGAAATATACCCCGGAATATTTATGGTTCTTATGGTCGATGTTAGGTTGGGGAATCGGCTTATTTTTTCATGCGGCAAGGGTTTTTAATTGGATGCCGTTCCTCAACAAAGAATGGGAAGAACGAAAAATGAAGCAGTTCATGGAAGAAGAAAGAAACAAAACCAAATTCGAATAACTATGGAAAATCTCGATGAAATACGCTACCAAGAAGCGTTAAGAAGAGTCAAAAAGGTCAAAGGTTTTTATACGCATCTGATTGTGTTTGTCGTGGTGAATACTGCGATTCTTATTCATAAAATCAAAACGCTTCCGCCAGGAGAAAGTTATTTTCAAATGGAAGTTTTCTCTGTGCTGGTGTTCTGGGGCATTGGTTTGCTGTCCCACGCGCTCTCTATTTTTCTGCCCACGGTTTTGTTGGGCAAAGACTGGGAAGAGAAAAAAATAAAAGAGCTCATGGACCGCGATAAAAACAATCAATGGGAATAACATGAAAATACTATTTACCACACTACTCATCATTCATATCGTTGCCGGAAGTATTGGTTTGATTACCGGCACCATCAATATTGCGAGAAAAAAAGGCGATAAACTGCACAAGAATATCGGAAAGTTTTTTCTGTACGGAATGCTCGTCAATGGTTTTGCGGGTTTGTTGATGTCGCTTATGCATCCGAATTATTTCCTGTTCATCATCGCTGTGTTCTCGATTTATCTTGTGGGAACAGGCCAGCGAAGTCTTTCTTTAAAACAATTGCATCAAGAGCAGAAACCTAAAGCCATTGATTGGTTGCTGACCTTGATGATGCTGGTTTTTGCTCTGGCTTTTGTAGGCTTTGGCGTTTATTTGTTGGTCAATGGCAAGACACTGGGAACCGTTTTGATAGTATTCGGAATGATCAGTTTTTTGATGGTGAAGAAAGATATCAAGAATTACAGAGGTCAATCAGAGATAAAAAACCATTGGTTGCTGACACATATTCAAAGAATGATTGCGGGCTATATTGCCGCTTTGACGGCCTTTTTGGTAGTGAACAATACCATTTTGCCGGGCGTTGTAGCTTGGTTGTTGCCTACGATAGTTCTGACGCCACTGATTTTTTATTGGTCTAAGAAATATAAAATTATTAGAAAAAAATAATATGAATATCATCATCATCGAAGACGAAAAACCTGCCGCAAGGTTGTTGCAGCGCAAAGTCGAAAAACTCGGATTGCAGGTCAATACGATGCTGCATTCCGTCGAAGAATCTATCGACTGGTTTCAGAACAATGCGCATCCTGAACTGATTTTTCTCGACATCCAGTTGTCTGACGGTTTGTCGTTCGAGATTTTTGAGCATATCGACATCAAAAGCGCCGTGATTTTCACTACAGCTTATGATGAGTATGCTTTGCGTGCTTTTAAGCTCAACAGCATCGATTATTTGCTAAAACCCATTGATGAGGATGATCTCGCTGCGGCCGTCGACAAATTTAAAGCGAGAAACGTTACGGCGCCCAATATTTCGCTCGATTTCGAAATGATCAAGCGAATGCTCGTGAATCCTATTGATCGGGTATACAAGAAGCGGTTCACCATCAGAATGGGGCAACAGCTCAAAATGATCAACATTGAAGAAGTGGAATGTTTCTACAGTGAAAACAAAGGCACTTACCTGCACACTTTTGAAAACAGAAACTATCTTTTAGACTTGACATTGGAACAATTAGAAACAGAACTCGATCCTCAAGACTTCTACCGCGTGAGCCGAAAATTTATCATTCCGATGAAAGCCATCAAGGAAATCCAGCTCTACAGCAACTCCAGATTGAAAGTGATTTTGCCTACTTACAAAGAAGATGAAGTCATCGTCAGCCGTGAAAAAGTAGCGGATTTTAAAAACTGGATTGGATAAATTTTACTTTTATAATGCAATAAAGTAAATTGTTTCAAGCTTCTCGTTTTTAATATTTTAAATAGGCGATATAGATTATCTCTATGACGATTTTTTAACCTTAAAAATGGTTTTTCTGATGCCGATGAAGACAAAGATGAAAACCGTGTAGACAATAAAAAACGGAACGATATAATTAATCCATCCCAAGGAAAGCATCGCAGCGATGATCAACAATTGAAATCCCAATCCATACAAAGAAAGCAGCGACATAAACCAATTCGGAAACGTTTTCACCTTATAGGCGTCAGCATCTAACATATGGATTGTTTTATCGAAAATGCCATAAACTGCATAATAGATTCCAAACAAAATATTGACCGATCTTTGCGTTTCTCCCGCCAAAGCTTTCGGTGTTTTGTGTTCAAAAACTTTACTCGTACCATCGCCGCCATACGATTTGTTCCTTAAAATCACATAGTAATAGTTGTAAAGTGTTCCTTGCATTTGAATACCGATAAAGGCCAGCAACGTCAATCCGATGGTGGCGTTAGAAACAAAGCAAATCGACATTAAAAAGATAAAATTCAAAACGATGTCAAAAACACTGTCGAGATACCTACCGAAATAAGACGGCGTTTTTTTTAGTCTGGCCAATTCGCCATCAGCAGCGTCAATTCCGGATTTTAAGATGATAAAAAAACCGGCTAGAAAATACTGTTGTTGCAAAATGCAATACACCGCAATCAAGCCACTGATACCAAACAAAACAGTGACATGAACGGGTGTAAAGCGCGTGTCTTTTAGTTGGTTGGCGAGAAATTTACCGAAAGGTCTTCCGTAATCTGAGAAGTCCAGAAACTGGTCCTGAGCAGCGAGTTTCGACATGAATTTAGTGGCTCAAAGGAACTGCGACAATATAGTCTGTTTTTATTTTGATAATCGATGTAGCGTGTAAGTCGTTGCTGTCAACAGAAAGAAAGCGACAATCTGATGCAGCAAGCCCAAAGCAATCGGCACGGAATACAACAAAGTGAAAACGCCCAAAGTGAATTGCAAAAATACAATGCCCAACATGATCTGAATTCCTTTTGTTTGTTGCGAATTCAAAGTATAACTTCTGCTTTTATAATATAAAAACACCATCAATCCGACAACAATGTAAGCCAAGGTTCTGTGCACAAACTGAACCCCGCTTTTGCCCTCAGTGAATCGCAGCAGCCACGAATCTTTTTCAAGCAAAATGCTGTCGTGCATCCATTGTCCATCGCTCATCAAAGGCCAATGGTTGTGAATTAATCCTGCGTTCAAACCGGCTACAAAACCGCCGTAAACAATCTGAATCACAAGGAAAATCAAGGCGAATCGCGCAATTTTTCTCAAAGGAATAATTGCCGCTTTTTGTTCTGGATAAATTAAATCCAAAGCTACCCAAAGGGTGTATGCAAACGTGAGGAACGCAAAAGTCAGGTGTAGTGATAAACGGAAATGACTTACATCCGGATTGTCAACCAGTCCGCTTTTCACCATAAACCAACCGAAAAAACCCTGTAAAGCGCCCATTCCCAAAAGAATGAAACATTTATTCAGCGTGGCTTTGTCAATCTTTTTCTTCCATAGGAAATATACAAACGGAACAATGAAAACCAATCCGATCACACGCCCGATCAATCGGTGAAACCATTCCCAGAAATAAATGAATTTGTAATCCGATAGCGTAAAATCATTATGAATATTAATCTTCTGATACTCCGGAAACTGCTTGTATTGCTCAAAAGTTTCCTGCCATTTGGCCTCGGTCAGCGGCGGAAAAGTATCGGTCACCAAATGCCAGTCGGTCATCGACAAGCCTGAATTCGTGAGCCGCGTAATGCCGCCAACAATCACCATAATGAACACCAGAAAGCAGCCCGAAAGCAGCCAAATAATCACGGATTTATTTTCTTTTTTCATTTTCTTTAGAAGCTGTTCCCGCTATCCATTCCCAATCTTTTGCGCCGAACGCCGTCGCAAAAGGATTTCCATTACTATCGGGGCTAGGTTTTTTTCGTAAATGTTTGTGTTTCGTTTTCTAATTCAAATCAAATATACCTGAAGTCCACAGGACTTCCTCCTCTTAATATCAAATTATCGGGGCTATTGGGACGTTTTTGATTTGTGTCGCAAATTTATTTCAAATTCAGCAATTGTTCTTGTCAACAATCGTTAATCTTCAGGCCTAATTTTTGGGCTTTGTTCATCATAAATGCGTAAGCCGCATCATATTCATTTGGAATTTCACCTTCTAGGATGGCTTCTTTAATGGCTTCCTTCAAAATCCCGATTTCGCGCGAAGGTTTCAGGTTGAACAATTCCATAATTTCTTCACCCGTAATCGGTGGTTGGAAATTGCGCACATGATCGCGTTCCTCCACTTCCACAATCTTTTTACGGACAATTTCAAAATTGCCGTGGTATTTCTTGAACTTCACTGGGTTTTTCGTGGTGATGTCCGCTGCGCATAAAATCATTAAACTTTCCACATCTTCTCCTGCATCAAACACCAGACGTCGCACCGCGGAATCCGTGACCAAATCCTGCGACAACACAATCGGACGTGAACTCATGATGACCATTTTCTGGACAAATTTCATTTTATGGTTTAGCGGCATGTGCAAACGTTCAAAGATTTTCTTGACCATTTTACCGCCCAGGAACTCATGTCCGTGAAAGGTCCAGCCTTGATTTTTGTTGAAGCGTTTCGTTGGTGCTTTTCCTATATCGTGCAACAATGCGGCCCAACGAAGCCAGACATCGTCGGTGTTTTTGCAAATATTGTCAACGACTTCGAGCGTGTGGTAAAAATTGTTCTTGTGGGTTTGTCCTTCGATTTCTTCAACTTGGTTTAAAGCAGTCAGTTCTGGAAGAATTAAATGCAACAATCCGGTTTTGTATAGCAGTAAAAAGCCAATAGAAGGTGTTTCTGTACTCAAAATCTTATTGAGTTCCTCGACAATGCGCTCGCCTGAAATAATGCCGATGCGCTCTTTATTTCTCTCAATTGATTCCAAAGAAGCCGTTTCAATATCAAATCCTAATTGGTTCGCAAAACGGATCGCGCGCATCATCCTCAGCGGATCATCCGAGAAAGTGATGTCGGGATCGAGTGGCGTTTTGATGGTCTTATTTTCAATGTCAATTAAGCCATTGAAAGGATCAAGTAAGTCGCCGTAAGTTTTTGTATTTAAAGATAATGCGAGTGCGTTTATTGTAAAATCACGACGGTTCTGATCGTCTTCCAAAGTACCATTTTCAACTACCGGATTTCGGCTTTCAAATTGGTAACTTTCCTTGCGCGCTCCTACAAATTCGATTTCAGTATCTTCGAAACGAAGCATCGCCGTTCCGTAATTTTTGAATACTTGCACTTTGGTTTTTTTGGGTAGCAAGTCAGCCACTTTAAGTGCGAGTTCGATACCGCTGCCCACGGCCACAATATCGATGTCTTTCTTGAAATCGCGCTGCAAAATAAAATCGCGTACAAAACCGCCAATGACGTAACTGTCGATATGGAGTTGTTCCGAAGCGCGCGAAACGACTTCAAAAATAGGATGTTGTAAAGCTTCTTTGTAATTGGTTTTCATCAACGGCGTATCACTTTTACCTGCGAATCATTCGTTAGTTTGATGATTGTCGAAGGTTTTCCTCCGATTTTTTCGCGGTGCAAATTTACAACATAGTCGACACCATTGATGATTTCGGGACTGATTTCTTTAAACGAATTTGGTGTGGGTTGGCCAGAGATATTCGCGGAAGTTGAAACCAGTGGTTTTTTCATGCGTTCCATGAGTTTGAAACAAAACGGTTCTTTGACTATTCTGATGCCTAAAGTCTTGTCGGGCGCGATAATATTGACCGCTACGTTTCTCGGATTGTCTAAAATCAAAGTGGTTGGTTTCTCGGATAAATCCAATATTTGCCAAGCTACTTCAGGGATTTCCTTAAAAACGTTATACATCATTTTCTCGCCGTTCATCAGGCAGATCATGCTTTGGGTTTCGGCCCTTTGCTTGAGTTTGTATATTTTGGCTACGGCATCAGCATTAGTAGCGTCACAGCCAATTCCCCAGACGGTATCGGTAGGATAGAGGACGATACCGCCATTTTTGATGACCTCGTAGGCATTTTGAACTTCTTCGTTCATTAGCTTGATTTTGTTTTGGAATTAAGTATGTCTTTGATGTATTGGAAATCGGTTTCCGTCAATGATTTCCGTTTGATTTTCTTGTTGAAAATAGAATATTTATACAAGAAATGCTTTCTTGGTTTCTTGACAAAATTTGAAATCTTTTTCGTGGTGAAAATATGAATGTTTCCATTTCTGCAGTAGTAGTTTCTGCCAAATTTCTCGGCTATGAGCTGCATCGATTTTTTAGAATAAAAAGCGATATGTTGGCCGGTTTCGGGAGCGATATACCACCAGTTTTCAATGTTGGCATTAGAATCAGGAATGATTTCTGTTGAAAAGATCACCGTATCCGAATAGTCGAGTACTTTCTTGATTTCTTCCAACGGCGCATTAAAATGTTCCAGAACCTCAAAAGCGGTTACCATATCAAAATGCTTGAATTGGGTATCGGTGATGTCAAAATGATTCGCGAAAATGTTCTCACAATAATCGTCTTGTCGGTAGTAATCAAATCCTACATCGCGCATGATCCTCGTAAACATTCCGTAACCACCGGCATAATCGAGGTAAATCTTCGACTCGGGAAAATAAGCGTCGATGATATTTTTGATTTCTTCACGAAGCGTAATGTTGCGCGAGGCCAAGCCGATATCGAGCGAAGTGATGGCATGGGTGTATGCTTCTTTCAACCAAATGGTTTCGTCGGTTTGTATGAAATCACAATGAGTGCACTGATAATAACCCGAAGGGTATTTTTGAAGAATGATTTTTTCGAAAATTTTCTCTGAATTTGAACCACAGATTTTACATGTCATCGCAATGGGATTTATTTTCAACAAAAATAGATTATTTTTATAAATAAAATTACCTTTGAAATCTTTGCTCAATATACAACTTTTGACCATCTATGAAGATATTAGTTGATCCACAAACCTACAACGAACAGAAATTCGGAGGAATTTCAAGATATCATACCGAGTTGTATCTGGCCCATCAAAAAGTGGAAAACATAACCATCAGTTGTCCGCTTCTTTTCAGCGACAACCTGCATCTCAAAGAAGCTTCTCTTTTTCAGAATTACAGAAATACTGTGTTTGAAAGTAAGCTGATTCCGAAATTCATCCGAAAAAAAATCTTAAAGCGTTATAAGAAAAAGAACCTTGAAGCAACTGTTGAAGCGCTCGAAGAAAACAACTTCGATGTTTTTATTCCGACTTATTACAACCCGTATTTTCTTGAGAAACTCAACTATAAGCCGTTTGTTTTAACCTTGCACGACATGATTCACGAATTGTTTCCGCATTATTTTACTCGGGATTTGCATACCGTCAAAAACAAAAAGATATTGTTGGAAAAAGCCACCAAAGTCATCGCGGTTTCCTATAATACCAAAAAAGACATTCTCAAAATATATCCGCATATCGACGCTTCCAAAATTGAAGTCGTTTATCTGGCACACAGCGTAAAGACGGATCAAAAAGCCAAAGTCAATTTGCCAAAAGCGTATATTTTATTTGTCGGAAACAGAAAAAATTACAAGAACTTCCTCTTTTTTATAAAAGCCGTGGCTCCGATTCTGAATAGTCATGCTGAAATGTTTATTGTGGCGGCCGGTGGCAACAAATTTACCAAAGAAGAACACCAGTGGATTAAGAAATTAGGCATTTCAAATCAGATCCTGCAGCAAAATTTCGAAGACCACGAACTCGCCACTTATTACTCACGTGCCAAATGCTTTGTCTTCCCTTCGGAGTATGAAGGTTTCGGAATTCCGGTGCTCGAATCGATGGCGTGCGGCTGTCCGATTGTGCTCGCGAACCACAGTTCGTTTCCGGAAGTAGCGGGCGAGGCGGGTGTTTATTTTGAACTCAATAACGAATCCGACCTTAAAGATAAAGTGCTCAGGTTGATAGAAGATGAAGATTTCAGAGAAAAACACGTTCGCTTGGGATTGGAACAAGTACAAAAATTCAATTGGCAAAAAACCGCTGATGAATGTCTAGAAGTCTATAGAAAAGCCGTTGTCTAGGCCAAAACAAATCTATTTAGGAGTATAGCTGAAAGTTCAATTTCCATATATTTACAAAATGTTTAAAGCATTTCCATGAAAAAAATAAAATCATTATTCCAAAAGCCGGCCTCTAAATACCATTCCATCAATGATCTCGACAAAAAACTCGAGAAGTATCTGGACCATGACCACGGATTTTTTATAGAACTTGGCGCCAATGACGGCGTGAACCAATCCAATACCTTGTATTTTGAAAGACACCGCAACTGGAAAGGCATTCTGATCGAACCCATTCCGCACAACTATCTTTTGTGCCGTAAAAACCGTTCGGCGGAATCGCATGTGTTCTGTTGCGCCTGCACTTCATTCGATTATAAGGATAAGTTTGTGGAGATCATTTATTCCAATTTGATGTCTACGCCTTTAGGCCTCGAATCCGATATCGACAACCAAATGGAACATGCTACGATTGGAAAGCAATTCCTCAATAAAACCGATGACAATTTCCGTTTCGGAGCTATTGCAAGGCCATTAAATGACTTAATCATAGAATCGAATGCGCCCCAATTGATGGATTTACTTTCGCTAGACGTTGAAGGCGCAGAAATCGAAGTGCTCAAAGGCATCGACCACAAAGCCTACAGATTCAAGTACTTATGCATCGAATGCCGCAGCAAAGACAAGCTTACGGAATACCTTTCTAGTGTAGGTTATGATTTCGTGGAAAATTTGTCCGTACACGATTATCTGTTTAAAAACAGGGAAGCTTAATCAATACGATTTATGGCTGATTACACTACAAAATCTCCCGTTTTATTCCTGATTTTCAACCGTCCGGATGTGACTGCTGTTGTTTTTGAACAAATCCGGAAAGTGAAACCTGCGCGACTTTATATTGCCGCAGACGGGCCACGTTCGGATAAAGAAAATGAACAAACGCTTTGCCGTGAAGCTCGTGAAATCAGTACAAAAGTAGATTGGGATTGTGAAGTGAAAAGATTATTCAGAGATGAAAATCTGGGCTGCAAATACGCTGTTTCATCTGGTATCAGTTGGTTCTTTGAAAACGAAGCAGAAGGTATCGTACTTGAAGATGATTGCCTGCCATCAGAAGATTTTTTTATATTTTGCGACGCGATGCTGGAGAAATACCGACACGATTCGAGAATCAGGCATATCGGCGGAAGCAATTTTCAGCAAGGCAAACCATGGGGAACCGACAGCTATTATTTCTCAAACCTCACGCACGTATGGGGTTGGGCTTCGTGGCGCCGCGCCTGGAAAGATTATGATGTGGAATTATCGAATTACAAAACAACCGATGCCCGGCATTTCAAAAACGTCTTCGCCGATGATATTGTATCGGAATCCTGGACGAATATTTTCAACAAACTCAAAGCAAACGGTTACAACACCTGGGATTATCAATGGGCGATCACCAATTTTTTCAACCATGGTTTGTCGATTATCCCGAATGTAAACCTGATCAGCAATATCGGCTTTGGCGCCAATGCCACGCACACTCAGAATTTTAATGACCAGTTTTCGAATATCAAAATTGAAAAGCTTCCCGAAATTACGCATCCTACCATCATATTGCCGCAAAAGGAAGCTGATTTTTTCACCTTGGATCATGAATTCAAAATCAAAAAATCAAGGAGAAAGCGCCAGTTCAGAAAATTGAAATTTTGGAAAAAAAAGTAAAGCATCATGACTAAAATATCCATAATCACCATTGCATTCAACGACAAGGAAGGGCTTAAGAAAACGTTCAACAGTGTTTTCAACCAGACTTTTCAGGATTTCGAATTTATCGTCATCGATGGCGGAAGTACCGACGGAAGCAAAGCGCTGATTGAAGAAAACCAACAAAAAATTGCGTATTGGGTCAGCGAAAAGGATAGCGGCGTTTTTCATGCCATGAATAAAGGAATCCGCGTTGCCAAAGGCGAATTCATTATTTTTATGAACAGCGGCGACATTTTCAACGACGATGCGGTGTTGCTGGACATAGTGCCGGAACTCACGGATAGATTCGATATTTACTACGGCGATAATTACAAAGAAAGTCCAAGTTCCAAACGACTCAAAACCTATCCTGAAAAATTATCGTTCTCGTTTTTCTACACGAGTTCGATCAACCACCAATCAACGTTCATCAGGAAATCGTTGTTTGACGACCATTTTTATTACAACGAGCAATACAAAATTGCTTCGGATTGGGAATTTTTCGTGTACACAATCTGCCATAAAAACGTACCGTACAAATACCTTAGGAGAACGATTGCCATTTATGATTTCACAGGAATTTCGTCGAACCCTAAATTTGCCGCTTTGTATCAGGAAGAAAAAAAGGATTCGATGCAGCGTTATTTTCCTGCTTTTCTGGAGGATTATCAGGAAGTCAGCGAACTTAATTCTAAACGGTTCTTGCAATTCCAACACATCAAGAAGCATCGTTTGGCTTATAAAATATTGAAAGGGTTCATCAGTATCCAGTTATTGTTCTTGCCAAAAATGCCAAAGAAAAATTAAGGCTTAACGGTTAATAGTCATGAAAAAAATTCACGTAGGTTTTTTATTATCGTATGATTACGCGTTGCTGAAGTATTCGCTGCCGCCGGTTTATGAAGCTGCGGACCGGATTTTTTTGGCGCGTGACAAAGCATCAAGAACCTGGAAAGGACAAAAGTTTGAGGTCGATCCGGAATTCTATGTTTGGCTCAAGGAATTCGACACCCAGAATAAAATTGAAATCTACGAGGATGATTTTTACCTGCCCGAATTGTCGACGCTGGAAAACGATACGCGCGAACGCACGATGCTTTCTGAAAAAATGGGTATTGGGAATTGGCTGATTCAGGTTGATTCGGACGAATATTTCATTGACTTCAAAAAGTTTATCACCGATTTGAGACAGTATGATTCGTATCTCGATCATCCGGAAAAGCACAAGATCCAGATTTTTGCGTTTTGGGCAATCATTTATAAATATACGGCAAACGGAATCTTATATATCGATGAGCCGATGAAAGCTGCTTTTGCGACGAATTATCCGAATTATAAAAATGCGCGCAGAACGAACGAACGCGCGATTTATCTGGATAGCATTGTTTTGCATGAATCGGTGGCCAGAACGGAAGAACAACTGCGGTTCAAGTTAGAGAATTGGGGCCACAACGTAGACGTTCATAAAGACTTCCTCAACAAATGGATTTCGGTCGATGAGACCAATTACCAAACGATGACTGATTTCTATTACATCGAACCCAAACGCTGGAAAACACTGAGTTATTTCCCGACCAAAAAGATTGAGGAGATCAAAAATTACGTATCGACTTCAAAGAATCTCAAGATTACCAAACTTCAATTGATGCTTCGGAATTTCGGGCAATGGTTCAAATATCTGTTTAAATAACCGGAAGCCTTATTTTTTAAGTTTGTAAAACCGGTTCATCGCTTTCATTTCTTTAGCGACCAAATCGTAATTGATGTGCGCATCGTCCAAAGGATTGAGTTGCTGGTCGGTCACATCGAAAAGCCCTGACGGATAGATATTCGTAATCTGATTCTTTTCAATGATAGCATAACGTTGGTTGTAGCCGCAGATGAAGCTTGTGCGCGTCACCGGATCGTAAAGATCATGACCGAAACTGTAATCAGCCACATCATTTTTAACGCCCAGATAATGTTGCATAATGGTCGGCGCGATGTCATAATGCAAAGTTTGCTGCGTATAGGTTTTAGGCGCTTTTGACGCATCGAAAATCATCATAGGTACATGAATCTGGATGTCGGTAAAATTCCCGCCGTGTTGCCAATAACCTTTTTTATTGTCGTTGAATTCCTGACCATGATCGGCTGTGATCACTACAATCGTATTGTCGAGCGCGCCTTTTTCCTGAAGTTGGAGCAATACTTTTCCAATGAGGCCGTCAATAAAATGCAGCGAATTCATATAGCGGTTGATCAGCAAGGTCGGCTCGTAATCGCCCGTCAACAATAAGTAATTCATTTCCTTTAACGACGGATTGAAAGCGAGTTTGTAATCGTCAGGGTAATCAAAGCCATGCGCCGAATCGTAAAATAGGAATCCGAAGAAAAGTTTTTGATGCAGTTTTTCGAAACCGTTGAGCCAAAGATCATTGATTTCGATGTCACGATCGGAAGGTTTTTCCGCTTTGGAGGACAATCTCAGGTTGGGAATTCCTGCAAATACGTTCCTGTTGAACGGCGGATTCTCGACATTCGAACTGCTTAAAATCTGCATTTGATATTGTTGCTTTATCAATTCCTGAGTCAAAACTGGAGCAATCTGCTGACCGGTGAAGGTATCGAAATAAGTCGCTGGAATACCATAAACCAAAGAGAAAATGCCGCCCGTAGTCATGTTCGAGCCGCTCAGATGATTTGTATACACCTGACACTTTTTTGAAAAAGCCGCAATATTAGGCGTGATCTGGTCATTCATAAAACCATTGCGCCAAGTATCAATGACAATATATAGAATGTTCTTTTTGGGCGAAGGATTCTCGGAAACGATAGGTTTCAAAGGATATTGTACCGTATTCGTGGTCGATTGTGCCTGTAATTTTTCATTCTGTCGGGCTTTCTCCAAATCGACCAGACCGAGTTTCATCATCAATCCATCAGCGGTCAACGGATAGAACACCGGGAAAACATTTTTGATCTGCGTCACGGGCCTGAAATAATTGGCATCGGACCAAGCATATACGAGATGGCTTGTGAGCGTAAAAATAAAAAAGACGGTTAATGTGAGCTTCACTTTCAAGTCCGACTTTTTGCCCAGAATTTTTTTCGACAGGTAAAAGAAAACGAATTGCAATCCAACCAACGCTAAGATGAAAAGCACGGCCATCACAATATTGGTTGTTGAGAATTGGAAAATATCCGAAGCGCGTTTGCCAAATACTAACTTCAGAACGATAGGTGAGATGTGGTAACGGAATTGTTCAAAAATGACGGCGTCAAGCTTGACGATTACAAGTATGAAGGCCGATAAAACAATATTGACACCTTTGGTGATTCCGTTGGATTTGGTCAGATAATAAATCAGCAAACTCAACAGTAATGGCAAAGCTCCGATGATAAAAAAATGGCTTATCGTAGTAAAAGCAAGGTAAAGTTTCAGAAAAAAACCGTCGATATTCTCAAGAAAACTGATGTATTGTAAGGCAATAAAAAGGATGACGACAAGATTAAAAAGGAAGACCAGATAAAGTTGTCTGGTCATTGACTTCGGAGATTGCTGCATAGTATTCTGTTCAAATTTTGGGCGGTCAATATAATTTTAATGCTCTAATTTTCAGAGCTGTACTGTTTTTTATAATTAATTTTGCATTAAATCTTAATCAACCTGCAGTAAAAGTAGCGATTAAATTGGAAAAATATAATGCAATACCTACTTTTGTTACCATATAAACGTATTGATGCATTCAGAGATTCATTCCCGATTCCAACGCTTTAAACCAACGCTGATCGAATATATTGAGCACTTCAATACTTCGGGAACGCTATTCGTAGATGGCCAGCGCAACAAGATTAAGCTCTTCGAACTCGAAGGCATGACCCTCAATATCAAATCTTTCAAAGTCCCGAACCTTGTCAACCGCATCGCTTATCGTTTTTTTAGGAAGTCCAAGGCAAGACGTTCTTACGAATTCGCCAACCGACTTTTGGAAAACGGAATCGGCACACCGCAACCGATTGCCTATTTTGAGAAACTCATCTTTTTGGGTTTTGGGAACAGTTACTACATCAGCGAACAACTCACTGTAGATTTGACTTTCCGCGAATTGGTTGAAATTCCGGAGTATCCCGATGCGGAAAATATCCTGCGTCAATTTGTGCAGTTCTCGTTCCGTTTGCATGAGAAAGGCATTGAGTTTTTAGACCATTCACCAGGAAATACGCTGATTAAAAAAGGAGAAAACGGCCAATACGAATTTTATCTCGTCGATTTGAACCGCATGAATTTCCATGACCACTTAAGCTTTGAGGCGCGGATGAAGAATTTATCACACCTGACACCCAAAAAAGAGATGGTGGCTGTGATGAGCCATGAATACGCTAAGCTTTATCAAGGTAAAACAGAGTCTGAAATTATGGAAAGAATGTGGTTTTATACCGATGATTTCCAGAAGAAATACCACAACAAAATCCGATTGAAAAAACGCTTGCTGCTGCGCAAATAACTATTTCCCCGATTGCAGTTTTTTGAGTTCCTGATAGCGGACATTCACACTTAACGCGTTTAGATAACAGACAATCACGCCTTTTTTGCCGTCAAGAAATCCTAACCGAACAATAAACTGGTATAGGAATTTGTAGGCCGGATGCAAATAAAAATGATAAAAATTCGGTCGGATGCCTTTAGTAAATTCCTCTTTGGCTTTGAGTTTTCCGTAACTGACCATTTTGCTTTTATAAGATTCATAATCCGTATAGGAAAAGTGAATCAGTTTGTGTTTGAGTTTGGCGATTTTTCCGTTCACCGTTAGTTTTTCGTGCACCAGACGTTCGGTTACATATTTGGCCTTGTTTTTCTGGAATAATCTGAAAATCTTATCGGTCTGCCAGCCACTGAAATGCAGTTTTTTATCCTCAAACATAAAAATCCTATAGAACAGATAAGCACTCGCGGCATCAGGTTTTTGAATGGTTTCGATGACTTCTTCCTTGAGTTCATCGGTAAATCGTTCGTCTGCATCTATGAAAAGGATCCATGGGTTTTTGGCACAAGCAATGGCGAAGTTCCGTTGTGAACTGTAGTCAACAAATTTATTCTGAATCAAGGTTGCTTTATTAAAATCATTGACTAAGGCTACGGTTTTGTCGTTACTATAGGAATCGATAACAATAATCTCATCAGCAAAATCAATATCCTGAAGCACTTCCTTAATATGTTTTTCTTCGTTATAGGTGATGATCAACGCACTCAAAGGCAATCGCACCGGCGAAATAGTTAAAGCCGATTCAGCGTAATCCATCGCTAGATTAGTGTCAAGAAACCCTTTTAATAAGGCTGTGAACAATTCCGGCTTGAAATGCTGGTATAATTCCGGGGTATTTTCTTTGAGTTCTTTCTCTGAATAAGAAACAAATAGCTCTGGTTTAAATTCCTTGAGATGCACCGATGTCTGGTGGATTCCGTCTTCAAAAGTGGCCCAAACTTTCTTTTCGATCCACGGGGAAAATATAATGAATGCTGGTTTTTGCAACGATTTCGCAATATTGATCGCACCACCGTCATTCCCGACGATCATATCGCATTGGTTCATGATCGCAATAAACGAACGCAGGTCGTTGCCTAATAAATCGAAATATATTTTTTTTCGGGTCGATGCCGAACAAAGCGCGTAAACTTCTTCAGCCAATGCTATTTGTTTTGGGAAATAATTGAAAAGGATATTGACCTCCTGCTGATGGCCGATTTGGTCAACCACTTTCGCCATATATTCAAGCGGATAGGTTTTCGACGGCTCACTACCAATCAGGCTGATCATGACTGTTTTCCGGTTGGGCTGTAATCCGTATTCATCGAACATAGCCAATGCTTGTTTATTTTCAGCTTCGGTCACATAAAGTTTCGGATACGGATCAATCTCAATCGGCAGGTGAAGCGGTTTTAACAACGAAAGCCTTCTTTCTATCGCCAGTCCAAGATTGGTTTTTGGGAAAGACGTAAACGGAAGATTGTCGGTATAAAGAAAACTCCTTCCGGGTTTTTTATAAGAAATGCGGCGTTTGGCACCACTCAGCAGTACGAAAATCCAGCTTTCAAGTTTTGAATAGGCATCAATGACCAAATCGTATTTTTCGTGTCGGATCTGCCAGGCCAGTTTCATAAAAGCGATATTGCTTTTGCGGTGGATTTTCTTAAACAGAATGATGTTGTCTATATTCGGATTGCCTTCCAGGACTGGTGTGGTTGATTCATAAACGAGATAATCAATTCTTGCGTCAGGATAGGCTTTTTTGAGGTTGTTGCAGATAATACTGCTCACCAAAACATCACCGATCATCTTTTGTTGGATTACAAGAATTTTCATGAAGACTATTTAGACTTTACTATAAGTTGGTTGTTGTTCATTCTTTCGTTGAAAGACTGGATGTAGGCTTTGATGAATTGTTCCATAGGCGTTCTGATTTTCGGGGCTTTGTCTAAAAGGTTGTCTTTGAATAACGGATCTTTTTTAAAATTAAACAATCCAATCGATTTGACACCATCAAAAGCCAGATAATAATCCTGATGGATGTAATTGTAAACATTATCAACGTAAGAAACCACGAAATCCTTATCCGAAAGGTAAGATTTTCCGTAAGTCACGATCGTATCCTGGATGTTCAGGTAATCGAGAACGCTCGGCAAGATGTCAATCTGTTGGAAATTCTTCTCCAAAACACCATGAAATTCAGGTTTTGAAGGGTCGAAAAAGAAAATCGGAATCCTAAATTTCCCTACATTGGTCGTGTATTTCCCGGTTCCGGAAGAAGAAGTATGATCGGCAGTAAACACGAACAAAGTGTTTTTATACCAAGCCTGGGTTTTGGCTTTTTTGAAAAACTGGCGCAAAGCATAATCGGTATAGCCGATGCTTTCGTGGATTTCTGTGGTTCCCTTTGGAAATTTCCCGATGTATTTTTGAGGAATAGTGTACGGAATATGAGACGATATGGTGAAAATTGAAGCAAAAAATGGCGATGGCAACGTATTGACCTTATCGCAGAAAAATTGCAGGAACTCTTCATCAAAAATGCCCCAATTGCCATCGAACGCGCCTTCTTTAGGGTATTCGTTTTTACCATAATAATTTTGGAAACCAGCCACTTTACAATACTGGTCGAAGTTTTGGCTGCCATTAAATGCGCCGTGAAAAAAGGAGGTCGAGTATCCTTGGTTTTTTAGAATCTTAGGCAGGCCGTACACATCATTCAACGAATAACCCGAAGAAATTATGGGTGTATTCATAAGGCTCGGAATGCTCGACATCGTCGAAGGAACCGCATCAATCGATACTTTGCCATTCGCAAAACCATTCTTGAAATAATAGGACTTGGTGATCAGCGAATCCAGAAAAGGCGTATAACCGCAATGGATGTTCTCATCGCCAAAGCTTTCAAGGATTACAATCACCAGATTTTTTTTGGTTGGTGCGCCTTTCGGGTTGGTCGTAATCACGGGATTGAAAATCTGATCGAGTTCTTTTTTGGAATAAAAATTAGGATCGATTAACGTTTCCTTGCTGCCCAAAGTTTTCAAGATACTATAAGGTGTATTGAGCACCACAGCCGTGTTTCCTATGGAGGTGTAGTTCACGGCATCCACGATTCTAATGGGTTTCTCATCGATGCCACCACGCGCTGCTAAAAATCCAAAAGCCAAAGTACCCAACAAAAACATCGATTGCAGGCCGATTTGTTTGGCAGAAATCTTTTCTAAAGGAAGGCTGATTTTCGGCGTTGAAAACAATTTCCAAATCGCCATTGAAACCAGTATGAATCCAACAGGTAAATACCAGTAATTCATTAAAAATAAAGGAATTAATCCTCCGATTTCATTATGCATTCCTTTGGCGGTAATTAGTCCAAAAGAACTTCTTCTTCCGGTGAATTTGAAGTATTCAAAATCCACAAAATTGGTTGCAATGAAAATGATATTGACGATAAAGAAAGCCAGCTTGAGGCCTTTTTGATATCCTGTTCGGTATTTGAAATTGCCCGGAACCAAATGCAATAAGATAAACACTAAATTGATGTAACCTATCGCGGATAAATCATAGACGGCACCGCCCCAAAAAACTTTCGGGCTCATATCCGGGAAGTAACTTCTGTTGAAAACGATGAATAAAATCCTGCACAACTGATAGACCAGAAAAACAATAACAATTCTTCTGATGAGGATTTTCAATACGCTCTGGTAGTTATTCATGTCGAATCGGCAAGTTATGGTTTAGACTGCGACATCATATTCGCGCAACGCATCGTTCAACGAAGTTTTGAGGTCCGTGGATGGTTTTCTTTTACCGATAATCAAAGCACACGGAACCTGATATTCTCCCGCTGCAAATTGTTTGGTATAGCTTCCGGGTATGACCACCGAGCGCGCAGGAACAACGCCTTTTCTTTCAATCGGAGTCGGGCCGGTCACATCAATGATTTTGGTTGAGGCAGTCAAACATACATTTGCACCCAAAACGGCTTCGGTTTCAACACGAACACCTTCCACAACAATGCAGCGTGAACCTATAAATGCGCCATCTTCTATAATAACCGGTGCAGCCTGAAGCGGTTCTAAAACGCCGCCAATACCGACACCGCCACTCAAATGAACGTTTTTTCCAATCTGAGCGCAACTTCCGACCGTTGCCCAGGTATCGACCATAGTGCCTTCATCTACATAAGCACCAATATTGACGTAACTTGGCATCAAAATCACGCCTTTTGAAATGTATGCACCGTGTCTGGCCACTGCATGCGGTACGACGCGGATTCCTTTTTCGGCATAGCCTGTTTTCAACGGGATTTTATCGTGATATTCGAAAATACCGACCTCAATAGTTTCCATTTTCTGGATCGGGAAATATAAAACGACGGCTTTCTTGATCCATTCGTTCACTTGCCAGCCATCAGCAACTGGTTCGGCCACGCGTAAAGTTCCGGCATCGAGTAAGTTGATGACTTCTCTGATGGCGTTTGTGGTTTCTGATTGTTGCAACAGGCTACGGTCTTCCCATGCAGATTCTATAAGGTTGCGGAGTTGATTCATATTTTAAGAATTTTCACAAATATAGTGGCATTTTTTAAAATAGGAATTAGCTGAAAATAAATAAAAGGAGATTTTCTAATTAATCCGTATCGGCTAATTGACCCAAATTGGAAACATGCTGGAAATTGATCAAAAAGCGTTTGGTTTTAGCATACAAATACATTTTGATGTTGTCGAAAAGCATGACAGTGATAGGATTGGATTTTTCATCCTTACACAGATAAATGGTGCCGTTATCAGGCAAATCTGTTTTGGAAACGATGGTAAGGTGATAGTTCTTATCGATTTTTAAATTGATTTCATTAGCCGTGAATTCGGCTTTTTGAGTTGAAATCGTTTCGCATTTCCCCCACTCCTGAATATCATTCCTAGATTGGATTTGGTTGTAGGAGAAGACTTTATGTTGTGCATTGGCACAAAATGTAAGCAGGGTGATCATGAAAAAAAACTGGCTTCTGAAAGTCATCGATTTCGATTTGGTAGCGCAATTAAAGCATTTTATCTGAATTATCATGCATTTTGTCGGATTTTCAGCTGTTTTTTTTTAACAACGCGCTAAATCGGTGTTGATAACTTTTTTAAAATGCCCTTAGGGTTTATATGTTATCTTTGCAGTGAATTAAGAAAAATTGCCCTTCCTTTTAAATTGAATTGATCAAAAAATGCCCAGAATTCTTGCTATAGATTACGGACAAAAGCGCACCGGTATTGCAGTCACAGACGAATTGCAAATTATTGCATCGGGACTTACGACGATTCCTTCAGCCGATATTTTTACTTTCTTGAAATCGTATTTTGCCACTGAAAATGTAATCAAAATACTAGTGGGCGATCCCAAGCAAATGAATGGGCAACCTTCAGAAAGTGCGGCTATGATTGATGCCTTTGTGACTGAATTGCAAAAACAATTCCCAGAGATTTCTTTGGTTCGGGTAGACGAACGCTTCACTTCCAAAATGGCTTTTCAGTCTATGATCGACAGCGGGCTTTCCAAAAAACAGCGCCAGAACAAAGCCTTGATTGATGAAATTTCCGCCACGATTATGCTGCGCGATTACCTCACCAGAAAAATGATCTGAATTTGCAGTAACCGCGAATTATAAAAATATACTAATTATTTCCCTCGCATTATCGTATGTGCATTTTTTCACTATTTTTGCCGACTACCAAAGCGAAAACCGTTAGGCTTGCAGAAGTATAATTTTAAAACCATTAAAATGATTTTACCTATTATAGGATATGGAGATCCGGTCTTGAGAAAAATGTGTGAGGAAATAACGCCTCAATATCCTGATCTCAAACAGACGATCACCAACATGTACGAAACGATGTATAACGCTTATGGTGTAGGACTTGCAGCACCGCAAGTGGCTTTGCCTATTCGTTTGTTTGTGATTGATACGGCTCCATTTAGTGAAGATGAGGATTTGTCGAAAGACGAACAAACGCAATTGAAAAATTTCAAACGCACGTTCATCAACGCCAAGATGCTTAAGGAAGAAGGCGAGGAGTGGGGTTTTAATGAAGGTTGCTTAAGCATTCCCGAAGTACGCGAGGATGTTTACCGACACGAAAAAATCACGATGGAATACTGCGATGAGGATTTCAATAAAAAAACAGAAGTATTCGACGGTTTGATCGCACGCGTCATCCAGCATGAATACGATCATACCGAAGGCATTTTGTTTACCGACAGGATTTCAAGCCTCAAAAAGCAGCTCATCAAAAAGAAACTGCAGAACATTATGGAAGGCAAGACACAGCCGGATTATAAGATGAAATACATCGCCAAAAAAGGAAGATAAATTAACCAAAACCGAAATAACCCAATTCAATAAATCAACTTTTAAAAAATGAATTTAGAAAAAATATTAGCCATTTCCGGAATGCCAGGAATTTATGCTTTGAAGATGCAGACGCGTACAGGTTTCGTAGCCGAATCGTTAGTCGACGGAAAGAAAATAACGGTCGGATTAAGAAGCAACGTGAGTTTGTTGACTGAAATTTCAATCTACACGCATGATGCTGAAAAACCACTTGCAGAAGTGATGCGCGCTATTGCAGTTAAAGAAGACAACGGCCCGGCGATTTCCCACAAAGAAGACAACGCGAAACTAGTGGCTTATTTTAAAGAAATTCTTCCGGATTACGACGAAGACCGCGTTTATCCTTCTGATATCAAAAAAGTATTCAATTGGTATAACATCCTGCAATCAAAAGGCTTGGTTTCTAAAGAAGAGCCGAACAAAGCCGAAGAAGCACGTGTTGAGGAAATCGTGAAAGAGAAAGTGGCCGAAGCTAAAAAAAGCAAATCAGAACCAAAAGCAAAGGAAGAAACTAAAGCGGCGCCTAAAAAGCCAAAAACTAAAAAAGACTAATTGTTACAATTCCTATAAATTAATCCTGTCCCGACATTTTCTGGGCAGGATTTGTTATTTTTACACCCTTGTGGCTTTAGCCAAACGGATGAAATAAATCTTTCCTATGAATTCAAGACAACTCCAACTCCAATCTTTCGAACGCTTATTGAACATTATGGATGATTTGCGCGAAAAATGCCCGTGGGACAAAAAGCAAACCCTCGGATCATTGCGCCATCTTACGATTGAAGAAACATACGAACTCGGCGACGCAATATTGAACAACGACCTCAATGAAGTCAAGAAAGAACTCGGCGATTTGTTGCTGCATATCGTGTTTTACGCAAAAATTGGAAGTGAAAGCGATACATTCGATATTGCCGATGTCTGTAATGAGATTTGCGAAAAACTGATCCACCGCCATCCGCATATTTATGGCGACGTTGAAGTCAAGGATGAAGAAGAAGTCAAGCAAAACTGGGAGAAACTCAAACTCAAAGAAGGAAAAAAATCTGTGTTGGAAGGCGTTCCCGCAGGTTTGCCCGCTCTAGTAAAAGCCAGCAGGATTCAGGATAAAGTCAAAGGCGTCGGTTTTGATTGGGAAGAACCGCACCAGGTTTGGGACAAAGTTCAGGAAGAATTGCAGGAATTGCAGGATGAAGTTGTGGTCGGAAATCAGGAAAAAATAGAAGCCGAGTTTGGCGATGTGCTGTTTTCGATGATCAATTATGCTCGATTCTTAAACGTCAATCCTGAAGATGCTTTAGAGCGCACGAATAAGAAATTTATCAAACGTTTTCAATACCTCGAAAATAAAGCCGGCGAATTGGGTAAACCCTTAATGGATATGACACTAGCCGAAATGGATGTCTTCTGGAACGAAGCCAAAAAGTTATAAAGATTGCTCGGAAAGACGCTTTAATTTGTTTCTGTCAACAATAGTGATTTTTTTACTTTCAAGCGTAATCAGCCCAAGTTTTTTGAAGTCTGACAACAAACGGATGCAACTTTCGGTCGCCGTACCGATAATGCCCGACAATTCTTCACGTGACAACTGGATGTGCAGCGAACCGTCTTTATTCGTACCAAAAGTATCTTCTAAATAAAGCAAGGTTTCAGCAAGCCTTTCTTTTACATTTTTCTGCGCCAGTGAAACCATGTGGTCGTCCGCTTCTTTGAGATCGCCACAAATAGTCTGCATCACATTCAATGAAAATTTATTGTTCTCGCTGAAGAAACCCATCATTTCCGCTTTCGGGATGAAACAGACTTGCATGTCTTCCATAGCAATAGCGGAAAGGTTTACAGGTTCGTCGCTGATCATCGAACGTTGGCCCAACAATTCCCCTTTTTTGACAAGTTTGACGATGTGGTCTTTGCCATTCGGGCTCAGTTTGGTGAGTTTGCAGATGCCATCTTTGACGCAGTAAATCCCGTTTACGTTTTCACCTTCCTCGAAGATGGTTTCCCCTTTCTTGACGAGGCGCGAGGTCTTGCATTCCGCCATTTTCAGCAGTTCTTCTTTATTTAAAGCTTTGAGGGAACTGAATTCCCTAACGATACAATGTTCACATTTACTCATAACAATGGGGATTTGTTGCGGCAAATTTAATGATTATGTATGACAATTGTCATATTTTAATTAACAACTGTTCAGGTACTTTGCATCAGGTAAAATGAGCAAAAAATATGGACACAACCCAATGTTTCCATTGTGGATTAGACATCGCAGAAACAGAAGTCATCGCTTTTGACGACAAGCAATTTTGTTGCAACGGCTGCAAAACCGTGTACGAAATTTTCAGTCTCAACGACATGACCTGTTATTACGACTTCGAAAAATCCCCGGGAACAACACCATTAGATATTCAGGGAAAATATGATTTCTTAGACAATGAAAGTATCGTTAGCAAACTACTGGAGTTTCGGGAAGATACAACCGCTATTGTATCGCTGCACATTCCTTATATTCATTGCAGTTCGTGTATTTGGATTCTGGAAAATCTACAACGCCTTCAAAAAGGAATAAGCACTTCACAGGTCAATTTTCCGGAGAAGAAGGTCAGGATTACTTATAACGCTGAGCAGGTTTCGCTTAAGGAAATCGTCTTGTTGTTGAGTTCGATTGGTTACGAACCTTATATCAGCCTCGACAATTATGAAACCGGAAAAACCAAAATCGACCACAGTCTGACTTATAAACTGGGTGTGGCATTTTTCTGTTTCGGCAACATCATGCTGCTTTCTTTCCCCGAATATTTTGAAGTGAAGGAATATTGGCTCGATCAATACCGGGGTTTTTTCCGCTGGTTGATTTTCGCTTTGTCGCTACCGAGTTTCTTCTATTCTGCGAGCGGATATTACGTGGCGGCTTATAAAAGCATCCGCGCTAAAATGCTCAACATCGAGATTCCGATTGCGTTAGGCATCATCGTGATGTTTGTTAGAAGCACCGTTGATATTGTGTTTGATTACGGTTCGGGCTTTTTCGACAGTTTGTGCGGTTTGATTTTCTTCATGCTGTTGGGGAAAATGTTCCAGATCAAAACTTATAGTTTTTTGAGTTTCGAACGCGACTTCAAATCGTATTTCCCGATTGCGATTACCAAAATCACAGGCAATGTGGAAGAAAGTATTCCGGTTTACGACATCGAAAAAGGCGACAGGCTATTAATCAGAAACCAGGAACTGATTCCCGTCGATGGGATTTTGATTTCCGACCAAGCCGAACTCGATTACAGTTTCGTGACTGGTGAAGCCATTCCGATCACCAAACATTCCGGAGATAAAGTCTTCGCGGGCGGCAAACAAATGGGCAAAGTCATCGAAATGGAAGTGTTGCACACCGTTTCGCAAAGCTACCTTACGCAATTGTGGAGCAACGATGTGTTCCAGAAAAAAGTCGATCAGAAGCACAAGACCATCACCGATAAAATCAGTCAGTATTTTACACCTATATTATTATTGATTGCGTTCGCCGGATTTGGCTACTGGATTTTCATCGATACCGATACGGCGTTCAATGTATTTACCGCCGTGCTGATTGTAGCTTGTCCGTGTGCTTTGGCCTTAACGGCGCCATTCACTTTCGGGAATGTACTTCGGATTTTAGGCAAAAGGAAGTTCTACCTCAAAAACGCAATGGTTATCGAACAACTCTCTAAAGTCGATACGCTGGTTTTCGATAAGACCGGAACGATTACAACCAATAAAGCCGCGACGATTTCTTATGAAGGAAAAGCACTTTCAGACCAACAATTGTTACTCATCAAAAGCATCATCAGAACTTCAAACCATCCGTTGAGTCGCATGTTGTATGATTTTCTGCCCGTTGGAAAAGCGGCTACGGTCAATTACTTTCAGGAAATTACCGGAAAAGGCATTGATGCGATTTGCGAGCATGTCAAGATCAAAATCGGATCGGGCGCATTTTTCGAAAGCCACGAAGAAGAAACCGCGCAACAGACTGCCGTACATATTCAGATCGATGAAGTCTACTACGGAAAATTCATTTTCAACAACCAATACCGCGACGGACTTGAAGCCTTGTTTCAAAAGCTCAGCAAGCAATACCAGATTAAAGTTTTGTCAGGCGACAATGAAGGCGAACGCGAAGTGTTGGAACATATCGTGCCAACAGGAACCGAATTGGTGTTCAACCAAAAACCCGAACAGAAACTCGAATTCATAAAAGCTTTACAGGCGCAAGGGCACAACGTGATGATGGTCGGTGACGGCTTAAACGACGCGGGAGCTTTGGCGCAAAGCAATGTCGGGATTTCAATTTCTGAGAATGTCAATGTGTTTTCTCCGGCCTGTGATGCGATTCTGGACGCCACAGAATTCAAACGTCTCGATTTCTTTTTGAGGTTTTCGAAAAATGCGATGCGGACGATCTATATGAGTTTTGCGCTTTCCTTATTATATAATGTCGTCGGATTGTCGTTTGCGATTACCGGGAATTTACTTCCGCTTGTGGCTGCGATCATCATGCCGCTGAGTACGATCACGATTGTGAGTTTCGTGACATTGATGAGCAATTATTACGCGCGGAAAGGTTAGGTTTTACAGGGGTTAAGCAGTTTCGGAATATATATCTATAGTATGATAAATGTCATATTTTTTAAGAAGTGGTCAAAGTAAATTTGTTAATATAAACTTAAGGTATGAGCGTTATTTATTTATTAATCTCCATCAGTATCATCGTTGCGATTATTTTCTTTATCGCGTTTATCAGGGCCGTCAAAACCGGGCAATACGATGATGATTACACGCCATCGGTCAGAATGCTTTTCGACGATGAGCTTACTCCAGAAAAACCAAAATCAATACAAACAGTAGAAAAACAAATTTAATTATGGAAATGCAACAATTTTATTACGACAACAAAATTGTAAAGAAGTTCCTTTATGCAACCATCCTTTTTGGTGTAGTGGGAATGTTAGTTGGGCTGATTCTAGCCATCATGTTTCTCTTTCCTAACATCACCGATGGGATTCCATGGCTGAGTTTCGGAAGATTACGACCTTTACATACCAACGCTATTATTTTCGCTTTTGTCGGCAACTCGATGTTTGCGGGCATTTACTATTCATTGCAACGGCTGCTCAAAGCCAGGATGTTCAGTGATTTCTTAAGCAACCTGCACTTTTGGGGCTGGCAA
Source organism: Flavobacterium sp. (assembly GCF_027484705.1). Taxonomy (GTDB): domain Bacteria; phylum Bacteroidota; class Bacteroidia; order Flavobacteriales; family Flavobacteriaceae; genus Flavobacterium. The sequence continues at coordinate 65,113 of NZ_JAIXSL010000005.1, forward strand.
CTCATCATCGTTTCTGCAGCCATCACACTGCCGCTCGGAATCACAACGTCTAAAGAATATGCCGAATTGGAATGGCCTATAGATATTGCGATTGCACTGATTTGGGTGGTTTTTGGTATCAATATGATCGGTACGATTTTAAAAAGAAGAGAGCGTCACTTATATGTAGCGATTTGGTTTTACATCGCCACGTTTGTCACTGTTGCGGTGTTGCACATCTTCAACAGTTTGGAATTGCCGGTTTCCGCTTTAAAAAGTTATTCTGTATATGCCGGTGTTCAGGATGCTTTGGTACAATGGTGGTACGGACACAACGCCGTTGCGTTCTTCCTGACTACGCCTTTCTTAGGATTGATGTATTATTTCATTCCGAAAGCGGCGAACCGTCCGGTGTATTCTTATAGATTGTCGATTGTTCACTTTTGGTCTTTGATCTTCATCTACATCTGGGCCGGACCACACCACTTATTATATTCCGCTTTGCCTAACTGGGCGCAAAACTTAGGCGTTGTGTTCTCAGTCATGTTGATTGCTCCGTCTTGGGGTGGTATGATCAACGGATTGCTGACACTACGCGGTGCCTGGGATAAAGTTCGAGTAGAACCGATTCTGAAATTCTTCGTAGTAGCCGTTACCGGTTATGGTATGGCGACTTTTGAAGGTCCGATGTTATCGTTGAAAAACGTCAACGCGATTGCGCACTTTACTGACTGGATTATTGCCCACGTTCACGTTGGCGCTTTAGCCTGGAATGGTTTCATGGCCTTCGGTATGATTTATTACCTGATTCCAAAACTTACCAAAGGACCTTTGTATTCTTTGAAATTGGCGAATTTCCATTTCTGGATTGGAACTTTAGGAATTATATTATATACACTTCCAATGTATGTAGCTGGATTTACGCAAGCTTCGATGTGGAAACAATTCAACCCTGATGGCACATTGACTTATGGAAATTTCCTTGAAACGGTCAAAGAAATCATCCCGATGTATACCATTCGTGCTGTAGGAGGAACTTTATATTTAATAGGAATGTTGGTATTAGTTTACAACATTATCCAAACCGTCAGAGCCAACTCCAGTGTTGAAGACGAAGCCGCACAAGCTCCTGCTTTACAAGCGATCAGCAATGGCAGAATGAAAGGTGAAAAATGGCACTCATGGTTGGAAAGAAGACCAATCCAATTGACCATTTTTGCGGTAGTTGCGATTCTTATCGGAGGTATCATTCAGATTGTACCGACGATTATGGTGAAATCTAACATTCCGACCATTGCAAGCGTCAAACCTTACACACCTTTAGAATTGGAAGGCCGTGACTTATACATCCGTGAAGGTTGTGTCGGCTGCCACTCTCAAAACGTGCGTCCTTTCCGAAGTGAAGTCGAGCGTTATGGTCCACAGTCTAAAGCAGGAGAATTTGTCTATGACCATCCATTCTTATGGGGTTCCAAACGTACCGGTCCGGATTTGCTTAGAGAAGGCGGTAAATACAATGACAACTGGCATTTCAACCACTTCTGGGATCCGCAAAGTATTTCTTCAGGTTCGATCATGCCTTCATACAAATGGCTATTCGATAACAAAGCACTAGACATTGCGAATATTGAAGACAAAATGAAAGCGATGAAAACCCTCGGTGTTCCTTACACTGACGCGCAAATCGCTTACGCTAAAGATGCGATCAAAGAACAATCGATGCTGATTGAAAACAACTTACATTCTGATCCTGATTTCGTAAAAAGCTACGAAGACAGCAAGAAAAAAGCAGAAGCCAAAGGCGAGAAATTCGTGCCGATGCATGAAAGAGAGATTGTAGCCTTGATTGCCTACATCCAAAGATTGGGAACCGATATCAAAGTAAAAGACAACCTTAAAAAATAGCCTCATGTTCGAACAAATCAAACACAATATGGAAACCATCGACGGGGTGGCCATTTATCCCGTCATGTCACTCTTGATTTTCTTCCTCTTTTTTGTAGGACTTGCTGCGTGGGTTTTCTCATACAACAAGGAAAAAATCAACGAGATGAGCCAGATTCCATTAAACGATAAATAATTACGCAATTTTAAAATAGAAGTAATGAAAAAATTAATTCCAGTTTACGTAAGGGTTCCTGTAATTTTCTTCAGTGTCATGTTGGCAATGGAGTATTTCATCGACTCGGGAGATCGTCCGGCATTTGTCAAATTCCCAATGGTTTCCGTTTTCCTTTTCGTGTTTCTTTTCCTTTTGATAGCGATTGAAATTACGATCAGCGCGGTAGACAATGTCACTTACCATCTGCTTTCAGATGAGCAGAAAAAAATGTTGGCAGAAAGCACCAATATGAGTATTAAAGATACGGCTTGGTTCAAAACCATGATGAAACTGCTCACCAGATCCGAACCGATGGAAAGCGAAGGCAGCGTCATGCTCGACCACGATTACGACGGCATCAAAGAGTTGGACAATACCTTGCCGCCATGGTGGGTTTACCTTTTCTACACTACGATTATTTTTGCTGCGGTTTACTTGGTACGTTTCGAAATCATGGGCGCCGACAATCAGGAAATGGAGCTTAAGAGAGAAATGGCTCAGGCTAAAATCGATGTCGCTGAATACATGAAAAATGCTCCCGATTTGATGGACGAAAAAACTGTAACCTTATTGACCGATCCGGCTGATTTGGCTATTGGAAAATCAATATTCACGGCCAATTGCGTGGCTTGCCACAGAGCCGATGGAGGCGGACAAATTGGGCCAAACCTAACCGATGAAAATTGGATTTTAGGGGGCGGCATCAAAAACGTTTTCCATACGATTACCAATGGTGGCCGTGACGGAAAAGGAATGATTTCCTGGAAAGCGACGCTAAAACCCAAAGACATTCAGCATGTTGCGAGTTATGTATTGTCATTGCAAGGCAGTAATCCTAAAGACCCGAAAGCACCCGATGGTGAGATTTGGGTTGATGACACCAAACCCGCAGCGGCAGTAGCTGCAACAACACCAGTTGATAGTACACAAGTAAAAAAATAAGCCATGTCAACATTGCCTGATGAAACGTTTAGGGATTCCATTGCCACGATTGATGAGCAGGGAAAACGGAAATTTATCTTTCCAAAAAAACCATCAGGGAAATGGTACGACTACCGCAAATGGGTTAGTTATTTCTTATTGATCGTTTTGGTGGCGAATCCGTTCGTGAAAATCAACGGGAACCAGTTTATGATGTTCAACGTGCTGGAACGTCGTTTCAATCTTTTCGGGTTCCCTTTTTGGCCACAGGATTTCTATCTGTTCGTGTTGTTTATGATTGTGGGCGTTGTCTTCGTGATTTTGTTTACGGTCATCTTCGGACGGATTTTCTGCGGATGGATTTGCCCCCAGACGATTTTTCTCGAAATGGTTTTCCGCAGGATTGAATACTGGATCGAAGGCGATCGCGGTGCCCAAATCCGATTGAGCAAACAGGAATGGAACTCTGAAAAAATCAGAAAGAAAGCCCTAAAATGGACGATTTTCGCGATCATTTCTTTTGCGATAGCCAATGTATTTCTGGCGTATTTAATCAGTAGCGATGAATTGATTCAAATGGTGGAAGACGGCCCGGCAACGCATCTCAGCACGTTGATTGCACTCTTGATTTTCACCGGAGTTTTCTATTTCGTCTTTGTCTGGTTCCGCGAACAGGTTTGCATCATCGCTTGTCCTTACGGGCGTTTGCAGGGCGTTTTGCTCGACAACAAATCGATCAACGTCGCGTATGATTTTGTACGTGGCGAAAAAGAAGCCGGACGCGCCAAGTTCAATAAAAAAGAAGACCGCGCCGCTTTAGGGAAAGGCGATTGCATCGATTGTCATCAGTGCGTTCATGTCTGTCCGACCGGAATCGATATCCGAAACGGAACGCAGCTTGAATGCATCAATTGCACGGCCTGCATCGATGAATGCAACACAATCATGGACAGTGTAGGTTTGCCTCAAGGGCTGATTCGCTTTGCATCTGAAGATGAAATCGAGAAAAAATCGAAGTTCAAGTTCACCGCGAGAATGAAAGGCTATACCGCGGTATTGCTGATCATCATGGGAATCTTAACCGGTCTGTTGTTTCTGAGAACGGAAGTTGAAGCTACGGTGTTGCGCTTGCCAGGACAATTGTTCCAGCATAAAGGCGATAATATCAGTAACATCTTCACCTTTAAGATCATCAATAAGACCAATGAGGATTTCAATGATATCCATTTCAAACTCAATGGCATCAAAGGCAAGATCAATGTGGTTGGTGAACAGGAATTCAAGATCAAAAAACAAGGTTCGGCAGAAGGTACTTTATTCATTGAAATCAATCATTATCTGCTCGAAAGCGATAAAACAAAACTCAAAATTGAAGTGTATAACGGCCAAAAGAAAATTGAAACCGCCACGACCAACTTCCTGAGTCCAAGAACATTTAATTAAAACAACATGGTAACAGATCTCAAAACCAAGAAAAGTTTCAGTATCAATTGGGGTACGTCGATTGTCATTGCGTTTGCGCTTTTTATGACATTCATACTGTCTTTCGTCTATAAAGTGCAATCCAATTCCAAATACGACAACGAATTGGTGGTGGAAGAATATTACAAACACGATGCGCATTTCCAAGAAGAAATGGTGCAGGTGCAGAACGCGCACGATTTGGCTCAAAAGCCAACGGTAACGCAGCTTGCCGAAGGAATCAGTATCGCTTATCCATCTAACTTTATCCCCGCAAAGTTACATGGAAAAGTGTCCCTATACAGACCGTCTAACAAAAAACTGGATTTTGAAGTTCCTATTTCGACATCTGGTCCAACTTTGCTCATACCTAAATCAAGATTGGTGGGCGGTCTTTGGGACATTTCTTTGGCATGGCGCTATGAAGGAAAGGATTACTTGCAGAAACAAAGTATTTATATCCAGTAATATGCTTTACACGGCTTTCATTTTCGGATTGATCAGCAGCCTGCACTGTATTGGCATGTGCGGCCCGATTGCGATGATGTTGCCTGTTGATGCGCACAATCAGGCTAGAAAAGTAACGCAAATTATCACTTATCACATAGGTAGATTGACCGCTTACGCCAGTATCGGATTCGTTTTTGGATTGCTCGGAAAAGGCTTCTTTCTCGCCGGAATGCAACAACGATTATCAATTTTTGTGGGTATTGCAATCATCATCGTCGTTTTGATTCCTGAAAAGCTATTCGCACGTTACAATTTTTCGAAGCCGGTTTTCAAAATAATCTCTAACGTAAAAGCAGCGTTGGGAAAACAGTTCAAAAACAAAAGTTACCGTTCTTTATTTACAATAGGTTTGCTCAACGGATTCCTGCCTTGCGGTTTGGTCTATGTCGCGCTTTTCGGAGCCATCGCCATGCAACGCGCGGATTTAGGAGTGTTGTATATGATGCTTTTCGGATTGGGCACGGTGCCGATGATGAGCAGCGTCGTTTATATGAATGCCTTCCTGACCGTTCCGTTTCGAAATAGAATCCAGAAAGTGATTCCTTATGTGAGCGTCATCATTGGGATTTTATTCATTCTTAGAGGCCTCGGTTTAGGAATTCCGTACGTTTCGCCGTCAGACATGAGTTTGTTCGTGCAGCAGCAACCGCATTGCCATTAAAGACAATATTAAGTATAAACCAAAAACAAAACAATCATGGAAAAGCACGATTTATTGCACGAGTTCCCGGAACTCCAGGATAAGATTCACGAACTGAAAGTTTCAGATCCGCATTTCAGAAAACTATTTGATGAATATCATGAGTTAGAACATCAGATTCATAGAATTCATATGAACATAGAAGTTGCGACAGACACTGCAATGAAAGAACTTAAGACCAAATTATTGTTCTTAAAAGACCAGATGTACGCGCTGTTGCAAAACTAAAGTTCATTAAATTGGGGAAAAATCACGCTAGTAACAGCGTGATTTTTTATTTATACGGTCATCGAAAACAATTGGGTTTCGGGCGTTTTTCGTTTCAGACGCAAGTCAAAGGCCATACAGATATTGCGTACAAAAGGTTTCCCGGATTCGGTGACTTTGATTCCTTGCTTTTCAATAATCAATAGGCCATCCGCTTCCATTTCACTTAGTTGTTCGATGACTTCAGGGATTTCTGCAAAGGCATCTTCATCCTTTTCCCACGAGGTTTCAAATTGGCACATCAGGTTCAGAATGTGTTTTCTGATGGTCAAATCTTCAGCGGTAAGCAAATGCCCTCGCGCAATAGGAAGTTTATTCCATTCGAGAACCTGATAATAATCCTCAAGACTCTTCACATTCTGCGCGAAACTATACCAACTGTCGCTGATTGAAGAAACGCCAAGACCAATCATCACTTGGGTTTTAGAAGCGCTGTAGCCCATAAAATTGCGGTGTAGTTTCCCATTTTGGAAAGCTTGATAAAGGCTGTCGGTTTTGAGCGCAAAATGATCCATACCGATTTCGTGGTATTCATTCTCAAATAACAATTGCTTGCCGACTTCGTAAAGTTTGCGTTTCTGATCGTCTTTGGGAACATCTTCATCTTTGAAGCCGCGTTGTCCATTGCCTTTGATCCACGGAACATGTGCATAACTGTAAAATGCAAGACGGTCAGGGCGGAGGGAATTGGTTTTTTCAATCGTATCGATGACATCCTCAACAGTTTGAAACGGAAGTCCGAATATGATATCATGGCTCACGGAAGTATATCCGATTTCTTTCGCCCAAAAAGTAACTTTCGCCACATTGTGAAAAGGTTGCTCGCGATGGATTGCTTGCTGCACTTTCTCGGAATAATCCTGCACACCAAAACTGACCCTTCTGAAGCCTAAATCGTATAATTTTTGGAGATGCGCGCGGCTGGTATTGTTGGGATGGCCTTCAAAACTGAACTCGTAATCTTTCGCTTTGTGGGCATAACTTAAAATCCCGTTGATTAAATCTTCGAGGTTTTTGGTTGAAAAAAATGTCGGGGTTCCGCCTCCGAGATGGATTTCCTTGATGGTTGGTTTTTCGCCTAAAAGCTGGCAATATAAAACCCATTCCTTCAAAACCGCTTCGATGTATGGATGCTCGACTTCATGATTTTTGGTGATGCGTTTGTTGCAGCCGCAAAAAGTGCACATGCTTTCGCAAAACGGCAAGTGAATGTATAGGCTGATGCCTTGGCTTTCATTACTCTCGATGAACGATTTTTTGAGGGTTTCGATCCAGATATCCTCATTGAAATGGCTTTCATCCCAATAAGGAACCGTCGGATAGCTTGTATAGCGTGGGCCCGGAACGTTGTATTTTTGGATTAATGAATTTTTCATAGCAGTTTGATTTCAATAAGTCAAAAATAGAGTAGGCCGGAGAAATTTAGGATGACAAATATCATATCCATAAAAAAACCTCATACTTTTCAATATGAGGTTCGTAGTGAAACAATATTTTGATTATTCCTGTTTGATGCTTCTCAATTGCTTGAGTTTTTCTTTCCATACTTCAAGGCTTTCCTTGTGTTTGGCGATGTTTTTTCTTACTTCCAATACGATGGAATTTTCTTTCTTCGCATTTTTGGTATTCGTAAAAAACTGGATGTTATTTTCGAGCTGAAAGATTTCATTCTGAAGTTCCTCTATTTTTCGGATGATGAAAATCTTCTCATTCTCTAGCTTACGACTGTCGTTGTTTTCCGATAAGTTGCCCACGCGGTTGGAGAAACGGACCATATCGGTTTCTTTTTTGCTGAGGCTCAGTTTTTCAAATAAAGCATCGAGGATTTTATTGAATTTCCCTTCGATGTGGCGTCTTCCAAAAGGCACTTTGCCATAGCTTTTCCAGCTTTCGATATGGGCTTTAATCGCATCGAGATCGGTTTTGTGGTTGCCGGTCATTTCGAAAGTTTTCAAAGTTTCTAGATGCGCTTTTTTCTTTTCGAACGCTTCGACTTCTTCAGGATTTTCCTCAGCTTTATGCGCTTTCATCTTTTCAAAATAAGCATTACAGGCCGCGCGGAATTCCGTCCAGAGCTGATCCGAATATTTTCTTGGCACATGGCCGATCGTTTTCCATTCTTCCTGAATCTGCTTCATCATTGGTGTGGTTGCAGCAAAATCGGTACTTTCCTGCAATTCTTTGGCTTTTGCTACCAAAGCTTGTTTCAGGTTCAGATTGGTTGTCTGGTCTTTTTTGATGTCTTTGTAGAACGCGTTCTTAAGCACATTGAAATTGCGGACGGCATTCTTGAAATTCGTCCAAGTCTCCTCGTTCACTTCACTTGGTACTTTTCCTGCGGAGAAGAATTCGTTTCTCGCGGCTTCCACTTTGGCTACTTGTGCAGACCAAGCGGAATGGGTAGCGACTTTTTCCTCGGCAATCGCTTCGATGCGTGCGATAATTTCTTTTTTGCGGTCGAGGTTTTCCTGTTCTTTCGCTCTAAGGCCTTCAAAAAGAGATTCTCTTTTGTCGTGCATCTGTTTGGTCAGATCGCTGAATTTGTTCCAGACTTCTTCACGGTGTTCTCTTGAAACCGGACCAATATCTTCCTTCCAGAGGCGGTGTAAATCCTGCAGCTCACGGAAGGCTTTGTTGATGTCTTCTTCATGCACCAGTTCTTCAACACGTGCGATGATTTTCTGTTTCTGTTCGAGGTTGTGTTTGAAATCTACGTCGCGGGCTTCACGATCTAAATGTAGGTAATCGTAGAAATTCTCTACATGGAAATGATAGTTGTTCCAGACGTGGTTGTATTTGTCTTTCGGAATCGGACCGGCATTTTTCCAACGTTCCCTGAGATCATTGAATTGCTTCAACACATCCTTAATATTTTCCTGAGGATTGATAAGGTTTTTCAATTCTTCAACGATGGCTAAACGCGTTTCGAGATTGCCTTTTAAATTCGATTCCAGGCTTTTGAAATGCTTGTTTTTGCGATCGCGATATTGCGTATATAATTGGTCGAATTTTGTTTTTAAAGGTAAATGATAATTGAAATCTTCTGTTGAATCAGGATTTTCCGCATGAAACTCATCTTTTTTCTCTTCGATGAAATGGTGGTATTTCGCCAAAAATGATTTTTTCAATTCCTCAACGTGGTCTTTGATGGCCATCACTTTATCGGAAGCGACAAGATTTTCCAACTCTGTCACCAAAGTATCCATAGGCATGGCTTCATAGTCGAGCATTGGAATGTCGTGGCGCAGGGTTACATCTTCGCTTTCAGCAGCGTTTACATCAGTAATTGCGGAAATGATGTCATGATCTGTGGAAGTAGTTTGAGCATCTTCTTGAGATTCTGCTTTAGGAGCTGTAACTTCTGGCTGAACCTCCTCAACTTCAACTTTTTCAATTTCGACTTCCTCGTGTTGTTCGGCAACTGCTTCCTGAGTTTCTGGCGTTTCTACTTGTTCAGGTTCGGAATCAATAACTACTTCCTCAATAGGCTGTTCATTTTCGACCGCTGTAAGTTCTTCTGATGTTTCAACCACTTCTTCAATCGTTTCAACGACAGTATCTTCTGGTGTCAATTCTTCTACTGATTCTGACGCAGCAGTCGGAAATTCATGAGCTTCGGAAGTTAAAGCAGAGGCTTCACTTTCAGCAGTTTGCGGTTCCTGTAAAACAGATTCTAACTTTCCATCTGCCTCTTGACTTGTTTGTGGCAGGCTATCATTCTTTTCTTCTAACATTACTAAAATGTTTAAGGTTTGTTACTTATTTTCAACTTTTGGAACGCGAAAGATAGTAAAGGCAAGGTAAAATTCAAAGAAAAACCTTTATTTATAGTCATTACGAATTTGTTAAGAAAAAAATAGTGCGCGTTTCAGCACCAAAATGAAATTACCTGTTCCAGATTTCCCAAGCTTTTTCTGCTTGAAAAATCAGCATGTCCATTCCGTTTTTGGTAGTGGCGCCTTTCTTTTTGGCTTTTTTGAGGAATTGGCTTTCTTCGGGATTGTAAATCAAATCGAATGCGAGATGTTTTTCGGTAAAAAACTGGTAAGGAATTGGAGGGAATTCTTTGGTATTCGGGCTTGTTCCCAAAGGCGTACAATTGATGATGATTTGATAATTGTCAAAAGTTGTCGCGTTGAGCCGCTCATAAGTGGTGGTGTTTGTGTGATCTTCCCTTGAAACGAAAGCAAATGGAATAGCAAGTTCTTCCAAGGCAAAGGCCACCGCTTTTGAAGCACCACCGGTTCCGAGAATCAGCGCTTTTTGGTGGTGCGGTTGTAGTACAGTTTTTAAAGATTTTTTAAAACCGTAATAGTCAGAATTATAACCTTTTAGGTTTCTTTTTTTGGTGAATCCAATGACATTCACCGCGCCGATTTTAGTAGCTTTTTTAGATAATGAATGAAGATAAGGAATGATGCTTTCTTTGTATGGAATCGTGACATTCAGCCCCATTAAGTCAGGATTGTTTTGAATCAATTTTGGGAAATCATCAATAGAATCGATGTCGAAATTTTCATAAACGCAATCCATAGCATTAGTATTGGCAAAACGTTCCGTAAAATATTTTTTGGAAAACGAGTAGCTAATATTTTTTCCGATCAAACCATATATTTTCATTACTTATTGGAATATTTGTCGATGGCTTTTTGCACGAGCTTCATCTCCCAAACTATTGGAAAAAGGTGTTCCAAAAGCATCCGGTTTTTGAAATTAAGTCGCAACCCATTGCTCAAATGGAATTTGCCTTTTTCGGTTTCCTGAAGCATCAGATATAATCCAGCCAAACGGTATTCCACCTCGTATTCTTCCGGAAAATATTCGGAAGCTTGCAATAATGTCTGAATTGCGCTTTCAAATTCTCCTAAAAACTGTAAAGTATCAACCCAGAATAACCAAGTATCGAGCATGTAATCGCCGTATTCGACAGCTTTTCTGTAACCATGTTCCGCTTCTTCGAAGAAATTCAATTCCTTATTGATCGTCGCGTAGCGTTTCCAGTAGAAACGGTTTTCGTTATCGATATGCAACGCTTTGTTCACGTAATATAATGCTTTTTGGAAATTCTTTTGACGTACATAAAAATCGGTGATCGCAATCCAGCCTTTGTCGAGCAGAGGATCTTCGTGCACCGTTTTGTTGAAAAATTTTAAAGCTAAAACTTTATTGCCTAATTTTTCGTGGCATTTCCCGATACGCAACAACGCATAAGAAGTCGGATCGTCGAGTTCGATGGTTCTGTTATAACTTTCAATCGCTTCCTCGTATCTTTTAAGCCTTTCCAAAGTTTTGGCTTTTTCCATGAATGCGCCTAAAAATTCATCGTCGATGTAAGTAGCGAATTCGAAAGCACGTAAAGCTTCTTCATATCGTTTGAGCCCATAATTCAAACGGCCTTCCTGATGCCATGCGATTTCGCTGTACGGGTTTTTCTCGATGTATTGATTAAGGTATTTGATGGCGTCCTCATTTTGATCCAAAAACTCAAAACAATAGACGACATTATATAACGCGGCCTGATCTTCAACATCTTCTTCGAGACATTTGATGAAGTTCTCTTTGGCCAGTTCGAGGTTGTCCATGAACAAGTATTCCATGCCTATCAGATTGTAGACATCGGCGTAATCGTCCGTAAACTTTAGTGCGGTTTTTAATAACTCGACGGCTTTTTCGTGGTCGTCGCGTTTGGAATAAATACTGGCTTTTTGAATGTAGATTTCCTCGTTGTGCGGTTCGATGGCGAACAACTCGTTGAGCAGTTTTTCGGCCAGATCGAGTTTGTCTTCGTAGATCAGCATTTCTACCTGAACGAGCTTGAGGCCTGTAGATTTGGGATGCTGTTCTAAAGCCAGTTTCAGCGCTTTTTTAGCCAATGAGGCTTTGCCCATATCGAGGTAATGCAGGATGATTTCCTCAAATTCTTCAGAGTCAAAGAAGAGTACTTTGTTGGTTTTCAACATCGACTCAAATTTGGACAAGGATAAGTTGTAATCGTCTTCTTCGTCGGAAAGTTGCATAGCTTTGGGTTTAAGTTATCCTAAACTAAAATTAGGAAAGTTATACTAGATGGGGGAAAAGTCCGGAATTGTTGTGAACAATTTAATTAACACATAAATTTCTACTGAAACTTAGTACCATAGCCCTGATAGCAGCGGTATCCTTTTGCGCCGGCTTTCGGCGTGAAAGATTTAGCGGATAGCAGGATTAAGCTTCTGAAAATAATTATCAATTATCAATTATCAATTGAACCTCGTTTAGTGCTTCCAGAATTATCGCGCAGCCTTCCCGAATCTCCTCTTCAGAAATAGTGAGCGGCGGCGTAATCCGAATTGCATTACCTTCAAAGAGCAACCAAAACAAAATCAATCCTTTGTCCTGGCATTTGAAAATCACCTGATTGGTGATCTCAGGATGCGCCGTCATAGCAGCCAGCATCAATCCTTTTCCGCGGACTTCGGTTATCAAAGGATGTACCAAAAGCGACCGGAATAGTTTTTCTTTCTCTAATGTTTGCGGAATGAGGTCTGTCTCAGTAATTTCCTGCAAAGTCGCCAAACAGGCTGCCGCAATGACAGGGTGACCGCCAAATGTGGTGATGTGGCCGAGTTTGGGGTTGTCGCTAAGCAAATCCATGTGGGCTGCCGAGGCTGAAAATGCTCCGACGGGCATACCGCCACCCATTCCTTTTCCTAATATAACTACGTCGGGAACGATATTATAGTTTTGGAAACCGAACAATTTTCCGGTGCGTCCGAAACCGGGTTGGATTTCATCGATGATCAAAAGTGCTCCGACTTCATCACAGCGTTTTCTTACTTTGAGCAGGAAATCATTTTGGGGTTGAATGAAACCTGCGCCGCCTTGAATGCTTTCTAATATAATTCCGGCGGTTTTAGTGGTGATTTTCTGAATATCGGCTTCGTTGTTGAACGTAATGAAATCAACATCGGGAACCAACGGACGAAACACTTGTTTGCGCTCCTCAAATCCCATGACGCTCATCGAGCCCATCGTATTTCCGTGGTAGGCGTTTTGACACGAGATCAGTTGGCTTCTTCCGGTGACACGTCGGGCAAGTTTTAGGGCGCCTTCAGTGGCTTCGGTTCCGGAATTGACGAGATACGTTTTCTCTAAAGGTTTGGGTAGGAGTGAAGCCAATAGTTTGCAATATTCCACGGCCGGGCTTTGGGAATATTCTCCGTAAACCATCACGTGCGAGTATTTGTCGAGTTGGTTTTTGATCGCCTCGTTGACGCGTTGGTTTTGATGGCCAAGCGTACATGCAGAAACCCCGGCTACGAAGTCTAAATATTTTTTATTGTTGGTGTCGTAGATGTAAGAACCTATAGCATGGGAAACTTCCATGCCTAGCGGATAGGGTGAAGTTTGGGCTTGGTATTGTAGGAAATCTGGGTTCACGATTTTTGAGTTTAACCGCGAGTTCGCAAAGGTTAACGCGAAGTTCGCTAAAGGTTTATTTGGCTGCGGGTTTGTCGGCAGGAATCGGTTCTGTCTTCGGCTTTGGATTGTTCTTATCATAATCCAAAGTTTCCTTTCGGATTTTCATAGGAACGTTTTCCTTAGCCATTTCGGCTTTACTGTCTTTGATAATCTTCTCGTTCATCTCATTTTCCTCGGGCGGAAAGATGTCGTCTTTGGTTTTGATGCGTTCGTCTTCGCGCCAGATGAATCCGCGGAGTTTCCTCGCGTTTTCGGGTAGGTCTTTATCGGGATATATATCGCCGTCTACATTGGTGAAAAACGTCATGCTGTCAATCGTATTGCCATCAAGGGTCATATTGATCCGGCTGCTGACATTCTTATTGATGCCGATGAGTTCGTGGGCATCGTTGCGCAAGAAATAAATCACTTCGGTGTTTTTGATGATGTCGGCTTCATACAATTTATTGTCACGGAATTTGCCGTATAAATTTAGCCCTTTAGCCTGATTAAATCCGGTTCCCAGCGAATCTTTCGAGATGATGAAGGCATTGTTGAGCACTTTGAGCGAATCGAGTTTTTGGGTCTGGTCGTTGCCCACGAGATGCATGACATCGCCGGTCATTTGGTTGTCGAAATTCCACAAAATGGGTTTGCCGATGAGTTGGGTGATATTGGTAATTTGACTTGAATGTATTGAGTCGCATTTGCCACTCATATCAGTTTTGAATATTCTAGCATTGTTATAAGCCCGGATAATTCGTTGGCTTGGTTTTCCGGTTATCATGAGTTTTTTGCCATGAATGTATACCGAATCTTTATCGACCAGATTGATCGCTACGGCCCTTCGCGTGACAAACATCGAATCTTTCTGTTTGTATACTTCGGCGTAATGCCCTTTGATAATGCCTTTGTTGATGGTATCGGTGATCTTGACATTGTTCGTAGCCGACGCAAATTCGTTGTTCCTATTGTAAAACAAACTATCGCCTTCAATAAGCCGGTCTTTGTATTTGATGTAAGATTTCCTTAAAAAGTGGCCGATATTCTTCTTGCTGTCGTAAAATCCGTTTTCGGTGTAAATGAAATTCTCCTTGCTTGTAATCGTTGACGGCCCAAACAAGTATGAATGCCCAGAATTGTTGTAATAATCAAGGTGGTTCGATTTCACCACATATTTAGGATTGGTAATGGTTACGGCAGTCAGGAACTGGAACTTTTTTTCATTGGCATAATACCGCCCGGATTTACTTTTCAGGACATTGTCTTTATTGGTAATGGTTCCGTTGGTATTGTAATAAGCTTGTTGCGAAACGCGGTCAAAGTTCAGCGTATCGGTTACCAGGTTCATTTCCGGAGATCGCATCACTACATTTCCCGTGGCATACGCTTGCTTTTTATTGCCATTGTATTCGGCATATTTGCTGTTCATGAAAAGCGTATCGCCTTGGATCATCCTTACATCACCAAAGGCTTTAACGTAATTTTCAGTTTGAAAATAATAGGCTTTATTGCAATACATCCTGACACCATCGTGATTGATGCTGACATTGCCCTGCAACAGCAAAGCATCGGGAATTTCGGTTTGGTTGACATCCAAAAAATCAGAATGTTCGATAATGATTTTCTTCGGACTTTGCGCCAGAAGCGTTTCCATTCCAATAAAAAGAAAGGCGATAAGAATAAGAAAACGGGTGCTTTTCAATGCTGTAATTTTTTTTATTTCATAACAATTCGACCTACGGTCTCGAGTGCCAAATTTATGAAAAACCCCACTACGAAAACCGTTATTAAGAATTATTTATTAGTTGATTGGAAGTGATGTCCAAATTTTTATATTTGTAAGCGGTCACATTTAAAACAGCCAACCCATGAAAAAAATCATTTTTCTCGCACTGATAGCCTTGACATTAGCTGCGAATGCCCAAACCAAAAAGAAAAAGCCCATGACTACTAAAAAACCACCACCAGTTATAGAAAAGAAAGTCGAAAGGAAAGAAGTGGTATACCAGGTATTTACGCGACTGTTTGGCAATACCAATACCACCAACAAGCCTTGGGGAACGATTGAAGAAAACGGCGTGGGGAAATTCAATGATTTTACAGACAAAGCTTTAAAAGCGATTAAAGATTTGGGCGTTACTTATATATGGTATACAGGCGTTCCACATCATGCTACTGTAACGGACTATACAAAGTACGGCATTTCGAATGACGATCCGGATATTGTTAAAGGAAGGGCAGGTTCTCCTTATGCCGTAAAAGATTACTATAATGTCGATCCTGATTTAGCTGTGAATCCAGCCAATCGCCTCAAGGAATTTGAAGCTCTGATTGCGCGTACTCATAAAAACGGTATGAAAGTAATCATCGATATTGTTCCGAATCATATTGCGAGAAAATATGAGGGAAAGTCAAATCCTCCTGGCGTTCGTGATTTCGGAGCTGATGATAAAACGAATGTGGAATATGATAGAAACAATAATTTTTATTACATCCCGAATGAGAGTTTCCAAGTGCCCACTTCCGATACGTATAAGCCTTTGAATGGAGAACAAAATCCTCTGATTGATGGAAATTTTTATGAGAAACCTGCAAAATGGACCGGAAATGGTTCGCGTCAGGCAAAACCGGATATTAATGATTGGTATGAAACCGTAAAAGTCAATTATGGTATCAAGCCAGATGGAAGCAAAGATTTTCCAACATTGCCCGAAGGTTTTGATCAGAAATCGTTTCAGGAACATTATGCTTTCTGGAAAGGCAAAGACGTGCCAAATTCCTGGAAAAAATTCCGCGATATCGCTTTATACTGGACGGCCAAAGGCATCGATGGTTTCCGTTATGATATGGCGGAAATGGTGCCTTACGAGTTTTGGAGCTATATGAATTCAGCCATTAAAATGAAAAACCCGTCTGCCTTTTTATTGGCGGAAGTCTACAATCCGAACGAATATCGAAACTACATTCGATTAGGGAAAATGGATTATTTGTATGACAAAGTCGATTTATACGACCATCTGAAACAAGTGATTTACGGAAAAGCTTTGCCGGATCCGATTTCAGGAATTCAGGAGCGTTATTCGGATATCGAGCACCATATGTTCCATTTTCTTGACAATCACGACGAACAACGTCTGGCAAGTAGCGCATTTGCTGGCACACCCGAGAAAGGAAAACCGTTGATGGTGGTTTCAACCACGCTCAGTACGTCGCCAACAATGGTTTATTTCGGACAGGAACTCGGTGAAGCCGGAAATGAAGACGCCGGTTTTGGCAAACCAACCCGTACTTCAATCTTCGATTATATCGGTGTTCCGACCATTCAGCGTTGGGCCAATGATGGAATGTATGATGGCGGGAAGCTGACCGATTCCGAAAAGGATTTAAGGGATTTCTACAAAAGATTGTTGAATTTTTCTATCAATAGTTCCGCGTTGATGGGGAAATACCAACAAATCCAAAGCATTAACCGAGAAAGCACTACAGGATATGATGAAGGCATTTATTCCTTCGTGCGTTGGTCTGATTCACAAAAGCTGATTATTGTATCGAATTTCTCTTGGGTCACTACAAGCAATTTCGAATTGAAGATTCCGGAAAACATCATCAAAGAATGGCATTTAAAAGATGGTACTTATCCGATCAAAGACCAATTGTATAACAAAACCACAGCGGAACTAAAAGTAGTCAACGGAACCGGAACGGTAAACATTACGATCACACCTTCAGAATCCTTTATTTTCAGTCTGTAAATAAAACGCTCGAAATATAAAAAGCCGTACAATTTGTACGGCTTTTTTGTTATTTGTTTTCGGAATAAAAATCCGTGACATTCGCGTCATTCCGTTTCACCCGCGTGCCATTATCGCAAAATCGTCTGCGTTCTATCAGGCCCTACAGAAACGATTTTGATCGGCACTTCAAGTGCTGTTTCTATAAATTCGATGTAGGATTTGAGTTCGTTTGGCAATTCTAAATAACTGCTCATTCCAGTCAAATCCGCTTTCCATCCTTTGAATTCCTGATACACCGGCGTGACGTTTTCTGGTTCGATGTTATAAGGTAAGTGGTCTATTTTTTCGCCTTTATATTCGTAAGCGGTGGCTACTTTTAAAGTCTCAAAACCAGATAATACATCGCCTTTCATCATCATCAGCTGTGTGACACCATTAATTTGTACGGCATATTTTAAAGCCACAAGATCAAGCCAGCCGCAGCGTCTTTTTCTTCCGGTGACCGAACCGAATTCGTTGCCGACTTTAGCCATGATGTCACCGGCTTCTTCAAAATCTTCGGTAGGAAATGGGCCGCTGCCGACGCGTGTCGTATAAGCCTTGAAAATTCCGTAGACTTCCTTGATTTTATTGGGTGCGATTCCCAAACCGGTACAAGCTCCAGCCGCCGTAGTATTGGATGAAGTCACAAATGGATAAGTTCCGAAATCTACGTCTAGCAACGAACCTTGGGCGCCTTCACACAAAATTGATTTTCCGGCTTTTTGGGCTTGGTGTAGATATTCTTCCGAATCGATGAATGTGAGTTTTTTCAGATCTTCAATCGCATCGAAAAATTCGTTTTCGAGTTCCGCTAAATTGTATTGGATGTTGACATCGTAAAACTGAATCATCGCCTCATGTTTGTCTGCCAAACTGCGGTAGCGCTCCTTGAAATCTTCAAGCTCGATATCGCCGACACGCAAACCGTTTCTTCCGGTTTTGTCCATATAAGTCGGGCCAATTCCTTTTAAAGTGGAACCAATTTTAGCTTTCCCTTTTGAGGCTTCCGAAGCCGCGTCGAGTAGGCGGTGTGTGGGTAAAATCAGATGCGCTTTGCGCGAAATGATCAGTTTGTTTTTGATGTCTAGGTTGAATTTCGCCAAGCCGTCGAGTTCGCTTTTGAAAACCACCGGATCGATGACGACACCGTTTCCGATGATGTTGATGGAGTTCTTGTGGAAAATACCTGATGGAATCGTACGCAGGACGTGTTTGATTCCGTCGAATTCTAGCGTGTGTCCGGCGTTTGGCCCGCCCTGAAAACGCGCTATGATATCATATTTTGAGGTGAGTACGTCGACAATTTTTCCTTTGCCTTCGTCGCCCCATTGCAATCCTAGTAATAAATCTACGGCCATTTTGTGTAGTTAGTGGTGAGTAATTAGTGGTGAGTTGTTGTGTGTCTTGTGTGCGTTAGGGATTAAGGCTTTGTCTGAGCTCTTTTTGCGTCGTTGTTCGGCGTAAAAAAGCGAGTGCCGAAAGCCCGGACCGCAGGTAACGCCCATATTTTTATGATTGTTCCTCAGTTTTTTTCCTGTTTCCGTAGAAATACAGCGAATGGTTGTGTATTTCAATCCCGAAAATCTCCTCAATCGTCTGCTTAATAGTTTGAATTCGGGGATCGCAGAACTCGATGACTTCGCCCGTATCGGTCATGATGATGTGGTCGTGCTGCTTGTCGAAATACGATTTCTCGTAATGCGCCTGGTTTTGCCCGAATTGGTGTTTGCGTACTAAAGCGCAGTCGAGCAGCAATTCGATGGTGTTGTAAAGCGTCGCACGGCTTACGCGGTAGTTTTTGTTTTTCATTTTGATGTAGAGGTTTTCAATATCAAAATGTTCTTCGCTGTCATAAATTTCCTGAAGTATAGCAAAGCGTTCCGGCGTTTTTCGATGGCCTTTGTTTTCAAGATACATTGTAAAAACATTCTTTACAATTTCCTGATTCTTACTGTTATCGGTAGCAATTAATGTCATGCCACAAAGGTAGTTTTTTTAGTGGAAAGTCAAAACAGTATTGGAGAAAGTGCGCCAAAGTTTTGCAGAAGTAATTAACAGTTTTGAAGTTGCTGAGTAGCTGAGAGCCTGAGTTACTGAGAAGCGAGTTCGTGTTCTAGTTTTTCTAGTGTTTGGGCGATGCGCGTGATTTTTTCGTCTTCGGTTTTGGCGGCGAAAATCCAATCGGTGATTTCCTTTTTCTTAGGTTCGGGATATTGCTCGAAATGTTTGTGGATTTTGGGTTCTTCGCGCAGGCAAATTAAGAAATCTTCAGGAATCACCATTTGCGGTTCGTCTAGCCAGAGCGTGAGTTTTACGGTGTCGCCTTCTTTTTTGTTGATGGCTTTGCGGATTTCAGCTTTGACGGCGAGGAACGTGCCTTTCTTCATCGCCCAGATGCTGAAATTTTTGAGTTCGTAAGCGTCGATGAATCCGCGAACGCGAACCGTAGTGCTGCCTTTTTTCTTAGGAAGATGCGGCATCACAGGCATGGTGATGAAAGTCCAGCCACCTTTCACATCGGGTTTTTGCAATAAGCATACGTCATCAAAAATCGGCGGTTCCATGGTTAGTTCTTGTTGACGCGCGTGACTTTATCGATGCCATCGATTTTTTTGATGTTGTCGATGAGTTTCTTCAGGATGATGTTGTTCTGCACGATGACTGTAACCTGTCCGTTGAAAATTCCGGCGTCGCCACTTAGCGAAATGCTCTGGATGTTGACGTGCATGTTGTTCGAGATGACTTTCGTGAGTTCGTTGGTGAGTCCTAAAGTATCCATTCCGGTGATGTGTAAAATAGCTTTGAATTCCTGTTGCGTCGAGTCGATCCATTTTGCAAGAATGATTCTGTAAGCGTAATTTGATTGCAAACTAATCGCGTTAGGGCAATCTTTTTTATGCACTTTAATGCCTTCGTTGATCGTCACGAAACCGAACACTTCATCGCCCGGAATCGGGTTGCAGCAAGTCGATAATTTATAATCGAGACGGTCCTGATCGGCGCCAAAAACAAGCATGTCGTAATTGCTGCTGATGACCGGTTTGTGAATATCTTCATCAGCGGTATTGGGCGAACGTTTGATTTTGTTCTTGAAGAAATTGATCAGCGTATTGCTTTTTTGCGCCGCGAAATCTTTAAGTTGTTGGTTTTCTATCGAGCCAATCCCGACGCGGTAAAACAAATCGAGGCTGGTTTTGAGTTTGAAGAAATTGACGAGTTCATTAATAACCTGCTCGTTAATCGTAATTTTGAGCTGTTTGAGTTTGCGCGTGAGCAATTCCTTGCCTTCTTCGGCAATCTTTTTCGTGTCTTCGTTGAGGACATTCTTAATCTTATTCTTTGCTCTGGAAGTCGTCACATAATCAAGCCAGTGCGAAGTCGGTTTTTGGTTTTGCGAGGTGATGATTTCTACCTGATCGCCGCTTTTGAGTTCGGTATTGAGCGGAACGAGTTTCCCATTGACACGCGTTCCTCTTGTTTTTACGCCAATTTCTGAGTGAATGCTGAACGCAAAATCCAGCGAAGTCGCGCCTTTTGGCAATGATTTGATTTCTCCTTTTGGGGTAAAGACGAAAATTTCCTTGGCGTACAGATTCATTTTGAAATCCTCGACAAAATCTACGGCGTTGGTTTCTGCATTCTCTAAAGCTTCTTTGAGTAAATTGAGCCAAACATCCAAACCGCTTTCTTCCGTCGCGCCTTGTTTGTATTTGTAATGCGCGGCGTAGCCTTTTTCAGCAATCTCATCCATGCGCTCGCTTCGTACCTGAATTTCTACCCAACGGCCTTTCGGGCCCATCACGGTAATGTGCAACGCTTCGTAACCCGTAGATTTAGGTGAAGAGATCCAATCGCGCAAACGGCTCGGGCTTGGGCGATAATGGTCAGTTACTATAGAGTATATTTTCCAGGCGATGAATTTCTCATCATGCGGATTCGATTTGTATACGATGCGCAAAGCGAACTTATCGTACACTTCATCAAAACTGACGTTCTGCGCTTTCATTTTACGGCGGATCGAATAGATGGATTTCGGACGGCCTTTGATCACATAATCGACGCTTTCTTCATCGAGCGATTTTTTCAGCACTTCAGAGATGTCATTGATGTATGCGTCCTGCTGTTCTTTAGTTTCCTTGATTTTACTGACGATGTCATTATAAACGGCGGGTTCGGTATATTTCAAACCCAAATCTTCAAGCTTGCTTTTGATGTTGTACAAGCCCAAACGGTGGGCGAGCGGCGCATAAATGTATAAAGTTTCGGAAGCGATCTTTACCTGTTTGTGCTCAGGCATCGAATCCATGGTTTGCATGTTGTGTAATCGGTCAGCGAGTTTGATGAGGATTACGCGCACATCATCGTTCAAAGTCAACAGCATTTTACGGAAATTCTCCGCCTGCATTGACACGTTGAGATCTTTTTGAACTTGGGAGATTTTGGTCAGACCTTCAACCAGTTGCGCCACTTTGGGATTGAACATTTTTTCAATGTCGGCCACCGTGACGTCAGTGTCTTCGACGACATCGTGCATCAAAGCCGCAGCAATCCCCGTCGCGCCCAAACCGATTTCAGAAGCCACTATTTTCGCGACTGCAATCGGATGGAAAATATAAGCCTCACCCGATTTCCGGCGTTGGTCTTGATGGGCGTCAACGGCCACATCAAAAGCCTTTCGGATCAGTTTCTTGTCCTCGGCGCTTAACGTTTGGTAACTGATGCGTAGCAATTCCTTATATTCCTTCGCAATCGCCTTGTTTTCTTTTTCAATATCAATCTCAACCATAGTTTGTAAAGTTCCGTTTAACTTCGTCAGTTCGGCTTAGGCGCCTCGTGTCTAAAATAAAAATAACTAGCTAAATGTACAATATAAATTGAGAATTAAAAACTGATAAACCGCCAAGAATTATTTTGTGCCTTCGGGAAGCTTCACAAAATCGAGATCCTGGAAATCATAACTGAAATCTGTCAAGGGCGAAATCGGTTTCATTTTGATGTTCGTATTGTCTTCCGAAAAAAACAGGAATGCATCGGCTAGGAAACTGCGGTTGTTCCATTTGACTGCAAAAGTATTGTCTTTATAAAAGAACATTTCTCCTGTGAGTTGCGGCGAGCGGTTCGAGTGGAAGTATAGCTTGCCTTTTTTTTCCGAAAGCACAATGTCACCAAGCCAGTTGTCTTTATAAGTACCGGCGTATTTTTTCAAGTCCCGGTATATTTTGAGTTTTTTATTTTGCTCCACAGTAGTCCAGACTTCATCAGAAATCTTATCGGCATTGTCTTCTTTTTCCTTGCGCTGTTGGCTGTAAAGTGCCAAATAATCTTCGGATTTGATGCCGAGATAACTATCTTTAATGGTATTGGTAATCGCATTAAAAGCCGCGCCATTTTGCTGGTTCGTGAGTACGATAATGCCTAAATTGAGTTCGGGAAGCATAGTCACTTGCGTTACAATTCCGTCGAGACCGCCGGTATGAGAGACCTGAAAACTGCCTTTTACTTCGGTAAGTTGCCAACCCAAACCATAAGATTTGAAGTTCGAAAAATAAGGAGGAGAAGGTTTATTAGGCATGATAGTTTGCGCTGTCCACATTTCGGTATGTTGCTTTTCGGAAAAGATTTGAGCAGTTTTGTCAGTTCCGTATTTGCCTTTCTGCAGTTGCATGATGACCCATTTGCTTAAATCATTCACACTGGAATAAATTCCTGCAGCCGGATCGAAAACATTGTTCTTATAACGCGCAATTGCTTTGAGTTTTCCGTCGGTTGGCACATGTGGCATAATCACATTGGAAGTGTCTTTCAATCGCAAAAATGAAGCGGCACTGTGATTCATTTCCAAAGGCTTCATGATGCGGTTTTCAATAAAATCACACCAAGTCAAACCGCTCGCACGATGAATGACTTCACCCGCTACGATGTAAAGTAAATTGTCATAATCGTATTTGGTTCTGAAAGCCGAAACCGGTTTTAAGTATTGTAGATTGTTGATGATATCTTGTGTAGTAAAATTATTTCCGTCGGGCCATATCATCAAATCTCCCGCGCCTAGACCGAGCCCGCTGCGATGCGTTAATAAATCTCTGATGGTGAATTCTTTGGTCACGTAGTCATTATACATCTTAAACTCCGGAATGTATTGTATGACTTTATCATCCCATTTCAATTTTCCCTCGTCGACCAAAATCGCCAAGGCGGCAGTGGTGAATGCCTTGCTGTTCGAAGCGATTCCAAATAAAGTGTTTTCATCCACCGGGGCATTGCTCAAAATTGATTTTACACCATAACCTTTCGCATGGATGATTTTTCCATCCTTGACAATGGCCACGGCAATTCCGGGAACTTCAAAAGTCTTTAAAGTGCGTCCGACGAGCTCATCAATTTGAGCAGGTGAAATTTGCGCCATTACAGCGCCACTGAATGCAAGAATCAGGCTTAGAAATACAATTTTCTTCATAAGAGATCAATTAAAATTACGTTGTCTTTTGGCTTCAAAAATAAGAATGGCAGCAGCTACTGAAACATTCATCGAATCGATGGCGCCTTGCATCGGAATGATGATGTTCTGTGTCGCATGATCGCGCCATTCCTGGGTTAATCCTGTCGCTTCGGTTCCTACGACAAGGGCTGTTGGGGTAGTATAATCTTGCTTATGATAAGGGGTGGAATTTTGTAAAGTGGCACAGTAAAAATTGATTTTTTTGTCTTTCAAAAAAGCAATGATTTCCGTGGTGGTTCCGGTGGCAATCTGATTCGTGAAAAGTCCGCCTACGCTCGAGCGAACGATATTTGGATTGTATAAGTCGCTTTTGGGATTGGCGATAATCACAGCATCAAGTTTTGCGGCATCCGCGGTTCTTAATAAAGCGCCGATATTGCCCGGTTTTTCGGGCGCTTCCGCAATGAGAATTAAAGGTTTATCGGACAACTTCAAATTGGACAATTGCATCGGTTTTGTTTTTGCAATCGCAATGATGCCTTCTGTTGTGTCGCGATAAGCGAGTTTCTGATAGACTTCTTTATTGATTTCGATGAGCTCCGTTTCTGAACCTGATAATGCTTTTAGTTGTTTTTCTGAAATCAATTCCGGCAAAAATAGGATGGTGTTGAGTTCATAACCACCAGAAACAGCGAGTTCGATTTCTCGAAATCCTTCTATCAGAAACGTGCCGGTTTGCTTGCGGGCTTTGGCTTTTTCCTGCAAAAGCACTAAGGATTTGATGAAAGGATTCTGTATGGAAGTGATGGTTTTCAAAATAACAGCGTCAGATTTAGTATTGGATCTCATAAAAAAACATTGCCCTATAGTATAAAACAAGGCAATGTCTTATGAAGTGGTATTAATTCTTTTTCAGCATTTTCACAGTTGAAAACGTAGAGGCTGTTTCGATTTTAAACAAGTACTGTCCGTCACTAAGCATTGAAATATCCATTGCCGAATGGTTAGTATCCGGTTTTTCAGTGCGTATCCATTGCCCCAACATCGTATAAATTGAAACCGATTTGATTGCCTCGGGGCTGTTAAAATGGATCACTGATTTTGCAGGATTTGGATAATATTGAAGGGTGTTTTTAACAGCATCTGCTACACTCAATTGCGCACAGTTTACCGTTGCGTTCCAACCTGAAGCGGTATTTAGGCCATCAGAATAGAAAAGGAATGTAAGCGTTCCCGTAGGATCCGTAGAGGTTATGGTTCCCGGGTTATTGGTGCCTGTAAATCCGTATTCTTCCACAATGAATGGGTAGGTTGTATTAGGTCCGTTAAAAATTGTCAGTCGATCAACTTGATCTTCCAAATCAAACGAGGTGAAGGTAACCGAGGCTTTTTCGCCCGCGTTCATTGGCGTGATGGTTATTGTTCTATTTTCATTGTTCGAATAGTTGCCATTGGTGCCTCCCGAATCAAAGAAAACCCCATCAACACAATGGTTGATTAATGTGGCAAATTCGGTGCTTGAAGAGGCTGAAAAACTATTGTTGCTGCAGCTGGCCCTTACATAAACATCATAATTACTATAAGAATTCAGATTGTTAAACGTATAGGAATTGGTCGTCACGGTTTGGTAAGTTCCGCTAGGCGGGTTTCCTTGAGGTACGATCAAAACTTCAAAAGTGGAAGATCCGTTGGGGTTTGTCCATGTAGCTAACGCACTATTAGTAGTAATATTCGATACTGTAATCACAGTACTATTGCTGCAAAGCGTAGTGAATTGATATGTTGAAGAATAATTAGAGGCACTACACACATTATTCGATTTTACCCTCCAGAAATAATTCGTTCCGTAATCTAAAGCGTTCATATCAATCTGATTGGTACTGCTTGTGAAGGTTTGAAGATTGGTTGTAAATGAATCATCTTTTGCGATTTCAATCGTGTAATTTGCCACATTTGGACCAATATTTTCCCATGTTAATGTAGGATTGGTATAATCGATAGTGGCGTTATTGACTGGCGTATTCAATGCAGGTCCGTCAGTCAGACCACTTTGAACAACCAGATTTAATGAAAGCGCTGCATTGTATGAGCCAGAAGCGGCATTTAAGGTCAATGGATAAGTACCCGTCGGCGTGGCGCCCAAACCAGTAATGGTAACAGAACCAGTTCCGTCTGCGGTCATCGTATTTGGTGCGAAAACAGCCGTTGTTCCTGAAGGAAGTCCGGCAATGTTGAAAGTAGCCGTTTCAGAAAAGGCCGCAGGCGTTTTCAATTGGTAGGTAAAGGTGGTTTCGTCAGTTCCCAAACAATTCCTGTTCAAGACACTACTGTCGGTTGATAAAAGCATCGGTTTGGCCGCTACACCACTAATGATCAGCGAGTAATTTTGTAAAGCATGCAATAGTGTGCCTTTGTGGCTTACCGTTACGGTATAGGTTCCTGATGGGTTCAGCACTTCGATTTTTTCAACGTTGTCAACGATGTTATCACCTTGTGTTGCCGCTGCGTCAACTTCCGCAGGATTTAGTTTCCATGGAAAAAACGTCTGATTGTTTTTCGTAATCCTGATGTCCAGATCGTTGACTAAATTCGGTGTAGCCAAATCAACTACAGAACCTGATATAATTTGCCCTGCAGGATCGGTCCAGCAAATCGTAGCAACAATAGGTTGGCTTGGACTCAAAGGCTGTATATCAAAAGAATATGTTTTGCCTTGGAGTAAAGTATTTTCCTGAATGTAGGATTGTGTCCCTTCATTGGTAATCAAGTTAGCTGCTTTTTCAGCATTCAGCAAACCCCATCCAAACTGATAATCAGGTCCCGAATCTGTGCCGGCTTCGTCAGCAGTATGGATTGCTAATCCGCGTAAAGTTGCCGCCTTCATAAAACCACCTTTGACATTTTTATGATGCTGTTGCAAAAGCAATAGGGTTCCGGCCACATTCGGTGATGCCATAGAAGTTCCGTTATAACTGCTATAGGAATTGTCGGAGTTGGAGGTAGAGGATCTTACATTGACCCCTTTGCCGCAAATATCTGGCTTGATACGGCCGTCATCGGTCGGTCCCCAGCTGCTGAAGCTTGACATCACAACACTTGAGGCAGAAGTATAATTGGTAACCTGTCTTACAGCAGCCACAATAATAGCGTTCTTTGAAACACTTTTCCCTGCTAACAAATCATACCCATTTTTACTATCATTGTACCCGCCGTTTCTGGAATTACCGGCAGAATTGACAAATTGATAATAAGGTGCATTAAACATGACATTGTCGAAAGCTTTGGCATCACTGTCATACCGCCCCCATTTTGTCAATGACACGGTGTCGGGATCATAACCATAGGAATGGTTTGATACCAACAATCCATTGGCGGCTGCGTTTGCCACTTCTGAAACATCGCCGTCCCAGTCATAGGCCTTTAAGTTCGCTTGGGAAGCCATTCCTTTGGCCGAAGCACTGGCCGTTGCGTTGCCCATCATGGTTCCGGAAACGTGGGTCGCATGCGCCGATAATACACTCGCATTATCTACCTGTGTGACGCGCCCTGTGAGCAGGTTGTGTGTGTCTCTTACTTTACCACCATCCCAGATACCGATGGTCATGTTCTGTCCGTCAAGGCTTAAGCCCAGACTTCCTCCGGAATTGAGCCTGTTGGCTCTTGTGGTCAGTGCGGCTCCGACATTGTCAGTGGTGAAATAAATAGGGTTGTTGTTTTCATCCAGACGGATCAATTCTTTGAGACCACCATTGACCGTCGTGAATTTTGTTTTCCAGTTTTTGGTCGCGGCCATATTCCATGCGGCGGCTTTCTGGGCTTTGAAAATAGAATCGTAGATAGGAACAAGACGATTGAGTTCCGTAACATTGGTAGCAGCGATGATCTTCAATCGGTCTGCCTCGGTTTGAGCGAATGTAATGGATGTAAAGAAAATAAATACCAATAGGGATTTAGTAAGCTTCATTATAGTTTTGGTTAAATTTTCGGCTAAATTAATTCAAAATACGATAAGTTTCACCATATCAATTGTTTTAGATATTTAAAAAATGTTAAAATTTTAAAGTATTGGATTATGAAAAGGGAATTTTATTGAGATTGTTCATTTTGGGATAAAAAAAATCCCGCAGCATTCAGTTTTCCGCGGGATTTGCATCATTTTGTTTTTAAACTACTTGTCAATCGAACCTAAAACCCTTTTCATAAAAGCGTTTAAAGCGTCCTTCTTATCCATGCCTTCCTTGGTCATTTTGTGCACTTCGAGCGCGCCATACATATTCGAAATCAATTCACCGATGACATCGAGTTCTTCATCTTTGAGTGAGGACACTTCGGTCAGGGCTTCCAAAACTTCGATGGTTTCGATCAGATAATCCTGATCGTTGTCGTCAATGAATTGGGTCAGTTGTTTGATGATGGGTAGTTTCATTTTAAGTTTTTTGGTTTTAAGCCTTCCGACCTGTTTATTTAACTTCTTCGACCAATTCCGTCAAAACTTCCGCTTTGTTCGTCTGCGTCTCATTGACGAGTTTGCCATTCACGAAAGTGGCGAAAGTCGGCAAATTGGAAACATTCGCAAGCTTTCTGGATTCCGGGGAATTTTCTGCATCAACCAAAACAAAAGTCAGGTTTTCGTTTTCCGAGGCGAGTTTCTTAAACTTCGGTTTCATGATTCGGCAGTTGCCACACCACGAAGCGGAAAACTGTACGATCACTTTGTCGTGGCTATCGACGATATTCTGTAAGCTGTCTTCGTTTAATTCGATCAACATATCTTTTTGATTTTGAGATTTTAAGACTGTAAGATTTTAAGATTTTTGCGTCTTAAAGTCTTACAGTCTCATGATCTATATTTAGTTTGCGCTTAAATATTCCGCAGTACTTTTTCTGTCTGCTGACATCGCTTCTTTTCCTTCTTCCCAGTTCGCAGGACAAACTTCGCCTTTGGTCTGAACGTGGGTGTAAGCATCGATCAAACGGATGTATTCGTGTACGTTTCTTCCCAATGGCATGTCGTTGACACTTTCGTGGAAGATTTTACCGGTTTCATCAATCAGGTAAGTCGCGCGGTAAGTCACGTTGGAACCTTCGATCATCACAGAATCCGTTTCTTCGCTGTAGCTTGTAGATTCGATATCCAAAATCCCTAAGATGTTTGATAAGTTTCTGTTGGTATCAGCAAGGATCGGGTAAGTAACGCCTTCGATACCGCCGTTGTTTTTTGGCGTGTTCAACCATGCGAAGTGCACTTCATTCGTATCGCAGGAAGCGCCGATGACGATGGTGTTTCTTTTTTCAAAATCAGCCAAGGCTGCCTGGAAAGCGTGTAGTTCTGTCGGACAAACAAAAGTGAAATCTTTCGGATACCAGAACAATAGTACTTTTTTCTTTTTGTTGACGGCTTCCTCAAAAATATTGATCTTCAAATTGTCGCCCATTTCTGAAATCGCATCAACAGCAATGTTTGGGAATTTTTTTCCTACTAATGACATAATATGTGGTTTTTTAGTTATTAAAATTTACTTTGCAAAAATAGGCAGAAATGAACTAAGGTTGGGTGATATTTGTCATTCTATTTCGCTATTTTATGATAGCCTCTGCTTATTGGATGTTCTGTTTTTCCTTACAGTTATTGATGCGCTGACTTTTATAAATGGGTTTTCTTCCCATTATTTCGATTCCTTTTATATATTTGTTTTGCACTTAACAAAACCTTAGTTCAAAACATATGGCATTTATTGATTTATTCCGAAAAAAAACCGTCCAGGATATTTTAAAACAAGTCGAAAAGAATGAAGCCGACGGCCACAACGCTTTAGGCAAACACCTAACCACAAGAGATTTAACGGCGTTCGGAATCGCAGCCATTGTCGGAGCCGGAATTTTCAGCACCATCGGAAAAGCCAGTGCTGACGGCGGTCCGGCAGTAATCTTCTTATTTTTGTTTACGGCTTTGGCCTGTGGTTTTGCTGCGTTTGCTTATGCAGAATTCGCCTCGATGGTTCCTGTTTCTGGAAGCGCTTATACTTATTCTTACGTAGCGTTTGGAGAAATCATCGCCTGGATTATCGGTTGGGCGTTAATCATGGAATATGCCATCGGAAACATCACGGTGGCCATTTCGTGGAGCGACTATTTTACAGGATTAATAGACAGCATGGGTGTTCACCTGCCGCAATACGTACAGATGGATTATCTCACAGCTTCGAACGGATTTAAAGATGCCACGGCTTTAATGCAAGGCGGAAAAACATTCGAGAACCTGAGTGCCGGTTTGCAAAGTGCTTACACCGCCTGGACGACAGCGCCGACGATTGGCTCGTTTCATCTGGTGGCTGATTTACCTGCTTTATTCATCATTATTTTGATCACTGCTTTGGTGTATCGCGGCATGAAAGAATCACGCAACGCCAGCAATCTGATGGTGGTCGTGAAATTGTGTATTATCCTTTTAGTAATTGCTGTCGGCGTGTTTTATGTGGATACCGCGAATTGGCATCCGTTTGCGCCGAATGGAGTAGGTGGTGTTTTGAAAGGCGTGTCCGCAGTATTCTTTGCCTACATTGGTTTCGATGCGATTTCAACAACCGCTGAGGAATGTAAAAATCCACAACGCGATTTGCCTCGAGGCATGATGTGGGCGATCATCATCTGCACGATTTTGTATATCGTAATCGCTTTGGTTTTGACGGGAATGGTCAATTATGCTGACTTGAATGTCGGCGATCCGTTAGCATTTGTGTTCGATAAATTGAATCTGAAATGGATGTCAGGCATCATCGCAGTCAGCGCTGTAGTTGCGATGGCGAGTGTATTGCTCGTGTTTCAAATGGGGCAACCCAGAATCTGGATGAGCATGAGCCGCGACGGTTTGTTGCCGAAGCGTTTTTCTAAAGTGCATCCTGTTTATAAAACGCCATCTTATGCGACGATTGTCACAGGTTTTGTGGTTGCCATTCCAGCTTTGTTTCTCAACCTAACGATGGTTACTGACTTGTGTAGCATCGGGACTTTGTTTGCGTTCGTTTTGGTTTGCGCCGGCGTTTTGGTGTTGCAGAACAAGCCGAACATTCCACGTGGGAAATTCAAAACGCCTTACATCAATTCAAAATATATCGTTCCGGTTTTGCTGCTTGCCGGGTTGACGTTTGCTTTTACATATAATAAACAAGCGACGATGGCTTTCATGACCAATGAAAAACAAGTCAATTCTCCGGAAGATATCGTGACTTCTTTAGATCAAAGTCAGACGAAAATCGTATATGAATTTTTGGTTTTTAAAAATGAAAACGACGCTGTGAATAGCGATTTAGAAGCATTATTAAGCAAATACAATACAGATGATGCGACATATAAAAATGTCGTCGATTCTTTGCCGATTGATGAAAGTCTGAAATACCAAAGTGGTTTCAATTTGTTCAAGCACAAAATCCCGATGTGGATATTTCTGATTGTTTTATTGGGATTGACCGTTTGGGCTTTCCGTCAGAATTTGTCTTTAATTCCTTTACTTGGGCTTGTTTCGTGCCTTTATATGATGGCGGAATTAAGCGTCTGGAACTGGATTTACTTCACTTGCTGGCTGCTCATAGGATTGGTGATTTACTTTGGGTTTAGCAGGAAAAATAGCAAGCTCAATAGGAGTGAAGTGTAATCGAATCCTTTGATTTATTCCTTAATTAATTTGATTACAGTCGATTTTAAGTTGGCTGATTTTAAAAAGTAAATTCCTTTTGCAAGATTGGTAAAATCGTGATTTTCTATGTTTGTGCCTTTGTAAATGATGGCACCGGAGTTATCTAATAAGATATAGTTTTCGTTATAGTTTTCGTTTTCAAAATGTATAAAATTTGAAAAAGGATTAGGATAAACCTTATTGTCCTCAGGTTTTATGGGCAAATTAACTGCTAAAGGCACCGGGTTACCTTTCACACAAATCACATAATTGGTATTCGATTTCACATCATAAGTGGTAATTCCGAATTGCGTATTCCAATACCAGGCTTTTGTAGTTTGATTGGGAAGTGACGTGGAACTCCAGTAATTATGCACTCCAATCGCCGGAAAAAAAACAGTGTTTGTTGACGGATTGGTCCTGCTTTCATCATTGAGCGACTGCAATTCTTTGATGTTAGGCAAACGCCAATCAGAAGCATTAGCCAACGAAAGATTATCAGCATAAACCAGGGCGTTTTCCCAAGTTTGCGCCGTTGAATTTGGAGTTTTTTGCCATATCAATTGGGTCAGGTTGTCAGTAATGGTTCCGTCTCCGTTATCCGTAAAATGATTTGGAATTGTAGTAGGATTAACGCGATTCCTCACCGCACGGACGTGAAACTTTTTAATGCCACCCGCACTTATGGTTTCTGACTTCGGATGATTGCCAATTCCGCCTCCGGCATTCGTACACCAAACTTTGTTGTTGTCTCCGGCTTGATAGGTATTGGTCCACCAATATTCTGCGGCGCTCGGTGTAAAGAAAGCAGTATTCATCGCAGGGTTATTGTTTTGATGGTTTAGGATACTAAAGCTTTCTATCGGACTAGGTAATCTCCAATCAGAAAACCCACCGAGAATCAGATTCTCAGAATAATTGGTAGCATTTTCAATCGTCATTTCCCCACCGTCAGCTTGTTGCCATTGGAGTCCGGTGATGTTGTCGGTAATGGTTCCGTCTGCGTTATTGGTGTAGGAAGGCGCATTGATATTATAATCATTATCTTCCCCAAAAGTACTCGTGTAACTTGAAGTTTGTCCAGTATCCGGAAGTACATTAATGGTTTTCGTAACGCTTTGTGCGAACGAAAAGGTAGTTGCTAATAAGAGCAGTTTTTTTATCATTATTTCACTACTATTTTCTTAGTCACAAAAGAATTCAGCAACTGTATTTTTACCAAATAAGTTCCCGTCGATAATTTTTTAATATCTAAATTGGGTGTGAATTTTGCCGTTTTAAAAACCAATTTCCCTTTTAAATCAAAAATCATAATATCCTGAACTTCTTTTTCTAAAGCGTCATTTCCTAAATCGATATGCAAAATATCTGTGGCAGGATTTGGGTAAAACGTCATGTTTTTCTCGATGGAAATAAAACTTGCCGCTGACAAATTCGGAACAGTGCATTGCGAAAATCCATTATAGTTGGTGGTGGTTGTTCCGGTAGGTGTGATGTAATTAAAAGTATAGGCCGTTCCATTCCAACTGAAATTGGTGGCATAGCCCAGCGTTCCGTTCAGTGAATAAGAAAGATTGTAACCATTGTTAGTCGCATTGGCGACACATGAAGTAATTAAGGCACCACTCAAAGGCGTCCAGTTTTCATTTCTGACCGGATGCGCCGTGGCTTGCGGAATCAATTGATGTGTGGCATCTTCAGTAACCTGCCCCATGAAATTGCCAATCATATACGGTGCGGTTGCTGTGCCGTGATAATGATAAATGCCATTAACACCATAATGACCGTTGTTGGCATCAAGCGTGGTCATCGGACTTCCATCGGGTTCCACATTGCCATAGACCGCAAAACCATCAAAACTATAAGCACAAGGTAAATTGGTTGTGGTTTGTCCGGAACTGTACAAATGCAAAGGCGCGATGTGGTAATGGTAATCGTCACCCCGGCCACAATGCCCACCAAAATTGTCGAGCTGACCGTCAAGATACGAATCCACACCAGTATTCGTGTGATAATTAAATATAGGAACACCATTGGCTGCAATACCAATCGCACCGCGCGTAAAGTGAATATTATCCACCGGAATTGGCGTTGTCGCAATCACCGGATTCAAAGGAATGCTCCAATGATTGTTGCCAATATAGCATTGCGGAATCGGCACTTGCTGTTGCCAGCCGTGGTTCGATATCCCGACCATCATTGTGTGATTCGGAACGCCTTTGCTTTCGACATAAAAATAATCGTTATCCCAGGATGTGGCCACATTCGGAATGAAAGGCGTAAATGCCGCATTGATATCTTCTGGATTTGTAGTCGTCAGCATTTTCTTTGTGAAGCCATACAAGCTCATCAATAGGCCAACCGACAAAACAGGAACTAAATATTTTCTCTGGCGAATTGTAGTCATTTTAAGCAGGCAATAACCCAATAGTAATAAAAGCAACAGCATCGCTCCGTATTCCATAAAAATCCAGCCAGAATTCGCATGTTGATGTTCATGAGTTGTCGCATTTGAATTCAATGCTTCAATGCTTTTTTCTCTCTCCAAAGCATATTGCTGATCGGCTCTGGATAATGAATTTAGAGGAAAACCGGCAACATGCTCATGGGCATCTTCAATATAGACTTTTCCGTCTTTGTACATCGAAAAAGAACCGTCGATATGTTTGTTTTCTTTTGGTAGGAACCAATGCCGCAATTCGTGATGGTCATGATCTATGCTATGAGCAAAAACAGAGAGCTTCAATAAGCAGATGAAAGCGAGGATGATTTTTTTCATTTTAGTGTCTTTTTAAGATGAGTTTGCCTGAATGACCTTTTCCGTTGTCTTTAATGATTTTATAAATATACACGCCATCGGACGCATCGGAACCGCTGTTATCCGTTCCGTCCCAAATCACTTGAAATTTTCCGTTATTTAAATAATTGCCGTGAACAATATCTTTGACCAACTGCCCATTTTGATTGAATATGGAAATGGAAATGTTTTCCGAATTTTGTACTTCAAATTCGATGGCTGTTTCTTTAGAAAAAGGATTGGGATAGACGATTTCATCGGCATAATTGGCATTCCAAATCATCGTCGGGTTGTTTGTCCCGAGCGTATAGCAATTGTTCGTTCCTATAAAATAACTCGCAGAAACATCTTTATTGTGACGCGTGGCGTTTTCACTTGCTGGTAAATAGGCGCGTACATATTCTACCAAAACGCCATCCGGATTTACGGTAACCCTGATGTGTCCTGAATTGGGCAATATCTGACCTTCAAGATATCCGTAATCAGTAGCATAAGTAACGCCATTGAAATTTGGGTGACTGGGTTGCGGTGTTTCCTGATAGATCAGGCAATCCTTTTCCTGTTTGCCAAAAAAATGGTCGTGACCGTGAAAGAAGATGTTCACATGATTTTGCGTCAATAAATCTTTGATAGGCATATCCCAACCGGGTCTGTTGGTTGTAAATCCGTAAGTTCCATCGGAATTATTGCCGCCCCATTCGTACAAATCGGCAAATTCAACACCGCCACGTCCGTCCGGATCACCGCCGATGATCTGATGCGAAAAAACAAACTTGAATGTTGCCGTACTGGTAGCTAAAGTATTTTTGAGCCAGTTGTATTGTGCTTGACCTAACGTCCAGCGCCAACCTGTTGTGGCCGTTGGTTTTGGATTGGTGTACCAATAAGGGTCTAAAACGATATATAAAGCATCGCCCCATTGCCAGGAATAGTAATTTTCCCTTAATCCCACAAAGGCGTGAACGGTCGTGTCTCCGGTATAAAAATCACCATCAGGAGCAGGATTCAAAAAATATTTCTGCCGCTCCTGCGTATCCCAAACGGCAATGTTGTTGGCCGTGCCGTTTAGGTTCCAACCGGCTTCACCTTCGTGATTCCCTAATGCGATAAACAACGGAACAGAATGGCACAAACGCTCGTAATTGGAACGCAATAATCGACAGCGATAAGGAATCGTATCGTGAGGAACTGTATTGGTAGTGAGGTTTTTTAATTTATCGGTCATTAAAAAATCACCTAAATCAATCATAAAATCGGGATGCTCTTCCAACTGATTTTGCAGGCAAAGCTGGTATAACGGAATATTGCTTTGCTCATCCATATGCGGGTCTGCCTGAACGACGTACTTATAGCTGCTTCCTATGACTCTTTGTGTTTGAAATGTGTATTCCGGTCGTGTTATGAATGTCGTTGCATTAGGCAAACGGTATAACATGCGGTAAAAATATTTTGTATTGGGGGAAAGCCCTGTTAAAACAATTTCTGCAGGATTACCAGCGATTACATTGGTCCAGTCTGTTTGGTTGGAATAATTGCCTGATGAGGTTCCGTATTGAATGGCTACGTCTACATCCGCATCAAAAAAAGCTTGTATCGTAATGCTTGAATCCGTTGGTCTTCCCAACAGTTCCGTTTGCGTGATGTTTTGCGATTGCAGGTATTGTATCCCCAAAAACATTACTGCCAATATTGTAATCTTTCTCTTCATCATCATTAGTGTTTGATTACAATTTTTTTGGTTTGGCTCACCTTGCCATCGATTTGTAAAAAATACACACCATTAGGAAGGGTTGTCGTATTGAATTCATTGGTGGTAAATTCGCTTATGGTTTGTCCGATGATATTCACTAAAGCATAATGATGATTCGTAGATTTATCGGAGAATTCAATGTTTAACCGCTCGTCAGCTGGGTTTGGGTATACGGAAATTGCCATTGTTTTCGTTGGATTTGTATGGGTGCCGAGCGCGCAATTTCCAACGGAATAAGTATATCCAATTTCACCGTTGGTGTGTCCGGCCGAACCGTTTGTTCCCGGAATGTAGGCTTTTACATAATCTACAGTGACACAATCAGGCGTTACATTGACCCTAATATGTCCGGTTCCATCTAACGTTACATCAGTATAGGCAGCAGCATTGGCTGTATAACCAATCTGATAGGTGATATCGCTGGGCATCGGCACTTCCTGATAGACTACACCATTCAATTGTTCTTTGGCAAAAAGATGGTCATGGCCTTGGAAAAAGATATCGACACCAGTATCTTCAAAAACTTTTTGAATCGGTTTTCCCCAACCCGGGCGATTGGCATCGAATTGATAATTGTTTCCTGCGCCTTGATAACCGCCCCATTCAAATTGCGTTGCGGTTTCAATCCCGCCTCTGCCTTGACCACGCGTATGATGGGCGAATACAAACTTATGTGTGGCGGTACTATTCTCCAGTACACTGCGCATCCATTGGTATTGGGTGTAGCCTAAAGTCCAGTTCCAATTCAGTGGTTTGTCTGAAAGCGTGGTAAAGCTTGAAGTCCGATACACATCGAGAACTACAAATAAAGCGTCGCCCCAAGTCCAGGCGTAATAATTTTCAGGACTATTGATACCATAAGGTTCCACCGTTGTATTTCCGCTATAGAAACTATTCGGAAAAGGATTGGGATAGTAAAATTTCCGCCATTGTGTTCCCCAGACACAGATGTTATTGGGTGGCGTTTGGGCGTAGTAGAAATCGTTTTCCCCTTCATGATTGCCGAGCGATACATAAAAAGGAATCGAATGACAAATTTGCCCTAAATATTGGCGGTAATCTTTGTGAAGCAAATCCATATCGGCACTGGTGGTGGTTTCGGGAGTGTGATCGTCGCCAAAAATGTCACCCAACGACAGCATGAAATCGGGATGGTCTGCGGCTTGGTTGGCTAAAGTAACCTGATACATCGTTCGGTCGCCTTTTACATCGTACAAATGTTCATCTGCTTCCACGGTAAATGTAAAAGCATTGCCCGAAGTTCTTTGGGTTTGGAAAGTATATTCCGGAGTTGTTGTATAGCTTGTAGCACCAATCAGTTTGTACTGCATCCGGTAATAATATTTTGTATTGGATGTGAGATTGGTCAACTCAATTTCATCCGGGATATCAGCGACATTCGTATACATTGCCGAAGTCGTGTTGAAGTTGCCACTTTGCGTCCCGTATTCCAGGAAGTATTCCATATTCTGGTCAAACAAGATGCTTGCGGTGATGGCGGAATCGGTTGGTCTTCCTAGTATGATCGATTTCTGCTGAGCAGTAACTGACTGCGTTTTGATCAAGATTAATAGGAGCAAACCTGCTTTTGATATAATTTTAAAGGTATTTCTCATAAAAATATGGGTTGAGATTAGTATGGTTAATGTAATTATTATGGAACTATTCGAGAATTTCGGAACCTATTTCAGCCATTTTTTTCTGTTGTTTGGTACTGCATATTTTTTTCAATTTGACCCATTGCCGATAACGGATCCATTCCAAATGGTATTGTTCATCAGCGATATACCTCGTCAAATCAGCGATTGTGGCTTCATCCGGATGTACTGCGAAGATATTCTCGTTGAGATGCTCCTGATGGGTTTTGATGGTTGCCTCAATGTCGGATTCAGTTTTTACGAATTCTGATTGTAAGGCGTCAAATTCTTTCTTTTGAATATCGGTCAATTGCAATTCTTTTTTCAATTTCTCCAACGAATCGGTTTGTGGAGGCATTGCTGATTTTTCCGAAAAACTTAATTTCCACAATAAAAACCCGTTTATGATGAAACTCAATATCAATAGCATAAGCAATAGTTGAAGCGCGTATTTGTTGGAATGAAGATGCATGAATTGATTTGAATTGGTTGGTCATTCTTGGCATTATTGCAGCTTCATTCTTTAAATTTAAGTAAAAGAAACCGCCTATTCATAGACGGTTTTTATATCACATGGTTTAATTCAAAATAAAAATACCTGCTTTATTTTCATAAAACAGATTTTTTAGTGGTGAAATTTTAATTACAACTGCACAACTTCTCAGCCGTCTTACTTTCCTTAGAAACAATTTCCCATCCTTTTTTTCGTTCTAAAATTAAAGGCTGCAAAGCACCGTTGACGCGGTTGCTATTGTGGAATTATGAACCACTAATTCCTTCTCATCATGAAAAATCTTCTTTTTCTTCTGTTGTTGTTTTTGAATTGTAGTGTTGATGCACAAACCAACAATTCAAACGAAATTGTTTCTGACGGGCATGCCGTCATTAAGATTGCACCCGACATCGCTATTCTGACCATTACTGTCGATAAAGACAACGACTCTGAGCTCACGGCGATTAAAGATTTGAACACGGAGATGCAGCGTTTACAGCAATCCTTAGCTACCATCGGATTTAAGAAAGAACACATCAAGATCGCCGAATATACCATTTCGAAAGACCGTTATAATGGCGACGAGCAAAAAAAATACCGCGCCACGAATGTGCTGAGAATCGTATTTCCGCTCGACAATCGGTTGATCGACGCTTTTTATCAGCAAGTGCAACTGGCCAATCATAAGGATACGGATGTGGCTTTTGATACCCAGTTGTCGTCTGAACTCGAAAATACGATCCGATTAAAACTCGTAGCTGCTGCGATTGCTGACGCCAAGACCAATGCCGACAATATTGCGAAAGCCTTAAACGTGGCGATTCATGGCGTGAAAAAAGTCAGTAAATATAACGATCGCGTCTTTGAGGACCGATCGTATAAAAAAAGCGGATTGGTGGCTGCTGCGTGTTTGGTCGAGCGCTCGCCTAATCCGAAAACCGCTTTTGATCAATTGGATGTCGAAGAAAAAGAATTGGTCGAGGACATCACCATCACTTTTGAAATTGTGAAAGTGTAAGCGTATAGCAATGCTAACGGGCAAGAGGTTAGCATTGACTTAAGAAATTGGACTGTATAAAAAAAGCGAGCATTGGTCTCGCTTTTCTTTTACGATAGTACTTAGGTCGCATTCTCTGCTTTTCTGGATTCTAAAAATAATTGCTCAAGTACCAAAAGTTGCTGTTGGCGTCGCAGTTTGGTAAGCGTATCCGAAAATTCCGCTTCGCGTTCCGGCGTTGCTTTGGAGGCAATAGTCTGGCGCAGCTGTGCATTCGCGTTTTTATAGGCTTGGTGTGTACTCAAAAAGTCGCTCAGGTGCAACAACCGGGCTTGCGCTTCTTGCTTTTTGGCGACCCTGGCGATTTTACGAGCGATGACCAACTGCTGGTATTCGTTCTCCTGCATTTGCCGTTGAAGCTGATCGTTCGTTATTTTTTGTGGCGTGATATTGCTTTTGGCAGCAGCATCATACGATTGCATGTGGGCGAGTAGCGCAGCGAGTAATTCTTTGGCGTGGAGCGGGAGGTCGCGTTGGCCTGATTCGTACATCGACCACTGGCTTCTGCTGACACCCAATAGCATCGCGGCTTCGTGTTGCGAAAGACCGAGTAGGGCGGTGAGGGTAGTTTGTTTTTTCATGATGCAAGTTCTTTTTGTGTCAAAATTTTCGAGGCAAATATTTTGCCACGGTTTTTGTGTCAAATTTTTTGAACTGAAAATTTTGACACAGAAGTTGTGGCCATTTTTAAATTTTAAAAATTTTGACACAAAGAAGCGCGACGGTAAAAAAAATAAAGATTAGTTGCAGAACGTTGTTTGGGATAAATTTGGTATTTTTGGAGGGACGATTACTTTTGAGAACTGAGTTTTTTTAGACTTAGCAAATCGTTATGAGCAATTTTACAGAACTAAATAGAAAACAAGAGCATATGGAATGGATAATAGCAAATAAAGAATGGATTTTTAGTGGTGTTGGAGTTTTTTTAATTGGCTTAATTATTAATTTCTTTTTTAATAAAAATAGTGATAATGAAAGTCTTGGATTAACAAAAATAAGGGCAACAATAAATCCTGAATTTAATACAGAAATTAAACCCGAAATAAAAAATGAAATAAATATTACGAATAATCTTAATGGTGAAAATAAACAAGAAAATCTTGTACCAAAAAGTGCCTCGTCAACAAAAGACGAATTAGATACTAGAAAAAAACTAACGAATATTCTATTTGTTGATGATGACACAAAATTTAAAATAATTAAAATTTTAAATGTTGCTGGATGGATTAATACTAAAATTGTCAAAGATATTGAAAACCCAGATTCTGATTTAGTTAAGAATTCACATATTCTTTTTGTAGATATTAATGGTGTTGGAATCAAAATGGGGTTTAGTGACGAAGGACTTGGTTTGGCAAATTATTTAAAGAAAAAATATCCTGAAAAGAAAGTAATTCTATACTCTACAGAATCTGCAGGAAATAGATTTCACGAAGCATTAAGAAAAGTTGATGATTTCCTTTATAAAAATGCTGACCCATCAGAATTTCAAGAAATTATTGAACAATTTAGTGCCGAAGTAGAGTTGAAATGAGAATACAATTAAAAAATAAAAATAGAATCAATTTGCATTCAGACTTTTCTGCGGAATGTTCTGCGTGTATCAATAATTGTTCTTCACTTACAATAAAGGTTAAATGCCCAGTTCATGAAGACCAAAGAAGAATTGGTTTTAAAGAGAATGAATTAGGCGAAGTTTTTTGTTGTTCAAATTCAAAAGATTATTATTCCAGCTCTAAAACGTTCATAAACAAACTTGAATCAATTCTATTTGGGTTAAAAGAAATTGAGCTCATCAAAGAAAAATTAAATCTTGACTCGCAAAAATTAATTCATAATTTGACCAAAACAAATGGTCATAACATACAAGAATTATATGCAGTAGTTCCTCAAGAATTATTAACCCAAAATTTAAACCAGCAATTAGAATCTATTCAAAAAAAATTAATCGAAAATCCAGAAGAAGCTGCAAGAACTTTTTTAAGAATTGCAAAAAATAATGCTGCTATGAAAGCAGAATTTTCTGTCATCAATAAATTAATGGAAGGTGAAACTAGAATCAGAAATAGAAGGCATCAAATTAGAAAAGTTACTCTAAATTTATTTCATATCTTTTTTCAAGATTTCAAGGATTTAAACGTTTATGTACAATTTGAAGAAAACGATGATTATTTGATATTTGATTATGAAATTTTACATGTTGCATTATACCACTTAATTGATAATTCAACAAAATATATACGCCCAAATTCAACCTTATTCGTGAAATTTCAGAAAGACAAAGATGATTTTTACCTAAAATTAGAAATGTCTTCATTAAAAATCACCAATGATGAAAAAAGAAATTTATTTCAAGAAGGTTTTTCGGGTTTAATAGCAATAAAATTAGGTAAGTCAGGAAAAGGGCTTGGTTTAGGAACTACAGCAAAAATTTTGGAATTAAATAATGCCGAATTAATTATTGAAAATAATATTAATCCGAATAAATCAATCAAAGAAAAAGGAATTGAGTATGAGGAAAACACATTTATTATTAAATTCAAAAACTACGCACAACAGCGATTTCACGAGATTGGTGCTATTGTGGAATTACCAAAGACTAACAACTAGTTTGCAAAATAGAAAATACCTTGCTCCGAAATCTCCAACCTCGCGAAGCCACGTACCCTCAGCAAAAATTACCAATCTAGTTGCAAAAGAACTCGCTGGTTTTCGATTCATTGCCCATAGCCCTAATTGAACCTAATAAATAATGCAATTCAAACCTAAAGACTTTCTAAAGCTTCACAAATTTCTTAATCGTTTTACTTCCATCAGAAACAATTTCCATAAAATACGTTCCGGTTTTTAAAGCACTGACGTCAATGGCTGAGGAAGTATTGATTTCATTCTCGGTCAGTGTTTTGACCAATTGCCCTAACGGATTGTATAGATTGATTTCATTGATACTGAACCCGGTTTCAAAATGGACATTCAAAATACCAGTCGTCGGATTTGGCGTCAACGTTACTTGTTTGCTGGAAACAGCCTGATTTCCAAGTGTGCAATCGCTGACTACCGTTGCGTTGCTGCCGAATGCGTCTGCTGCGGAGGAAACCTCAATGACATCGGCACAAATTGAAGTAAGTACCGGATTATTTGAAATATAAAAGCTAGTAAAGTATTGCTGCTGACCGTTCTTTACGTTCAGAGATTGCAGGTTAGGATTATTGTTTAATTTAAAAAAATATTCCGACGGATCTATATCTTGTGGTGTCGTTAATACATTTGAAAGGTCTAAGGAAACTAGATTAGTATCATCAATAGTAAATGATATTATGGTGGAGTTCGGCAGAAAAGAGAGTGATGTGTACAAATTCCCCGAAATATTGAGCCTTCCATCAAATGAAAACCTTGGAACAATAAAATTGGCTAGTTGATTATAAGAAACATCGAGCCACCAAAAATCATTAGTTCCGCTTGTCAGATCTAATGCGGTCAATAGATTTCGCGAGCAAATAAAGGTTTCAAAAGAATTACCAGAGGGAACGTTTAAAGATGTTAGTAGATTATCAGAGCAATTCAATTCATAGAGACCCGGAACATTCACCAAACTAAGTGTGGTAAGTTGGTTTTGCGGACAAAGTACTGAACCCAGTTGTGGTTTATTGCTAATATTAAGAGAAGTCAATTGGTTATTATTGCAAGTAAAAAACTCTAACTGATTTAAGGCATTGATATCCAACGTGCTTAATTGATTATAACCGCAATTCAATGATCCTAAATTCGAAAGATTTGACAAATTCAAAGTCGTTAGAAAGTTATTGGAACACCTCAGGGATCTGAGCCCATTAACACCATTCAGGTCTAAGCTTTGAAGATTATTATTGGAACAATCCAACTGACGTAAATTTGAAAAAGAAGCAATACCGTCTAATGATGCAATACTTGAATTTTTAACGTCTAGGCCGCGAATTAGCAAAGCCTCACTCACTTGAATTTCTCCATCATTATTCATATCAACGTCAGTGGTTGGAGCTGAATTTCCAACTAAATCCGCACAGATCGTATTCAACAATACATTCTTAAAATTCGCATCCGGAATGGTCACAATCTGCCCAAAGGACGCCAACGAAAAAAAAGTTAATAATATCGGGAAGTAGTTTTTTTTCATGATCTTGGTTTTTATAGTTTTATAAATTTCTTAGTCGATTTGCCTTGTTCCGCATCGACTTCAATAAAATAAGTTCCGCTTTTTAATGACGCTACATCAATGGCAATGTTTTTTTCGGCGCTGTGATTATCGATGGTTTTTACCAATTGCCCTAAAGTGTTATAGATTGTTACAGATTTTAAATAGGCTCCTTTCGAAACAACAACATTGACCAAGTTTTTCGCCGGATTCGGATAAAGCGTAACAACATTCTTATCGTAATTTTGAGTTCCCAACAAGGTATAATAAGCCGTAGTTGCCGAATTGGTCAGTATCGGAAGATTGAAGTCAAAATAAATTTTCGCTTCGTTAGCCATTGATTCTCCTGAATTCATACTTCCTTCGATTGGTTTGATCTTAAACGAGACATAGCCATGGCTTCCCGGTTCGTCTGAAGTGGAATCGGGCAAGTTGATGTTGTCGAAAGTAAACTCCAGTTTGTTATTCTCTTCAAGCGTGGCTCTGTAGGGATGACTAGCACCAATAATTTCTAAAGTGCTTTTATCAAAACGTTCGTCGAGCCTATCGGTGATGCGCACTTTTTCTGCCGCCTCATTGCCTGTATTCTGGAAACGAATCGTATAAGTGAGGTATTCCATAGGCGGTTCAATCTGAGTGATAAGGCTTGATACGCTGATGTCATTAGGGTCGAAAGAACCTCTGACGACTTGCGTCAAATTCGATTGATTGTCGTCAGGATTGCTGTCTGTAGCTGCGTTCAAATTGATGTGCGCTGAAAAATCCAATAAATCGCCCACATTCACCGGCGGGGTTTCTGAAGGCGCATTGACATTCATCTTAAAAGAAATGTAACGCGTTTCAAAGGGCGCCATATTATTGAAATCCCAGGTGATCAATCCTTCTGAAATCGATGCGACTGCCGGATCCGCTCCCAAATAATCAAGTCTTGTGTCATCAAAATTTAAAGTAACCTGACCAGACAAGGGCACGGTGCCTTTATTTTTATAATACATAAAATAAAGCGTATCAAAACCCGGACGTGGTGGGGTTCCGGTGACCAAATTGACCGAGAGATCCGGGAAAACAGCGTTGGGTGTAATGCAGAAATCGATATTTTCTACATTGCCTGTTCCTGCATAAGTAGTATTGGCTGTGGCCGGGCTAATTGTGTAATAAGGGTTGGAAAATTGTGGTGTTAAAGTGAGATTGTCATCATAAGTAATGGCGCTATAACGGCCACCAGCACTATAAGTTCTAAAACTCGGTATGCCGTTTTTTGTTATTTTTATTGGAATACTGGCGCCGATGTCTGAAGCATCACAGCCATTACCCGCCAAATCATACTTGACATTTCCTGCAATGCGGTTTGGATTTTCGCCACAGTCTAAAACGCAATCTGTTGTTACCACCACATTACTTTCAACAAAAAAAGCACCTTCTTCGCCAACATCACAACAAAGTGTCTGCAAAGATATTGGAAACTGAAACGAAGGCGGGCCTGGTGGCGTATTTGGCAAAGAATTTCTGCCGATACTCCATGTTGAAATCACATTGTTCTTAATTGAAATGTAAGTCAGATTCGGATTGT
Organism: Flavobacterium sp.; assembly: GCF_027484705.1. Classification (GTDB taxonomy): domain Bacteria; phylum Bacteroidota; class Bacteroidia; order Flavobacteriales; family Flavobacteriaceae; genus Flavobacterium. The sequence continues at coordinate 109,857 of NZ_JAIXSL010000005.1, forward strand.
TTTCCGCATACAATATTGTAGCCACCGTCCCACAAAGATTGATTTCGGTGAGCAGGTTGTTATTGCAGCGGACGGTTTTCAGATGATGTAAGGTATGCAAGTCAACTGCCGTCACGAAATTGCCACTGAAATCCAAAAAGGTTACATTCGTGAAATATTCAAGCCCGGTAAGGTCGGTAATTTGAAGACTATTAGGCCAGATTATAGTAACTGCCAGTGCTTCATTCTGATCGATTTCGCCATCTTGGTTTGCATCGGCAACAGCATCCGGAATCCAGTCACCGTTTGTCTCTACCGTGTTTTGGGTGAGCAGATAATTTTTAAAATTCGCATCGGGAATGTTGATGATTTGCCCGTAAAAATTAAAGGAAAGACAAAAAATGAATAACGAAAAGTAAAGTTTTTTCATAGCAATAGCGTTTAAAGTTTCACAAACTTCTTAGTTGTTTTCCCTTGACTGGACTGGATTTCCATAAAGTAAGTTCCGGCTTTCAATGCTGACAAATCGATTGTTGTTGAAGCACTTAGGGTATTCGAAGATACGGAATTAACCATTTGCCCCAAAAGATTGTATAAGATAATTGATTGAATGACAGCCGTATTATCTGCTTTTACGGTGATTGAATTTTGTGCCGGATTTGGATAGATTGTAAAATCGCTACTATCGAAAAGGTTCGTAGCCAAAGTAGCCACAGTAGTTGAAGTCGTATTGGTGATGATGGGGAAGTTGAAATCAAAATAAATCGAAGCTGTGTTTTCAATCACACTGCCAATGCCGACGGTTGCGGCCGGTTTGATCTTGAAAGCTACGAAACCATGGCTTGCTTCTTCGTTGACTATTGATGATGGCAAATTGATATTGTCAAAAGCGAATTCCAGTTTATTGTTTCTTAAAGTCGTTTGGCAAGGATGGCTCGAAGCAATCATCTCGAAAGTAGCCGGGTCTAAGTTTTCAGTCAGGATATCGCGCACCACGACCTTCAAAGCGTCAGCAGTTCCGATATTCTGGAAACGGATTATGTAATGCAAATAGTCATCCACTTTGGCAATGTCAATCACGCTGCCTTCGGTGACGATTTTGTCGTTGGGGTCATGGGATGCTTCCACGATCTGACTTAATGAACTCGTATTGTCGTTGGGCGTATCATCGGTTTGTGAGGTGGTGATAGCAGCACTAGAATTGACAACATCTCCTATGTTCACTGCGGGAATGTCAGTCGGTGTATTTAAATTTAATGCAATGCCGCCAATCCTCCTGGTTTCAAAAGGTTTCAAATCAGTAAAATTCCAACTCAGTGTTCCTGCAGACTGCGCATCAACGGCGGGGTAAGATGAAGGTGATGTATACTCTAATATTGCATCATCAAAATGGAAAGTGACGGTTCCAGATTGAAGTTGATTGCCTTTGTTTTTATAGACTATGTCGTACCAGATCGTAAAACCCGGAGCCAAATTCCAACGCGGAAGTAAAGTGATCTCTAAATCAGGATGCACTCCATTGGGAGCAATACAAAAATTGGCCGTTTCTGCATTTCCCAAAGTAGCGAAGTTATAGGTATAGCTACTAGGTGTAATCGTAAAATAACCTCCGATATTCGGATTGGGTGCCAGCGTAAAAGTATTGTTTAAAGAAGTATAAGAGTAATTTCCCTCGGCAGAAGTGAATACCCGATCCGTACCAGCAGCAGATTGTGCATCAATAGGAATGTGGTCGAACAAAGTTGTCGAATCAGCATCGCAAAGACCATTCATGGAATACTGCGCCAAACCCCCAACCACATTGGTCGGCCCAACAGTAACGTTGTCCACGAGCCAACGATCTCCACTCACCACCAAAGTGGGTTGCACAGTAATCCGAACAAACGCTAAATAAACCGTTTGCCCAACGTAAGCATCAAGCGAAACTACTTTCTGTTCGTAGGTCAAAGCCGGACTGCTAAGATCTGTTTCACCCCACGAATCAAGGACTGAAAAACTGCTCAGATCAGACTGTGAGGTCGTTGATACCCTAATTTGGTATAGCGTTGTGGCATCATCACCTATAAGACTTTGACGGTTGAAAAAGGTCAGCGGCGTATGGGCAGCCACGGTAATCGCAGGCGTGATCAACCAATATCCGGCTGTGCTTTGCGGCGTGTTAAACCGGTCAATAAAAGCACAATTCGATCCTTCGTAAGCCGGGAATGGAGGGCGGTTCAATTTCCAAGAGTCGGTTCCGGAACCGGTGTTGGCGGTAATCCAGCCAGGCGGAGGAAATACAGCGCCTTCGAATCCTTCAAAGAATTGGGCTTGGGTCTGCAGCCCCACGATCAGAACGAGAATCAGGTATATTTTTTTCATAATCGGTTGTTTATAGTTTTATAAATTTTTTAGTTGTTTTTCCTTGGTCGGAATTGATTTCCATAAAGTAAGTTCCAGCGTTCAATGAGGATACATCGATTGCTGTTGAAGCACTTAACGTATTCAAAGATAAGGTTTTTATGATTTGCCCCAAAGGATTGTATATCTTAATGGAAAGGATTTTAATCGCTTTCGCAGTATTTACATTGATCGTATTTTTTGAAGGATTCGGATGCAAAGTAAAAAAAGCATCTTGTCCAAAACCATCTGTTTTTAGTAAGGAATAAAAATAGGTTGAAGTGGTATTGGTAGGCACAGGAGCATTAAAATCAAAATAAATATCGGCTTTATTCTCTACCGTCTGCGCTTGTTGTAGGGTCGACACCGGTTTGATTTTGAAAGTGACATAACCATGGCTGGCTTCTTCATCATTGATCGATGCGGGTAAGTTGATGCCTTCAAAAATAAACTCTATTTTTTTGGTGAACTTATTATAGCGACTTTGATACGGGTGGCTTGCGGACACCATTTGCAGAGTATCATCATTGAGTTTGTCCGACAAAATATCCGCCACCACCACATTTTCAGCGGCGTAAGTTCCCATATTTTGAAAGCGGATCGTATAGTATAAATAATTCTTGTCCGGTGCATCGTAAGCATACGATAAAACAGAAACTTGTTTGTCGTTCGGATCCCATGAGCCCACGACAACTTGTTCGAGATTGTTGTCATTGTCTGCAAGATTTTCATCTGTAGCGCTAGAACTGATATTGGCATGTAAAATCAAAATGCTTCCCGCATTTACCGCGGGTGTTTCTAAAGGTGAATTAACATTCATTCTAACAGTAATCTCGCGGCTTTCAAAAGGGGCTAAATTCGAAAAATTCCAAGCGATTAGACCATTTGCTATCGTGTTTGGCGTTGTAGAAGCCGTTACATAATCGGTAACATCGTCTTGAAAATCGAGCGTTACATTTCCGGATTGTGTCGTAGTGCCTTTGTTTTTATAGATAATTTTATAAGTAGCGTCAAAACCTGGTCGTGCAGGCGTTGTTGCAAACAAATTTACTTCCAAATCTGGGTGAATACCATTGGGCGTGATGCAGAAATTGGCGGTTTCGGTTTCGTTTACCGCTGTAAAAGAAAAATTTGAAGTATAAGAAGCCGGAGTAACCGTAAAATAAGGGTTTTCAAATTGAGGTGTCAGGGTTATATTGCCATAATTGGTATACGTTGCATAGTCGCCATTGATATCGGTAAAACCTTTTCCAAGATCCAAAGTTGAGCGATTGAATTGAATTGGAATATATACTCCTGGTTCATCGCTGGCGTTGCAACCGTTCGCATCCATATCCAATTTGATGTTGCCTCTAATGGTGTTGTAATCACCGCCAGGAGTAAAAGAACAATAGCTTGAGAACTGAATATTTGGATTGTTGGAATTCGCCACTGATTCGAGCAACGAAGGGTCTTCCAATTCAGATTCATCCACACAAATAAATTCAAGCGCAGTATTGTTGGTTAATGTGAAATAACACCAGTGTGGTGAATCCGGTGCGCAAAAATCGGGTGCTCCATTTTTTAAATTGAGGTATTTCAGGTTCAGATTGTTATTGATGAAGTATTCCTCAGCATCAAAAGGGTTGTCTGGAAATAATAATTCTAGTGAAGTCAAGTTGGTGTTTTGGCAATTAAAACTGCCAATAGGATGTGCTGGTAAAGTTATCGAGGTATATAAATTTCCGGAAATGTTAAGCAAGCCTTCGGTAAAATTACTAATAGGCGAAATTTCTAAACTGCTCAATTGGTTGTAGGCAACGGATAATCTCCAGAGATTTAATGCGCTCAGATCGAGTTGCGTCAATTGATTGTAGGCGCAAAATAAATCTGTAATACTGTTGGGCAATGTCAAATGTGTCAACTGATTGTAATTGCAGCTAAGAATCTTCAAGTTAGGCGGCAAATCAGATGCGTTGATCGAAGTGATGAGGTTGTTGTCACAAACTACACTTTCTAAATTGGTGTTGTTGAGGTTCAAACTGGTAATGGAATTGTATCCAACATCCAGATAGCGAAGATTGGGAACATTAGTAATAGCATCTAGATTGGTAAGTCCGTTTCCAGAAAGATCCAAGCTTCGCAGATCGGGTGCGTCAAAAATAAAATCAAGGTTATTAAGATGATTCCCCGGAGCGTAAAAATAGGTAACATTCGGACCTAGCACTATTGAAGTCAATTGGTTGGCCGAACACTGAATTGAAGTCAGAAAGTTGAGGTTACCGAAATTTAGAGCAACCAAATCATTGAAATTTAGATTAATTTCTCTCAGATTTGTAAAAAATTGAACCCCATCCAAAGAAGCGATATGAGCCGATTGCAAATTAAGCGATTGTATTTGCACGGCTTCACTCTCTTGTATTTCTCCATCATTATTGATGTCAACATCGATATTGTTATTGCTTCCGGATTGTAATGATGCACAATTCGTATTCACCAAACGATTCTTAAAATTCGCATCGGGAATGGTTACAATCTGGCCATAAAAGGGAAACGAAGTCACCAACAGCAAAAAAGCGTAAAAATTTCTCATAATCTCTTAAGTTATAAATCAATAACAAACTTCTCGGCTTGCTTATATAAAGTTACGTTTTTATCCGCTGATGGTAGCTTTGTGATTTAGAATTCGATGTGTTTGGATTAGAATTCGAACCGCATAAAAAAACCGCAATCTCAAAGAAACTGCGGTTTTGGTATAAAAGGTTGGTAAGGTTTTAATTGTTGAGCATCACCGGCATCACGAGCATCGTTACGGTTTCTCCGTCTTCCAAGCCGTCAACAGGCGTAAGGATTCCGGCGCGGTTTGGCAACGACATTTCGAGCATAATCATATCCGATTGTAAGTTCGTCAACATTTCTGTAAGAAAACGCGAGTTGAATCCAATTTGCATATCATCGCCTTGGTAATCACAAGTCAATCTTTCTTCTGCTTTGTTCGAGTAATCGATATCTTCAGCGGAAATGTTGAGTTCTGCTCCGGCAATCTTTAATCTGATTTGGTGTGTTGTTTTGTTCGAGAAAATCGCCACACGACGCACAGAATTCAAAAACTGTGTTCTGTCAATCATCAGTTTGTTTGGATTTTCCTTTGGAATAACGGCTTCGTAATTCGGATATTTTCCGTCAATCAAGCGGCACATCAACACATAATTGTCAAAAGAGAAGGTCGCATTCGAATCGTTGTATTCAATTTTGATTTCAGCATCAGAAGTTCCTAAAATACTTTTAAGAATATTCAATGGTTTTTTCGGCATAATGAAATCAGCAACTTGTGAAGCTATCACATCAGTTCTTGCATATTTCACCAATTTGTGTGCGTCTGTCGCTACGAAAATCAAACCTTCCGGTGAGAATTGGAAAAACACACCCGACATTACCGGACGCAAATCATCGTTTCCGGCCGCGAAAATCGTTTTGCTGATCGCGGTCGCCAACACATCGGCTGGCACCAAAGTCGTTGACGGATTGTCAAGATTCACAGATTTTGGAAATTCTTCTCCCGGAGCATAAGCCAAAGCATATTTTCCAGAATTGGAACTAATTTCTATCGTGCTGTTTTCCTCAACGGTAAACGTCAATGGTTGCTCTGGAAACGTTTTCAAAATCTCGAGCAATAATTTCGCTGGAACCGCCACGCTGCCTTTGCTTGTCGAATCGATTTCTAAGGTCGCTGACATCGTGGTTTCCAAATCAGAAGCAGAAACGGTTAGTGTTTTGCTGTCCAATTCGAATAAGAAATTATCTAAAATGGGTAAAGTATTGCTGCTGTTGATGACACTTCCCAATACTTGAAGTTGTTTTAATAAGTACGAACTCGATACTATAAATTTCATTTGCTCTTAATTTTTTGATCGGATGTTTTTAAAGTCTCTAGAACATCCATTTTACAAATATATCCTAAACTCCTAAATAACAAAAAGAATTTTATTAACATTAGCGGCCGTAGCGTCTTTTTCTGAGAAATGTGAACACGAATCCGAAAATCGCGAGCACCACTATTGGAAGTCCGACAGTTATCCATTGCGTCCGCGTGTAATTGCTGTAGACTTTTTCCTTGTCAAGCAGCGGCAGGTTGACTTCCTTGCTGCGAATGTTAATAAGTCCGGTGTCGTCTAGCAGGTAATTCACGCAATTCATCATGAATTCCTTGTTGCCGTAGAGTTTGTTCGTCCATTTGTCGTAGCCTAATTCTAAAGGCTGGAAGTTTTTGTCAAGTTGGTTCCGGACTAAATCGCCATCGGAAATCACGATCATTTTGTTGTCTTTTCCGACAGGCATGAAGGTTTTTTCGTTGAAAGGCATGACGCGATTCTCATAAACCGAATGGAATTTCCCTTCAAGCAAAACCGCCAAAGGAATGTTGCCCGTGTTTTTGAAATCGCTTTGTTCCGGACGTTCCGAAACCATATTCAGATTGACTTCGACCGGCGCGCCGACCAATTTCGAATAAGGCGAAGATTTTAGTAAAACCGTTTTCTTGATGCCGTTTTTAAGCGTATCCATACCATTGGCGAACTCAAATTTAAGCGCATCGACATTGGTCACAATCGGGTTTTTCGAAGCCGGATAAACCAAAGGCGAATAAAACCAAGGATATTGAGTGTATTGCGTCGCGCTGCCTTGTTCACCCGTAGCCAAAGCAATCGGTGTGGCCATGACATCTTTAACCAAAGTAGGGTTGATGCGCACGCCGTATTTGAAGAACATATCGTTCAGGTTCAGATCGAATGGAAATGCTAAAGTTGCGCCCGAATCGTTATACAAACTGTCCATTTCAATGTTGACTTGGTCTACTAACCATAAGGTTTTTCCGCCATTCATGACGAATTGGTCTAAGACTAATTTTTCTTCGTCAGTAAATTTTTCGGTAGGTTTGGCGATGATGGCCAAATCGTATTTCTTGAGATAATTCAGACTTTCATTAGGTTTTTTAGCGACTGAATCTAAGGTGAATGTTCCGATGAAATAATTCTCGCGAACCTGTTTGATGAAATCCGCCAACAGCAAATCGTGCATTTCGCCATTGCCTTTGATTACGGCGACTTTTTTCTCTTTGGCTTTCGCTATCGTATTGAACGCATTCGCAAAAGCATATTCAAGATGCTGCACCGAACTCACAACTTTCTCCGCCGTAGAAGCGCCCATAATGTTTTTGAGTAAAGGCACCTTGGTACTTTTACCGTGATAAGTTGCAATCGCCCAAGGGAAAACGACTTCCTGGGTTTGTTTGCCTTTATCGTCAACGGTAACGTTTACGGGTGTTAGACCACGTTCTATGAAAGATTGCATAATCGTGTCGCGTTCTTCGTCGTTTTCAATCGGATTGACAAACTGGAACGTGATATTTTTGTTGTAAGCTTTGAATTCCTCTAAAATCTGTTGCGTTTCAGTTTGTAGTTTTTTGAATTCACCCGGAAACTGACCTTTTAAAAACACATCGATGATCAGCGGTTCTTTGACTTCTTTGAGGATATTCAATGAGGTTTTCGAAAGTGTGTATCGATGATCCTGCGTCAAATCGAAACGATAGAAAAACTTGCTGCCAATGCCATTGAGGATCAGCAAAAAAGCAATCGTGAACAATACGGTTTTGATGTTTTTATTTTTTACTGGCACCATTAGTTCTTCAGCGATTTTAATTTGAAAACAGTAAATGAGAGGAAAGCCACAGTGATGCTCAAAAAGTACATTACATCGCGGGTATCAATAACGCCGCGGCTCATGCTTTTGAAATGGTTGTCCATGCCGAATGCCGAAATTAAATTTTCAGCGTTTGGCAAATAAGTCGCCAAGCCGTCAAAAGCGAAGTATAAGAAGAAGCATAAAAAAACCGAAAGTATGAACGCTACAATCTGGTTTTCCGAAAGCGTCGAAGTGAAAATCCCAATCGCGGAATATGATGCGATCAAAAACAACAACCCGAAATAAGAACCCATCGTGCTGCCTAAATCGATATTGCCTTCAGGCATGCCGAGTGTCGAAATCACATAAACATAAATTAAAGTTGGGATAATCGCAATCACAATCAACAACATCGCACCTAAAAATTTTCCATTCACAATTTGCCACAGGCTCAAAGGTTTAGTCAAAAGTAATTCAAGTGTCCCTTGTTTTTTTTCATCGGAGAAACTGCGCATCGTGACGGCCGGAATCAGGAAGATCAAAATCCACGGGGCAATCGTAAAAAACGGGCTCATATCGGCAAATCCGCTGTTGAGGATGTTATAATCGCCCTCAAAAACCCAAAGGAACAAACCGTTGAGCAGCAAGAAGATCGCAATCACCAGATAACCGATTGGCGATCCGAAAAAGGATTTTATTTCACGTAAGAGTATTGCTTTCATTTTTCGTTATTGAATTGCAAATTTAATTTTTTTTAGACACGCTTCGCTTAAGACACGTTACACTTAAGACCGCTTCGCTGTTGGACACCTTTCGTTATATATTCGCTTTATGTCCAAAGCCCGTAGGGCGTGTCCTGAGCGAAGCGTGTCCAAAGGTGCAGCCGTGTCTGTATAAAGGCGCAGCCGTGTCATTCTAAACTTACCAATTTATCCACGCTCCAAGCTTCCGGTTTGTCATTGAACAGTTTTTTCGTAAATGTCCAGACGTCGTAAAACAATTCCGAACGGCGGTAATTTTCCAAATCATCTTCGGTTTCCCAATAGCTGTAAGTGAAGAAAATACACGGATTGTGCTTGTCCTGATACAATTCCAGAAAACGGTTTCCTTTGGCATTTCGTATTTTGGTTTTCATCAATTCGAAATTGGCGAGAAAAGCCGGAATGTGCTCTTCGTGGAAACTCATTTTTACGATGCGTACGAACATTTGTGATGTGGATTTGGTTATTTGTTGATTTGGTTATTTGAATCGTTATAGGAAATTGATGGTGATGGTGTCGCGATAGCCCAAACCAAGTAGGCTGGAAGCGCTTCCGACACTCATCGGGTTGCTTCTGAAAATGGCGATTTCGAGATGGCCTGCTTCGTTGAAAATCGCGAGTTTATCGCCTTCGTAATTCTTCATCGGGTAATTGCCGACATTCGAAATGTCCGAATATTTCGCCCAGATGTTTTTGATCGGGATTGATCTTTTTTGGTTTTTGCCTTGCATCAGCGGTATTTCATAAGGCCTGCCTTTGGCGACTTCGAGAAAAAGTTTCTTGGTGATGTTCGTCACGACATTGCCGAAATGATCGATATAAATTACGGAACCTTTAATGGAATTCTTATCCGAAGCCACCATAGGCTGCAATTCCGTAATCTGTTTGATGCTCGTGATTTCCTTGCCGACGACATTCAATAGTCCGCCTTTGGCTAAATGGCAAGCGACTTTCACGAACAAATCCAAATCAGTAGCTTCTACAGGCAAACGATCGTGGATATTGATCGCGACCATTTTTTGCGGTTTGAAGTTTTGGATCAGCATGCTCAGGATTCCGTTGTCGGCACAGATGAAATAATGGTCGTTCCATTGGATGGCGATGTGCTGGTTTTCTTTATTGAGTTCGGCATCCACACCAATAAGGTGTACGGTTCCTTTGGGAAAACTCGAATAACTCGCGCCGATGATGTAGCTCGCCTCGGAAGTATTAAACAAATCGATGTCGTGCGAGATATCGATAATCACGGCTTCAGGATAATCTGTAAGGATTTTGCCTTTCAAGGCTCCCACAAAATGATCTTTCAAACCGTAATCGGTCGTCAGCGTAATTATTGACATAAAATTGTTTATAAATAAAAAGAGAACAGAACTAAAAACTCAGTAAATTTGAATGCAAAGCTACTAATTATAGTAACAAATTTTTAATTTAATACGACTTCCTTTTGAACGAAAGAATAATTGATCTCAACGACATCGCCCCTAAAGAATTCTGGGGCGCCCAAGATTCTCATCTTGAAACCATTAAAAAGTACTATCCTAAATTAAAAATTGTAGCTCGGGGCACGACCTTAAAGGCTTTCGGAGAAAAAGAAGTCCTCGATGAGTTTGAAGTCCGATTCAACCGCCTGATGCAGCATTTCACGCGGTACAACCGAATCGATGATAACGTCATCGAGCGCGTGATTCAAAGCAATTCTCAGGATGAACAACGCATGCCAGACCACGACAAAATTTTAGTGCACGGAATCGGTGGAAAAATCATCAAAGCGATGACACCCAACCAGCAATTGCTTGTCGATACGATCAACAAAAACGATATGGTTTTTGCCGTGGGTCCAGCCGGAACCGGAAAAACCTATACCGGTGTCGCACTCGCTGTAAAAGCATTGAAAGACAAAGAAGTCAAAAGAATCATTCTAACGCGTCCGGCCGTTGAAGCGGGCGAGAACCTCGGTTTCCTTCCGGGTGATATGAAAGAGAAACTAGATCCGTATATGCAACCTTTATACGATGCGTTGCGCGATATGTTGCCACCACAATCGCTTGAAGATTACATTCTCAAAGGCATCATTCAGATTGCACCGTTGGCTTTTATGCGCGGAAGAACGTTAGACAACGCTTTCGTAATACTCGATGAAGCTCAGAACACGACGCATTCGCAAATGAAAATGTTCCTCACACGTATGGGAAAAAACGCCAAGTTCATGATTACCGGCGATCCGGGTCAGGTCGATTTGCCTCGAAGAACGATTTCGGGTTTGAAAGAAGCGTTATTAGTTCTTAAGGACATCGAAGGCATCGGCATCATTTACTTGGACGACAAAGACATTGTGCGCCACAGACTTGTGAAGAAAGTTATCGATGCCTACAAACAAATAGAGAATACTGATTAATTCTATACTATTCAAAACATTGTAACAACCAAAACTGCAGATCGTAATAGGTCATTTTCAAAGCGCCGCCAACATTCCATCGGCGGTTTTGGTTTTCCAGTCGATTTCCGTCATAAACATAATAGTACTGATTGCCGATGCGTTGCATATCGAGCTGGTGCATGCCTGCATTGAATTCAGGAATATCGGGTTGGTCTTTGAGGTATAACGGTTTTCTTCTACTCACTTTATAATCTCCATTTTTAAAATCAAGATTGTAAAGCGATAGTCCGTAACCATAGCCGTCAAGACAACTCTGTACCGGAAGCAATAAATCCTTACCATTTGCAAAAAAACGTCCGCCCGGCCTTGATTCACTGCCAGTAATTACAGTATGTTTTTTGTGTGGTTTCCATCTCCCAAACAACGAGTCCGCGACAAACATTTTCATGCCGAGTTTCCCGTCATAGGCGACAAGGATGTTCAACGAATCAGAAAGATATATCGTAGGATCCCGCAGACTGATATCGTGTATTAAAGTATCGCAAATTTTCCAGTCGAAAGGAAAATGCTGTGCCTTATACATCAGAACCTGGTTCGATTCATGGCATTCAGGAATCATATAAAACTCCTGCTTATAACTGATTACTTGTGGATAGGATAAATGAAAAGGCTGTTTAAGTACCGTGCCATGATAATTATAGTGCACACCATCTGAAGAAGTCATTAACCCAATTACCGCTTCTCTTCGCGTTGTTAACTGGTGTTCAAAAAACAAATAAAAAGTGTCGCGCACTTTCAAAAAGAATGGATCTGCAAGAAACTTAGTTTCTCGATGGTATTGATTTAGTTTTTCGAGCGAATAAATCGCATTGGTGTGTACTGGTATACTATCAGGGAAACTAGAAGCTTGTCCGTAGCCGACTGACCAAGGTCCCACATTTTTAATTTTAAAAGGAGTTCTGGAGTTGATGATGGCAATCAAAATCAATCCGGATAGAGTAATAAATAGTAGCACTTTTTTCATCGCAAAGAATTATCTAAAATATTTTTAGGTATTCCAGAGGACAACAGTACAAAAAAAATGTTAAATTTAAATACTTTTCTAAAATTAAAAAGGATAGCCGATGGCCAGATTGAATACCAGATTATCCTTGCGCCAAGGTCCGTTTCCAAAATTCACCTGATCGATTACCCAACGCTGACCATCCGGTAAATAAGGAATCCGCAAAGGAAATGCAAGATCGGTACGCAAAACCAAAAAAGACAAATCAAAACGCAATCCGGCTCCGGCGCCCACGGCAAGTTCGTTGAGGAATTTCCCTGAAAACTTAGCGCCTGGTTTATCTGTGTTGTCGTTCATCAACCAGATATTTCCCGCATCTACGAACAGCGCGCCATTCACTACACTGAAAAGCTTCGCCCGATATTCCGTATTGATTTCAAACTTGATATCGCCCGACTGATCCGGTAAAAAGACATTGGTCTGCATTTCTGCATTGAAAGTTCCAGGCCCAATTGAACGCGCCCGGAAAGCCCTCAAACTATTCGTTCCGCCAATAAAAAACTGTTTGACATAAGGCATTTCGGCAGAATTCCCATAAGCATAACCGGCACCGACAATGATGCGGCTTGCCAATTTCGAATTGTCGCCCAACTTCATATAATGCCTGAATTCCGCTTCGGCTTTGGCAAATTGGCTGAACGGAACGCTGAGCACTTTAATCGTGTCGCCTTTTTTGATATCTGCTTTAGTCAACAATCCCGTTAAAGTTCCCGCCAAATCAAAAGCGCCTTTAAAATAAAACGTATGCTTCTTAGCCGTTTCCATGGTGTTGGTGTAGGTGTAAGAATAGTTCGGTCCAAAGATCAGTTGCTTTTCAATGACTTTGTTGAGTGATTCGTTCGTTGCGGCCTGTTCGCGGTACAAAGGCGTCACATGCGATGGGCTTACATAAGTGATTTCGCTCACATTGAGCTGGTGTTCTTTCCTGAGATTCTCCTTCCACATATAGCCGAACGACGCTTTGAACGAATTCAGCGAATAGAGTTTTGCCCGGAGTTGGTATTCATAACCCAACGTGGCTTTAGTTTTGGGAACAAATCCGCTTGAGGAATTTGTCTTAAAAGGCGTCAAAAATCGCGGCCAAATGAGGTTCATTTCTGTTCCTGCGCGATACACGTCGAAGCCTTGGTTTTGCCCGCCAAGTTGCACTTCAAGACCGCCAAAAAGGCTTACATTGAACAACTCTGCACCACGAAAAGTATTGCGGTTGCTCCAGCTGATGTTGAGTTCAGTTCCCGTATAATTGGCAGAATTCGTTTTTCCTAATACTTCAATACGAAAGGATTTTCTTGTGAGCGGCGTCAGATAATAAAACGCATTGAGATAATTTCCAATAGTGTCGGCAATCGTAAACTGGTTTTTGACGAATTTGAAAGTTCCTAAATTGACCAAACGGTTCAACGATAAATTATGGTTCGTGCGGTTGTATAAATCATTGCGTTTGAAATACAACGTCCGGTCGAAGATTCTCGGATTGAAGATTTTCTCCGGATCGATGATCGTAAAATCGTGGTATTTCTGAATCGAATCCGAAGTCGTTACCACTTTATCAGTATTGACGGAATAATTCGGATAAACAATGATGTCGTTGATTTTGTAAACGTTTCTCGCGAGTTTCGGCGTTTCGGGTTTCACTTTCAGAAGCAAATCGACCTGATGCGTTCCGACGGTGCTATCCACCTGAACTTTCAGATAATCGGCGCCAAAAAAGAAATAACCTTTTTCTTTAAGATGCGTATCGATGCGTTGCCGTTCGGCTTTGACTTTATCAAGGTCATAAGTTTCTCCAACTTTGAGGAAACTTTTGTCTTTAATCGTCATCATCGCCTGTTCGAGCGCCATCGTATCGGCAGGATAAATCACGTTTTTGATTTTGTAAGGACTTCCGGGTTTTACCAGAAAATCAGCACTGGCGCGTTTTCCCCTTCGCGTAGAATCCGAGGCAACTCTAGTTTGAAAAAAGCCTTTATTCTCAGCGTAATTCCGCAACACATTCTTATTGAATTCCGAATCAAACTGACTAAAAAGCACCGGCGGTTCCCCGACTTTGTAACGCAACCAATGGCGGAAACCTTTTTCCTTTTTGGGTTCGCCCGCAATGTTGTAGATGTAAAGTTTAAAACGCAGCCCGAGCACTTTGCTGTTGGGCTTCGGTCGCAGCATGTCTTGCATCGATTTGCGCAGGTTTTTGCGTTCTTTCTTTGAAATTGAATCATCCTCAACCTTCACTTTTCCTCCGGTATACAATAAATCGCCTTTGGGCAAATATTTGGTATTGCTGCACGAAGAAGCCAGAAAGAGCAGGAGCAAGCTGAAGTATAGCGTTTTCGTTTTCATTACAGTTTCTTTTTAGGTTCCAGTTTGATCTTGTCTTTTTTCGCAGAGTGGAAAATCTCGCGGAATTTGTCGTAATTCAAAGTGATGATGAAAGCCACACCGGTTTCAATGACTTGCCCCTGCAAAGCCACCTGATACTGGTTTTTGCGATAAGCGCGCACGCGGTATCTTCCGTCTTTCGACAATTGGTAATCGGCGGAAATATCGCCCGCAATATTGTTCGCTTGTTGGTTGGCTTGTTGTTCTCCTTCGAGTGCGAAACTGCTGCCCACAGTCACTTTGAGGCGGTCGTCGAGCAATCTTTGGGAAACACCGACATTGAGATCGGTTCTGTTTTGGCGTTCACCTGTAGTATAATCGTCCGTTGATTCGAGGTCAAAATCTAGTTCCACGCCTTTGACTAAATCGCCCGCCAAATTATTGAGTTGCTGCGACAAAATTTTACTCGCGCTTTGTCGGGCTAAGGCGTTGGTAGAAGTTCCGTCAGATTCACTCGCGAAAGGATTTTCCCCAATGAAACGGTTCAAAAGCAATAAGGCAAAAACCTGTTTGTTGAGTTCGGACGGTTCCTGGCGCAATTGTGTCAACCGCGTTTGCGTGCTGTTGATGATTTCTGTCGATACGGAATTGTTGCCTTCGGGAAGCACGATGTCGAACGTGATGTCTGGTTTGAGCAATTCACCTTTCATAATCAACTCGGTTTCGAATGGAATTTTTTGTTTGTAAGTGTTGCGCACATCAGCCGCCACATTCCCGAGTTGGTCGCCCAAAAGATCGATCGGAGCGGCGTCAGTTTTGTATACAGCGGTGATGTTGATATCGGCTTGCGTCGGTTCGCCAGTCCATAGAATGTAGCTTCCTTCCTTGATGTCAAATTTCCTTTTGAGCAGACTGAATGTCATTTCGTAAGTTCCTTCGGTGAATTCGTAACGCCCAGCCAAAGTAGTTTTTCCTGAGGAATCGATGCCACCGGTCAGACGCGCTTCGCCTTTGAGTTTGAGATAATCACCGTTGCCTTTGTCAATAATCATGGTCAGTTCGGCCTGTTTGTCAATCTGAATGTTGACCGAAGCTTCAAGCCCTTTGAGCTGGGTTTGCGCAATCGTATCGTTGACGATAAGTTTTTGGTTTAAAGTAACATCATCCTGATCGATGAATTCGACGATGCCTTCGCGGTCTGCAATCGACGGATCTTGTTGTGGCAAAACTACCGTGAGTTTGGTGTCTTCGTTGACATCGATGTTGCCGTCGATGATCGGTTTGTCGGTATTGCCTTTGATTTTGAGCCGCGTATCGACAAACAACTGGCCATAAAACAATTTGTTGTCCTGTTCTTTGGAATTCAGCACACGAAAATTATCAGCACCGACCGATAGATTGAAATCGTAATCCTTAAAATTCGTGGTCGGCATTGTGCCTTGAACCACCAGAATGTTGTCTTGTTCGTCGCTCACCACAAAACGGTCGATCACAATCCCGTTTTCATTCACGACGATTTTATCATTCATCGATTTGAAATAGGAATTGAACTGTTTGACGCGGAACGCAATCTCATTGAACTGCAGATCGCCATTGATATGCGGCGCTTCCGGCGTTCCTTTGACTTTAAACTTTCCTGTAAAAAAACCACTTCCTTGCGTGATGTTGCCCATCGAAAAACCCTGGACGCTTTTGAGGTTGAGTTGCTGCAAATCCAGATTCATGTCAATGCTGTTTGATCTGGAATTGTAATTTCCGTCGAGCACCACATTGTTGTCCTGTCCGGTAATCACGATGTTGGTTTTGTAAGTGCTGGCGATGTCATTACTCACTTTGATCGCTAAATTCCCAATCGTATCTTTCCGGAAATTGAAATCGGCCACCTTCAAATCTGCGGTAAAAAGTACCGTTTTCATTAAATCCCTGACTTGCGCTTTTCCGTTGATTTTTCCGCCGACCGTAAGCGAATCTTTCTGCGCGATGTTGGTCAATGTCTCAATTTTAAATTCCTTAAATTCGACATTCAACGGTGCATTCGGACGATTCGATTCCGATTGTAGACTCAGTTGGTTGTTGTCTTTTTCAAACGCCACTTCATTCGCATAGATTCCGTTTTTTCCAAAACGAAGCATGTTTTCAGGATTCATATTCCACGGCTCGTAATTCAAAGTCAGTTTGTCGATGAGTTTGATTTCAGTATAAGCTGGCGTGGCTTTCATCGTACCGGCAAGCATGTAACGTTCTTTGTCTTTGTCGTCTTTAAGCAGCAAAACATAATCTACAAGATTGTTTTGAATTTTCCCCGACAAACTTGTATAAGGCAATTGGAACGACGCGTTCTGGATGTCATCGACAAGCACCGCATAGACCAAAACATCTTCTTTTGTATCGATATTGATGCTGCCGTTGGTGAGCGTATTTTCCTGATAAATGACTTTTGGAATGCTTGCACTAAGTACGATGGTATCGTTCATGGAATTGTAACGCCCGACAATACCAATCGGTTCTAAACTTTTCAGATCCGGAACTAACTGGAAAAGAATCGGATGGTCTTTAACTGTCACATTGAAAGCCAATTGCTGTGTCGAAAGCGTAGCTTTTTTTGCTGTCGGGTTGGGGTTGTAATATTTAGCAATGGAATTGGTAATCGCATTGCTGATTTGCGATAGTTTATATTGGCCATTGACATCGGCATCCAAAATTTGCGAACGTACTGCTATCGTATTTTTTTCAGCGGTCGCCGTTGCGGTTACAGTAATCGTATCGAGCACAAATTCGTTTTTGGCATTCGCAATTCTCAAATGATGTAAAAACAGCTTTCCATTGAGATAATCGATGTCAGCTGTTGGGAAATCCGCATCAATCTGACCTTTGAGTTTTAACGGGCCGGCGTGAAGATTCAGTTTTTCAAGATCGGCAATATCGACATTCATTTTGAGTTTGACTGCAGGATATTTGTCTTTGAAATTGCCTTCGGTTTTTAAATCAAAAGCGAGGTTCGGGTCTTTCATTGATACGATAGCTTGGAGCAAACCATTACCGGCTTTCCCTTTGATACTGGCGTTTTTATAAGTGTATTGGTCGTATTGCGCGCTGCTGATTTTTGCATCAACTGAAGCCACGGCAGTTTTTGGATTCAGTCCAATTCCGTTGATATTGGCTTGCAATGAAATTTTACCCAAAGCCGGATTTTTGAGCAGTTTGCCCAAATCGAAATTGCTGAAACTCGTATTCGCCTGATAAATTTCGTGGTCTTTGCTTTGGCTGTTAAAATTGGCTTTGACCGTCGCATTCCCGAAACTGCTGGTCAGATTCATGTTGGTCAGAAAGGCTGTCATTGTTCCTTTGAACGTGCCGCGGGTCGATAGTTTTGCAGGCAATTGTATCGTGCTGGGAATCGCATTTTTCGGAACGAAACTGTAAATATCTTTTGAGGTAGTTTCTAACTGGCGGATGTTCATGTTGAAATACGCTTTTTGTGCATCAGGCAAGCCGACTATCGTTCCGCTCGTAGTTAGTTTTGTGTTGCCGATACCACTGATTTCAAGGTTTTGAATGCGGATGTTGCTGACTTGACCGTTGATTTTTCCATTAATCTTTACGATTGCATTCGCATTGCTTTTGAACGGATTGGTTTCGGCGAGTTGTGGTGCGAAAATCAGGATGTCTTTGAAACCAACTTGACTTCCTATAAGATTCGCATCAACTTTAAATTGACCGACATTTTTGGAAGCGCTTTCAATCGATGGATAGCCTACAATGATTTCGTTTTTGACCAAAGTTTGAGGTGTTTTTAAATATAGTTTTTTAAGATAAGCTGATTTGGCACCGTAGTAAAACTCGGTTTTGAGCGACTGCACATCGACGCCGCTTTTTTCCTGAACCGTGAACGCATAGATTTTTCCTGAAATGCCTTGATCAGAATAAGTGAATTGTTCGCCATCGAGGTTGAAGTTTTTAACATCGAGATGTTTGTAATCGATGCCTTTTTTTGTGCGTACGGAGTTTTCATCATTAAATCGAAATGCAATCGCTTTTAAATTCGCCTGATTCAGCTTAATCTGCCAGCTTTTTTCTGGTAATTTTGTATTGGGCGCCGCTTTGGTTTCGGGCAGTTTGTTTTCTTTTTTGACGAGCGTAAGGCCACCGTTGAGTTTGTTGATATCAAGGCTTTCAAGATCGATAATTTGTTTTTGCAGATCAAAAGTATTGACGCGAATTAAAGATTTTTCAAGCGTCAGTCCGGTGTTGAGATTGGTTCCGGCATTTTCATATTGAACATCGATTTTTGACAATACGATTTGTCCGAGCTTAAGTTTCAGGTCGGATTTTTTGGCTAATGAATCGGCTATTTTTTTAGAGGTTTCTGCAATTTCATGCGCAAGTAATCCTTGTTTTAACCTTAATTTCAAACCGTCTAATTTGATTTTAGGAACATCGAAATTGAGGTTGTCAAGGTCGAATTTTTCGATTCTGGTGTCAAAATGTTCGATGCTGGCTTTGAGGTCGTTTTTGGTAATCGCGTCCTCGAAAGTCAGTTTGATTTTGTCGAGATTCACATCACTGATTGAGATTTTTGTTTTGGTCGTGGATTTCGGTTTGTCTTCTTTGGAGGCAAACGCTTTGATGATGTAATCGAAATTGAAAACGGAATCGCGGTTTCTCGAGATATGAGCATTGATGCCGCTTAAGTCGATGCTGTTAATCTCAACTTCGCTGTTGAGGAGTTTGAAAAGTGAAATGTTGACGGCAATTTTCCGGCCATACAATAAGGTGTCTTTTTGCTGGCTTTCGAGATAGACGCGTTCCAGCATCACATCTTTGGGAAAACCGATATTGATGTGCCCGATCATCACTTTGGTGTGAATTTTCCCTTCGAGGTAAGTGACGGCCTTGTCTTTAATTTTATTCTGAACGTATGGAATCTGGATGATAAGAACCAACAATAGGCACAGCATGAATAAGGACAAGATTGTCCAAAGCAAAATTTTTGCGCCTTTTTTAAAGTATTGTTTCAAATCTGTCGGTTTGGTTACTGGTTAGGTTTTTTGGCGAATGTCAAATTAGGGTCAATATACAACTTAAAAATCCTGTTTCCTAAGTAAAGGTGCGGATTTATAGGTTTATTCTTTTTATACAATTAGGGTTTTATATTACAATATTTTAAAACGAAGAATGTCAGATTGCATTTTGTGTATCCCTCAAAACAATGTATTTTTGTGCCATACTACACAACAACTCACTACAATGAACAACACGATTACCACAACCCATTTCAATTTTCCAAACCAAAAATCCGTTTACCGCGGTAAAGTCCGGGAAGTCTACAACATCAATGATCAATATTTAGTCATGGTGGCCACTGACAGGCTTTCAGCTTTTGATGTCGTTTTACCAAAAGGCATTCCTTATAAAGGGCAAATCCTGAACCAGATCGCGACCAAATTCATGGAACTCACTAAAGATATCGTACCGAATTGGCTCATTGCCACGCCTGATCCGAATGTGGCTGTCGGGCATTTGTGCGAACCTTTTAAAGTGGAAATGGTCATTCGCGGGTATCTGTCAGGACACGCTGCGAGAGAATATGCTTTTGGGAAAAGAATGCTTTGCGGTGTTGCTTTTCCAGATGGATTGAAAGAAAATGATAGACTTCCTAATCCTATTATTACACCAACAACCAAAGCCGATAATGGCGCACATGATGAGGATATTTCGCGCGAGGCGATTTTAGCAAAAGGAATTGTTTCAGAAGCGGATTATTTGATTCTCGAAAAATATACGCGCGCGTTATTTCAACGCGGAACTGAGATTGCGGCAAGCCGTGGATTAATACTCGTAGATACCAAATACGAATTCGGCAAAACCAAAAACGGAGAAATTGTATTGATTGATGAAATCCACACGCCGGATTCTTCTCGTTATTTTTATCTCGAAGGTTATCAGCAGCGTCAGGAAAGGGGAGAAGAACAGAAGCAATTGTCTAAGGAATTCGTAAGGCGCTGGCTGATTGAAAATGGATTTCAGGGAAAAGAAGGCCAGCAAATTCCGGAAATGACGGATGATTATATTGCATCGGTTTCTGAGCGTTATATAGAATTGTATGAGAATATTATTGGGTTACCATTTGTGAAAGCCGATATTTCCAATATTGATAAACGCATCGAACATAACGTGCTTCAGTATTTAAAGTCTTTGTAAATCATTTTATTTTTATTGAACTTACCGCATCCCACAAGGTGCGGTTTTTTTATGCTTGATGAAAATTAATTTAATGTTAAATACAGTCTTATTCGTAACGATTAATTTCTAAGAGCGTCTATTGACTTAAAATCATCAATCAATTAAAATCAAATCACATGAAAAAATCAATTGTTTATCTAGGGTTGGCGTTGGTCACTTTTACTGCGCCTGTTTTTGCGACTAATACTGTTGAAACATCAACACAAAGAGTTCTTTCTAATTATGGTAAAAACACACCATTATGCATTGCTATTCAAAAAGGGGAATTCGACCTCGTTAAAAAGCTCATAGAATATGGAGCGGATGTTAATGAAAAATCATTCGGTATGACCCCTTTGATGGTCGCAGCCCGATACAACAAAACCGAAATTATCAAATTCTTATTGGCCAATGGAGCCAATGTAAATGATAAAGACGAGAAAGGATTTACAGCACTACGGTATGCCGAGCTCTCGATTGCCAATGAAGCGGTTTCTGTTCTGAAACAAGCCTAAAAGCTTTGAAGCCAGTGATTATTCACTGGCTTTTTTTTATTTTTAACGAAATTTAAAATGTTAATATATTGTTAAAATTAAGTACTATGCAAAACAAGGTATTTGCTTTTAGCCTTATCTTTGTATAAGAAATTAATAGAAACAAAAAATCATCATCAATAAAAAATCAAATCAAAATGAAAAATTCAATCGTATTATTAGGAATGGCAGTCTTAGTGTTCAATTTGACTACAGCAGCCAACACTTCAAAAGCAATCAATAAAACGGTAACGATTGCCACTGAAGATCAAGGAGCATTATTTTCCACAGAAAACAATCCTTTGGAAAAAAGAAATTTCGCACCCGTCGAAGATCAGGCGATTTTAAATCCAGCGGCCGTCATCGGAACTACTTATGAGAAATCAATCGAGGAAATCATCGCTGAGAATAATCAAATCACCGAAGACCAAATTACTGATGAAGGGGTTTTTTACTTTGAAGCGCCATCAATAGAAAACATCATCCAGGAAAACAACAAAATCATTGAAAGCCAGGATACTGCTGAAATTCGCCCATTGTATCTCGAAAGAACCATCGAAGACCAGATTGCTGAAGACAACGCGATTATTGAAAGCAACGTCGCCAACATTCTTGAACCTTTGGATTTCGAAACTATCAACAAAAAAAGTTTCACCATGAAACAGAATAACAAATTAGTTGGGATGAACTAACAAAAACTACTTTAAATAAAAAAAGCATCATGATAAACGTGATGCTTTTTTTTAGCCCTGATAGGAACGATATCCTTTTGTTCTGGTGTTCAGAACAAAAGATTTAGTGTATAGCAGGAAATAGCTCCTAAATATTATTATTTAAAATAAGAAAAATCTTCCTCGTTTTTAATGTTTAATAATGTTTCGTAGATCAATTTTATAACGTTCTCAACATCTTCTTTATGCACCATTTCAACAGTCGTGTGCATGTAACGCAAAGGAAGTGAAATCAGTGCTGAAGCCACGCCACCGTTGCTGTAAGCAAACGCATCAGTGTCTGTTCCTGTAGCTCTTGAAGTTGCATGACGCTGGAAAGGGATTTTGTTTTTCTCGGCCGTGTTGACGATGAGTTCGCGCAGTTTGTTTTGAACTGCAGGCGCATAAGCGATTACCGGTCCTTTGCCCATTTGCAGGTCGCCTTCGATTTTCTTTTCGATCATTGGCGTTGTGGTGTCGTGACAAACATCAGTGACAATCGCAACATTTGGCTTTATCGTGTTGGTAATCATTTCAGCACCGCGTAATCCGATTTCTTCTTGTACTGAATTCGTAATATATAAACCGAAAGGCAGTTTCTTTTTGTTCTCGTGCAACAGACGCGCTACTTCGGCTATCATGAATCCGCCCATGCGGTTATCGATCGCGCGACAGACGAATTTATCTTCGTTGAGGATCATGAATTCGTCGGGATAAGTGATGACACAACCCACATGAACACCGAGTTTTTCTACTTCTTCTTTAGTGGCGCAACCGCAATCGATGAAAATGTTATTTAAGCTTGCCGCTTCTTCCTTACCACGGTTTCTCGTATGGATTGCAGGCCAGCCAAAGACACCTTTGACGATACCGTTTTTAGTATGAATGTTGACGCGTTTAGAAGGCGCAATCTGGTGGTCGGAACCACCGTTTCTGATGACATAAATCAGTCCGTTGTCGGTGATATAATTGACGTACCATGAAATCTCATCGGCGTGTCCTTCAATCACGACGCGGTATTTGGCTTCTGGATTGATGACGGCTACGGCGCTTCCGTAGGTATCCGTGATGAAAGTATCCACGTACGGTTTGAGATAATCCATCCAGATTTTCTGGCCTTCAGCTTCGTAGCCGGTTGGCGAGGCGTTGTTCAGGTATTGTTCTAAAAAGGCAATCGAAGATTTTTTCAGTATTGATTTCGTACTCATGGTTGTTTTTTGGGCTAATTTATAAATTTGGCATTACAGTTGCGTAATTAATGCCTAATTTTGACTCATAAATTTTCTGCTATGAAGTTTAGACTTTTGATCCCCAGCTTTTTTTTATTTTCGATTTCGCTGAACGCCCAAATCACGGAACAGGACAGTACCAAAATGGGATATGTGCTGAAGGAAACTGATACACTTTCTCAACCCATTCAATTAGAGGAAATTACCGTTTATAAAGACAACATGGACGCTGAAAGTAAGAAGCAATTTTTGCTACTGCGCAACCGCGTTTATAAAGTCTACCCTTATGCAAAAGTCGCTGCCGAGCGTCTGACGGTTTTAAATAAAAATATGGATGCGTTGAAAACCAGTCGTGAGAAAAGAAAATATTTCAAGATCGTCGAGGATTATATGCAGAACGAATTTGAACCCAAGCTTAAAAAACTCTCCCGCAAGCAAGGGCAAATTTTAGTCAAACTGATTAACCGCCAAACCGGTTTTACTACTTACGAACTCATTAAGGATTATAAGAGTGGTTGGAAGGCTTTCTGGTCTAATGCCACAGCAAGCGCTTTTGACATCAGCCTTAAAAGAAAATATTTACCGTATCAAGACAATGAGGATTTTCTCATAGAAACGATTTTAGTACGTGCCTTCGATCACGGAAGATTGGTCAGACAAGAAGCCGCGACGCCCATTGATTATGATAAATTGTCGGATTATTGGGAAGAAAAAGCCAAGCAGGTCAATAAATAGTTAAGAATTTTATTTATACAAAGAGTTTGTTACTTAAAAAGGTATATTTTTACAAGGTAACAAACTCTTTTTTTATGAAAAAATATTACCCATTGGTTATTGTTTTGTTGGTAGCATTTCAGTCGCAATCGTATGGTTTTTCTACGTCTGATTGCATCAGACAAACTCCAAAAAATCAGGCAAGACTAGCTGTTCCTGTGATTTCGGGTAACTTCAGCATTTGTTTGCCTGGTCCTAATACGACACAACTGACAGCTTCGGAACTACCAGCAGCCATAAACCCTTGGATTTCTTCAAATACTGCTGTGGCTACAGTCAATAATACCGGATTGGTCACAGCCGTAAGTTTTGGGGCCACCACTATAACTTATACGGATAATTTAGGCGTGAATGCGAGTGTGAATGTTTATGTCAGTACCTTTCCGACAATAACTTCGCCGTCTGGATCGTATACAACATGTGAAGGTGGAACACTTCAATTGAACGGTTCTGTATTTCCTAATGCCGTAACGCCTTGGGCATCCTCAAATCCTGCTATCGCTACTGTAGACAATACAGGTCTTGTAACTGGTGTTTCGGGCGGAACCTGTAGCATTATCTATCAAAACATAGGAGGTTGTTCCGTGGCAAAGACCATCACCATAGACCCATTGCTTATTCCGACAATTACCTGCGGCGCATCAACTGAAAATCAGATTACAATAAATTGGACTCCGGTACCTGGTGCTACAACTTACACTACAGTTTATACGGTCAACGGTGGGGCATTTGTTTTAGGCGGCTTTGGAGTCTTAACCACTTTTACAAAAACAGGATTGTCAGCGGGAGATACCGTCAGTTTTTACGTTACGCCATCTGGTCCGGTAGGAAGCTGTTTTAGTTCTGGTACGGTCACTTGCAGCACCAGTACCAATTGCGACGAAACCAATACACCCGCTCAACCCGTAGTAACGCTTCTCCAACCAACTTGTAGTGTTTCAACGGGAAGTATTGCCATTGCAGCAGTGGCAGGAAATACTTATAGCTTTGATGGCGGCCCATACACAACAACACTTCTTTACAGCGGACTCTTAGCTGGTTCAATACATTCCGTTACAGCTAAAAATGCGGCAGGTTGCATTTCCAGTGTTACTTCGGTAACTATCGGCAACCAGCCTTCAAATCCCGCAGCCACATTAACTTTAACTTCGCCGATTGGTTCAACAGCTCAAAGTACATGTTTATTTACTGCAATAACACCGGTTGTTTTTACAGTCGGTGGTGGTGCCACTGGAGCGTCGTTAATTTCGGGAAGTGTGCCTTCAGGATTTACTGGAACTTTTAATCAGTCTTTAGGAATATTCACTTTAAGCGGAATACCAACCGAATTAGGAACATTCAGTTATCTCGTGGCAACTACAGGCGGCTGCGGTACAGCCACGCAATCAGGAACCATAACCGTATATCCAACGGCTACAATAACATTGGCATCTTCACCTAGTTCAGCTAACCAAGTAGTATGTTTTAATAGTCCTATTTCCCCGACAAGCTATACCATAGGCAATGGTGCGTTAAGCGCTACGGTTTCTGCTGGAAGTTTGCCCGCGGGTCTGAATGCTATTTTCTCAGCCGGTTCGCTTATCATCAGCGGCACGTCATTGCAATCGGGAACGTTCCCATATACAGTCATGACAACCGGTGGGTGTGGTACAGCATCGTTATCAGGAGTAATCGTAGTAAATCCATTGCTAGATTATTTATCTTGCGACGCATCACAAACCACATCGCCCAATTCCGTTTATTTCGATTGGCAGCCCATACCCGGCGTAACTAGTTATGTCTATTCTTATTCTATTAATGGAGGTCCGTATATTTATGGTACTACGAGTGTTTCGCATTATGAAGTGTTGGGTGTTTTACCCGGACAAGATGTTTTTTTTACGGTATCGGAAACTACAACGGTTTGCTCAAGTTCCATTACCACGACCTGCACAAATTTATCCAATGAAGTATTTCAGGACGAAGCGTTCCGGTATTTCCCAAATCCGGTAAGCAATCTACTGAATCTGACCAATGCTAATCCTATCAATAGTGTAGTTATTATCAATTCTCTTGGCCAGAGCGTTTTGAATAAATCCTATAATGCAAATTCCATCCAAATCGACCTTTCGAGTTTAGCGCCAGGCATTTACTTAGTCAAATTGTCTTCTGATTACAATACTAAAACGATTAAAATAGTTAAGGAATAATTTTTCCTCAGGAGCTTCATCCCGCTCTCCAATACAATCTTTGGCACCGAACCCCGGCGCCAAAGGATTTCCATTGCGATCGGGGCTAGGATTGCGGTTAAACAAAAAAACTTTCCTCTTCAACCAACGCACGTCCAGTAAGTTATAAACAAAGCGAAAAAAAAGGTTAGAAAATATTTGCAGAAAAGTAAAAGAAGTGTTTATCTTTGCACCCCGCAGAAGGGAATATGTTCTTTTAAATTACTGGTAATAAGCGAGAAGAAAATAAAATTAAAATTTATTTTACAAAACGCTTGCAGGAACAAAAAGAATGGTTACT
>NZ_JAIXSL010000007.1 GCF_027484705.1 Flavobacterium sp.
AAAGCTACATCAATAGTTAAGTTATCGCCTGGCATTACCATCTCTACCCCTGCAGGCAAAGAAATAACTCCTGTTACGTCAGTGGTACGTACGTAGAACTGTGGACGGTAGTTATTGTGGAATGGCGTGTGACGACCACCTTCTTCTTTTTTCAAGATATAAACCTCAGCTTTAAATTTAGCGTGTGGTTTTACTGAACCTGGCTTAATGATAACCATACCTCTTTTGATATCAGCTTTGTCGATACCTCTTAAAAGTAATCCTACGTTATCTCCAGCTTCTCCTCTGTCAAGAATTTTACGGAACATCTCAACTCCAGTAATTGTAGAAGTCAATTTGTCAGCTCCCATACCAATGATTTCAACTGGATCTCCAGTATTAGCAACTCCAGTTTCGATACGACCTGTAGCAACAGTTCCACGACCTGTAATTGTAAATACGTCTTCAACCGGCATCAAGAATGGTTTAGCAACGTCACGCACTGGCTCTTCGATCCAGTTGTCAACTGCTTCCATCAATTCAATGATTTTTGGTACCCAAGCTGGATCATTGTTCAATCCACCTAAAGCTGAACCTTGAACTACAGGACCATTATCTCCATCATATTCGTAGAATGACAACAAGTCTCTGATTTCCATTTCAACAAGCTCTAACAACTCAGCATCATCAACCATGTCTACTTTGTTCATGAAAACAACCATTCTAGGAATACCTACCTGGCGACCTAAAAGGATGTGCTCACGTGTTTGTGGCATTGGTCCGTCAGTTGCAGCTACTACTAGGATAGCACCGTCCATCTGAGCAGCACCAGTAACCATGTTCTTTACGTAATCCGCGTGACCAGGACAGTCAACGTGTGCGTAGTGACGGTTAGCAGTTTCGTACTCAACGTGTGAAGTGTTAATTGTAATACCTCTTTCTTTTTCTTCTGGAGCGTTATCAATTTGATCAAATGATTTCGCTTGACAGTAACCTGCATCAGACAATACTTTAGTGATTGCTGCAGTTAAAGTTGTTTTTCCGTGGTCAACGTGCCCAATTGTTCCAATGTTTAAGTGGGGCTTATTACGGTTAAAATTTTCTTTTGCCATTTTACTTAATTTTTAATCTTAGTTATATATTAGTGTTCGAAATTCTCTAATTTTTGAGCCAACTACGGGAATTGAACCCGTGACCTCTTCCTTACCAAGGAAGCACTCTACCCCTGAGCTAAGTCGGCAGTTTCCTTGATGCTTGAATCATTTTGACTTACCTTTTTCATCCGTCCTGATTATCGAATTCAGAAGGATTACAAGCAAAGCTTGTGATCCGTAAGGGTGAACCCTTACTAAAACTTTTAAACACATTTTTACGAAAGCAAGCTTTCGACAAATGCTTATTAAAAATTTTGTGGGGAGAGCAGGATTCGAACCTGCGAAGTTCACACAGCAGATTTACAGTCTGCCCTCGTTGGCCGCTTGAGTATCTCCCCAACTTTTCTTACTGTTTTGATATGCTTTTCAGAGCCGGCGGAGGGACTCGAACCCACGACCTGCTGATTACAAATCAGCTGCTCTAGCCAACTGAGCTACGCTGGCATATACAATAAAAAAAGTCCGCTATTTCTAACGGACTGCAAATGTATATCATTTTGTTTTTTAAACAAAACATTTTTTATAAAAAATTTTATTTAAATATGCGTTCTGATTTTTTCTTTTCTTTTTACTAATAAACGCTCTAAAGATTCTGCTGTCAACTCGACTGCTTCCTCAAAAGTTTTGCACTGCTTTTTTACCATAAAGTCATCTCCGGGGACGTGAATTTTTACTTCTACAATTTTATTTTCTTTATCGCTGGTCTTCTCCACTTTCAAAAAAACATCCGAAGAAACGATTTTATCATAATATTTTTCCAATTTATCCATTCGGTCCTGAATAAAATCTACCAGCTTTTTGTCAACAGTAAAGTTAACTGCATGAACATTTACCTTCATAATAAAAATTTTAATGGTTATACATTACAGAATCATTTTTGGTTTCTCGGATGCGCATTGCCGTATACCTTTTTGAGCTCAGATAAACTACTGTGGGTGTATACTTGTGTAGATGCCAAACTCGAATGTCCTAATAATTCTTTCACTGAATTGATGTCTGCCCCGTTGTTGAGCAAGTGAGTCGCAAAGGTATGTCTTAATATATGCGGACTCTTTTTGACCTTCTCGGAGACATTACTAAAGTAATGATTAATTAATCGATACACAAACGAATCATTTAATTTAACGCCCTTTTGTGTCACGAAAAAAAAGTCTTTGTCTTTAATTTGCTCTAAATTAGCCCTTTCAGAAAAATACGATTGCATTTGTTTTTCAACTACCGGAAGCATCGGCAGTATCCTTTCTTTGTTTCTTTTCCCCAAAACCTTGAATGTTTTATTCGATGTATTCACATTCGAAACCATAAGATGAATCAGCTCCGTCCGTCTGATGCCCGTCGTGTAAAACAAATCGATAATGAGTTTATCGCGAACACCTTCAAAACCTTCAGGAAACTGAAGTTGGTTCAAAACCATGTCGAGTTCTTTCTCGGAAAACGGAATCTGGATTTTTTTCGGCGTCTTGAGCGCTTTGTGTTTGAGCAACGGACTAACTTCGATCTGCTTGCTTTTCAACAGAAATTTGTAATAGCTTTTCAGCGACGAGATTTTCCGGTTGACCGAAACATTCGAAACTCCGGCATCAACCAACGAAACAATCCAGCTTCGGATTTGGCTGTAATTCACTTCAAGCAAATTTTCCTGATCAAATTCAGCATTCAGAAACGTCTCAAAAAAGTCTACATCGGCGCAATAATTAAGCACCGTATGCTTCGAGTAATTTTTCTCGAGCTGCAAATAATCGCGAAAAGCCTGCTTACTATTGTCCATAAAAAAAACCGTTAGCCCAAAGGTATTAAACTTTGCAAACTAACGGTTCTATTTTGAAGAAGTTATACTCTAACTTTCTAAATTGTCTTTCATGTTCTGAATGTAAGCCGCTTTCTGGATTTTCATTCTGTTCGTAACTGAAGGTTTGATGAAAGCCTGACGGGCGCGCAACTGACGAACAGTTCCGGTTTTGTCGAACTTTCTTTTATAGCGCTTCAATGCTCTATCGATATTTTCTCCGTCTTTAATTGGTATAATTAACATAATATAGACACCTCCTCTCGTTAAGGGCGCAAAGATATCATTTAATTGATAATTAACAATTAATAATTGATAATTTTTTCATTCTATATATTATCATGAATTATTTGGGCGTACCGGCGAGTTCAAAATCCTACTCAATAGAACATTACGGCTGCCGTCAGGCTGTGGGTTCCCAATCTTTTATGCCACACGAGCAGAGCGAACTGACGAAGTAAACGACGGCACAAAAGGATTTCCACTTCCATCCTTCACGCGAATGAAGTCCAAATAAAAATTCCAAATCCCAACGTATTCAAGAACCATTGGAATTTGGAATTTCAAATTTGATATTTTTTATTATTTCACTGCAGGTTTATAATTCTGTTTATCAATAATCATCTTCGACAAAATCTCCCTAAGGATTTCTGAAGTTCCGCCACCAATTGGCCCCAAACGACTATCGCGTAACAAACGTGCGAGCGGATATTCTTCCATATAACCGTAACCGCCTAACATTTGTAAGCAACTGTTGATTGCTTCATCGGCTACTTTAGTAGATTTTAATTTGGCCATCGTGGCTTCTTTCACTACATATTCACCTTTATTTAATCTGGCTACGGCTGCATAGTTAAACACTTTACAATGCTCCACTTCTGTAGCATGATCGACCATCGTATGTCTTAAAGCCTGAAACTTATTGATTGTCGTTCCGAAAGCTTCACGTTGCGACATATAATCAATCGTATAATCGATAGCATATTCGGCTCGCGCGTGCGCATTGACCGCCATGATCAACCTTTCTAAAGCGAAATGCTGCATGATATAAGGAAATCCTTTGCCTAATTCACCCATCAAATTTTCTGCCGGAATTTCCACGTTATCAAACGAAATCTCAGCGGTGTCGGAAGCTCTCCAGCCTAGTTTATCTAATTTTGTGGCTGAAATACCTTTCAAATTGGTATCCATCAAAAAAATACTGATTCCTTTATTTCCTAGTTCTGGGCTTGTTTTCGCAGCTACAACATAATAGTCCGCATAAACTCCATTGGTGATGAAGGTTTTCGAACCATTGATAATATACTTGTCTCCATTTTTTACAGCCGTTGTACGCATTCCAGCCACATCGCTTCCGCCAAAAGGTTCAGTAATACACAAGGCTCCGATTTTATCACCAGAAATACTTGGCGCGAGATAATCCTGCTTGATGCGTTCGTCACCTTCAGCATTCAAATGTGTCATCGCCAAATAAGCGTGAGCCCACATCGCCGCGGCGAAACCGGAAGATTTTATTTTTTGCAATTCTTCCAGAAACACTACGGTGTAAAACAAATCGAGATTCAATCCGCCATAAGCCTCAGGATAAGCGATTCCGAAAAAACCCATTTCACCGAATTTTTTCCAGATGAAGCGCTCGATTGCGCCTGTTTTTTCCCATTTTTCAATATGTGGTACCACTTCGGTACGCAAAAAGTTGCGCAAACTCTCTCTGAATAATTCGTGTTCTTCGGTAAAATATATTGAATTCATATTTCTAAGGCTGTTTTTTTGATGCTATTTTTTAGAATTCCAAATATAAGGCAATTATTTCTACTTTATCAACCGGAAATCCCGAAATTTTTGACAAATCCTCAACACTATGTATCCCATTGTTCATACTTCTGAAAGTCACAATTGCTTTGGCTACGGGATATTTGAAATACGGAAATTGCATCAGTTCTTTGACGTTGAGTTGGTTGACATTGAATTTCCTGACCTTTGGCAAACCGGAAACTTTAAAAGCTTTATTGATGTTCTCAACAACTTCAGGCGACAAACCCCAAACATCCTGCAATTGATTCATACTGACAAAGCCGCCAAGTTTTTCCTTTTCTTTTAAAATTCTTTCAGACAAACCGTCTCCAATGCCGTAGACTTTTTTGAGATCTTCAGCTGAAGCCAGATTGATGTCTTGAAGTACTTTAGTTTCTTTCACTGCAAAGTCCGAAGCTTTATAATGCTGCGCTGCGTTCCTCTTATTGACCCAATCCGGAAATTTGAAATGCGGAGCGATCTTGTGCAACAAAGCATCCGAAACTTTTGTGACCTGCTGAAATTCCTGCGCAGAATTGACGTAGCGGTTTGTCTTCCTGTAAGCGAGCAAACGATCAATTTCATCTACAGACATTCCGAGTTGATATCCTTTGAAATCGGTAATGAAATTCGGGTTGAAAGGTCGCAGTTCATAAGTATTTTTCTTTTTATAAACAGAAGCCGAATCTTTCGACAAAGGCAAAGCAACCCATTGTTGTTTGTTGCTTCCCGTGTTTGGTTTGGGATTGAAATCGATGAAGAAATAAACGAACTGGAAAATTACAATGAGCAATAGCAAAGCAAAAATGCCTGCGCGTTGTGCTTTCGAAAATTTAAAATACGAAGTAAATGAAGTTGTTTTCATGTGGTTTGGCGTTGAGATTCATAAATGGCGTGTATAGAGAAGTAATATTATAAGTCGAAAACGGAGCTTCGTTTGGCCCGGATCAGATCCTTGAGCTTGAGCCAAAACGCTAAAGTGAGGTAAACCCCAAACCAAAGTCCGGCGGTCACAAACGAAATGTAGATGAAAAACAAACGCACATTGTTCGCGCGCATGCCGAGTTTGTCAGCAAGCCGCGACGATACATGGAAACCATGTTTCTCAAAAAAATATTTCAGCTGGATGATCACTGACATTGATAATTGATAATTGATAATTGATAATTGATAATTGATAATTGATAATTGATAATGCAAAATTAAACTTTTACAGATTGCTTTCCGCTGTTCGATTGCGATAAATTGCGTGATTTTGATGGTGGCAGAAAGCTTGATTGTTACAGAAATCCGTAGCGTCATATTGCTTGGATTTCCAGAAATCGGGAAGGAAATAATCTTTCATGATGCAAATTTTAAATGGCGTATAATGGAAGTACTAATTTATAAAAAAAGCAATCCAATACCAACTGAAATTTACTTTAAAAGATAAAGTTTGGCACAAGCCCGCGCATCCGACAAAGCTTCGTGGTGGTTTAAGGCTATATTGTTGCGCTCGCTGCAATATTTGAGGTTCGCAGGTTTATAACCTTTAGAGCGGTAAATCCTGCAGGTACATTCCCAACGGTCGGCAATCTCGAGTTCGTCATAATACAAACCGTAATACTGCATGGTTTTTAAAAGCACATTGCGGTCGAATTGTTCGTTATGCGCGACAATCGTTTTACCAAACAACCGTTTCTTGATTTCCGGAAACAGATCATCAAAAGTTTTCTCGTGGAGCGTTTGAATCGGTTTAATGCCATGCACCATAATGTTGTGATACGAATACTCGTTGTTCGGCGGCTGGATTAAAGTGTAGTATTCCTCGACAATGATTCCGTTTTCGACCGTGACGATGCCCACGGCACAAGCGCTGTGAAAATGTCCGGTGGCGGTTTCGAAATCAATCGCGGTGAAGTTCATTTTTTTTAATTGATAATAGATAATTGATAATTACTCGGACAATTATCAATTATCCATTGTTAATTATCAATTATTTTATCGTCCCGATGATATCGTATTTGGTAATGATATGATGCTTGCCATTGCCCAAATCGATGAGTACGGCCTGGTTTTCTTTGGTGAACAGTTTCGAAACTTCCTCAATAGGCGTTCCCATTTTTACGATCGGATAAGGTTTGCCCATGACTTCACGGATTGGTTTGTCAGCAGCATTCTTATCAGAAACATAGATTTGGAACAAATCAGATTCATCGACAGAACCAACAAAACCAGTCGTGTCAATTACCGGGATTTGTGAGATTTTGTATTTGCGCATGCGCTCGATGGCGTGGGAAACCAATTCTTCGGTACGTACGATGACGAGTTGTTTGTCGATATGGTCTTTGATGACATCTTCGGCTTTGGTGATTTCTTCGTCGAGGAAACCTCTTTCGCGCATCCAGTCGTCGTTAAACATCTTCCCGACGTAACGGCTTCCAGAATCGTGGAATAAAACAACGACAACGTCTTCCGGTTTGAAATGCTCTTTAAGTTGCAGCAAACCTTTAATCGCAGAACCTGCAGAATTGCCTACGAAGATTCCTTCTTCAAGAGCAATTTTTCTTGTGTAAACAGCCGCATCTTTATCGGTTACTTTAGTGAAGCCATCGATTAACGAGAAGTCAACATTTTTGGGAAGGATGTCTTCTCCAATGCCTTCGGTGATGTAGGAATAGATTTCGTTCTCGTCGAAGATTCCGGTTTCGTGGTATTTTTTGAACACTGAACCGTAAGTATCAATCCCCCAAATTTTGATGTTCGGGTTTTTCTCTTTTAAATATTTAGCAACTCCTGAAATGGTTCCTCCAGTTCCGACACCGACTACGAAATGCGTAATCTTTCCGTCAGTCTGTTCCCAGATTTCAGGGCCGGTTTGTTCGTAATGTGCAATGGCATTCGATGGATTGTCGTATTGGTTGACGTACCAGGAGTTTGGTGTTTCTTCACCCAATTTTTTGGATACGGAATAATACGAACGCGGATCCGTTGGTTCAACATCAGTTGGACAAACTACTACTTTAGCACCAACAGCACGAAGGATATCCATTTTTTCTTTGGATTGTTTGTCGGTGATCACGCAGATGAGTTTGTAGCCTTTGACAATCGCCGCAAGCGCTAAGCCCATTCCTGTGTTTCCAGATGTTCCTTCTATGATGGTTCCGCCTGGTTTCAGCCGTCCGTCGGCTTCGGCATCTTCGACCATTTTTACGGCCATGCGGTCTTTTACGGAATTGCCGGGATTGAAGGTTTCTACTTTGGCAAGTACCAAAGCATCGACTTCGGCGGTGATTTTATTGAGGCGGACCAACGGCGTGTTTCCAATGGTTCCTAATATGTTTTCTGAGTATTTCATTTTAGAGTTGCTGAGTGACTGAGTTGCTGAGTGACTGAGTTATTATTAGGGTACAAATATATTGATAATATGAACTTTTACAAGCAAACGCGATATTAATTCGATAACGTTTGCGTGAGGGATTGCAGCATTTGTCTGAGCTCTTTTTGTGCTGGCGTTCAGCGCAAAAAAGCGAGTGCGAAAAGCCCGACCCTTGTGGTCACGCCCAAAGTATGCTTATTGGAAGAAATTCCAGACGAGTCCGAATCTTACGATAAAATCGCGGGAAGGATAATCGGGTGCGGAATAGAACCTGCTGTAAGCGGCCCAGGCGGAATTGAAATGTTCGGCTTTAAGGAAGATGCGGCACTGGCGGATTCTGGCATTGATAAAGAAATCGCAGTTGGGGAAATCACCAATCTTGGTGTCGTTCTGCACAAAGAAATCTGAAATCACAGGGTTGTATCCGTTGGCGTAGTACTTCGTATAGTAGTTGAAGGTAACTCCGGTTTGCAAATAGAGTGCCTTGGCGAAGAAATAATCGGAAAAATAGAGTGTGTTGCGCGTAACAATTTTTGGGACGTTTAAAACGTCGTCTTCTTGTTCGGTCTTTTGGTATAAGATGGTATTGTCGAGCGCAAGTTTCCAATACTTGATTTCCTTGTTGACTTTGATGGAAAGGTATTGGATGGATTTTTCGTATTGCTTGGGTGAGATCAGTTGCACCCGATCAACCGTGCTGTCATCGCTGAAGAACAAATGATTGTCGTAATTAGAAATCTGCAAAGATGCTTCTGCCCATTGGGTACTGGCGGTCGCGGTGATGGTGTTGATTTTTTCGTTTTTGAAATTGTTATACCAATTGTAATTGATGTAGCTGCTTTGGTGCAGGTTGTAGAGATGGTCTGGCAGTTTGTTCATGTTTTGGTAGCCGAAAGAGAATTTGTTTTTGGCGTTGAGCTGGTATTGCAAACTGGCATCGATACTGGTCAACGATTGGCTGGTGATGGAATTGGAATAAAGCAATTTCCCTTTCCAGTTGTTTTTTTGGTACTCGTATTGGGCACCGAAGTCATTGATTTTATCATTTATGGAACTTGGTATATTTTGGTTTTGGAGTATGATGATGGTGTTGTAATAATAGTTGTATCGGAAATCATCGAGAAAAAACTGAAACCTGCCCAAAGTGGTGTTTTCATAGATCGCTCCTACTTTATTGTACATCCGGTTGTAATGTACCTGATCATTGATGCCCCTGCCGAAATAGGAATCTCCGAAACGGTTGACCAATTGGTCTCCTATGGTTGATGTGACGGTAGGTTGATAGTATTCAAAAAATTTGCTTTCGTAATTGAATTGATGCGTAACGTATAGATTATTACTTCCCAACGTTGGGTTGATTCTGAAATTGTGATCGAAGAAAATCCTTTTTCCTTTGAGGAATGAAGTGGCATCGGTGAGATATACTTCAAGTCTTTGGCGCTGTTTGAAATCGGTATCTCTATTTTCGAAATCAGTGGGTGTTGTAATACCGCCATTCTCGCCATTGAGCATATCCTGTCCGGTGTAATGGGCATTGATGAAATATCTTTTGTTTTTAGTGTGATAGCTTGTGGTGAACCTGAAATTTCCGGTACTTGACAGTTGGTTGATGTATTTACCGAGCGAGCGCAATCCTTTATAGGCGACTGAGAAATTGAATTGTTCAGAAGGATTGACTGTAAAAAAAGCATCGAGGGATTGTCCTTGCTCCATGACCGTTTTAAAGTAGAGATCCGATAACGGGGTGGCTACAGAGTAATATTTAATCTGATTGGGTTGTAGGTAATTGAAATGCTTTCCTTGATAGCCAAATTCAGGATAAGGGGAAAAATGGTTTAAGCCATAGTATAGTGTTGTATAGGTTTGCCCTTCATTTAAAAAAGGTAATAATCCGAAATTATCCTTGCGGAGGTAATTGTATTCGTATTCTTTTTTTATAGTAAGCGAAGTGTCAACATAAGTAGTATCGCGGTCTAAAGTGATCATTCTATAGGAGGTAATAGGAGCCTTTTGGGCAAGTTCCTTCGCTTTTTGTTCCTTAGTTTTCAATAAACTTTTTTGGAGTTTCTCGTTCACAGGCTCTTGCGAGAAACCTGTCAATGCGACCAGAAAAAGAAAAGCGGTTAGTAGAATTCTCATAGTGTATTTATCTTGTGGCAAAAATAACTATTTGTTTGTAAATAGAAATGATTTGGGCTTAACATATAAGCACAATTTGAAGTAATAAAAAAAGCCACCCGATACCGGGTGGCTTTTGATATATAAAATTAATTAAAAAATTAATTTTTGATCACTTTAATCGTTGCAGTAGCTCCAGCATTATTAGTAACTTTTACCAAATAAACACCAGTGTTTAAGTTAGAAACATTCATAGAAGTGTTTTTAACACTAGCAAAGTTTGTGTTTGATACTTCTTTACCTGAAACATCAAATAAAGTTACGTTAGTAATATCAGCACCAATAACTTCTAAAGTATTTTGAGCGATATAAGCATTGAATGGATGTTCTTTCAAGTAATTTTTAATAGCCAATAAAGGCTCGTTATTCCATTTAAAAACACCACCTACAGTCGGACTAGTACTAAATCCACCGGCTAAACCAACTTCTTGACTATAGAATTTAATAGTCGTTCCATCTACATAGTTCGTATCAGGATTGTCGTTAATATCAATCCAAGTTACTCCGTTATCAGTGGTGTAAGAAGATCCTCTTGCGGTTTGGATATCATCATTAATAACATCTGTCCCTACACAAACATAGGTGTTAGGCAATCCTGGGATATTAGCAATTCTTTGACCTCTGATAATACCTACTGCAGGAATTTCACCAGGAACATTTGGAGTATAAGGAACATTTGTCCAAGTTGCACCACCGTCAGTGGTTTTAAAACATTGGTAATCACTAGAAATCAACAATCCGTTATTTTCATCCTCAAAAGCGAAATCTCCAGATTGTGTACCATTACCTTGACCACCAAAATCATCAAGAGGAGTTTGGTAAGCTGTCCAAGTAAGACCTTTATCAGTAGATCTCAAGATTCTACCAAAACCAGTACCAATCCATATTGAATTGCCATAGGCATCAAATTGATTTGAATATCCATATTCGTTGGCACCAAGCGTTGCAGGTAGTCCGGTTTTTCTTACCCAATTCGCACCACCATTTGAAGTAGTGTAAATTTCAAATCCGTTAACATCAGGATCCCCCATACAAACACCTTCATTTTCGTTGAAGAAATGCACTAAATTTGGGAAAGATTCTGGCGAATTGAATGACGCTGTTGATTGTCTAGTCCATGTTGCACCACCATCAGTAGTTTTCCAGATTCCGCCAGTTGCACCGTTTGATCCGAAAACTGACGCATAAGCTACATCAGCAGAAACCGCATCAATACAAGATATTTGCAAATCAGCCGAACTAGCACCAAGGTCAATTGGCGCCGTTGTCCATGTCAAACCTCCATCAAGAGATTTAGAATAACGTCTAATCTCAATAGTAGAAGTAGTAGAACCATTATTATTATTAAGCCACACAGTGTTAGCATCAACATAACTAATACTAGTTACACCTATAGCGGCAGCAGGCTGTCCCGTGGGTTTTTCTGTCCAATAATCTTGTGCCTGAACAGAAGACACGATTAAAAAAAGAATAAAGAGTAAATTTTTTTTCATAATTGAAAGTTTTAAATTAATAGAGAGAACAAATATAAATATAAAAAACTATTTAACCCCAAAAAAAAGGGGTTAAATAGTTAAAGTTAAATTAAAGCGGTGTTACTACATAATTTGCATTTCCATCGACTGTTGTCTTAACAATTTGCAATTTAGCAATAGCGCTAGAAACTGGTCCAACAGTCAGATTCGAGAAATTATTCGCAAAAGTTTTTCCTTTCCCATCTGGAAAACGGACCGCAAACCTATATCCAATATTCGATGGTGAATTAATCAAGGTTCCCGCATAAAGATTCACGATGTACGTATTATCAGGAGCTGTAGATAAGAAAACAAGCGTCGCGAAACGCTTATTTGGAACTTGACTTTCCATATTGATTGGAGCCGTTAAAGCAGTGGATGTAGCTACTGTTGTACCATCAAGTCTTTTAAGAACGACTTTAATACTGTTAAAAGAGGTAACACTTGTTAGAAACTTTGGAAACTCATAATCTAGTCTTACAGAAAGTTTGTTAGCATTTGGATTTGGCATCGGAGTATCGCCGAAATCTACTTTCAAAACATTAGATGTTAATGAATATTGCTTTCCGGCAAAACCTACTGGGGTTACATTTTGTGCGGTATTTATTCCGGACAAAAAATATTGGGCTTCCACCACATAAGGCAAATCAGAATCATCTGTTGGTGGTGCTGAAACTTCCGCATCAACCGAAGTTTGTCCTTTAGGAATAATTACAGAAGTTGTTGTCCTTTTATTAGTACTTGGAAGAAATGACGTTACTTGAACACGAATAGAATCCTCAAATGCCTGAGGTATTGTTATAGTTACTGGTAATTTTTGACCCGCTACACTAATCGTTTCATTGGTGCTTATCGTGCCTGTCAAAGTTTCAAAAGAAACATCGCTATCAACAGGGCTTCCTGTGAAAACATCGTCTTTCTCGCACGACAACAAGAAAATTACGGGAACAAATAAAATCAAAAGTTTTTTTGAATATTTCATAATAATATATTTATTTATTGAGTTGTATAACTGTCATACACACTTATTTCACCTGGAGTATACAAAACTTGTGACACTATTGAGGTTCTAAATCTAAAAGCTTGTTTGTAATATTGTAGATTAGAACGTATCGCAGTTGATAAATTAGAATAATCAAAACGAACTCCATTGAGATCGAAAGATTCTCCGTAAAAACGGAACTCATCACCAGCATTAAAATCACTTACATTCATATTTAAAGCTGCCGCAATATCTTCTCGAGTAATCACAAGACGCGCTGGAAAGGTCGTAATAGGTTGTCCTATCAACTTAAATCCTCCAAAAGAATTCCCCGAAGTGACATCGGTTCTTCTGACATATAAATTATATTTGGATACATTACCCCCTGGAGCTGTCAGATTGCCGGCGAAAACAGTAGCCGGATCGGCATAATTCATCACTTTAGATGTTATGTCCAATCTCACAAACGCACCATTAACTAAAACTGGTGTAGGTGTTAAACTCTCATCCCGCTCACAAGATAAAAAAGTTAAAAAGGTAACAATTAATGGTAAAAAAAATATTTTTTTCATTGTAATAATTTTTTGATTAGTGTAAATCTAGTGCTGCTTTATCCCAAAAAACCCTTCTCGTTCTATTGTTTGTTGGAGTATTTGGGTTATTGCTTACAGCATTTGCAGGATAGAGTGCCGCATTGTAAAATGGCCCAGAATTCAGCTCTAAAGTTGGCTGAAAATTGCTTGGATACCCTGTTCTTCTGTAGTTGTTATATACCTCAATACCATTACCCCAAGCAGCGAGATAATACTCTTTCATAATAAGTTCTAATCTTTGATCATCATTAACAAGCGCATCATACTCTGTTGATATAAAAGTAAGATAATTAGCTTTCTTAGTAGCGATATTAGTAAGATTTGTCGGTGTCAAAGGAGTATTATTACCAGTACCCAAAGGAAAAGTAGTAACTTTATCAATTGACTTTTCAATAGCTCCTAACAGCTCTGTCTTTGCATTACCACTAATTCCTAATTTCAAAATAGCCTCAGCTTTCATAAATTGAACATATGATGACAATAACATTGGCATAATACCAGCACCTAAGGCTCCATCAGTCCCACTATGCTGAACAGAACCCGTTTTACCAGTATTATATTCAAATTTACCACCAATAGGATAAAGACCGGCCACTGCACGGGTATCTAAATCGGGCGGAATACCTGTACTATTTCCATGATCACGACCTAAATAACCACCAGTAGGTATCGTTGCCGTGCCTATCCAATTTGAAATTGTATAAGGCGTACGAATGTTATCGGAATCAAAAAAAGAATTGTATTCATTGTTGTTGTAATGCGTAGGTCTTGTTCTACCGGGAATTGCATTTGTATCATTTATAGGGATTGGGCCTTGTCTCCAAAAATAAAAAAGCGATCTTGGATCAAAAAATAAATCAGCGCCCTTGCCTTTTTCAATGGTCATGGCCCAAATCATGTAATTACCAATATAAGCACCTCCTCCTAATTCGTACTGGTCATTGTACAAAGGGTGTCTGGAGTTCGGTACATTTCTGTTGGTACCATATTTAAAAGCGAAATCTTCAGTTGGAGTATCAATAATATCACCAGCTGTAATGATTGCTGAAATCTCTTGCGCAATATCAACGCCTAAGTCACTCCCTGCCAAACGCGCAGTATTGTACAGTTTCAATTTTAGCGTTTTTGCCAAAGTAATCCATTTTGCCTTGTCTTTATTGTAATACAAATCAATGACGTTAGTAGTAGGACCTGTATCACCTCCTAAAATAGCGAGTCCTTCATCGAGCGATGCAATAGCTTTTTTGTATACATCAACACCTGAATCAAATTTAGGATTAAGAATACTAGGGTCTAAAGCTTCCGAAAGCGGTACATCGCCATAAAGATCCACTAAGGACATTAAAACATAAGCTTTAATCACTTTTGAAGACCCTAAAATAAATTTTTCATTAGGTGCTTTAGCCTCTACTACTTTAATGGCATTTAAAATACCGTAAGCAGTGGTCCAGTTGCCATCAAAATTTACGGGTTCAAATGCATTTTGGTAAGTATCCCCACCAGTCATTGCCATTTGTCTTGTAACGGCTTGTGTAAATGAATTTCCAGAATCAACAAAATCAGCCAACTCAAGCTGGATATAGTTGAATGCAAAGTAAGGGTTATACAAGTCCGGGCTAGCCTGACTGTCATCTCTCGTCTGATCCAAATCTATCGTTTCACAACTACTAAAAAAGAGTATTGTTGAAAAAATAAATAGTTTATAATAAATATTTTTCATAATTTAAAATGATAAGTTAAAGTTAAAACCAAATCTCTTAGAAGAAGGCCCTGTTAAATAATCAAAGCCCTGTCCGTTACCAACACCTAAACTCATAACTTCAGGATCAAAATTGATATATTTAGGGAAATTGAACGCCTTAAACCATAAATTTTGCCCAATAAACGAAATTGATATTTTACCAAAAGGTGTTTTCTCTAAGTATTTTTTTGGCAAGGAATAAGACAAAGATATTTCTCTTAATCTTAAATTAGTAGCATCATAAATTCCTTGCTCACGGATTCGCAATCCAGAATTATCAAACCCATATTGCGTATAGCTGATTTGAGTCGTATTGATGTTTCCACTTTGATTGACACCAGGTAATACAACAGTTCCTGTTCTGTCGTAATCCGTGTCTTTTGTTGACCCTCTTGACAACAACGAAGCTGCAGTTGTGGAATATACATCGCCACCTTTCTGATACTCCAATTGAAAGCTTAAAGTCAAATTCTTGTATCCGATTTCATTAGAAAGGGTCGATCTCCACTCTGCATTAGGATCTCCAATAATTCTGTACGGATTAGCTGTACTAGTATCATCATTGCTGACGTAATTTCCATTATCCCCAACAATATAATTTCCATTGACATCACGAGCAATTGAACTACCTACGATAACACCATACGGCTGACCTGGTATTGCAAAATTCCCCAAATTAGTAAAACCTGCAATTCCAATTTGTCCCACAGTACCACCTAAACTTTCTACGATATTTTTGTTTTTGGTGTATTGAATGGAACCGTCCCAAGTGAATCCGTCAGTTTCTGAACGTATAATGGAGAAGTTTAATCCAAGTTCGATTCCTTTATTACTTACTTCAGCGATGTTATCAGCAATACTAGTATAACCTGTTGATGGATCTAATTGTCTATCGATGATTAAGTCTGTTGATAGCTTGCTGTAAAGCGATAAATCCACTCCTATTCGGTTATCAAAGAACTTACCTTCAAGACCAAATTCTAATTCTTTAACCAATTCTGGCTTCAACGCCTTATTACCTAATTGTCTGCCAACTGTTGGAGCTATTGTATTCACTACTTGTCCATCATTTGACAAGAATGCATTAGAATTCACACCTAAACCAATCTCTGTCTGATACGGATCAGGAAAACCTGCAGAAGATCCGTAACCTAATCTTAGCTTAAGAAAATTAACAGCACTGCCTTTCAAATATGAGAAAGCATCTGTTGGCACAAATGATAATGAAGCAGAAGGATAGAACAACGATCTGTTATCAGGTTGCAAAGAAGAAAAATAATCATTTCTACCTTGAAGGTTTAAATATAAATATTTTTTAAATCCAATAGTAGCACTAGCATACAATCCAATAATATTGAAGCTTTCAACACTAGATGCAGAATCATGCTTTTCAAAATTATTATGCTGATTAAGCCCGTACAACACTTGTAATGTACTTAAGGTTGTAAAGAAGTTTTTAGATTCTTGTCTTGGATTAAAACCAACAGTACCGTCCAAATTCCAAATACCGTCTTTGTCTATTTTGGTATCAAAATTATAACTTACAGTATGGTCAAATATTGTGTTTTCTCTAACTGATGTCTGCATGTATCCATCATTATCATCCGGTTGTCCATTACCTTTATTGATATAAAACTTCTTGTTTTGAATGTAGTTATCCAAAGACAATCTGTATGACACCGAAGACCAATCATTAATTTGATAACTGGCTGTAAAATTTCCAAAAAATCTTCTAACTGCTTCATCATCACTTGAATTTTTCAAAGTCCATCTAGGATTAGGAATATCTCCTGCTGGTCTGTAATAAACTGAAGAGCGATCTTTAGGATTTTCGTATGGCAAATTAAACAAATCTATACTTCTTGGTGTATAAAAAATATTCGCAAATACTGAAGGATAGGCCGCGTTAGATCCGAAACCTGCAGCTGTTGGAGGTGCAGATTTATCGGTACGTACATAATTCATAACGGAGCTCAACGTAAATCCGTTGGCAAGTTTGGTAGAACCTCCCGCACTTAAATTTAAACGTTTGTATAAATTGTTTTCAATAAATCCTTCATCTCTTGAATTTCCAACATTTAAATTATAAGATGTCGTTTCAGAACTTCCACCAATGTTAACAGAAGTTGTCGTTACAATTCCTGTTCTAAAAAAAGGTCTCACATTATTATGTGATGTATAAGGAATCTGGTTGGCTACTGTATTCCCATTTTCATCGTGGAAAAATTGAGGAAACACCTCGGGACCATAAAATGCATAGGGATGAGGAACAGTGCCTTCTGCACTAATTCCTTGAGAACCCCTTGTATCAAAACTTGGCCCCCAGTTTGAGAAAAACGGACCATAGTTATTGTCAAATCCTCCACCATAGTGGTTTTGATATTCCGGAAGGGAAGAAATTTGAGTCATGTACATCGATTGGGAAAAATTTACCGCCATCTTTTGATTCGTAGCACCAGCTTTTCCAGATTTAGTAGTCACTAAAACTACTCCACTTCTACCTGCAGAACCATAAAGCGTAGTAGCGCTCAATCCTTTGAGGATACTTATCGACTCAATATTATTAGGGTCTAGATCC
This sequence comes from Flavobacterium sp., assembly GCF_027484705.1. GTDB lineage: Bacteria > Bacteroidota > Bacteroidia > Flavobacteriales > Flavobacteriaceae > Flavobacterium. The sequence goes on from NZ_JAIXSL010000007.1 coordinate 17,658, forward strand.
AAAAATCTGCTAGATGCATTTGTAGCACCTTGAACAAAATTTCCGTCAGAGTTTGTGTCCGAATTAAAAGGAACTCCATCCACCACAAATAATGGTTGGTTACTGCCCGTAATGGAAGAATATCCACGAATGATGATATTAGTTCCTGAACCTGACAAACCACTCGTTTGTTGGATGTTCACTCCAGGTGCTTTTCCGGTCAAAGCTCTCACGACATCCGTAGAAGGTTTCGACGCAAAATCCTCAGCTTTAATTGTTGTCACAGCATAACCAAGTGCTTTTTTCTCTTTCTTAATACCTTGGCTGGTTACTACGACTTCACTTAATTCCTCACCTCCTGACTTCATCGCCATATTAACCGTATTGGAAGCCCCTACAGTTGCTGATGCGTCTTTCATCCCGATAAAAGAGAAAACCAGAACATCTCCAGCTTTTGCTTTTATAGAATATTTTCCATCAACGTCGGTTTGGGTTCCCTTTTTGGTGCTTTTAATAATAACATTGGCACCTGGAAGCGGTCCTGTTTCATCAGAAACAACCCCAGTAACAGTTTTCTCCTGTGCAAAAGCAAACTGCATTGATAACGCTATGCATAGCGCAAAAATCCATTTGAACTTCGATCTCATATAAATTATGTTTGAGTTAGATATCCCGCAAACTTCTTAATTAATTCTTAAATAAACAAATATAAATTCCTAATATATTTTTACAACCGTGTTAAAAACGATAGAGAATTATTTATTTTATACGAAATAAGCCTATTATCACTCAATTAAATCATTAGTTTTGTCTGCTTTCTTATATTTTTAATAAAAATAAAATGCTCTCGCCCAACCATTCTGCTTTTGCACTCGAAACCGGAACCGATGAAGCCGGTCGGGGCTGTCTTGCCGGACCGGTAACCGCAGCAGCAGTGATATTACCCATCGATTTCCAAAACGAATTGCTTAACGACTCCAAACAATTGTCGGAAAAAAACCGATTTAAACTCAAACCCATTATAGAATCGCAGGCCGTTTGTTACGCAGTGACTCATTTGGAACCAAAAATCATTGACGAAATCAACATCCTCAATGCTTCCATAAAAGCCATGCAGGAATCCATTTTAAAACTAAACCCGACCCCTGAATATATTATAGTAGACGGAAACCGATTCAAACCTTTAAACAACATCCCGTACAGTTGCATCATCAAAGGCGATTCGAAATACTTAAGTATTGCCGCCGCTTCGATATTAGCCAAGACTTATCGCGATGAATACATGGACAAAATTCACGAAGAATTCCCGATGTATAACTGGAAAAAAAACAAAGGCTACCCGACGCCCGAACACCGTGAAGCGATCAGAAAATACGGCACGACGAAATACCATCGGATGAGTTTTCGATTATTACCCGAACAATTGGAATTGGAGTTTTAGATTGTAAGACTGTAAGATTTTAAGGCTATAAGACCTTAGAAGATTGCGTTTCAGGAACAAAAGTACATTCGAACAAATCCGCAAAATGACGCAGGATTCTTTCTTTCACTTGCGCTTCATCAATTTTAGCAACGCCAAGCTCTACATTTAGTGAAGTCACCGCTTTCCCGCGAATGCCACACGGAATGATATTATCAAAATACCCCAGATCAACATTCACATTCAAAGCAAAACCATGCATTGTCACCCAACGCGACGCCCGCACGCCCATCGCACAAATTTTGCGCGCAAACGGCGTTCCGACATCAAGCCAAACACCGGTTTCCCCTTCACTTCTCGCAGATTCCAAACCATAATCCTTTAAAGTAAGAATGATGGCTTCCTCCAAAAAGCGTAAATATTTATGAATATCGGTAAAGAAATTTTCCAAATCCAAAATCGGATAACCCACAATCTGTCCGGGCCCATGATACGTAATATCACCACCGCGGTTGATCTTATAAAACGTCGCGCCTTTCGCCTCAAGCTGTTTCTCATTCAAAAGCATGTTCGATGCATCGCCACTTTTTCCAAGCGTATACACATGCGGATGCTCGACAAACAAAAAATGGTTCGGCGTTTCGAGATCGGTTTCCTCACGACGGTTCCGGATTTTCAGATCAACAATGTCCTTAAAAATTGTTTCCTGATAATCCCAGGTTTCCTTATAATCGCGCAAGCCCAAATCCTGAAGCTGGATCGTTTTATTCATACTATACTAATGAAGCGCAAATTTACAAACTAAATCCATGTGAAGTTTATTTTTATTTTAGGAGCAGCCAATCTGTCTTCATCAGAACACTTGTCCCGCTATCCGCTAAATCTTTCGCGTCGAACGCCGCCGCAAAAGGATACCGCTGCTATCGGGGCTAATTCCTGAACTTTTTCATCACAAATCACGATTGAAACTTTCCCAAACGACACCTTTGTAACTTTCCAACTTATACCTACATTTGCAGTCTTAAAATCACAAAGAAATGGCCTTATCCGAACAAGAAATATTACGCCGCGAAGCCCTTACCGAATTGCGCAACCTAGGCATCGAACCTTATCCTGCGCAGGAATTCGTCACCACCGCCTATTCTAAAGACATTCTCGATAATTTCGAGCAGTACGAAGGAAAAGAAGTCGTACTCGCAGGCCGGCTGATGGGAAAACGCATCATGGGCAAAGCCTCGTTCGCCGAACTCAAAGATTCTGAAGGCCGAATTCAGGTTTATGTTTCCCGCGATGACATTTCTGACGACGAAGAAAAAACCATGTATAATGTAGTGTTCAAAAAACTGCTTGACATCGGTGATTTCATTGGCGTTCGCGGCACCGTTTTCAAAACACAAGTAGGAGAAATCTCCGTTCATATTTACGGATTGACCGTTTTATCCAAAGCACTAAAACCATTACCAGTAGTAAAAATCGACGCTGATGGAAAAGCCCACGACGCTTTTGCCGATGCCGAACAAAGATACCGACGCCGCTACGTTGATTTAACCGTCAACGACCACGTCAAAGAAACGTTTATCAAAAGAACCAAACTGTTCAATGCGATGCGCTCTTTTTTTAATGACAAAGGCTATTTAGAAGTCGAAACTCCGGTGTTGCAACCTATTCCTGGTGGCGCTGCGGCACGTCCGTTTATTACGCACCACAACTCGCTCGACATTCCTTTGTATATGAGAATCGCAAACGAATTGTATCTCAAAAGATTGATCGTCGGTGGTTTTGAAGGCGTTTACGAATTCTCGAAAAACTTCCGCAACGAAGGCATGGACCGAACGCACAACCCGGAATTCACCGCGATGGAAATCTACGTAGCCTACAAAGACTATAACTGGATGATGACTTTCACGGAAAATTTACTGGAGCATTGCGCCATCGCCGTCAACGGAACTACAGAAGTGACTTTCGGCGAACACCAAGTAAATTTTAAAGCACCGTACGCCCGCGTGACGATGACCGATTCCATCAAACATTTCACCGGTTTCGATATCTCAGGAAAAACCGAAGCCGAATTATACGAAGCCGCCAAAGGTATGGGAATCGAAGTCGATGCGACAATGGGCAAAGGAAAACTCATCGATGAAATTTTCGGCGCGAAATGCGAAGGCAATTACATTCAACCTACTTTCATTACTGATTATCCGAAAGAAATGTCGCCTTTGTGCAAACAACACCGCGACAATCCGGAACTCACCGAACGTTTCGAACTTATGGTTTGCGGAAAAGAAGTCGCCAATGCGTATTCGGAACTCAACGACCCGATCGATCAGCGCGAACGTTTTGAACACCAAATCATGCTGTCTGAAAAAGGCGATGACGAAGCCAACGGTTTGATCGACGAGGATTTCTTACGCGCTTTAGAATATGGAATGCCTCCAACTTCAGGCTTAGGCATCGGAATGGATCGTTTGATGATGTATTTAACCAACAACAGTTCGATCCAGGAAGTGTTGTTCTTCCCGCAAATGCGTCCGGAGAAAAAGCAAGTTCAGATCGAACTAGAAGATGAAGAAAAATTAGTAGTTGCGCTTTTAAAAACGAACGACAACAGCATGGATTTGTCCGCGCTCAAAGCCAAGTCAGAACTCAGCGGCAAAAAATGGGATGCCGCAATGAAAGGCTTGTCAAAACACGGTTTGGTTAAAGTCGTTGTTGATGGCGAGAAGAAAACTGTGGAACTGATCGGATAATATTCAAAATTTATTACATAAAAAAAGGAACCCGAATTGGGTTCCTTTTTTATTTGGTATGCTGTAAATCAACTATTAGCCGCCATCGTAGCCGCAAAAATAGATCCGAAAAGAATGAAGCAGAAAATGACCAAAGCCAGTACAATTCCCGCCAAAATCAGATAGGCTTTTGCCCAGTTCTGACGGTTTGGATTTTCGTTGCTGCCGAAAGCATACACAAAAAGTAAAACAATTCCAACGACAGGAATCGCCAACAGCAATAAAGTTTTGAGCCATTCCTTGACCGATAAAGGCTTTGGATTTGAATTTTCTAAGGTTTCCATATTTTGTTTTGTTTTGGTTATGAAGCTAATATAAACAAAATTTACAAACCGTAATTCAAATTGACCGACCAACGGTATTGCGCCTCGACATTGCCGCCGGAAAGATTTTGATGAATGGGAAGCATCGTATTGATACCAAACGAGAACTTACCTTTACCCATTTCAACGCCGAGTTTGCTGAAAAGAATATCGCCCGAAGTGTTTTCGAGTTTTTGTTTTCGTTGGTGATTGCTGCCGTAAACTTCGCCCGCAAAACCGAGTTGTGGCGCGAGTGAAAAACGCTCTTTTTCATACAAATAGAAAAAAGTGCCTGCGTAATTGAACTGGTTCCCAAAACGATAAAACTTCTGGTTTTCAGATTTCACGATATAATTGAGCATCGTATTGAAACCGAATTGCTTCCTTTTTACGGTGTATTCCGAAGCCAAAATGTAATCCCAACTACCAGTGCCGACTTGAAAACTCGGATTTAAACTCCCTGAATTGGTGTCGTTAAACTTTCCCGAAGGTGCTTTGACGCCGCCGCCAAGCTGTAAAGTATGCACTAAAACCGTACTGTCTTTATGGGTTTGATACAAACGATACATGGCTAAAACCGTGGCATCGCCCAAACCTTGAATGTCTTGTTTCCCTGTTTTGGTATCTCTAGAATGGAAATGATAAGGCAACAACACCGAAAGCTGGATATTCTTGAAAACTGGAATTCTAACCCAAACCTGAACCGTATTAAAGTTCTCGTCGTACCATGGCGAATTGCTGTACAGGCCATCGGAACTTTTGTATTGCTGGTTGAAATAACGGATGCCTACAAAATTCGCATTGAGCATCGAAGCGAAACCCATGCTGCCACCACTCGCGGAACAACCACAGGCGTCGCAGTCATCGTCTTCTTCAATCATGAAATGGTATTTTAAAAATGGATTTTTTCTAACCAAACTGTCTTTTTCTGTAGCATATCCGAATTGGAAAGCCAATAGAAAGATTAATAAATATTTTTTCATCTTTTAATATTCTGCAAGTTTTGGATGGGTCAAAAACTCATTATCGGTTAATGTTTTTAAGAAAGCAACAAGTTTGGTTTTTTCAGTAACGGTTAATGGAATTCCGAGCACACCATTGGCATTCAAACTCGCATCTAAATTTTGTGTATTGGCAACTCCAGAACTATAATGATTCAGCACAGCATCTAAAGTGTAAAACCGTCCGTCATGCATATAAGGCGCAGTCTTTTCGATGTTGCGCAAGCTCGGCACTTTAAATTTGTAACGGTCTTGTTCTAATTGGGTAACCCTAAAGCGACCGATATCATTGACTGCTGGATTGATTGGCAAACCATTGTTGCGAAACGAGTTATCCGTAAAAATATCCGTGGCATGACATGAAGCGCATTTTTGGTTGAAAATGGCATAACCGTCCAATTCGTCTGTTGACAAATCACCGCCGGATTCGTTTCGGCGATACTTATCAAAACGCGAATTGCTCGAGGTGGCCATCACCATAAATTGTCCCAATGCTTTGAGCATGTTTTCGGAATTGATTTGTCCGTCCGCAAAAGCCAATTTGTATAGCCTTTGGTATCCGACATCGTTTTTCATCATGTTGATGGCGTTGGTAAAATTGCCATTCATTTCGATCGGACTGGTAAATGGAATAATCGGTTGCAAATCGAGATGGGTTGTCGCGCCGTCCCACATGAAAGCGGTTTGGTACGCTAAGTTCTGAATCGGCGGCGTGTTTCGGGTTCCGATCGCATCGCCTACACCATGACTCACCGAATGACCGTGATGCGTGAAAGCATCTTGCTGGATGTGGCAAAAACCGCAGGAAACAATTCCGTCTGACGCCAGGCGACCATCGTAGAATAATTTTTTTCCGAGTTCAAATCCTTTTTCGGTGAGCGGATTGTTTGATAAATCGTAAGCCAAAGGTGGAAAATTGCTGGGAACGCGATAGTCGATAGGCAGGTTTTGATAGTCTTCAGAATCGTCGTTGGAGCAACTCCAAAGCAAGGAAAGTGCTGCTATAAAACAGAGTATTTTTTTCATGACTGAAATTTTTAGCCCAGATAGCAATGAAAAGCCCGGAGCACTTATGCCTTACCCTTGTTGGCGAAAGACAGCGACCAACGGAAGCTGGCTTTTGCTTTACAAGGGTTGGCGTAAGTGTGAGGACTTGTAATGTATAGCTGGATTAGCTTCTGATTAAATTAATCGTTATGCACGTGATTAACCGTAAACATTCCAGAAAGATTGGCTGTAATTAATGGCAAATTAGCGCCACCCATAATCATCGCACCCATGCCACCCATGTTGTTGTCGGTGAGTTTTACTTTGTTGGTGCCATCGATGATTTTGGCTACGTCGGCAAAAATGTGAACGTCTGGCGTAATTGTGGTTCTTACCGTAGCTTGTTCCGGCAAATTGAGCGTGATTTCGGTATAGTTATAATCCGTTCCTGTTTGTCCGGTGTGTACCATAAATTCGGTGTCGGTGGCCACGGTTGCTGATGTGAACATGCCTTCGAATTTTACGAATTTGTATCCGGCACTCCAGGACCACATCATGCCTTTGTCTTGGGCTAAAGTTAAGAAGTCGCCTTGTCCTGTTGCGCCTAAGTTAAATTGTTCCTGATCTACTCCGATTCCGAATTTCACTTTGGTGTAGTTTCCAGCTGGAACATTGGTTAATTCAATGGTTTGGCTGGCCTCATCTGATTCATCAATAATGAAATAGCTTTCGCTTTTGGGTACGGTATAAGTTGTGCCGTCTTCTTTGGTCAATACGATGTTGCTCACGATATATTTGGCATCAGAAATCTTTAAATTTTCGCCTTCAGAAGTTGTGTTTACTTGTGTGTTAAGGATAAGATTTGCGCTTCCAAAAACGTTGTCGAATTCGAGACCGATGGATCCTTCGCCAGTAATGGTGTTTGTTGCGTCGTTGTCGTCGTTTGAACAGGAAGCGAATGAGAAAGCGATCGCTAAAGCAGCGATAATGGTTTTAAATTGAAATTTCATTTTTATATTTTTTATTCATTAATGTTTATAGAAAAATCGTGCTTGAAAAAGTATATTTTCAAACAGTTTGGGCAAGTTTGCCCGGTTCATTCAACTATTGGTTTTGATTGAATGAACGATACGGAACGAAAGACAGGCTTTGTTCCTCACAATAAAACATTAAGCAATAAAAATGGGCGGATGGAAAACCGAATGGTTTAACTTGTAACAGTAGAGATTCGAGTAATAGTTTGAGGCAGTTCGTTGGGTTCTTGTAACAAATGCTTCAGCTACCAATGATTTTATATCCTGAAAAAAAAGTTCTTCTATCGGATGTTTGGCATTGTCTTTCTTGTCGGGCGACATGGGTTTTTCGGCTTCTGCAGCTTTGGCGAGTTCTTTCATCAAATGGCATTTTCCGTTGCAATGCATTTTTGGTTTAGCCTTGTTGACGCAAAGTGTTTTGGCGATGTAATCATAGTTGACAATGTATTCTATGACCGGGAAAACCGGTTTTAGAAATACGGACAATGCTATGATGATAATGGCTTTTTTCACGAAGCGAATTTACGAAATAGAAACTGTTTTTATTTTGTTAAAGTGGAATAAATTTACATCCGATTTAAACTATCTTCGAATCCGATTGTCATAGCAGCACATTTTAAAAAAATCTATCCTTATGAAAAAACTAGCGTTAATGGTGTTATTGGTTGTAGGAATCTCAACTTATGCACAAGAAGAAAAAAAAGAAGCCGGAAAAGGCGCTGAAAGAGAACGTCTTTCGCCCGAACAAAGAAACCAGTTGCAACTCAAACGACTGACGATGGATCTCAACCTGAATGAGTCCCAACAAAAAGAAATCGGAAAAATCATTGCCGAACAAACCGAGAAGCGGGAAAAAATGAAAACGGAGCGCATGGCCAATAAAGAAAAAGGGACCAAACCTACCGCCGACGAAAGATTTGCCCGTGAGAACCAAAGACTTGACGAACAGAAAGCTTTAAAAGCCAGAATCCAGAAAGTGTTGACTCCGGAGCAATTCGAAAAATGGGAAACCATCAAAAAAGACAACATGGAGAAAATGAAAAACCGCATGGAAAAAAGAAAGGATAAAAAATCCGAAGAATAATTAAGCCAACAAATTTTGAGGTTTCGAAAATAAAAATTAGATTTGGTTTCTATTTTTAATCAAACACAAATTATGAAAAAAATTATTGCTATCGTCACTATGCTATTAGCCTTCACGGTAAGTGTTAATGCACAAGATAAAAAAGTTTCTAGTCAAGAAGCAGCACAAAAAGATATCGCTGCTTTAAGTGCTAAAGTAACCATGTCTGAAAATTTGAAAAAAGACTTAACGACGCTGATGGTGATGAAACATGATGCACTGAATGATGCCGCTTTAACTCCGGAACAAAAAGAACATGCGCGTGAGGGTTATGAGCGTAAACTTCTAACGGGCTTAAACAAAGAGCAACGTGAAACTTTGATGAAATATCCTGAGTTATTGAAAAAAGTAACGCACTAAAATTTTAAAATCACAAAAAAAGCCCACTGTTTAGTGGGCTTTTTATTTTTATAAAGTTTGTGCCACTTTACGAATGGCAGCAAGTGTATGGTCTAAATCTTCATAGGTTAACGCATCTGTGATAAACCAAGTTTCATAAGCCGATGGCGCTATATAAATTCCTTCGTCTAATAATCCGTGGAAGAATTTTTTAAAGGTAGCATTATCACCTTTAGCAGCACTTTGGAAATCAGTTACTGGAGCCGCATCAAAATGCACAGAAATCATGGAACCTAGCCGATTGATTGTAAAATCAACCTTAGATTCAGAGAGAATTTCCCTGATGCCATTTTCTAAATAAGCGGTTTTCTCCTCGAGTCTTTTGAATAGTCCAGCGTCTTCATTGATGCCTTTCAACATCGCCAAACCTGCAGCCATAGCCAACGGATTTCCCGATAAAGTTCCCGCTTGATAAACCGGTCCGAGTGGCGCAAGATGGTTCATGATTTCAGCGCGTGCGGCAAAAGCTCCGACGGGCAATCCGCCACCAATGACTTTACCGAAAGTGACGATGTCGGCTTTAATATTATACAACTCCTGAACGCCACCTTTAGCCAGCCTGAATCCGGTCATGACTTCATCAAAGATCAGCAAGATGTCGTTTTCCGAACAAAGCACCCTTAATCCTTCTAAAAATCCTTTTTGAGGCGGCACACAACCCATGTTTCCCGCAACAGGTTCAATAATAATCGCGGCAATTTCATTAGGATTGGCAGCAATCAATTGGGCGACATTCTCCAAATCATTATAACGCGCCAGTAAAGTATCTTTTGCAGTTCCGGCAGTAACGCCCGGACTATTGGGTGTTCCGAAGGTACTGGCCCCGCTTCCGGCCTGAATTAAAAACGAATCCGAATGTCCGTGATAACAACCCGCGAACTTGATGATTTTATCTTTTTTGGTGAATCCTCTGGCCAAACGGATCGCGCTCATACAAGCTTCCGTTCCTGAATTGACGAAACGTATTTTCTCAATGTTCGGCACCATCGAAATCGCCAAACTCGCAATTTCTGTTTCGAGTGCTGTTGGTGTTCCGAAGGAAGTTCCCAATTTGGTTCTTTCAATAACCGATTCCACTACAGGAGCATAAGCATGACCTAAAATCATCGGCCCCCAGGAATTGATGTAATCGATATAACGGTTTCCGTCCTCATCAAACAAATAAGCCCCTTTGGCGCTTTTGATAAAAATAGGCGTTCCTCCTACCGCCTTGAATGCGCGCACAGGAGAATTGACACCACCGGGAATCACTTGTTCCGCTTCAGCAAACAGCTGACTACTTCTTTGGTATAACATGTTTTATTTCACTTTAATATTTTGGCCGACCGATAGTGCATTGTCCTGCAGGTTGTTTTTCCGTTTGAGGTCGTCAATGGAAATGTTGAATTTTTTGGAAATGGAATATAACGTATCGCCTTGGCTGACCTGATATAAATCAGCACTTGGAGTAAGTTGATTGCTGAAATTCGTAGCCGTAAATGGTTTACCCAAAACTTCCGCATCATATTGATTAAGTTGATAGCGTTCGATAATCGCTATGAGCTTTTCGGGATATTTCGGATCGGTCGCATAACCCGCGTTTTTCAAACCTCGCGCCCATTGCTTATAGTCGTCCTTTTCCAATTGAAATAAAGGTGCATACCAAGTTCTGCCAATTAAAAACTGTGAATGATCCTGAAACGATTGCATCGATTGGTCGTACTTCCTGAAACATTCCTGTTCCTCGTCATCGTCATATTTGATGCTTGGTCCGTTCCAGTCTTTGTGGCATTTGATTCCGAAATGGTTGTTGGCCAAAATACTCAGCGGACCGGTCCCTGCACCGGATTCCAATATCCCCTGACCCAAAATAATACTCGCCGGAATACCGAACTGGCGCATATTGCTTTTGGCGATTTCGCGGTACGTTGCTATGTAGTCTAATACCATCGCAGTAGTCACTTTAACGCGTGTCGTAGCTTCTAAAATTTCCGTTTTGGAATAAACGGTTTCTGTCGCGTTCGATTTGTTTTCTTCTTTAGCGGCCTCGTATTTCTCTTCGATTTTTTTTATTTCTACGGTTGTTGCGGTTTCTTTTACCGGCGGTTCTTCAATCTTTTTTGGAGCTACTGCAACCGGAGTTGTTTTTTGAGGAATGCTTTTAACGGCAACTGGTTTTGAAGAGGGCGTTTTGGATGGTGACTTTTTTGAAGCCGTCGTTTTTGAAGTTGCAGCTTTGGTCGGTGCTTGTTTAACCGAAGTGGTCTTTTTTGTAGTCGTGGCTACTCGTGGCGCAGGTTTCCTGTAGGTAGGTTTGGTCGTCCGAACCACAGTCTGCGAACTATTGCAGCTTATCAGCGCGACCATGAAAACAAAAAGCAATACCTTTTTAATCATTTTGGGTAATCAGTAATGGTGATTTTTTCTTTTTCAGTTTGATGTTCATGCCTTCAATGCCTTGCAATCCGCCGGTGTGAATCATCAAAATTCTGGAACCTTTTGGAAAATAACCTTTTTGTATTAAATCCATAACGCCAAAAACCATCTTTCCAGTATAAATCGGATCTAAAGAAATATCAGTCTTGAGATAAAATTCATTGATAAATGCAATCAATTCAGGGCTTACCTTAGCATATCCACCGAAATGATAATCTAAAATTAAATCCCAATTTTGGTTCGTGGCAAAGCTACAAATTTCTTCTTTCAAAAAATCACCTTTGAGCGCCGGAAATCCTAAAACTTTCTGATGTGTTTGCGCGCTGTTAATCAATCCTGAAATCGTTCCACCGGTGCCGACAGCACAACAAATAAAATCGAAATCCGCATCAGTTTGGGTTAAAATTTCTTCGCATCCATTGACCGCCAAAGCGTTGGTTCCGCCTTCTGGAATCAGATAAAACGAACCCCATTTTTGTTCGAGTTCGTTCAGAAAAGCAGTTTCTGTTTTGTGGCTGTATTGTTCTCGTGAAATAAATTCGAAACGCATCCCGCATTCCTGCGCAAAACGCAAAGTAGGATTTTCAGCAATGGCTGTAGCGAGTTCATCGCCGCGAATGATGCCGATGGTTTGGAATTGATTCAATTTTCCAGCCGCAGCAACCGCCGCAATATGATTGGAGAACGCCCCGCCGAAAGTAAGTAATTGTTGTTGGTTTTCAGCTTTCGCCTGAAGCAGATTGTATTTTAATTTCCGGTATTTATTGCCCGAAACAAAAGGATGAATTAAATCTTCACGTTTGATCGACAACGAAACATCCGAAAATCCTGAAATCGGTTGGTTGGGAATATTCAAGAACAAAGTTATTGGCCGTTATAAACCTGGATTTTTTTGCCAAAGTTCTGGTTGTTTTGGGTGATAATTTTCACAATATACATTGCGTCACTTATGTTTGAGGTTGGAAACTGAAACCTATCTTTAGAACCGATATTGATCTCATTAAAAATCAACTTTCCGGTGATATCATACAAACTGACCGATTTGATGGCCATCGCGTGAGGATTCAAAACGGTTAAAGTTTGAGCAACATTGTTTTGCAACACTTCAAAACTGTCCGAATTCAAGACCGGAACCTCTAAAGCAGCATTCACAAAAGTGATTTCATACTGCGTGTTGTTGACTCCAGCGGGCAAATTCATTTCATACTCGCCATTGACGATATCATAATACAGATCGCTGTTTTTGTCGTGCAAATAAACATTTGAAGTACCGTCAAAATTGATGATCTCGCCGACTTTGATTCTGAAATTCGAAGGAACGGCATTCTTAAAGCCAATCGGAATTCTTTTGCTGATATCAAAATCAATCACATCAATGACATATTCGGCATTGTCAACTACAAAATACATATCGGTATCGCTCGCCGTATCGGGCGATTTGGCGTCCATAGCGAAATCAGCTCCATCAGTAGCTGCAGGATGAAACGCGAGTGAAACCTGACGGATTGCCTGGTTGTCGAGCAAAGTATTGAATTTGATTTGCGGAATTGGTTTCGTGCTTACGGTCGTATAATCGAACCCTGAAACCGAAGGAATCTCAGGCAGGAATTCATCAGCATTCGATGTCTGAGCTGCCGAAGAATGTCTTTCAAACTGCGAATAATTGGCCGCGCCTTCTTTTTGATACACCCTGAAATTATTGCTCATGCTTACGGTTCCGGTACTCGAACCTTCGAGCATAAAACCTTGCCCAATAGGACAAAAACGTCTTTCATAACTCGATCCGCTTCCTACGCTTCCGAGTTGGGTTCCGGCACCATCATAAGCATAAAATACGGCTGGGGTGTATACGCCCATCGTGCCATAAGGCGCAACATTCGAACCACCCACCGGAGAATAAGTCCCGTAACCGCCTTTATAAGCGACCAGGTTGTGCGAATTGACCGTTTTGTCTTGTTCCCAGAAATAAGCGACACCTGTAGAATTCGTGGCTGAAAGTAAGAACGCTTTCAAATCAATCGCAGAAGGATACGGATTTCCGGTTAAGGTTCGTTTTCCGGCCGCAACATTAATCGTAATATCACCATCATTCGGCCTTCCTCTGAAATCATAACGCTGTTTGCTTCCGGGATTGTTATTGACCCCTGCGTCGGCAAAAGTAGCATCCGTACCGCCGGTGCCTTTCATTGTAAATCCTTCTCCAGGGTTAATGGATGTGCCGCTGTAAACGCCTATCCATTGGGAATATAGCGCAGATGACAGGAATTTGAAAATCCAGCCTTGAGAAATACTCAGCGGATTCGAAATACCATTGTAAGAACTCATGGGCAACATGACCGCCGGTGTACTTGAAGTATTTGATGTAGGCTGATGCAACATCGTAATTCCGAAACTTTCATTACCCGAAGCCGTTATAGAATTTCCAACCGGTGAACACCAGTAATTGTAAGTGAAAGCATTCGCACTTCCTTCCTGAAAAACAGACAATTTTCCAGCTCCGGCATTTGACGAACTTCCCGTTTTGGCCTGCAACAATTGCGATTGGTTTCTCAAATAAATATCGCCTGTATTCTGAATATTGACCTCTTGTTTTACATAGAGATATTTATCGGCCACATACACGTAATTGTTACTAACATACAATTGCGCAAAATTATTTTGGGAAACAAACAATAGTAAAACCACAATCGGACAAAGTGCAAACTTTCTCATTTTCATATTTTTAGACGATAAAAGTAAAAATAAATTTTAAGAAAAAAAGCCGATTTTACTAAAAAAACCAATATTCCATCGCTCGTCGAGAATAACGGTTGTTCATCTATAAAAACCAGGAAAAACTTTTCATTTTAGCGTGTTAAGATTTCAAAAACTTCCAAAAACTTCTCGATTTTAGATAGTCAAGGTCTTTTTCATTTGCATAAGCTTCTCGTTCAAAAATCACATTCCTATAAGCTTTATTTTTGTCGCGATAGCGAATCAGTTTCACCAAAAAATCCAATCCGTACCAAACAAAAAACGGAAGCACGAGCAACTCCAACTGCTGCCGCAAATGAATGCGTTCGTGGTTCACCGTCACCAAGTCGTGGCGGTCTTCGTGATTCCGCACAAACACAAACGGAAACAACGTCATGCCGCGATACCCTTTCGGAATTAAATATTTAGAAACAATTAAAAACATGCGCTAAACTTGCTATTTTTGTACGTGATGAACGACGAAAATAACGAAAATAAACCAACCGAAGGCGAAGATTTCTACCTTACGCCCGAAGGCTACAGATGTTTCACCGAGAAGTACCATCTCAAGCGCGGCTATTGCTGCAAAAGCGGCTGCCGGCACTGCCCTTACGGATTCGATAAAAAAACAGGCAACATCAAAAAATAATGGGGCGTTCCCCTGCGGGTCAGGCTTTCGCACTCGCTTTTTTTGCGTCGCTCCGCGCCACAAAAAAGAGCTCAAACAAATGCTTCAATCCTTAACGCAACCTTTCATAAACCAGAAAAAACTCCTTAACTTAGCCACTCAGACCCGAGCCTAGAAAAGGCGAATAGAACAAAGTTAAACTCAGTTACTCAGCAACTCAAGAACATGACTTTTCAAGAACAAATACAACAAGGAATTCCAGCCGTTTTGCCACAACCCAAACCTTTCGATGCCACGATCAACCACGCACCGAAACGCAAAGAAATCCTTTCAACTGAAGAAAAAAAATTAGCACTGCGCAACGCCTTACGCTATTTCGATGCGAAACACCACGCCGAATTGCTGCCGGAATTTGCCAGCGAACTCGAAACCTACGGACGCATTTATATGTACCGTTTTCGTCCCGATTATAAAATATACGCACGTCCGATTTCCGAATACCCGGGAAAATGCGAACAAGCAAAAGCCATTATGCTCATGATCCAAAACAATTTAGATTATGCCGTGGCACAACATCCGCACGAATTGATTACTTATGGTGGCAACGGTGCTGTGTTCTCCAATTGGGCGCAATACCTTTTGACGATGCAATACTTGTCCGAAATGACCGAAGAGCAAACGCTCGCGATGTATTCGGGCCACCCGATGGGATTGTTCCCATCACACAAAGACGCCCCAAGAGTGGTTGTCACTAACGGTATGATGATTCCGAATTATTCAAAACCAGACGATTGGGAAAAATTCAATGCTTTGGGCGTTTCGCAATACGGGCAGATGACTGCCGGAAGTTATATGTACATCGGCCCGCAAGGCATCGTACACGGAACAACGATTACCGTTTTAAACGGTTTCAGAAAAATAAAAAAATCCCCGAAAGGCGGCTTGTTCGTCACTTCAGGTTTGGGCGGTATGTCGGGCGCACAACCCAAAGCCGGAAACATTGCGGGTTGCGTCACCGTTTGCGCCGAAGTCAATCCAAAAATCACACATATCAGACATTCGCAAGGTTGGATTAATGAAGTCATAGAAGATATTAACGAACTCGTACCGCGTGTCAAAAAAGCACTTGAAAACCAAGAAGTAGTTTCGATTGCTTATCTCGGCAATGTCGTCGATATTTGGGAACGTTTCGACGCCGAAAACCTCCACATCGATTTGGGTTCTGACCAGACTTCGTTACACAATCCTTGGGCAGGCGGTTATTATCCTGTCGGAATTTCATTTGACGAAGCCAACACTTTAATGGCAGAAAACCCCGAACTGTTCAGACAAAAAGTGCAGGAAACTTTACGCCGACATACCACAGCCATCAACAAACACACCGCAAAAGGCACTTATTTCTTCGATTACGGAAATGCCTTTCTACTCGAAGCTTCGCGCGCCGGAGCCGATATCATGGCCGAAAACCACATCGATTTCCGTTATCCGAGTTATGTGCAGGACATTATGGGCCCGATGTGTTTCGACTACGGATTTGGGCCGTTCCGTTGGGTTTGCGCTTCCGGGAAACCAGAAGATTTAGCTAAAACCGATGCGATTGCCTGTGCTGTTTTAGAGGAAATGGCGAGAACCGCACCACCAGAAATCCAGCAACAAATGCAGGACAACATCCAATGGATTAAAGGCGCGCAGGAAAACAAACTCGTCGTAGGTTCCCAAGCGAGGATTCTCTACGCCGATGCCGAAGGTCGCGTCAAAATTGCCGAAGCGTTCAACCAAGCGATTGCGAAAGGCGAGATTGGTTATGTCATTTTAGGCCGCGACCATCACGACGTTTCAGGAACAGATTCACCTTACAGAGAGACTTCCAATATTTATGACGGTTCGAGATTTACGGCCGATATGGCGATACAAAATGTGATTGGCGACAGCTTCCGCGGCGCCACTTGGGTTTCAATCCACAACGGAGGCGGTGTCGGTTGGGGCGAAGTGATTAATGGCGGTTTTGGGATGGTACTCGACGGTTCTGCTGATGCTTCAAGACGCTTGCAGTCGATGTTGTTTTGGGACGTCAATAACGGAATTTCTAGAAGAAGCTGGGCGAGAAACGAAGGTGCGATTTTCGCCATCAAACGCGCGATGGAAACGCAGCCTTTGCTCAAAGTCACGCTGCCAAATCAAGTGGATGATGCGTTATTGGGTTGATTGATTTTCCTAGTTTGAGTTTTTTGGTTTTTCAACTGTTAAACTATTGAGAAAGACGGTTTTTGTTTTGCCGATTTCACTAATTTTGAATGGCTTTAGCCCTGAAATTAAAAAAATCTGCAAAATGAAAACACTAAAAATCCTACCCGTACTTTTATTCCTGTTGGCTGGCTGTAGCTCCGTGCATGTCAACACCGATTACGACAAGAAAGTCGATTTTTCGCAATATAAAACTTACGCCTACTATAAAACCGGCATCGATAAAGTGGAGATTTCTGATCTCGACAAGAAAAGAATCCTGCGCTCGATTGATGAAGTGATGCTCGCCAAAGGATTCACCAAAAGCGACACTCCGGATTTGCTGATCAACATCAATGCGAAAGCGGAGAAAAACGTCAACGTCAGTCAGTTTTCCATGGGTTACGGCTACGGTTGGGGAATGGGTTGGAGCCCGTATTGGGGAAGTACCACGAATCTTTCCTCATCAACTGATGGCATTCTGACGATTGACCTCATTGATGCCAAACAAAAAGAACTCATCTGGCAAGGCGAAGGCATTGGCTATCTGACGAAAAACATGGATGAAAAAGACGAAAACATCAAAGAATTCGTGACCAAGATCTTGGCACAATATCCGCCGGGACAGAAAAAATAGTTGTCATTAAAAAAGTAGAACCGCAATGTAATGTTGCGGTTTTTTTATGGAACCCAATGCCCTAGCCCGGATGGCAGTGGAAAGCTTTTTGCGAAAGCGGTTTTGTTTTTCTTGTTGACGCAACGCGACCGGCGGAAGCGCTTTCGGGAACTTTAGCAAAACAAACCGATTTTGTGAAAACTTGCAATGGACAGCCGGAATAGCTCCTGACTATTGGTAACCAATTTTTTCCGTCAGTTCCATTTTGCTTTTCATGAAATTTCCGGAACCGCGACCTACTTCCCTACCTTTCTCGTCGTATAAAATTGAATCAGCGATGAACAGGTTTTTGGATTTGAATTTGACTTCGCCCACAGCCTTTATCAATCCATTTGTCACAGGTCGCAACAGCTGGATATTGAACGACACGGTGTAAACAAAAACATCTTTCACAATCGAATTTACCGCGAAAAAAGCCGCGTCATCAAGCATTTTGAAATAAACCGAACCGTGAATCGCATACGCAGCGTGAAAATATTTATCTTCAACTTTTAACGTAAGTTCCGCTTTCTCGTCTGAAACCTTTAAGGTAATTCCGTTGTATATTTCGGTGTTGACCGGCGCGGACAAATACATCCGCTCAAGTTTTCTATGATGCTCGTTTGAAGTTTCCATTTTTTTTGGAATTAGGGTTAATAGCCCAACAGTTCGTCCATTTTGGCGCGGACTTTATCGGCATTCGGAACCATCGTTTGCTCTAAAGTCATATTGAGCGGAATCGCGGGCATATTTTCCGAACCTATCACCATGACCGGCGCATCGAGATGGCGGAAACATTTTTCCTGGATCATTCCTGCTAAACTTCTTGCAAAGGAATTGTTCGTCGGCTCTTCTGTGACGATTAAGCACTTTTTAGCTTTCTTTACGGATTTTAAAATCGTTTCCTCATCGAGCGGAAATAAGGTTCTCAAATCGATGATTTCGACTTGTTCTTTGATATCCGCCGAAGCATTGAGCGCCCAATGTACGCCCATGCCGTAAGTAATGACTGAAATGGTTTCTTGCTGATCTTGCGGCCAGATTTCCTGAACGGTATTGGCTTGACCGAAAGGCAAGATATAATCTTCAGAAGGTTCGTTGACACGCGCGGCGTCGGTGCCTTTGACTTTACTCCAATACAAGCCTTTATGCTCTAAAATCACTACCGGATTTGGGTCGTAATATGCTGCTTTTAGCAAACCTTTCAAATCCGCACCATTGCTCGGATAGGCAATTTTGATTCCGCGAATATTCGTCAACACACTTTCGACTGAAGAAGAATGATAAGGGCCGCCGCTGCCATAAGCGCCAATCGGCACACGAAGAATCATGCTTACCGGCCATTTACCATTAGTTAGATATGAAGAACGGCTGACTTCCGTAAACAACTGGTTCAATCCCGGCCAGATGTAATCCGCGAACTGCACCTCAACAATCGGCTTCAATCCAACAGCCGACATTCCAACGGTTGAACCTACAATAAACGCTTCCTGAATCGGCGTATTGAACACACGTTCGTCGCCAAATTTCTGCGCCAACGTTGCGGCTTCTCTAAACACACCGCCTAAACGTCCGCCTACGTCTTGTCCGTAAAGCAAACATTCAGGATGTTTTTTCATGAGTTCTTCAACGGCAAACAACGCGCAATCGACCATGACGACTTTGTCTTCGCGCTCGGGATTGCGTTCTCCGACTTCTTCTGTAATCGTGGTTGGCGCAAAATCATGCGTAAACAAATCTTCAGGTTTCGGATCTTCTGCTAATAAGGCTTTATTGTAATCGGCAAGTACTTTCGCCACTGCCGTATCGTTTATTTTTTGAATTTCATCTTTAGTAAATCCAGCGTCGAACAATTGCTTCATCAGCACTGGAAACGGATCACGCAATTGCGCTTCTTCAAGATCATCACGGTACCATTCCATCCGAACACCTGAAGTATGATGATTCAATAAAGGCACTTTTGCATGTACTAAAAACGGTCGGCGTTCCGTGCGCATCGTTTCCAACGCTTTTTGAATCGCTAAATAACTTTCGGTGAAATTCGCACCGTCAATCGAAATCGCTTCAATGCCATGAAATCCTTTGGCATATTCAAATGCATTTTGAGCTCGGGTTTCTTTCGCATTTGCGGAAATATCCCAACCGTTATCCTGCACCAAATACAAAATCGGAAGTTGCTTCAAAGCCGCCATTTGGAATGCTTCGGCCACTTCGCCTTCTGTCACCGATGCATCGCCTAACGAACAAACTACAATCGGTTTTTGCTGATTTCTATCTTCAATGCCGATATTTTCTTTATACCAAAATCCCATCGCAGCTCCCGTTGCAGGAATCGCTTGCATCCCAGTCGCTGAAGATTGGTGTGGAATTTTAGGTTTATCCGCATCGCGCAAACTTGGGTGGCAATAATAAGTTCTTCCACCCGAAAACGGATCGTCGCGTTTCGCCATCAATTGCAACATCAGGTCGTAAGGTTGCATTCCAATACCCAACAACATAGAATCGTCGCGGTAATACGGAAACGCATAATCCTGCGGCAACAACTGCATCGCGAGCGCAATCTGAATCGCTTCATGACCGCGTGAAGTCGCATGCACGTATTTCGAAACCACTTTAAAGTTTTCCTCGTACAGTTCCGTCATCGCTTTGGCGGTCGCCATCGTCGCAAACGCTTTTTCTAAAATGATCTTGTTCAATGTCTTATCTAATACTTCCATTTGCATTTTTATTAGGAGCCGGGAACCTGCTATCATTCCAATCTTTTTTGTTTTATTGATGTCCTTCCTAAGAATGGAAATTTCTAAAACAAAAAAGGATTTTCCCTTCTATCAGGGCTAGGCTTTTACGGTCGAATCCACTTCTACAATCCATCCGAATTTATCTTCAATTTTCTGTGTTTTGATTCCGTCCATCGTGGCTTTGATTTCTTTGCCAACCGGAGCATCAACTGGAAAAGTAATCTTGATGTCTTTATATCCGATTTCTTCCACCGGCGCAATCGACACGGCGGTTCCGGCTCCGAAGGCTTCTTCCAAAGTACCGTTTTCAAAAGCTTCGACAATCTCTTTCATCGAAACCGGTCTTTCGGTCACTTCAAATCCTTTGTCGCGCAACAAATCGATGACGCTCAATCTTGTGATACCATTCAATACAGAACCACCGAGATTCGGCGTGATGAATTTTCCAGCAATCTTGAAGAAAATGTTCATCGTTCCGACTTCCTGCACATATTCAAAATCACGCGCATCAAGCCACAACACCTGGTCGTAACCTTTGGCTTTAGCAATTTCTGTCGGGCGAATTGCGGCGGCGTAATTGCCTGCAGCTTTGGCTTCTCCGGTTCCTCCATTGGCGGCGCGGATGTATTGGGTTTCCGCCCACAACTTGATCGGTTTGCTGAAAAACGGACCGCTTGGCGAAGCGAAAATGATGAATTTATATTTGGTCGCGGCGCGCATTCCGATAAACGCTTCGTCGGCGTACATAAACGGACGCAAATATAAAGCGCTACCATCGTGTGTTGGAATCCAATCTTTTTCAATGGCAACCAATCGCTTCAAGCCTTCAACGAACAAATCTTCAGGAAACGCAGGCATTCCCATACGATCGGCGCTGAAATTCAAACGTTTCGCATTCTGATCCGGACGAAACAACAACGGCGTGTTTTCTTTTCCGAGCGTCGCTTTCAAGCCTTCGAAAATCGCTTGTCCGTAATGCAACGCCATCGCTGCCGGGTGCGTCGGAATCAATTCCATAGGTTCAATGCGCGGGTTGTTCCATTGGCCGTTTTCGAAATCGCAGATGAACATGTGATCGGTAAAAGCCAATCCCATCGCGATATTGTTGATGTCGATTTCTTTAGCTCTCGAACTGTGCTTGATGGTTTCCTTAATATTGTAAAGCATAATCTTGAAATTTACAGGGTTGTGTTGTGGTCAAATTGTTCTAAATAATCGCCGACTTTTCTTAGGAATGAACCGCCTAAAAACCCGTCAACGACGCGATGGTCAAACGACAGCGAAAGATACATCATACTTCGGATGGCAATCTCATCGCCTTTTTCGGTCGTGATGACTTCTGGGCGTTTTTTAATAATTCCGAAAGCCAGAATTGCGACTTCAGGTTGGTTTATGATTGGCGTTCCCATAAGGCTTCCGAATGTTCCGACGTTTGAAATCGTGAATGTACTGCCTTGCACCTCATCAGGTTTTAATTTATTGTTTCTTGAACTTTCGGCCAAATGATTGACCGTTTTCGCAAGTTCGTGTAAGTTCTTTTCGTTGGCGTTTTTCACAACAGGAACGATTAAGTTTCCGCTTGGTAAAGCCGTTGCCATTCCGACATTGATGTCTTTGTGGACGATGATGTTTTTGCCATCAACCGAAACATTAATTAGTGGAAAATCTGTAATGCCTTTCGCCACGGCATCTACAAAAATTGGCGTGAAAGTTAGTTTTTCGTTGTGTTTCTTTTGAAAAGCGTCTTTGTTTGCGTTTCGCCATTCGACCAGATTCGTCACATCGACTTCTATATAGGAAGTGACGTGCGGCGAAGTCTGTTTTGAATACACCATATGGTCGGCAATCATTTTACGCATGCGGTCCATTTCGATGATGCGGTCTTTGCCTTCGGTGAATTGAATTACTGGTTTTGGGTAAGTGTTTGTCGGTTGTTGGCTGTTGGTTGTCGGTTTGCTCTGGAGCGGATATTTACGATTTTTTAAATAATTAAAAATGTCGCTTTTTTGAATACGCCCGTCTTTTCCGGAACCTGGAATGCTTTGTACTTCTTCAATCGATAAATTTTCTTTTTGCGCGATGCTGATGATTAGCGGTGAAAGAAACGTATCAGGATTGCTTTTAAGTGACGCTCTTTCAGCTAACGGATTTTGAGTTTGGAATTTGGCATTTGGAGTTTCATTTTTGACACTTCTCTCCTCAGTTTTCCCAATTGTTATTTTCTTACCAGATGTTTTGCCATCGGTTTCGATCAAGGCCAACACCTCGCCTACTTTGACAACATCATTTTTCCCAAAACGAATTTCAGTGATGATGCCACTGACTGGCGACGGCACTTCACTATCGACTTTATCGGTGGCGACTTCGAGAATCGTTTCTTCCGCATCGACAGTATCGCCCACGTTTTTGAGCCAACTGATGATCGTTGCTTCGGAAATGCTTTCGCCCATTTTGGGCATTTTAAATTCTATAATCATTGCTGTAAGCCATAAGCTGTAAGCTATAAGCCTTAAAGGCGGTTACTTACAACGTTTATAATTTCAGGCTGAACCTGACTTAAATCTCAATGCTACTCAGCTTAAAGCCTATTGCTTAAAGCTTATTGCTTTCTAAATTCTTCTAATGTTTTGTAAAATGCTTCTTGTGTCGGACGGTCTTTCGGAATTTCGCGCAAAGGTTCGACGGCTTTGAGTGTTTCGTATAATTCTTTTGGTAATTTCTGATAAAGTTCCGTGCCTTTGGTTTTCCAGACGATCATTTCATCGGAAACGGTTTTGATAATCACTGCCGGATTTCCCACAACCATTCTTCTGGCCGGAATATGCGTTTCAGCTTTGATGAATGCTAGAGCGCCGACAATACATTCATCGCCAATTTCGCAGTCATCCATAATGACGGCATTCATGCCTACGAGGCAATTCTTTCCGATGTTCGCGCCGTGAATGATGGCGCCGTGTCCGATGTGCGCGCCGGCTTTGAGCGTGATGCTTTTTCCGGGAAACATGTGAATCGTACAGTTTTCCTGGATGTTACAACCGTCTTCAATGATGATCTCGCCCCAATCTCCCCGAATGGCTGCGCCCGGACCAACATAAACGTCTTTACCGATAATCACGTTTCCGGTCACCGCAGCTTGTGGATGAATGAAACTGCTTTCGTGGATGACAGGAATGAAACCTTTGAATTCGTATACCATATTTTGGACTGTTAGACACGCCTGCGGCTTAGGACACGCTGCGCTTTTGGATTCGTACTTCTTAATTGAACGCTGTCGGATAATCCGAAAAATTATCAATTATCAATTATCAATTATCAATTATCAATTATCAATTATTTAAACTTTTTTAATGTTTCTTTAGTGAAATCGGACAACACCAATCTTCCACTGATCGCGGCTCTTTCGGCTAATAAGTTGTCCCAATCTTCGGTGCCGCGCCAGAATATTTTTTTCATTTCGAGCATGGCTTCGGGATTGTAGGTACATAGATGCTGAGCAAATGCTAGAACGTATTCGTCCATTTCTTCGATGGTGTCGTGAACTTCTGCGTATAAACCTTTGGCTTGCGCCCACTGGGCATCGTAAAATTTGTTGGCATCGATGGCAATTTGCGACATGGCGGAAACACCCATTTTTCTTTCGATAGCTGGTGAAACCACAAACGGACCGATGCCTACGTTGAGTTCGCTAAGCTTGATCGCTGCGAATTGGGTTGCCATGCAATAATCGGTGGAGGCTGCGATTCCTACTCCGCCTCCGACTGTTTTTCCCTGAATTCTTCCTATGATGAACTTCGGGCATTTTCTCATGGCGTTGATCACGTTGGCGAATCCTGAGAAGAATACTTTTCCGGTTTCGGGGTCGTTGATGGCGATGAGTTCTTTGAAACTGGCTCCAGCGCAAAAGGTTCGGTCGCCACCGCTTTGCAAGATGATGACTTTGGCTTCGGGATTGTTGCCGACTTCTGCTATGGTTTGGGCGAGTTGCGCCAATATGTGACCGGGCAAGGAGTTTTGCTCGGGATGAAAAAACTCGATGGTGGCGATGTTATTTTCTATGCTATGTTTTACGTAAGCTTCTGTCATGATTATTTTTTTGAACGCGGATGACACAGATGATACTGATTTACGCGGATTTTTTTTCTTTGAATTACAGCCCTAGCCCCGATAGCAGTGGAAATCCTTTTGCGGCGGTGTTCGACGCAAAAGATTGGGAACGGATAGCGGGATGAGCTTCTGACATTATAAAATATTAAATTGTTCAAAATGGTGGTTTAGGTGCTTGCGCTCGAGCAGATACGATTCATATTTGTTGAGCATGCCGAACACCATGTTCTTTAAAATGGCATCGGGGTTTTCTTTGAAGAAGGTTTTGTAGGCTTCGCGGGCTTCTAAAAACTTCTGTTTCGCCGTGGTGAAATCGGGATGGATTAGATCTTCGAGTGCGCCTTTTTTCATCATCGGGAAATTAGTTCCTTTTGGGAATTTGTCGTAATTGTATAGCGAATGGTGCACTTTATCGAGTATCTTTTCAGGAGTTGCGATTTCAAAATCTTGGATTTCTCCGGAAAGGATTTTATAACCGTGTTCCAAATGTTCGAGCATATGTTGTGGCGTTAGAATGCCCCATTCTGGCTTGGCATTTTCGGTAAGTTTGTTCAGACATTCTTCGATTTTTTCATCGGTCATTTCGACTAAGGCCGTTTGTTTTTTCTGCACCATCGTTAGGATTGTGGCTACGGCTACGAGTTCGTTTTCGGTGTCAAACACTTCGACGAACCATTTGACGATACCGCTTGGATGTTCTGCAGAAGCTACATCGCGATCTACTTTTTGCTTGCAGGTCAAACGCACATAAACGGTGTCGTTGTGGTAAATTGGGCGTAGGAAACGGCATTCTTCCAATCCGTAATTCGCGGCTACCGGACCTTTGTTTGGATATACGAACAAACCTGCTGCTGCAGCTAAAATGAAATAACCGTGTGCCGTGCGTTTTTTGAATATACTACCGTCGAGCGAAGTGATATCGGTGTGCGCGTAGAAATGATCCCACGTAAGGTTCGCAAAATTGATGATGTCGGTATCGGTGACGGTTCTGTTGTGCGTTTTCAGCGACATGCCCGGCTCGATATCTTCCCAATGGTATTGGAACGGATGGTCGGTGATGTCTTTGTATTTGGAATTCGGCTGGTAGATGCCGGTGATTTCTGTTAAAGTTGTTGGTGACCCTTGGATGGCGCAACGTTGCATATAATGTTTGATGCCTCGAACACCGCCCATTTCTTCTCCTCCACCGGCGCGACCCGGACCACCGTGAACCAGTAACGGAAGTGGCGAACCGTGACCGGTGCTTTGTTTGGCGTTTTCACGATTGAGCACGAGAATTCTTCCGTGGTGCGATGCGGCGTTGACTACGTATTCTTTAGCGATGTGGTCGTCGTTGGTGACGATGGATGATACTAGCGAACCTTTTCCCATTTGGGCTAGTTCAACGGCTTGATCGATGGTTTTGTATGGCATTATAGTTGAAACTGGGCCGAAAGCTTCTGTTTCGTGAACGGCTAAATTTTGGAACGGTTGGTCTTCGCGTAGTAAAATTGGACTTACGAAAGCGCCTTTATCATCGGCTCCGATGAGCGTCATTTTCTCTAAATCGCCGTAAACAATTTTGGCTGATTTTGATAATTCGTGAACTCTGTCTTTTAATACGGTTACTTGATCTTTGCTGACCAATGCACCCATGCGGACTTCTTTGAGTCTTGGGTCGCCAATGGTAACTTTTTCTAAAGCTTTTCCTAAGGCGATTTGAACATCATCCATTAATTTTTCGGGCACGATCATACGACGAATCGCGGTACATTTTTGTCCGCATTTAACGGTGATTTCGCTTCGGGCTTGGTTGATGAACAAATCGAATTCAGGCGTTCCGGGAACAGCGTCTTCTCCTAATATAGAAGCGTTCAAACTATCGGCTTCCATCGTAAACGGCACCGATTCCTGAATAATTCTTGGATGTGCTTTTAACAATCTTCCCGTCGATGCAGAACCTGTGAATGTTATCACATCCTGACTTTCAACGGTATCGAATATATTTTTAGCGGTGCCTGCAATGAGTTGCAATGCGCCTTCGGGTAAAATGTTTGAAGCGATGATTTCCCTAACAACGGCTTCCGTTAAATAAGCGGTTACCGGTGCGGGTAAAACAACTGCGGGCATTCCGGCCATCCAGTTGACGGCACATTTTTCTAGCATGCCCCAAATCGGGAAATTGAATGCATTGATATGAATCGCCACGCCTTTTTTAGGAACGAGAATGTGATGCGCCATGAAACGTCCGCCTTTAGACAAATCAATTGGATCGCCTTCTACGTGATACGGTTGGTTTGGGAATAATTTTCTTAGCGAAGCATTGGCGTATAGGTTTCCAAAACCGCCTTCGATGTCAATCCACGAATCGACGCGTGTGGCGCCGGTTCTATAACTGATTTCGTAAAATTGTTCTTTACGTTTGGTCAGATACATTGCGAGACTTTTGATCATATTGCCGCGTTCCTGAAAAGTCATCTTGCGCAACTTCTCGCCGCCTTTGGTTCTTCCGTAATGGAGAATGGCAGAAATATCTAATCCTTCAACAGAAGTTTCTGCAATGAATTCGCCCGTGACCGCATCGAAAGATGGTTTGCCTTCGCCGGTTGCAGATGTCCATTGGCCTAGTACGTAATGTTGTGTTTTATTCATAGTTGTCAGTTCTCGGTTGTATAATGTCAAAAATTATCAATTATCAATTATCAATTATCAATTATCAATTATCAATTATCAATTAATTTAAACCCTTTCAATAATCGCCGCATAGCCTTGCCCAACGCCAATACACATCGTGATTAATGCATAACGTTTTTCGGTGAGTTGCAATTCCAACGCTGCGGAATAGGCGATTCTCGCGCCCGTAACCCCCAGCGGATGTCCGATTGCAATGGCGCCTCCATTTGGGTTGATTCTTGGATCGTTGTCCTGTAAGCCAAGTTCGCGGATGCAGGCGATGCTTTGTGCGGCAAATGCTTCATTGAGCTCGATAATATCGATTTGATCTAATGTTAATCCAGCTTTAGCTAGTGCTTTTTTTGTTGCTTCTACTGGGCCGATGCCCATGATGCTTGGTTCAACGCCAACTACGGCTGAACTTACTATTCTTGCTAATGGTTTTAGATTGTATTTTTTTATAGCTTCTTCTGAGGCGATGATTGTGGCTGCGGCTCCGTCATTTAATCCTGAGGAATTCCCGGCAGTTACGCTTCCGCCGTTTTTGAAGGCCGCGCGTAACTTTGATAATCCTTCTAAAGTCGTGTTCGATTTGATAAATTCATCTTTCGAGAAAACTACCGCGTCGCCTTTTCTTTGTGGAATTTCGACGGCTACGATTTCTTTTTCAAAACGTCCGGATTGTTGTGCTTTTGTGGCTTTCATTTGGCTGTTCATCGCAAAAGCATCCTGATCTTCTCTTGAAATATTGTATTTCGACACTAAGTTTTCAGCGGTTTCGCCCATCGCATCGACGCCGTACATTTCTTTCATTTTGGGGTTGATGAAACGCCAGCCGAAACTCGAATCGTACATTTTCGAATCCGTTCCATAAGCACTTGACGGTTTGGAAACTACTAACGGCCCGCGCGTCATATTTTCGATTCCGCCTGCAATGAATAAATTTCCGTCGCCCGCTTTAATCGCTCGGCTCGCATTAATAATGGCAGACAAACCCGAACTGCACAAACGATTGACGGTTTCGCCCGGAACGGTTTGCGGCAAACCAGCCAATAGCAACGACATTCTCGCGACATTGCGGTTGTCTTCTCCAGCTTGATTGGCACAACCCATGATGACATCGTCGTAAGCGTCTTTTGGAATATTTGGGTTTTTATCGGTTACCGTTTTGATGACCAAAGCGCCTAAATCGTCAGGACGAACGGCGGCTAAAGTTCCTTGGTAATTTCCAATCGGAGTGCGGACTCCGTCTATGATATATGCTTCCATTTTTTTAATTGATAATTATTCTTCCCATTCTTTTCCTGTTCTGTAGGCAACACCTTTAAACAGGGCAACGAGTGTAATGTCTTTTTTGATTTCGATGATGTAAAAACCGACTTTATTCTTCAAACTTTCTAGGGTTGCAGTGGCAATAATATAGTCGCCTTCTTCGAGCGCTTCGATATGATTGATGGACGTATCGATAGAAACTGCGTATCTTCCATTCGTATTTGCGGAAAACCCGAAAGCGGTATCTGCTAATGAATACGAAATCCCGCCATGTGCTTTTCCCATACTGTTGAGCATTTCTTTGCGGATCGTCATACCCAATTTGCAATTCCCGATTTCACAGGCCAGAATCTCAATCCCGAGCCATTGGCTGAACGGATCGAGCGAGAGCATTTTGTAGGGTATTTTGGTTCCTTCCATTAGTAGAATGTTTTGTTTTCACGGTTCATTTTACGCAACAGCGGACTGCAACGGTAACGGTCTTCGTGGTATTCGTTGTATAAAGCGTCGAGCTTTTCGACACACCAAGCAATTCCTTTTTCATCGGCCCAAGCCAACAACCCTTTAGGGTAATTGACGCCTTTGGTCATGGCATTGTCGATGTCATTTGTTGAAGCGATGTTTAAAAATAAAGCATCTGCGGCTTCGTTGATTAACATCACTAAAATGCGTTCGAATATTTGTTGGCCTAACGTTTCGTTTTCAGTCGGTTTAGGAATTTCTTCGCTGTAATTGTAGAATCCACGACCTGATTTTCTCCCGAGAAATCCGGCTTCTAGCAGACGTTTTTGAGTGAATGCAGGTTTGTATCTCGAGTCGAAATAAAAGGCTGTAAATACGCTTTCGGTGACGATGTAATTGACGTCGTGACCGATGAAATCCATGAGTTCGAACGGGCCCATTCTGAAACCGCCGAAGGTTTTCATGCTCCAGTCGATGGTTGCAAAATCAGCGACGCCTTCTTCATAAATACGCAACGCTTCGCTGTAAAACGGACGCGCCACGCGATTGACGATAAAACCCGGAGTATCTTTAGCAACGGCTACGATTTTCTTCCATTTGGAAATGGTTTCAACCGATTTCTGTAAAGTCCTTTCGTTGGTTTGTACCGCCGGAACAATTTCAACCAATTGCATTAAAGGCGCGGGATTGAAAAAATGAATTCCGATCACACGTTCTGATTTCTGGCACGAAGCCGCAATCGATGCGATCGATAATGATGATGTATTCGAAGCCAAAATAGTTTCAGCGGAAACGATAGTTTCGAGTTCCGAGAATAATTTTCTTTTGATGTCGAGGTTTTCGATAATGGCTTCAATAACCAATTCTGAATCGAATAACTCTTCAAGCGCACTCACATAAGTAATCGAACTTGAAATCCTGTTTTGTTCCGCAGCATCGATTTTGCCTTTTTCGAGCAGCATCGATAAAGTTTTCTCCAAAGCGTTTTTACTTCTGGAAAGCGCGTCGAGATTGGTGTCGTATATTTTTACGGCACAACCCGCAGTCGCCGCAACTTGTGCGATGCCGCTTCCCATGGTTCCTGAACCTATTACTGCTACTTTTTGAATCATTTTTATGATTTTAAGACTGTAAGACTGTAAGACTGTAAGATGCCATTTGTATCTTAAAATCTCACAGTCTTATAATCTGCTTTTTAATTTCCTTTGAATTCAGGCGCTCTTTTTTCCATAAACGCATTGACGCCTTCCTGATAATCGTTCGAAGAGCTCGCATCGATTTGCAAATCGGATTCCATCGCAAGCTGTTCTTGCAGGTTGTTGATCATCGAGCGGTTTAATAATTTTTTGGTTAATGCGAGTGCGTGGGTTGGCATTTCTGATAATGTAATTGCTAATTTTTGAACTTCTTCTTCAAAAAAAGCAACCGGATAAAACTTATAAATCATACCGATTTCGAAGGCTTCTTTGGCGCCTACTTTATCGCCGAGCATCATCAGCGCAGACGCTTTTTGGAAACCAATCAATCTTGGTAAAAAGAAAGTTCCGGCGCTGTCGGGAATCAATCCGATTTTGCTAAATGCTTGAATGAATGAAGCGTTTTCGGAAGCCACGACAATGTCGCAAGCCAAAGCGATGTTCGCTCCGGCTCCGGCGGCTACACCATTGACTGCAGCCACAATCGGTTTATCAATTGTGCGTATTTTTTCAATGATGGGATTGTAATGTTCTTCGAGGATTTTTCTGAAACCCGGATTGAGTTCGGGTGTTGTGACTTCTTTTAAATCTTGTCCGGCGCAAAAAGCTTTTCCGCTTCCGGTGATGACGATGGCGCGAACATTGGCATCAGTTGCGCAATCGTCCAGCGTTTTTTGTAGTAACAACGCCATGTCACGATTGAAACTATTGAAAACTTCAGGCCTGTTGAGCGTAATATACGCGACCTTGTTTTCAACTTTGCATAAAATTGAATTATTGCTCATACCTGTTTTATATTGCGTCTGCCGAAGCAGTTTCTTTTATTTCAAACACTTAAAATAGTCAAAAGGCTCGTGACAATCCTCGCATTGGAACAATGCTTTACAGGCTGTCGAGCCAAACTGACTGATTAATTTGGTCTGCAACGATCCGCATTGCGGGCATTTGACCAGTTTTTTATTGCCGAGCAACGCATCTTTATCGGCGTCGGCTTCTAATGGCGCTGCTATTCCGTATTGTTCTAACGCTTTTCTTCCTTTTGGGGTAATCCAATCGGTCGTCCAAGCGGGTGAAAGCACTAAAGTTACTTTCGATTCGTAACCGGCATTTTTCAATGCTTTTTTGATATCGTCGCCAATCACGTCCATTGCGGGACAGCCGCTGTAAGTCGGTGTGATGGTAACCTCAACAACTTCATCAATCATTTTTACGCCGCGAACGACACCCATTTCCATAATCGATAGGACCGGAATTTCGGGATCTGAAACCGATTCGAGGATTTTTAAAATCTGTTGGTCTTTATTGGGTTTCGTTGTTGTCATTTTTATGGCACGCGGACTTCAGCTGATTGTCGCAGATGGCCGCGGATTTTTATTATTTATTTGAAGCCCTAGCCCCGATAGCAGTGGAAATCCTTTTGCGGCGGTGTTCGCCGTGAAAGATTGGGAACGGATAGCGGGAAATAGCTCCTGAAAATTTTACCAATTCATATTCGGATAAGAACGTTGCATGTATTGTAAATCGGCCAACAAATAGCCCATGTGTTCGCTGTGAATCCCGTTTTTTCCGCCTTTTTGAAAATATTTCAAATCGGGAATGTCGAGTGTGGCTTCTTTTAAAACTTCATTGATGTTGTTGTAAAAATCGGTTTTCAATTGTGTCACATCGACACCTATGTTTTGAGAAACCATAACTTTATCGGCATCGGTTTGGTGGAATAATTCGTCGGTGAATGTCCACAAATCATTGATGGCATTTTGCATTTTCTCGTGACTTTCTGCAGTTCCGTCGCCCAAACGTTTGATCCAATCGGAGGAGAAACGCACATGGTAACGCACTTCTTTGATGCTTTTTTTAGCGATGGCAGCTAAGGTTTCGTCGGTACTGTTTTGTAATTGATTCAATAGCAGTAAATGAAATTCGTCGTACAAAAACTGTCTTCCGATGGAATAGGCGAAATCGGTATTAGGTTGTTCGGCGAGCAATACGTTTTTGTATTCTCTTTCATTTCTGAGGAAAGCAATGGTATCTTCTGTGGCTTTTTCGCCTAACAATTGTGCTGCATATTGGTAATAGCTTCGTGTTTGTCCGAGTAGATCGAGCGCGATGTTGGTCATGGCGATATCGGTTTCTAGATTGGGACCGTGACCACATAATTCGCCCAGACGCTGCCCTAAGATTAGGGCGTTGTCGGCTATTCCGTAGATGTATTGAACTAAGTTGTTATTCATCTTACATGTGTTTTAATTCGTCGGGCAATTCGTAAAAAGTCGGATGACGATAGGCTTTGTCTTTTGCAGGATCGAAAAGTTCGGCGCTATCATCTGGATTTGAAGCTGTGATTACTTTTGAGGGCACGACCCAAATGCTGACACCTTCCATTCTTCTGGTGTAGACATCGCGAGCGTTTTCAAGAGCCATTGTTGCATCGGATGCGTGTAGGCTTCCGCAGTGGCGGTGTTCTAGTCCGTTTTTGCTTCTGACGAAGACTTCCCAAAGTGGCCAGTTTTTCATAATGCTATTTTTAAACTGCTGTTTCTAAAAGTGATTCTTGTTTTTCGGCGTAAGACATTGCTGCGTCTCGCACCCATTTTCCGTTGTCCCAAGCGTTTTTTCTGGCATCCATTCTGACTTTATTGCATGGACCGTGGCCTTTTACGACTTGCCAGAATTCATCCCAATCAAGGGCGCCGAAATCGTAGCGTTTGGTTTCTTCGTTCCATTTTAATTCGGGATCGGGTATAGTGAGTCCGATGAGCTTGGCTTGTGGTACGGTTTGGTCTACAAACTGCTGGCGCAATTCATCGTTGGTTTTGCGTTTGAGTTTCCATTTCATGGATTGTTCGGTGTGCACGGATTCTGCATCGGTTGGACCTAACATCATCAATGACGGCCACCACCAGCGGTTGAGTGCATCTTGCGCCATTTCTTTTTGTTCTGGAGTGCCGTTGGCCAAAGTCATCATGATTTCAAAACCTTGTCTTTGGTGGAAACTTTCTTCTTTGCAAACGCGAACCATAGCTCTTGCATAAGGTCCGAATGACGTTGTGGTCAATGGCACTTGATTGATGATTGCTGCGCCATCGACTAGCCAGCCAATCGCTCCCATGTCGGCCCAAGTTACTGTTGGATAGTTGAAGATGCTTGAATATTTGGCTTCGCCAGAATGCAATTGTTCGTATAATTCCTCACGGGAAACACCTAATGTTTCGCAGGCGCTGTATAAGTATAAACCGTGTCCGGCTTCATCTTGTACTTTTGCCAGCAAGGCTACTTTTCTTCTGAGCGAAGGCGCACGGGTAATCCAGTTTCCTTCGGGCAGCATGCCTACAATTTCGGAGTGGGCATGTTGTGAAATTTGGCGGATGTGCGTTTTGCGGTATTTTTCGGGCATCCAATCTTTGGGTTCAATTTTTTCATCGTTGGCGATACGCGCTTCAAAAATAGCTTCTAAATTTTTTACTTCTTTTTCTGACATAACTTTATTTTTTTAGTTATTGCAATTTATTTTAAACGCCGAAATCGACGACTACTTTTTCTGATGTTGGCACGGCTTGACAGCTTAATACCAAACCTTTGTTGACTTCATTTTCATCCAAGGCGTAATTGACTTTCATCCCGACAGAACCTTCGATCACTTTACATTTACAAGTACTGCAAACGCCGCCTTTACATGCAAAAGGCAGATCGGCTCCGGCAGCTAACGCACCATCTAGGATATTATCGAAATCGTCATCCATGATGAAATGGAATTCTTTTCCGCCATCGATAATCGTAACGGCTGTACCTTCCACTTTTTGTTCGAGTACTTTGTTGATACGCAGTTTGTCTTCTTCGGAATTGCCAGTCGTAAACAATTCGTAATGGATTTTATCTTTCGACAATCCGGCCGCCATCAACTCGTCTCGGATTAGGAAAATCATAGCTTCTGGACCGCAGATGAAACATTCGTCTACTTGGGGAATGTCGATGATTTTGTCGGAGAGAATCTGCAATTTTTCTTTGGTGAACCTGCCATTGAACAACTCGACTGAGCGATGTTCTTTGGTTAGAAAATGAAAAATTTCGAAACGGTCGAAATATTTGTTTTTGAGCAATTCGATTTCCTCTTTAAAGATAATCGATTTTACGCTTCGGTTCAGATAAAAAAGTTTGAAAGTACTTTTCGGCTCAAGTGCCAGATGCGTTTTGATGATGGAAAGTATGGGCGTGATGCCGCTTCCGGCCGCAAATACGATATAATTTTTAGGTTTTGTTGGGTCGATGTCTTTGAAGAATGCTCCGTGCGGTGGCATCACTTCAAGCATTTGTCCTTTTTTTAAAGTGTCGTGAACATAAGTTGAAAACAAACCGCCGCTAATTTTTTTCACAGCGACTTTCCATTGGTTTTCGGTCGGGCTTGAACACAGCGAATACGAACGGCGCACTTCTTCGCCATCGATGTTGGCTTTTAGCGTGAGATGCTGTCCTTGTTGGAACTGAAACGCTTCTTTCAAATCTTCCGGAATTTCGAGTGAAATGACCGAACAATCTTTGGTTTCCTTATAAATATCCTGAACTTTTAAACTGTGAAATTTCGCCATTGTTTTTCGCATTACTAAAAACTAACACTTGTTAGTTTGCTATGCAAATTTAAACATTAATTTGTAATTGGTTACGATAACGTTTGAAAATTTGTAAACAGCTGTTATATAAGACCTTGTGTTCTAGCCCCGATAATTTGATATTAAGAGGAGGAAGCCCAGTGGGCTTCAGGTAATTTTAGTTTTTAATTTGAAATAAAACGTAAAATAACCGCAAAATACTAGCCCCGATAGCAACGGAAATCCTTTTGCAGCGGTGTTCGCGCAAAAGATTGAGAGTGGATAGCGGGATTATGCTCCTAAATAATTCCATTTAAAAGCACCTCAATCATATTGGATTTGAGCACTTCGGCATTCGGGCTTTTTTTCTTGCCGTACCAAAGGTAAAGCGTGCGCAGCGTGGAAAGGGTTGAGAAAATGATGACTTCGATATTGAGGTTTTTGATTTCGTGATTGGCGATTCCCTGTTTGATAATTGTCCTGAAATTTTCTTCGTATTCTTCGCGCATTTTGATGAAATAGGTCAATTCTTTATCAGCCAAATGCATCCAATCGTTGTTGAGGCAAGCGAGCGCGTCGGGATTTCTTAATGTGATATCAATATGAAGTTGGATGACTTTCTCTAGTTTTTGAATTGTGGTTTCGTCGGAATTGACAATCTGCAACATCGTGCTGGTAAATTCTTCGGCGATTTCGATGATGATCAAAACCAGAATTTCCTGTTTCGATTTGATGTGGTTGTAGAGGCTGGCCGCTTTGATGTTCATCGCTTGCGCCATATCGCGCATGGTTACGGCGCTGTAGCCTTTTTCTTTGAAAAGTTGTGCGGCAATCGTGATGATTTCGGTTTTGCGGTCGGTGGGTTTCATGCGTTTCAAATATAGCATTTATTTGCATAAAAAAACCACGCCTTTCGACGTGGTTTCCAAAAAAACTAACTACTAAACCTCATTATTGCTTGATGACTTTGAAAGTTTTGATTTGATTGCCAATGTAAATTCTGACAAGATAAGTTGCTGCTGCGTATTGCGACAGATCAATCCTGCTTTCATTCGCATTGACTTTTCTGGACTGAATGAGTTGTCCTAACATATTGTGGATTTCGATTTTATCAATATTTTCCTTGTAGGAAACATTGAGGACATCAATTACCGGATTCGGATATACTTTAAGGGCATTCATTTCGAATGTTGTATTTCCGAGACAAGTTCCAAGCGTTACCGTTACGGCCAGACGCGTCGGGCTTTCGCATGAAGTCAGCGTTTGAGAAGCATAATAAGTAGTTCCTGCTGCCAATGGCGTATTATCCGGAACCACATTTCCTGCCGTTGGCGCATCATACCAAATCACATTTGAACCATTCACCCCCAACAATCCGACAGTTTCTCCACTACAAAAAGTTTGGTTTGAGAATCCGGTTGGTGCTGCGGTCGGGTTGATTGAAGCGGTCACAGGCGTTCTTGTCGAGGAACAAGTGGCATCAACAGTTTCAACATAATACGTTGTGGTCGTGCTGATGCTCGGCGTCGTAAAGCTGGCTCCGGTTCCCAGCGCTGTTCCTCCGGATGGCACATCATACCAACTGATGTTTCCTGCACTTGCGGTGGCTCCGAGTGCTAAAGTTCCTGCATCGCATCGTGAATCAAACGTCACAGCGGTAATGGTAGGAATTGCATTGGCCACTGCCGTTACTGCCGTTCTTGCAGAAGTACAATTACCTGTGGTCGCCTCAACATAGAAAGTCGTTGTCCCTACTAAAATAGAGGGCGAAATATTCGTTCCGGTTCCGACAAATGAGCCTGACACTGGAGCAGTATACCAATTGAGCGTTCCGGCGCTTGCAGTAGCTGATAAGGTAACCAAACCATTGCCACAGCGGCTTGCCGGCGTGGTTGCAGTTATCGTTGGTGTGGTATTGACTGTGGCCACAACAGTTGTTCTAGTGGAGATACAACTTCCGTTGACGGCTTCTACATAATAAGTAGTCGTTGTACTGATGCTTGGCGTTACGAAAGTATTCGTCGTTGCCAAAGCGGTTCCACCTGTCGCTGCATTATACCAAACCGTATTGCTTCCAGAGGTTGATGTTGCCGAAAGCGTAACCGTTCCTGCATCACAACGGCTGCCCGCAGTGGATGAAGTGATTGTTGGCGTAGGTGTTGCTGTCGCAATTACGGCGGTTCTTGGCGAAGTACAGGTTGCCGTAGCGGCTTCTACATAATAAGTCGTAGTGCTTGCAATCGAGGGCGTGGTAAAGCTCGTTCCGGTTCCTAAAACGGTTCCGCCCGTAGGTACGCTATACCAATTTAAAGTTCCTGCGCTAGCTGTTGCACCCAAAATAAGAGTTCCTACATCACAGCGGCTGGCCGGTGTTGTGGCTGTTACCGTTGGCGTGGTGTTTACAGTTGCGATTACGGCTGTTCTTGGCGAATTGCAAGTTGCTGTTGCGGCTTCTACATAATAAGTCGTTGTCGCAGCAATATTGGGTGTCGCAAAAGTATTCGTCGTAGCCAATGGTGTTCCTCCAGTAGCTGCAGCGTACCAAACTGTACTTCCTGCACTCGCCGAAGCAGACAGAGTAACGGAGCCTGAATCGCAACGGCTACCGGGTGTAGTCGCTGTAATACTTGGAATTGTATTGATTGTCGCAACAACCGCCGTTCTCGCAGAATTACAACTTCCATTGGCGGCTTCCACATAATAGGTGGTTGTGGCCGAGATGCTTGGCGTTGCGAAAGTGGTTCCTGTGCCTAAGACACTTCCTCCAGTTGACGCGGCATACCAATTGAGCGTTCCGGCACTCGCAGTAGCACCCAAAGACACACTTCCTGTGGCACATCGGCTCGCGGGTGTTGTGGTAGCTACGGTTGGAATGGCTGTTACAGTAATGTAACCTGTCTTGGTTTCCGTAT
The DNA here is from genome assembly GCF_027484705.1 of Flavobacterium sp. GTDB lineage: Bacteria > Bacteroidota > Bacteroidia > Flavobacteriales > Flavobacteriaceae > Flavobacterium. The sequence goes on from NZ_JAIXSL010000007.1 coordinate 55,262, forward strand.
CGTTTCCGTTGAAATTAGCCGCAACCAAAGTCACTGTATAAGTTCCCGGAGTATTGTATATTACAGTTGGATTCTGATCAGTAGCGCTGTTTGGCGTTGCACCGGTTAATGTCCAAATCCACGCTGATGGGATATTAGTAGAAGTATCCGTAAAAGTGACCGATTGGCCTACACAAACTGATGTTGCTGAAGCTGTAAAATCGGTAACTGGTGGTGCGGTCGGACATATTGGTGTGGTTCTATCCAATGTAAAACCATCGCCATCGCCACCAAAATAAACATAAAATTGCGGTGGAAATCCACAGACCGATGCTTCTAAAGTCTCGACATGTGCCCCATCATTATTCCCGCCAAAATAAGCATAGAAGGAAGGCGGAATACCACAGGCGGTTATGCTGGTTTCTTCGGTTGCTGCGCCATCGGCAGTTCCGCCCATATAGGCAAACTGGAATGCTGCAATTCCACAAGCTGTTGTACTTAATTCTTCGACACTTGAACCGTCATTAACCCCACCAAAATAAACATAAAAATGTGGTGGTATGGAACAACTGGTTATACTTAATTCATTTGCTGTTGCTCCGTTGGAATTTCCACCGTTGTATTGTGCAAATGCGTTAAATTGTGTCAAAAAAAATGTTAAGCAAACAACTAAATATATTTTTGTTGTTTTCATCTGTATCTATTATTTGTTTTTTAACCGAGGATGGAGCGCACAGATATTCATTCGCTTTTTTGATATTATTTTTTTGCGTTTCATCTAATTTGATTTTTAAATTATTATAATTCATTGGGTAGCAAGTAAAAAAGTACTTGCCAATCAAATTGGATTACTATCTTACGCCACGACCACCATTGGTATAGGCTCTTGCTGCGCTTGTTGTTCCTGCGAAAGATCTGTCAGATGTTCTAACAAGAGTTGCTGCGCTTACATACTCGCCCCCTCTTGCCCCAACGCCCGTTGCAGTGGTAACTGAAGGCCAAGAGGCTTGGTTAGCATCTCCGATTGATGTTAAAGTTCCGTCTCCTAAGGTTCCCGTGAAAGCAGTCCCTGAAGCATTGGCTACAGAAATCGTTCTTTCCCAAAGATTTCCACCCATTTCCATAGCACCATAATAAGCAGCACCTGCCGAAGATCTTCCTGAAGAAGCGGTAGCAAAAACACCCACTTTTAACGGGCCGTATATTCCGCTTCCGGTTCCAATGGCTACGGCACATCTACCGTTTACTACTGTAGTTTCGGTTTCTGTTGGCTGCAATGCATTTTCAATGGTTGAGCTGTAAAACGGATTGATAGTGGTATCACCCCAAGGATATTCTCCCGCTACTCTTGGCATTGTCCCACGGCATACTTTTTCAAATTCTAATTCGGTCATTGGGCGTAATGCTGACCAATCCAAATACGCAGCTAAATCTGCCCAACTTAAATTAGACATGGCAACGCTTTGCCCATCATTAACATTGTTAACTACACCCGTTGTGGCATCGCATCCGAAAACGGCTGGGATGGCTGCATTATTTCCAGGCGTTTCAATGACAATTCCGTTTCGATATCCATAGCTTCCATAAACCACATAAGTTCCAGCTGCACTTGTTGGATCAGAGGTAACACGGGATTGTTGTTGTGAAAAAGTCAATGAATTTAAAAACTCTACATACTGCAGTTGAGAAATTTCATATTTCATACAATAAAACGCATTGTATCCAACAGGAAAAGTGGCAGGAATTGACGGACCGCCGCCGCCAATCACTGCAGAAGTAATACCAGCTGACTGCGAAGTTGCGTTTACAGTAATACTATTGAACGTAGATACACTCGTTCCATCACCAAGTTCGAATGCACCTTGTGGTACGTTAACCATTTCGATTCCAAAAACTTTATAATTGTAAGTTCCAGCTGGTATGGTCATTTTCAAAGTAATTGAAGTAGCCGAAATATTGCCGCCACCCAAGGCACTTCTGCGAATAAAAACACCTTTACCGTCCGTCACGGTATCAACTTGCAATGGTGAACCCGCAGTATGATCTCCTGAAACTGTACTCAAACCGGCATGTGCCCACAAACGGGTGTTACAATCTTGATATTTAATGAATACCCAAACGGCATCCCAGTTGGCTGGAGCTACATTCGCATTCCAGCTGTTCTCCCAAGAAATATTGAATGTAATATTAGAGCCTGAAACAGACGTTCCAGTAATTTCGACATTATTTGCATAAGTATTCAAAGCAAATAAAAAGAAAAGTGACAAAGCAAATTTTGAAAAATAATTTTTTGATTTCATTTTGTTGTTTTTTAAAAGTTATAGGGCAAATGTAGAATGCCGATAACCTTCTGGAAATACGCTTATTTTCGTATTTTGAAGCAACTGATGAAAAAAAGATTCGGAAAATTTATCCTTTGATTTTAGAAGTCAAATCGGTTTCGGAAACAATCTCCTGGCCTTCGTACTTGAGTTTCCAGCCCATCGTATTGGTCAGGATCAGCACTTTCGACAATTCGGAAACGAGTCGATTTTGCGCATTGGTTTTTAGTGAAGATTTTTCAATTTTTTTAGCCAGATTCAGTCGAACTGATTTGTTGATTTTGTTGTAATCATCGCCCGTAAAAGCATTGAATTTACTTTGATTGACATCATAAAACTGAATGTCGGGACTGATTTTGATTTCTTCTTTAGGAATGTATTTAATCGTAATCGTCTTATTCTTCTCATCGATGTCGTACTGCATTTGGTGCAAATCATACGCTACGGTCACATCAGCATTGACAATGATCAACGCTTTTTTTTCAAACGACAATACGCCGCCGAAATATTTGTCCTGGTCTTTATAAGTCAGTACTTCGGCAAAATGGCCTTCGGTAACCACAAGTTTACCAACGTTGACGATTTGTTGTTGAATGAGATTGGTGTTGTAATCTACAGTAGATGTGTCGCTTTTTTTGAATTCGCAATATTTGAACAGCAAAAACAAAACAAGTGCAGCAGCAACGGCGAGACCGATTCTTTTGAGCATGTCTTTTTTTTATAAAAATAGAAAAAATTATGACATTCGAACCTAAATCAGGTTGTTGTTTTTGGCTTTCTGAATCGCTTCAAGTTTGTTGTGCACCTGCAATTTCGCGTAAATATTCTCGATGTGTTTGCGGATCGTTCCCACGGAAAGGTAAAGATTTTCTGCAATCAAATGGTATTTCAAGCCTTTGCTGAGTTGCTCCAAGACTTCGATTTCACGCACCGTGAGTTGAATATCTTCCTGTGGCGTAGCACTTTCAAAATCAATAGGATTCCTAAACAACTTCAAGGTTTTCAAAGCAATCGAAGGCGTCATCGTCGCACCGCCGTTCAGCGTATCAATAATGCCTTGTTGCAAATCCTGAGGATTGACTTCCTTGAGCAAATAACCATCGGCTCCGGCTTTGATTGATTTGAAGATATTTTCATCATTGTCAAAAACCGTCAGCATGATAATTTTAATCTGCGGGAATTTTTGTTTGATTGCGTACGTCGCTTCGATGCCGTTCATTTTGGGCATTTCGATATCCATTAAAATCAAATCAACGGCGTGGTTTTTCTCGAGTTTTTCAATCATGTCCTCGCCATTCACTGCCGTGAACTTGATCACAAAATCCTCGAAAAAAGAAAGTTTTTCCTGAATCGTTTTGATCAGGAATGAATTATCGTCTGCGATGGCTATTTTGATCATTTTTTAAATTTTAAAGGTGAATGAGAATCGAAACCGAAGTTCCTTTTTCCGGTTCCGAATGCAACGTGAAAATACCGCCGATACTCTCAATACGCTTTTCCATATTGAGCAAACCGTTGCCCCTGACGACCGTTTCCATATCGAAGCCGATGCCGTTGTCCTGAATCTGAATCGAGACCGTATTGTCTATTTTCTTGACTGTGATGTTGATTTGCGTAGGATTTGCATATTTCAAAGCATTGTTAATCGCTTCTTGCAACGTGCGGTAAATGTTCATCCCGAAAATGGATGTGAATTCGACTTGGCTCAAATCGTCATCAATCTCAAACCGGAACTCAATATTTTCTTTGGCCGATTTCGCTTTTTCTAGGAAATTGAGAATGCGCGCGCGCAAATCCTCAAAAGTGATTTCATTCGAATTCATAGCCCAGATCGTATCGCGCAGTTCGACAATCGTCGATTTGGTAAAGTTGCTGATGCTCTGCAATTTCGAATCAAGTTTCGCATTCTGGATGTCAAATGCATACTTGATATTATCGACCGACGAAATGATAAAAGTGAGTTGCGCACCGATGTTGTCATGCAGATCGCGCGAAATCGTAAGCCGTTGTTCCTGCAATTGGTTTTGGGTTTCGATTTGTGCAATCGCCGATTTCAACTGAAATTCCTGTTCCTGTTGGCGGTTTTTGAGTTTCTGTTGGCGAAAAAGCAGGTAGCCCATCAAAGCAAAAAATAAGGCAAACAGCGCCAAACCTACAATCAGATAACGTGCTTTTCTGGCTTCAATTTCTTTTTGCAACAATTCGGCCCGATTCTGGGCAATCAGCTTCTCTTTTTTATTCGTTTCAAAACGCACTTCAAGTTCTGCAATTTTCGAATTTGTGTCTTTATTGAGCAGGCTGTCTTTATATTGTGTGTACTTTTTATAATTGTCGAATGCTAACTTTTGATCGTGCAGCGATTCATAGTTTTCCGAAAGCATTTTATAACTGTACTGAATCAGGTCGGTATAACGGTAACGCATAGCCATTTCAAGGCTTTTGTTATACCATTCGATAGCCTGTTTTGGTTGGTGTTGCGCCGTATATAAATCACCGAAGTAGGTGTAGTTTTCAGTAATCCCGAACGTGTCTTTCAACCGGAAGCGGATCGCAATCGCGCGGTCGAACATCGGCTTTGCTTTGTCAAATTCCTTTCGAATGATATGTATACCCGCGATGTTGTTAAGGCTGTACGGAATCCCGATACTGTCGTTGATGTGCTCTTTGATTGCAAGTCCTTTATTGTAAAAATAGAGTGCCGAATCATATTGCTCCTGCATTTCCTTAAGCACACCGTAATTATTATAGATGCTCAGCAGCGGTTGGCGGAAACCATTTTGCTCGGCAATTCGCTTGCCTTTCTGCATATAGTAAAGCGCATTTTTCATGTTCCGCCGCTTCATCTGATAGCCCATCAATCCATAGGCATCAGCCATTTTTTCACCGGCATTGAGTTTTTCATACAACGAAACTGCCTTGAGCGCATACCGGAAATTCTTTTCGTATTTGCCCTGGATATAGTAGACGAGGCTCAAATTGGCGTAACTGTCGGCTTCACCCAAAGCATAGCCGATTTTGTGTGCGTCGTTGGCATTCTTGAGAAAGGCTTCATCGAGCACTGCCGATTTTGCTACTTTCGTATCGTAGGGCATGTTATTAAGTGCATCGACTTCCGCCTTTTGCTGCGCATGTGCATGGCATAGAAAAGTCAGCAATAGATAGGTGAATGCCTTTTTCATTAGCGTCCGAGATTGATTTTGTCGAGCGCGATTTTCACGGCCGTTCCTTTTGTTAGCTCCGAAATGATCTCGAGTTTTCCACCGATATCCTCTACCCTTTTTTGAATATTACGCAAGCCGTTTCCTTTCTCGATCGTGTCGATATCGAAACCAATACCGTTGTCGCGAATCGCTATACAGATTTTGTCTTCGTGTGTGCTCACTTCAATCACGATTTCACTCGCTTCGGCATATTTGATGGCATTGTTGATGGCTTCCTGAATCGTGCGATAGCAGTTCATCCCGACCACCGCGCTGAGTTTAAGTTCGCTTAAACCTGCTTCAATGTGGAATTTAAAATCAATTGATTCTTTGGCGTCTTTGGCTTTTTCTATGAAATTGAGGATGCGCGACTGCAGTTCTTCAATCGTAATCTCGGTATAATTCATCGCCCAAATCGTATCGCGAAGTTCGCTGATCGTGTCTTTCGTGAAATTGCTGATGTTGGCGAGTTTCGATTCTAAATTCGGATTCTGAATATCGAAGGCGTATTTGATGTTGTCGACCGAGGAAATGATGAAAGTCAGTTGCGCCCCGATATTGTCGTGCAAATCGCGCGAAATCGTCAAACGCTGTTGTTGCAGTTCGTTTTGCGATTCGATCTGCACAATCGCCGAGCGCAGTTTGAATTCCTGTTCCTGCTGCCGGTTCTTGATTTTCTGCTGGCGGTAAATTAAGAATCCTACCAAACCGATAAAAAATGCCAAAGCGGTCGCGGCCATCAGAAAGTAATTTTTTTGCTTGACTTCGGCTTCATTCTCTAACAACAACACTTTGTTTTCGGCAAGTTGCTGTTCCTTTTTTTGCGTTTCGTACAGAATTTTAGATTCGGCCAAAGCAGCTTCTTTTTTTTCGGAAATCAGTTCGTTGGTGATGGTTTCCTTTTGGAGTTGGACTTGGAGCGCCGCTTCAAATTTTCGTTGCTTTTGATACAAATCGACTAGATTCGTATAAGCCATAATCAGGTTCGGCTTCTGCTGGATTTCCTTTAAAATGGCAATGCCTTTCTGAAGATTGCTTTCTGCCGTCGTGTAATCTTTTTGAAACATAGCGAGAGTTCCTAAATTGCTGTAAGTATCTGCAATTTGCTTTTTTTCGCCTATCTCCAAATCAATTTTAAGGCATTGATTAAAATAATACGCAGCGCTATCCAACTGATTCGAATACATAAAGCAATTCGCTTTGTTGTCATAAAAAGTCGATTTGTTGCGCAAGGATTTAATTTCATCAGAAATCCTAATCCCTTCCTTGTCGAGATCCAACGCCTGTTGATAATGGCCTTCCATGCCATAAAGATTCGCAAGCGTATGTAAGGAAATTAAATAAAACCTATTGTACTTATCTTTTCCAAGAATGCTAAGTGACTTTTTGAGGTTTTCCTCCGCCGAAACGAGATCGTCTTTTTGCAAATAAATCTGCGCCATGCAACCATACGAACTACAAATGCCGTATTTATTTTGGTGCTTTTCGTAAATTTTCAAGGCTTTATAAAGACACTCAAATGCCTTGGGATAATCGCCGGTGTTTTTGTAATCGTTGGCCAGCCCGATGCAGGCTTTGGCGGCAATGGTATCGAATTTTGCATTTCCTATGAGCCGAACGGATTGCTCGTAATACTTTTTTGACAAGCCGTAACTCGATTTGTTCTGATAAAAGGCCGCGCGCGCAAAGGAGGCCATCGCTTTATAAATGTTGGGCTCACCAACTGACAAACGCTCGAGATTATTGGCATAAATTTCCAAAGAATCCGGAGCTGTAATAGAAATCTGACCTATATTCTTGTAGGCTTGAACGATTTTCGATTGTTTTTCCGTCATCGCAGGCGCTATTTTTTTTTCCTGATGTCCGCAGGAAAATAGCAGCAACAAACTGATTGATAGTATCGTGTTTTTCATGAAATCGAATTACTTTCTAAAAATACTAAAAACAGTTTAAAAATAGCGGGAACTTTTGTCATTTTCGGGACTTGAGCAGATTGTTTTGCGAAAGCAACTCGAACAAATCATAATTCAGGTTGAAAATCAGGTTGCCAAGTTTGGGTTTGCTCGATTGGAGTGTTTTTTCAAACTCTTCGGTAAGTTGTATTTTATGACTTTGCAACATCGATTTCTGGTTGAGTTCTACAATGATTTTCTGTAAAGCATCGATCCTTTGCTCAAACATTTTCTGCTCACGTCCGAATTGCTGGCCGAGGTAGAAAACTATTAAGCAAAAGATCAAAAGCAATATCAAAAGAAAAAGCATCATAGCTTGGCTTCGTTTTAAGTAAGAAAAATTTGAAGTTTAAAATTCGGAAGTTATGACTTAACAAAAAATACGTCTTATTTCGTATTCTCAACCTTTCATCAAATCTTTGATTGGAATTTTTACGGCGTGCAGTTTCAATTTCCCATCGACGGATTTCGTAAAATACAATTGCTGGCTCGGTTCATCATAAAAGGGGCCGCCCTCAAAGCCATCGCCATTGATTTTGCTTCCGAGATTTACCGGCTCCGACCAGTTTTTCCAACTGTCATCAAGGCGGTAACTCACATAAATATCATAATTGCCGAAACTGCTGAATCCGCACGAACTGAAAAGCAAGGTTTTCTGATCCGATAACAATTGCGGCGTGATTTCATCATCTGCAGAATTGATTGCTTTGCCCATGTTTTGCAGCAAGCCGTAAGTACCGTCACTTTTTTGATTGGCAAAGTAAAAGTCGCTTCCACCTTGCGTGAAATCAGATTCGACCGCCAACACGATGGTTTTTAAATCAGCTGTTACGGTCGCATCGGCGGTTTCTCCATAATTGGCATAAGCCGTAATTTTGATAGGATCGGCAGGTTCGAAGGCACCGTTATTGAGTTTATAAAGCTGAAAACCCGTTTCGCCGGTTCCGGTCTCATAACGGTTTCCGCCTTTGAGCACATAAGTTGGCGAAGCATATTCAACAAAATTGAAGCTGTCATTCTCGCTCAAAGAAACCTCGAGTTTGGGTGCCGACCAGTTGCCATCGGGATTTCTGTTCGCGCAATAAACCTGGTCTTTTTGCCCGTCGTTGCTCGTGAAAAACAAACGCTTCCCGTCATCGGCGACTTCAATGGCTGAAATGTCGGTATCGACCATGGTCAGTTCTTCGGCTTTGGGTAACAGTTCGAAAGTACTTCCGGTATTGATTTGGGCATTCAACGGCGCATCGCTGTCTGAAATCCCGACCGCATCAATCTGTTTTTGTCCGGGCAACAGCGCAAAATTGAATTCGATTTTTACCGCGACGACATTGCTGACCATTTGATTCAATAGCGCATGTTCGACGCCGGGATTCAGCAACTCAGGCGCATCCTGAATTTTCCTTCTTTTGCGTTTATAATAATACGCGCGATCCGCCGGAAGGGTCGCTTTGAACGTGGGCGTTTTCCAGTCTGATTTTCGTGTCCAGACGGTTTCATATTTGCCGGAACCCGTATCAACACCGATTTTCACTACACAACCCGCGTTCAGATTTTCGAATACCGCAATTTGTTTGACGCTTTGTGGTTTTTCAAATCCCAACTCTACGATTTCATAACCGTCAAGTGCTTTTTTGGGCGCCCATGCATTCGGGGAATTTCCGGCTTGCGGAAAAGCATCGGGTTTGCCCAAAATCCTTTTGATGCCGTATTGTTTTCCGCCCAAATCCGAAGAATACTTAATGAGTTTATGAGCCCATTGGATTTGCTGCGCATGGCTCGAAACAACGCACAGACAAATGGAGATTATCAGTATATTTTTCATCTTGATCGTATTAAAAAAAGGCTGCGAAATTGCTTCCACAGCCCGAAACAAATAAACGTTCAACCTATTTAATTGTTTACTTTAATCTTCTCTACTTTTCTTCCTTTGAAGGCGAAAATGTATTCCCCATCATCAGTAATATCGATACCATCGCCGTATTTAGGGCTTCCGCCTTTTCCTTTCGACTGCACGGAACCTTTGGTTTCTCCGTTTGTCATATCGATACCGTAGATAATATTTTTGCTGTTTCTTTGGTCTCTGAGGAAATAATTGTCTCCGATGTGGTAGAAGTAATCAATCCCTTTGATTTTCTCGGAAGCATAAGCGCGCGTTCCGTCTTTTTTGTTGTAAGCGGCCAATCCTTTTTCGGAAAGCACGACCACTTTGTCGTTGAAATCTATCACGTCTGCTGCTTTTCCTACTTTCGCATCGTTGTGTTTCACATCGAACAATTGTTTTCCTGAAGCAATGTCATAGCTGTAGAATTCGTCACCGTCGCCTACGAAAACCGTTTTGTTGTCGTCTAAAATAAAGTCTGTGATGCGTTTGTCGAAACGTTCCGAACGCCAGGCGGTTTGTCCTGTTTTATCATCAAGGCACAACACGGAGTTCTTTTGGTTTTTATAATCCCAATAGATGTAAGGCACCCAAGTTTTCACACTTCCACCGCCGCCAAAACCACCTAAAGCCATCGCTGCGCCGAATCCTGCTCCGCCTGAAGATTCCTCAAGACGGAATTCCTGAACCTGTACTTTCCCACCGACCTGTACCAAGATTTTATCATTGGATTTGTAGATGTTCGGCATACAGAATGCACCGGTGATTTTTTCAGAAGCCCACAATAGTTTTCCTGAATTGAGGTCGTGTTTTTCTACATATTTTGTACGGTCTCTTCCACCCAGAATAACAAGGTAAACTGCATCTTCAGTAAATAACGGTTCAGCAATCGCTCTGTAGATTTTAGATCTTTTCCCGCCACTGAACAAGCCGCCATTAGCACCATTGATGTCATTATCATAATTGACATTCCAGATTTTTTGTCCGGTTTTGTAGTCGAAAACGGTCAATCCGTCCATATACATCACCACTTTGTCGCCTTTGATCCAGAGGTCAACAATCGCTCTTCTGGTCACGAGTTCTTTTTCGATCACCCCGACGAAAGTGGCATCCCATAGCACATCGCCATTGACGGCATTGATTCGGACCAGTTGGTTTTTAAAGCCTGCAAACAGAGCGCCCCAGCCTGTAGGTTTGTAATTGACCATGATGATTTCCTTTTTCGATGCATCATAAATATATTTTCCGACACCGCCTTTGAAACGGTTGGTTTCCCAGATTTTCTCACCGGTATTGGCTTTAACCATAATCACGGAATTCTTTTGAGAAATCATAAACGCATCAAGTTCTGTAATATATTTTACGGTTTCGAGTTCGCCCTGATCGGTGCCTTCCATGCCTTTCGCATCTTTCGGAATCAGGTCCTGGTATTGTTCTGAATTCCACAATTCTTTTCCTGTGGCCAGATCGAGTACTGCTACCCTGTCGGTTCCTAATTTTCTGGCATCGAACAAAAACAGATAACCACCTTTGTCTTTCCAGATCGTATATTGATATTCGGAATTGTTCGTTTTGTTGGTGGTCAATTTTTTGTAATCGCCATTCCAGATGGCTTTCCCGTTGGCGTCGATTACCGAAGCTGAGTTGTCGTCGGTTCCGATAATATACTGCCCGTCGCCGTCACAAAGCGCCAAACGCGTGGCTTTGTTATCGAATTCCGATTCCCATACTGTGGCAAAACTGCCTGATTTTTTGCCGGCGCTTTTCTTTCCTAAAAGATTGCCGAATTGCGCTGAAGCTGTGAATGTTCCGATAAGACATAACGAGAACACTGCCATGGATACTTTTTTCATAATCATTAAATTTTGGTTGAACTTAGAGTGTTGAACTTAAAAGGTAATCGTGTAGCGGATTTTATACCGCTGTTGTTTTTGTAATTTGAATTGAAACTTATGGTTGAGGATGTAATCCGACATAAAATTGATGAAGTCGATGTTCTTGATTTCGCTGTCGACTTTGAAGAAAGAGGACACTTTGCCATTCTGCACAACGCCTATATCTACGACCATCGTACCGTGAACGTCTGCATATTTCTTGTCTTTCTTTTTGGTGAAATCCTGAGCATGAAACATATCGTCGACTTCCTTGGTGACCGTTTCTGTAATCTGCTCTTCATCGGTCAGCACCGGACGTTGCGCATACAGCTGGTTTGAGGTCAATGCGACGAAAAAAATAAAAATGAGATAGTAGTATTTTGATTTCATGATGCTTAAGGTTGGTGCGTGATTTCAGTGACTACTAAATTCCCTTCAGTAATATTTTTGCTAGCCGCGGTGTTGTTTCCTACAAAGTTGAAAGTGCCGCGCAATTCATCAGCCGTTAAATCACAAGTGGTAAGATTCATCGTACCAGAATCTGAATGATAATAATCTAGGAGATTGGCTCCTGATCCGTCTTGGTAGGTCAGCCACGAATCGGCCATCGTAAATCCGGCATGTTGTGCAGGATAATTGCCGACCGTTGCAGGCATGTGGAGTTCGAGCACCTGAACGCCTGCTTTATAAGCATATACATCTATGTATTGCCCGCCGGCTACGGTATTGTTATATACAGTAGCTTCTGTTTCGTCTGCGGTAATTAAGACACCGTCAAGTTTGAAAGTGGTAGCGCTGGTATTTACCGGATTCGAATTGTTGGAATCGCTGGAGTCCTTGCTACAGGAAAGGTTTAAGAATACTAAAGAAAGTATTACTGCTTTTGCTAAAATAGAGGTTGTTTTCATGAACATTAGATTTGTATTGGTGAACAGTACAAATCTGCGTCAATAAGGAAGGCGTAACAATACGATGAAATACGTATTTTTTAGAAAGTCATTTTAGGAAATCGCTTTTGAAGCTGTGCGATTTTAAGTTGAAGTTGCGCAGTGAATTTCAAATGCGATGCCGAATCCGGGTTGAACGGCCGGTGCGCCAATCCTTTTTGGATGCTTTCGACTTCTTCCATAACGGCCAAACATTCTGAAACAATCGAAACCGAAGCAAATTGTTCCCAGATGTATTCGATGGCCGTGGCATTGGGATGCATCATATCCTCGGCATAAAAACGGTAATCGCGCAATTCGTCCATCATGATTTCGTATGACGGAAAATAGGCTGCGGTGGTTTCTGCTTCCAGCATTTGATGGATTGCGGCAATCAGGTGTGCTTTGCTGCGTTGGTTTTCCGTAAATCCGTCTTTGAGATGCCGCACCGGAGAAACCGTAAAAATGATCGCTGCTTTCGGATTGATGCTTTGAATCAAAGTCATCGCATCCCGAATCGCTTCCTGAATGCTTTCGATACTTAACAATTCTTTTTCAAATTGTGATTGCGGCACTTTATGGCAATTGGCAACTATTTTTTGGAATGCTTTTTCGCGGTAAACCCAAGCCGTTCCATACGTAATGAGAATATGCGAAGCGGCTTCGATATTGGTTTTTAAATCTTCTAGGTTTTGATTGAGTTTTTGAAGCAAATCCTGCTGATTGTTCGCGCTCAAATCAGAATGCGCGTCGAAACAATGCCAGCGTTCGTTGTGAAAGAAAACATCAGCTTCGGTATAAAAATCCTGATGCACCGTTCTTTTGATGATTTCGCGAATCGCGATCGGATGGAATAAAATCCCAAACGGGTTGACGGTATGCTGAAATTTGTAATAGTTGAATTTCTCGGCAATATTCACGGCAAAACAAGAACCCAAGCTTACAATCTTCGAATCATAATTGATTAGGTGATTGCTTTTTGTAATGGGAACTTTGGTCGTGAAGTTCATGGCTTATTCGTAGATAAATGTTAGGTTTATGGTTGTACCTGGGTTTCCGCTGTAGGAGCGAACTTCCGTTGTAGGAAAATTGTCAGCATTGTATTGAAAAGTAGCGCTTTGAGTACCAAAGTTTGTAACGGAAGAAGTCACGTTAGCATAAAATCCTGCGCCCGGAATAAGTAATTTACCCCATCCTAAGATATTTTTGAAAGGATTGTTTTTCGCATCATATACAAATGTTGAGGTGCTGGCGATTTGTGTTCCTGCAGTATTATAATCTTCAATTCGTTGGATTTCATTGGTGGTGGTCATGAAGTATTTGCTCTGACCATCGAATTCCTCTCCCGAATTATCAGTCCTTGAATAGTTATTTGTCGTAATGGTTCCGTCATTGTTGTAAGTATAGACGATTCTAAATTCCTGATCGACAAGATTGTCTGTCTTTTTCATAGTAGCCAGCTTACCGTTTGTGTAGGTATAATCATAAATGATCGGAATTCCAGAATTATCAACGTACCATTCCATTCTTGTGATGACATCTCCCGTATAAAAGTACTTTTGCACCAAACCCTCGCTGTTGGTAATCGTATTCAGTTTATTGCCGGTATAGGCAAAATCGTTAATAATAGCATTCTGGCTGGAACCTGAAGTGGTTTGAATCGTTCTTCTGATCAAAATAGAATCGGTCGCTACCGGATTGGAATCTGAGGAAGAGTCTGAAGAACACGAATAAAACAAAAATGTCATCAATAGGAGGATGAGTAGTTTTTTCATAAGAGTAGTGCTTTTTCAAAATAAAAACCCAAACGACGAAGGTTTGGGTTTCAGGGATATACTAGAGTTTCTTATTAATAAAAGTAATTATGCGTATAATCACTATCTTCATTGGAAGTTGTCGGAAAATCAGACAAGTTATACATATAGGTAAATACAGAAGTCGGATTTAAGTCTATAACCTCGTTGGTTATATTTTTGGACATTCCTTGGGCTTCTCCGTCTACAAATGTCGTCTGCGCAAATCCGATGACATTTTTGAATGGATTGTTTTTAGTGTCGTAAGTATAGGTCTTTACTTGGCCTGATGAAAACTCAATTTTTGAAACTTCTCCATTTAAGAAAGTTATAACCGAGGTTCCGTCAGGCGTGGTTTGAGCAGTGAGGTCGCCTGTAAATCTTGTCACTCCAATACTTCCGTCAGGATTATAAGTATACACTTCCTTTATAGCGTTATCACCTGCGATATCTGTTGAAATATAGCTGATTAATTTATTGGCCCCGTTGTATTCGAATGTTTCTACAGAAAGTACAACACCATTCACGTTATCCTCAATTTTGGTGATCAGGTCGCCTGAATAAGTATACGTTAACGTATCTACAAACCCATCTGCATCCGTACTAACTTCTTTCTTAATTTTTCTGGCATTGGTAGCATCATAAGTATATACTGTAGAGGTCTCTAAGACGCCGGTGCCCTGAATCCTGTCTTCAATTTTTATAGGCACTATACTATTGTCGCTAGGATTGACAACTTCCGTCGCTGTATAAGGAAGACTAAAGAAAGTACCACTAGTAAACACTTTAGTATTTACGGCTGTCTGCGCTACATCTGCGAATCTTACGCCGGTAAATTTGAAAGACCCGTATATTCTTTTGTTGGTTCGGTCTATAGCCGTAATGACCAATTCTGCAGTGTCAGTATACTCTGAGAAATTAGCGAATTCACCACTGTCATCGCGTGCCGCAATATAAGGGTCGGAACCATTAGCCGGGTGATACTCTATAGAAAAACCTGCTTCGGTGGGTCCGAATTCATCCCAAGTGTACGTACCTACAACCGGCATAGAAGGCACTGCGATTATGAAAAAAGCACCGTCTGCACCGACACCTTTAATCATCAAAGAAGTATCATTAAGAACCACCTGAGTCGTAACTGATGTAAAGCGCTGCCCATCAAAATCAATCTGCATGTCGCCAACCGGTGGCGTTGTATCCGGATCTTCCTCAGGTTTTTCTACACAGGAAGTGAATAAACCTATCGAAACAAACAACATAAGAAATATATTTTTCATGGGTGCTTTTTTAAAATTGAATTATGTTACGCAAATAAACTTAAAAATAGTGATATAAAAAAGAAAAAAATGAGTTCCTGTTTAGAACCGCTATTTTGCTCAATTATTGTGGGTTATCCGTGAATTAACAAGCTTGTTGATTTCCTTTTATTGGATAAAACCGACTGCCTTTTCCAAAGCTTCCTGAATGCCTAAAACATCTTTTCCACCGGCAGTCGCAAAGAAAGGTTGCCCACCGCCACCGCCTTGAATATACTTTCCTAATTCACGAACCACATTTCCTGCATTAAGATTTTTCTCCGCCACCAATTCTTTCGAAATATAACAGGTAAGCATTGGTTTTCCTTCTTCAGCTGTAGCCAAAACCAGAAACAGATTCTTAGCCACATGCCCAATTTCGTAGGCAAGATCTTTTGCGCTATTTGCATCAACATCAACGAGTTTAGCCAAAAACTGAACGCCGTTGATGGTTTGCAATTGCGGCACGAGTTCAGACGTCATGTTTTTCACTTTGTCTTTCATCAGAGCCTCAATCTGTTTTGACAGTTTCGCATTCTCGTCTTGCAAAGCGACAACCGCCTTTAGGGTATCCTGCGGGTTTTTCAAAGTTTCTTTAATCTCCTGCAAAGCTTTTTCCTGCTCGGCAAAGAAATCGCGTACGCCTTGATTGGTGATCGCTTCTATTCTGCGGATTCCGGCAGCAACTGCACCTTCGCTGATGATTTTGAAATGCCAGATTTCAGCGGTATTCTTGACGTGTGTTCCGCCGCAAAGTTCCATGCTTTCTCCGAATTTGATGGCGCGAACGGAATCGCCGTATTTTTCTCCGAACAAAGCCATGGCGCCTTCATCGAGCGCTTGCTGGAACGGAATATTTCTTCTTTCAATTAAAGGCAAATGTTCCTGAATTCTTGCATTCACAAAATCTTCAACTTGCTGCAATTCCGCATCGGTGACTTTAGCAAAATGCGAAAAGTCAAAACGCAGGTAATTTGGCGACACAAGCGAACCTTTCTGCTCGACGTGTTTTCCTAAAATCGAACGCAAAGCCTGATGCAACAAATGCGTTGCCGTGTGATTGCTTTGAGAATCCGCGCGCAAATCCGCATTGACTTTCGCTACAAAACTAGCACTCGTATTTTCAGGAAGTTGTTTTGTAAAATGTAAAATCAGGTTGTTTTCCTTTTTGGTATCGATGATTTCGATTGATTCGTTGGCGGAAGTCAACGTGCCTTTGTCTCCTACTTGTCCGCCGCCTTCCGGGTAGAATGGCGTGTTGTCCAGAACGATTTGGTATAAGATGCCGTCTTTTTTGCTGTCGATTTTACGGATTCGGGTGATTTTCACTTCGTTTTCCAATTGGTCATAACCCACGAAAGTTTCTACATTTCCGGGAATCAAAACTGTCCAGTCTTCCGTCGAAACTTCAGAAGCAGCGCGGGAACGCGTTTTCTGCTCGAACATCGATTGGTCGAATTCCGTTTCGTTGAATTCCATGCCTTTTTCTTTCAGAATCAAAGCCGTCAAATCTTTTGGAAAACCGAAAGTATCGTACAATTCAAAAGCTTTCACGCCCGAAACTTCTTTTCCTTGCGTTTGCGTCACTACATTTTCGAGCAACTGCAAACCTTGGTCAAGCGTGCGTAAAAACGATGCTTCTTCTTCTTTAATCACATTGGTCACAAGGCTTTGCTGCGATTTGATTTCGGGGAAAAACGCGCCCATTTGGTTCGCCAAAACCTCAACAAGTTTGTAGATGAAAGGTTCTTTGATGTCTAAAAACGTAAAACCGTAACGTATCGCGCGGCGTAAAATCCTGCGGATGACATAACCGGCTCCGGTGTTTGAGGGCAATTGTCCGTCGGCGATAGCGAACGCTACAGCACGAACGTGATCGACGACTACGCGAATCGCGATGTTGGTTTTGTTTTGTTCTTCACTGATATTCTGAACTTCGTTGGAAGTGTATTTCAATCCTGTAATCTGCTCGACTTTGTGAATCAGCGGCGTGAACACATCGGTATCGTAATTTGAAGTGACGCCTTGCAAAGCCATACACAAACGCTCGAATCCCATGCCGGTATCGACGTGTTGTGCGGGTAATTTTTCTAGTGAACCGTCGGCTTTTCGGTTGAATTCCATGAACACGTTGTTCCAGATTTCGACGACTTGCGGATGGTCATTATTAACTAAACTTTTTCCGGACACCAGTGCTTTTTCTTCGGCAGTTCTTAAATCGACGTGGATTTCGGAACACGGTCCGCAAGGTCCTTGATCACCCATTTCCCAAAAGTTGTCTTTTTTGTTTCCCAGGATAATTCTGTCTTCTGAAATGAGTTCTTTCCAGATGTCCCACGCTTCTTGGTCGAAAGGAACGTTTTCGTCAGGGTTGCCTTCGAATACTGAAACGTATAGGTTTTCTTTTGGAATTTTGTAGACTTCGGTCAAAAGTTCCCAAGCCCAGTTGATCGCTTCTTTTTTGAAGTAATCGCCGAAAGACCAGTTGCCCAGCATTTCGAACATCGTGTGGTGATACGTATCGAAACCGACATCTTCAAGATCGTTGTGTTTTCCCGAAACGCGCAAACATTTTTGCGTATCGGCAATTCTCGGGCTTTTCGGCACGGCGTTGCCTAAGAAGTATTCCTTAAACTGCGCCATTCCTGAATTGTTGAACATTAAGGTCGGATCGTCTTTGAGCACAATAGGCGCTGACGGAACGATAAGATGCCCTTTGCTTTGGAAAAAATCGAGAAACTGTTTTCTGATGTCTTGTGATGTCATTCTTGTTGGTAATTTGGTTATTTGTGGATTTGGTTATTCGGGGTTTTCGAATTGACGAATCACCAAATCAACGCATCCACGTTTATGCCCCGGATAGTAGTGGTTATCCTTTTGTGCCGGCGTTCGGCGCAAAAGATAAGAACGGATAGCCGGATCAGGCCCTAATAATTTATATTCATTGAAAAAAGCGCGGAACAACGAAACATTTCTTAAATTTGTTCGACTTATCCCTTTTCAAGGTGCAAAAATAGGATTTTTTAAAACATGGCGAAGGTAAAATATTATTACGATTCTGAAAATCTGGCGTATCGGAAAATCAAGACCAAAAAGAGGACGAAATTCGCTTATGCGGTTTTGTTTTTGGTGGCTTCCGCGCTGTTCGGTGTTTTGAGTTTTGTAGTTTTACTGAACACGCCTTTTTTTGAAACTCCGAAAGACCGTTTGCTGACGAGAGAAATTGACAATTTCAAATTACAGTATGCGATCCTCAACAAAAAAATGGACCAGATTGATGAAGTTTTGGAGAATATTGAAGAACGCGACAACAACATTTACCGCGTTTATTTCAACACTTCGCCGATTCCCGAAGAACAGCGCAAAGCCGGATTTGGTGGAATCAATCGGTATAAGCAACTTGAAGGTTACGACAATTCGGAATTGGTGGTGAATACTTCCAAACGCGTCGATGTGATTTCGAAGGAACTCGTGATCCAATCCAAATCATTGGATGAAATTTTAAAACTCGCCAAAGAAAAAAATAATTTACTCGCGGCGATTCCTGCGATTCAGCCTGTGCGAAACGAAAATCTGAAACAAATCGCTTCGGGTTTCGGGTACCGTTCGGATCCGTTTACCAAAGTGCGTAAGTTTCACGAAGGCATGGATTTTTCGGCCAAAACTGGAACACCAATTTATGCAACTGGCGATGGCGTTGTAGATCGCGCCGATAATACAGCTTCGGGTTACGGCAACCACATTGTGATCCGTCACGGTTTTGGTTATGAAACGCTTTACGGGCATTTGAGCAAATATAAATGCCGTGCGGGACAACGTGTCAAGCGCGGCGATATCATTGGCTACGTCGGAAGCACCGGCCGTTCGGAAGCACCGCATTTGCATTATGAAGTGCACAAAGGCGGCGAAGTCGTGAACCCATTGAACTTTTATTACGGAAACATCTCAGCGGCGGAATATGTCGTGATTACGAAATTAGCAAATCAAGAAAACCAATCTTTAGACTGATGCATTTAAACTTATCTCCAGACAAACGGTATTACAGCATTGGCGAACTGGCCAAAGCTTTCAATGTCAACGCTTCCCTGCTCAGGTTTTGGGACAAAGAATTCGAAATTCTGAAACCCAGAAAAAACGCCAAAGGCAATAGAATGTTTACGCCGGAAGATGTCAAGAATCTACAGTTGATTTTTCATCTGGTGAAGGAACGCGGGTTTACGCTTGAAGGCGCGAAGATTCATTTGAAAGAAGGACAAAAAAAGACGCTCGATAAGTTTGAGATCATCAATAAGCTTGAGGGAATTAAAACGCAGTTATTGAATATTAAAAGTGAATTGTAATCAAATAATTGATAATTGATAATTGATAATTAAAATAAATTAAATTAAATACTTAACATTAAAATTAAACAAACATGAAAAGATTTTTGCCTTGGATTATCGGAATTGGAATCGTATTACTTCTTGTCTTTTGGGTCATTGGCGCCAAAAATACTGCCTTGCGTAAAAGTCAGGCAGTTGGAAAGGAATGGGGTAACGTAGAAACCGCCTACCAAAGAAGAAACGACCTCATCGGCAATTTAGTAAACACCGTAAAAGGTGCAGCCGACTTTGAAAAAAGCACTTTGACAGCGGTTATTGAAGCCAGAGCTAAAGCGACTTCGGTGACTATCGACCCTACCAACATTACACCGGAACAATTGACACAGTTCCAACAAGCACAAACCGGAGTTACCTCAACCTTATCTAGGTTATTGGTTTCTGTGGAGCGCTATCCTGAATTGAAAGCCAACGCCAATTTCCTAAAACTTCAGGACGAATTGGCCAGCACTGAAAACCAAATTTTAACGGCTAGAACGCGTTTCAACGAATCGGTTGAAGTTTACAACGGTTATGTATTGGCGATGCCGCAAAGCTTTGTTTTGGGCGGATACAAAGAAAAACCTTTCTTCAAATCTGTAGCCGGAGCGGACAAACCTGTTGAAGTAAAATTCTAAAAAATAATTACCCCATAGAAACATAGAAAAGTAACCCATGAGGAATATCTTTTTCTATGTTTCTATGGGGTTAAAAAACAAAACCCATGTCGAAAGTTGAAGCATTTTTAACCCCATCGGAAGAGCAAGCGGTCGTCGAGGCGATTCGTCTCGCGGAAACCGCAACTTCAGGCGAAATCCGCGTGCATATTGAAAAAACGACTTCGCTGCCGGCATTTGATCGCGCTTTGGAAGTTTTTCATGCCTTGAAAATGGACGAAACCCAACTCAAAAACGGCGTGTTGATTTATGTTGCAGTCAAAGACCAGGCGTTTGCGATTTGTGGTGACAAAGGCATCAACGACCTTGTTCCTGCAGATTTCTGGGAAAGCACCAAAGAAATTATGGCGGCGCATTTTAAAAACGGGAATTTCAAGCAAGGACTCATCGATGGGATTACCAAAGCCGGTGAGCAACTGCAAACCTATTTCCCTTGCGCGGAGGATGACACCAACGAATTATCAAACGAAATTTCTAAAGGATAATGAAAACACCAAAAAATACTTTCCATTTCCTGAAACTGCTTTTGCTTTTATTGATATCATCGGTAAGTTTTGCGCAATTCGACATCCCTAAAAAACCCGATTTCCAGACCAGCGTTTACGATTATGCCAATATTCTAAGCGCTACAGAAAAATCACAGCTTGAAGAAAAACTCGTCCGTTACTCCGATTCGACCTCGACACAAATTGTAGTCATTACGATTGAAAGCCTCAAAAACGAAGATGTTCTTCAACTTGCCACCAAATGGGGACAAGCCTGGGGTTTCGGTCAGGCCAAAGAAGACAACGGAACGATTATCCTGTTAGCCAAAAATGAAAAGAAAATTGCGATTGCGCCCGGCTACGGACTCGAAGACCGACTCACAGCGGGACAAGGCGGCGAAATCATCCGAAACATCATCGTGCCGGAATTTAAGGCCGGCAGTTATTACAACGGACTCGACAAAGGTGTTGACGCTATTTTTGACGCATACAAAGGCAAGTACAAAGGCGAACGCAAAAGCAATAAAAAAGACAAATTCCCGGTATTACCGTTTATCATTATTGTAGTCATCATCCTAATCATTATTTCAAAAAGCAGAGGAAAAGGCGGCAATTCCGGTAGTTCAGGCGGTGGTCCAAGTCTGCTTGACGTCATTATCCTAAGCAGTCTCGGAAGAAGCGGCGGCGGTGGTTTCGGAGGTTCCTCCGGTGGCGGATTTGGTGGCGGTGGCGGAGGCTTCGGCGGAGGATTTGGAGGCGGTGGTTTCAGCGGAGGCGGAAGCAGCGGCGGTTGGTAATTGAGACATATGAAAAGAGTATTTTCCTTTTTATTAATAGCCTTATCCTCATTTCTTTATTCACAGAACATTAAAAACGTCGGTGACATCAAAGAAATGGATTCGATAATCCGAATTGAACCGAATGCCGATAATTATTATTTGAGGGGTTACCTAAAATACACTGCTAAGGATTATAAATCCGCTTTAATCGATTATGACAAATCGATTGCATTGGATGCCGATAACTTTAAAGCTTTCTTCAGCCGGGGAATGCTTAAAGATAAATTACAGGATTTTAATGGTGCAATTTCAGACTATACAAAATGTATCGCATTAAATGGTGCGTCTTCCAAAGCATATTTCAATCGAGGGTATTCAAAATCTTATTTAAGCGATGTTGAAGGCGCCATTGAAGATTATTCAAAATGCATTGAGTTGAATTCAGAAAACAAAGCAGCTTTCCTTAATCGCGGTATTCTCAAAAAAGATCAAAATCTATTTGAAGAGGCTTTAAGTGACTATGATAATGCGATTGCAATAGACAATGATTTTTTAGATGCTGTTCAAAGCAGGGCTGTCCTTAAATCGCTAATGAATAGAAAAGATGCTATTCAAGATTTTAACGCAGCAATACGAATAGCACCGGACGATGGCGAAAGTTATTACAATAGAGCTGTTTATATGCTCAACTTTAAAATTGATGGAGATTATTGTTCTGATATCAAAAAAGCAGTTAGATTGGGCTTTACAACTGCCAATAGGTTATTTATCCAAAAATGTTCCAAGTACAATAAATAAGAATTTTCCACAGAAACAGATTCATAAAAAAAGCTACAATGTTCGTTGTAGCTTTTTCTTTTTAGTTCCGAATCAATTTAAAGGATTTTATGTCATTGTTCTTAGACTTCAGGATGTAAATCCCTTTTGCAATTTCCTCGGGCATTTCATACATCCCATTCGATAAAGTGATGTTTTTTATTTTTTTTCCAAGCATATCGAACATTTCAAAATCCGTTGCTGTCGGCATTCCTTCCACATAAATTTTACCAGACAGCGTTTGCATGATTTTCGGCGTTTCAAAGGTCGGTGTTGTAACCGCTAAGTTTTCATTCTGGAACAACCAAGTATATACCGCGGCAAATTCTCCTTTCCAGTAACTTTCAGAATGGATGCCGTAACTATCGAACTTCGTAAACGCATTGGCGGCCGTCAACCCTTTCGCGAGTAGATTATTCCTGACCGTATTCACATCAGGCACCATCGACGTCGATTCGTTCGTTCCAGACACAAAATACATGCGGTGGTTCTGCAAAACCGATGGCGCCAAAGTATTGATGTAAGCATTCATATCCGACAAAGCAAACCAATACGCCGGGCTTAAATTCCCGACTTTTCGAAATGCATTCGGATATTCGCAAGCCGCATACGTTGAGATAATTGCTCCCATAGAACTTCCGATCAAAGCATTCATCGCCGGTTCCGGACGCGTCCTGTAATTCGCATCGATGTAAGGTTTCAAAGTGTTGGCCAGAAAAGCCGCATATTCATCGCCGTGTCCGCCACCATAAGTAGGATTCACCCACGGAGAATATTCATTGAGCCGTTCGCCACCGCCATTGTCAATTCCGACTACAATCGCGCCGTAATTTCCTTGGCTGAACAAAGTGTTTAAAGTTTCATCGACTTGCCATTCTCCTGAAAAAGAGGTTACGTTATCAAACAAATTCTGACCGTCTTCCATATATAAAACGGGATAATGTTTCGTAGAAGTAGCATAATCAGGCGGCAGATACAACCATATTTTTCGCGTCGTGCTCAGTTGCGGAATGCCGAACGAGTTGCTTAGAATCTGTACGTTGGATGCTGCGGTTCCGGCAGCTCCGGTGCCTAAATCTTCCCAGGAAAGAATTGGAAACGCTATGACCTGAGGCCCGCTGGAATAAGTATAAGTCCGATTGGGTCTATATCCGCCGGCTGCGTTTCCTTCCACGGTAGCCCAACTGCCTCGCGTAAACTTGCATTCAAAAGTTCCGGTTCCCTGAGGTATCATCACTTCATAAAATCCGGTTTGGTTGTTCAGGTGTAAGACATAAACAGGATCGGCCGGGTTCCAGTTATTGAAAGTCCCTGTCACGTAAATCAAATCATTGGCCGGAGTGTTCGACGGTAAAGTGACCTGAAACTTAATTTGCGATAAAGCTATCGAAGTAACAAAAAGCAGTAAAAAAGTAAAGTGTTTCATAGTTGCCGTTTAAATATCGTACAAGGTACGAATTTAATTCAATTGCCGAGAAACGCTTTCCTGCTCTAAAACATCCTGAACCTGTCGCGTGACGGCTTTTCCTTGCCAGCGAATTTTTCAATTTTATAAGTCAGTGAAAACATCACATAACGTTTCAAAACGACATTTTCCTCGTCACGAATCATCGTCGGAGTAATGGTTCTCGTAGCGCTTTGGTTTTGGTTCAGCAGATCGTAGACTTTGACTTTGGCGGTAAACTTTTTATTGAAAAAACTGTAGGCCAAACTTGTATTCCATAAGTAAAAATCCTTCTTGAACCCGTCGGCGATTCTCGAATTGAACGTATACCCGAAGTCATTGCCGAACACCCAGTTTTTAGGCCAATAAGTTGTCGTTTGCAAGTTGAATCGGTGCAGCACATTGGACGAAGATTCGATGACATAATTCGAATAATCGGTTTTGCTTGAAGCCACGCTGTAACTTGGGTTGATCGTCAGCAATTCGCCATATTCATAAGTAAAATTGACACGCGGTGTAATCTGAAAAGCGCTCGCTTCAAAGGTTTGACCGTTGGTGTAGCCTTCTGATTTGCTGTAACCCATATTGCAGCCCACACCTATTTTAAACACGTGCGCGTCTTTCTTATATGATTTGTTCCAGTTCCCGCCAAACCACGAATCGACATTGCCTTTGATGTTTTCGTAAGTTGTAGTCCGCTTGCCGCTCGCATCAAAAGTCGTTGAAGAAACGATTTGGTTGTCATACAAATCCGCGCTGTAAAAAATCGTATAACCCGAGCGCGTCGCATAATCGTAATCGCTGAAATGGCCATAAATGCTGTGGCTTTTAATCAGATCTACATTCGGATTTCCGATAAAAGTATTGAGCGGATCAGCAAGGTTTTCTACCGGAAGCAGTTGTTCGGCCTTGGGTAAGTTGACTTCATAATTGTAATTGAGCCAGATCGATTTAGATTTTCCGAGTTTAAAGTTCCCGTAAGCCATCGCAAACGGAAAAATATAGTTCCTGTTCAGACTGACATTGTTGCCCAGATATTCCGAAAAATTATCCTGTTGCACGATCGTGGTTCCGCCCGTAAAATTGAAATTGAGTCGCTTCTTATTGATTGAAAATCCGGCTTTGGGCGTGACCATTTTGATGTTCGAAAACAAATAATAACTCAGCGCGGGATTGTCGTCGGAAAAACTTTGAGAAGCTGCATTAAAATCAAAAGTTTTTCTGTTTTCTGATGATTTCTCGCGGCGCCAGTAGGTTCCTAAAGTGACGTTCATCGAATCTTTCAAAGGTTCAGCGTATTCAATCTCACCGTCATAAACATCTTTGAGATTCCTGTTCTTCAGGATTTGGTTCCGCACATCATCGGGCGTGGCGTTTTGGTAGAACCTTGATACGGATTCGTTCGAGGAATTGGCCAGTTCCTTTTCGTTTTCATGCTCGACCATAATGTTGATATACCTTCCCGCTTTTTTAAAGGCTTTGTTGTAATTGATGCTATTCGAAAAATTGGTCTTATCATTCTCATCAAAAGTGTTCGAAGTATTGTCGTTGAGCAATTGGTTGCTGCCATCAATCGAACTTTGCGAGGAATTGACGCTGTATTTGTTGTTCGCTTTTAAGAATTTCGGGCTGACGCTCAAGGTGGAAGTCGAATCAATCTTGTATTCGAAATTGAGGTTGACATTGTGCCCGTATCGGTCTTCATTGGTTCTTGAATCTGAAACTGTGGTCAAATTGCCTGTCGGCAGTAAATTGATCTGATTCGTTCTGTTGGTATTTTTGGAATTGGAACTGGAATAAAAATAACTGCCGTTCGATTCAAAACCCTTAAACCATTCATCAGCATAATTGGCACCGAGCATGTTCGAACGCGTGATGCCTTTGTTGCCGCCGAAACGCATCGCTCCGATGCCGTAAGTGCCATCATTGTTGTAATAATAAGAGACATTTCTGCCGCCGCCCATATTGTCGAAAACCTCATCCATCGAGAAACCCGTGGAGTTGATGTTGTTCGAAGAAGCCAGCACGCTAATCTTGCGCTTTTTCTTGAAATAATTGATCAAAGCGCTGCTTTCGTAACGGTCGTCACTGCCGTAACCTGCCATGAATTTTCCGAACAAACCTTTGTTCTTATCTTCGTCTATCGTCAGATTGATGCTGGCCTTATCGGAACTCGCGGCCTGTTTGGTGATTTCCTCTTTTTTGGTTTTGGTGTCTGAAACCTGCACTTTGTTGATGATGTCCGAAGGCAGACTTTGCAAAGCGATTTTGCCGTCTTTGTCGAAAAAAGGCTGACCGTTGACGAGCACCTGATTGACTTCCTTACCATTGACCGTGATTTTCCCATCGGGCGACACTTCTACGCCTGGCAATTGTTTGAGTAAGGTTTCTACGTTGGAATCAGGTCTTACTTTAAAAGACGACGCATTAAATTCGAGCGTATCTTTCTTAATCCGGATGGGCGGCGCTTCACTTTTGACCGTGACTTCGCCCAACACATTGGAGTTTTCTGCGAGGCGTAAAACCCCGAAATCCTTATCTTCTGCGATGCTTTGAAGTTCCTGTTTATACGTTTGATAACCTATGTAGGAAATTTTGAGAAAAACAGGTATGGTTATTTTTTTGGTTTTAATCAAAAACGAACCGTTCTTATCTGTAATGGTATAGTCAATGACTGTAGAATCAATCACCGACGACAAGTAAACCGTAGCGGATTCTAAAGGAACCTGCGTGTTTTTTTCTAAGATTTTCCCTTTGATGGTGATGGTATTCTGGGAAAAAATCACGCTACTGAAACACAAAAACAAGAAGGAAAGGTAAGATTTCGGCATAAAAAAATTTCGTTGCTATTTTTTAATAACAACGAAATAAGGCAATTCGTATGAGAGAAAAAAATTCTTACAAAAATTTAAGACTTTTTTATTTCTCGCGGATGTAAATATCAATCGGAACTCCGGAAAAATCCCAGTTCTCGCGGATTTTATTTTCGAGGAAACGCTTGTAAGCTTCTTTCACATATTGCGGCAAGTTCGCGAAAAACACAAACTGAGGCGTCGGTGTCGGCAACTGCATGCAATATTTGATTTTGACGTATTTCCCTTTCAAAGCCGGCGGCGGATAGCCTTCAATCACTTTGAGCATGTAGTCGTTGAATTTAGACGTCGGGATTCTTTGCGAACGGTTTTCAAAGACTTTTACCGTCGTTTCCAAAGCTTTGAGCAAACGCTGTTTCGTTAAGGCAGAAACGAAAAGAATCGGCACATCGGTAAACGGCATCAATTCTTTGCGGATTTTTTCTTCATAATCGCGGGTTGACATCGTGTCTTTCTCAACCAAATCCCATTTGTTGACGAGAATAACAACGCCTTTACGGTTTTTCTCAGCGAGCCAGAAAATACTCTGGTCCTGCCCTTCAAAGCCGCGCGTGGCGTCGATGATTAAAATGCAAATATCGGCGTGTTCAATAGCGCGCACGGAACGCATCACCGAATAAAATTCCAAATCTTCTTTGACTTTCGCTTTACGACGGATTCCCGCAGTATCGACAAGATTGAATTCAAAACCAAAACGGTCGAACTTCGTATCAATCGCATCGCGCGTGGTTCCGGCGATATCGGTTACCATAAAACGTTCTTTGCCAATCAGCGCGTTGATGAAACTGGATTTCCCAGCATTCGGACGACCGACTACCGCAAAACGTGGCAACACCACTTCTTCCTGAACAGGTTCTGGTTTTACCGGGAACGAATCAATCAAAGCGTCAAGCAAATCGCCTGTACCGCTTCCGGAAATACTTGCGAAAGTAAAGTAATCGCCAAGCCCTAAATTATAGAATTCGATTGCGTCTTTCTCGCGCATTGCATTATCCACTTTGTTCACGGCGAGCAAAACCGGTTTAGTCACTTTTCTGAGCAACTTCGCCACGGTTTCGTCCATCGGCGTGATGCCTTCCTCGACATCGACCACGAAGATGATTACGTCAGCTTCGTCAATAGCAAGTTCTACCTGTTTGCGGATTTCGCCTTCAAAAACATCATCCGAACCTTTGATGTACCCGCCGGTATCGATGACCGAAAACTCTTTTCCGTTCCATTCGCTTTTGCCGTAATTCCGGTCGCGCGTTACGCCCGATACCGAATCGACAATGGCTTCTCTTCTCTGAATCAACCGGTTGAAAAGGGTTGATTTTCCTACGTTGGGTCTTCCGACTATGGCTACAATGTTGTTCATGTGATTTTTGCAATTTGGCGCAAAGGTACGGAAAAAAGTGCCTGAGTTGCAAGTGCCTGAATGCCTGAGTTTTTTTATTTTTTGGAAGCAGATCCGGCTATCCGCTAAATCTTTTCTGCCCAACGCGGGCAAAAAAGGATATCGCTCTTATCCGGGCTAAGACTGTGGTAAACGGAACGTTTCCTCTGAAATTCAACAAACCAGTCGTTGGGCAAAGATAAAGGTTCAATGGGCTGACCTTGCAACACTTATTCTTGTAATGTCATTTCGATAAAGGTTTTTTCTTATATTCGTAATGGTTCTGATAGAACAAACCGACCACAACCCATCACTAATCGCGAAACATTATGGATACTTCCCAAGCCCTAAGACTTCGTTTGCGTTTTTATAAAGATCTGGAAGAGCCTATCGATGAAGTGCGTCAAAAATTTGAAGACCAAGCGCAAACATCTTCTAAGGATTATAAAATTAAAATTTGTGAGAACCACATCTGGTTTTATGTCATCGGCGCGAAGAAGCAGTATTGGTCGCCGCATTTGCACATCGAATTGGAACCAAAAGAAAACCATACGCACATCCGCGGTTTGTTTGGCCCCGACCAGACACTTTGGACTTTATTTATGTTTCTGCATTTTGTGGTCGCGGGAATCTTCACCATTTTTGGGATGATCCTGTACTCTAACATCCGATTGAAACAGCCTTATGTTTTTGATTTGGTCGTGATGGTGCTGATGACGATCGTTTGGTTTTTGCTTTATTTCATCGCGCGCCAGATACGATTCAACGGCAATGGGCAAATGGATGAACTTGAAGCGTTGTTTTTGAAGATTTTGAAATAGTACGATGGGTTCTTATGAGTACAAACTGCGTGAGGGACAGCAGCATTTGTCTGAGCTCTTTTTGCGCCGGCGTTCGGCGCAAAAAAGCGAGTGCGGATAGCCCGACCCTTGTGGGCACGCCAAAAAAAAGACACGGCTGCGCCTTAAGATATTAGACCGCTACGCTTTTAGACAATTAATTATTATATCCGAAACGTCTTAACTGATTGACGTTGCTTCTCCAGTTTTTATTGACTTTCACGTACATCTCGATGTGGATTTGCTTGCCGAAGAATTTCTCTAAATCGGCGCGTGCTTCTACTCCAACGCGTTTTAAAGCCTCGCCTTTGTGGCCGATAATGATGCCTTTCTGCGTATCGCGCTCAACCATGATCAGCGAACGGATGCGGATGATGTTGTCGTCTTCGAAGAATTCTTCGGTCTCGATTTCGACGGCGTATGGGATTTCTTTGTTGTAGTGGAGCAATATTTTCTCGCGGATGGTTTCATTGACGAAAAAACGCTCAGGCTTGTCGGTCAGCTGGTCTTTCGGATAATATGCGGGAGAAACCGGCAATAGTGAAATGATGCGCGCAAACACTTCGGGAACGTTGAAGTTTTTCAAAGCGGAAATCGGGAAAATCTCGGCGTTTGGCACTTTCTCAGCCCAGAACGCGACTTGCTCCTCAAGTTGTTCCTGGTTGGAGTTGTCGATTTTATTCAACAACAGTAAAACGGGAATTTTCGAGTGGATGATTTTGTTGAAGAACGCTTCATCTTTGAGTTCTTTTTCGCCAATCTCGACCATGTAAATCAAAATATCAGCGTCTTCGAAAGCGGATTTGACGAAGTTCATCATCGATTCCTGCATTTCATAAGCGGGTTTGATGATGCCGGGCGTATCGGAAAGGATCAGCTGAAAATCTTCGCCATTGACGATGCCCAGAATACGGTGGCGCGTGGTTTGCGCTTTTGAGGTGATGATTGACAAGCGCTCACCTACAAACGCATTCATTAATGTTGATTTGCCTACGTTGGGATTTCCGATAATGTTAACGAAGCCTGCTTTGTGTTCCATAAGAGTGATTTTGTAAAACTAAAAAAGCCACTCAATAATGAGTGGCTTTGAGTCTAGTAGCATGTGCTACTAGAATATCTAACCATCTCCTAGTTCGTGACCTTCTTGAGATTTCAAATTTTTATTACTACATAAAAAATCGAAATCAGCTGTTTCTGACTGCAAATGTAGTAAAATAAAGCCCTAAACTATTTACATATTTTCTAATTCGAATATAATTGTAAATATATTTTAAGTCCGAAGGAACTTTCTTCAAACTTCCGACTATTTATATTAAAATAACAAATTCAACGCTCGGCATTAAGACAATGCCCTAATGGATTTGATGCGTTAAACAAGAACTAAAATGCAACAAAATGAATACTTAACAGTTAAAGAAATTAGCCTAAAATATGATATGAGTGCTAGAAACGTTAGAAGAATAATAAGTAATCTAACAGAAAATTGTAGTGAAGCTACACTATACAAGAACAAGAACCACGAATGGCAAGTCCATCATTTGTTACTCCCAAAGTTCAAACCTCAACGAACTCGTAAGAATAAATACTACGCACTAAGTATTGACCCGTGTGCAAATTACACCAAATCCGATATTAATGTGGTTATGAAGTTTGTCTATGAACAAATGGATAATAATATGTTAGAGCTAAATTACTCCGTCGAACAAAAAAAGAGTAACAACCAAAACCATTTACATTGTTACGTAAAGTGTTCAGATAAGAAAAAACTAATCGAATTACTTAAACTTGGGTTTAGTCGGATAAGTTATCACGAAAGCAAAATTTTTGACCTTGACGGATGGAAGCAATACATTTCTAAGGAAGGAAACCAAATAACAACACTAAAAAATTAAACTATGGAAAAATTAACAAACCTAGATTACAATCCCTATCTAAGACAATTACTTATAAATTATGTAGTAAGAATGTATGAAGAAGATGCAATCGAAGATGACTATCATTTATGGCAAGAATACTTGATGTTGATAAGAGAAAACAGATTAAATGAACTCTTCGAAAATGAGTGTTTGACAAACAAATTGAATGATGAACAATATAGAGGATAAAATTAAAATAAAACAGACGCAAGTAACTGTAGAACATGACCTCTTGCGTAAACAAGAATTGCAAAAACAACTTTATAGGTTACAATTGCAAAAAGAAATTGAAGATATTAGAAAGCGCATCGAGCAACTTGGGTAGTCCCCTATTGAATGTAAAAGTAAAAGTTCATCGTTACCACCGTCAGAATTTCGATTAATTCATGATGCAAAATATGGGCTATGGTTATATAAACGGTATGAAAATATTTTTTTTAATTTTTTTTCAGCAAAAATAAGGCAATGATATACTAGTGTAACCATAAATAGTTTCCTCTTGTTTTTTATTATATTTGAGTATCAAAATCAGAATATTATGAGTGAAGATACCTTAATCAATATGATTGTAAACAGCTTCAATTCAGAATTTAGAACTGTCGATGTTCACGCTTATGCGAGAAAAAATGGAATAATCCCTATTGATATATTTACAGCTTTAAATGAGGCGAAACACTTGGGTTTAATAGAATTGCAAGACAATGATTTTAATACAGTTAAATTAACTGAATTCGGTGAACGAGTTAAAGATGTAGGCGGTTGGCTTGAATATAGATTTCTTGACGAGAAAGAGCAAAAGAAAATTAAGAAACCCAAAAAGCCTAAAAAAGTAAAAGAGGTCAAAATAATTGAGTCTAAGACAAAAACTTATATAGTTGAAATAGTAGTAGCAGTTATAGCTGGGGTTATCTTAATATATCTTACAAAATATTTAGGTTAATGGGTTACACATGTATATAATTGCCAAAAATAACGTTCCTTTTTGCACCTACTTTAGCAACGTAGTATTCTATTACTTTTTCTGAAAATATGGTTTTATGACACCAAAAAAGCGAGTTCCATCGATGGCGTTCGTGAAGTCTTTAATAAATTAAGGTTGTGAATTTCACAACCTTTTTTATGCTACTAGCCTTTTAATTTTTTGTATTGTTCCACTCGATTTTCCTGTAAGCTTCATTGTGTTTCTTACGGATTGCCCTTGCTTAATAAACTTAACAATGTCAGCATGTTCAGTAATTAATTTTTTTGAATCTTTTTCAGAGCCTACTTTACGACCTAGCTTTCCACCGTCACGAATATACTTTTCCCGACCCGAATTTAGGCGTTCTTTTATCATCGTTAATTCTAGACTTGCGAATGTTGAAGCGATTGAAAGCATGGTCTGCACCATTCCGTTGATTTCTCCCGAAGGTAATAATGTGTGAAGTTTAAAATTGTCGATTATAATATTAATACCATTCTCGTTGCATTTTTCCAAGAATAGGGCGAAAGATGAAATTTTGCGAGAAATTCTTGAGATTTCGATTGCAACTATATGTTTAACATTGTTGTTAATAGCATATTCCAAAATTTCGGCGTTAACCTCATCATTTTTAGTTCCTGATTTGTAATAGGTAAATTCCTTTACAATGTTGTACTGATTTCCGTAAATTGAAGTTAATTCTTGAGATTGACGAGTAACGTCCTGACGATTCTCGTTTGTTGAACATCTTGAGATAATAATTGCATTTTCCATGTGGCGTATAACTAACGTTTGTATATACAAATATAATAATTATCTTGAATTCAGCAAAATAAATCAAAGAATAAAATAGCTACACTTACTTGTATCGATTTAACCATTTTATAGATTTAATTTGATACAGTTAAGGTTTTGACACATTTCTTAATAACAGCTAATTAAATTTGAATTATACGATTACAGAAATGAATCCATGTTATTACATGAATATGTATATTAGCACTATGGTTATCAAAATAAATTAACGGCAATTATGGATATAGAAAAATTAAAGAATACAATTCAAGACAGTAACTTAAATTTTTTAGTCGGTTCAGGATTGTCGGTTCCCTACTTTTCAACTTTGGGAAATGTCGAACTCTTGCTGACAGAACTAAATGATGATATAACATTAAATCCTGATGAAAAAAATATAATCAGAGTTTCAATACTCGGAAAATATTACGATACCGTAATTTCCCAAAATCCTTCTATCATAGACGACACAAAAATTGATGCAAACAAAACTACTGTGATGGAAAACTATAAAGATTTTTTAGTTCTTCTAAATACTATTGTTTTAAAACGTAAAAGTTCAATCCTAAATAAGCAGGTAAATTTATTCACAACAAATATTGATGTATTCATAGAAAAAGCGTTGGAAGACACTCAACTTGAATACAATGATGGGTTTTATGGGAGGTTCAAACCTGTATTTAGTTTAACTAATTTTAAAAAATCACTTTTCAAGAAAAGTTTGCATTACGATAATACTTCCGAAATCCCTGTTTTTAATTTACTTAAAGTTCATGGTTCACTTACATGGAAATCTGAAAATGATAAAATTGTTTATTCAGAATTAAAAGAAATTCATGAGATAAAAATTAAATGGGACGCTGTAAAAACTAAAGTAATCGACTTTGCTCCTACTGATAAACTTGCTCATTTTATTAAGGAAGTTAAAAGCAAAACAATTGATTCAACATTTGAAGATTTTATAAATACCTATGATAAATTAGCCGTAGTAAATCCTACCAAAGAAAAATTTCAAGATACGATTCTAAAC
This sequence comes from Flavobacterium sp., assembly GCF_027484705.1. GTDB lineage: Bacteria > Bacteroidota > Bacteroidia > Flavobacteriales > Flavobacteriaceae > Flavobacterium. The sequence goes on from NZ_JAIXSL010000007.1 coordinate 88,829, forward strand.
TTACATTATTACGAATTGCTTCGGGTATTATCAAACGAATTAGAAAAAGAAAATACAATTCTGTTTATTATGGGATTTTCTTTGGCAGACGAGCATATAAGAGAAATTGTTTTGAGAGCTGCTAATTCTAATCCTACTTTAACAATCAAAATATTTGCTTACGATTCTCCTTCTAAAGTAGACATTGAAAAAAATGTAAAAAAAGGAAACACAACAATACGATATAATAATATTGAAATCATAGAGCCTGACTCAGGGGTTTTTTATGATTTTAAAACGCTCAATTCAAATATTTTTAAAGCAATATTGGATAAAATTGATTAATTAAATGGAAGAAGAAATAATTAAAGATTCAATTTTTCGAATTGGTTGTGTCACTTCTGTTGACGGTAGGGCGATTCGTGTTTCGGTTGACAAAGCAAAAAACAGTTCACATCTTTTATATAAAGGAGAACTTGTTAAAAATGTATCTGTCGGGAGCTATATTAAAATAATCAAAGGCTTTACGAAGATTATCGGCAAGGTAGAGGGAGAATATACAATTGAAGATAAAAATTACTCAAACAAGGAATATTCAAGTGACAAAGAAAAAATCAGCAGAACTCTTAATGTAAGTTTATTGGGGTTTTTTAACAAGAAGCATTTTGAAAGGGGCATTAAAGAAATGCCATTAATTGATAACGAATGTTATTTACTTGACAGGGAAGAATTTAATAAAGTTCATGATTTTATTCGAAAGGATGATGAGCCATTAACTATTGGAACATTAACATTAGAAAAGGGTCAAGAAATTCAAGTAGGGATAGATAGTTTATTTGCAAGTCATATTGGTATATTCGGTAATACTGGAAGTGGTAAGTCTTATACTTTAGCCAAAATCTATAGAGAGCTATTTAAAAAGTATAAAGACCAACAAAACTTTCAACTAAATGCCAAGTTCTTTTTAATTGATTTTAATGGCGAATATGTAGATGATAATGATAATATTATTGTAGAAAAGGAATACAAACAGATATATAAATTATCCACAAAAATCAGTAGCGACAAATTTCCAGTAAGTTCAGAAACTTTGTATGAACCTAGTTTTTGGGCTGTAATTTTGGAAGCAACAGAAAAAACGCAGACTCCATTTTTGAGACGAGCAATTTCTAATTCTTGGATTGCTGAAAGACTTGACAAAAAAGAATCACTAAAAGAACTTATTATTTCAAGATTGCTTTTAGCTCTTGATAAGAATGATAAAGAACTCGGTTCAACAATCATAGTGGATTTTCTTTCAGAGATTAATAAGTGCATTCCTGATTCTAACATTTCACAAGTTAGAGACGTATTAAGGGAACATCTCGAATATCACAATACAACATCTCAATATATGTTTATAATGGGGGATGGTTCGAAATTGTATTCAGATAATATGAGACTTCAAGTTGCTGTTGAGTTGAATAAAATAAATTTAGAAAATCATCAATTCAATGATTTAGACAAATTGAAACTCCAAATACTATTTCAATACTATGATGACATTATTAAAGGTCATTCAAATAGAGAGCATTTATCACCGCTGATTAAGCGAATGGAAAAAAGGTTTGAAGATATTAGAAAGGTTATCAAAATTGATGACAATATTCAAAATCAAAAAAACTTCACTATAGTTTCATTAAAGGATGTCAACATTCACATGCGTAAAATTTTACCTCTTCTTTTATGCAAACAACTTTATGACGAACAAAAAGACAAAAACGATGAAACAACATACTTAAATATTATCATTGACGAAGCACATAATATATTGTCACGTGATTCAGATAGAGAAAGTGAACAATGGAAGGACTATCGCTTAGAAACCTTTGAAGAAATTATTAAGGAAGGTAGAAAGTTTGGGGTTTTTCTAACTATTGCAAGCCAAAGACCATCTGACATTTCATCAACGATTATTTCCCAGTTACATAATTATTTCCTTCACCGACTTATTAATAATAATGACATATTAGCAGTAGAAAAAACCATTTCTTATTTAGATAAATTATCTTTTGAATATTTACCTATTCTTCCAACAGGAACATGCATACTTGCGGGTTTGACAGCACAAGTGCCAGTTGTAATTGATATTGGTAAAATAGAAGATGATTATGAACCAAATAATAAAACTAGAAGTTTAATAAATAATTGGAAATAGGAATGACAACAAAAGTATTTATAGAAAAACTCAACAAGACAATTACAATTGAAGGTCAAGCATTAATAATAGACTTTTTCATTACTTTTTCAAGATTTGAATGCGCTTTGAAAGCTTCGAATTTTGTAAATGGTGACGAAGATAGAGTTACGGCAAACTGGGACACTTTTATTGCAAATATTAGACCCGATTTCAATAAAAACATTAACGCACAACTTACTCAGGCAGTAGATTATCTTATACAACAGCCACCAAAAATTCAAATGATTGATAACGGTCAGCTAGGTTGGAGAAACAGAAACTTCAATGATTTACAAGAGATAAATAGACTTAGTTTGTCAATACGAGATATAAGAAACAATCTTTTTCATGGAGGTAAATTCAATGGTAATTATCAAGAAGACATTTCAAGAAATTTCATATTACTTAAAAATTCAATGATAATTTTGAATGAATGGCTCAATTTAAATGAGCAAGTGAAACATAACTTTTTGCAACCTATATCTTAACAAGTGCCTAAAGAAAATCCAATATCCGCAGAAATACTAGAAAGCATTTGTAAAATTCTTGGTGACCAAAATAGTGGCTCACAAATTGAGTATTATTTAGCTCAAACGGGCTTGACTGATACCGACCCTGGAATTACAAAATGGAAACGACTGTATAATGCTTTTGCTAACTATCAAAATCGAAATCAGGAATCAAATAAAGTTTTAATTTTTATACAAAAAATATTGAGTCCAGTACGTTATGCTGATAATCACGAACAATTTGAAAAGTATAGAACAGAAATAAACACAAGAATTTTATTTATTGGTCTTGAGCTTTTGGATAATGGAAAATTTCGAAAAGTTGTAGAAGCTAAAACAATTCCAGAAGCACAACAACGTGCCGATAATTTAAAAGCTAAGCTTAAAGATAGAAAGGTACATTCTGACGTCTTATTATTTTGTAAAGCTGAACTTTTAAAAGATAATTACTTCCATGCTGTATTTGAAGCTACAAAAAGTGTAGCGGACAAAATTAGAGACAAATCTGGTTTGACAGGTGACGGTTCTGACTTAGTTGACAAAGCATTTGGTCTTGGACAACTCAAAAATCCAAAACTTGCCTTTAACGCATTAACAACTGATTCTGAAGAAAGTGAACATAAGGGATTTATGCATTTAATAAAAGGGCTTTTTGGCATGTTTCGTAATACTACTGCTCACGCTCCAAAAATTAAGTGGATAATTGATGAACAAGATGCGCTTGACAGTTTAACCCTTGCTTCAATGCTTCACAGAACATTAGATAAATGTGTTAAAACAAGACTATAATATATTACAAATGCATTTCTGATAAAAGCTCCGACATTTTTATATCTAATGCAAGACAGATTTTTTGAAAAATTTTGATTGAAAAATTTTGTTCCCCCTTTAAGATTCGGCGAATACTCTTTTCATCAATATCACAAGCACTTGCAAACTCTAAATTAGTTTTGAATTTAGCTTTTGCCCTTTCGCTTATAATACCTCCAAGTTTTATTAAAAATGCCTCTGACATTGTCCAAAATTCGAATAATGTCATTACTAATCAACGGCATATATGCCGATATAAAAAGAAAATATCTATATTTGTTTTTAAGTTCACATCCTTAATTATAATATTATGAATCCCGATAATATCAAATCTGTAAAGAGATTTCTTCTTTGTGTCGTTTTATTTTTTGTATTGCTATTCGGTTTAGGATACGCATTTAAATCTAGCCAAAATCTTCGTGTTGGCGTTACGGAAAAAAATGTAGGTATTAATTCCGAAGTTGCCATGAAAAATTTTGTAAAAGGTAGATGGTCATCAACCCGCACATTTAATGGAATGGTCGTTTACTACCGCTATGAAATAACCGATAATCAAATAAAATATTGGTCAAGAGGAAGTACAATTGAATGGGGAGGAGAAAAAAGTAACTGGGAATCAAACCCAGAAGAAACTGTTAGTTATAGCATTGGAGAATTACAAACTGATTCTTATGGAAATCAAAAAAGGATATTAGCGGAAGGCAATTTTGGCACAATAATATTAAACGTTGGAAAAGACGGTGAACCATGGTTAGAACGTGTGACACGAGGAGGAGAAGACGATTATTTTGAAAAAGGTTGGAAAGAAAACGAATAAAATTTTCGTTCGTTCAAATATTCTGTAGTAGTTTTACGCATCAGACCCTCTCAAGGTCTTTGTTCATTGGTTATTTTAGGTTAATTCTTATTTATAACCGCTAGATGTAAGTTGATGCCTGTATGGTATTTTCCTTAAACTTCTTAGGAAAGCGTTCTTAACGTTCAGCGAAGACAATAAGCTCCATATGAGCACAAAAATAACAATAACATGTAGTGAACAACAAAGATGCTCAAACGAGCATACAAGACGATTTGTTTTTTTCCTACGCTGATAAAATTACTTCGAAAAAACTGTCAATCGAGCAGTTAAGAAATTTTGACGGATTTGAAGCAATTAGCGATAGTGATGCTCTCAAGATAATTGACGAGCTATGCCGATTAACAATAATAACATATAAAATTTATAACAAAAAAAATGGGACTAGAGCAATTTAAATCCTTTGCAAAAGGATATGACAAAAAGATTGATTCAAACAAAGATGTTTGGATTTATACCAGGGTATCCAGTAAAGACCAAGAATCAAATAAAAGTTTACAAACCCAATTTGAATCTTCAACAAGATTTGCGAAAGACAAAAATTATCTTGTAACATTTAGATTTGGCGGAACTTATGAAAGTGCAAGTGGTGATTTTACAAGAAAAGAATTTAAAAGATTAATTGACGAAGTAAGAAGAGCCAAATTGAAGCCACATGCAATACTAATTAATACAATAAGTAGATTTTCGAGAACTGGCGGTGAAGGTGTAGGATTAGCTTCTGAATTAGTTAATGATTTGGGAGTTCACTTAATAGAAGTTTCAACTGGTAAGAGTACAGAAACTGAAGATGGGAAAATTGAAATCTACAGAGGATTGCTTCAAGCACGTCAAGAAAACATAGACAGATTGCGGGTTACATTGCCTGGTATGAAAAGATTTTTGGAAAACGGTTATTGGTTAGGTAAAGCTCCAAAAGGCTACGACCAATTCGGCACCAAAGTTAAAAGGGCAAAATTTCATAGTGATAAACAGAAAATAGTAATGAATTCTGAAGGGAAGCTACTCAAAATGGCTTGGGAATGGAAATTGAAAGGTGACAAAGATTATATTATTATACAGAAACTATGTGATTTAGGAGTTGAAATAACAAAGCAAATTATTAGTGCGATGTGGAGAAATCCTTTTTACTGTGGCATTTCCGCTCACAAAATGTTAGACGGCGAAGTAGTTGAAGGTAAATGGGAGAAAATGGTTTCTGAGCAAGATTTTTTAATGGTACAAGAAATTCTGAATGGAAATAGATTTGGGTATAAGCATGAGAAATCCAATCTAAACAGACCGCTTAATGGATTTATTAGTTGCAATGCGTGTGGGAATAAATTAACTGGCTACAAAGTAGAAAAAAAAGGTCTGCATTATTACAAATGTCAATCTTGCAAAGGCGGAAGCATTAACGCAAATACTACCATCCGTTCAAATGGTCAAGGCGCAAACAATTTATTTCAAGATTTATTAAGCAAATTCGAATTATCAAGTGGTTTGCATAATGCTTTTAAGGAGCAATTAAAAATGACCTATGAAACTTTAAACAATGAAGGCGAAAACGAGAATGAAATCATTGGATTAGAATTGGTGAAACTGGAAGATGGGTTAAAGAAATTAAAGCGAAGATTTGCTTTAGGTGATATTGACGACAAAGAAACTTTCAACGAATTGAAAGATGAATTTGAAAATAAAATAAGAGATTTGAACACTAGAAAAGCAAATAATGTTTCCAAAATATCTAACCTCGATAGCTATATAGAAACATCGTGTGATGTTGTTTCAAATATTAGTAAATACTGGGGTTCAGATGACATTGAAACAAAGAAGCGAATTCAAGAATTAGTATTTCCAGACGGTTTGTCATTGGATATTAAAAACAGGGTATATCTAACCGAAAAAACGAATGTGATTTTTGAGATAACACGAGATATAGCAAAGGATTCAAAAGATATTGAAAGCAAAAAACCCACCGATTATATCGATGGGTCTTCCTTAGTAGCGGGAACAGGACTCGAACCTGTGACCTTCGGGTTATGAGCCCGACGAGCTGCCTACTGCTCTATCCCGCGCTGTTTCGAGTGCAAATATACAACCTATATTCAGAAAGTCAAGTTAATTTTGCAAAAAATTGCTTTTCGGTAGGACGTTGATTAGAAAAGCGTTGGCCTTCCTTGACTGATAAAATAAAAACTTATTTCGATTTTAAACAAAAAACCACCAATTCCCATTGGTGGTTTTTAACCCTTTTAATTTAATTACAAAACAATTATTAACTATAAAAAAAACTTATTATTATTCTTCGTTGGTTAATGCGGTACTCTTATCGACTACTTTGAGGTTGACGGCTAGTCCTTCGTTATTGATCATCGTCATGTTGAGCGAATCCAATCTGGAAAGGTTTTTAGAAACCGGGCCGTTGAACAAATTATAAGAGATATTCATTTCTTTCAGCTTGTTCAGCTTTTCGAGATCGTATGGGATCTGACCTTCCATATTATTGTCGAACAAACTGAATACTTCAAGCTGTGTCAGGTTTGAAATTTCTTTTTCAAGTTTTCCTGTAAACTTGTTGCTGTTGAGCAACAACACTTTCAAAGATCGCATTTCATAAAGTGAAAACGGAATCGAACCCTCTAGCTCATTATTGTAAAGCGATAGTTTTTTCAACTTTTTAAGGTTTCCTATTTCACTCGGCAATTTTCCTGACAATTTATTCATGAACAATTCGAGCATGATCAAATCGTCTATTTTTCCTATGCTTGTTGGTATTGTACCTGTGAGCCTGTTGAAGGAAAGATTCATAATCTTGAGCCATTTCATATTCCCGATAGATTCCGGAATCGTGCCTGAAATCGCATTTCTGGTGAGTTTCAATTTTTGAAGGTAGACCAGATTTCCTATTTCCGCAGGCAACTCGCCTACGAGATTATTGTTTGTTAAATCCAGCGAGATGACTTTGTCTTCGCTCAATTTGACGCCGTACCATTTCGATACCGGTTCGTCTAAATTCCATTTGTTTTTCCATTGGGTGCCGTTGGTCGCGATGTATAATTTGATCAGAGCATCTTTCTCAGGCAGCGATACACTGGCCAAAATCGGGCTCGACAATACAACTGTCAAAAGCAGTAGGGTAATTTTTTTTCTCATGATTTAGGGGTTTTGGTGAGAAGGTTCGTAGTAGCTCGTTGCGATTTAATTAATCTTCGTTTGCATAAGCCGAGTTTTTATCCACCACAGTCAAATTGACCGCCAATCCTTTTTCATTAATCATTGTCATATTCAAGGTATCCAACTGTGCGAGGTTTTTAGAAACCAGGCCGCTAAACATATTGTAAGAGATATTCATTTCTTTAAGGTTGTTCAGTTTTTCCAAATCGAATGGCACTTGGCCCTCCATATTATTTTCGAATAAACTTAAGTTTTCGAGTGACGTTAAGTTGGCCACTTCTTTATCTAATTTTCCTGTTAGTTTGTTGCTGCTCAACAGTAATACTTTCAATGATTTCATGCTGTATAAGGTTGCAGGAATTGTTCCTGTTAATTCATTGTTGAACAAAGACAAGGTTTTTAGATTTTGTAGTTTCCCGATGGATGCCGGTAACTCGCCGTTAATGCGGTTCATAAACAATTCAACAGAAACCAGTGCAGTAGCCTCTGACAATGTTGCCGGCAAAGCACCAGATAATTTATTGAAAGCTATATTTAATGTTTTCAATTGTTTCAGATTGCCAATACTTGTTGGAATCAATCCTGAAATGTCATTTTTGAATAAGTTTAAGCTTTGAAGATTCACCAAATTTCCAATTTCGTTTGGCAATTGTCCTACCAAATGGTTGCTTGACAAATTGAGCGCAATGACTTTATCATTTTGGATTTTTACGCCATACCATGAATCAACCGGAGTGTTCAAATCCCATTTGTTGGTCCATTGACTTCCATTAGTCGCTTTGTATAATTTTACTAAAGCCTCTTTTTCCGAAGAAGAGATGTTTGCCATCATCGATGCTGTCGCAACAAAAGACAAGAATAAGATAGTTAAATTTTTCATGATAAATGGTTTTACGTTTATTTGATGGTGTAAACGTACATGTAATATCGATAATGAGCAAATAAAATCGATGAAATGCACTTTTTTTGATTTTTTTACTATATTATTCCTACGAAAATGAATTTTTAAAGCCTTCCAAAAACCGATCATTCGATGAAAAAAAAAAAAAAAAAAATGGTCGTAAAAAGAAAAAAAAGTACATTTGAGTCACTAACAATTAAAACAACAGGAATATGGAAATCAATTTTTTAGCATTGCTTGCAGCGGCTTGCTCGACTCTGGTTGTCGGTTTTATCTGGTATCATCCTAAAGTATTCGGAAATGCCTGGATGCGGGAATCTGGAATGACAGAAGACAAAATGAAAGGTGCCAATATGGCGATAACCTTTGGGTGTTCAGTTTTGTACGCCTTTTTTATTGCTTTTATTTTGCAAATGTTGACCATTCATCAATTTGGTGCCTTGGGCATGGTTGGTGGTGATCCTGCTCTAGCGAAACCTTCTTATGCAGAGTTTATGGCAGATTACGGCTCGGCCTTCCGCACCTTCAAACATGGAGCGTTACACGGTTTTATGACAGGCTTATTTTTAGCTTTACCCATTATAGGTGTGGGTGCCTTGTATGAGAGAAGAAGTTTTAAATATACGCTGATTGCAGGAGGTTATTGGGTAGTCACTATGATGCTTATGGGCGGTATCATCTGCGCCTGGCAATAAAAAACAAAAACGCAAAGGAAATCCCGATTTACGTCGGGATTTTTTTATACCAAAGCGTCAATGGCTTTAGCCAAATCGATGTCTTTGTTTGTCACACCTTGGGCATCATGTGTCGTCAATCGGATGCTGACTTTATTGTAAACATTAGACAATTCAGGATGGTGGTTCCTTTTTTCAGCGGCCAACCCGACTTGAACTATAAAACCCATGGCCTGAGAAAACGAAGCAAACTCAAAATTCCTGACGATGGCATTGTTTTTAAAGTGCCAGTCGTTCAAATCCAATAATTCGCTTTGGATGGTTTGCAAAGTATAAGTTGTCATGGTTTTAGTCTTTGCTTTAAAATTAGTTAAATAAAATCCAACAACGCTTAATTTAACAGTAAATCGTTAAATTTGGCTGACTAGCACCTGCCATTTGAATCCTTATACTTTTCAACTTTATAATTCCGTAGCACAACTTCCCGATGATTGGGACCGCTTGGCAGTTGACAATATTTTTCTGAGTAAAGCCTACTTAGAAGTTCTCGAAAAATCAGCACCGCTCAACATGACTTGTCATTTCATCGGACTGTTTGAAAAAGACCATTTAGTCGGCTTAGCACTTTCGCAGTTTCTCGATGTCAACCAATTGGAATCTTTCGGAGAACGCGACCAATGCATCAAAACTTCGCTGAGGAATTTTGTCTTTCGGAAGTTCGGCTCGCATGTTTTATTGATTGGAAATAATATGCTGACGGGCCAAAATGCCTTTTCTTTTTCAAAAAATTGTAATGCTTCGTTGGCTTTGAATACTTTAAAAGCCGCAGCGGAAGCATTAAAGGTTGTCTTCAAATCGAAAGGAAAAAAAATACACATCCTTACTTTTAAAGATTTTGATGCTGATGAAATGACTTTATTCGACCGTCAGGATTTCAAAACGTTTTATGAATTCAGCACACAACCCAACATGGTTTTCGATGTGATGCCGCATTGGAAAACCGAACAGGATTACATTGATGCCCTGACCAAAAAATACCGTGACCAATACAAGCGCGCCAGAAAAAAAGCCGATGGTATCGAAAAACGAAAAATGCATCTCGAAGACATCATCGAACATGAAGCGGTGATTTATGATTTATATTCGCATGTGGCTAAGAACGCGCCTTTCAATACGTTCTTTCTGGCGAAGCATCATTTCAGCACTTTCAAAAGAATCTTTGAAGACAAGTTTCTGTTTTACGGGTATTTTATCGATCAAAAAATGATCGGTTTCAACACGATGATCAAAAACGGGAAGTCGCTCGATACTTATTTTCTGGGTTATGACGAATCGATGCAACGCGAAAAGATGCTCTACCTCAATATGCTTTATGATATGATTGCTTATGGCATCAAGAAAGAATTTGAAAAAATCATTTTTTCAAGAACGGCGTTAGAAATCAAAAGTTCGGTTGGGGCGAAACCCATCAAAACTTTCGGGTTTATGAAACATGAAAATGCTATATTGAACCGTTACCTTTCAAAGATTTTTCCTTATCTCGAACCGGAAATGGTTTGGCAGCAGCGCAATCCATTCCAATAAACTTGACGGTTCAAACAAAACAATACTCATCAATATGCATTTTGAATTTGGTTTCTACAGTTCGTTGCTCCTGATTTCTTTTTCACAAGGAATCATCTATAGCGTTTTGCTTTTCATAAAAGCCATTCAAACCACCAACAAATCCAATTATTGGCTCAGTTTGTTCGTATTCTTATGCAGTCTTTATATTGCGCCCTGGATGTTGGGTTTCGCAGGTTGGTATGACACACAGCCTTATCGCGACATTTTATTCTTTGTGCCTTTCCAGCATTTGTTTTTAGTGGGCCCGGTGATTTTCTTTTACACGCAAAGCCTGCTGAATCCGGGATTTCGTTTTACCCGAAAAGATGGTCTGCATTTCATTCCCGGCATGCTTTACCTGATTTATATTTTAACAATCGCAGCATATGACTTGCTGGTTGTGAAAGATTATTATTTCTACGCCGATGGCATGGACAAAGATTTCGACAATTGGTATCAGAAACTGGGTTTCGTATCGATGCTGTTTTACTTTGTGATGAGTTTGAGATATTATAACCAATATAAAAAACTGATGTTTCAAGTGGTAAGTTATGCCGACAGCGTCTTATTCCGATGGATCAAAACGTATCTGATCGCTTTTCTGGTGATGTTGATTTTACCGATTGTATTTGATATCGCGGCTTGGTTTTTTCCGAAATTGCAATCCTATGAAGGCAGTTGGTGGTTTTTCTTGTTCTTTTCGATGGTGATGTATTACATAGCGGTTTCAGGTTATGCAAATCCTGTGAGCACTACGATAGGCTTTCGAATGTCGGTTTTTGATAAGCATCCGATGCTTTTAAGTTCCGGTAACCAAACGTTTGATGTGGAAGAAGAAACCGTCATCGATATTGAGCATGAAACCTACGAACAAGAACTTTCGCCCGAAATCGAAAGCTGGAAAACAAAAATCGAAACGCTGATCCAAAGCGAAAAACTCTATCAGAATCCTGAGCTTACTTTAACCGATCTTTCGAAAAAGCTCGAGACTAATGCATCGATCATATCGAAAACCATCAATCAGGGTTTTCAGATGAACTTCAACGACTTCATCAACAACTATCGCGTGGAAGCCGTAAAAAAAATGTTCGAGAACGGCGAACAAAAAAAGTCGACCTTACTAGGAATCGCTTTCGATTGCGGTTTTAACTCTAAAGCTACTTTCAACCGTGCTTTTAAAAAAAATACGGGTTTTTCTCCTAAAGATTACTTGGTAAAACAATAAATCCTTTGTTTACAATACTTCCCAATTCATTTTAAAAAGGTCTCAAATCATAATCTGAAGCGATTGATGGTAATTAATGACGCAATTTTGCCTTGTTATTAATCATTAAATCTAAAATTATGAAAAATCTTTTTACCACATTATTACTTGCGATCTTACTAGCTTCATGCAGCTTAACTTCCAACACCATTATTAAACCCAACGACAGTTTTGTCTTGGGGAACAACGAACACGGTTCTTTTAAAGTCAAATTGAAAAATGTTTCAAAGAACAATATTGAAGTTTATCATGCGCCCATAGCAGGTGGCAAGCATTCCTCACAAAAAGTAAAACCAAATGAATCCGCTACAGTAAAAGTAGACCGGAACACCGCTTTGATCATTAACAATACGTCAAAAGACACGGCTTCGGTTGATTTAAAAGTGACAGGCGATATCGGTTTATCGATGGGTTATTCAAAATAATATTAAAACTAAAACATTAAAATCATGCAAAAAATAATCTTAATACTCGTATTGTTGCTTACTTCATTACTATCCTTAGCGCAACTTAAAGGTTCGGGAAGAACCATGACCAAATCTTATGAATACAAGAATTTTGACAAAGTCAATTTCGACGATCTGGACGGTTCGCTCGAAGTTGAAATTGGAAAACCATTTGCTATTTCGGTGACCATTGATGACAATTTACTACCGCTTTTAGCCTTCGATGAAAATGAAAAAGAACACTTATTAAAAGTTTACTTCAGAGGAAACACGAACAACAAGTTGTATATCGAAGACAGTCATATCAAAATTAAAATTACCATGCCGGAAGCTTCAGTAATCTGCAATAATGGGAACACCAATTTGGATATCAAAAATGTTATCGGGCGCTATTTCAGAATGCAAAATTTAGGCAATGGCGACACACAAATTTCAGGCTCGACCGATAGTCTGGATATCGAAAAAACAGGCAATGGCGATATTCATGCTGAGAAGTTAACCGCCAAAAAAGCCACTGTCAAAAGTTCCGGAAATGGCAATGTGGTTGTGAATGCGACGCAAAAAATCACTGTTTCATTAAAAGGAAATGGCGACATCAAAAACGTCGGAGCCGCCTCATTTGACCAAAAATCCACGAAAAGTGGCAATGGCCAATTGATCATGTCAAAATAGTTTCAATCATCCAATCAACATCACCTCTAAAATTTAAACTTATGAAAACCATTCTAACTAAAATAACAAAACCTGTGTTGTTACCTTTTTGGTGGCAAGATTTATTGCTCGCCATTCCCAGAATTGTTTGCGGGTATTTACTAACGGCGGAATTCGGTTCGGCCAAATTTGGATTGCCCTGGTCGCCGGCAGATAACAATTTAGGCTTTTTCGAAGTCGCTTTCTGGTTTCCGAATGATGTTGCCGATTACGGCGGTATTTTCGCTATCGCGCCGGCTCTTTTAGCTTGGCTCGGAGCATTTAGCGAAGCCGTCGGAGGTTTGTTTCTGTTGTTTGGTTTTCAGACCAGAATCGCTTCATTTTTAGTTATGTGTACGATGCTCGTGGCGATATTCATGCAGCAATGGAAAGAAGGCATGTGGATGATGCTCCCGGCCATGGGATTCCTTTGGGTGTCCATGACTTTTCTAGCATTAGGCTCCGGAAGATTTGGCGTAGATTATTTATTAACTAAAAAAAACCTTTAAGATGAAATCAATGATATATTCCTTAAGTTTAGTTGCCCTGTTGGCCTTGACAAGTTGCGTACAAAAAAGCTACCAACGCGTGGTCGTGGTGACGCTCGATGTATCCAAAGAAAAAGACGTCCAAAATGTTGGGATTCGCGGCAATGGTCAACCTTTGAGTTGGGATACCGATTATCCGATGCAAGCTTTGGTTAAAGACAGTTTATACCGCACGGTGGTGACCACAAAAACAGGTTATCTCTTTGCTGAAATCAAATGCACGGTGAATGGCAATTTCGAATTGCAAAACCAGAATAACAGAAGAATCGAATTTGACTTGCAAAAAGACACGACTTACGTGAATCTGGTTTTTAATAAACGATAAAATTCTAGGATCCGTCGTTGAACCTTTTAAACTGGTACCAACCAAAAATGCCCAAGACAAGTTCGCCGAAAATACCGATACAAAAAAGGGTTGATGGAACGCCATCGAGTACTAGGCTTACGATTCTGCCCAAGGCCAATCCGAGCATAAATAAAGTTTGGGATAAGGTTGCCGCCGTCCAATATTTTGGTTTGACAATGCCAAGAATCCAAAGAAAAGCAAAAGCCAGATACAAACCCATGATGGCGCGGAAAACATTGGTTAAATCTGTGGTTTCGACACTAAAATCAAACAATTGCGGCAACACGGTTTTTGGAAATAAACCATAAACTAAAGCTGCGGGAATTACGATTGCCGTAGAAAGTATCAAATGAAGGTTTTGCTGGATAGCTGATCTGGTCATGATTTCAAAGGTACAAAACAAACGCGATTCAAAACACAGGGCCTAGCCCGGACAGCAACGGCATCCTTTTGGGCTGGCGTTCAGCGCAAAAGATATAGTGGATGGCGGGACCCGAGCTCCTAAAGCGCAAACGGACGAAGTAAATAGCTTCTAAAAAAACTAAGCGTTGTCAATCTCCAGTTGAACGGCTTCCCAATCTTCGAGCAATTGGTCCAAATCTTTCTTTTTCTTGTTGTAGGCCATGAAGAAAGCGGCGTCTTCAATATGTTTGTCATAATTGGATGCGAGCGCTTTGTCGTCGTTTTGAATATCAATTTCGAGCTGCTTGATTTGACTCTCGATTTTACTCAAGCGGTTTTGAAGTGATTTTCCTTTCTTCTGATCTTCGTAAGAAACTTTGGTGTTTGCGGCTACGACTTCTTTCTTGATGATGTCTTTTTTCTCGACTTCACGCATGTTTTCGAGGTTGCGTTGTTCCAAGAAATAATTGATATCGCCGAGGTATTCTTTGATTTTCTGGTCTTTGAATTCGTAAACGATGTTCGACATGCCCTGAAGGAAATCACGGTCGTGAGAAACGAGCAACAGTGTTCCTTCGAATTTTTGTAAAGCGGCTTTGAGCACATTTTTCGATTTGATATCGAGGTGGTTCGTCGGCTCATCCATCAGCAATACGTTGATGGGTTGCAACAATAACTTACATAAGGCAAGTCGGTTGCGTTCACCACCCGAAAGCACTTTTACTTTCTTCTCAACGTCGTCGCCACGGAACAGGAACGAACCGAGCATGTCGCGCACTTTCATACGGTTGGTGTCGGTCGCGGCGTTTTCCATGGTTTGGAGTAAGGTGATTTCTCCGTCGAGGTATTCGGCTTGGTTTTGGGCGAAATAGCCAACCTGGACATTGTGGCCGAGTTTGATGTTGCCTTGGAATTCAAATTCATGAACAATGGCTTTGATGAAGGTTGATTTGCCTTGGCCATTTTGCCCGACGAAAGCGATTTTGCTACCGCGTTCTACGAGCAAATCGATGTCTTTTAAAATGGTTTTGTCTCCATATTTTTTGGTGACATGTTCGGCTTCGATGACCACTTTTCCGGGAACTTTCGAAACCGGGAACGAAATGTTCATCACGGAATTGTCATCTTCATCGACTTCGATGCGTTCGACTTTGTCAAGCTTTTTGATGAGCGATTGCGCCATGGAGGCTTTGGAGGCTTTGGCGCGGAATTTCTCGATGAGTTTTTCGGTTTCCTCTATTTTCTTTTGTTGGTTCTTTTGCGTGGCGAGTTGCTTTTCACGGATTTCGTGGCGCAATTCTAAATATTGGGAATACGGTTTGTTGAAATCATAGGCTTTCCCTAAAGAGATTTCTATGGTTCTGTTGGTGACGTTATCAAGAAACATTTTATCGTGCGAAACAATCACGACAACGCCAGGATAATTCCGTAAAAAGCTTTCGAGCCAGATGATACTTTCGATATCAAGGTGGTTCGTCGGCTCATCGAGTAATAGGATGTCGTTGTTCTGTAATAACAATTTGGCGAGTTCGATACGCATACGCCAACCGCCCGAAAAGGTTTCCGTTAAATTGTTGAATACTTCGCGTTTGAATCCTAAACCGAGCAGGATTTTTTCAGTGTCGCCTACATAATTATAACCGCCGAGCAATTCGAAACGGTGCGTGTAATCGGATAAGTCTTCTATGATTTGGGAATATTCCTCGCTTTCATAATCGGTTCTTGTGACCAATTGGTGGTTGATCTCTTCGAGTTTTTTCTCGACCGCTTTGATTTCGGTGAAAGCTTGATAAGCTTCTTCTAGTACGGTTCTGCCTTGTTCAAAATCGATGTCCTGACGCAGGAAACCGATTTGCACTTCTTTTTCGGTGGCAATGCTTCCGGAATCCGGGACCAGATCTTTCGCAAGTATTTTGAGCATGGTTGATTTACCAGCTCCGTTTTTTCCGACTAGTCCTACCCTGTCGCCGGCGCCCATTCTAAAGGTTACTTCTTCGAATAAATACGTGCCGCCGAAGGAAACCGACAAATTGTGAATGTTTAGCATATTTTTGTGACTATTGTTACCGAGAGAATCTTGACAAAAGAATACCTTTGTCAAAAATTTTTGCAAATGTTAAAAAAAGGATCCAAACTAAATAGCATTTTAACAGGAACTTGTCCGAGATGCCAGAATGAAAGCATGTATGTGGAATCCAACCCTTATAATCTTACTACGGTTTTGAAGATGCATGAAACTTGTGGTCATTGCGGATTGCGATACCAATTGGAACCTTCCTTTTTTTACGGAGCAATGTATGTGAGTTATGGAGTGAATGTAGCTATAGGTATTGCGGCATTCGTTATCGCCTATGTGTTCCTGCATTTGAACTTGAAAATTTCTTTTGCCGCCATTGTGGGTTCGCTTGTGGTTCTTTATCCTTTGGTTTTGAGGATTTCGAGGAACATATACATAAACATGTTTGTTTCTTATGAACCCTCTAAAAAGTAAATCACTTTTTCTTATCGAACCGGGTAATATTAATTTCTCTGGGAATTGGAGTATTGTATTCTATATACTCGAATAAAGTCTTGGCCATAGCTGGCCCCAGCATAACACCGCGGGTTCCAAGTCCGTTGAGGATGTGTATATTTTTCCATTGGGCGTGCGTTCCTACGAGAGGCTTCCTGTCTTTAACGGTAGGACGCACCCCTGCGATATGCTCTACGATTTCGAAATCACAGGTGATGCTTTCGCGGATTCTTTCAAGTAGTTCTTTTCTTCCTTCTTCAGTAGGAACATCGGTTTTGTCAGTCCAATTGTAAGTGGCTCCAACTTTGTATAAATGGTTTCCCATCGGAAGAATGAATACACTACAATTCACAATGACATCCAAATCTAAATCAGGCGCTTTAATGACGAATAATTCGCCTTTGGTGCCATCCAGGGGTAATCCATTAAAAAAAGGATTTTGATGCATCGCAAAGCCTTCTGCGAATACGATATGTCTGGCTTCAATATTTTTATACCGGACGAATTCTTCATGAACCTTTAAAGCATGATAGTCAAAAGTTCCAGCGTTCAAAAGATTTTGATTTTGAAGATACACTTTGTAATGATCCAGTAATGAAGCCACGTCAACATAACCGGTTCCATTCACTTCGCCATAATGATAAGGCGAATCAATTCCTTTGAATTTTTCAGTCCATAATTCGGTGGACAAAAAAGATGACAACCCCGCTTTATCAGCAGCTACAAACCAATTGTTTTGTTCCTCTGCAGAGAAAAACTTTCTGAGGATGGGTTTCTTAAAATCGAATTTATGGCTTAGTTTTAATTGGATGCTTTCATAGAATTCATCAAGCAGTGATAGTTGTAGCTGAGCATCCATAACCGCTGCAAATCTTTTCAAAACAACTGGATTATAAAGGCCTCCAGCCACTCTTGAAGCAGAAATCTGATTGTTGTCAAATATCACTATTTGCTTTTGGTTCTGTAAAGCGGTTTCAGCGAAAGCAATTCCTGCCAAACCGGAGCCGACGATTATATAATCTATCATGGTGTAAAAATAAAAAACTCCTACCAGAATGATAGGAGTTTAGAATGGTATTTGAAATTAAATTAGTAATTCCACATATCTTGTTCGAAATCTCGGATTTTGTCTTTGACGCGTTCCGATTCGAGGAGTTGCATTTGCGAATTCTCTTTCATGTATTCGGCAATTTCACGGTCACCGTATACGTTTTCTTCCTTGTAAATCACCGCATTGAAACGTCGGGAATTCAACAAGTGGTCGAAAGTAATTGGCATTGCTGAGTTTCTATCATTGAAAGCCTTAGCTTCGTGCAATACGTCTCTTGCGGCTGGAAAGTATACCCAGAATAATTCGATATAATCCTGCTCTTCTTTCCCTACAGTATAAACGTCAGGAGTAACAGGACACAAGCCTAATAATCTGTATTTCAATTCACTTTGACGCTTGTCAAAATACCAATATCCTTTGATTTTATAATCAGATACATCGATAGCTGTTAAATCGGTTCTAACAATATACTGAGGATCGATTGGAATACCAGCATTAAATTGTTCTCTTCCTGGATCCGTAGTATCAATACGAGTCAATGAAGCTTCGATATCCTTCATCGTTTTCTTGGTATTGAAATAACTGTCGGTGTATACTTCCGTTAATTTACCATCTTTCATCGATTTTGTCAAAACATCATATAAAGATCGTCTGTCTTTACCAATGTTCGCAGTATCTACTGGATAATACATAGGAAAGTTAATTCGTTCATCCAAATCGATGATTTCCCATGTGGTTTTTCCCATCAACACGTCTCTATCATGAACATAGCCATAGGCTAAAGGTCGATCATTGTCTGATATCAACTGAGCTGGAGTTTTCTTTCCAATCTCAGAAGGAACTTTAGCGTTAAGCAAATTCGATTGAGCATAAGAAGAGAAAGTTCCTATGGCAATTGCTGCAACGATTAAAAATTTTCTATGAATCATCTTTTTATAATTATAAGTTGTTGTTTAAGTAGGATAACGATAGTCTAACTTAAATTATTATTGTATTTCAAAAATAACCGGAGCCGTTCTTGGCAACATATAGCTACCAGCACCAGACAATTTGGTTTTAATTTCAGAAATGGTTACTTGGTCACCTCTTCCTGCTTTCGCAATTACAGACAAACACTGAGCATTCATTTTATTTCCTTGAACAACTACTGTAGGTTGTCCGGCAACTTTCAGGTTAAATCCAACAACATCCAAACCAACTTCGAAATCGAAATCTACTAGCTTAGCACCAACAGTTGAAACTTGTAAGCTGGATTTTTGTCCTTTAACAACACCCATTTCACCTCTAATCGTTCCTGTTGGACCAGGAATACCTTTTATTCTGAATGTTTTCTTATCAGAAACTGGTTTACCATCAGGCAATTTAGCAGTAACATTGATGGTCAATTCAGTTCCTTGACCAGGTCTGATTTCATATTTTCCTGGTTTGCTACCTTTGGTCATACCTGGCGCGCTAGCAGTAACATTATTATCAGATACTCCTGCAAACGAAATCGTCATTGGGTTTACAACCCCTCTGTAGACAACGTTCATTTTGTCCGCTGAAATTGTAGCCGAATTTGGTCTTGGTACTACAACATAGTTTCCTTTGATCGGAAGGCTAATAACTTTGCCGTTTTCGTCAAAATTAAATGAACCTGTGATGTCGTGTTCTCCAACGGCACCCGCACCGAAAGAGAATTCCGCTTGGCCGGCTGTAGCTTTCACAGAAGAACCATTAACGATAACTGATTTTGCTACTAATGTTGGGTCAAATTTACCTAAGATGATTTTTCCTTTTACAGCTTCTCCTTGGAAGAAAGCGGTTTTTTCTGGAACTACAATTGGTTGATAAGCAGTAAGCGAAGCCGCTGCAACGAGGTCTGATTGGAACATTCCGGTCATTACATCACTTTCTGTTGCTTTGATATCTGCTTGAAGTTGACTCAACTTGGTTACAGAAGCAATCAATGGGAAGTGGTGGTAGTTGTAATCAAGCCATGGCAATTTAGCCCCTGCTTTTTCAGAATATACCGCTTCTGTTGCAAATCTTTTTTCGATTTTTTTCATTTCTGACTCAGCAATAGAGCTTCCTCCAATTGCTTTTATCTTACCTGCGTAACCTTGAATATATCCTAAAAACTTTTTAGCTTCAGGAGACTCTTTGTCACCAATATAAAACATATTGTCAATTTCGTCACTTTTATCCATTTGTTCGCATGGATAATTTCCTTCTTTGTCTTTAGGAAATTTCTTAGTAACTTTAGTTTTGATCTCTTCAAGATAATCATTAAATTCTTTAGAAATTGCTCTGATTTTCTCAACTTTAGCTTTTTTGTCTCCAAACTGACCTGGTTGATCCACGGCTTTTTGGGCTAACTGTTGAAAAGAAGATTCGTTTCTTGTGTCGGTGATTCCATTTGAATCAACGATTTTTGTATTTAAAATTCCAAATGCAGATAATACTTCTTTGGACATATTTAATGCTAACATCGCGATGAAAACCAAGTACATCAGGTTAATCATCTTCTGCCTAGGGGTTAATTTTCCTCCTGCCATTTTTTCTAATTAGTTTGTTTTGTGAATATTAAAAATGTAGTAGGTTTTAGTTTCCTCTATTGTTACTCATTGCAGAAAGCATACCTCCGTAAACATTGTTCAATGAAGACAAGTTAGACGTTAATGACTGCATTTGATCTTTTAATTTCAAGTTATTTTCAGCAACTTCGTTGTTGATTTGAGCATTTCTTGAAGCGCTGTCCAATTGGATTTTGTACAAGCTGTTCAAAGATTCCATTTGAGCGGCAGCTAAAGTCAATTCTTCGCTGTATTTTTTAGTAGCTGCGATACCATCTGCAGCCGGAGAAATTCCTTTAGCAGCTGATTCAAAGTTTTTGATACTATTTCCTAAGCTAGCCATTAATTCACCGTCGATTTTAGCTTCTTTCAACATTGCGTCAAGTTTTTGAGAAAGCATGCCTTGAGCTTCTTTTGGATCTTCTTTTTTAGTATCTTTCTTTCTTGCTTCACCTCCTGCTAATTCCGGATAAACCAAAGACCAATCCAGTTCGTCATCAACTGGTTCGAAAGCAGACAGACCGAAAATCAATGCCTCGGTAACAAGACCAATGGTTAACATCAAGTTACCAGTTATAAAGCCAAACTCGATGTGAGTAATTTTGAATAATGCTCCGATAATTACGATTGCCGCTCCCATACCGTAAGCGAAATTCATTGCTTTTTTGCTTAAAATTGCCATAATAAAAAAAAATTTAGTTAGTTAAGTTAATTATAATAGTTGGTTAATATTATCTTTTAGGTGCTTTTCCAGTAGTTACTGTACCCATATAATCCTGAACAGTTCTGAAACCGATGTAACTTCTGGCGGTATCCGCATATTCAAAATCACGTGTACTTACCTGAAGGAAATAAGCGACATCTTTCCAAGATCCTCCACGAACCACTTTACGCATATTCTTGTTGTCTGGAACGTTTGGATTCATCGTTGACACGTACTCATAAGCACCTGCATCATAAGAAGAATCAGTCCATTCAGCAACGTTACCCGCCATATTGTATAAGTTGTAACCGTTAGGCTCAAAAGATTTAGCTTCTACGGTATACAATGATTGATCCGCTGCGTAATCTCCACGATTAGGTTTGAAGTTGGCTAAGAAACAGCCTCTGTCATTCTTCGTGTAAGGACCACCCCAAGGGTAAGCTCCTGATTGCAATCCGCCTCTGGCGGAATATTCCCATTCTGCTTCGGTAGGCAATCTGAAGGAATTCGTCAAATCTCTCCCTTTTTTCTTGGATTTAATGTAGGTATTCTTCTTTAAAGTTCTCCAAGCACAAAATGCCTTAGCTTGTTTCCAGTTTACCCCAACAACAGGATATTCAGAATATGCTTGATGCCAAAGATAATCGTTGTGCATCGGCTCGTTGTAAGAGTATGCGAAATCTTTTATCCATACAGTTGTATCAGGATAAACTTTAGTTTGTTCCGTTTTAATGAAGTCTTTTCTTTTTCCAGTTTTTGCTTTAGCAGCAGCCTGAATATCCATCCATGAATAACGGAATTTCAATTTATTAACATCTATCGTTCTCAATCCGTTATAAGACTCAGCAACAGGCAAATACATTGTATCCATTACTTCAGTGTAATATTCATCCGGGTATTTAGAAGTATCTTTAATTAATTTTACTTTTCTGTTTAATTTTCTTCCCGCATAAGGATCATCATCAGTCCCTACACTATAATAATTTTCATACATATATTTATCATATGCAGTCATTTTTGCAGGATCAGCGTCATTAAATGCAAAATCTCCTATACTTCCGGAACTTTTTCCGGATTTACCGCCTTTAGCACCAGCACCAGCGGTACCTCCACCTCCAACTTCATCCGCCAAAATAGCCAAACGAACTCTGATAGTTGAATCTTTTACCCATTCGACAAACTCTCTGTATTCACTGTTAGTTATTTCTGTTTCATCCATATAAAAAGATCTAACAGTAACTGTTTTCGTAGGAGCATCTTGCACATTCGCCAAATCATCATCGGATTTACCCATGATAAATGAACCTCCAGGAACTAAAGTCATTCCATATGGTTTTTCAGGATGCCATTTTTTACCTTTAACTCCTACCAATTCACCTTTGTCGCTCGAGCCTCCGCAGCTGACCAACATAGCTAAAATTACTGAAAATGAAATGAATTTCTTCATATAAATTGGGGTTATGTATGTGTTTATATTTTAAGGGCGTAAACCTATTTATTATTTTTCAAAAAAGCAATTAATTGTTATTAAATTTTATTGCCCTTGACAGCATTCCATTAATTCACTTTCCAAAAGTAGAATTAAATATTAAATTAAAAAAATATTTTATCGATAAAAAGCGAAAAACATCGACAAAATACACTTTTTAATAATTTATCGTAAGAATAATTTTATGTATTCTTGAATTTCAACCTTGCCGATTTGCTTCAGACAATGTTTTTACGTTGTGCTTTCCACCACCTTTCCGGAAGCTGCTGATTGCAGGCTCCCAAATACTCTTCGTAAGAACATGGTAACAACGTAGATTTTTTTAATTTATTATTACTTGAAGAAATAAACGGGATTTCAATCCACCAACGGTCAGTTTTATTGCTTTTATAAAAGACCAGTTCTTCTTCATCAAAAGGAATAATATATTTCAGATAATTGTCTTTACTCCCAAATGGATACTCATTGGATCTGTAATGAAATCCTTCAATAAAATACCAGATAATCTGGGCGATTAACGAAGACTCCTGTTTCGAATCATGATGGTTAAAAATCCCGAATAGCGAAACCTTATCACTTAGTCCGGAATATCGCGCTAAAGCACAGATTTCTTTACCATTAAAACCATTAGGCGTAAAAATAGTGAAATTTCCTGAATCCGAAGACTTTACACAAGTTAAATCTAAACTGACAATATCAGCATCCCTAAAAACCGGTTCCGCAATTGAAATGTTATTGGAAACATCACCCAATCGGTAAGCGTCAAAAAACAATTTTTCAATCAAATCAATTTCTTCTTGCGAGTTATAGTAGGTTTGATATCCGACATTGCTGTAATTAAAGAGATTATTGGGTTCATCCAATACAATTTTTGTAAGATAAGACGATGCTGAAACCGGCTCGCTTTCTTTGCCGAAATCGAATTTGCTGTCGATGGTCACCAGATTTACCATTTGCTCCAGCTCATCATACGCACGGTATAACGGATAAGTCAAATCCTGCGAACCTCCCAAAACGATTGGGATGATTCTTCTTTTAATCAATGAAGCCACCACCATCTGTAATGCGAAATAGGTGTCGGTTTTTGTATTTCCCGCTAAAATATCGCCCAAATCTGCAATCGAAGTTTCCCAATTTCCGGGAAATAAGGAATACAATGCTTCCCTTGAATGCTTTAAATCAATCGAATTCTCGTTGAGGCCTCTGTTTTCATTGACGCCCAATATTGCAATGCGTATTTTACTCAGATCCGGGAAATCCTCACGCGTATGAAAAGTAACCTTACTGCCCAACTGCTGTGAAGCCAGTTCTTTAATAAAATGCTGCAGCTCCTCACCGATAGGTTCTAGAAAATTAAACTCCATTTTCTATTTCTTTTTTGTTGTTGTGGATTTCTTTGCCGTAGTTGTTTTGGCCGCAGTCTTCTTAGCTGGCGTTTTTTTCTCAATGAGTTCCTGCACTTGCGCCAATGTAAGTTTAGACGCATCAACGTCTTTGCTAAGTTCGATTTTGATTTTGCCTTTAGTAATCACTGATCTTCCCCAACGCGCTTTCTCCACTAAAATGCCTTCATCTTTCCAATGGTGAAGGATTTTATCGATTTCCTTTTGCAATTTATCTTCAATCAATTCCTCAACATCTTTCTGTGACAAATGATCAAAATTGTATTTTTTACTCACGTTGATAAACAGTCCGTTCCATTTGATGAAAGGCCCGAAACGACCGACACCTTTCTGAACATCTATGCTTTTATAAGTAGCAATCGGAGCATCCGCTTTGAGTTTCTCATTGATGAGTTCCTGAGCGCGATCCATTGATACATCAAGCGGATCTTCACCTTTGGGCAATGAAATAAAAGCACTTCCATGACGCACATAAGGGCCAAAACGACCATTATTTACTTCGACTTCTTCTCCTTTATAAGTTCCCAGTTGTTTTGGCAACAAGAACAAATTGAGCGCGTCTTCTAAAGTAATGTTGCCAATATTCTGATCTGACATCAGGCTCGCAAATTTCTTATCGTCATCTTCCGCTTCTCCAATCTGAGCCATCGGGCCGAATTTTCCTAAACGAACACTGACCTGACGTCCGGTTTTTGGATCTTTCCCTAAAATTCTTTCGCCACTTTCCCTTTCAGCATTGGCTTCCACTTCGGTAACATTCGGATGGAATTTATTATAGAATTCCTGCATCATCTGCTCCCAATTGACGTTACCTTCAGCAATTTCATCAAAATCCTGCTCGACTTTTGCGGTGAAATTATAATCCAATATCGTCCCGAAATTCTTCACCAAAAAGTCCGTCACAATCGTTCCAATATCGGTTGGCACTAACTTCCCTTTGTCTGATCCGGTATTTTCTTTCAACAATTGCTGGCCTACTTTTCCAGCTTTAAAAGTCAATTGTGTAAAGGTTCTCTCTTGCCCTTCCAAATTGCCTTTCTCCACATAATTTCTGTTGATGATCGTGGAAATTGTCGGCGCATAAGTCGAAGGTCGGCCAATACCAAGTTCTTCCAGTTTTTTAACCAACGCGGCTTCCGTGTAACGAGCTGCAGGCCTTGTATAACGCTCCGTTGCAGTGATATAATTATTATTCAACTTTTCGTTGACTTTCATCGCAGGCAACATGCCTTCTTGCTCTTCATCATCTTCGTCGTTGCCTTCGAGATATACTTTCAGAAAACCTTCAAAAAGCAATACTTCTCCTGATGCAGCAAACACTTCGCTGTGGTTGTTGGCTTCTATTTTAACGTTGGTGCGTTCCAATTCAGCATCGCTCATTTGGGAAGCCAAAGTCCGTTTCCAGATCAGATCATACAAACGCGCCTGATCTCTGTCGATATTGACGGTGTGTCGCGACATATCAGTAGGACGGATCGCTTCGTGAGCTTCCTGTGCACCTTTGCTTTTGGTAGTAAATGTTCTTGGTTTGGCGAATTGTTGCCCGTACGATTTGATGATTTCGGCTTGAGCAGCATCCATCGCATCTTTGGAAAGGTTGACACTGTCAGTTCTCATGTAAGTGATGAGTCCGGCTTCGTATAAACGCTGTGCCAACTGCATCGTAATTCCCACAGGCAGATACAATTTTCTTGCGGCTTCCTGTTGCAAGGTTGATGTGGTAAACGGCGCTGCCGGTGACTTTTTCGCCGGTTTGGTGTCGATATCTGAAACCTTATAATTCGAGCCTATATTTTTATTTAAAAAATCTTCGGCTTCTTTTTGTGTATTGAAATTTTTAGGCAATTTCGCTTTGAACGATTTCCCGGCTTCGTTCACAAATTCCGCCGTAACGGAATAGCTTGCGACCGCTTTAAAATCCTGAATTTCTCTTTCTCTTTCAACAATCAGACGCACCGCAACCGATTGTACGCGGCCTGCCGACAAACCTCCTTTGACTTTTCGCCACAAAACCGGCGACAATTCGTAACCTACTAATCGGTCAAGCACACGACGCGCCTGTTGGGCGTTGACTAAATTATAGTCAATCTCGCGTGGGTTATCGATGGCTTTTAGGATGGCCGTTTTGGTAATTTCGTGAAAAACAATTCTTTTGGTTTTGGCCTTATCGAGTTTTAATTCTTCGGCTAAGTGCCACGAAATGGCTTCTCCCTCGCGGTCCTCATCGGAAGCCAGCCATACCATTTCGGCATTTTTGGAAAGTGTTTTGAGTTTGCTGACCAACGCTTTCTTATCGGCGGAAACTTCGTATCTGGGTTTGAAACCATTGGCAACATCTACTCCGATTTCTTTTGACGGAAGATCTGCGATGTGGCCGTAACTCGACTCCACCTGATAATCACTTCCGAGAAATTTTTCGATGGTTTTTGCCTTTGCGGGCGACTCCACGATCACTAAATTCTTTGCCATAATGCTTTTCTTTTGTGTCGCAAAAGTATCTATTTTTTTTAAATATTGTTCTGTTCACCGAAATTTTGGGTTTTTCATCGATAAGTGGCTCTGGAATCGCTTGCCCATAGCCCCGATGGGAACGGCATCTTTTTGTGGCGGGGTTCGCCGCAAAAAATACAGTAGACAGCGGGAAAAAGCTCCTGAAAATTTTAATAAAATCTTGGCGCTGACAACTTGTCATCTTTTTTGGTTTTGTACTATATTTGCAAACTAAATCGCACGCTTTTAAACGGATTATGGAAAAGACCATTGAAGAAAACAAACAAGGGGAAAGCCTTGTGCTCGAACACAAACCTCAGAACACCAAAAAACTTTTTATAGAAAGTTACGGTTGCGCGATGAATTTTTCTGACAGCGAAATCGTGGCTTCGATTCTTTCCGAAAATGGCTTCAACACGACTCAAATTCTTGAAGAAGCTGATTTGGTTCTGGTCAACACTTGTTCGATCCGTGACAAAGCAGAACAAACCATCCGCAAACGTTTGGAAAAATACAACGCCGTCAAGCGCCAGGTGAATCCGAAAATGAAAGTCGGCGTTTTGGGTTGTATGGCCGAACGCCTCAAAGACAAATTCCTCGAAGAAGAAAAAATCGTAGATCTTGTCGTCGGTCCTGATGCCTACAAGGATTTACCCAATCTTTTGCAGGAAGTTGAAGAAGGCCGCGATGCGATCAACGTGATTCTGTCAAAAGAAGAAACTTATGGCGATATCGCTCCGGTGCGTTTGATGAGCAATGGTGTTTCGGCACTGGTTTCGATTACGCGCGGTTGCGACAATATGTGTACGTTTTGCGTGGTGCCTTTCACCCGCGGACGCGAACGCAGCCGGGAACCGCAAAGCATTATGAATGAAATTCAGGATTTGTGGGACAGCGGTTATAAGGAAATCACCCTTTTAGGGCAGAATGTCGATAGTTACTTATGGTATGGCGGCGGGCTCAAGAAAGATTTCGACAAGGCTTCCGACATGCAAAAAGCTACAGCCGTAGATTTTGATCAGTTGCTCGAAATGGTCGCCACTGGTTTTCCTAAGATGCGCATCCGTTTTTCGACTTCGAATCCGCAGGATATGCATTTGAGCGTACTACAGGTTATTGCGAAACACCATAATATTTGCAACCACATTCATTTGCCGGTGCAATCGGGAAGCAACCGCATTTTAAAGGAAATGAACCGTTTGCACACGCGCGAGGAATACATGACCTTGATCGACAACATCAAAAAAATTATTCCCGATTGTGGCATCACCCAAGACATGATTGCAGGTTTCCCAACCGAAACGGAAGAAGATCATCAAGATACTTTAAGTTTAATGGAGTATGTGAAATATGACTTCGGTTACATGTATGCCTATTCCGAAAGGCCCGGAACTTTAGCCGGAAGAAAAATGGAAGACGACGTCAGCGAACCAACCAAATTACGTCGCTTACAGGAAATTGTAGATTTGCAACGCAAGCACAGCGCAATCCGTACGGCTGAATTTGTGGGCAAAACAGTCGAAGTGCTCATCGAAAAGGAATCTAAAAAATCTGATCAGGATTGGGCGGGACGCAATTCGCAAAGCATTACTGTCGTTTTTCCTAAAGAACAATATAATATAGGTGAGTTTGTCAATGTACAAATCACAAGTTGCACCAGCGGAACCTTGATTGGGAAAGCCGTGGGTTATTCTGAAATGAATTAACAATGAATAATTGACAATTGATGAGTAGGGTTTCCATTATCAATTATCAATTATCAATTAATCAACTAATAATATGGAAAGCGTACAAGCCATAAAACAACGATTTGAAATCATCGGCAATGATCCGAAACTCAACCGTGCCATCGAAAAAGCGATCCAAGTCGCACCGACCGACATTACGGTTTTGGTTGCCGGGGAAAGCGGTGTCGGAAAAGAAAGTATTCCAAAAATTATCCATTCGTTATCGCACCGGAAACACGGAAAATATATTGCCGTCAACTGCGGGGCGATTCCTGAAGGCACGATTGACAGCGAACTTTTCGGCCATGAAAAAGGCTCGTTTACGGGCGCAACCAATACGCGTGAAGGTTATTTCGAAGTGGCTGATGGCGGAACGATTTTTCTCGATGAAGTCGGTGAATTGCCCTTAACCACGCAAGTACGTTTGCTTCGTGTGCTTGAAAACGGCGAATTCATCAAAGTAGGTTCGTCGCAAGTGCAAAAAACCAATGTACGTATCGTCGCGGCGACCAATGTCAATTTGTTTGATGCGATTGAAAAAGGAAAATTCCGTGAGGATTTGTATTATCGTTTGAGTACCGTCGATATTTATTTGCCGCCGTTGCGCGAACGTAAAGACGACATTCATTTGTTGTTCAGAAAGTTCGCATCCGATTTTGCGCACAAATATAAAATGCCGCCTTTAAGGCTCAACGAACAAGCTGTAGACGTTTTACAGAAATTCAGATGGAGCGGTAACATCCGCCAATTGCGTAACATGGCTGAACAGATTTCGGTTTTGGAAACCAACCGCGATATTTCGGGTACCACTTTGCAATCTTATTTACCTGCCGAAGGAAGTAATTTGCCTTTGGTCATCAAAGACAAAAAATCGGAGAGTGATTTCAGCACCGAAAGAGACATATTATATAAAGTGCTTTTTGACATGAAAAGCGATCTGAACGACCTCAAAAAACTCACGCTCGAACTCATGAAAAGCGGTTCTGGAAAAATGCAGGACATCAATCCGAACCTGATTCAGAAAATATACGGCGCGAATAACAATGAAAGTGAAATCGCCTTTGAAGAAACGCCAAGAACTTCCGTCATCCCATCGACCAACAATCCAACGGTTTTTGAAGAAAACGACGACCATTACCAATTTGCCGAAACCGTCGAAGAGGAAGAAGTCTTAAAATTAGAGCAAAAGGAAATCGAACTGATCAAAAAATCGCTAGAGAAAAACAAAGGCAAACGCAAAGCCGCCGCGGACGAATTGGGAATTTCGGAAAGAACTTTGTATCGAAAAATCAAACAGTTTGATTTGTAACTTCAATCACAACTAATTTGAATATCTTTGACTTTTTATTTTTAAAATGAGACACCTCAAATATCTTTTACTTTTCATCATCGCTTTCAGCATCAACGGTTGCTCGGTTTATAATTTCACAGGCACCGGAAAAATTGATGCCAAAACGTTTCAGGTGAACTATTTCCAAAACAACGCACCTTTGATTGAACCAGGAATTGAAAGGGTTTTTACTCAAAAATTGCAAAACCTGATTCAGAACCAAACCAATTTAAATCTTGTTAGCAACGGTGGCGATTTAATTTATGAAGGCGAAATCGTAGACTACAGAATCAGCCCCACTACCGCAACGGCTGACCAATTGGCGGCTGAAAGCAGGTTGACCATCACGGTGAATGTTCGTTTCTCCAATAAAAATAAAGAAGCCGATTCGTTTGAAAAAAAATTCAATTTCTTTTATAATTTCCCGGGCACGGAACAACTCGTAGGCTCAAGGCTTACGGCGGCTCTCGATGAAATTTTCGAAAGAATCACCCAGGACATATTTAATGAATCGCTTGCCAAATGGTAACCGAAAAATTTGTTTATTTGTGTCATCATTTTACCATTAAGACCTTACCTGGATTAAACGCATACCATGAACGTAACTGAATATACGCATCTGATCAACAAACCCGAGGCTGTCCATGAGAAGCAGACCGAGGCTTTGGAGAAAATCGTTCAGGAGTTTCCTTACTTTCAGAGTGCGCGCGCTTTATACCTTAAAGGACTTTACAACCAGAACAGTTTCAAATACAATTACGCGTTAAAAATTGCGGCGGCGCATACGACCGATCGCAGCATATTGTTTGATTTCATCACATCGGATAATTTCACCTCGGTTCAAAAAGAATTGTACGATCAGAAGACCGCTGAAATTCTGGACATTCAGGTCGAAGATGGCGAAGTACTTTCTAAAATTCCACAAGAAATACTTTCCGAAAACACGGAAGATGAGGCCGTTTCTGCTGAAGGTGTTAAATTAGAAATCAGAGAAAATACGGTTGAACAATCGCTCTTGAGTTCCATCAAAGAATCCGAACCGCCAACGGTAGAACTTGAAGTTCCGAAATTGACGATTGATGATTTTGTCGAAATTCCGAATGAAGTTGAAACGGAAACAACCATTGAAGAAACGATCGTTGAAGAAAATCTTGTTGAAGAAACACCAACGGTCGAAGATAAATTAGACTTGGGAAAACCTTTGGCCTTTTCGTTGACCGAGCGGCATTCATTCCAGGAATGGTTGCAGCTTTCGAAACTCAAACCTATTGAAAGAGAAACACCACAAGAGCAGCCTGTCATTTCGGAACCGGAACCTACTTCAGAAGTCAATTTCGAGAAGCAAAAAAAAAACGTCCTGATTGATAAATTCATCGAGGCCAATCCGAAAATCCCGCCTGTAAAAAAAGATTCTGAGATTCCCGCTATATTTTATGAGCCCAGCAATGCCGACAATTCATCACTGATGACCGAAACTTTGGCGCGGGTTTATCTCGAACAGAAAAAATATCAGAAAGCAATTCAGGCTTATGAAATATTAATTTTGAAATATCCGGAAAAAAGTAGTTTCTTTGCAGACCGAATTTTGGATATTAAACATTTACAACAAAATAATAAACAACAATGAGCACATTTTCAATTTTTTTAGTTTTAATCACAATAGTTTGTTTTCTATTGATTATCGTAATTATGGTACAAAACCCTAAAGGTGGCGGCTTGTCTTCTTCTTTGGGTGGATCACAAATGATTGGTGGTGTACAGAAAACAACAGATTTCCTTGACAAAAGTACTTGGACTTTGGCTACGATTTTAATCGTATTGATCATGTTGTCAAGTTTAAGTTTCACAGGTTCCTTGAGCGATAATGAATCTAAAATCATCGACCAAACAGAAACCGCTGCTCCTAAAACGGCTGCTCCGGCACCAGCTACGCCAGCTGCGACTACTGAAACAGCTCCAAAAACTGAAACAACCGCTCCGGCTACACCGGCAGAAACTCCGGCTACTGAGCCAGCGAAAAAATAATCTTATTTTCATAAGAACCAAATGCCAGCCTGACAATGCTGGCATTTTTTTTAAGCAAAATTGTCAGTTTTAACCTTACGGCACAATTTCTGACGACCGCGGAACCATCAAAATTATAACCACGAAAAAATATATTAGATTATGGCATTACAAATTAAACCGCTTTCAGACCGCGTTCTCATAGAACCAGTAGCTGCTGAAACCCAAACCGCCTCGGGAATTTTTATCCCTGACACGGCCAAAGAAAAACCACAAAAAGGGACCGTTGTTGCCGTTGGAAATGGCACAAAAGACCATGCGATGACTGTAAAAGTTGGCGACACGGTGCTTTACGGAAAATACGCAGGAACCGAATTAAAACTTGAAGGAAAAGATTATTTAATAATGCGCGAAGACGACATTCTTGCAATCATCTAATTCAAATAACCAGATTAAAACAAATAACTCAAAATGGCAAAAGACATAAAATTTGATATTGAAGCACGCGACGGATTAAAACGTGGCGTTGATGCATTAGCAAATGCAGTAAAAGTAACTTTAGGGCCAAAAGGCCGCAACGTAATCATCGGGAAATCTTTCGGAGGACCGAACGTCACCAAAGACGGTGTTACCGTAGCCAAAGAAATCGAACTGCAGGATCCGCTCGAAAATATGGGCGCTCAGATGGTTAAAGAAGTAGCTTCTAAAACCAATGATTTAGCCGGAGATGGAACCACAACAGCAACTGTTTTAGCACAAGCCATCGTCAAAGAAGGTTTGAAAAACGTAGCCGCGGGAGCCAACCCAATGGATTTGAAACGCGGTATCGACAAAGCGGTTGAAGCTATCGTAGCAGACCTTGCCAAACAAGCCAAAGTAGTCGGAAGCGATTCAGAAAAAATCAAACAGATTGCAGCAATCTCTGCAAACAATGACGAAGTAATCGGTGAATTAATCGCTAATGCTTTCGCCAAAGTTGGTAAAGAAGGCGTCATTACTGTCGAAGAAGCCAAAGGAACTGAAACTTATGTGGACGTTGTAGAGGGAATGCAATTCGACCGCGGTTATCTATCTCCATATTTCGTGACCAATCCTGAAAAAATGGAAGCGGAATTGGACAATCCATACATTTTATTATACGACAAAAAAGTGTCTTCCCTAAAAGAACTGCTTCCGGTTTTAGAACCAGTAGCACAATCTGGAAAACCTTTATTGATCATTGCTGAAGATGTCGATGGTGAAGCCTTATCGACTTTAGTAGTCAACAAATTGCGAGGCGCTTTAAAAATTGCTGCTGTGAAAGCGCCAGGTTTTGGCGACAGAAGAAAAGCAATGCTCGAAGATATCGCCATCTTAACTGGCGGAACTGTCATCTCTGAAGAAAGAGGTTATACACTGGAAAACACAACCATCGATATGTTGGGAACTGCCAAAAGAGTTACCATTGATAAAGACAATACGACTGTTGTTAGTGGTGCCGGTGAAGCCGATATGATCAAAAATCGTGTGAACCAGATCAAAGGGCAAATGGAAGCTACCACTTCTGATTACGACAAAGAAAAACTGCAAGAACGTTTAGCAAAATTAGCAGGCGGTGTCGCAGTACTTTATGTAGGAGCCGCTTCTGAAGTCGAAATGAAAGAGAAAAAAGACCGAGTGGATGATGCCTTACACGCAACCCGCGCAGCCGTTGAAGAAGGAATCGTAGCCGGTGGCGGTGTAGCTTTACTACGTGCCAAAAGCGTATTGAAAGACGTGAAAGCCGATAATGCTGATGAAGCTACAGGAATTCAGATTGTTTCGCGTGCCGTTGAATCTCCATTGAGAACGATTGTTGAAAACGCAGGCCTTGAAGGTTCTGTAGTAGTCGCGAAAGTTTCTGAAGGCAAAGGCGATTTCGGTTACAATGCCAAAACCGACGAATATGTAGACATGCTCAAAGCCGGAATCATCGATCCTAAAAAAGTGACGCGTGTCGCCCTAGAGAACGCTGCTTCGGTGGCTGGAATGATCTTAACTACCGAATGTGCTTTGGTTGATATCAAAGAAGAAAATGCCGGAGGCGGGATGCCAATGGGCGGCGGAATGCCGGGAATGATGTAAGATCATTTGACAAACAATGTATTAAAAACCGTCGGGATTATTTTCGACGGTTTTTTTATATATTCGTGTCCACAACAATCCATTTTAGTATGCCAAACAAATTCGTATGCTTCGTTGCGCTATGGCTAACGCTCGCCGCAAATGCACAATCGGGATTAACCCCCAATCAGGAGAAAATCTCCAATACTTTGACAGAATACTTCGCGATGGATCGTGAGAACATTCACCTTCATTTAAACAAAAACACCTTTCTTACCAATGAACAGATTTGGTTCAAAGGCTATATCATCGATAAAAAAAATAAAACGCCATTCACGAAAACTTCAAATGTATATACTGTTTTGTATGATGACGGCAATCAAAAAATCTCAAACCAGCTTTATTATGCCGAAAACGGTATGTTTGAAGGATTAATTAAATTAGATCCGAAACTTAAAACCGGAAAATACTTTCTGCAGGTTTTTACAAACTACATGAATAATTTTTATGAAGATGAATCTTCGGTATATGAAATTACCATCATCAATCCCGCGGATGCCAGCTACCAGAACAATCAGAAAATCGATTATGACAGTATTAAAATCGAGTTCTTCCCTGAAGGCGGAATTTTTCTCGAAGGAATTTCAAACAGTATAGGCATCAAAATTTCAGACTGCAGAGGCAATGGAATCGCTGTAGACAATGGCGAAATCACCGACGGGAGCGGAAATTTTGTAACCACCTTTTCAACCAATCAATTGGGTTACGGTAAATTTGAAATCAATGATACTGGAATGCAATCCTACAAAGCGGCAATCGAAATCATGAAAAAGAAAGTCGAAAAAGCATTGCCGCTTCCTTCATCGAAAGGCATTGCGTTAGCTTGTGTGAATTACATTACTCCAGAAAAAACAATAGTCAAGTTAAAGACCAATCAATCCACATTAAAAGAAATAAAGAATTTGAATTATTCCTTGGTAATACAGCAGGACCAGGCTGTTTCTTTTGTTGATTTTACCTTTGACGGTGAAAAAACAGAGCAAATGTTTTTTATTTCGAACAGTCAAATTTCAGCAGGCATCAATACCATTCATCTCATTGATTCCGAACAGCATGAAATTAGCGAACGGGTGATCTACAATCCTTTTACCCAATCAAACAATGTTGCTTTGAGTATAGGCCAGCAGAGTACTGAATCTATTCTTATCAATGGTTCTATACCGTTACATTCAGCAAACATCAGCATATCGGTTTTACCAGTCGGGACTATTGCCGAAAATGAAAGAAAATCAGTTAATGAAACGTTGCAATTGGATAATTATCTATTCAATACAGAAAAAAACAGAAGCTATTATTTTACCGAATTTTCGAGAAAGAAGCATTATGAACTCGATGCTTATTTACTCACGCAAAAATCGAAATACAACTGGAAGCAACTACTCGGAAATCCGCCTGAGAAAAAGTTTGATTTCGATATGGGGTTGACCATTAAGGGTACGATCAATACGGAAGTTACCAATCATGAAGATTATAGCATACACCTGAATTGTCTTTGGCTTGGACTGCGGGAGTTTACCCCTTTGAATGCTAAAAGGGAATTTACTTTTGAAAATGTAATCGTTTTAGATTCCACAAAGCTCTATTTTGAAGTTTTAGATAAAAAAGGAAAAAAATTGCAGACAAAAATTTACAGTCAGTTACTCGGCAACAATCAGCGATTTATGAAGCCATTCAGCCATCCTGAACATTGCATTGCTAAAACCAGAAAAGATGATGACGCGGAAAATATTCCTTTACCAAAATTCGAAAACGCAATCGAATTGGATAGCATAACGATCATGGCAAAGAAAAACAAGTTGTTGCATGAGGATAAAAGCGGAACCGGCAGAGGATTCAAAATATCCGATAAAGATGCCACAAGGTATAGGGACTTGCTTCATTTCATAGGGACTAATGGTTTTACGGTAAGTAATGTAGGCGGAAATGTATCTATAGATGGCTATGGACGAAATAGTGGCGGCGTATTTTCCGGCCGCAGAAATATTCGTAGCGGTTATGCCAATGCAACCAGATTTGGTGGACCTGTAGTTTTTATAGATGGAAACTACGTTCAGGATTATGATATTTTACGCGATTATAGTCTAACTACCGTCGATGAGATATACATCAATCGGAACAGCAGCGATCTATCTGTTTATGGTTCTCGTGGCATTATAAGAGTATATTCTAAGAAGAACATGACGGGCGGCGCTTTTAAAACAGCCTCTCAAGGCATGGTCTCAACGAATGGATTCCAAAACTTTATAAAATACAAAAACCCGAAATATGCCAGTGTCTATGACGCAGGTTTTCAGAATTTCGGCACCATCGATTGGAAGCCGAATGTTCAGACCGATGAAAATGGAAGTTTCCATTTTTCCATACCCAACTTATACCAAAAAGCTGTGAAAGTTATCATCGAAGGAATTTCCAATGACGGTCAATTAATTTCAGTAACAAAGATTCTCAAAATTGAATAAACAAAAAATCCGAAGCGACTAACTTCGGATTTTTTTATGTTTAGTGGTTATCAGATGGTTTTGCCGTTCTTTTCTTGAGTAGTTTCATCAAAACCGGAAAGGTTGAGACTAATATAATCCCGATGACAATCCATTCGATATGATGTTTTAAATCGATGCCGTATTTGAGGAACATTCCGTAAAGGTAATGTCCTGAAAAAATCAGTACGAATGACCATAAAAAGGAACTGAGAATATTAAAAAACATAAATTTCTTCTTATCCATCGAGACAATTCCTGCGACAATCGGAGCAAAAGTTCTGAAAATCGGTAAGAATCTTGCGAAGATGATGGCCTTGCCGCCGTATTTTTCAAAGAAATCTTTTGATTGCAACAAATATTTTTTCTTAAACCAAAACGTATCTTCCTTCTTAAACAAATAGTAACCACTTTTCGCGCCAAACCAATAACCCATCATATTACCAAAAACACCGGACGTTGCTACTAATATCGACAAGAGCGTCACATTGACAAAATCACTCGGAATGGCCAAAACATTCTGAACCAAATCGCGGCTGTAAATTCCCGCCAAAAAAAGCAAGCTGTCACCCGGAAGGAAAAACCCAGCAAATAGACCGGTTTCGGCAAAAACAATAAACAAGACAATATACAAACCGAGTTGAACGCCTGCGATTTCGAAAGTGATGTAGAATTCAGGATTTAATAATTGGGTCCACTCAAAATGGTTCATATAGGCTTTATTATTTAAGTTTGCTATGCCAGTTTTACCGGCATTGGTCTCGGCCGTGAAAGTAAGAATAATTTAACTTAACCGCAATTTATCGTTGCACTTTAAAGTATTCTTAACGGTTTAAGGTTTTCTTTCGTACAAACAACAGCTGTGCAATTTCTGATAAACATCATCGGTTGCTTTGACTTCATCAGTATCGTGACCAACTTTGGCAATCGCTTTTTTGACATCGAGAATCGAGGTTTTTTCCTCGTTGAGAATTAGGCTCAGTTGGTGCGTCTCGACATCCCAGCTTGCAGATTTTACGCCCGAAACGCTGTAAGCCGCTTTTTCAATACGCTTTTTGCACTGTTCGCAATTGCCATTGACTTCAATCGCATATTTGGCGTTTTTATTTTTTTGTTGCGCCTGTGCTGATAATCCTACGAAAACCAAACACATTATCATTACTATATTTTTCATTTCTTTTGAATTTAATTTATAAAACTTAGTTACTTTATCTTAAACCGCAATCCCGCATAATACATCTGTCCGAAAACCGGCGCGTACACAATCGAAGTGTCGAAGTTGGGGCCGAAAGGATTGTCACTTCCCAGAATCGCTTTATCCTGACGATAGTTTCCGATATTTTCTCCTCCGACATACATTTCAAAGGTAGATGAAAAAGTGCGTGTAACCTGCATATTCATCACCGCAAAAGCATTTGAAAACTCGGACATCTGATCCGCTGAAGGATTGGTTGCAGTATTGGGAAGCGCTTGTTTGCCGAGCCAGTTGAAGGTATAATCGAATTTCCATTGCTTGCCTTTGGCTGCGATATGCGTTTCAAATTCAAGATTGGCAAAAAAACGATGCTTCGCTTGCAAAGGTCTTTGATAACTTCCCGACAAATAATCGGTTTGGATGTCGTAATATTTGTAAGCGGTTCTTAAGTTCAAATGCTTAATCAATTCCACATTGAAATCGACCTGAAGGCTGTTCGCAAAAGACTTGCCTTTCAAATTATAAAACAGTAACTGTTGTGGTCCGGCATACAAATCGACCACCACCTGATTTTGAAAATCGGTGCGGTAAAAATCAATTCCGATGTCGGCACTTTTCCCGAACAACCTGAATTGCTGGCTGAAACTCATGCCGTAATTCCAGGCGATTTCGGGATCAAGTCCGTAGATTTTACCCGAACTATCCAACACCGAAAACACCCTCGAACTGGCAAAAAGATTCTGGTTCTCTGCAAAAATATTAGCGGCTCGTTTGCCTCTTCCGGCAGAAAATCGCAACACGCCTTTTTCCCACGGATGGTATTTTACAAAAAGTCTCGGTGTGGCGAATGCGCCCAAACGGTTATGGTAATCTAATCTTCCGCCTAAAACCACGCTGAAGTTATCGGCGTTATCATAAGTATATTCAAAAAAAGCACCTGCAGAATTATCGATGCGGCTGACATCAGAAAGCGATACAAATTCAGCATAAGAATCATAAGTAAAATTAATTCCTGTGGCGAATTTGTTCATGGTATTGCTGATAATCGAATTGAAAATCAGGTTCGAATAATAGCTCTGCTGTTTGATATCATACTGCCGCAAACCAAAGTATGAATGCTGGTTGTGGTTGCTGTAAGCGTTTTGGAAACCGATGCTTTGAAACGGCATATCTTTAAAGACATAACCGACTTTCGAAGTAAAATCAAAACGTTCGGTATTGATTTCCGAGCCCCAATATTGCGTCGAACCTTTGTGTTTGGTGCGGTCGTAATCGAGTTCGCCGGTTAGTTTTTTGTCGTTCATATACTTGAAATTGAAAAACGTAATCCAGCCGGTTTCCGCACAGGCATACTGCCAACGGTTGATGATGTTGATCTGTTGCCCTAACGGATTGTCCAGAAAACCATCTTTATTCATATCATTTTTGGCTACACGCGTATTGCCATGAACATACAAACTCGTCGCCCAGTCGTCGGAAACTTTTTTGTTGAAATGCGTGTTGAGTTCGAACCGCGAATCCGTCGAGCCATAAGCATTCACAAAAAACGGGATGTCTTTGAGTGGTTTGATAAGTTCAGTATTGATCTGACCTGAAATGCTTTCATAACCATTGACCACCGAACCCGCGCCTTTGGTCACCTGAATGCTTTCGACCCAGGTTCCGGGTGTAAACGACAATCCGTAAGCCTGTGATGCGCCTCTAACCGAAGGAATATTTTCCTCGGTGATCATCAGATACGGACTAGTTAAACCTAGCATTTTGATTTGTTTGGTTCCGGTGAGCGCATCGGCAAAATTGACATCGATCGATGGATTGGTTTCGAAACTTTCTGCCAGATTGCAGCACGCGGCTTTAAGCAATTCTTTGCCCGACATCACAGTGGTATTTGAAGTCAAATTGGATGACTTCTTAAGGCTTTTGCGGCTGGCTTCTACTTTGACGGTTTTCAAAGTATCCTGTTTTATGACTTCCTGAGCAGAAACTCGCAAAACAGAAAAGCACAACACCAAAAGCATGGTTGTTTTTTTCATAAGGAAAATTTAATGTTTGTAAATAACGAAATCACCGAAGTGATGCTTATTAAAAACATTAAACCTGGTCGTAGAAAACATATTGGGAATACAACTTAAACAACGGTGGCGCATGCGAATCGCAATAATAAGCCGCTACCGTATTTTTTTGTGAAAGAATGACATTTGTTGCAAAAACGAAAATCCAGGAATTCGGGAAAACCATGTCCTGCCATTCGAATGAGAATGATTTCACGATGGCCTGATCCGATTTCTTCTGAATCAGAACTACTTTGTCTTTGCAGCAATGCGATGGTTTCTCGACAACGCCGCAGCAATCTTCTTCGATATTGGACGGTGATGAAGTATTGAATGAAACCGAAGCAATCTGATCGTCACAATAATGCACATTCAAAGCAAACCCGACGTTGGAAACCAACACGAAGAAAGCGAGGAATAGGCAGAGTTGTTTTTTGAATTGCATGGAACAAAAGTATCGAAAATTTATGACGGTTGTCTTAAAATGATGTTATAAAAAACGCTTCCGGGTTTGAGGACGGAAGCGTTGGTGTTTTATAATAGCGAATGGCCTTTATTTTGAAAGATTATAGCTTACCCCAATAAAGAAAGAAGGTCTGTATACCTCATCGTACTTAATTTCCGTGTCACCTGCATTGGTAAAGTCATAATCTCCTTGTGTTTCATTAACTGCTAGATTCGCTGTATTAAGTCTTTTTACTTTGACAAATGAAACTCCAGAAGTTATGACGAGCCTATTTTTTTCCATCACGAAAGTACTGAGTCCAAAATAAAACCCGGCATTGGCATTATCATTAATGCTTAATCCGACTGACAGTCCCATATCAATATCGCCTTTGAAATTATAATAGGCGTGCAGCAATGCACCTAATGAATGTTTCAATATGTTTTTGCTTCCTCCGAATACTCCGGCCTTGCTGTCAGAATCAGTTTCAACAGCTTTTCTAAGCGTATAGTTATCATCCGAAATGAAATTTAAAAAATAACCGGCGCTACCATTAACTTTCCAATTTCCATAAGTTCTTACTTTGAAACTTCGGTATTTAAACAGGCATTTACCTTTGCTGTTGGTAAATTGCGGTTCGATATCCGCTTCATCATCATAAATGTTTTGGGAAATGATTGTGGTAGTATAACTGTCGTTTTTAATCTCGTCAAACAAATCAATACCTTCGTTGGCTTCGTTAATCATTTTTCTAGTATTTTCCTGAATCAGATAAGTTTCATTGATTGTTTTCGCTTTCTTCATTTCATCTTCGAAAAGATATTTGGTTTCAAAACTTCCTTTGACCTTATCAAATTTGAGTGAATTCTTTCCGTCTTTGAGTTCGCCCGAAAGTTTAAGCTCGCTGTTTTTATACAAAGTATTCAATTGCTGGTATATCGAGACAAGTTTAGTATACGATGCATCTATCGCTGCGAGTTCGTTGATGATCATTTCTTTCTTCTGCAAATGGTTGTCGCTCGACCCATAAACCGAAATGAATGTTGAGGAACATCGCGCAATGAAATTATTTTTATCGCAAATAAAAACGCTGTCTTTCTTAACAAGATTCAACAAGCTGTTTTTGAGCGTTGTATATTTGTCGATATTCGAAAAATGTGTTTGAAATTTTTTGAACTCACCAATAAACTCTTGGGTTTTAACCGTTACATTATATATCGAATCAAACTTTTTCTGCAATGCTTTGTTTTTACTTTTGAGTTCCTCGTTTTGTTTTTCAAGTTCCTCTTTTTTAGTTTTTAGCGTTTCTAATTCTTTTTTTAATTTCCGGACTTCTTCACTTTCCTCAGGTGTCAAAGGTGCGGATTTGTTTTCAAACCTATCGATTTGCGCATTGAGAGACCACATTTGGTTATCGATTTTAAAGCTTTTTTCTATATTGTAGCTCATGATGTTTGCATCGGCATTATTTTTTGAAGGCTCGGATTTTGCCGCGTCTTTTGCTTTCTCTTCAATTTTGATATCCGTAAACCCTTTGGTATTGAAATCGAAATTCACAGGCGTGTATGTGGAATAGGATTTTACAAAGAAATTATTGACGCCATCCACTTCTATGCATAGTGGTGATCCGTATCTCACGTCGGTTTTAGTGCTTTTCAATTCTTTACATGTCGCCTTAAGGCATGTCACTTCGATTTCTTTCGATTTAGATTTTCCGGTTTTTAGAGAGGGCTTTGTTTGTGCAAACAGTGAAACCACCAAGAGCACGAGCGCGGAGGTGAATACTATTTTTTTCATGATTTCTGTTTTAGAGTTAATAATGCTCCAAAACTACATTGACCCTTAAAATCCAGACTTCGGGAAACCCCTAAAAAAATTCAGTATTTCCCCTTAAAGAATTGGCAATGAAAAAGTTTGGTGGTTTGTTTAAAAATGTTAAATTTATTTTTTATGAAATCGTGCGGTGTTTTTCCCTAAAGCGATTAGGGGTTTGCCTAATAGAAAAGTTTGATGTTTTTGAAACTTTGCCACATTGTTTTTAGAGTAAAAACATTTTTAACCCATTTAAATACAAAACATATGAGACAACTATTCCTTTTGACAATCTTGTGTACAACATTATTAGGTGTTTTAACCAAAAGCACGGCCCAATGCGGCCCTTACAGATTATATATAAATCCGCTTTTAGTAAGAGAAAGCAGGAATCCACCTTATAGTATTGATCAATGGAAAACAGACAATCCCGGAATGTATGTTTGTCCTGGTGAAACTGAAAATGAGATAATCGTCGATTTAGCACGTTTTGAAGCCCCAAAAAATGTCCCTTCTTGGCGTGAAAATAATTCTTCGTTCATAGACTTCGAAAAATCACGCGATTATATCAGAAATGCACACTTTCTAAATCCCGCTGAAGACTATATGACCGAAATTGAATTGACCGAAGAGCGAATAAATGAAGGAGATTTTGTAGGCCTAACGTTTAAGGAACTAGTTGATCGTTTTAATATTGATTATGCCAATCCGAGCTATAAAAATTATTTGCGCGTTAAGAGAACAACCATATTTAAAAATATTAAAGTATCGTCCCGCGATGAGTTCGAAGAAGGTTCGTTTCTTTTTACTTCGCCTCTATTGTATAGTATCATGAAAGATATCGGAATAACTGAAAGCAATACTGATGAATTTGGGAAGTGTTTTTTTTCATTTACAATCATAGCAGTGCCAGATTTATATACAAAAAAGGATACTCAAGAAGCTATAAACTATACCTATAAAGCTATGATGAAATTTACTTATAAAGGAAAAAACTATTATTATGACTTTTCGGACGATCCTATCAGATCTTTACTAAAAAAATAAAACCAAATGATCCATTTGTTAAACCCAATTAAAATCCTTGTATTAGCAACTTTTTTAGTTGGGTTATTTTATTTAAAACCAGAAAGAACCAATCACCGCTATTTGATATTCATCCTGCTGACATGCTTTTTATCCGAATTCACTTCAGTAGCATTTATGTATAAAAAAATACAGATTCATAATTTGTTTACGGTCGGAGTTATCATTCATCACACCTTATGGTTGGTCATTATATTGAATAATTTTTCGAAGAACAAAAAAATATTGTTTTGTTATGGTTATGTTGTTTTTAGTATTTTGAATTTATTTCTTATCGAAGGTCATAAGGATTTTAATATTTTGACATTCATTTTAGGGGCTTTGCTGTATACGGTGTTATTTTTATATCTAAGCTTTTCGTACCTCAAAAAAGAGCATTTATCATTTTTCCTATCGAATGATTTTACGCTATTATTGGCCCCTGTACTGTTTTTCCTAGGCATGAGCTTTTTGTTTGGTTTCAAAAACAAGGAATTGAACACAACGATTGTTTTCAGTAATGTAAAACTCTATACTTTTATAAACCATTTTGTCAATATTGTATATTACTCTTTAATCAATGTTTACATAATCAAAGAACGAAAAATAAGACATGCTTAAAGACATCGCCTTCGGAATCATCATCAGCCTACTATTCATAAGCTTAGTAGTCTTATTCTGCGCGGTACTCATCAAACTCTACATCCAAAAAATCAAAGAGCACAACCGCAAAGAACTCGCTTTTCAGAAAACGCTCAACACCACGATACTCGAAAATCAGGAACAATTACTGACGTCGATTTCGCAAGACCTGCATGACGATGCCGGGCAGCAACTTACCGTCATCAATTTTCAGTTGGAAAACCTTAAGCTTGACCATCCGAATTGTGAAAAAAGCCTTTCCCCTATTTCTGCTTCGGTGGCCAATCTTTCTCAATCGCTTCGCCAAATCAGCCATTCGCTGAACAACAACTGGCTTATAGAAAATGGGCTGATCAATGCCATAAAAGCAGAAGTTGACCGCATCGAAAACCATAAAACCATCACGATTGCATTCAAGAGCCAGGATGACTCAAAACGCAAATTCGACGTGGAGGAACAAATCGTCATCTTCCGTATTTTTCAGGAAACCATCAACAATATGCTCAAACACGCCAAAGCAACTTCGATGACTATTGCAATTAAAACCTCGCCGAAATTCGAATTGAAAATGACCGACAACGGTGTCGGATTTGACCAAAAAATTGAAAGCCGTAGCACTTTGGGTATTGAAAACTGTACACAAAGGGCCAAAATTATTGATTACACTTTTACGATAGCATCACAATTAAATCAAGGAACAACCATCACGCTTTTAGAAAATTAAATTATGAATACCACCAACGTTTGCATCATCGACGACCATAAAATTGTCCGCCACGGATTGATTGAATTGCTGGAAAAACTTGGCAACATCAAAGTGATTCATGAATTTGAAAGTGGTGTAGATTTTCTCAACGCATTGCCGTTAGACAAAAAAGCCGACATCTATATTTTAGATTATTCGATGCCCGATTTGAATGGCATTGAGGTTTTGAAACGCCTTGAAGAAAAGGAAGAAGAATACCGCGTTTTGTTGCTGACCCAACATTTCGATGAGCACATCATCAATGAAGCATATAATTTTGGCGCGCGCGGATTTCTCAATAAAAACTGT
The DNA here is from genome assembly GCF_027484705.1 of Flavobacterium sp. Lineage (GTDB taxonomy): Bacteria > Bacteroidota > Bacteroidia > Flavobacteriales > Flavobacteriaceae > Flavobacterium. The sequence continues at coordinate 133,380 of NZ_JAIXSL010000007.1, forward strand.
ACGGCGCACGATCTTAAATATGCGATCAACAATATTGTGACGATTGGCTACAACAATGTTTCCGAAATTTTAAAACGCGTCAGGAACTACGAGGAAACCAATAGTTCGCGGCAAAAGAAAACCATTGAACTATCGGCCAGAGAACACGAGTTTTTGACTTTAGTCTGCGATGAAAAAGAATTCACTTACGAACAAATGGCGGAAAAAATGGGTTTGTCGGTCAAATCTTTAGAGGGTTACCGCGCGGCTATTTTCGAACGCTATGGGATCAAATCGAAAGTTGGGCTGGTGCTTTTTTCATTTAAAAATAAAATCACTGAACCGTTTCTATGATTTCTTTGCCAGACGTTGGTAATAAAAGGCTGGCACAAACAACAACAGAAACAAAGGCTGTATCAGAAATCGCCTAATATAAAACAACACGAAATTATTGTGGCTGTCCGAATAAGTGATTAATAAGAAAAATGCCGCGATTAACAGCACAAAAAATAGCGCGTACAAAACAGTCGCAAATTTTGTTAACGACCAATCTTTGAATAAAACCTGAATGATTGCCAATGAAAAGAAAGCATTCAGAACGTACCGGAAAGCCATACTGAAAAGCAACGGAAGCGCTCGGTATTCCGGAAAAGCCAGGTTTAGATAATCATTTTTGAAATAAACGGAAAACGGATCGTAGAACAACTGATTCTCAAAAGCGCGCACGCAAGCCAGCAAGATTACCATCCCAATGACCAACAACAATTTTGCTTTGTTCTTAAACAGCTTTTCGCGCATAACCTGAAAATTTATTGACCCAAATAACCCACAATCCGAACACGACGCCATAAATGAATAACGGAAAAACTACGCCATGCAATAACGGTTCCTGCTCCGGATAATAAAACAACGCCAAAGAAAGCAGCGCAATCCGCAAGACATTCAATATATGAATTAGCAAACTTCCTACGATAATGAAACCAATAGTATGTTTCCATTTTCCTGAAAAGGCCACAACGAATGCAGCAAAAAGAATGATGACACTCAGCGCATTGCAGCCTTCGACGACGCGAGAAACATAGACGTCGTTCAAAATCAACTTTACGGAAGCCTGATGTTCGTGCAAAGCCAGCTTACAATCGTAATGCAAAACCTGTAAAACCGACTGCACTTGATGTGCGACCGTTTGCGTAAAACCATCAACTTCAAAAGCCAGTGTATTGTCAAATTGGCTTAAGTACCATTGATATATAACGGTCAATCCGACATAAACCCCAAAAAACTTCAACAGGAAAATAAAGAATGGACGGTATTGGCGGAAGTAATTTTTCAAAAAATAATTTTTAACAAATTTATAGAATTTAAAAGCGCTGCATTGGATACTTTTGCATAAAAATTACGCTATGACATTCTCAGAATTACAGCCAAAAGTAATCGAAATTTTAGAACAATCCGATTTTTCAAGAGATGAAAAACTATTGCAGGTATGTGAACTCCTTGAAGCAAACATTCCTTATTATACTTGGGTTGGATTCTATTTCGCGAACCATGAAACCAAAACTTTGCATCTCGGACCTTATGTTGGCGCGCCGACCGACCACACCGTGATTCCTTTCGGGAAAGGCATTTGCGGTCAGGTGGCCGAATCGAACCAGAACTTTGTCGTGCCCGATGTACAGGCGCAGGACAATTATATCGCGTGCAGTTTTACGGTCAAGTCAGAAATTGTAGTTCCGCTGTTTGTCAATGGCAAAAATATCGGGCAGATCGATATCGATTCGAATGTGCTTGATCCGTTCACGGAAGCCGACGAAAGGTTTTTGGAATTTGTGAATGCTGAGATTTCAAAGTTGTTTTAGCGGATTACATCACAACACTGCTTCCCTTAGATTGAAAAATCAGACCTCTAAAAAATCCAATTCTAATTCAAACCCGACAAATAATAAATCAAAACGCTAATCTGAGAGATTCGATCCTTTAAAACATAATTCCTCCTATACATTTATATCAAAATTAATATAGATGAATTATGAAAAAATCACTGCGTATCGTATTCTTTGTTTTGAGCCTTTTTTTAGTTTGTGGAAATTCCTATGCTCAAAATGATTTGTGTGAAAATGCCATACTTTTAACGCCAAGTATTGATATTTCATGGTATGGCAATAGCGTAACAGGAACTTTTACCGGAACATCCATCGGAACACCTGCTCCGTCTTGCGCGCCTAACGCTTCGCGTGATGTTTGGTATCAGTTTGTCGCCACGGCAACGCTCATGACCGTTTCTATGCAATCCTACAATCCGAATTACGGAATTCAGGTGTTTGAAAACAGTTGTTCCGGGGCGAGCATGGGTTGTGTGAATTTGCAAGCCAACCAATCCGATGACTTTGCTTCTAATAATTTTATCATAGGAAACACTTACTTTATAAGAGTCTTTAATTCTGGGCTTAGCACTCCATCTGACTATGATTTCGAAATCAGTGTTTTGCAACCGCCGCCTCCTGCGAATGATTTGTGTGAAACTGCCGATGTCGAAGAACCATGCAGCGGGGTCTGTGCGCCTTATTATGGCACTTTTCATGGAGCCACACTGAGCAATCCCTCTGTCAATTGTGCGCCCAATGCTTCACAAGACGTTTGGGTCAAGTTTAGAGCAGATCATGTCAGCAATTTAATCACGGCTTACGCCAACAATTATTCCGGTTTAGACATCGCTTTAGAAATATACGATGGCAGTTGCGATGGCACTCCAATAGTGTGTGTCAACAATGCACCGGGAGGTTATCCGGAGCAATATCGCGAGACTAATTTTGTTATAAATCACACCTATTATATTAGAGTGCTTAATGCCAGCAGTAGCATTTCCACGGGAACTTTTGCACTGACGGTTTGGTATGATTATTTTCCTCCGAACGACCTTGCATCGAATGCGGAGCTTATCACACCCAACCCATCGGCATGCAAAACGGGTAGTTTTTACCATGCTTCCTTAAGCAGTACTCCTGCTTCGTGCATTGCGAATCCGTATCTGGATGTATGGTATAAATTTGTTCCCACAACACCGGGAATGAGCATTTTTTTAGACACTGTGGCGGGCTTGAATCACGGCATGCAAATTTTCGAAGGAAGTCCTGCCGGAACTTCGATTGCTTGTGTCAATGCAAGTCCCATTAGCAGCGGAGAGATTTTCACTTATTCGAATTATACCGTAGGGCAAACTTATTTTATCAGGGTTTTAAATTTAGGCGGTGTTCAAAACGGTTCGTTCCAGATATGCATTACCAATAATTCGCCTCCGGCTAATGACTTGTGTGCTAATGCTGCTGTGCTACAACCAACTACTGACATTACTACAACCACTCAGGGCTTTTTCAATTTTTCTACAATCAGTACAGCAGTTCCAAGTTGCGGCACAAATGCATCGCAGGATGTTTGGTATCAATTTCAGGCTACCACTACGACTATGTCTGTGATTCTGAGCCAAGCCGGGTTCGTTGATATCGGAATGCAAATCTTCCAGGGAAGCTGTAACGGATTGGTTCTCGGATGCATCAATTCGGATTATGATCCTTTTCAATATTATAATTATGGGGAAATTACGCTCAATAATTTTGTCGTTGGGCAAACGTATTTTGTAAGGGTTTTTAATGCAAGCAATGCAACTGTTCCGTCAACATTTAATATTGTCGTCAAAGAATATATGCCACAGGCCAACGATTTGTGTGCCCAGGCCATCACTTTAACCCCGAGTATGAGTTATTGCGGTGAATACGTTGCAGGAACCATGAACGGCGCTACGGTCAGCACTTCCGCTCCGAGTTGTGCGAGCACGATTATGGGTGATGTTTGGTATCAGTTTGTAGCCACTTCCCCGCTGACAAATATCACTTTGTATTCTTGGGTTACCGATTTTAATTTAGGCTATGAAGTGTTCCAGAATTCATGTTCAGGCACCAGTATCTTTTGCAGCAATCCCACAGCAGACAGTCCGCTTCCTATGCTCACTGTTGGTCAAACTTACTATGTAAGGGTATTTAATTCAAATACTACTTTAACGACTTATTCTGATTTTAACATTTGTGTGGTAAGTTATCCGCCGCCGGCTAACGACTTATGCAGCAATGCGACCACGATTACCCCCGATACGTTCTGCAATCCCATTATGGGTTCTCTGACTGGTGCTACGTTGAATGGTCCGGCTTCGAGTTGCGCGCCACTGGCCAATCAGGATTTATGGTATAAATTCGTTGCCGTCACACCGGGAATGACCATAAATCTTTACCAAGCCGGTTGGGAATACGGACTCGATCAATCAATAGAAATCTATCAGGACTGTAACGGACAACCTGTTGCCTGCGCCAATGCCAGCGCCTCATCGGCCTATGAAGAAATCACCTATTCCAATTTTATTGTTGGGCAAACCTATTACATCAGAGTTTTGTGCAACAACAGTAATTTTATAGGGTACGGATTCCAACTCTGTGTTACGTATACCGCGCCGCCAAGTAATGATTTATGCTCCAATGCGATTCTTTTAACACCGGCCGCTACATGGACTGCTCAGTATGGCTCTTTATACAATTCGTCAACAAGTTCTTCAACACCAAGTTGCGCAACAGACACTACGCAGGATATCTGGTATTCTTTTGTGGCTACGAATACTTTGCTTAAAATCAATTTAGATGCCTACAGCGCAGGAGATTATGGTCTTCAGGTTTTTGAGGGAAGTTGCTCAGGAAATACGATAGGCTGCGTCGTCAACAATCCGCAAATCACGTTTGATGGATTTGCTTACAACCATTATGTTGTCGGTCAAACTTATTACATCAGGGTTTTCAATAACAGTAGCGCGACGAATAATTTCGGGTTCAATATCTCCATCATCGATTATCCTGCACCTGATAATGATGTGTGCTCCAATGCTACCCTTTTAATTCCGGGCAATGCCTGTTCAACAACGACAGGAACATTTACCGGTGCGACTTTAGATAATATTTCTGTCTGTAATGAAGCCGCAAGCCAAGATGTTTGGTATCAGTTTGTAGCGACCAATCCTACGATGTCAATCCTATTACCCGCAAACAGCGCGATTGATTTAGGCATGGAAATTAAAACCGGAAGTTGTTCCGGCACAAGTCTGGGGTGCATCAATGCTAATCCTGTCAATGCTATCGAAAGATTCACTCAGAATAATTTCATAGTTGGGGAAACTTATTTTGTCAGGATTTTCCATTTGAATGCCGCTACACCTATGGTTCCATTTGAAATTTTTGTCCAAGAGTCCGTTTCGCCAGTTAATGATGCTTCAAAAACCGCAACCGTATTAACGCCAAGTGCTTCGTGCAATTCCATCACCGGAACATTCAACGGATCAAGCCTGTGCAACTTACCTTCGTATTGCAATGAAGGTGCATTACAAGATGTCTGGTACGCATTTACCGCCACGACGCCGCTGACGCAAATCCTTACATCGCCCGAAAATGGTTTAGATCTCGGATTGGAGATTTTTAGCGCCAATAGCATGGGTTATTATCCAATAGTTTGCATTAATGCCCAAACAGCAGGATTGTCTGAGCAATCGATCATGACAGACTTTGCCGTGGGTGAAAAATATTGGATCCGGGTTTTGAATGTGAACAATAGCACATCAGCTTCGAATTTTGAGATTTGCGTTCAGGAATTTCAAATACCGACGAATGACTCCTGCGAAAACGCAACACTTTTAACAGCCAATACTATAGTCAACGAAACGAATGGCACGTTGAATTCCGCTACCCTTACAGGTTCGATTCCAAGCTGTACCAGCAACAACTATGCATCGGGCGACGTTTGGTATAAGTTCGTAGCCAACAACAGTACAATGACTGTATCGCTGCCTTGGATTGAAAATTTATATGCCGGGTTGGCCATTTATCAAGAGGGTTGCTCGAATATCGAGATCGGTTGCATTAGTGCTCAAAACATTCAGGCTCATGGCGCATTGACGTTACAGAATTATGTCGCAGGGGAAACTTATTTTATCCGGGTATTTGGAGAAAGCGGTTATCCTGTAACACCTTCGTTTAAAATTTTTGTAACGAGCCCAAATTTAGGCCTTGACGAATATGCATTTAGCAAGATCGCTTTGTATCCAAATCCGACCCATGCTATTTTGAATCTAAAACTGCCCGACAACCAAACTTTTGAAATCGTGAAATACAGCATCACCAATATGTTAGGGCAATCGGTATTCAGCACTGCGGCAAACTATCAAAACGTGGATGTTTCAGCATTCAGTAAAGGCGTTTATCAAGTGTTGTTAGAAACTGACAAAGGCCATTGGACGGGTAAGTTTATAAAAGAATAATCCGTTTCAGGAGCCGGGAACCTGCTATCCGCTACATCTTTCACGCCGAACACCGGCGCAAAAGGATATCGCTACAAATGCGCAGCATTCACCGAACTCCAATAAAAATAAAAGTTAGGTGAGGTAATCAGGGCTAGGCAATCGTTCAAACAGCACTTTCAAAATAAACAAATTCAAAAACTTGTTCAATTAAAAAATAAAGTTACCTTTGCGCACGAATTGAGAGTGTCTCCATTCATACATAATAATCATTTAAATAATATTAGCATGTACTTAACATCAGAAGTAAAAGCTGAACTCTTCGCTAAACACGGAGGAAGCGCGACAAACACTGGAAAATCAGAAAGCCAGATTGCTTTGTTCACATTTAGAATCAACCACTTGACCGAGCACTTGAAAAAGAATCGTCACGATTACAACACTGAGCGTTCGCTAGTGAAATTGGTAGGTAAAAGAAGATCTTTGTTGGATTACTTGAAGAAAACAGAAATCAACAGATACCGTGAGATCATTAAAGAATTGAATATTAGAAAATAATATTTCCAGAAAGAGGTGCTCACGCGCCTCTTTTTTTTTATAGATTTTTGCAGAAAAAGTTTGGTTTTTCATTGGGTACACAACAACAACTACAACAACACAACTGTTCTGTCGACAGGCAGAGAACCAATGTAAAATTAAAAAAGGAAAATTTATGATTCCACAATTATTTGTAGAAACAATCGATTTAGGTGATGGCAGAAGCATCACAATCGAGACAGGACGTTTAGCAAAACAAGCCGACGGTTCTGTAGTAGTAAGAATTGGAAAAACTGTTATTCTAGGAACAGTAGTATCCGCAAGAAAAGCAAGTCCAGGCATCGACTTTTTACCATTAACGGTAGATTATCGCGAAAAATTTGCAGCAGCAGGGCGTTTCCCAGGCGGTTTCTTCAAAAGAGAAGCACGTCCGAGCGACAATGAAGTATTGACCATGAGATTGGTTGACCGTGTTTTGCGTCCACTTTTCCCAAGTGACTATCATGCAGAAGTACAGGTGATGATCCAGTTGATGTCGCATGACGATGAAGTGATGCCGGATGCATTGGCAGGATTGGCAGCTTCGGCGGCACTTGCTTTGTCTGACATTCCTTTTGAAACTTTGATTTCTGAAGCAAGAGTCGGACGAATTGATGGTAAATTCATCATCAACCCAAGTCGTGCCCAATTAGAATTGTCTGATATTGACATGATGATTGGAGCTTCAACCGATTCTATCGCCATGGTAGAAGGTGAAATGAAAGAAATTTCAGAAGCAGAAATGGTAGAAGCCATCAAATTTGCTCACGAACATATTAAAGTCCAAATTGCAGCACAAGAAAGATTGGCAGCAGCTTTTGGAAAAAAAGAAGTACGTGAGTATGAGCAGGAAAAATCAGATGACGCCATTTACGCTAAAGTAAGAACTGCGGCTTATGATAAAATTTACGCGATTGCAAGCAAAGGTTCGGCTAAACACGAACGTTCGGCTTCATTCGATGCGGTTAAAGAAGAAGTAAAGGCTTTGTTTACCGAAGAAGAATTGACAGAAAACGGCGATCTGGTTTCTAAATATTTTAAAGATGTCAATAAAGAAGCCGTTCGTAACGTAACCCTAGATTTAGGAACACGTCTCGATGGAAGAAAAACTACTGAAATCCGCCCAATCTGGTGTGAAGTAGATTATTTGCCATCAGTTCACGGTTCTGCATTGTTTACAAGAGGTGAAACTCAGGCTTTGGCAACGGCCACTTTAGGAACATCCAGAGAAGCCAACCAAATTGATTCACCATCAGAACAAGGAGAAGAAAAATTCTATTTACACTATAATTTCCCACCATTTTCTACAGGAGAAGCGCGTCCGTTGAGAGGAACTTCTCGACGTGAAGTGGGTCACGGAAACTTGGCACAACGTGCGTTAAAAAATATGATTCCTGCTGAAAACCCATACACCATCAGAGTTGTTTCTGAAGTATTGGAATCTAACGGGTCGTCTTCGATGGCTACAGTTTGTGCCGGAACATTGGCTTTGATGGACGCAGGTGTTCAAATGATTCGTCCAGTTTCTGGAATCGCCATGGGATTGATTACGGACGGAGAACGTTTCGCTGTATTGTCTGATATCTTAGGTGATGAAGATCACTTAGGTGATATGGATTTCAAAGTAACCGGAACTTCAGAAGGAATCACCGCTTGTCAAATGGACATCAAAATTGACGGATTGAAATACGAAATCATGGAGCAGGCTTTGGCTCAAGCTCGTGAAGGACGTTTGCACATCCTTGGTAAACTTGTTGAAACTTTGGCTACGCCGAGAACAGACGTGAAAGATCATGCCCCGAAAATCATCATGAGAACCATTCCTGGCGCTTTCATTGGTGCCTTAATCGGACCTGGTGGAAAAGTAATCCAAGAATTACAAAAAGCTACAGGAACGACTATCGTGATTAATGAAGTTGACGAACAAGGTGTTGTTGAAATCCTTGGAACAGATCCTACTGGAATTGCAGCAGTATTGGCTAAAATCGACTCGATTATTTTCAAACCAACTGTTGGTGAATCCTACGAAGTGAAAGTAATTAAATTACTTGATTTCGGTGCCGTTGTAGAATATACAGAAGCCCCAGGAAACGAAGTATTGCTTCACGTATCTGAATTAGACTGGGCGCGAACTGAAAACGTAACCGACGTCGTGAACATGGGCGATGTTTTCCAAGTGAAATACCTTGGCATTGATCCTAAAACCAGAAAAGAAAAAGTGTCAAGAAAAGCGCTGATGCCAAGACCTCCAAGAGATGAAAATGCTCCGAGAGAAGACCGTGGTCCACGCCCTGAAAGACGCGACGATCGAGGTCCGAGACAAGACAGAAAAGAGTAATCTTTTAATCTGATATAAGAAAACCCACATTTCTACTTATGAAATGTGGGTTTTTGTTTTAATGACTTTTGACGATTATAATTTGCTTTCATCGATTTTAACTAAAACTGGCAGGAAAAAACTGCATAAATTTCTATCTTTATTATCTCACTAATATAACCTTATCAAACTATGAAAAAACTATTTACTTTATTATTAATCGGAATTTTTTGTATTGGTTGCTCTAGCGACAGTTCATCGGATGACGCGCCTAGCTTAGCAACCGTATCTTCAGCAAAACAAGAATATGACAGCAGTAATTTCGGAATCTACAAAGGCGTGTTTATTGGCTCTTCAGGCACCGTTTTCATCAACATTATGAATGACGGAAATATCAATGCAAGATTGGTCATTGACGGCGTTACCTATAATTTCACCACTACCGTACAAGTTGCCCTAAATCAGGCAATAGATGGATTGGTATTTACAAGCGACGACATGTCTTTCACAGTCGATGTATCGGCTGATGGAAGTGACATTTCTGTGGTCAGTTCAAATATTCCGGGACATCTTGGTGCTACTTTCAACATTGTAAAAGAATATTCTTCAGATTTGGTGAAATGCTATGAAGGTACTTATACAGGTACCGATCAAGGCACATTCAATATGGTCATCATAGATACTTATATTTACGGCTTGACGCGACCTAACGTAGCAGAAAGCGAAGCAGTTTTCCTGACAGGAAGTCTAAATCTTCAAACCAACGGAATTGAAGGATCTTATGAAGGGGGCAGTTTCGGCGGAACGCTTTCAGGAAATAACGTGAGCGGCGAATGGCAAAATACAAATCCGCAAGATGGCTCAGGAACCTGGACCGGAACCAGAACTTTATAATTTCTTTTAAAATAAAGACATACAAACCCAGTTTCTCATAGGAGCTGGGTTTTCAATTTATATTAAGCGCCCGCATTAGGGATGGAAGCATTGTCTGAGCTCTTTTTGCGCGGTCGTTTACTTCGTCAGTTCGCCAAGGCTCAGGTGGCGCAAAAAAGCGAGTGCGAACAGCCCGACCCGTAGGGAAATGCCCACATAAAAAATAAAATTTCAATGCTTTTGTAACTTTATCCCACCCAATGCCGTAGAAGCTTTGTACGCTATAAAAAAGAAGTATAAAAAAACATGAGACAACTTAAAATCACCAAGCAGGTAACCAACCGTGAAACGGCATCTTTAGACAAGTATTTACAGGAAATTGGAAAAGTTGATTTGATTACCGCTGACGAAGAAGTAGAATTAGCACAGAAAATCAAAGCCGGTGATCAAAGAGCCTTAGAGAAACTTACAAAAGCCAATTTACGTTTTGTGGTTTCCGTAGCGAAACAATATCAAAATCAAGGGTTGACACTTCCCGATTTAATTAATGAAGGAAACTTAGGTTTGATCAAAGCAGCACAACGTTTTGATGAAACGCGTGGTTTCAAATTCATTTCTTACGCGGTTTGGTGGATCCGCCAGTCGATTTTGCAAGCTTTGGCAGAACAATCCCGTATCGTTCGTTTGCCTTTGAACAAAATTGGTTCGATTAATAAAATCAATAAAATGTATGCTTTGTTGGAGCAATCTAACGAGCGCCCGCCATCTGCGGAGGAAATTGCCAAGGAATTGGACATGACCGTCAATGACGTAAAAGAAAGCATGAAAAACTCTGGCCGCCACTTATCAATGGATGCGCCGCTGGTAGAAGGAGAAGATTCGAATCTTTACGACGTATTGCGTTCCGGAGAATCGCCGAATCCTGATAGAGAACTGATTCATGAGTCATTGCGTACCGAAATTGAACGTTCTTTAGAAACCTTAACGCCAAGAGAAGCCGATGTCGTACGTTTGTACTTCGGATTGGGCGACCAACACCCGATGACCCTTGAAGAAATTGGTGAGACTTTTGATTTAACGCGTGAACGTGTTCGTCAGATTAAAGAAAAAGCAATCCGCAGGTTGAAACACACCTCAAGAAGTAAAATATTAAAAACCTATTTAGGGTAATTATAAAAGTAACAACAGTCTGATTAACTGTTCGTTTTTTGATTGATGATTGAAACTCCGGCTGATTACCGGAGTTTTGTTTTTTTCTCTCGAAACAAAACTCCGGTCAGTTCGCACAATGTGCTCGGGTGTCCAGAGTTTTGTTTTTTTCTCTCGAAACAAAACTCCCGTCAGTTCGCCAAAAGGCTCGGGTATCCGGAGTTTTGTTTTTTATATATTTGGGCGTGACCACAAGGGTCGGGCTTTTGCACTCGCTTTTTTGCGCTATCAATATAACGTAAATCAAACAGCGTAATACTAGCGCAAAAAGAGCTCAGACATTGCTGCAAGCCCTCACGCAATAATCCATAGATTGAACTTACAGTTTTGTATAATACTTTTAATCTACCTGAAGCCCACTGGGCTTGCTCCTCTTAATATCAAATCTCACGCAGCTCCATTTTCCATTAGCGACCTTTGCGAAAAACTTTGCGTCTTTGCGGTAAAAAAAACTATTTTTGCACAAACACAACTACACCATGAAGAACACCATCATCGCCCCTTCCATCCTAGCCGCCGATTTCGCCAACTTACAACGCGACATCGAAATGATCAACCATTCCCAAGCCGACTGGTTCCACATCGATATCATGGATGGCGTTTTCGTTCCGAATATCTCTTTCGGCATGCCTGTTTTAGAGGCCATCACCAAACACGCCAAAAAAACCATCGACGTGCATCTGATGATTGTCGATCCGGACCGTTATATCAAGACTTTTGCAGATTTGGGCGCCAATATACTCAGCGTACATTACGAAGCTTGCAATCACCTTCATAGAACCTTACAAGCGATAAAAGCGGAAGGCATGAAAGCCGGAGTAGTTTTAAACCCGCATACGAACGTAGATTTGCTCGAAGATACCATCAATGATATTGACTTGGTCTGTATCATGAGTGTCAATCCAGGTTTTGGCGGACAATCGTTCATCGAGAACAGCTACGCTAAAATAGAAAAACTCAAAGCAATGATTACCCGAAAAAACGCTTCCACAATGATTGAAGTCGACGGCGGTGTCACCAACAAAAACGCCGCACAACTCGTGGCTGCCGGCGCTGATGTATTGGTTGCTGGGAATTTTGTTTTTAAAGCCGATAATCCTGCCCAAACCATCGCTGATCTGAAAAGATTGACCTCGAATTAATATTCCTTAATGACTTTAATCACTTGGGATTTATTGTCAGATTCCAGTTTTATAAAATAGTTCCCTGTTTTAAGTTGACCAAGTGGCAACCTCAAATCAAGGCTATCAAAATTTTGTTGCAATACTTTTTGCCCCATAATGTTGAATACAGAAACATCCTGAATCAAATCTTTTGACTGGATATACAACACATCCTGAACAGGATTCGGGCTGAACTTTAAATCTTTAAAAGCAAAAGAATCATTCGCTAAAAACTGTATCGTAATTTCAAAAGCCGATGCGCTTTCATGTCCGTTAATCGTTTGTGTCGCATAATAAGTAACGCCTGCCACTAAAGGCGTATTCAATGGCAACGGGTTCGAAGTCGCATTCCTGTTGAACACGTCATACCATTGGATATTCTGTCCTGAAACAATCACATCTGCCAAAGTCTGGCCTAACGTAAATGTTTGATTAGAATCGCCAACCGGTGCCGGAACCGGAATTTCAAACACCTGAAATGCGGGAGATTGCGAAACACAGTTGGTGTCGTTATTGGTAACTCGAACGGAATAGTGATGCAATCCTCCATTAAGAAGATTGTTGACGGTATAAGATGGGCTATTGGCTCCAATAATATCATTTTGAGATTCTATCCATTGGTATGAATAATTACCAGTTTGAACTTCGGTATTGAGCTGTAAGGCCTGAAGGATTTGATTGTCTTCTACAATAATATAATTGATATTGTCTACCGTTGAAATCGTCGGATTGACCATAGGAAGAATCACCACTACAAAAGATTCCTCATTGGAGCTACATATACCCGGAAAATACACATAAATAACTTGTGTATTCGTGATAACATCTCCAGCATAGAGCATCGTTCCGCCACCATTCGGTGCAGTATAATAATTTCCTATCTGAAGTGCAGGCAATATATACTGTCCGCATGCCGTAACATTCGGCATCGGTGGTATCACAACATTGGCCACAACGTTAATAATAGCGCAACCTGTTATAGCAGTCGTACAATTCCCCGGTGAACTGGCGCTAACCAAACATATCATCGAATTAGCGTTTAATGGCGGAGTAGTGATTATTGCCGTTCCGGTAGCATTTAAGACAATGCTTTGAAGAGGGCCCGAATCAGTAGTATAACTTACTACCGAATTTGGCATACCCGCAAAAGTGACTGTAGCCGAAGTTCCCTGACAAATCGTTGTATTTCCGGTTATCGTGGCGTAAGGTGCCGGACTTACCACAAGTGCAACCGTTGTTGTTGTGGCACATTGGCCGGCATCAGGTGTAAACACATAAGTTCCTGTTGCGGTTACTGTAGATGGAGACCACGTTCCTGTAACTCCGTTGGTTGATACCGAAGGCAAAACAGGTACATTTCCCGAACATATCGTAGCAGAGGAAAAGGAGAATGTCGGCACTATCTGCAGCGTAACTGTAACGGCAAGGTTCTGCGAAAGGCCACACCCCCCAGAATTAGGTGTAAAAGTATAGGTAGTAGTGGCCGGGATTAGAGTACTGATTGCTGAAGGATTCCATGTTCCCGAGATTCCATTTGCAGAAACTGCAGGCAATGCAGGAGGCGTGTCGCCCTGGCAAATTGGAGCTATTGGTACAAAAGTCGGATACACAACAGGATTAATTACGACTGTAGCCATACTAGTCATCGCCATACAAGGCCCTCCCGAACCAACAGTATACACAAATTGGCTTGTCGTGGCTCCAATACCTGGTGTAAAAGTACCTGTAGCAGCGTCGAAAGTCCCTCCGGTTCCTGAAAACCTTGTCCATGTACCAACAGAATTCTGAACAGCTATTATACTTGGTAAATATATTGGCGCCACATTGTCCTCGCAAATTGAAATTGTTCCGTTAATGCCCGGATAAGGCTCTGCGACAATTATAAACGGTGTAGTGGTTACAAACGCAGGATTAACCATATCTGGCGGAATGCTATAAGAAACCTCATAGCTTCCCGGCAAACTTGTTTGGGGGTCAATCGTGCCTGTAACTGGATTTATCGACAAACCCGCAGAACTCGCACTAAAAGTTCCTCCAGTAGTTCCAGAGAAAACTACAGTAATTAATCCTGAAGCGCTACATACCGGAGAATTATAATAAATCGTAGCATCGGGTGGTGTTGCTGCATTCGCCAAAAGGAACACATTGATCAAAAGGAAACTGAGGAGTAATTTTATTTTCATAAGGTATTGGTTTTTAGTCGAAACCAAATGTAAATAAATTAGTTTGAAATCTAACTTTTCGTAAAAATAAGATTGAAAAACTAAAAGATTTAATGGCTAGAAAAAACGCTTCCACAATCATTGAAGTCGATGGCGGTGTCACCAACAAAAACGCCGCACAACTCTTGGCTGCCGGCGCTGATATTGGTGGCGGGAAATTATGTTTTCAAAGCCGTAAATCCTACCCAAACCATTGCTGATAAAAGGCTGGCCTCGAATTAACTTATTCCTTAATGACTTTAATCACTTGTGCTTTATTGTCTGATTCCAGTTTGACAAAATAGTTTCCTGCTTTGAGTTGACCTAGTGGCACCCTCACATCAAGGCTGTCAAAATGCTGCTGTAGTATTTTTTGGCCCATGATATTGAAGACTGTCACGTCTTTGATCATATCTTTTGATGCTACATCTAACATATCCGCTACCGGATTTGGGCTATATGTTAAATCGCTAAAATCAAATTGGCTGTTGGCCAGGACTGTGGCGCAACCCACCAAAGAAGCTGTACAATTCAGAATACCATTTGATGCTGCACTAACCAAACAAATCGTTGTAGGGCCTGAGTTCGGCGGCAGCGAAATCGAAGCAGTTCCTGCACTGTCAAGCGTGATGGTTTGGAATGACTCACCATTGTATATATAAGTGACAGTAGCATTTGGCGTGCCAATAAAAATTACGTTGTCGCCCGATGCTGAAATCATCGCTGTCGGAAGTGCCACTACCGCAACATATATTGTGGTCTGCTCAGCACATTGTCCCGGATTGGGTATGAAAACATAAGCGCTGCTAACCGTAAGGTCTATCACAGGAGGTAACCATGTGCCTGTAATTCCGTTGAACGAAGTTGCAGGCAGGGTCGGCCCGACCGAACCTGCACAAATGGTTGTGGTTGTAAAGCCAAATTGAGGCACCATGGTCGGCACAATAATCACATTTGTTGTAGTGACAAATGCCGGATCTACTCCTGATGAAGGAATCGTGTACGTAACCATATAATTTCCGGAATCACTTTGTGAAGGAAATATATTACCGTTAATGCTATCGATTGTCAATCCTCCGGGAAACGCGCTAAATGTTCCCCCTGGCGTTAATCCGTTTGTAATAACACTTTGCGTCGGCGAAGTTTGGCATACCGGAGAAACATAAAATATTGTTCCACCGGGCGGATTGGTTCCTGCGCTTGCCATGAAAGCGTTGGACAGCAACAAAAATAAAAGGAGTAATTGCTTTTTCATGAATACTGATTTAGTTGGTCTGGATTTGTAATTGATTTTCAAATGTAATGAAAAAGTAAAAAGACATCACAAAAGGTTATGTAAATCAACCATGATGTCTTTTGTGACCTCGGAGGGGTTGACTCCGTCTTACCCTCAAAGCTCCGCTTTGATAAAACTTAAAAAGAGAAAAAACACTCAAGCGAGCTTGGACGTTTTTTCTCTTTTTAAGTTTTCATTCGTGACCTCGGAGGGGTTCGAACCCCCAACCATCAGAGCCGAAATCTGATATTCTATCCAGTTGAACTACGAGGCCATTTTTAGATTGTGAGACTGTAAGATTTCAAGATCATAAGACAGCCTATTAATCCTATTTATACTAATAATTTCTTCACGATGGCAGAAATGGTTTTTCCTTCTGCTGTACCGCCCAACTGTGCCGTAGCCAATCCCATAACTTTTCCCATGGAAGCGATTCCGGATGCTCCGGTTTCTGCGATAATTTTAGCCACTACAGTTTCTACTTCTGCTTCGCTTAGTTGTGCGGGAAGAAATTTTTCGATTACTGCAACTTGTGCCAATTCTGGTTCTGCAAGGTCCGGACGGTTTTGTTCGGTATAGATTTTGGCACTTTCCTTACGGGTTTTTACGAGTCGCTGAAGCAATTTAATTTCTTCGTCTTCGGTGATTTCTTCTTTTGAACCACTTGCGGTTTGTGCTAAAAGCAATTCTGATTTGATGGATCGCAACGCTTCAAGCGCTACAGTATCTTTGGCTCTCATGGCATCTTTGATGTGTTCCATGATTTGTGCTGATAAACTCATAAGTGTGTGTGTTTAATATTCGTAATGGTGCCTCTGTTGCTTGCCCCGGATGGCAACGGTATCCTTTGCTGCCGGGGTTCGGCAGGAAAGATTTAGTGAACAGCCGGATGAAGGCCCGACAAAACTACAAAAATTTCAAGAGGTTTGCTTATCTTTTACAAACAAAATAACCCGAAAATTCGAGGGGATTTTCGGGTTATTTACTAGGATTTGGGTGATATCTGCTTAATCGACGTTGTCGTGAAGGAAGGAATTGTTCGAACGCAACTGAATGTCGTCGTTGCTGTCGGTTCCTAGTGACGTACGCGATGCGGAATTGTCATTTGGATTGGTCGAAATATCGATTCCCAATCTTTTGTAGGCCGGTTCTTTCTCGAACTCTTCCATACGCGACGGATTGTTGTGGAATTTATAATTGAACTCTTTCAACTTTCGTCTTCTTTCGTCTGCTCTTACTTTCAACGAATCTTCGATCGACATTTCCATTGGCGAAACATCTTCGAAAGCTGCCGAGAAATTAGAAACTTCATCGACTTTCTTCATCGTGATGTCAAGTTCCGGAGCGATAGGTTCCGCGGCAACATTTTCAACCGGTTTTGAGTTTAGAAGCTCATTTTCGAGTTCCATATATTCTTCAAGCGAATATTTAATGATGCCGTTTTCATTGAGTTCGGTCATCGGAACGACTTGTACCGCTTGGTTTACGATAATATCTTTGGTTTCGCTGGTGAGTTCGAAAAGAATTTTGTTTTCATCAACAACTGGCGCTTCTTCAGTTTTACTAATTGGCAAATCGAAACTGAACGTCACTTGCTCTTCTTTCACTTCGGTGTGATCGAACACTTTAATTTCTTTCACATCGGCAACCACCGGTTTTGAGATTTCAAAATCAAGTGGTTTTTCAGGTGAAACGATTTCGAAAGTCACATCCAAACTTTTGATGAATTCGGTCATCGCGATCAATTCATTGTTGTCGATCATGACTGGTTCCTGAACGGTTTCTTCCGCTAGAGGCGCTTCGTCTTCAATCAATTCAAAAACGATTTTTTCTTCTTCATGAACTGCGGCCGGCGTTTCAATTTCTTTATCCAATTGGAAAGAAGGAATCGCTTTGTTGGTCAGATCGTGCTCTAATTTATGCTCGCCATCTAAAGAATGGATGATTTTTTTAGGTTCTGTATTGACGATTTCGTTTTGTTGTTCTACGTTAAATCCGGTAGCGATAATTGTCACCGCAATAGAATCTCCAAGGGTTTCATCTTCACCAACTCCCATAATGATGTTGGCGTTGAAGCCCGCTTCAGTCTGGATGTGATCGTTGATTTCCCCGATTTCGTCAATCGTGATTTCGTTGGTTCCAGAAACGATAAGCAACAATACGTTTTTGGCTCCGGTGATTTTATTGTCATTCAAAAGCGGCGAATCTAAAGCAGCAATGATGGCTTCTTTAGCACGGTTGTCGCCGATGGCGGTAGCCGAACCCATAATGGCCGTTCCGCTGTTTGACAATACCGTTTTCGCATCTTTTAAATCGATGTTTTGCGTGTAGTGGTGTGTGATGACTTCAGCGATACCACGGGAAGCGGTCGCCAACACTTCATCAGCTTTAGAGAAACCGGCTTTAAAACCTAAATTGCCGTAAACTTCTCTTAATTTATTATTGTTGATGACAATCAAAGAATCGACTTGCTTGCGTAGTTTTTCTACACCAAGTAAAGCCTGATCCGAACGAACTTTCCCTTCAAACTGGAACGGAATCGTCACGATACCAACTGTTAGAATATCTCTTTCTTTCGCCAACTGAGCGATTACCGGAGCCGCACCTGTTCCTGTTCCACCACCCATACCTGCAGTGATAAACACCATTTTGGTATTGGTATCGAGCATCTTTTCGATGTCAGCGATGCTTTCGATTGCGGATTGCTGTCCGACTTCAGGATTAGCGCCAGCGCCAAGTCCTTCGGTAAGATGCACGCCCAATTGAATTTTGTTGGGAACGGAACTGTTCTGCAAAGCTTGAGAATCGGTGTTGCAGACGATAAAATCTACGCCTTTGATGCCTTGCTTGAACATGTGATTGATGGCATTGCTTCCGCCACCGCCTACTCCAATTACTTTGATGACGTTGGATTGATTTTTAGGTAAATCGAACGAAATGTTTCCAAAATCTGAGTTGCTTGTCATAATTTTTGGTTTTTGATATTCTTATTCTTTTATGCTTGTTTAGTCGGGGCCTTACTCTGCGTTGTCTAAAAATTCCTTAATCTTGTCGACATATTTGTCAAAAAACGAACGTCGGATTTTTGTTTCGGTCGATTCGGGTTTGAACACCACTTCTTCAACCACCGCTTGTACCTCTTCTTTCGGTGCTTCGGCTTTTTCAAAAACCACTTCGGCTTCCGGTTTCGGAATGTCGAAAGGTTCGAAAGTCCTTTCCTGTTTGAAAGTCACTTTTTCCGGAACCACAGTCGTTTCTTTTCTGACCGCGCTTTGCGTTTTGTTTTCGATGCTGTTCATCACCAAACCAACCGCTGTAGCGTATAACGGGCTGGAGATTTCTTCATCGGAGTTTCCGGCCAAATGCTCGTTAGGATAACCGATTCTTGTATCCATTCCGGTGATGTATTCAACGAGTTGTTTGATATGTTTCAAATTTGCGCCGCCTCCGGTTAAAACGATTCCTGCAATCAATTTCTTGCGCGGATCTTCGTGACCGTAAGCTTTGATTTCTGCAAAAACCTGTTCGATAATTTCAACAACGCGCGCGTGGATGATTTTCGAAAGGTTTTTCAAGGATATTTCCTTTGGTTCTCTTCCGCGCAATCCCGGGATGGAGACGATCTCGTTGTCTTTATTTTCACCAGGCCATGCAGACCCGAATTTAATTTTCAATAATTCCGCTTGCTTTTCAATGATCGAGCAACCTTCTTTGATATCGTCCGTAATCACGTTTCCTCCGAAAGGAATTACTGCCGTGTGGCGGATGATGCCGTCTTTAAAAATCGCTAAATCTGTTGTTCCTCCACCGATATCGATAAGGGCAACTCCGGCTTCTTTTTCCTCTTGGCTCAAAACGGCGTCGGCTGAAGCTAAAGGCTCCAACGTCAATCCTGACAATTCAATGCCTGAACTCTGGATGCAACGCCCAACATTTCTGATCGAAGAAGCTTGTCCGACAACCACGTGGAAACTGCTTTCCAAACGCCCGCCGTACATACCAATCGGTTCTTTGATATCGGATTGTCCGTCGATTTTAAATTCCTGTGGCAATACGTGAATGATTTCTTCACCCGGAAGCATCGCCAGTTTGTGTACTTGGTTGATCAGCAAATCGATGTCTTTTCCACCAATCACTTCTTCGGCATTCGCACGACTGATGTAATCGCTGTGCTGGATGCTGCGAATGTGTTGCCCGGCAATACCAACAACAACGTCTTTGATTTTATAGCCTGAATTGTTTTCCGCTTCCAGAATGGCTTGCTGAATAGAATGGATGGTCTGCGTGATATTGTTCACGACACCACGGGCCACGCCAAGACTTTTGGATTTCCCAACGCCTAAAATTTCCAGCTTTCCATACTCGTTCTTCTTGCCGATCATGGCGACGATTTTGGTGGTTCCAATGTCAAGACCTACTGCGATATTTTCTTTTTCCATAATCTATTATTTAGAGCACACGACCTGTTGCGTAAACGTCAGATTGATTTTTTTGTATTTGTATAGCGAACTGTCTACAACGGCTTTTTGATAAAACGCTTTATAGTTGTTGAATTTCCTTTCGATATTGATCGTTTTACCGAATTCAATCTCGTAATCGAAATTCCGGTTCAACATTTTTAAGCTGCCAGTCGGCGTGATTTGTATTCCGATGATGTTTTTTTTCAAAAAGTCATCGTCGTAAACAAACCGCAATAATTTGTTGAATTCGTCCTGATTTACTTTGTTAATTTCCCCCGAAATAATTGGAACTCTTGCGGTAAACTCTTCCGACAAAGGCATTGTACTTCCTTGATAGTCAATGTAAAATGACCCTTGTTCGTTGAACAGTCTCGCAATGGGCGTTTTTTGTTTGACCACGGCTTTTAAGACCCCATCAATACTCACGAAAACCTCAGATTTTTCAATCATTGGGTTCGCGTTGATAGACTTTTCCAATTGGTTCAAATCTAAATCAACTTTTTGGATGGCTGAAGCATCCGTTTTATTTTCTATTAACAATTTATTAACCGTTTCCTGCTTGATGAACGGGTTCGAATCATCGGTAAAAACGACCATTGATTTAGCCAATTTCCGGTGCTCGTTTCGCATCGAAGTGAACGAATACAGAAACGCCATCAAGGCAATCATCAGGACCAATCTTATGTTACTCCATTTGAAAAATTTCATGACAATGCTTTTTTAATCGGTTTGACCAATTCACCAATATCGCCCGCGCCTATGGTGACTATGACCGTGGCGTCGCTTTTTAAAATCTCCGGAATCAGATCCGTTTTGGAAACCAATTTCACGTTCGGATTCGTCATTTTTGACAACAGCCATTGTGAGGTTACGCCTTCCATCGGCAATTCTCTGGCCGGATAAATATCAAGTAAAATCACTTCGTCAAAAGCCGATAAACTCGCTGCAAATCCTTCAACAAAATCCCTTGTCCGGCTAAACAAATGCGGTTGAAAAATCGCGAGCACTTTTTGATTAGGATATAACTCTCGGACCGCCTGATGCACGGCATTGATTTCGGTCGGATGGTGCGCATAATCATCAATGAACACCAAATGGTCTTTCTGAATCTGAAATGAAAATCTTCGACGGATTCCCTTGAATGAAGCCAATGCTTTACGAATATCATCTGTGGATACATCATAAGTTTTCGCCATCGCCAAAGCCATGAGCGCATTCATCAAATTGTGCGTTCCCGGCAAGCTGAATCGAATGTCGGTCAATATTTCGGTAGGCGTCTGCACATCAAAAACGTATTGGCTGTTTTCAATCCGCACGTTAAATGCTTTGAATTGCGCATCATCATTCACCGCAACCGTAATTCCTTTCAAAGCCAATCCTTTCGCCACGAACAGTTTGGTTTTATCTTGCACTTTATCCGCAAATTCCAAAAACGAAGCTTCAATCGAGGCTTTATCGCCATAAATATCAAGATGGTCCGCATCGGTCGAAGTCACGCAAGCGATATCAGGATGCAGATGCAAAAACGAACGGTCGAATTCATCGGCTTCCACCACGGTTACTGTTTTTCCGTTGCCGATTAAATTGGAGTCATAATTCTCAACAATGCCGCCAACAAAAGCCGTCACATCGACACCACTTTGAAATAATATATGCCCGAGAATGCTTGAAGTCGTGGTTTTACCATGCGTTCCTGCAACGGCGAAACAAAATGTGTCCTTGGTTATGATGCCCAACACTTCCGATCTTTTTTTGATCTGGTAATTCCTTTCGATGAAATAATTCCATTCGGAATGCGTCACGGGAACCGCCGGCGTAATAATCACGAGCGTATTTTCTACGTAAAAATCTTCTGGAATCAGTCTGATGGCATCTTCAAAATGAATGGCGATCCCACTTTCCTGCAATTCCTTCGTGAGCTCGGTTTCGGTTTTGTCGTAACCTGACACCTTTTTGCCAATGGTTTTGAAATAACGCGCCAACGCACTCATTCCGATGCCTCCGATGCCGATAAAATAGACGTTATGGATTTGGTTCAGGTTCATTTTGAGTTGCTGAGCGACTGAGTAACTGAGTTTGCTCGTTTTATGTTTTGATTAATTTTATAATTTCTTCAACGATATCTTTTGTGGCGTTTGGTTTTGCAAGCGCTTTGATGTTCTTGGATAACGTCATTTGTTCGTTTTCATTTTGCAAAAGCTGCGTAAAAACCGTTTCGAATTTTTCGTCGAGTTCGGTTTCTTTCAACAGTAAGGCGCCATTTTTGTCAACAATCGCTTTGGCGTTTTTGGTTTGGTGGTCTTCAGCAACATTCGGCGATGGAATGAAAATCACAGGTTTCCCGACAATACATAATTCCGAAACTGATGAAGCTCCGGCGCGTGAAATCACGAAATCTGCGGCAGCGTAAACCATATCCATTTTGTCGATGAAGGCCAGCACCTGCACATTTTCTTTTTCATTGAAATGCTGGTATTCCTCGATATAAAATTTCCCACATTGCCAGATGACTTGAACGCCTTGTGACGCAAAAAATTCAATTTCTTTGGCGATGAGTTGGTTGATTCTTCTCGAACCCAAACTTCCGCCGAGCACTAATAATGTTTTCTTCGCCGCATTGAGTTTGAAATAGGCGATGCCATCAATCCTTTTCTCATCAATCGCAATTAAATCTTGCCGAACAGGATTTCCGGTCAGACGGATTTTATCTTTTGGGAAAAAGCGTTCTAAATTTTCGTACGCGACGCAAATGGATTTCGCTTTTTTAGCCAATAGTTTGTTCGTAATTCCCGGATAGGAATTCTGTTCTTGTATTACAGTAGGAACACCTGCGCGATTGGCCGCCTGCAATAAAGGCCCGCTCACAAATCCTCCGGTACCGATTACGACATCGGGTTGGAATTGCTTGATGATTGCCCTAGATTTCATAAGGCTTGACATCAGTTTTATAGGAAACATCGCGTTATCTATGGTGATTTTGCGTTGCAAACCAGCAATCCATAAACCTATGATTTGGTAGCCTGCTTGCGGCACTTTCTGCATTTCCATTTTGTCCCGAGCACCTACGAACAGGA
Source organism: Flavobacterium sp. (assembly GCF_027484705.1). GTDB lineage: Bacteria > Bacteroidota > Bacteroidia > Flavobacteriales > Flavobacteriaceae > Flavobacterium. Next base: position 156,833 of record NZ_JAIXSL010000007.1, read on the forward strand.
ATTCTGCATCGGGAAACCGCGACTTCAATTCATTGGCAATAGCAATCGCCGGGTAGATGTGTCCACCGGTGCCGCCGCCGCTTAGTATGAATTTTAGTTTAGTCATTTCTTTTGAAAGGTGCTAAGGTTTGCCAATTACGGCGTTCATCGGGTTGGTTTTATCTACTATCGAATAGCCTTCGGTTTTAGCGAGTGCTTCTTGTTCTTGTAATGCTGCTTCGGCGCGTTCTTCGCGTTCGATTTGGGCGTCGATCATGCGTTTGAGTGTTTCTTCGCGTTGTTGTTTTTCGTCGAGTTCTGCGGCGATTTCTTCTTCCTTTTTGGTCACGCCGATGATGATTCCGAGCGCGATGCAGGTCATCCAGATCGAGCTTCCTCCGCTACTGATCAGCGGTAAGGTTTGTCCGGTGACGGGAAGCAATTCGACTGCAACGGCCATATTGATTAAAGCCTGAAACACAATTGGAAATCCTAAGCCAACAACGACGAGTTTTCCGAACAATGAATTCGCTTTGTGCGCGGCGACAATGAATCGGAAAAACAAAAGCATGTAAAGTCCTAAAATGGTCAGTCCGCCAATAAGCCCGTATTCTTCAACGATGATGGCGTAAATGAAATCGGAAGATGATTGCGGTAAGAAGTTTTTCTGGACACTTTTTCCCGGTCCTAAACCTTGGATTCCACCGGATGCGATGGCGATTTTGGCTTTCTCGATTTGGTAATGCTCGTCATCAGTATCTTTATTTTCGTCTTTGGAGGTAAAGCTTTCGATACGGCTTTCCCAGGTTTTGACACGGCTGAAAAATTTGGCATCAGGAAATGCTTTACTCATAAGGAAGAACAATGCGAGCGCCATGATTCCTGCCGCGATGATTAATCCGATATATTTTAGGGGATACTTTCCGATGAATACGAGCATCAACACCATTGAGAACATCAAAGCTGCAGTAGAAAAATTCGCCGGAAGGATGAATCCTAAGGTGGTAAAAACCGGCAGCCACAATTCCCATAATGAGTTTTTGAACGTAATCGGTATTTCTCTTTTTTTGGATAAATAACGCGCCACGAAAACCATCAAAACGATCAATGCTAAAGTCGAAGTCTGGAAGGTGATTCCGATGAACGGCACCTGAATCCAGCGGCTCGCGTTGGCTCCGGCAATCACGGTTCCTTTGATTAAAGTATACGCCAGCAAAACCCAGACAATCGGCAAAGCGACTATGGAAATGGCGCGGAAATAATGGTAAGGCACTTTATGCACCCAATAGATGATCATAAATCCGATGCAGATGTGCGCAAAATGCTTCACGAGATACCCGAGTGTGTTTCCGGTTCCGTGTCCCATATACGCCAGGTTGCTGCTCGCGCTAAAAACCGGCATAAACGAAAACAAAGCCAACAGGGCCACGAAGGTCCAGATTACTTTGTCTCCTTTAAGGTTTTTGATGAGCTGCAGCATTTTATTATTTTGAATGTTGAATTATATATTTTGAATGTTGGCGTTCCTGTTTCCGTGAACGCTAGCCCTGATGGCAGCGGTATCTTTTTGCGCCGTGGTTCGGCGTAAAAAATTTACCTCACTTGACTTTTATTTTATTTGTGTTCGGTGAATGCCATGCATTTAGCGTACAGCAGGTTCCCGGCTCCTATAAATTCTGCACCGCGTTTTTGAACTGCTTACCTCTATCCTCGTAATTCTCGAACAAATCGAAACTCGCGCAGGCCGGTGAAAGCAATACGTTGTCGCCTTTTTCAGCCAAACGTTGCGCCATTTTCACGGCGTCGTTCATCGAATCGACTTCGATCATTACATCGACCACGTTTCCGAAGGCATCGATGATTTTTTTGTTATCAACACCCAAACAAATAATGGCTTTTACTTTTTCGTGGACGAGCGACATCAGTTCGGAATAGTCGTTTCCTTTGTCGACACCACCGACGATCCAGACCGTTGGCGCGTTCATGCTGTCCAGAGCAAAAAATGTCGCGTTGACATTGGTCGCTTTCGAGTCGTTGATGTACTGCACGTTCTGGATTTTTAGGACTTTCTCCAAACGGTGTTCGACACCTTGAAAATTTGATAAACTCTCGCGAATCGTTTCCTTTCGGATCTGCATCAGTTTGGCTACTGATGTGGCTGCCATGGCGTTTTTGATATTGTGCTTGCCTTCGAGCGCAATATATTCGGTCTCCATGATGAATTCTTCTTCGTTGATGTTTACTTCCATTTTATTATTGTTTAGGTAGGCTCCTTTTTTGAACGTTTTCGTTAGTGAAAAAGGAATTAATTGAGCTTTTGTTTTGTTTTGTTTTAACCAGTTTTCTGTGGCTTCGTCGTCTGCATCGTAGATGAAATAGTCGTTTTCGTCTTGGTTCATCGTAATCCTGAATTTCGAAGCGATGTAATTTTCGTATTTGTACTCATAGCGATCTAAATGATCGGGACTGATATTCGTGAGTATGGCGATGTGCGGCTTAAAATCGATGATGCCATCGAGTTGGAAACTGCTCAGCTCCAATACGTAATAATCATATTTGTTTTCGGCAACCTGCCAGGCGAAACTCTTTCCGATGTTGCCGCCGAGACCTACATTCAAACCAGCTGATTTGAGCAAATGATAGGTGAGCATTGTCGTTGTAGTCTTGCCGTTGCTTCCCGTGATTCCGATGATTTTGGCATTGGTAAAATGCGTAGCAAATTCGATTTCGGAAATGACCGGAATTTTCTTTTCTTTCAATTGTTTGACGATATCTGATTTGTCCGGAATTCCGGGGCTTTTCATGACAAGGTCGGCATTGAGGATTTTTTTTTCGGTATGGGTTTCCTCTTCCCATTTGATACCGTTGATTGTCAGTACTTCTTTGTAATGGTCTTTGATTTTGCCGAAATCGGACACAAAAACATCGTAGCCTTGCTGCTTTCCGAGAATCGCTGTGCCGACACCGCTTTCGCCTCCGCCAAGAATTACCAATCTTTTCATTACCTTAATTTTAATGTTACGATGGATAAAATGGCTAACAAAATCCCAACAATCCAGAAACGCGTCACGATTTTACTTTCGTGATAACCTTTCTTCTGATAGTGATGATGCAATGGCGACATTAGGAAAATTCGTCTTCCTTCGCCGAAACGTTTTTTGGTGTATTTGAAATAACTCACTTGCAAAACCACCGAGAAATTCTCGACTAAGAAAATCCCGCACAACAGCGGAATCAATAGTTCTTTACGGACTGAAATCGCCAATACTGCGATGACACCGCCAATGGTCAAACTTCCGGTGTCGCCCATAAATACCGAAGCCGGATACGAATTGTACCAAAGAAAACCAATGAGCGCTCCGACGAATGCAGCGATAAATACTGTCATTTCCCCCGAATTCGGGATGTACATGATATTGAGGTAACTCGAGAAAATGATGTTACCCGAAACGAACGTGAAAATTCCGAGCGCGAGTACTGATATTGCTGAAGTTCCGGCGGCGAGCCCGTCTATTCCGTCGGTTAAATTTGCTCCGTTGGAAACTGCCGTGATGATGAAAATGACAATCGGGATAAATACAATCCAAGCCCAGTTTTCGTAACCGTCGCCCATCCACGATAGTAATTCCGCGTAATCGAACTCGTTGTTTTTGAAGAACGGAATCGTCGTCGCGGTTGATTTTTCCTCAATCGGCGTTTGCGAAATCACGTTTTCAGTTTGCTTTAAGGTGATGGTTTTCGGAGTTTCTTTTCTCAAAGTGACTCCGGGATGCAGATATAAAACCGAACCTACAATCAATCCCAAACCGACTTGTCCGATGACTTTGAAAATGCCTTTCAAGCCTTGTTTGTCTTTTTTGAAAATCTTGATGTAATCGTCGATGAAACCAATCGTTCCCATCCAAAGCGTGGTCACGATTAGTAAAATGATGTAAATGTTGTTGAGTTTCGTCAACAAGAATACTGGAATCAAAGTCGCAAAAATGATGATCAATCCACCCATGGTTGGCGTTCCTGCTTTTTCGTTCTGTCCGGCCAATCCGAGTTCGCGCACCGTTTCGCCTACTTGCTGGTTTCTCAAAAACCCGATGATTCTTTTACCGTAAATCGTCGAAAGCATCAGCGAAAGCATGATTGCGAGCGCCGAACGGAACGTGATGTATTGAAAAACGCCGGTGCCCGGGATATTCAAAGTCTTGTCGAGATATTCAAAAAAATAGTAGAGCATAATGTTCTATTTATTGAGTTGGATTAATAGTTCCTTTACGATCTGCATATCGTCAAAATCGTAGCGGACGCCTTGAATTTCCTGGTATGTTTCGTGTCCTTTTCCTGCAATGAGGATGATATCGTTGGGTTGCGCCATCTGACAGGCCGCTTGTATCGCTTGTTTTCTGTCGGTGATTGACATGGTTTTTTTGAAATTTTGGGGTTCGACACCTTTTTCCATTTCGGCGATGATGTCTTCGGGTTTTTCGCTTCGCGGATTGTCCGAAGTGATGATGGTTTTGTCGCTCATTGAAGAAGCGATGTTGGCCATCACTGGGCGTTTGGTTTTGTCACGGTCGCCACCGCAGCCTACAATCGTAATCAAGGTTTCGTTCTTGGTGCGGATGTCGTTGATGGTTTTCAACACATTTTCTAAAGCATCAGGCGTGTGCGCATAATCGACAATCGCGGTGATTTTTTCGTTCGAGATGATGTATTGAAATCTGCCTGAAACGCTTTCGAGTTCCGACAACAAGCGCAATACTTCGAAATAATCGAGTCCTAATTCTACCGCCGTTCCGTAAATCGCCAATAAATTATAGGCGTTGAAAGTTCCTATCAATCGTACCCAAACCTCATTTTCATTAATCTTCAAAAGCAATCCGCCCATTTGACTTTCCAAAATCTGCGCTTTATAATTCGCGTAAGATTTCAAAGCATAAGTCAATTTTCTTGCGACAGTATTTTGCAACATCACAATCCCGTTTTTGTCGTCAAGGTTCGACAACGCAAAAGCATTTTTCGGCAAATGATCGAAGAATGATTTCTTGACATCGCGGTATTCGGCAAAATCAGTATGGTAATCTAAATGGTCGTGCGATAAATTGGTAAACACGCCGCCTTCGAAATGCAGGCCTTCAGTTCTTTTCTGGTGGATGCCGTGCGAGCTGACTTCCATAAAGCAATGCGTCACGCCATTATCGACCATTTCGCGTAAATAGCGATTGATGGTAAGCGAATCAGGCGTAGTATGTGTCGCTTTGTATTCCGTATCATCGACTAAAATCTTCACTGTCGAAAGCAATCCAACTTTGAAACCAGCTTTTTTGAACAATTGATACAACAAGGAAGCAATTGTGGTTTTCCCATTCGTTCCGGTAATCCCAACAAGTTTCAAATGCTGTGAAGGATCGCCGTAATAATTCGACGCCATGTACGCCAAAGCGCGATTCGTATCTTTAACTTGGATGTAAGTGATGCCGCCGACAATCACGTCAGGGAAAGTATCACAGACAATCGCAACGGCGCCTTGGTTGATTGCTTTTTCAATATAGTCGTGGCCGTCGGAAACTGAACCGCGAATCGCTACGAACACATCGTTGTCGCCGATCTTTCTCGAATCGAAATCTAGGGTGTTGATTGCCATCTCGGTAGAACCTTTGACGGCTTCGATGCTGACCTTATATAATATGTCTTTTAAAATAATCACGATAATTCGAGTATGATGACAGTATTCTTATTGAAAATCTGTCCAGGCTGGATGGATTGCGATTTGACCTTTCCGGTACCTTTGACTTTTATATTTAACCCTAAATTTCCAAGCAGTGCAACCGCATCCATTCCGGACATTCCTTTTACATTGGGAATTGTGTTTTGTTTTGTTTGTGCTTTTGTGTAATAATTCGCGTAGCTGTTTTCCTGAATCACGCTCTTCTTATTGAGGTTCTTAATCTCGTTCATCGAAGGCGCATCGGTAAAAATCTTTTGCGCGATGCGTTTGAAAACCGGCCCGGCTACGTCGGCTCCGTAATAATTGTTCATCGATGTATTCGGTTCATGTACCACAACAATGCACGAATATTTTGGTTCATCCGCCGGAAAATAGCCTACGAAAGACGAGATATAATGTTTTTCAGTCCCTCCGTTTTTGGCGTAATTCGCTTGTGCGGTTCCGGTTTTTCCGGCCATCGAAAAATCTTTGGAATAGAGTTTCGAACCCGTTCCTTTTTTCACGACGTTCTTCATCACGGCTTTGAGTTTGGCAATGGTTTCCATCGAGCAGACTTTAGGATTAATGACTTCCTTGTTGAATTTCTTGATGGTTTTGTTCCATTCCTTGATTTCGGAAACGAATTGCGGTTTGACCATTTCGCCATTGTTGGCAACGGCATTGTAGAATGTCAAAGTTTGTAAAGGTGTAATCGAAACGCCATACCCGAAAGCCATCCACGGCAGTGAAATCGCGCTCCATCTTTTGTCGCCGGGCTGGGGCACATAAGGAATTCCTTCGCCTTTGATCGGCAATCCTAAAGGTTTATTCAAACCATATTCATTGAGATGGTTGACAAATTGCGCCGGATCGTTTTTGTAATTGTTGTAAACGGCTTGAACCAAAACGGTATTAGAAGACACTTCAAAACCTCTGGCCAGCGAGATTTTTCCATAACCACCTTCATGCGAATCGCGCACTTTCTTCCCTGAATAAGTGATGATACCGCCTTGACTATCAAACACGGCGCTCGTATCGACTTTTTTGTCTTCAAGCAACGTCATCAAATCGGCCAATTTATAGGTAGAACCCGGTTCGTGTGATTCCGCAATAGCGTAATTTGTGGTTTCAAAATAAGTACTGTCCGCGGCTTTATTGGCGCTGTTTGGATTTTTGCCAAGGTTTGAAATCGCTTTGATTTTACCTGTTTTGGTTTCCATCACCACGACGCAACCATGATCGGCGTTGTACTGGCGAAGTTGTTTCAATAAGGCGTGATGCGCAATATCCTGGATGTAAACATCGATGGTGGAAATCACGTCGTAGCCATCTTGAGGATCGACTTCATTGACGTCGCGGATCGGTTTCCATTGGCCTTTGGCGATTTTTTGCTTGAGGATTTTTCCGTCTTTTCCGTTAAGGTATTTTCTGAAAGCCCACTCAATACCTTTTCCGTCAGGCAAACCGTTCGGTGTGGCTCTTTCATAACCAATGGTTCTTTCCGCAATTTTCCCGATCGGATGTTCGCGAACTGTTTTTTGTTCCGTAATGATTCCGCCTTTGTACGCTCCGAGACTGAACAATGGAAAACTTTTGATTTTCATGTATTCGGTATAGCTCAAATCACGCGCAACAAGGAAATACCTGTTTTTTGTAGCTCTCGCTTTTCGGAGTCCGGATTGGAATTCACTGCTTGGTTTTTTAAGCAATATGGAAAGTGAATCTGCTAAAGGTTTTACGTTTTTTTCAAATGCTTCTGCTTTAGGCGCTACGGCATCAAAACGGATTTCATAGTTGGGAATTGATGTCGCTAGCAAACTTCCGTCAGCCGAATAAATGTTGCCTTTGTTGGCCGGAATCACAAAATTGCGGACGGTTCTTTCCTTTGCTAATTTTCGGTAATAGTCGCCTTCAACCCACTGAATATTGGTCAGCTTGACAGTAATCGCAATCGCCATGACAAACATCATGAAAGCGACGAGATACATGCGATACGATATATACTTATCTTCTACTGCCATATTTTTTTAAAGAAATTTTGCTCTTCTTCTTGCTTGACTTTTATTTTTGTCGGAGGCACTGAGGCTGGATAAATCTGCTTGGCTTCCATTTTTTCGGATACAGTCGATTCCATTTTGAGCTTCATGAGTTCGGAGCGGCGGTCTACAAATTCTGAACGCAATTCTTTAACTTCGCTCGTGAGTTCTACAATCCTGAACACTTTCTGCTCGTAACGCTGCGTGTTGGCAATCATGACAATCGCGAGAATGATCAGGAATACGATGAAGCGCCAGTTTTTGGCTGCGTTGGCTTCTTCGTTGATCAGAAATCTTGCTTTTAATATGCTGTAAACTCCGTTTTTCATCGTTAGATTTTCTCAGCAATTCTCAATTTGGCACTGCGCGCGCGGTTGTTGATTTTGATTTCAACGTTATCCGGCACAATCAGTTTTCCTATCGTTTTGAACGGCACTGAAAAATTCCCAAAGAAATCGCGTTCAGGCTCGCCTTCGAACATGCCGTTTTTGATGTAGCGTTTTACCAAACGGTCTTCAAGCGAATGGTAAGAAATGACGCTTAACCTTCCGCCTGGATTCAATATTTCCAAGGATTGCTCTAAAAACTCTCTGAGCACATCCATTTCCTGGTTGACTTCGATTCGGATGGCTTGGTATATTTGAGCTAAAATCTTGTTGCTTTTGTGCGCTGGCAAATACCTTCCCAAGATAAATTTCAACCGTTCTGTATTTTTAATTGGATAGCCTTCTCTGGCTTCGATAATCGTTCTTGCGAGTGCCGGAGCGTTTTTCAATTCCCCGAAATCAAGGAAAACCCTTGCAAGGTTTGCTGCGTCGTATTCATTGACCACTTTATAAGCGTCCAACTCATTTTTCTGGCTCATTCGCATATCGAGTCCGGCATCAAAGCGCGTCGAAAATCCGCGTTCAGCGACATCGAACTGATGCGACGAAACGCCTAAATCGGCCAAAATCCCATCGACACTTTTAATGTTATGGAATCGCAAAAAACGTTTGATATATCTGAAATTCTCGTTGATTAAAACAAACCGATCGTCATCCAAAGCATTGGCTAAAGCATCTTCATCCTGATCGAACGCAAACAGTTTTCCGTTCGGCCCGAGTCTTTTTAGGATTTCTTTGGAATGGCCGCCGCCGCCGAAAGTCACATCGACGTAGACGCCGTCAGGCTTAATGTTTAGTCCGTCAACCGAAGCGTTCAGCAATACGGGATTATGATATTCCATGATCGTCATCATTTACATTGCCCATTACATCTTCCGCGAGGTCCGCGAAATCGATTACTGAATCATCAATTGCTTTTTCGTATAAATCTTTATCCCAAATCTCGACGATATTGACCGCTGAAGACAGCACGATATCTTTTGAGATGTTGGCGAAAACCACCAAATCTTTCGGAATCAACAACCGGCCGAGATTGTCGATTTCAACCACTTTCACCCCGGCCGTAAAACGACGAATGAAGTCATTGTTCTTTTTGACAAAGCGGTTGAGTTTGTTTATTTTCTGCATCATCAGATTCCATTCCTGCATCGGATACAATTCCAGACACGGCTGAAAAACCGAACGCTTCAAGACAAATCCGTCCTGAAGTCCGGCCGACAATTGCTTCTTCAGAGGCGCTGGCAAGAGCAGCCTTCCTTTGGCGTCGACTTTACATTCGTATGTTCCAACAATGGTGTTCAAGGAAATGGTTTTAAATGATTTGGAGCAAAAATATAAAAATAATTACCACAATTTACCACAAAATACCACTTTGTTGATAAGTTTTACCACTTTAACAGATAATCAAGACAAAACCTGTTTTGAGCACACAAAAGCTTATTTAACAAATTGTTGAGAAAATGGAGCGATTGAAATAGATATTGCAAAAAAGGTTTGGTTTTGATAAAAAAGACAGGTTAATATTCAATGAATCCTAAGAAATATTGCGCGCAGTTTTTGATTTTTTTTTCAATCGAGTTTGATTCATTCCGTTTTGTCATTTTTTTTAAATAATAAAACCTGACGCTTCAGATTGTCTATAAAATCATATATTTGTGCGCATTTGAAAAGGTAAGCATCGCAATGAACCACAACTTAAAAAAAGAAGGCCGATACAAATATTTTGAAGCCGGTGAAGGCACGCCAATTGTTATTTTACATGGCCTTATGGGCGGATTGAGCAATTTTGACGGTGTGGCCGATTATTTCCCGCAACACGGTTATAAAGTGGTCATTCCCGAACTTCCGATTTATACCCAGAACATTCTAAAAACGAATGTCAAAGCGTTTGCGAAATTCGTCAAGGACTTCATCACATTTAAAGGTTTTGACCGCGTGATTCTTTTAGGAAATTCTTTAGGCGGACATATTGCGCTGTACCATACGAAAATGTATCCCGAAAAAATGTCAGGTCTTGTCATTACAGGAAGTTCAGGATTATATGAGAGTGCGATGGGCGACAGTTACCCAAGACGTGGCGATTATGATTACATCCAGAAGAAAGCCGAAGCCGTTTTTTACGATCCGAAAATCGCAACAAAAGAAATTGTCGATGAAGTCTACAATATGGCCAATGACCGCATCAAACTGATCAAAACCTTAACGATTGCCAAAAGCGCGATCCGTCATAATATGGCTAAGGATTTGCCTAAGATGCATGTTCCGACCTGTATCATTTGGGGTAAAAACGACAATGTGACGCCGCCAGATGTGGCCGAGGAATTCCATAAACTTTTACCAAATTCTTCATTATACTGGATTGACAAATGCGGACACGCCGCGATGATGGAACACCCACAGGAATTCAATACGCTGATGCATCAATGGCTTAAAGACACGCATTTATAACATATCATTTTCATATTGAACGACCGCTATTTCACAAAAGATAGCGGTTGTTTTTTTAGTTACCTTTGGCAAAAATTCGTTACCATGAAAATCAACACCGCTGAATTCATCATCAGCAATTCCGAAGTCGATAAATGTCCCAAAGAGATTTTGCCGGAATATGCTTTTATAGGCCGTTCCAACGTTGGGAAATCGTCGTTGATCAATATGCTGACGAATCATAAAAACCTTGCTAAAACTTCGGGAAAGCCAGGAAAAACGCAGCTCATCAATCATTTCAAAATCAACAACAATTGGTTTCTGGTCGATTTACCAGGTTATGGTTATGCGAAAGTTTCTAAGAAGACAAAATCGGTGTTCCAGCAGTTCATTACGGATTATTTTGAGAAAAGGGAACAATTGGTTTGCGCATTTGTATTGATTGATATCCGTCACGATGCCCAAGCTATCGATCTTGAATTTATGGCGTATATGGGCGAAAGTGAAATCCCGTTCTGTATTATTTTCACCAAAGCCGATAAAATCAGTAAAGTAAAAATCGATTCGCATATTGTCGCGTATAAAAAACAAATGATTGCAAACAATTGGGCCGAAATGCCGCCGTTTTTTGTAACCTCATCAACGGAAGCCATTGGCAAAGAAGATTTGCTTACTTATATCGACGAGATTAATCAGGAAGTTTTTAAGAACAACAGCGAATTTTAATAACTCGCTAAGGCGCAAAATATCTATAAATAAAAATCCCGAACTGTTTTAGTCCGGGATTTTTTTATGATTTCAATTCGAGTTTCTCCGCAAAATAGTCGCAGAAATCCTTCATCGTGTCTGACATTTTCTCATCACCCGTGGCGCGACGAAAAGTATCAGTCATGGCTACCAAAGTCTGATGGAAGAATAATTTCATTTCATCAACGGGCATTTCTTTGGTCCATAAGTCGATGCGTAGCGTTTCCTGTGCCTTACTGTCCCAAATGGAGAGCATCATCGCTTTGGCTTCTTCGGCTTCGATGCCGCCGTCTTGTGCGGTCCACATGAGTTTTTCAGGAACACGGTTCTCGTCTAACTCGACGAGGAATTTTATTTCGGAGGTAATTTTTTTTGTCATTCTTTTTTCGGTTTGTAGTGTGATTTTTCGAAGAGTTCTTTAGCGTCGGTTTTTATTAATTGTTCCACTGAAACCTCATTGTTTTCCATATAGGAACGCACCATTTGCCAGCCAATCCACGCACCTACCCTTCCCGGAGAATCATTGTCGATTTCAAGATAGAATTTGGAAAACGGAGCCGGATTGATGAATCTTGGAATCAGCTTCTGGTCGGTATCGTAAAGCATTTTGTTCTCGATGAAATAGCGCCAGATGTAGCCTTCATTTTCCTGACACCAAGCAATCTGCTCTTTTTTATAGCCCATTTTGTCGGCATCGGAATATTCGGGCAGCAAAAGGTCTTTGAGATACAATTCTTTTCCAGCGTAAACCATCTGCGTCAGAAATGACGTATCGGTTGGCGGCAGAATCTTGGTTTTGACGAAGCTTGAAGCGATATCGGGCAGGATTTGATTTTGCTCAAAGTTTTGCTGAAGATAGGTCGGGAATTCGTAGAATTTATGCCCTTGACCTAAATACAATTCGAGCGAAATGACGAGCATATCGTGCGCATAGATTACTTTGTTCTGGTAATCCATTTGGGAAATGATCGTGTATACTTTAGGCGTTTTGGTTTCGGGAAAATAGTATTTGATGTGCTTGAACAGCTCTTCGATTTTTTGAGTTTCGCCATCAAAATTGGAATAGCGTTTCTCAACTTCCGTGTATAACTCGCGCCATTGTGGGTTCTGCATTTTGTCAGTCCAGACTTTGTCGTCGTTTCCGGCCGGGAAGAAGAACGGATATTCGGCTTTGAGTTTGGGCAAATCCTGGGGCGCGGTTTCAAAAAACGCTTTGTCGAAACGATGTACTTTGATTACGATCGGGATTTCCTCAACCGCTTTTTCGACCTTGGATTTCTTATCGCACGAAAACAGTGCAAGGCAGCACAAAACAAACAATAGCGAACGATAGTTTCTCATATACGGGAGGTCATTAGCCCTGATCGCAACGATATCCTTTTGTGCCGTTGTTCGGCGCAAAAGATTTAGTGGAGAGCAGGAAATAGCTACGAATAATTATTATTTTTGCAAAGATACATTGCCACATTCTAAATTCTCAGAAAATATGCCTAAAAAAAGTACGCTTGCGGTTGAAAAAGTAAATCAGCAGATTGTCGATTGGTTGAAAACCTACGCCGAAAATGCGAAAGTGAACGGATTTGTCGTCGGGATTTCGGGTGGAATTGATTCTGCCGTGACCTCAACGCTTTGTGCGCAGACAGGTTTGAGGGTTTTGTGTGTGGAGATGCCGATCCATCAGGCCGCAAGCCAGGTGTCGCGCGGGCGTGAACATATCGAGCAATTGAGAAGCCGTTTTCCGAATGTGGACAATGTGGAAACTGATCTGACAATCGTATTCGAAATGTTTAAAAAAGAAGTTCCCGGTTCTGAAGATGAGGCAAAACTGAATTTATCCTTAGCCAATACGCGCGCAAGACTCAGAATGACCACTTTATACTATTTGGCGGGAATTCACGGACTTCTCGTGGCCGGAACAGGCAATAAAGTCGAGGATTTTGGGGTTGGCTTTTACACCAAATATGGCGATGGCGGCGTAGATTTAAGCCCGATTGCCGATTTGATGAAATCAGATGTTTATGCCATGGGTGAATACCTCAAAGTACCGCAATCGATCCTGAATGCCCCGCCAACAGACGGTTTGTTTGGCGATGACCGAACGGATGAAGACCAACTCGGCGCGAGTTACGATGAACTCGAATGGGCGATGCTAGCCGATGAAGCTGGCCAATCTGAAGATGATTTTTCTGGCAGAAAAAAAGCCGTTTTTGCCATTTACAAACGCCTAAACAAAAGTAACCAACACAAAATGAACCCAATACCGGTTTGTTTAGTTCGTCGGGATTAATGACAGTTTGTCTAAAATATTTTAACGTTTAAGTTTTTTTTAACTAAATTTATAGGCTCGTTTGAAAATAACTCTTAAATGATACTATTATGATTAAAGTTTGTTTGGCAGACAATTACCCTGTTGTGCATTTTGGCGTGAAATCTTATTTTAAAGAACATTCCGACATCAGCATTGTGGCAAACGTCGGAAATTTTTCGATGGTGAAGGATGTCCTCTACACCAAAGAGATTGACGTTCTGGTTTTAGATTTGGATCTGGACGGATTGTCGAGTATCTACGAACTGAAAGCGATCATCAAGAATTACACGAAAACTAAAATCATTGTGTTCAGTAGCTATTCTGAGCAAATTTATGCGCCGAATGCTATTAAAGCCGGTGTTGCAGGTTACGTTCACAAAACGGCAAAACTGGAAACTTTGGGTATTGCGATTATGAAAGTACACCAAGGGCAAACGATTCTGAACGATACGATCAAGCGTAATTTAGCATTGATTGCCAAACAAAACAAAAGCGAGCGTCTTTACCGAAAACTCTCGAACCGCGAAATTGAGGTGTTGCGTTATTTAAGCAACGGTAAGAAAAACAATGAGATTTCGTCGATTTTGGGACTGAATGAAAAAACCATCAGTACTTATAAACTGCGGTTGCTGACCAAACTCAACGTAACGAATCTGGTTGATTTGGTCAATAAGGCGAAAACACTCGAAATCGTCTAACTATAGCGCGACATTACCCTTCCGAGTTTTTTTGAAAACGAATTGATCAGTTTGTAATAATCCATCGCCATCGAAAGCGGTTCCGTGTTGTCTGCTTCGGGTTCCGTGGTAATTGACCCTTTTAATTCTTCTATAATTTTATTGACCAAGAACCAACGCAGCGTCAGAATGGTTTCCGACACGTATTGCGCAATGCTTTGGTCTTTGAGCTTGACGATGATTTGTTTTGATTCCCAATTGTGCAGCGACATTTGTTCCTCTAACATCAATATATCGGTAATTTCCTGAGTAAATTCAGGTTCGAGGTGCATCAGGTATTGGTCCATCTGGAAGTTTTCGTTCTGATGGTAGTAATTGATCAGGTGGTTGTAGATGTTCCGGAATAATGGATTGGCCAATTCGACCTCATCTTCCTGCAAACTTAAATAGATGCGTTGATACACTTTGTGTTCTTTCTTTTCGGAGCTTTCTACAATTTCGCCTTCATCGTTTGTAATCAAAATGACATCTTCGAATTCTTCCGTTTTGTCTCCGTAAAGCAATAAAATTTCTATGATTTTACGTTCGAGTTCATAAAGCACATCGACTTTTGAGGCGACAATCGGGTCTTCATTTTTAACGACTTCAAAAGCTTTCTGTTCCTGTTTGATTTTCTTTCCGGCTTCCGATATGTCTTTTTGGACAAGCTGCGCCAAAGTACTGATGAGCACCTGTTCGGAAATATCCATGATTCTCGCACATTCCTGAGTGTAGATTTCGCGTTTGATGCGGTCCGGAATTTTGGAAATGCTCGTGACCATATCGCGAATCAGTTCGGCTTTTTTGATCGGGTCGTGCTGCGCTTCGTTCATCAAAAGTGACGCTTTGAACTGGATGAAATCTTTGGCGTTATTCTCTAAATAGGCCACTAAATCCTCATACGAAGACTTTTTAGCAAAACTGTCGGGATCTTCGCCTTCTGGGAATGTACAGACACGGACATTCATGCCTTCCTCGAGGATCAAATCGATTCCACGGATGGAAGCGCGCAAACCTGCCGCATCGCCATCGTATAAGACCGTAATATTTTTTGTAAGTCGGTTGACCAGCCGAATTTGATCAGGTGTCAAAGCGGTTCCAGAGGAAGCCACAACATTCTCGATTCCGGATTGGTTGAACTGGATCACATCAGTATAACCTTCTACGAGATAACAGTTGTTCTGTTTCGCAATGGCTTGTTTGGCCTGAAAAATTCCGTAAAGCACTTTGCTCTTGTGGTAAATCTCACTTTCAGGCGAATTGAGGTATTTGGCTGCTTTCTTATCGTTGGTCAGAATCCTGCCGCCGAAACCTAAAATCCTGCCCGACATGCTTTGAATTGGAAACATCACGCGGCCGCGGAAACGGTCAATTTGTTTGCCATCTTCTTTGGTGATTGTGAGTCCGGTGCTTTCGAGGAATTCAAGTTTGTAGCCTTTACCCAAAGCTTCTTTCGAAAACGCGTCCCATTGTTCGGGCGAATAACCGAGTGCGAATTTTTTGATGGTTTCGTTGGTAAAACCGCGTTCCTTGAAATAGCTATAGCCAATCGCTTTGCCTTCTTCAGTATTAACTAGGATGTCGTGGAAATAATCTTTGGCGAATTCAGAAACCAGATACATGCTTTCGCGCACGTCGGTGTTGGCTTTTTCTTCTTGCGTTTGTTCGGTTTCCTCGATTTCAATGTTGTATTTCTTGGCGAGATAACGAATCGCTTCAGGATAAGTGAAATGCTCATGCTCCATTAAAAACGCTACCACGTTGCCACCTTTTCCAGAAGAGAAATCTTTCCAGATCTGTTTGACCGGTGATACCATAAACGATGGCGAGCGTTCATCCGAAAACGGGCTCAAGCCTTTGAAGTTGCTGCCGGCGCGTTTGAGCTGGACGAAATCGCCGATGACTTCTTCCACGCGGGCAGTTTCGAATACGGTATCTATGGAAGCTTTTGAGATCAATGGTCTGGAATTATTGGAGCGTAAAGTTAGAGTTTTTGTTTGGATTTTCAGAGATTCGATTTTTAGATCGTGAAACTGTTAGGACTATAAGATTTAAGCTAATTATCATTCGTTGCAACAAATAAGACTATCTTCACCAAAAAAAATGAACAAAGGCGGCCCCATTATTATTATTGAAGACGATCAGGATGATCAGGATATTCTGACGGATGTCTTTTCAGATCTTGACATCAAAAATGAAATCATATTTTTCTCTGACGGCGAACAGGCTTTAGAATACCTGACTTCGACTGAAATTGAACCTTTTATTATCTTTTCGGATATCAATATGCCACGTTTGGGCGGTATGGAATTGCGCGAGAAAATCCATGAAAATGAGGATTTGCGTTTGAAGTCAATTCCTTATTTGTTCTTTTCGACGAGCGCCGAACAAAAACATGTGGTTGATGCTTACTCCAAATCAATCCAAGGTTTTTTTGTGAAACCCACGAATTATGCGGACATTAAAAAAACCATTAAAACCATCGTACGTTATTGGGAAGCTTGTGTTTCCCCGAACTACGTGAAGTAATCTTGGACTCATTCCCTAGCCCGGATTGGCAGCATGTATCCTCGCAGAGATACTGCAGAAAGCCGGAAATAGCTCCTAAAAAATAAAAAAAGCACCTCTTTCGAAGTGCTTCCTTACTATTTAAACAAAGGTTGAACATGCGTTAGTTGAAATCGAAACGGACGCCGAACGAGATGTTGTGCTGGTCGACGGCATTATCCGTAAACAAAGGATTCAGGTCGTATTTCGCATAAAGACTGATTTCCTCGTAACCGATGTAGGCACTCGCGCCGTAAATGAAATCATTGACGTTGAAATCGCCTTTGGTTTTTTGTTTGACGTTGTTGCCTTCTTCATCTTCGAATTTGAGGATTTGTTTCGACTTGATATTGGCGCCGAAATAACCACCCAAACCTACACGGAAACTTTTGTGGGTGCGGAAAATCGTCTTATCGTCTTTGATTTCTTTTTTGGTGAAATCGAATTCGAGGTGCGCCGGTAGCACTACATAGACGTTGCGGAAACGCGAATCCTCGAGGTGAATATCACTAGTTTCTAAAGTCGTCTGGTCGCCGGTTTCTTTGAAATAACGATTATCGGTCGGACGCAGGTTGTTGTACATCAACGACAAACCGTATTTGGCGTGCAGCAAGTTGTTGTTTTTGAAGATTCTTGTGTTTGAAGTGAAACCCCATTCGTAGAAGTGCGAACCCCAATATCTGTAGTCAGAATGCGCTAAGGCTTTATCGGTCACGAGGTTGTTGAGTCCGAAAGCGAAAACGAATTGCGAAGTGGTTCTGCGCTCGCCATAGGTGTCTTTTTTCTTGTGTTTTTTATTGTCGAAGCGGAACACCCAAATGCGTGACGAATCTTGCTCTTTGATTTTCCCGTCTACTTTTTCCTGCACCAGATCTTTTAATTCGTCCTGAACCAAAGCGACTCTGGTTTCGATGTTTTTGGCTCGGGTGTTGGCAAGTTCAATCTTTTTGGCATCGGCTTGTTCGGCGGTGATTTCTTTTTTGTCGAGTTGCACGTTGACGGCTTCGATTTCGTTTTTCAAAGCTTCTTTTTCTTCTTTGGTGATGCTTTCGATTTTGGAAGCAATCATTTTTGCGCGTGATTCAAAGGTTTCTTGCGAGAAAACCTGCGTGATTAAAAGCAATAAAAATCCTGTGAGGTAAATGGTAAAGTTTTTCATGATGTTTTGATTTTTTTTCCGCTGCGCTCCAACAATTCGGCTGCGCCTCGGGTGATTATTGATTGATGTCTGACTGATTGTTTCTGTTGGCGAGTGCCACTTTTACGGTTTTGTAATTTTTGTCGATGCTGTTGATGACTTTTTCCCGAAACGAA
Source organism: Flavobacterium sp. (assembly GCF_027484705.1). GTDB lineage: Bacteria > Bacteroidota > Bacteroidia > Flavobacteriales > Flavobacteriaceae > Flavobacterium. The sequence goes on from NZ_JAIXSL010000007.1 coordinate 174,991, forward strand.
AGCTGGAGTTCGCCATCGACTTCAGAAAGCAGATTTGATGCGCTTACCTTAATTGGTGTTTTTCCTAATTTTGGATTGGATTCGAGGTGAGCGAGTTGTTGTTGATTTGTGATTGAAATTGGATTGGACAGTTGATTAGGCTGTTGCGTTTTTTGATTGCCTGCGGCCAGTTCGCCTTCGGCTCGGGTGATGATTGATTCTCCTTTACGTTGCTGTTTGTTGGTTTGATTAGATTGGTTTGCGATGGCTTCGTTTTTTTGTTGAAGCTGATTTTGGTTGATTTGTTTGTCTAGGATAGGATTTGTTTTAAGGTTCGTATGATTTGATTTTATCGGTTGCTTTGATGGATTATTTTGAGTGGTTTCAGCTACGGATTCTGATGGTTTTGGGATTACAATTTCAGTTTGTTTTTGATCTTTAAGTGAATCTTTAGACTCAACAGGTTTGTTGTTTTCATAAACGATATCGTCTCTTCTGACATCTTCCAAAGGTTGCGTTTTGCTTAAAAACACTACCGCAATCGCTATAAACCCCAAGATGGAAGCGGCGATGTATAACCAGTTGTATGTCGGAGCGGCTTTCTTTTCTTCAGCCACCGTCAGCATCGCATCAAGTCTGTCCCAAGCGGCTGGCGTTGGAGCAATCTCGTGTTCCTGCAACGCTTTTCTGAATTTTTTATCGAATTTATTTGGTTCCATTTCGGTAGTCTTTTAATTTGATGATTTCGTTTTGCAATAGCTTTCGGGCGTGTGACAATTGCGATTTTGAGGTGCCTTCGTTAATCTTCAAAAGCTCCGCGATTTCCTGGTGTTTGTAGCCTTCGATCGCATATAAGTTGAACACCATTTTATAGCCGTCCGGCAAAGTGTCGATCAGGAATTGGATTTCATCGACGGTGAAACTGCTTTCGATGTTGTTGAAACTGTCTTCCTTATAATGTTCGTCTTCAAGAAAGCTGACTTTTTTATTCGCCCGAAGGAATGAGATGCATTCATTGACCATAATGCGCCGGATCCAGCCTTCGAAACTTCCTTTGTGCTCAAAATTCTTGAGGTTCGTAAACACTTTCATAAAAGCGGTAATCATCACGTCTTCGGCCTGGTGCAAATCTTTGATGTATTGTCTGCAAACACCCAACATTTTAGGAGCGTAAGATTGATAGATTTTCTGTTGTGCCTGACGATTTTGGTCGAGCGCCAACTGAATCATGTTCTTTTCCTGCAGATGTAAATCGATTACTTTCAAAACCTTTTGTAAAGTGTTACTGTTAGCATAGACGCACAACAATCAAAAATGGTTGCACGGCTAGGTAAAAAAATTGAAAATATTTTTAGCAGATTTTGAAAAACCTTTATTTTTAAAGGCTTCGCGTGATAAAAAAATATTGAAAAAAAATTAAATTTTTCTTTCGATAACGTAATTCACCATCAAGATCAGGGCATCTTTATATTCAGAATCGGGATAATGTTGCAACAATTGAAGCGCTTCCTGTTGGAATTGAAGCATTTTCTGTTCAGCATATTGAAGACCATTGTTGTTTTTTACGAAAGCAATGACTTCTTTGACACGCTTCTTATCTTTATTATGGTTTTTGATGGAATTGATGAGCCACGATTTTTCCTTGGGCGTGCAATGGTTCAAAACATAAATCAACGGCAAGGTCATTTTTTGTTCCTTGATGTCGATTCCGGTGGGTTTTCCGATGGCGTCTTCGGTATAATCGAATAAATCGTCTTTGATTTGAAAAGCCATGCCGATGAGTTCGCCGAACTTGCGCATGTTTTCGACTTGTATTTCATCCACAATCACGGATTTGGCGCCCAAAGCACAACATGAAGCGATCAGTGTCGCGGTTTTCTTGCGGATGATTTCGTAATAGATGTCTTCAACAATATCGAGCCGCCGCGCTTTTTCAATTTGCAACAACTCGCCTTCGCTCATTTCGCGAACCGCCACGGAAATGATTCTAAGCAAATCGAAATCGCCGTTGTCAATAGAAAGCAGCAATCCTTTAGACAATAAATAATCGCCGACCAAAACGGCAATCTTGTTTTTCCAAAGCGCATTGATGGAGAAAAAGCCGCGTCTTCTGTTGGAATCATCGACCACGTCATCATGAACCAAAGTAGCGGTATGAATCAATTCAATGACCGAAGCACCGCGATAGGTGCGTTCGTTTACCGCACCATTGTTAAGCATTTTTGCAGTCAGGAACACAAACATCGGACGCATCTGCTTCCCTTTTCTGTTGACGATATAATAAGTGATCCTGTTAAGCAACGCCACTTTGGAAGTCATCGATTCGTAGAACTTTTTCTCGAAAAGTTCCATTTCAACCTGAATGGGGCGTTTTATTTGCGAAGTGATATTCATTACTTTTTCAAAGGTAATTATTAACTTTAAGAGTTACAAAGTAATAAATCTGTAATTTTATGGTTTTCTTTTAAACTATTCTTAAACCTCCAAGTCTTAACGGAAACTTAAAAAAATAATAGTATTATGAAAACAAAAATTTTAGCACTCGGAATGTTAGCCTGCTTTATGTTGGTAAGCTGTAATAAGGATGAAAATGAAAAAACAACAACCATTGAGTCTAGCGATATCGTGACCAATGCCAAAATTGACAATGTTGCGGATGACGTAGCTCAAATTGTAGAAAATCAGTCGAATGCCACTCCTGCCGGAAGATACAGCAGTCTTTCTACTGGTTGCCTAAACGTAACCACAACGCAATCTGGCGATACCTTTACCAGAACTTTAGATTACGGCAGCACCAATTGTCTTCTTGACAATGGTAATTTTGTGCGAGGAAAAATCATCATCACTTTTATGAATGATTTTACAGCACAAACAAGAACCTTAAATTATTCTTTTGAAAACTTTTACCATAACGACAGGCATATTGAAGGCAATAGAACGGTGGTAAAAACAAGGTTGGCAAATGGTCACATTAGATCTGAGATTAACTTAAATATGACGGTTACGAATCCTGACGGGAGGGTTTTTACAAGAACCGGAAACAGGGTTAGAGAATTCTCAGCAGGTTATGATACCGATACCGTTGAAGACAATGTATTCTTGATCACCGGAAGCTGGACCACCACAAATCAAAATGGAATCGCGCACACCAATACTATTAGCGACGCTTCACCTTTAAGAATCATATTCAGTTGTAATCAACCAATAGTAGGACAACACCGCTACGAAATTGTCAGCGGAATCATCACAGTAGTAAAAAACAACAACACGGCCGTGATTGATTATGGCGACGGAACGTGTGATAATACTGGAACCATCACTATTAATGGCGGTTCGCCAATTTCTTTTACTTTAAGAAATTAAATTATTAATTCATCTTGCATAAAAAAAGGTTCCAAAATTTAGGAACCTTTTTTTATGCTTCTTTATTAGCCAATTGCCCGCAAGCCGCATCGATATCTTTTCCACGGCTGCGTCTGACTTTGGCCACAATGCCGTTAGCTTCGAGCGCTTTGATGTAAGCATTAATCGACTCTTCCGACGCTTGCTGAAATTCGCCGTCGTCAATCGGGTTGTATTCAATCAGGTTGACTTTGCATGGCACATATTTGCAAAATTTAACCAAAGCATCAATCGAGGCTTTGTTGTCGTTGATATCTTTCCAAACGACGTATTCGTAAGTGATTTTGCTTTTCGTTTTTTGATACCAATATTCGAGTGATTCCCGTAAATCTGCTAATGGAAAATTGGAACTGAAAGGCATAATGCGCGACCGGATTTCATCAATGGCTGAATGTAAGGAAACCGCGAGCTTAAATTTGACTTCATCATCAGCAAGTTTCTTAATCATTTTCGGAACGCCCGAAGTTGAAACCGTAATGCGTTTAGGCGACATGCCCAAACCTTCTTCCGAAGTAATCATCTCAATCGCTTTGATGACATTGTTGTAATTCATCAGCGGTTCGCCCATGCCCATAAAAACGATATTAGACAACGGATGGTTGTAATACAACCGGCTTTCCTTATCAATGGCAATGACCTGATCGTAGATTTCGGCAGGCTCAAGGTTTCGCATTCTTTTGAGTCTTGCAGTAGCACAGAAATTACAATCGAGACTGCAACCCACCTGACTCGAAACACAAGCTGTGGTGCGGGTATCAGTCGGAATCAAAACCGATTCGACGACCAAACCGTCATGCAAACGGACGGCATTTTTCACGGTGCCGTCTTCGCTTTTTTGCATCTGATCGACTTTGATGTGGTTGATGACAAAGTGTTCTTTAAGTACGGTTCGAGTGGCTTTCGAAATATTGGTCATGTCTTCAAAACTGTGCGCGCCTTTGCTCCAGAGCCATTCATAAACCTGATTGCCACGGAAGGATTGGTCGCCTTGCGAAACGAAAAAATCGCGCAACTGCTGTTTTGATAAGGCCCGAATATCTTTTTTGTCGATTTCCATGGCGCAAATTTAGTGTATTTGTAGATTCCGTTATTTGATAATTTGATAACTTTGGGTCAAACTTTACAAAATGCACTTCATCTCACAGGAACTCGAGGATTATATCGAACAACATTCGGAAAAAGAACCCGAATTGCTAGCGGCTTTAAATAAGGAAACGTATCAAAAAATTTTATTGCCCAGGATGCTTAGCGGACATTTTCAGGGGCGAGTGTTAAGCATGCTGTCGAAATTGATTCGTCCGGTGAACATATTGGAAATTGGCACTTATACCGGTTATTCTGCGTTGTGTTTGTGTGAAGGCATGCAGGAAAACGGCGTATTGCATACGATTGACATCAAAGACGAACTTACGGATTTTCAGCGCAAGTATTTTGACCGTTCGTCTTGGGGAAACCAAATTGTACAGCATTTGGGAGAAGCGATTGACATCATCCCAAATTTGGATATTAAATTTGATTTGGTTTTTATTGATGCTGATAAGGAAAACTACCTCAACTATTACGAATTGATGGTTCCCAAAATGAATCGCGGTGGTATTATTCTTTCCGACAACGTGCTTTGGAGCGGAAAAGTATTAGAACCTTTACAACCGAATGATATCAGCACCAAAGTACTTCTCGAATATAACGAACACCTCAAAAACGACCCGCGCGTAGAAACCGTTTTGCTTCCGATCCGCGATGGTTTGACCGTGAGCCGCGTGCTCTAGCCCGGATGGCAATGGCATCCTTTTGTTCTGGGGTTCAGAACAAAAGATATAATGGACAGCCGGATCAGCTCCTGATTAAACTAACGGAAAATATTTAGGTTGTAAATATTGATGCAGCTTGTAGAATAAGAATCCATAGCTGGCTCCTACTGCGTAACCTGTGAGGATATCGGTTGGGAAATGCAAACCCAGATAAATTCTGCTGTAAGCGAAAAATAATGGGAATATAAAGAGTAAAAAGGCAAAGCGGTAATATTTCCTGAAAATCATGAACACAAAAAACATGGTCGCCATCGAACTTGTTGCGTGACCCGAAAAGAAACTGAACGTGTCACTCGATTTGACGATGCGAATCACATCCTTAATTTCCGGATCACTGCACGGACGCAAACGTTTAAAAATTCCTTTAAAAAGATTGGCTGTTTGGTCGCCCAATGTAATTAGTGCGCCGACAAATAACAAGATGATTAAGGTGTTTTTCCAACCGATTTTCTTCTGCAACAAATAGAAAACGAGCAGGTAAAAAGGCATCCAGTTGAATTGGTGCGTGATGGCGAGCCACAAATTATCGTAGGTTTCAGACCCTAATCCGTTGAGGAAGATGAACAATTGTTTGTCTGCAGCGATAATTTTTTCGAGCATCTATTTTTGTCTTTTGATCGGCCCGACGATTTCCTCTATTTCTTCAGCCGTATCGGTTTTTACTGTCGTATCGGCAAGCATTTGTGTCTGTGCTTTGCTAATTTCTTTGTGGATGCTTTCGGTAAGTCCGGTGAAATTGCCGTGCATTTCCTGAAACGTTTTATCGAGTCCGTTGGCTTCTGCGCCTTTCTGGATTTCGCTTTTAATATCATTAGTCGCATTCTTGAGTTGCGCCATGATTTTACCCAAGGTTCGCGCGATTTCAGGGATTTTATCCGACCCGAAAAGCATCAAAGCGATGAACATGATTAAAACTAATTCTCCTCCTCCAATTCCGAACATAATGGTGTGTTTTGCTGCAAAGTTACAAAGTTTAGCAGAAGATTTTTTCCTAAAGTTATATTAATTGTTTTAGTCGAATTTCGATTTCACTTCCTGTTTTGGCCACGTGTTGTTGGTCGTATCGATATCGGCAGTTTCAAGTTTTGGGTCGATGACAATTTTAGCGATGGCTTTTTTGGTAGCGAAAGTACGGCTGACTTCTTTGTCGTTCATTCTCCAGATTTGCGCCGGGAATGTTTGGTTTTCAGTCGTGCCGTCTTCAAAGGTAATTTCGACAATGATCGGCATCACCAATCCGCCCGGTTTGTCGAAAGTGACTTGATAGAAATATTTCGGGCTGTCTAATTTCGCTTTTTCTTCAGCTGTGAATTTTGTTTGGACAAACTCGTCTAAAGTAGCGACGGATTTGATGTCCAAAGGTTTGTTCATTTCTGGTTTGAAATCTAGGCTGGCATTCGCAATCATATACACCAATGGCCCGGAAGCTTTAAGACGGTTTCTTCTGTTGACTTCAGGTGCTTTAAAATCTTTAGGCGCATCGTTGCTTACGAAATATTGGTTGACTTCTTTAATGCCAATATCATTATAATCTGTGGTGTAAAACCAACCTCTAAAAAACCAATCCAAATCTACTGCTGAAGCATCTTCCATCGTTCTGAAAAAATCTTCGGGTGTTGGATGTTTGAATTTCCATCGGTTCGCGTAAGTTTTGAACGAATAGTCGAACAACTCGTGTCCCATAATGGTTTCGCGCAAGATATTCAAAGCCGCAGCGGGTTTTCCGTAAGCGTTATTCCCGAATTGCTTAATGCTTTCCGAGTTGGTCATAATCGGTTCTATTTTCGATTGGTCGCCACTCATATAAGGAATGATGGTTTTAGCCGGACCGCGGTCAACTGGGAATTTTGAATCGAAAGAAACCTCCGCAAGATATTCCATAAAGGTATTCAAACCTTCATCCATCCAAGTCCATTGGCGCTCGTCAGAATTGACGATCATTGGAAAAAAGTTGTGCCCGACTTCGTGAATCACAACGCCCAACATACCGTATTTTACACGGTCAGTATAAGTTCCGTCTTCTTGCGGACGCCCGAAATTCCAGCAAATCATCGGATATTCCATACCCTGATCTTGAGCATTAACTGAAACCGCTTTAGGATAAGGAAAATCAAAAGTGTAGCTCGAATAGCTTTTTAAAGTATGCGCCACGGCTCTTGTAGAATAAGTTTCCCACAACGGATTGCCTTCTTTCGGATATAGTGAAATCGCCATGACTTTCTTGCTTTCAAACTGCACGGCCATCGCATCGAGAATAAATTTCCTTGAGGTTGAAATGCCGAAGTCGCGGACATTTTCGGCTTTAAATTTCCATGTTTTTTTCTGGGTTGAAAATCCTTTTTCGGAAGCCATAGCTTCGGCTTGGGTAACTACTACAACTGGTTTGTCGAACGAATTTTCAGCCAGGGCGTATCTTTTTAGTTGTTCCGATGTAAAAACTTCCGCGCGGTTTTGCAAAACACCCGTCGCTTCCATAATGTGATCGGCAGGAACCGTAACATTGACTTCGTAATTTCCGAACGTCAGCGCAAATTCGCCGCTGCCCCAAAACTGCATGTTCTGCCAACCTTCGACATCATTATAAACGGCCATTCTCGGATAGAACTGCGCCAAAACATAAAGGTTGTTGCCATCTTTAAAATGCTCGTAACCCGAACGTCCGCCATCAATCATATAATTGTTGATGTTGTAGTTCCATTTGATGTTGAGAGCGATTTTTTCTCCATGTGCCAACGGTTTTGCCAAATTGATGCGCATCATGGTTTCATTGATCGTATAAGGAATCGCGTTTCCTTTACTGTCTTTGACATAGTCGAGTTTGAAACCGCCATCGAATTTTTCCTCAAGGTATTTTCTAGAGAATCCGGCCGCGCTGATCGACGGATCCATTTTGGAATTCTCAATCAAAGGTGTTTTGGAAGTTCTTGCTGCAATGTTTTGGTCGAGCTGAATCCACAAATACTCCAAAGATTCTTTGGCATTATTGGTATAAGTGATGGTTTCAACGCCATATAATTTCGCGTTTTTATCATCTAATTCCACATCGATTTTATAATCGGCCTGTTGTTGGTAATAATCCGGACCTGGCGCGCCGGATGCCGTGCGGTAACTATTCGGTGTTGCCAACAAATCATACATCTGTCTGAATTTGCTTTCATCAGTGTGCCCTTTTTCTTTTGCTTTTGGGAGTTCTTGGGCGTTTATTTTTGGCAACATCACTAACAATAGCAACCATATAGCAGTCGTTTTTTTCATAAATTGGATTTAAAAACTGTGAAAATTCTGAGCTAAAAGTAGGCGTTTTTTGGAAATTGATGCGCAAAGGAAATTATTTTAACACGCCAGCGGTATTTTCATTAGTCAGCAAAAGGCTTTGCTTTTTTCCGTTGAAGTTGGTTTGGATGATGTTCTGCTGCTCGGAAAACACTTCCATCAAACTTGTATTTTTAATATCAAGCGAGATGATTTTAGCAATATCATTGACTTTATAATAACCAATCACGACATTATTTTCGAGCTCTTTGCTCATAAAAATAAAAGGCTTTTTATTGCCGTTGACTTTGATTGTAAAATGTTCCGCAAGATATTGGTTCATCAAAGCCACATCTTCGGGCGTTTCTTCAGCTTCGCCGACATGCGTGGTTTTGGCGTACTTGGTCAGAAGCGCTTTATTGAGATCGTCGATGAAAATTCGGGTGGTGATTTCGATCCTTTTCTTTTGAGGCACAAAATGGATCTGATAAATCGAAATGTAAAATTTATGCACGCCGAATGACGACAACGTCACAAACAAAATCATTCCTAAAACCAATATTTTTCTCATGAGCCAAAAATACTTATTTCTGTTCTACGGATAACGTGTCCTTAAATTTTAACGCCAATCCTTTAATCAGAAACTTCGTTAGGGTTTTGTTTTTGACTTTTAGGGCGCGAACAAAATCAGTGTCTTCAATTAAAAAGTAATGAAATCCTTTAATATAATCAGCGGGAATTTTTAAGCTGTTGACATAAAAATCTTCTTCAAACCAACCGTCAAGTTGCAGTAGCAATCTTTCTTTTTTCTCCACCTGAATTTCTTTTTTCAGCATTGTTGTGCGGCCAGAAATCGCGTTAAGTATAGGATTCAGCGGAACAAGTCCGCCGCCAGTTGTGGCTTCGTTGAACCTTCTTTCGGCAGGCGTATATTTTTTTTGGCCGTGCGGAATGATGCCCAGATTTTCCGCGGTGATATTGGAATTTTCATTGACCTTGACTTCTTTGAGCGGCGTCATTTTGACACTCATTTTTATCAGGATTTGCTCCGTCACCAAATCTTCTTCATGAATTACTTTTCGTTTCGTTTCTAAATTAACCGCAGAAAACACCAAAGCATCACCGACTTTTACAGGAATGGTAAAGAATCCTTGTTCGTTGGTCACTGTGGCTTTTCCCGAAGTATCATTCAAAACATTGACTTTTTCGACGGCCAAATTCTCAGAAACGATTTTTCCGACCAATAGTTTTTCGCTTGTGGTTTGTGCGAAAATAGCTTGTGTCAGCCATAGAAAAAATAAGATATGTAGGTTCTTGATGGGCACAGGCAATGTTTCGGGTTATTTTTGGATCGCCGTGATCTTCTTGAACTCATTGTTTTTTCCGACCAGGAAATCCATGAGTTCGAAATCGGTGGCTTTTTTAAGGACTACTCCGGATTTAGGATCATTTTCGCTGAACACCAGAAAAAGCTTAATCTGGTCATTTCGGAGTTTGAGGCTGTTGCTGAAAAACGAATAACTGACTCTGTTCATCACTGCTTCCGTGAAACTGACGTTCGTGGTGAAATCATTTTTCTTCGGATTCTTTTTGCGCAGCACTTTGAGAACGTCTTTATACATACGCACAAAATCAACACCATTTTCGATAACATTATAGTTGGGCATCACAGTGTTTTTTGGGGAAGATTGGGCGTCACCATAATATTTAGTATCGACCGCTTCCTGTGAATTTTTAATAGGACTTTTGATTTTGCTTTGATCTACATTTACTTGTGCTAATTGATTGGTAAGGCTTTGTAAAGTTATTTTGACAACATCCTGCTCCATATCTTCTTTGGTAAGCACCATTTTTTTGGAGCGGAACATCAGACTCGAAAAGACCAGCGTATCATTTTCTTTGGCGGTAATGGCGAACGCACCTTCAAATTTGGCGATGGTTCCTGTTCTTGCATTGACATTGAAAACGACGACGTTTTCCACTTTTACCGAATCATTCACGACTTGTCCGCGCAGGAGTTTCCGAGACGATAACTGTGCGAAACCGATTTGACTCATCAGGAAAAAAACGAGCATTGTAATAGTACTTTTCATAGGAATTGATGTTTAACTTTTATCTAAAGTTAGTGATTTAAACGCGATTATTCCTGAAATCAAACGCTTAAATTCAACCTGAGCACCAACTTCAATAAAAAAATAAAAGTAACCCAAACCTTGCTAACAGATTGCCAAAGATTTGATAAATTATGTTAATTTAACGGCGTTCTAAACGAATGATTTTCCTAAAGGGTTTCATCATCAAAACGTATCAAAAATTGCCTATGAAAAACCTCATTATTGCGAGCACTTCTACTATACATGGCGGTGGTTATTTAGAATATTTATTGCCTGAATTGACAATGCATTTTAAAAATTGTAAGACATTATTATTCATTCCATACGCCAGACCAAGTGGAATTTCACACGAAGAATACACCGCTAAAGTAGCAAACGCGTTTTCCAAAATCAATATTGCGGTAAAAGGCCTTCATGAATTTGAAGACCCGAAAGAAGCCATCACGCAGGCGGAAGGAATTTTTACTGGCGGCGGCAATACTTTCCTGTTGGTTTTTCAGCTGTATAAAAACAATCTGATGAACGTTTTAGCGGATACCGTAAAAACCGGAACGCCTTATCTCGGCTGCAGTGCGGGCAGCAATATTACCGGTTTGACGATGCAAACTACTAATGACATGCCGATCATTTATCCGCCAAGTTTTGATACTTTAGGGTTGATTCCGTTCAACCTGAATCCACATTACCTCGATCCGGACCTGAATTCAAAGCATATGGGCGAAACGCGCGAAACGAGAATCAAGGAATTCCATGCTTTTAATACGGTTCCCGTTTTGGGCTTGCGCGAAGGAAGCTGGCTCGACGTTAAAGGAGAAAAGATTACGCTCAAAGGAAATTTATCCGCTCGTTTGTTCAGAAAAAACCAAGCGCCCGAAGAATGGGCAAGCGAAAGTGATTTGAGCTTTTTGGGAAAACTATAAAACCCGAATCCATTTAAAATAAAAAAGCCGCCTTAAGGAATGAAGCGGCTTTCGTTTTTTGTATCGTAAAATTATACTTCCAATACGCTGTTTTCAGCACCTGCAAATTCGTTCCAACGGTAAGAATCTGCTTCTACTTCGTTTACAAAAGCGCCATCGATCAAATATCTGAATTCGTAAGAAGCGTCTTTATTCACATCAAAAACACCTTTGAAAGTACCGTTTTTAAGTTTGCTCAATTCGCCTTCTTTTGCATTCCAGTTGTTGAAATCACCAACTACTGCTGCGGTGTTTGCTTCTTTTGCATCTACTGTAAAAGTTACTTTGCAAACCGCTTTCGTTTTTATAAATTGTTTTTTTACTGACATAACTATTTCATTTTTAGAATTATGAGGCAAAGTAAATAAATTCACTGCAACAAACCATAACCCGAAATACGATTTGAGAATATGGCAGAAACTTGCTAAAAAACCCATCGTATTCGTAGCATTTCTTACCTCAAATTCTGAATCCCGAAACAGAAAACGTTTTCGTTATGCAGAGTTTATAGCACAAAAAACATCGGTTTCTGAAATTAAATATACTATTCAACTTCAAAAACCGATGATGATAACCGTTTGGTTAAGAATTGTTTATACCTGCGGACCGGCTTTTACTAAATTCAGCCCTTCAGCATTGTCTGTGTATTGTGCGAAGTTTTTGATGAATCTCGCGGCCAAATCTTCGGCTTTGGTGTTCCATTCTGAAGCTTCCGCATATGTATCTCTCGGATCTAAAATGGCGGCATTCACTCCGGGAAGCGAAGTCGGCACTTCAAAATTGAACATTGGGATCATTTTGGTTTCGGCTTTTTCAATCGAACCGTCTAAAATGGCGTCGATGATTGCGCGGGTATCTTTAATAGAGATTCTTTTTCCTGTTCCGTTCCAACCAGTATTGACCATGTAAGCTTTGGCTTGGTGCTGCTCCATTTTCTTAACGAGTTCTTGTCCGTATTGCGTTGGATGTAATGATAAGAACGCTTTTCCGAAACAAGCTGAGAAAGTCGGTTGCGGTTCCGTAACGCCTCTTTCGGTTCCGGCTAATTTTGCCGTAAATCCTGAAAGGAAATAGTATTTGGTTTGCTCTGGCGTCAGTTTAGAAACCGGTGGCATCACACCAAAAGCATCAGCAGTCAAGAAGATCACTTTCGTAGCATGGCCCGCTTTAGAAACCGGTTTTACAATATTGTGAATGTGATTGATTGGATAGGAAACACGTGTGTTTTGCGTAACCGAACCATCTTTAAAATCGATTTTACCATTGGCGTCAACCGTTACGTTTTCTAACAAAGCGTCTCTTTTGATGGCTTCGTAAATATCCGGTTCGTTTTCTTTGCTCAAGTCGATGGTTTTGGCATAACAGCCGCCTTCAAAATTGAACACGCCGTCATTGTCCCAACCATGTTCGTCATCGCCAATCAATTCTCTTTTCGGATCCGTTGACAAAGTGGTTTTTCCTGTTCCGGACAATCCGAAGAAAACCGCAACATCGCCATCTTTTCCTTTGTTGGCCGAACAGTGCATCGAAGCGATTCCTTTAAGTGGTAGGTAATAGTTCATCATCGAGAACAAGCCTTTTTTCATTTCTCCGCCGTACCAGGTTCCGCCAATGAGCTGGATTTTTTCAGTCAGGTTGAACGCAACGTAGACTTCGGAATTCAAACCATGCGCTGCGTAATCCTTGAAACTGGTTTTAGAACCATTCATCACGATGAAATCAGGTTCACCAAAATTTTCGAGTTCTTCTTCGGTTGGACGAATGAACATGTTTTTCACGAAATGCGCCTGCCAGGCCACTTCCATGATAAAGCGAACTTTAAGTCTTGTGTTTTCATTGGCGCCGCAAAAAGCATCCACTACGAACAGTCTTTTTCCTGAAAGTTGGTTGACAGTTGTTTCTTTTAGGGCATTCCAAGTGTCTTGTGAGATGGGTTTGTTATCATTGACCGCTTTGTCTGAATTCCACCAAATGGTATTTTCGGTGATGCTGTCTTTTACGATGTATTTGTCTTTAGGCGAACGTCCGGTAAAGTCTCCGGTCATTACGTTTACGGCTCCTAATTCTGTGAGTTGTCCTCTTTCGAAACCCTGCAAGGATGGTTTAAGTTCTTCGTGATACAGAAAGTCGAACGAAGGATTGTAAATAACTTCTGCTGCATTTTTGATTCCGTACTTTTCTAACGAAATCGATTTCGTAATTTGAGCGTAATTATCCATAGAAATGAGTTTGTGGTGTGTTTTAAATAAAGGACAAAAGTAAAAATAATATTTTATGTAGATTTATATTCTCAAAATATTATCGTTTTTTCTTGCAAAAATCGATGAAAAGCCACAACCAGCCGATGATCAATAATAATCCTCCTATCGGCGTGATGAATCCGATGGTTTTGAAATTGAAACTGTTCAAATCATCGGTAGCCAACAGATAAATGGAACCCGAAAAAAACACAACGCCTGTAACGACGAAATAGTAAATTACTTTTTTGGTTTGCTCGGCGATATTTGATGACAAGCCAACGAACAACAAAAACAGCGCATGGTACATTTGATATTTGACGCCGGTTTCGAAAGTACTAAGTTGCTCAAGGTTCAGCACTTTTTTTAAAGCATGGGCTCCGAAAGCACCTAAAACAATGGCGGTCATTCCTAAAAACGCCGCGGTCGAAATCATTTTTCTGTCCATTTTTGGTCGTGTTATACTAAGCGGTAAATTTATCTGTTATAGAGGAGACGTCAAAGGAATTTCGGGTTTTTTAGCCCCGATTACTTCACTTAACTTATATTTGTCAGCGGAGTTCAGTGAATGCTAGCCATTTGGAACGGCATCCTTTTTCCGGCTTCTTTAGCCGGGAAAAGATATAGTGTAAAGCGGGATTTAGCTCCTAAAAAAAAAATATTACATTTGCATTTTAAAAATCAAAACAGTATGAGAAAATTATTATTGATCACAGCTATTTTATGTACAGGACTGATCAGTGCCCAAACCAATAAAACGGTAAAATCAGGAGAGAAATTTGTATACGCCGCTTCTTATAACATGAGCGGACTCATGACACAGCTCGCGCAGGTAACCATGGAAACCGAAACCGTGAAAACTTCTAAAAATACTTTGCTGCATCTGAACTGCGAAGCCAGAACCTTCAGCAAATGGGATACTTTTTTTAAGATCCGCGACAGCTACGAATCGTATGTGAATCCGGTAACGCTCAAGCCAAGTTTATATAAAAGGGATATTTTGGAAGGCACTTTCACCAAAAAAGAGAAATACATTTTCAAAGGCAATACGATTGAATGCACGCTCAAAAGAAAAAACATGGCGGAATCTAAAAGCGCTTTCCAAATCGGACCGAATACTAGTGATGTGGTTTCTACGATATACTTATTGCGCAACATCGATTTCAGCAAAATGAAACCCGGACAAATCAAATCGTTCACCGTGGTTTTCGACCAAAAAGAAATGGGTGTTTCTGCCAAATATATGGGAACAGAAACCGTGAATGCCGGAAATCTAGGCAAGAAACTCTGCTATAAAGTTTCTATTGGTGCTAAAACCAATAAATTGAGAGGAACCGACAAGAACATCATATACCTAACCGCTGATGCTGCCAAAGTACCTGCTTTGATTCAGTTCAGCATTCCTGTAGGAACAGGACAAATGACATTAACTAACGCAACCGGACTATAATTATGAGAAAGACATTAATTGTTTTAGCCTTTATTTTTGCAATTCTAGGAATTGTATTTGCGATTTTACCAATGGGAACTTTAGGCATATTACCTATAGGTTTGTCATTGATCTTTGGAGGCATCGCCTATTACAAATCGGCACCCGATGACAAAGCAGTGCCGAAATGGTTGCTGATTGTGGCGGGATTAACTTTGGCGGTGGTGATCGTAAGAGCCATGATTCCTGATGAAATCGAAAAAGACGACCAATTCGAACAAAAGAAAGTCGAATCTAAAAAAGAAGACCTCAAAGATCTTGAGGATCTCGAAGGTTTAGAATAACATGCAACGCAAATACTGCGATATCTGTTTTAAAGCTCACTTCGGTGGGCTTTTTTATTTCAACAAATTCATACCTTTGGGGACAATTTAGCATAGACCATGAGAAACATCCTGATTATCGGTGCCGGACGTTCGGCTTCTTCCTTAATTCAATATTTATTGAACAAATCGGAAGCTGAAAACCTTCACCTGACCATAGGCGATTTATCGCTCGAACTCGCCCAGCGCAAAACCAACCACCACAAAAATGCCACCGCGATTGCTTTTGATATTTTCAACAAAACGCAACGTAAGATCGAAATTGAGAAAGCCGACATCGTCATCTCGATGCTTCCGGCACACATGCACATTGAAGTCGCGAAAGACTGCATCACATACAAAAAACACATGGTAACCGCTTCTTATGTTAGCGACGCCATGCAGGAACTCGATGCTGAAGCCAAAGCGAATAACCTCATCTTTATGAACGAGATTGGCCTCGACCCAGGAATCGACCACATGAGCGCGATGAAAGTCATTGACGAAATCCGCGACAAAGGCGGTAAAGTAATTTTATTCGAATCGTTTTGCGGTGGGCTTGTTGCTCCGGAATCTGACACCAACTTATGGAATTATAAATTCACCTGGGCACCTAGAAATGTAGTGTTGGCCGGACAAGGTGGCGCGGCGAAATTCATTCAGGAAGGCACCTACAAGTACATTCCGTACCACAAATTATTCAGAAGAACGGAGTTTCTCGAAGTAGAAGGCTACGGCAGATTTGAAGCTTATGCCAACCGGGATTCATTAAAATACAGATCGGTTTACGGACTAGACGAAGCGCTCACTTTATACCGCGGAACCATCCGCCGTGTAGGTTACTCCAAAGCCTGGAATATGTTCGTCCAACTCGGCATGACTGATGACAGCTACAAAATCGACAATTCTGAAAACATCAGTTACCGCGAATTCGTCAATTTGTTTTTGCCTTATCATCCGACGGACTCCGTTGAAATCAAATTGCGCTTGCAACTTGGCCTCGAACAAGACGACATCATGTGGGACAAACTGCTGGAACTCGATTTATTCAACAAGAACAAAATCGTCGGGCTCAAAGACGCATCACCGGCGCAAATCCTCGAAAAAATCCTGACCGACAGCTGGACTTTAGAAGAACACGACAAAGATATGATCGTGATGTACCACAAATTCGGTTACGAAATCAACGGCATCCAAAAACAAATCGATTCGAAAATGGTCTGCATCGGCGATGATCAAACGTATACCGCGATGGCGAAAACCGTAGGCTTACCGGTGGCTATGGCGACTTTGCAGATTCTCAACGGCAACATCAAAACGCCGGGCGTGCAATTGCCTATCAACAAGGAAGTGTATTTGCCAATTCTAAACGAACTCGAAACGTTCGGCATTCATTTCAAAGAAACGGAAATGCCTTATGTGGGTTACAATCCGGATCATATGAGTTTGTAAGTGACACGCCTGCGGCTCAGGACACGCTTCGCTTAGGACGCGCCCTGCGGGCTTTAGACAATAGACAGTCCTGTTTTTGAATACGTCAGAAACAGGATTTTTATTTTTGATGTCTAACAATCTTAAGCGAAGCGTGTCCAAAGCGAAGCGTGGCTTTTTCTATCAAATTAAAATCAAAATCGTATTTTTGGTTTCAAATTCCAACTTACGACACAAGCGTAGCGACTGCATGAGTCCTTTAAAAACAATAAAAAAGCCGAATGAAAATCAATTCCCTACAAATAGAAATTGATGATTTGAAATTAAAAGGTGCAAGCCCTGCGGGCTTGAGGTACACAAGCTTTAGCTTGTTTTATAGTTCTTTAAACAACGAAATGTCATGAAGATAAACCAGTTGCAAATAGAAATCGATGGCATCGACAAAGAAATCCTGCGCGACCTTATGGAAGACGCCAGAAAACCCATCTTACAAATCGCCAATAAAATCGGAATTTCCGGCGCTGCGATTCACCAACGGCTCAGAAAACTGGAACAAGCCGGCGTGATTTCCGGTTCGAAATTTATTGTCAACACTAAAGTTTTAGGCTACAGCACGATGGCGTTCGTGGGCATTTACCTAGACAAAGCCGCGAAGAATTCAGAAGCCGTGCGCGAACTTAAGAAAGTTCCCGAAGTGCTCGAATGTCATTATACGACAGGAAATTGGTCGATCCTGATAAAAATTATTTGCCGCGATAATGAACATTTGATGCAATTGCTCAATACCAAAATACAGGCGATTGAAGGCGTTTCAAGAACGGAAACGTTTATTTCTTTAGACCAACAAATTGACAGGCAAATTCAATTATAATTTGGAAATGAGACAATTTTAAAATTAGTATTCGACTACGAAAAAAAATCCGCAACTTTCATCGCGGATTTTCATTTTCAAGTTTTCAAATTATCTCATTTTCAAATTACCTTCTGTTCATGTAAATCATCACATAATACATCAAAGTGGCGACAGAACCAATCGCTGCGACAACATACGTTCTGGCCGCCCATTTCAAGGCATCTTTCGCACCCGCTTGTTCTTCGCGGTTCAGCATTTGTTTGTTTTCTAACCAAGCCAATGCGCGATTGCTCGCATCATATTCTACCGGAAGCGTAATCAGTGAGAACAAAGTCGTTGCGGCGAAAAGCACAATGCCCACCAACAACAAGGATGGAAACGTACGCACCATCAAAATCCCCGCAATCAAAACCCACTGGATATAACTTGAAGCTACCGAAACTACCGGAACGAGTTTGGAACGCATTTCCAACCAACTGTAAGCCGTTGCATGTTGCACCGCGTGACCGCACTCGTGAGCGGCAACCGCAGCAGCTGCAGCATTTCTTTGGTTGTAAACCGCTTCACTCAAATTGACCGTTTTGTCCGCCGGATTGTAATGGTCGGTAAGTTGCCCTTCGACGGAAATCACCTGAACATCGGTGATGCCGTGATCGGCGAGCATGCGTTCCGCGATTTCTTTTCCGGACATGCCGTTTTGCAAATGGAGTTTCGAATACAATTCGAATTTGTTCTTGAGTCGGTTGCTGACCAACCAACTGCACAACATCAATAGACCTGCTAATATCAAATACATAGTTTGTTTGTTTTAAAAATTAAAAGTACAAATTCGCTGTCAAATTACAAGCCAATTTGGTTTGTGTTAACATTCGTGCAATTTTGTCAGGTTTTACCCCACAAGATTGATAATTTTCCCAGGAACGATAATGACTTTATTTGGCGTTCTGCCTTCAAGTTGTTTGATGGTACGCTCGTCTTTCATGACAATTTCCTCAATTTGCGCCGCGGTTAAATCGAGCGGCAACTCTAAAGTGAAACGCATTTTTCCATTGAACGACACCGGATATTCTTTGCTGCTTTCGACCAAATGTTTCGCATCGAATTCAGGAAATGCTACGGTTGATATTGAACCCGAATGCCCTAACTGACTCCACAATTCTTCTGCAATATGCGGCGCGTAAGGCGAAATCAAAATCGCCAACGGTTCGAGGATTGCGCGTTCATGACAATTCTGCGCCGACAATTCATTGACACAAATCATGAACTGGCTCACCGAAGTATTGAATGAAAAATTGGTGATGTCCTCGCCTACTTTCTTAATCGTTTTGTGTAAGGTTTTCAAACTGTCTTTCGACGGTTCGTTGTTGGTGACAATCAAACCGTTTTCATCGAAATACAAACGCCATAGTTTTTTAAGGAAACCGAAAACACCTGTAATTCCGGCAGTATTCCATGGTTTGGCTTGTTCGAGCGGGCCGAGGAACATTTCGTATAGGCGGAGCGTGTCAGCTCCGTATTCATCACAAATATCGTCTGGAGTTACTACATTGTATTTCGACTTGGACATTTTTTCAACTTCACGTGAAACTATAAATTTGCCATTATCTTCGGTAATAAAATCAATCTCCTTATATTCTTCTCTCCAATTTTTAAAAGATTCAACATCCAATTCATCTGAAGCGTTTACAAAAGATACATCTGTGTGAATCATTTGAAAATCTGAACCAATTAATTCAACCTCTACATATTGACTTTCAGTGAGTCCAAAGCTATTTGATAATATTCTTTCGAAGTTTTTATGAGCCATTTCTTTTAAGGTTTCATCACATGACGACAAATCTATATCACCGCCAGATAAAGTACCAGATTGCAATTTCCCTTTTGATATAAAAACTGCTGTTTGCATACTTGTGGCTTCCATGATTGGATTTCTTTTTAATTCATCACTCAATGAATTATCAAAAATCGATATCTTAAAATGCCCAATTTTTCGTCCTACCAAAGCACTCATCCCCAAAATCATCCCCTGATTGATCAACTTTTTAAACGGTTCTTCCGTCGGAGCATATCCTTTGTCTTTCAAAAATTTATTCCAGAAACGCGAATACAACAAATGTCCAGTCGCGTGTTCGCTACCGCCGATGTATAAATCTACGTTCTGCCAATAATCCAAAGCTTCCTTGCTTGCGAATTCGGTTTCGTTGTGTGCGTCCATGTAACGCATCCAATACCACGAACTTCCCGCCCAACCCGGCATGGTGTTGAGTTCTAGAGGAAAAACGGTCTTGTCATCGATCAACTGATTACTAACCACTGCACACTGAACACTATCCCAAGCCCAGTTTGTGGCGTTACCTAACGGCGGCTGTCCGTCTTCGGTCGGCAAATATTTTTCCACTTCGGGCAATACGATAGGCAAATGTACCTTATCGATCATCTGCGGCAAACCATTGACATAATACACCGGGAAAGGTTCGCCCCAATATCTTTGTCTTGAAAACACAGCATCGCGCAAACGGTAATTGGTTTTGCCTTTGCCTTGGTTGATTTTTTCGAGCTCGGCGATGACTTTCTTCGTGGCTTCTTTGTAATTCAATCCGTTGAGGAAATCGGAATTCGCCAATTCAACATTGTCTTTTGAACCGAAAGCTTCCTGTGAAATATCGACATTTGCAAAAATATTTTTGATGGCCGGCATGCCGTTTTGTCCTTTGAAGAAATTCGCAAACGCATAATCTCTTTCATCTCCTGCGGGAACAGCCATGACAGCTCCGGTTCCGTAACCTGCGAGCACATAATCGCCAATCCAGACCGGAATCGGTTCTTTCGTAAACGGATGTTCGGCATAAGCGCCGGTAAAAACACCAGAAATCGTTTTGACATCGGCCATTCTTTCGCGCTCGGAACGTTTGGCGGTTTTTTCTATGTAAGCTTCCACAGCGGCTTTTTGTTCGGGCGTCGTGATTTGTGAAACGAGTTCGTGTTCCGGTGCAAGTGTCATAAACGTTACTCCGAAAATCGTATCTGGACGCGTTGTGAAAACTTCTATGGATGCGTTGTGTTCTTTTAAGTTGAAAGTGACCATCGCGCCGACCGATTTCCCGATCCAGTTGCGTTGACTTTCTTTGATGCTTTCGCTCCAATCGATGGTATCTAAACCTTGCAGCAAACGTTCAGCGTAAGCCGAAATGCGCATGCTCCATTGGGTCATTTTTTTGCGGATTACGGGGTGGCCGCCGCGTTCTGAAACACCATTGACGATTTCGTCGTTCGCTAAAACGGTCCCGAGTGCCGGACACCAGTTAACTTCGGTTTCGGCGAGATACGTCAAGCGATATTGGAGTAATACTTTTTGTTGTTGTTCGGGTGAAAAAGCATTCCATTCTGTTGCTGAAAATGGCGCAATGTTGTCATCACAAACGGCGTTGACATTAGCATTTCCATGCTTTTCGAATTCAGCGGTCAAGGTTGAAATATCTTCAGCTTGGTCAGCATTTTTGTTGTACCACGAGTTGAACAATTGGATGAAAATCCACTGCGTGTGTTTGTAATAATCGGCATTGGATGTGCGGACTTCGCGGCTCCAATCAAATGAGAAACCGATCTTGTCAAGTTGTTCGCGGTAACGCGCGATGTTTTCTTTGGTCGTTTTATCTGGATGCTGTCCGGTTTGGATGGCGTATTGTTCTGCGGGCAATCCGAAACTGTCGTAGCCTTGCGGATGCAACACGTTGAAGCCTTGGTGGCGTTTGAAACGCGCGTAAATATCCGAAGCGATATAGCCCAGCGGATGCCCAACGTGCAAACCTGCTCCTGAAGGATAAGGAAACATGTCGAGTACGTAATATTTAGGCTTGTCAGAATGGTTACTTGCAGCGAAAGTTTGGTTTTCGGCCCAGTATTGTTGCCATTTGGCTTCGATTTGGTTTGGATTGTATTTCATTTTAAAGTGCCTCAGTGCCTGAGTGCCTGAGTGCCTGAGTTTTGCTCATTTTAACAAGAGCACTTATTTATTTTACTGTTCGTTTGGATCAAGTCGTAAGCTGCGTTATTGGTAGCAAAATACGCTCAAAAATTAGCCCCGATTGCAGCGGTTATCCTTTTGTGCCGGGGTTCGGCGCAAAAGATTGTAGCGTAAAGCGGGACTGCGGTTCTTGGGAAAACTGGTGTGCTGCTCCTGAAAACCGAACGCAAATTTACGTTTATTGTACGAAAGACAAAACTTTGGGCGTTAGAAACTGTGATTAAACAAATTCTTTATTATTTTTACGCCATAATAACAACATT
The DNA here is from genome assembly GCF_027484705.1 of Flavobacterium sp. Lineage (GTDB taxonomy): Bacteria > Bacteroidota > Bacteroidia > Flavobacteriales > Flavobacteriaceae > Flavobacterium. The sequence continues at coordinate 197,107 of NZ_JAIXSL010000007.1, forward strand.
TATGAGTTCTTCTTACGAAAAGTTTCAAAAGCGCCGGTTGATTTCTTCTTATTTTTCGGTGGTACTGAGTATGTTTCTGGTACTTTTTCTTCTTGGTATTTTAGGTTTTTTTGTGATTAATTCTAAGAAATTGTCGGACGATTTCAAGGAAGAGATTGTGATGACCGTATTCTTCAAAGGCGAAGCGACCGACAGCGTGACGACGGCTTTTGCGAACGAATTGAAAGTGGCGCGCTTCGTGAAATCGAGCGACTATGTGACTAAGGAACAAGCTGCGAAACAGCACACGGACGTGATCGGAGAAGACTTCATGACGTTTTTGGGCGCAAACCCATTGCAGAATTCTTTTGATATCCATCTCAAAGCGGATTATATAGACATTGAAAATATCCGCAAAATAGAAAGCCGTTTCCGTGCGAACGAAATGGTTTCGGACGTGGTTTATGACAAGCAACTCGTGAGTTTGGTGAACGACAACATCAATAAAGTCAGTATGTGGATTCTGATTATCAGCGGAATTTTAGCGCTTGTTGCAGTATTGCTCATCAACAGTTCGATGCGACTTTCGATATACTCAAACCGATTCATCATCAAAACCATGCAGATGGTTGGGGCGACGAAATCATTTATCAGAAAACCGTTCATTTGGCAGAGCATCCGCTTAGGATTTATCGCTTCGGTTTTGGCGGTTTTGGCTTTGATTGGTACTTTGTTTTACATCAACACTAACTTTCCAGGCTTAGGCATATTGCAAGATCAGCTATTAATCGGAATGGTGCTTTTAGGCGTTTTGACTTTGGGCATTTTGCTGTCGTGGATCAGTACTTTTTTCGCTACGCAGCGCTTTTTGAATCTCAGAACCGACGATTTGTATTAATTAAAAATTACGAATTACGAATTTAGACTATGAAAGAACAAGAACAGGAAAAGCAAGAATTTCTATTTGACAAGGTCAATTATAAAATCCTTTTGATTGGTATTGTCGTGATTGCTTTGGGATTCATCCTGATGTCAGGCGGCGGAAGCGATGACCCGAAAGTATTTAACGAATCTGTTTTTGATTTCAGAAGAATCAGACTTGCTCCGACCATGGTTTTGATTGGGTTTGGGATTACGATTTATTCAATATTGAAAACTCCTAAAAAAGAAAAATAGATTGTTATTATACAATCTTAAAGTCTCAAATCCCCATAAATGAATACACTACAAGCACTCGTTCTCGCCATCATTGAAGGCATCACAGAATTTTTACCCGTTTCCTCTACCGGCCACATGATCATCGCGAGTTCCTTTTTTGGGATTGAGCACGACGAATTCACGAAATTGTTTACGATTGTGATTCAGCTTGGCGCTATTTTGTCAGTCGTTGTTCTATATTTCAAACGGTTTTTCCAGACTTTGGAATTTTACTTTAAACTCTTTATAGCTTTTATTCCCGCAGTTGTGTTTGGATTGTTGTTCAGCAAAAAAATCGACGCTTTACTCGAAAACCCTGTCACGGTAGCGGTTTCGTTATTGTTAGGTGGAATGCTGTTATTGAAAGTTGACGATTGGTTCGGCAATTCCGAGAATACAGAAATCACTTATATGAAAGGTTTTAAAATCGGTTTATTCCAGTGTTTGGCGATGATTCCGGGCGTTTCGAGAAGCGGCGCGAGTATCGTGGGTGGAATGTCGCAGAAACTTTCGCGTACGGCGGCGGCGGAATTCTCGTTCTTTTTGGCGGTTCCAACCATGCTGGGCGCAACGGTCAAAAAATGTTACGATTATTATAAAGACGGGTTTGTATTGACGCACGATCAGGTTAATTTGTTGATCATCGGAAACGTTGTGGCGTTCATCGTCGCGCTTTTGGCGATCAAAAGTTTCATCGGTTATTTGAGCAAAAACGGATTCCAGGTATTTGGATATTATAGAATTATTGTGGGTGTTGCTTTATTGCTGATCCACTTTTTCATTCATCCTTTGAGCGTAATTTAATGACAGCCGAAGATTTTCAAAACGGACAGGTGTTGCTCATCGACAAGCCTTTGCACTGGACTTCGTTTCAGGCAGTCAATAAGATGAAATGGGTTTTGAAAAGCAAATTCAACCTCAAGAAAATTAAAATCGGTCATGCTGGTACGCTCGATCCTTTAGCGACAGGTTTGCTACTCGTCTGCACCGGAAAATTCACCAAAAGAATCACGGAACTGCAAGGCCAGGCCAAAGAATATAAAGGCACTTTTTATGTAGGCGCGACTACGCCTTCGTATGATTTAGAAACAGAAATCGACCAAACTTTCCCAACTTCACATATCGATGATGAACTAATCCACAAAACCATTGAGCAATTCTTAGATGAAATCGACCAGAAACCGCCTATTTTTTCCGCAATCAAAAAAGAAGGTGTGCGTTTGTATGAACATGCGCGCGCTGGTGAAACGGTAGAAATCGCTTCGAGAAAAACTACCATACACGAATTTGAAATCACAAGAATTGCACTTCCAGAAGTTGATTTTCGAGTGGTTTGCAGCAAAGGCACTTACATCCGTTCGCTCGCGTTTGATTTTGGAAAAGCTTTAAATTCCGGAGCGCACCTAATTGTTTTGCGCCGCACCAAAATCGGAGAATTCGACGTCAAAGACGCGATGGACGTTACTTTGTTTGAAGATTCAGTTGCTCGCACTGCAACATAAGATCGGCAATTTCATTTTGGGTACTGATGCCTTTGTCATGCAAATACCACAACTGCAGTTCGGTTTTGGCAGTTTGATCGATTACACCATATTGTAGTTTGTAGCTTTTGATTAAATCTGAAGCGCCTTTGGGTCGGGCGCCCCAACTTCCCAATACTTTTTGTTCATCGGTATCGAGTACAATCAACTTGGGAATCGCTTTGTTTCCGTTGGTCAAGAACTGGTTCATCAGCGCTTCGTTTTCGTCACGGAACGCGATTTTCAAATCGATGTGTGTAGAAAAAGCGGCCATCTTATTCATAATCGGCAACAGCTGCGCTGCATCGCCACACCAACCTTCGGCCAATACCAACCAGATATAATGTTTCTTAAGGTTCAGTAATTTTTGAATGTTGTCTTCGGTGACGACCATTTTCTTATCTAGACGGTTCATCCGGGCTTCATTCAATTCTGTATAATGCAGTAAATCTTGTGATTGTTCGTGACCGCTGACTTTTCCTTGGGATAATAATCCCGAAACGATATCGCGGTATTTTACATACGAATGGCTGTTCAACAAACCTTGGGCTACGGCAACTTTCATAAGGGCAGATTTTGATAGTACAAAGTTACCTATAAAACGCTATCAAAAACTGATTTATGTCATCGAAAATGCGGTATAGATGCCGTAAACTTCTGATATATTTTTTACAAAGACTATTTCACGAAAAGAGAATATAACTATATTTGCACAACTCAATAAATAAAGTAATGAAGTACAAAAGAATTCTTCTAAAATTAAGCGGTGAAGCGTTGATGGGCGACCGACAATACGGAATCGACCCGGCGCGTTTGGCCGAATATGCCGACGAAATCAAACAAATCCATGACCAGGGCGTTCAGATTGCCATTGTGATCGGAGGCGGCAATATTTTTAGAGGAGTTGCCGGAGCCAGCAATGGTATGGACCGTGTTCAGGGCGATTATATGGGAATGCTCGCAACGGTCATCAACGGGATGGCTTTGCAAGGCGCGCTTGAAGACAAAGGCATGCTGACGCGTTTGCAAACCGCTTTGAAAATTGAGGCGATTGCCGAACCGTACATTAAGAGAAGAGCCGTGCGTCACTTAGAAAAAGGCCGTATCGTAATCTTTGGTGCCGGAACCGGAAATCCTTATTTCACTACCGATACCGCTGCCGTTTTACGTGGCGTGGAGATTCATGCCGACGTGATTCTGAAAGGAACCCGTGTCGATGGTGTTTACACTTCCGATCCGGAAAAAGACCCGACAGCCACCAAGTTCGATTACATTTCATTTGAAGACGTACTCAAGAAAGGCCTCAATGTCATGGACACGACAGCGTTCACCTTAAGCCAGGAAAACAAATTACCGATACTCGTTTTCGATATGAACCAAAAAGGGAATCTATTGAAAATCTGTAACGGGGAAAATATAGGAACCGTAGTTAATGTGTAATAGATTATAAGATCGCAAGATCACAAGACTATAAGTTCGTTCTGAGATAAAGTCTTAAAATCTTACAGTCTTACAGTCTCAAAATCCAAAATATGACCGAAGAAATTGAATTTATCATAGACAGCACCAAAGAATCCATGAGCGGTTCGATTGCGCATTTAGAAAAATCATTTCTAAACATCCGTGCCGGAAAAGCTTCGCCAGCCATGTTGGGCAGCGTGTTTGTAGATTATTACGGTTCACAGACACCGTTGGCGCAGGTTTCGAACATCAACGTTCCCGATGCCAGAACGATTACGATTCAGCCTTATGAAAAAAGTATGTTGCAGCCGATTGAGAAAGCCATTATGGTCGCCAATATCGGTTTCAATCCTATGAACAACGGCGACATCATCATCATCACCGTTCCACCGCTTACCGAAGAACGCCGTCGCGATTTGACTAAACAAGCCAAGACAGAAGCTGAAGATGCCAAAATAGGCGTTAGAAACGCAAGAAAAGATGCCAATACCGACATCAAAAAATTAGAAAAAGAAGGCACTTCAGAAGATATTTGCAAATCGGCGGAAGAAGAAGTGCAGAACCTCACGAACGCTTACATCAAAAAAATAGACGAACATCTCGCGATCAAAGAAGCCGAGATTATGAAAGTCTAACTTCACACTATACAAAAAAATCCGTCGCGTTAAAGAACAAGGCGGATTTTTTTATTTTGCCTACCTTTATCGACTCTGATTTGATTTCGAACCCGTAACCATGAAAAAATGCTATTGGCTATTGTTGTTGTTATCGCTTGCGGGTCAGGCGCAATTTCACGTCAATGGCATCATCAAAGACAGCTACACCAAAAAACCGCTTCCGTTTGTTTCGATAGTGCAAGACGGAAATTACAGTATTAGTGATGTCGACGGGAAATTTTCGATAGCTTCAAAAGAAAAAACATGCGTTTTAAAATTTTCATATACAGGTTACACTTCCGCTGAAATTTCGCTTGATGATGAGAAGAAATTCTTCAGCATCTTATTAAATCCGATAGCTTACGATTTGAATGAAGTGGTGGTTTCCAACAAAAATCCTGCACTCGAAGTTATTCGCAAAACCATTCGAAACAAAGCCCAAAACAATCCGCTTCAGAAACTAAAAACTTTCGAATTCAAGGCGTACAACAAATTGCTGATTACTGCAAACCCGGATTCCATCGATGGCAGAATCGATACGGTTTACATCAAAAAAGCCTTCGGTAAAAAGGAGCCCAAAATCGATTCTTCGGATTATAAATTCAAGAAAGTCATCACGAAGCAGCATTTGTTCCAGACCGAGAAAATCTCGCAATTCCAATTCAACGACAAAGGTTTTAAGGAAACGATTCTCGGCACCAAAATGTCGGGTTTCAAACATCCGATTTATGAAATCCTCGCGTTCAACCTGCAATCCTTTTCGATTTACGACAACCAATACGAATTGTTCGAAACGAAATACAACAGCCCAATCGCCGACCATACTTACCAGCAATACCGGTTTAAGATGCTCGACAGCATTTCGGTTCAGGGACGGAAAACCTACATGATTTATTTCAAAAACCGCAAGAAAAGCAAAGCTGCCGGACTTGAAGGTGTGCTCTACATCGACGCCGAAAATTTCGCCGTCAACAAAGCGATTATGCGCATCAAAGGCCTTTTGGACATCAGCGGCACGCACGAATTTGAATACCTGCCCGACGAAAAAATTTGGTTTCCTGTGCATAAGGTTTTCAAGATTGTCAAAGGCAAAAACAATTACGACATCCGGATTTTGGGCGAAACGCTTCCGTTTGATGCCGATGACGACAATACCGATGACACGCGAAAAAAAGTCGCTTCCGATTTTACTTATTTGATTTCAGAAAGCAGCCTGTTGGATATTCATCAGAACATTCCGGTCAAGATCAGGGATCCGTTTTTATTCATGGAAGTCAAGAAAGACGCCCCAAACCAAGACGAGGAATTCTGGAACCGTTACCGAAAAGACACTTTGGATTTGCGCAGCCAACGCACTTACATCGCGCTCGACAGCCTGGTCAGCAAACAGAAAATCGAAAAGCGTTTATTCGTCGGCAGAAAAGTGCTCAACGGCTATGTGCCTTTCGGTTATTTTGATTTCGATTTGCGCTACCTCATCAGTTATAACAATTACGAAGGGTTCCGTTTTGGCGTCGGTGGAAAAACAAGCGAGCAGTTCTCAAGGATTTTCCGTCTCGATGGCTATACCGCTTACGGAACCAAAGATGGGCATTATAAATACAATCTTGGCGCAGCCATTCGCATCGGAAACCATTCGAGCACTTGGCTGGGCGCTTCTTATACGGATGATATCCGTGAGATTGGTAGCACTTCGTTTGCCGTCGATAAAAGGGTTTTTAAGTTGTATAATCCTCGCCCAATCAACGTGAGTACGTTTTATTCGTATCAGAGTTGGCGCGCTTATTTCGAGACAAGATTCATCCCGAAAACGGAAAGTATCGGACAGTTGAGTTATGCGCAGATTGAGCCCAAATTCAATTATCAATACTTGCTGAACGGCAAAACTTACCAAGTATTCAATATGACGACGGCGCAATTTTCACTGCAATGGAATCCGTTCAGTGATTATATGCAAACCGAAGATGGGCGATTGGAAGTAGAAAAACGCTTCCCGAAATTTACGTTCCAGTTCACCCAAACGCTTCCGAAATGGCTGCAGAACGATTTCGTTTTCGGCAAAATCGATTTCCGTACGGAATACGAAAAAAAATACCTCAACGGACAAAAAACATCGGCCTTGCTTGAAGCTGGTTACGCGTTTGGCGACGTTCCCCTGACGCATTTATACAGCACTTCACCAAACAGTTTGACGGATGACAAAATTCTGCAGCGTATTACGATTGCCGGAAAAAATAGTTTTGAGACGATGTATTTCAATGAATTTTTCTCGAGTCAATATTTGACTTTGCAAGGCAAACACGCTTTCAGAAAAGTTAGAATTTCCAGAAAAGCAAAACCCGTTTTCGTGCTCGTCACGCGCATGGCTTGGGGCGATTTGCGCAAAAAAGAACAGCATATCGGTTTTGAATATAAGACTTTGGACAAAGGCTATTTCGAGTCCGGACTTGAAATCAATCAGATTTATAGCGGTTTCGGGATTGTAGGTTTCTACCGTTATGGCCCGAACCAGTTGCCGCGTTTTGAAGATAATATCGCGTTGAAATTGTCTTTCGTCTGGGATTTGGGATTTTAACCAATCAATGGTTGGAAACATATTTAAGCCCAATAATTGAGGCAATTAAAGTACTCAGAAAGAAAATCCTCCAAAACGTCGCGGGTTCCTTAAAAATAAAAATGCCCACGATGACGGTTCCTACCGCTCCGATTCCTGTCCAGACGGCGTAAGCGGTTCCGATAGGCAAAGTCTGTGAGGCTTTATACAACAACGCCATGCTGATGGAAAGGCTAATGAAAAAACCTAACAACCATAAGGTCGAGGTCGTGCCCGAAGTTTCTTTCGCTTTGCCGAGACAAGTCGCAAAACCGACTTCAAATAATCCGGCAATGACGAGCAACGCCCAGTTCATTAGGGTTTTAGGATTAAGACAGAAGGCACGTTACTGAGCCAGACACTTTGAGAATCGACTAATTTTTTCCAGCTTTCAAGGCTGATGATCATCAAATCCTGTTTGGCTAAAAATTCCTTTTTCATGATACGATCCTGCAAAACATTGATATTGTCAGGGTACTTTTCCTCAAGCGAATGCAGCGCGCTTTCCATGACGAAATTGTTCTTAACCATATTGTTGATGTCGAGTACTGAAATATTCGAATTGTTGTTGTAGATCAGTTTCTGGCAATAATCCATCAGGAAAGTGTCTTCGGAAAAGAACAGCGGCATGAATACATTTTTGACTTCCTGTAATTCCTTATCGATGAGCACCCCGAGCGGCATTTTGCTTTTGGAAATGATCTGGCGCGTTCTTTCGTCAAAAGGTGAATTCTCGAACAAGCCTTCTTTTCCGGTAAACTTATCAATCAGACGATCGGGATTGATAATCCTTGTCGTGAACCCGAGCACTTTTCCGAGTAGCGTCCCTTCAAATATTGACTTTCCTAAACCAACCAATAACAAATCATAATCACCTTGGTTCGCAATGTCTGCGATGTCGGTTTCGATATCGACTGTGGCTTTAAAAATGGTTGTGATTTCCTGCTGCAGCACTTTCGATTCTTCCAAAATCGGCATGAAACGTTTGCGTTCCTGCTCTTCGAGATTGTACGAGTGCATTTCATCACTCAACGACAAATGCATCGCGGTAACGCTTGAAGTTTCTTTCTGTTTCTTGACCAAGCTGTTAGCCAGTCGCAGCAAGGATCGGCCTTTTTCATTGTTCCCAAACGAAATCAGGATTTTATATTTACGGTCATTATCGCCGGTTTCCTCGGGAATGTATACATCTTTCGACTTGAATACGTAATTGATTAAATCCAGTGCCGGACCGGTCATAAAAGTCGTCACCAACGCCATAATCACCATCATCGTGAAAATTTCCGAAGTCAATACGCCCAAATCGAAACCGATGTTGAGCACGACGAGTTCCATGAGCCCGCGCGTGTTCATTAGTGCTCCGATTGTGAGGCTGTCTTTCCAGCTTTGACCAACAAATTTCGCGGCCAGAGCACTTCCGAAAAACTTTCCAGCCACTGCTACAAGAATGATAAATCCTGTAATTTTCCACAAATAAGGATCGTTAATCAATCCGATTTGCGTTCTCAATCCGGTGAATACAAAAAACAGAGGCAGCAATAAGATGACTGAAACATCTTCGACTTTATTGATGAAAATCGCCCGGAACTTTGCAATATCAGGCATAATTGCTCCGGTCATAAAAGCACCGAATAACGCATGGATGCCGATAATTTCAGTAACATAAGAAGATAAAATCAGCGTCAGGAAGAAAATCGCGACGACTGGTTTGTTGAGTTTGTTTTTAGTGCTGTATAAATCGCCGATGCGTTTCAAAAATGGTTTAACAACAAAAATCATCATCAAAACGTAGGCAAAAGCAAGCCCGATGATATACAACGAACTTACGAATGAACCCGCTTTGACAATCGCGATAACGGCCGCCAAAATACACCAAGCGGTAATATCATCTGTAGCTGCGCAAGTGATTACAATCGTTCCTATTCTGGTTTTGTGAATGCCACGTTCCTGCACAATACGCGCGAGTACCGGAAAGGCCGTAATGCTCATGGCGATGCCCATGAAAAGGCTGAACGACAAGAATTCTATTCCGGCCGGAGCAAAACGATGGTAAACAAAATAAGCAAGTCCGATACCTAAAGTAAACGGAATGATGATGCTCGCATGGCTGATGACCAAAGCTTCGTTGGCTTTATTTTTCAGTACTTTTAAATCGAGTTCCATCCCGATGACGAACATGAAAAGAATCAATCCGATTTGGCTCAAAAACTGCAAATTACCTAAAGAAGCTACCGGAAATAACGCTGCCGAAAATTCCGGAAAATACATCCCTAGCAACGAAGGCCCGAGTACGATTCCGGCAATGATTTCACCAATTACGGTAGGCTGCCCGATTTTGCGGAACATCCAGCCGAAGAAACGCGCAACGATAATAATCGTGATGATTTGGGCAAGCAATATCGCCAACGGATGCTGAACATTGTGCACCATCGAGGCTAAGAATTCTGACCATTGCGTTTTGTTAGAATTCACCGCAACGATGTTTCGTCCTGCTTCGAGGAATTTTCCCTGACACAAAATCAGGTAAATCAGTACCGAAAAACCGCCAGTCACAACAATGTAAAAAATGGTATTCTTAAAATTCTTCATAAGCAAATAAGTGCTGATTTTTGCTATTCATTGCGGGCAAAGATGCGAAACCAAATATATAAATTATAACGGCAAAAAAATAGTAACTCAAATTTAATATCCTTAAAAAAAACAAATAAATCTCCCGTAATGATGAAGTGGTTTTCTCTTGTTTTATTTACCTTTGTCGCTTCTTTGCATCGTTTATGAAAAACACCATAAAAGTCGGATTTTGGGAAAAATTGGCCCGAATCATACTTAAAAATAGAATCACCATACTAATCGCGATTGCAGCCATCACCATTTTTCTGGGTTTTCAGTGGCGCAATCTCAGCATGACGTATACCGAGGCGAACTTGCTTCCTAAAAAACATATCGTCAACCAGCAGTATCAGGATTTCTTGAATAAATTCGGCGAAGAAGGCAACCTCATCGTCATTGGCTTTAAAGACCCGACTTTTTTCACACCCAAAGCCTTTGCCGCCTGGAGTGAATTGATGACAAGTTTGAAAAATACGCCCGAAGTCGAACTTGTGGTTTCTCTAAGCGACCTCAAAAAACTCGAAAAAGACACGATTGATCAAAAATTTCAACTTATTCCGCTAATTGATCAGACGCAAACCAAAGACGCGGCTTACCTTCAAAAAATCAAACACGAACTTTTTAATAATTTGCCGTTTTACGAAGGCTTACTGTTCAATAAAGAATCGGGCAGCATCCGTTCGGCGATTTATCTCAAGAAAAGCATCGTCAATACCGAACGCAGGAAAACATTCATTCTCGAAAATCTGGTTCCGGCCGTAGAAAAATTCGAGAGAGCCACCAAAATCGATCTTCGAGTATCGGGCATGCCTTACATTCGAACGATTAATGCTGAGAACATGAAAGGCGAAATCGGCCTGTTTATAGGCGCTGCGCTGTTAGTGGTTTCGCTGATTTTCTTTTTGTTCTTCCGTTCTTGGCGCGCGACCTTCATTTCAATATTCATTTTAATTTTCGGCGTGATGTGGTCGTTCGGAACTTTGGGATTGTTCCATTATAAAATTACGATCCTGACCGCGATCATTCCGCCATTGATTATTGTCATCGGAATTACGAACTGCATTTTCCTGATCAACAAATACCAACAGGAAATCAAGCTGCACAACAACCAGGCTAAGGCTTTGCAACGTGTAATCTCTAAAATCGGAGTTTCTACTTTGATGACTAACATGACCACAGCGATGGGTTTTGCGACGTTTATGATTGCAGGAAATGATCTGCTTTTTGAATTCGGTTTGGTGACTTCGATTAACGTGATTACAGTGTATTTGCTGACGTTGCTCGTCGTGCCGATTGTATACAGTTTTATGCCGTTACCGAAAGAAAAGCACTTGTACCACTTGAGCAAAAATTACATTTCCGCGTTATTGGATTGGGTTGAAAGCATTGTCAAAACCAAACGCACACGCATTTATATCATCTACGGATTGCTTTTAATTTTTAGCGTCATCGGCGTTACCCAAATGAAAGTTTCGGGAAGTTTGATTGGCGAAATGCCCAAAAGCGCTTCGTTTTTCAAGGATATACTTTTTTATGAAAAAGAATTCAGCGGCGTGATGCCCCTCGAAATCATGATTGACACGCACCGCAAAAAAGGCGTGATGAAACTCTCCACGATGAAGAAAATGGACGAGCTTCAGGAAACCATTTCGAAAATCCCTGAATTGTCAAAACCGGTTTCTGTCGTCAATTTGGTGAAGTATTCTAAACAGGCTTTTTACAACGGAAATCCGGATTATTATGAATTGCCGACTTCTCAGGAACAGGCTTTTATTTTGTCATACGCTAAAAATGCTACGAAGAATACAAAGGATAATCTAATGAAAAGCTACGTCGATTCAACCGGACAATATGCCAGAATCACGACGTTTATGAAAGATATCGGCACCGAAGATATGGCGCGCGTTGAGAAACAACTCAAAACCAAAATCAAAGAAATTTTCCCGGAAGACCGATACAGCGTGACGCTCACCGGAAAAGCGCTCGTGTTCCAGAAAGGAACTTCCTACCTGATTGACAACCTCATCGAATCGTTGATTTTTGCGATTCTGATGATTGCCGGACTCATGGCTTATTTGTTCCGTTCGGTTAAAATGGTGATGGCTTCGGTGATTACGAATATTCTGCCTTTGTGCATCACTTCGGGATTGATGGGCTATTTCGGGATTCCGCTGAAACCGTCAACGATTTTGGTGTTCAGTATTGCGTTCGGGATTTCGGTCGATAACGCGATTCAGTTTATGGCCAAATACCGCCACGATTTGTTGATGAACAACGGAAAAGTCAAAAAATCGGTGATGAGTGCGTTGCGTGAAACCGGTATCAGTACTTTCTACACTTCAATCGTTTTGATTTTCGGCTTTGCTATTTTTACGCTGTCGAGTTTTGTGGGCACAATTGCTTTGGGCGGACTCATTTCGTGTACGCTGCTCTTTGCGATGTTCGCGAACCTGCTCGTATTGCCGGCTTTAGTATTGACGTTTGAAAAAAAGAAAGCCAATAAAGAAGATTACGAAGAAGAATAACCGCTTTTGAATTGGAAACTGCTGCCCTAGCCCTGATAGCAGCGATATCCTTTTTTGCCGGCGTTCGGCAGAAAAGATTTAGCGAATAGCAGGATGAGCTTCTGAAAATAAATAAAATTATATTTGCATAAAATTCGAGAACATGAAACATACGAAAGTAAAAGACTTACTGCAAAGCCACAGCACGATCACAGAAGTAAACGCCAAAGGTTGGGTAAGGACTTTTAGGAACAATCAGTTTATTGCTTTGAATGACGGTTCGACTTTGAATAACATCCAATGCGTGGTTGATTTTGAAAATACACCTGAAGAAACTTTAAAAAGAATCACCACCGGAGCCGCGATTTCAGTCATTGGCGCGCTTGTCGAAAGTCAGGGTGCGGGTCAGAAATATGAAATCCAGGTTTCTAAATTGGAAATTCTGGGCGATTCGGATGCCGAGAAATTCCCAATGCAGCCCAAGAAACACTCGCTGGAATTCTTGCGTGAGAATGCGCATTTGAGAGTTAGAACCAATGCTTTCGGTGCGATCATGCGCGTGCGTTCGGTTTTGGCTTTTGCGGTGCACCAGTATTTTCAGGAAAAAGGTTTTGTGTATGTGAATACGCCGGTGATTACGGGCGCGGATGCCGAAGGTGCGGGCGAAATGTTCCAAGTGACCGCCTTGCCTTTGGATAATTTGCCGAGAACCGAAGACGGCAGCATCAATTACAGAGAAGATTTCTTTGGAAAACATACGAACTTAACGGTTTCAGGCCAACTCGAAGGCGAGACTTTCGCGATGGCTTTAGGGCAGATTTATACGTTCGGGCCGACGTTCCGCGCTGAGAACTCAAACACTTCTCGTCACTTGGCGGAATTCTGGATGATTGAGCCTGAAGTAGCGTTCAATGATTTGGATGACAACATGGATTTGGCCGAAGACTTCATCAAATATGTGGTGAAATATGCCGTCGATAAATGCGGTGATGATTTGAAATTCCTAGAAGGAAGACAAGCCGACGAAGAAAAAGCGAAACCGCAAGCTGAAAGAAGTGAAATGACTTTGCTTGAGAAATTGAATTTCGTGATGCACAATGATTTCAAACGCGTTTCCTACACCGAAGCGATTAGCATTTTACGCGATTCGACTCCAAATAAAAAGAAAAAATTCAATTATATCATAGAGGAATGGGGCGCTGATTTGCAATCGGAGCACGAACGTTTCTTGGTCGAAAAGCATTTCAAATGCCCGGTGATTTTATACGATTATCCAGCGAACATCAAAGCGTTTTACATGCGTCTGAACGAAGACGGAAAAACCGTGCGCGCCATGGACATCCTGTTCCCCGGAATTGGGGAAATCGTCGGCGGTTCGCAAAGGGAAGAACGTTACGATGTTTTGGTGGAGAAAATGAAAGCACTCGGCATCGATGAAGAAGAACTTTGGTGGTATCTCGATACGCGCCGTTTCGGAACCGCAGTACATTCCGGTTTCGGTTTAGGTTTTGAGAGATTGGTGTTGTTTGTGACGGGTATGAGTAATATTCGTGATGTGATTCCGTTTCCGAGAACGCCTATGAATGCGGAATTTTAAATCTTTTTCTTTTGTCTTGATACAAAAGAAACAAAAAATCAAGGCTGGATAAAATTTGCTAAAAATGACAATCCGACGCTAAAAGAAATGAACTCGCTGCGCTCAGACAGCATTTCTTTTTTAACGCGTCGGATTGTCATTTTCTTAACGCAAATTTTATAAGGCCGAAAAACAGCCGTTGTTATATTAACCATAGTTTCTCAATAACGTATACATGGCATTTTATAAAATCGGCGTTAAGAAAATATTTTTAAAATCCGTTAAGAACGAAAAACTGTTTGAGCGCAGCGAGTTTTTTTCGTTTAGGATTTTGGAAATATTTTTAGCCGATTTTATGAAGCCTTGATTTTTTGCTTCTTTTGTATCAAGACAAAAGAAGATTCGTAAATTTGACCTCAATTAAAAATCATAAAATGCTTAAGCAATTTCTAAACCTCAAACTATCGCAAAAATTATCACCTCAGCAAATCCAGCTGATGAAGTTAATCCAGTTGCCGACACAGGCATTTGAGCAGCGTTTGAAAGAAGAAATGAATGAAAACCCAGCGCTCGAAGCCGGAAAAGAAGAAGACGAAAACTACGAAAAGGACGAGTTCGACAACGAGGAAGAATTTGATGACTTCGATGACAACGAAAGCATCGAGGCTGAAGACATCAACATTGATGAATACCTCAGCAACGACGAAACGCCCGAATATAAAACGCAAGTCAATAATTACAGTGATGACGATGATCGCCGCGAATCGCCTTTGGCTTCTCCGGTGAGTTTTCATCAGGATTTGATCAACCAGCTCAATACTTTTATGCTCAATGACGACGAGCGCGACATAGCGGAATTCCTCGTCGGTAGCATTGACGATATGGGTTACATCCGCAGAAGCATTCCCGATATTGTCGATGACATGGCTTTCACGCAAGGCATTTACACCGATGAGAAAACCGTAGAACGCATCCTGCACGTGATCCATGAATTGGAACCTTCAGGCGTTGGCGCACGTGACTTACAGGAATGTCTGTTGTTGCAGCTCAAGCACAAAACGCCTTCAGAATATGTGGAATTGGCGACCAAAATCATCGAAACCCAATTCGACGCGTTCACCAAAAAACATTATGAGAAGCTGCAGCAGAAATTCAATGTGTCGAATGAGCAGCTCAAAAAAGCCGTACACGAAATTGAAAAACTGAATCCGAAACCCGGCGGTTCCTTCACCGGAAATAATAAAATCACCGAAAACATTGTTCCCGATTTTGCGATCCGCATTGTAGAAGGCGAACTCGAATTGACCTTAAACGGAAGAAATGCCCCGACTTTGCACGTTTCCAAAGATTATCAGGAAATGCTTCAGACTTATAAGGTTTCCAAAGACAAATCGCATGCGCAGAAAGACGCCGTGCAATTCATCAAGCAAAAACTCGATGCGGCCAAATGGTTTATCGATGCGATCAGACAACGCCAGGAAACGCTTTTTGTGACGATGAACGCGATTATGCACTACCAACAGGAATTTTTCTTAGATGGCGATGAAACGAAACTGCGCCCGATGATTCTGAAAGACATAGCCGATATGGTCGGTCTTGATATTTCGACGATTTCGCGTGTGGCCAACAGCAAATTTGTAGAAACGCCATACGGCACTAAACTCATCAAGGAATTTTTCTCCGAAGCGATGAAGAACGACCAAGGCGAAGACGTATCGACTTTAGAGATCAAGAAAATCCTTAAAAATATCCTTGAAGAAGAAGACAAACACAAACCATTGCCCGACGACCAATTGGCGGAACTTCTCAAAGAAAAAGGCTATCCGATTGCGCGCCGAACCATTGCGAAATACCGCGAACAACTTGACATTCCCGTGGCAAGATTGCGCAAAAAAATGTAATTCCTTAATCGCATTAGATTGAAAAAAATCCTGCCGTTTTTCTCCTATCTTTTTCATCCGCTGTTCATTCCTTTGTTTGGAAGCCTGTTTTATTTTTACGGCCATGAAAACTATTTAGAATCTATCGCAAAATATTTGATGCTGATTCAGATTTTGCTCATAACGATTATGGTTCCGTTGACGATACTTTACTTTTTAAAAGTGATTGGAAAAGTCGATTCGATGATGGTTTCTGATAGGTCGCAACGCAAAGTCCCTATGGCGATACAGCTATTTCTGATGACAATGTTGCTTTTTAACAGTATCACGATAGCGAATGTTCCCGAATTATTTTACTTCTTTTTAGGCGGCATGGTCAGTACGTTTTTGGCGCTATTTTTTTTGTTTATCAATATGAAAATCAGCATCCACATGATTGGAATGAGTTCGCTTACGGCTTTTGTAATCGGAATCAGCCTGCACGATTATTCAAACTGGATTTTTCTGATTGCTGGATTATTATTGGCCAATGGCATCGTAGCTTCATCGCGTCTGCAAATGCAAGCCCATACCAACAAAGAACTCGTAATCGGATTTGTTGTGGGATTGGTTCCGCAGCTTGTCTTATGGAGACTTTGGTTATAGGATGTAGAACATCAGGCCGAAATGTAAGGCATTCAACCCCACTTTTTCGCCGTTATCCACTTTTGCTGAAGATTTGAATATCGGTATCAATCCGTAATAGGCATAAAGGTTCCAGCTGTTATGGCCCGCAGCGATATAAACGCCAGCCTGGATTTTATTGAAATCCTTGTTGTTTTTGATGCGCACTTCATACAAATCATCGATATATACCGACTTGTTGAACAACAAATAACTGAACTGAAATCCGGTATAAACCCGCCAGAACTTATGACTTTCAGGTCCGGAAGTGCGCCACCTGAATTCGATGGGAAAATCTAACGAAACCTGTTCAAATTTATTTTTAGAATAACTACCGCCAAGTACGGTCGTGCCGTAAACCACATTGCCGTCAGATTCCGTAATAAAGAGGTTTTGGAAATATTTGGAATACGAGAGTCCGATGCCGGGTGCGATGGCTTTGTTGCGTTGTTTGTTGATGGGAAAATCCCTCAAAAAACCCATCTTGAAACCCGAAGAAAATTTCTTTTGAGAAACACCCGTTGGCGCATTGACCAAAGTGTTGTAGGTAAAGGTGAAATAAAACTGGTCTTCACGATACAGCGAATCGATAGCAATCATGGGCGCCGGCAGTTTTGTTTCCTGTGAGAAACCGTGTAAAGAGATCAAAAACAACCCAATAAGAAAATAACGCATCGTTCTAATTTTGTGGCTTAAAGGTAAAAAAACTGTGACAAAGTTTGAATATTAAAACGTAAATTTGTGAAGCTATAAGGAACTTCTTAATCCGGCAGCAGCCCAAATTGAATTCATCATGGATAAAGAGCAACAGGAATTATACGAAAATGCCCGCAAGCGATTGCGTCAGAAAAAGAATGTTTATTTTCATTTTGTACTCTTGGTCATCGGCAGCCTGTTTATGTTCATCGCGAATATTTATCTGGAATTTGGCGCTCCGAATCACTGGTATATTTGGGCCGTTACGGTTTGGGTTTTTCTGTTCGTGTTGCATTTCATCAAAGTTTTTATCACCGACCGTTTTATGAATAAAGACTGGGAACGCGAACAAATCCAGCGTTTGGTTGAAAAACAACAACAAAAAATCGACGGTTTAAAATCGAAAATCTCCAACGAATAAAATCCCGAATCGAATGATTATTATGATTGCGGCGGTTGCCGAAAACTTAGCCTTGGGAAAAAACAACGAACTTGTCTGGCATTTGCCCGATGATTTTAAACGCTTCAAGCTGCTCACGACGAACCATTACATTATTATGGGCCGAAAGACTTTTGAGAGTTTTCCCAGACCGTTGCCCAACAGAACCCATATCATCATCACGCGTCAAAAAGACTATTCCGCTGAAGGTTGTTTTGTAGTGGATAATCTTGCTGAAGCTTTGGCGATGGTTCCTGATAATGAAAATGCCTACGTAATCGGAGGCGGCGAAATATACGCTTTGGCGTTGCCTTTTACCGATGTCATCGAACTCACCAGAGTGCATGCCGATTTTAAAGCCGACACTTTCTTTCCTCAGATTGATGCTTCCGACTGGCAGCTCGTAGCGGAAGAATACCATCCGAAAGACGACAAACATCTTTTCGATTTTACTTATGAAACCTACCGACGCGTTTAAACCCGCCTTAACATTAATGCCTTCCTAATTTTCAGATTGTTTACTTTATAGTATATTTGTCGAAAATAAAAGCTATCGATTTCAAATGTATAGTTTTAAACTATTTTTGGAATTCCAACTTATGGCAAAGAACATCACTCCATACAAATCTTCTACACTCAGCAAAAAAGAGCAGGTCGCTCAAATGTTTGATAACATTTCCGGAAATTATGACGGACTGAACCGCGTGATTTCATTCGGAATTGATGTCAAATGGCGTAAAAAAGTACTGCAACTCGTCGCGTCCAAAAAACCCAAAACCATTCTTGATATTGCCACCGGAACCGGAGATTTAGCGATATTGATGACCGCCACGACCGCTGAAAAAATTATAGGATTGGATATTTCAGCCGGAATGCTCGAAGTCGGAAAACAAAAAATTGCCGCCAAAAATCTCTCGTCAAAAATCGAAATGATGCTCGCCGATTCAGAAGCGATGCCTTTTGAAGACAATACGTTCGATGCCATTACGGTAGCTTTCGGTATCCGCAATTTCGAACATTTAGACAAAGGCTTAACTGAAATTTGTCGCGTGCTCAAACCCAACGGTATTTTTGTGATTCTTGAAACTTCGAATCCTACGAAAACGCCTTACAAGCAAGGTTATGTTTTTTACACGAAATACATTCTTCCACTCATCGGGAAATTATTCTCAAAAGATAACGTAGCTTATGGTTATTTATCGGAATCTGCTTCGGTGTTTCCTTTTGGCGAAGCGCTGAACAATATTTTGAGGAAAAATGGGTTTATAGATGTCGAAGCGAAACCGCAGACTTTTGGCGTTGCGACCATTTACACGGCTTCCAAAAATTAGTATCCGATATGAAACAGTTCATAGCTTTCCTCCTATTATTCTCTGTGCTTGCCGGCCATGCGCAAAAAGGGAGAAAAATATTTGGTAAAGATCCTTTGATTAACCTGGAAAACTTTGATAAACAACGCGTTTATTGGGGTTATTTCCTAGGATTCAATTCCTATGATTACAAATTTGATTACAAGAAAAACAGCCCCGATATTTATGTAGACCGAACAACCGGATTTAATGTTGGTCTTGTTGGTGATTTGCGGCTCATGGACTACATCAACCTGCGTTTCGAGCCCGGATTATACTACACACAGCGCAATCTGACTTATACCACACTTACGAAGTCAATCGACAGAGACCGTGAAGTGCCGGCTACTTATATTCATTTCCCTTTTTTATTGAAATTTTCTTCGCAGCGTACCGGAAATATCAGACCTTATCTTGTGGGCGGAATTTCTTTCAGCAAAAATCTGGGTAGCAACGAAACCTCCAACAGCGACAATACGGAACAAAAATTTCGTGTGAAGGAATGGACTAAGAATTACGAAATAGGATTTGGTATCGATTTGTATCTGGAATATTTCAAGTTTTCTCCGTCAATCCGCGGCGTCTTTGGCCTTGAGGACGAACTCATTCGCGATGCCGATCCGAACAGCCCTTGGACCGGAAATGTCAATTCTATGAAAACCAGAGCAATTTTAATCAACTTTACTTTTCACTAAACCCGCGGCGGAATTCACTCAGCACAATCGCAGCTGCGGAAGCAACATTAAGACTTTCGGTTTGTTTGAACTTCCCAAAACGCGGAATCGTAATCCTATTTTTCGTTAATTTTTCTATATCCGCAGAAATGCCGTTGGCTTCATTGCCTAAAACTACAATCGCGGCTTCGGGTAATTTTTCTTTGTAAATATTGTCGCCATCCATAAAAGTACCGTACACCGGCAAAGTTGTTTTGGACAGCAATTCATGCAAATCAACATAATGCACCTGAACTCTGGCAATAGAGCCCATCGTAGCCTGAATGACTTTAGGATTGTAAATGTCAACCGTTTCTTTGGAGCAAACCAACTGTTCGACGCCGTACCAATCGCACATGCGCAGGATCGTTCCCAAATTTCCGGGATCGCGGACGTCATCGAGCGCTACGATCAATCCTTTTTCGACCATCGGTTTGGGTTCCGGAATCATGAAGATGGCGAGGCAATTATTAGCCGTCGACAAAGCGCTTATTTTTTGAAGTTCGTTTGTGGAAATCAGCGTTTTCTGGTGGGACGCAACTGACTCAAAAAGGGATTCGGTAACGTAGAGATGCTGAAGCTCAAAATCCGATTGCAACAGTTCCTGAATGACTTTCACGCCTTCAGCAATAAACATTTTATGCTGCGAGCGGTATTTTTTTTGTTGCAAACTCGTGATAACCTTGATTTGGTTTTTGCTAACCATAGAAAAAATGTACTTTTGGATTAAATTATTCCACAACTCTTGAGAAACGCTTCTACAAAAATATCATTATTTATTCTAATAGGAATCATTCTCGTGGCTTGTAATACTCTCAAAAGGGTTCCTAAGAGCAAAAGGCTGCTGACCAAAAACGAAATCGTGGTCAACGACAAAAAGGTCAACACCGAAAACATCACGACTTTAGTGTATCAGAAACCCAACACTTCCATCGGCGGCATTCATTTGCGTTTGTATTTATACAATTGGGCGAAACTTAACCACGATTCGATCTACAAATCAAAATTCATTAAGGATCCTGAGAAATACAAACACCAATCGAAGTGGCTTTCTGCAAAACAGGTCAATCGTCTGGGGAATTCGTTCTGGTATTCTGGCATTCATGAATTCCTCAGAACTACGGGCGAACCGCCAGTGATTGTAGATTTTAAAAGCACCGAAAAATCGAGGCTTCGATTGAAAAGTCATTATTTCAACGAAGGTTACTTCAACGTGAAAACTTCGTACGAGATTGATTCTTCGCGCATCCAAAAAGCCAAAATCAAATACGCTGTCATTACTGGGAAACCTTATATTCTGGACACCATCAAAACCACGATTCAGTCGCCGGCTTTGGATTCGTTGTATAAAGTACAGCAAGCCAATTCGTTTCTCAAATCCGGAAAACAATACCAGATTGCCGATTTCGACAATGAGAAAAACCGCATCACGACGCATTTCAGGAATAACGGTGCGTATTTTTTCCAACCGACTTATGTCAATTATGCGATTGATACGCTCAACGGGAATTACAAAACCAACGTCAATCTCAAGATCGACAATTATTCGTACAGTATTGGCGATTCGACCAAAACCGAACCTTTCAAATTGTATAAGATCAGCGAAGTCAATATTTACACGGATTACAACTCGAAAGACACTTCAGCGATTGAAGAGAAAAAAACGACTTTTTCCAATTTCAACCTGTTCAGCAAAGGCAAACTCAAATACAAACCCAAAGCGATTACCGACGCGGTGTTCATCAATAAAGGCAGTTATTTTTCTGATTTGAGAACCAATTTGAGTACTCGGTATCTGACGAATTTAAAGGTTTTTAATTATCCGACGATTCGCTACAAGCTTGACCCGAACGACACTTTAAAACAATCCATTGTGGCCGATATTTACCTGACGCAAAAAGAAAAATTCAGTTTTGGTTACGGGATTGACTTTACGCATTCGAACATTCAGGATTTCGGAATTTCGGGAAGTTTGTCTTTTGGAATCCGTAACATTTTCAACGGAGCGGAAACTTTCGAAATTGCGACGCGTGGCAACATCGGTTCCTCAAAAGATTTGGCGAATCCGGACGACCGGTTCTTCAACGTTTCGGATTATGGCGTCGATATGAAACTGAATTTCCCGAGAATCTTCATGTTTTTCAATACCGATAAGATCATCCCGAAAAGCATGATTCCTTCGACGGCACTGACTTTAGGTTTCTCGAAGCAAAAAAATATTGGTCTTGACAAGGAGAATTTTACGGGTGCGATGACCTATAACTGGAACCTGAACCGGCAGACTTCGTTTAGGTTTGATTTGTTCAATATTCAATACGTGAAGAACATCAATCCTGATAATTATTTCAATGTTTATCAGTCTTCGTTCGTGGCTTTGAACAATCTCGCGGTGAAGTATAATGCGGATCCGACTTATTTTCAGGACGGAGAATTGATTATTCCCGCGGGCGTCAACGCTTTTTTGAACGATATCAATTCGAATACCATCGCGGCGACTGCGGAAGACGCCAAAACCATCAGCAGTATTGTCGAACGTGCGGCGAGACTTACGGAAAACAACTTGATTTTTGCCACCAATTTTTCAGTGTCCAAATCGACTAAGAAAGATCTTTATGATGAAAACTTTCATGTCTTTCGCTCGAAATTGGAATCTGCCGGAAATTTTCTTTCGTTGCTGGCGAATATATCCAAACAAACCGGAACGCAAGGCGTGAACAAAACCATTTTTGAGGTCGCGTATTCGCAATACATCAAAGGAGAACTTGAATATATCAAACACTGGGATTTCAATCGCGGAAAAGTATTGGCTTTTCGCAGTTTTGTCGGGCTTGCCGTGCCTTACGGAAATTCGGTCAGCGTGCCTTTCTCGCGAAGTTATTTTGCCGGTGGATCGAACGATAACAGGGCGTGGCAGTCGTATTCGCTAGGTCCGGGAAGAAGTTCTGCGGTCAATGACTTTAATGAAGCGAACTTTAAGATTGCGACGAGTGCGGAATTTCGATTCAATTTCTTTGGAAAATTGAACGGTGCGCTGTTCGTCGATACCGGAAATATCTGGAACGCCTTTGACAACATCGAAGATGAAAAATCTGTTTTCAGTGGCATAAAATCCCTTGGCGATACCGCGGTTGGTTCGGGTTTCGGACTGCGGTATGACTTCAGTTTTTTTGTGTTCCGGTTTGATTTCGGATTCAAAACTTACAACCCTTCGGATACCTCGAATAAAAAATGGTTCCGCGATTACAATTTCCCCAACTCGGTGCTAAATATTGGAATAAATTATCCGTTCTAAATTTATAAATTATTATTTTTGTACACTTAAATTTTAAACACACCATCATGGCTCATAATATCAAACCAGGCGTTGCAACAGGAGATCAGGTACAGGAAATTTTCCGTTATGCCAAAGAAAAAGCATTCGCCCTACCGGCAGTTAATGTTACAGGATCAAGCACCATCAATGGCGTTTTAGAAACTGCTGCAAAACTCAAAGCGCCGGTCATCATCCAGTTTTCTAACGGAGGCGCCGCATTCAATGCAGGAAAAGGATTGCCGAATACCAATGAAAAAGCCGCGATTGCCGGTGGTATCGCCGGAGCGAAACACATCCACACTTTGGCGGAAGCTTATGGTGCGACAGTGATCCTTCATACAGACCATTGCGCTAAAAAATTATTGCCTTGGTTAGACGGTTTGTTGGACGCTAGTGAAAAACACTTTGCAGAAACAGGAAAACCACTGTTCAGTTCGCACATGATTGATTTGTCGGAAGAACCGTTGCACGAAAACATCGAAATCTGTAAAGAATATTTAGCACGCATGAGCAAAATGGGCATGACGTTAGAAATCGAATTGGGAATTACTGGTGGTGAAGAAGATGGCGTGGACAATTCTGACGTGGACAGTTCAAAACTATACACCCAACCTGACGAAGTAGCTTACGCTTACGAGGAATTATTGAAAGTCAGCCCGCGTTTTACGATTGCAGCCGCTTTCGGAAATGTGCATGGCGTTTACAAACCAGGCAACGTGAAATTGACTCCAAAAATTTTGAAAAATTCTCAGGATTACGTGCAGAACAAATTCAACACAGGACACAATCCGGTGGATTTTGTATTCCATGGCGGATCAGGCTCTTCGCTTGAAGAAATCCGTGAAGCAATTGGTTATGGCGTGATCAAAATGAATATTGATACCGATTTGCAATTCGCATTCACTGAAGGCATCCGTGATTATATGGTTAACAATATCGACTATCTAAGAACCCAAATCGGAAGCCCCGACGGACCAGAATCTCCGAACAAAAAACATTACGATCCAAGAAAATGGGTACGCGAAGGCGAATTGACTTTCAACAAAAGGTTAGAACAGGCTTTCGCTGATTTGAATAACGTGAACACATTATAAATTTTAAATTTTGAATTTTGAATTTTGAGTGCCCGGCATTCATCATTCAAAATTTATCATTCATAATAACGAAACTATGGCTTGGTTTAAAAGAACAGAAAAAGGAATTACGACCGCGACCGAAGACAAAAAAGATGTTCCTAAAGGGTTGTGGTATAAATCGCCAACCGGCAAAATTATCGATGCTGATGAACTGGAACGCAATCTTTGGGTCAGTCCTGAAGATGATTTCCACGTGCGTATCGGCAGCGCGGAATATTTCCAAATCTTATTCGACAACAACGAATTCAAGGAACTCGATGCTAAGATGACTTCTAAAGATCCTTTGCATTTTGAAGACACCAAAAAATACTCTGACCGTCTCAAAGACGTGATGGAGAAAACCAAACTGAAAGATGCCGTCCGCACCGGAGTGGGAAAATCAAAAGGAAAAGACGTCGTGATCTGCTGTATGGATTTCGCTTTTATCGGCGGATCGATGGGCGCCGTTGTAGGTGAAAAAATCGCCCGAGGTATTGATTATTCGATCAAACACAGAATGCCGTTCGTGATGATTTCAAAATCAGGCGGTGCGCGTATGATGGAAGCTGCGTATTCGTTGATGCAATTGGCGAAAACCTCAGCAAAACTGGCGCAATTGGCCGAAGCTAAAATCCCTTACATTTCATTGTGTACAGATCCGACTACCGGAGGAACTACCGCTTCTTATGCAATGTTAGGCGATGTGAATATCTCAGAACCCGGAGCATTGATTGGATTTGCCGGACCAAGGGTTGTAAAAGACACCACGGGAAAAGATTTACCGGAAGGATTCCAAACTGCGGAATTTGTGCTTGATCACGGTTTCCTTGATTTTATTGTACCGAGAAAAGAGTTGAAAGACAAGATTAATTTATTTATTGATTTGATTGAGAATAACGAGATTAGATAGTTTTTTCAGCTAAGGCTTAAACAAACATTAAAAAGAAATCCGACAATTTATAGTTGTCGGATTTTTTATATTAAAGACTTTGCGTGTTTGCGTCAAATTACATTCCCGTCCGAATCGCCTCCACCGGATCCAGCCTTGAAGCAGAAATCGCGGGCAAAATTCCTGAAATTAAACCTATAAATGCAGAAAGGCTTGTGCCTAAAACCACATTCCAGAAGCCCAGAATAAATTCGAAATCAAGAAGGTTCGTTAGTAAGATTGAGATTATCCAAACAAGCAACAATCCAACAACGCCGCCAATCACAGACAAAATAACGGATTCAAACAAAAACTGAAATAAGATGAATCTGTTTTTCGCACCCAACGATTTTTGAATCCCGATTAGGTTGGTTCGCTCTTTTACGGAAACAAACATGATGTTCGCAATACCAAAACCGCCGACGAGTAACGAAAACCCGCTGATGATCCAGCCGATCATATTCATTTGCGCTACGATACCGTCAATCAGATCGGTAAATCCTGATAAAATGTTCACAAAGAAATTATCGATTTCATCCGATTTGACGCCACGCATGCTGCGTAATTTTTGGGCAATCTCGGCCTTCAATTCTGGAATATCTGTTCCCTTTTCGGGTTTGATGATGATCACAGGAAGCATGGCGTCATTGTTATCTCCAACCAAACGACGCAGAAAATTTGTCGGGATGAATGCTGATGTATCATCACCTCCACCCAATTCGATGCCTGACTCACCTTTCTTTTTGGTAACTCCAATCACTTTAAATCTTTGTCCGTAGATGCGTATTGTTTTTCCTATAGGGTCACTTTCATCGAAAAGGCCTTTCGCCACTTCAAAACCCAAAACTACTACGGCTGTTCCTGAATTGGATTCCGATTCGTTGAAAAAACGGCCTTCAGAAAATTCCATGCGCTGGATGTCTACAAACTCTGAGGTCACGGGAACCATATTGACATCAGACACGGTCTTCGATTCAAATTTGACGCTTTCCCGTGGCGCAAACAACTGAAAACAAAAATTTTCGGTATGGTTGACATTCTCTTTGAGTGCTTGGTATTCTTCGTAAGTGACCTTCGGAAACTGTTCGACTTTCCATTCCGGAATATCGGTCGGGCCAAAACAAACACTGGTCAGATACATCGTGTTTTTGTCCAAAGTGCTCAAATCGCTTTTGATTTTCCGGTCTAAAGAATCCACTGCCGCCAAGACTGCAATGATCGAAAATATCCCGATGGTCACACCCAACAACGAAAGTAAAGTACGCAGTTTGTTGGTGCGGAGTGCATTCATCGCGAAACTAAAACTTTCACTCAGCAATCGGAAATAAACAATCATAGGGCTTAAATTTTGGTGAAGTAAAATTGGAGAATATTTCTGCAAAAACCTAATGAAATACCCACGAGCGATTGGTACTTATTTTTTGAATATTGTTACAATATCCGATGGGATTTTGGTTTCAAAAAACTACTTTTGCACTTTTAAACACAACTACTACATGAGCACTACGAAAACCATCCATTCGGCGCTGATTTCAGTCTTTTCGAAAGACGGATTAGAGCCTATCGTTCGCAAACTACACGAACAAAACGTCACCCTTTACTCGACCGGAGGCACTGAAGATTTTATCAAGAATTTAGGCATTCCCGTCGTGGCTGTCGAAGATGTCACTTCCTATCCTTCGATTTTAGGCGGGCGCGTGAAAACCTTACACCCGAAAATTTTCGGCGGCATTTTAAACCGTCAGGACAACGAAACCGACGCGCAGCAAATGGAGGAATTCCAGATTCCGCAAATCGATTTGGTCATTGTCGATTTATATCCTTTTGAAAAAACGGTCGTATCGGGTGCTTCTGAAGCGGATATCATTGAAAAAATCGACATTGGCGGCATTTCATTAATCCGTGCGGCGGCGAAGAATTTTAAAGACACCGTTATCGTGGCTTCAATGAACGAATACAGCTTGTTGCTCGATTTGATTTCAACCCAAAACGGAGCCACAACACTGGAAAACAGAAGGCTTCTCGCTACGAAAGCATTCCACGTTTCTTCGCATTACGACACCGCGATTTTCAATTATTTCAATACCGACGACACGATTTACAAACAAAGCATAGCTAATGGACAAGTGTTGCGTTATGGCGAAAACCCGCACCAGAAAGGCTTTTTCTTTGGCGATTTCGATGCGATGTTTGAGAAATTGCACGGAAAAGAATTGTCGTACAACAATTTGCTTGATGTGGATGCCGCTGTGAATTTGATTCTCGAATTCAAAAACGAAGCACCGACTTTTGCCATTTTAAAACACAACAACGCCTGCGGAATCGCTACGAGAAACTCCATGAAAGAAGCTTATTCAGCTGCTCTAGCCTGCGACCCGACTTCAGCTTTTGGCGGCGTATTGATTGCCAACCAAGAAATTGATAAGGCAACAGCAAACGAAATCAATGCGTTATTTTGCGAAGTTGTCATTGCGCCAAGTTATGATGAAGAAGCGATTGCTATCTTATCCGAAAAGAAAAACCGCATCATTTTGGTGCAACATGAAGTCGATTTGCCACAACAACAAGTGCGCACTTGCCTCAACGGACTTTTAGTGCAAGATAAAAACAATATCACCGACAATAAAGAACACCTCAAAACCGTTACAACGACAGTTCCGACCGCTGAGCAGATTGAAGACTTGTTGTTTGCGTCGAAGATTTGTAAAAACACCAAATCGAACACGATTGTACTGGCCAAAAACAACACTTTGATTGCTTCAGGAACCGGACAGACTTCGAGAGTTGATGCTTTGAAACAAGCGATTGAAAAAGCCGCCACTTTTGGATTCGATTTGCACGGATTGGTCATGGCGAGCGATGCTTTTTTCCCTTTCCCTGATTGTGTTGAAATTGCAAAAGAAGCCGGAGTAACCGCTGTTATTCAGCCCGGAGGCTCGATAAAAGATGCGTTGAGTATCGATTATTGCAACGAAAATAAAGTTGCGATGGTATTTACAGGAACACGTCATTTTAAACATTAATTTGTTTAACTTTGTGCGTTAAAATTTATATAAACACATAAACCCTTAAAAGACTTATGGGATTTTTTGATTTCATGACCGAGGATATCGCGATAGACCTTGGTACCGCTAATACCTTAATCATTCACAATGACAAAGTGGTCATTGACAGTCCATCGATCGTAGCCCGCGACCGAATATCGGGTAAAATCATAGCCGTCGGAAAAGAGGCTAACATGATGCAAGGTAAAACGCATGAAAACATCAAGACCATTCGCCCTTTGAAAGATGGGGTTATCGCTGATTTCGACGCTTCCGAGAAAATGATCAGCATGTTCATCAAAAGTATTCCGGCCTTAAAGAAAAGAATGTTCACACCAGCTTTGCGCATGGTCGTTTGTATTCCATCGGGAATTACTGAAGTGGAAATGCGTGCGGTAAAAGAATCCTGCGAGCGCGTCAACGGAAAAGAAGTTTACCTCATTCACGAGCCAATGGCAGCCGCAATCGGTATCGGCATTGACATTATGCAACCAAAAGGAAACATGATTGTGGATATCGGTGGTGGAACAACTGAAATCGCCGTCATCGCTTTAGGAGGAATCGTTTGTGATAAATCCGTGAAAATTGCGGGGGACGTTT
This sequence comes from Flavobacterium sp., assembly GCF_027484705.1. Lineage (GTDB taxonomy): Bacteria > Bacteroidota > Bacteroidia > Flavobacteriales > Flavobacteriaceae > Flavobacterium. Next base: position 225,943 of record NZ_JAIXSL010000007.1, read on the forward strand.
TCACCAATGATATCGTTTACTACATGCGTACACAACACAACTTATTCGTTGGGGAAAGTACCGCAGAAAAAATAAAAATTACCGTTGGAGCTGCACTCGAAGAACTTGAAACGGCGCCGGATGATATGTCAGTGCAAGGACGTGACTTGCTCACTGGAAAACCAAAACAGGTCGATGTTTCTTACCGTGAAATCGCCAAAGCTTTAGACAAATCAATTCAAAGGATCGAGGATGCGGTCATGGAAACCTTATCACAAACACCACCGGAATTGGCAGCGGATATTTATAATACCGGGATTTATTTAGCGGGTGGAGGTTCGATGTTGCGCGGTCTGGACAAACGTATTTCGCAAAAAACAGACTTACCGGTTTATATCGCTGAAGATCCTTTAAGAGCGGTTGTTCGCGGTACCGGAATGGCTTTAAAAAACATCCCAAAATTTAGAAGTATCCTTATAAAATAAGTTAGTGATTGGTTGTTGGTGATTGGCTTTTGAAACAAAACATAGCTTTACATTTTATACTTTAGAAAATGCAGCAAATATTTATTTTTATATTTAAAAACAGCTATCGATTGCTGTTTTTGCTGCTTTTGGTAGTTTCGTTAGTCTTCACGGTGCAGTCGCATTCGTACCATAGAAGCAAGGTCATTAGTTCGGCGAATTTTCTCAGCGGCGGGGTTTATGAACAGGTTAACTCAGTCAGCGAATACCTGAGCCTTAAAAAACAAAATGACGAATTAGCTTTAGAAAATGCGCGATTAAAAAGCATCATCTTCAACACCAAAGATTCCGTGCCGCAGCCCAAACTCGATTCTTTGAAAGGTGTGAAACCAAACGACATCATCGTTTCTAAAGTCATTCATAATTCCTATACAGTTTACGAAAATTACCTTACGATCAATAGCGGAAGCGCCGCCGGTGTCCAACCAGACATGGGTGTCATCAACAGTTCGGGAATCATCGGCATTGTAGATAAGACTTCTAAAAATTACGCAACGGTAATTAGTATTTTGAATGTGAAATCGGCAATCAATGCGAAAATCAAAAAATCAAATCATTTTGGCTCGTTGGTCTGGGACGGAAAAAGCACCGGTTTTGTCCAGTTGATTGATGTTCCGCGATTGGCATCCGTCCGCAAAGGCGATACGATTGTAACCGGCGCCCAGTCATCCATTTTTCCGGAGAATATTGGCATCGGTACCATCAACAATATATTCATCGACAACAAGACAAATTATTATACTTTGAATGTGAAGCTTTTCAACGACATGACTAATCTCGGACATGTTTACATCATCAAAAGCAAGCAACGCGAAGAGATCACAAACTTAGAAAAGAAAAAAGATGAATAGCGCCGTATTGGTCAATATCGCCCGTTTCATTCTGCTTCTTGCAGCCCAGATTCTTATTTTCAACAATATGGATTTTCTGGGATACATCAATCCGTATCCGTACATTTTATTCATCATTCTATATCCCGTAAACGGAAACAAAATCGGGCTTTTGCTTGCGAGTTTCTTTTTGGGATTGATTCTCGATATGTTCTGCAATTCGGGCGGTGTTCATGCTGCAGCTTGTTTGATACTTGCCTATTACCGACCGTATATTTTTAAATTCTCGTTTGGTTTGAGTTATGAATACCAAACCGTTAGGCTTAACGATGTGCTGACTCCGGAGCGGTTTTCATTCCTGCTCATTGCGGTCATCATTCACCACTTTACGCTATTTTTACTCGAAGTTTTTCGCATGACTTTCATCCTTGAAATCATCCTGAAAACCGTCGTGAGTACTTTGTTTACTTTATTGATGTGCATCATCATCATCTACCTAATTAAGCCTAGCCGACGATGAGAAAAGTATTACTGCCAACCATCATTATCATTGGAACATTACTGTTGGTATTAAGGCTATTTTACTTGCAGATTGTGGATGATTCGTTTAAATTGAAATCCGACAACAATGCGATTAAGATCCAATACGACTATCCCGAGCGTGGCTATATTTATGACCGCAATGGCGAACTTTTGGTAGCCAACCAACCGTCGTATGACATCATGGTTATTCCGCGTGATATGAAAAACATCGACACGTTGGAATTTTGCCAGCTGCTCAATATCACCAAAGACGATTTCATAAAAATCATTGCCAAAGCCAAAGTCTACAGCCCGAGATTGCCTTCGGTTTTTCTGCCGCAATTGAACAAACTCGAATTCGCGGCGTTTCAGGAAAAGATCCGCAAATTCGAAGGATTCTACATCCAGAAGCGATCCTTGCGCGATTATCAGGTGAAATTTGGCGCCAATGTTTTTGGTTTCATCACGCAAGCCAACGAAAAAACTGTCGCTAAGAATCCGTATTACAATAGCGGCGATTTGTTAGGGAAACAAGGCGTTGAGGAAAGTTACGAAACCACGCTGCGCGGTATCAAAGGCGTAAAATACATCCAGAAAGACAAATACAACCGCGAAATCGGTTCGTATAAAGAAGGCAAATACGACACGATTGCCGTGCAGGGAAAAGACATCCATTTGACCATCGACGCCGAACTTCAAAAATATGGCGAGGAACTCATGGTCAACAAACGAGGCGGTATCGTTGCTATTGAACCCAGAACAGGAGAAATCCTTGCTTTGGTCACGGCTCCTTCGTATGATCCGGCGATTTTGGTCGGCAGACAACGCTCGAAAAATTACACGAAATTATACCATGACTCGATTGCAAAACCTTTGTATGATCGTGGGTTGTTAGCAGAATATCCGCCAGGTTCGCCATTCAAAATCCTAACGGGATTGATTGCTTTACAGGAACAAGTCATTGATGAAAACACCACGGTTTATTGCCGTCACGGATTCAGTTATGCCAGAGGCCGTTTCATGAAATGCCACTGTCATGGAGGCGCACAACAATTGCATCGCGGGATTTACGAATCTTGTAATGCGTATTTTGGAACCGTCTACATGAAGACCATCAACAAATATGTCCGTCCTGCCGACGGTGTTGATGTCTGGAGCCGCCATTTGAAAAGTTTCGGTCTGGGTGAATTCATGGGCTACGACTTACCTACAGGAAGACGAGGAAAAGCGCCAACTTCCAAAACATACAAAAAAATCTATCCTAATGGTGGTTGGCGAAGCACGGCGATTGTTTCGAACGCGATTGGGCAAGGAGAAGTTTTGATGACACCGATACAATTAGCCAACATGATGGCAGCAGTTTCAAATCATGGGTTTTATTATACGCCTCATATCATCAAATCGATTAAAGGCGAAGTGATAGACAAAAAATACAGAACCAAACACGTGACGACGGTTGACCGGAAATATTTCCAACCAATGATTGACGGTTTGTTTGACGTTTATAATTTAGGAACCGCGCACGCTTTGCAGGTTGAAGGCATTGAAATCTGCGGAAAAACCGGAACGGCGGAGAATTTCGCCAAGATTAACGGAAAACGTGTGAAGCTTCAGGATCACTCGATTTTCGTGGCTTTTGCACCCAGGAACAATCCGAAAATCGCGATTGCAGTGTTGGTTGAAAACGGGTATTGGGGCGCACGCTGGGCTGGGCCGATTACGAGTTTGATGATTGAAAAATACATCAAGAAAAAAATCACACGCGTCGATTTAGAGAAACGAATGTTGGAAGGCAGCCTTCAGGGCGAATATGCCAAGTATACCGGCAAAAAAGAAGTGGACAGTTTGTTGCTCAAACCAAAACCTGTGATTCCGGGCGCTCCAGACGAAAAGCTTAAAGACGCCAAAACACCGGAAGAAGCTACAGAAAATTAATTCACGATGAAGAACCAAAGCGTTACGAACAACCTCGACTGGATCAGCGTATTCATCTACATCCTATTGGTGATCATGGGTTGGTTGAATATCTATTCCTCTTCGTTGTCGTTGTCTGAAGAAAGTTTTGTGCTTGATTTGTCACAATTTTATGGCAAACAGCTTTTGAGTATTGGTCTCGCGATTCCTTTAATCTTTGTCGTATTATCAGTCGATGGGAAGTTTTACGAAAAATTCGCAGGTGTCATTTATATCATTGGATTGCTTTCCCTTGCCGGATTGTTCGTCTTCGGAAAAACCATCAAAGGGCAAGCGAACTGGTATTCTTTCGGGGCTTTCGGATTGCAGCCTTCGGAGTTCGTCAAAGCGGCTACTTCACTGGCGCTGGCCAAATATCTTAGTGATGTGCAGGTCAACCTTAAGGATGTAAACAGGCAAATGCAAGCCCTTGGGATTATCTTTATTCCTGTAGTACTTATTGTTATTCATGACCCCGGAAGTGCCTTGATTTTTATGACTTTATTTTTTGTCTTATATCGCGAAGGTCTGCCACCATGGTATTTATGGACCGGATTCATCGCCATCATTTTATTTGTATTGTCATTGATCTTAAAACCTTGGGCGGTCATTTTAATAGCCGCCGGAGTTACCGCTTTCTTATATTTCAGGAGCCGCATCGTAGACCGTAATATCATTGCAAGCGCCATTGCCATGGTCATGATCTCGGGGTTTGTGTTTTCTGTTGACTATGTTTTTGAATCGGTTTTCAAGCAACACCACAGAGATCGCTTTAATATTTTGCTCGGAAAAGAAGTTGATATGAAAGGCATCGGGTACAACACCAATCAATCTGAAATCGCTATCGGTTCCGGCGGTTGGTTTGGCAAAGGTTTCCTCGAAGGAACGCAGACCAAAGGCGGATTCGTACCTGAGCAACATACCGATTATATTTTTACAACTGTGGGTGAAGAATGGGGATTTATAGGATCGTTGGTTGTGATTGCTTTGTTTGTCGGTTTGATTTTCAGAATCATATATCTTGCAGAACGACAGAAGACGAAATTCAGTCGGGTCTATGGCTATTGTGTGGCTTGTATTCTGTTCATTCACTTTTTTGTGAACATTGCGATGGTCGCAGGAATTTTTCCAACTATTGGCGTACCGCTTCCGTTCTTTTCTTACGGTGGTTCCGGACTTTGGGGTTTTACCATTTTGCTGTTTATCTTCTTAAAAATGGATGCGAATAAAGTGAATGAATGGTAATCAATCCAATTATAAACAAAAGAAAACGCCCTAAAATTCAACTGAATTTTAAGGCATTTTTTATTTTAAAGGGACGATTACGACTTCACCAATTTGTCTTTTTTTAATTTGGCAACGTCTTTCTTCACGATTGCTTTAGGTTGCAAATCATCTAAGATGTTGATTGCTTCCTCAACATAAATATCTTTAGAAAGGCTCTCATGCCATCTGTCACGTTTTTCTTTCAAGGAAGTGTCCGTTTTCATTTGATCCATTTCATAGGGCAACGAAGCAAATTTTAAGGAATTCTGGTAATCCGCAATCGATTTGTATTTTTTGGATTTTTCCTCAATCGCTTTTTGTTCCGCTTTGAACTGGTCGATGTTTAGGCTGTAAACATTTTCCTTGTTGCGTTGGTCAATCCATTGCGCATTTTCATCGATAAGCTTGAATTTAGGATTGTCCGCAATTCTCTTTTTGCTGTTGTCAATAGCCGCATCAAAATTATTCTGTTTGTCCCAGAATTTGAATTGAGCTGGTTCTATCTTATCCCAAGGCATCGCATTATCAATATCGCGCTCGCCCATTTTGAGGTAAGCATAACGGTCCGGAATCGCCACATCACTGCTCACGCCTTCCAATTGTGTTGAACCACCAGTAATTCTGTAGAATTTTTGCGTCGTAGTTTTAAGAGCGCCTAAATCGCCAACACTACTGCCTCTTACGAATTGGTTCAAATCGATGACGTTTTGCACCGTTCCTTTTCCGTAAGATTGTTTGCTACCGATGATAATCCCGCGTCTGTAATCCTGAATCGCTGCTGCAAAAATTTCTGAAGCTGAAGCTGAAAAGCTGTTCTGCATCACAACTAACGGACCGTCCCACTGGATTTTTTTGTCTTTATCGAAAAGCACTTCCTGTTTTCTGCCGGCCGATTTGATTTGAACCACCGGGCCGTCTTCTATAAACAATCCGGCAATATCAACGACTGTTTTCAATGAACCGCCACCATTGTCGCGCAAATCCATGATAATGCCTTGCACACCATCTTTTTTCAAACGATCGACTTCAATCGCGACGTCTTTTCCGGCATCGCGGCTGTCGTTGTTTTCAAAATCGATGTAAAATTTAGGCAAATAGATAATTCCGTATTTGACTCCGTTTTTTTCTACGACGCTTGACTTGGCATAGGTTTCTTCGATTTCTACTATATCTCTAATGATTGAAATAATTTTAATCGTACCATCAACTTTCTTCACGGTCAAGCGTACTTCAGTGCCTTTTGGCCCTTTGATTTTTTTGACCACATCATCCAAATGCATCCCGACAACTTCGACGGGTTCGTCATTTCCTTGCGCTACTTTGATGATGATATCTCCGGCTTCAAGTTCTTTGCCTCTCCAAGCCGGGCCTCCGGAAATCAGTTCTGAGATTTCTGTGTAATCATTTTTCTTTTGCAGACGCGCGCCGATACCTTCGAGTTTCCCGCTCATGCTTACGTCGAAACGCTCTTTTTCATCGGGTGGAAAATAGTTGGTGTGTGGATCGAAACGTGTTGCAATAGCATTCACGTAGACAGAAAACCAATCATTCTGATCAAGGTCATTGATGAAATCAAAGTATTCGTTGAGCGATTTTAAAGAACTTTCACGCGTTTCTTTCTCGAGTTGTTCGAATGATTTTGGCGCTTCGTCTTTTGTGGCTTCTTTCGAAGCTTCTTTTGTTTTGTCTGCTTTCTCATCTTTAACGCCATTTTTCTTATCCTCCTGCATTTTCAATTTGTCAGTCAGTGAAGAAAGCGTGGACAATTTGATCTGTTTGCGCCATTTTTCTTTAAGCTCCGTCGTGTTTTTGGCGTAAGGCAGTTTGTCATAATCCGTGTTGAATTCTTCTTTGGCGGAATAATCAAATGGTTTCGCTAAAATGTCTTTGTAGAATTCTTTGCTTTCGCCGATTCTTTTCATCAAACGGTCGTAAGTCAGGTTGAAGAAAGCCAAATCCTTATTCTTGATCTGGTCGTCGAGCTGGGTTTCGAAAACGACAAACTCATCGATGTCGGATTGGATGAAAAAACGTTTCGAAGGATCTAAAGCTTCGATATAATCTTTGTAGATACCTTTAGAGAATTTATCGTCGATGGCCGCAGGATCGTAATGACCGCGTTCGATGACAAACGTCAACAATTCGAGCAACATCTTGTCTTTTTCCGGATCTCCTTTGGGTTTCAGGGTCGTCGTGAAGGCGAATAAGCCCAAAGAAATGGCTATGACTAGCAGTAATAACTTATAATTCCTTTTCATATATTGAATTAAAATATTCATTAAAATTTTTGAACTAAATTACATAAAAACAGCAACGGCGCCTGTTTTCGATGGCTAATTTTTTGTTAAAGATGCTAATGTAGCAACTTTGTGCTTAAAATGCTTATTTTTGCGGGGAATTATTTGAGGTGCAAAAAATGACTTTTTTAAAGAAAAGTACTTTAGCAACCTGAACCCCTAGCCCGGATAGTAGCGGTTATCCTTTTTGTTTTTAGCATCAAAAACAAAAAGATAAAAGCGAATAGCCGGAACAGCTCCTAAAAAAATGGATAAACCTCTCATCTTAGTGACCAACGACGACGGAATTTCGGCTCCCGGTATTAGAACATTGATTGCAGTCATGGCTGAAATCGGCGATGTTGTTGTGGTCGCCCCTGACAAACCGCAAAGCGCCATGGGACACGCCATTACGATCAACAGCACTTTGTATCTGCATAAAATTTCTGTGGAAAATGCTGTAATTACAGAGTACAGTTGCTCGGGAACGCCGGTCGATTGTGTGAAATTTGCGGTCAATGAAATCCTCAAACGCAAACCCGATTTGTGTGTTTCGGGCATCAACCACGGTTCGAATTCGTCAATCAATGTGATTTATTCGGGCACGATGAGCGCCGCGGTGGAAGCCGGAATCGAAGGCATTCCCGCAATCGGATTTTCACTGTTGGATTACGATTGGAATGCCGATTTTGAACCTGTGAAATCGTTCGTCAAAAAAATCGCGTTGCAGACTTTGGAAAACGGTTTGCCGGACGGAACAATCCTGAATGTGAATTTTCCGAAACTCAAGGAAAACGAAATCAAAGGCATCAGGATTTGTCGTCAAGCCAAAGCAATTTGGGCAGAGAAATTCGACAAAAGAACCACGCCTTATGGTAAGGATTATTACTGGCTTACGGGCGAATTTGTCAATCAGGATTCGGGCGAAGATACTGATGAATGGGCTCTTGAACATGGTTTTGTTTCGGTCGTGCCTATACAATTTGATATGACGGCGCACCATGCAATTCAGCGATTGAATACTTGGGATTTAAACCGAAATAATTGATAATTGATAATTGATAATTACAATTTATAAATAAATTTAGATGCAGTATAGGGATTTGATTTTGGGCGTTTTGATGGCAATTGCGGCTTCGGCTATCGGCAGTTTTATTTTTATTGAATTTGTCGCGGGATTGGATTTCATGAATGGTTTTCTATTTTATAAATCGCACGGATTGCTTGGAAAAATCATCACTTTGGGTGCGGCTTTAAACCTGATCATCTTTTTTATCTTATTGAAATACAACAAAGACCTGATGGCGCGTGGCGTTATTTTGGGCACGATTATACTGACGGCCATTACGTTGCTTATTTAAAATCAATCGCAGATGAAATACTACATTATTGCCGGTGAAGCTTCGGGAGATTTGCATGGTTCGAATCTGATGAAAGCGCTTTATAACGAAGATCCTCAAGCCGATATCCGGTTTTGGGGCGGCGATCTGATGCAGCAAACCGGCGGCACTTTGGTGAAGCATTACCGCGAACTCGCTTTTATGGGTTTTATCGAAGTCGTGTTCAATTTGAAAACAATCCTGAGCAACATAAACATCTGTAAAAAAGATATCGAGCAATTTCAGCCCGACGCGATCATATTCATCGATTATCCGGGATTCAACATGCGCATTGCGAAATGGGCGAAAGAACGCGGCATTCCAACGCATTACTACATTTCTCCGCAAATTTGGGCTTGGAAAGAAAACCGTATTGCGGCAGTAAAGCGCGACTTCGATCATTTGTATGTGATCTTACCTTTTGAAAAGGAATTTTACGAAGACAAACACCATTTTCCGGTGACGTTTGTGGGCCATCCATTGATTGATGCGATCCACAATCGTAAGGTGACGAGCCAAGCCGATTTCATCAAAGAAAACAAACTCGACGACAAGCCGATCATTGCGATTCTTCCGGGCAGTCGAAAACAGGAAATCACTAAAATGCTTTCCGTGATGCTGAGCGTCGTTGATGATTTTAAGGATTATCAGTTTGTGATTGCCGGCGCTCCAAGTCAGGAACATTCGTTTTACGAGCCTTTTCTGAAAAACAAAAACGTGCATTTCATTGCCAACAAAACTTATGATTTGTTGAGCCATTCGACGGCGGCTTTGGTCACTTCGGGAACCGCTACTTTGGAAACCGCGTTGTTTAAAGTGCCCGAAGTGGTTTGCTATAAAGGCAGTTGGGCGTCGTACCAGATTGCCAAACGCATCATTACTTTGAAATACATTTCGCTGGTCAATCTGATTATGGATAAGGAAGTGGTCACCGAATTAATTCAGGACCGTTGCAACACCAAAAACATCAGAACAGAATTGCAAAAACTATTGAATCCTGATTACAGAAAACAATTAATCGAACAATACGATACTTTAGAACAAAAACTTGGCGGTGTGGGTGCGAGTAAAAAAACAGCACAGCACATTGTACGAAGTTTAAGATAATTACGTTGCTTATAATGACATCAAAACAAAATCTATTGAAACCCATTTTTTCCTTACTGCTCTTATTCTTTTTTATGGTCGGCTGCAAACCGACTTCTGCGATCATTACTTCTAAAGAGGAAGCCGTAAAGAGAGGCATTTACAAAGCACCCGCAAACATCAAAATAGCCGCTAAAAACAATGCCGAACCTAAAAGCGTGGCCGCTAAAATAGAACCTAAAAAAGCGACCATCACTGGCAACCGCATCAACGACAAGAATGATGATGATCTTGTAATCAATGTGGATGATTCGAGTTATCTGGTGAAGCAACTCATCAATGCAGCTTCGGAACAATTGGGCGCGCATTATAAAAGTGGCGGCACGACTCCGGATGGTTTTGATTGCTCGGGTTTGATGTACAGCACGTTTAAAAAATTCGACATCACTTTGCCCAGATCGTCCGTGGATATGGCTAAAATCGGCAGAAAATTGAATGAAGATGACATCCGAAAAGGCGATCTGATTTTCTTCAAGACCAACGGCAGAAGCGTCATCAACCATGTTGGAATGGTTACCGAAATCAACGACGAAGAAATCAAGTTCATCCATTCCTCAACCCAAAAAGGCGTCATCATTTCGTCGACCAAAGAACCTTATTACGGCAGGACTTTTACACAGGCGAATCGAATTTTAGAGTAATTTTTTTGGCTTATTCGCTAAAATTGAATACTTTAGAAGCATGAACGCCATGCAGTTTCCGTTAACCCGCATTACGATTGGGTTTGTATTCGGAATTTTATTCACCTATTACCTTAAATTTCTCACGCCAATATTGGCCTTTGTGTTGCTGTGCGTAGCCATTCCGTTGTTCATTTTTTCGTTTTACCGTTCGAAAAAACAGTTATTTCAAAACAACTTTTTTGGGATTTCGACTTATATTTTGTCTTTCTGCCTTGGCGTTTCCACTTGGATGATTCATTCCGGGCAATATCAAAAAGACCATTATATCCATCAAATTAAATCTTCAGAAACGCAACATATTGTGTCTGTTGTACTTCGTGAAAAATTAAAATCGACTGTTTATTATCGAAGATATATCGCACTTACCAAAAATATCGATGGGACATCCTGCTCTGGAAAATTGTTGGTGAATTTCAACGCCTCACAATTTCCGAATGATTTCAAAATCGGAATGCAACTCCAAATCAACAGCAACATCATCCGACCGACAAAACCGCTGAATCCGGATCAATTCGATTATGGGAATTATTTGGCGCAAAAATCCATACTGGCGCAAACTTATGCTGACGGTTCGAACGTAAAAACCAACGGTCAGTATACAAAAGATGCTTTTTACTATTCGGATCGCTTGCGGACAACGATACTCGAAAATCTTAAGAAAAGTCATTTTCAAACTCAAGAACTGAATGTTTTAGCAGCACTAATTTTAGGCCAGCAACAGGATATTGCGCCCGAAATTGTCAAAGATTATCAGTTTGCAGGTGCCGTACACATATTGTCCGTTTCGGGCTTGCATGTTGGTTTCATTCTGATGTTTATGAATTTCATACTACGATTTTTACCCAATACCAAACGAACTTCGTATTACAAACTCGTCATAGTCATAAGTTCATTGTGGTCGTTTGCGGTTTTGGCGGGACTGTCGCCTTCCGTGATCCGGTCGGTCACGATGTTTTCTTTCGTCGCGGTCGGCATGCATTTGAAAAGGGAAACGAACATTTTCCATACGTTGGTCGTTTCGTTGTTGTTGATTTTGCTTTTTGAACCTTCGTTTCTTTTCGATGTCGGCTTTCAATTGAGCTATGTCGCTTTGTTTTTCATACTTTGGTTACAACCTTTACTGGATTCTCTGTGGCAACCGAAAAATAAAATCATCACCTATTTCTGGCAAATCCTAACCGTTTCGTTTGCGGCACAAATCGGAACTTTGCCTTTGAGTTTGTATTATTTTCACCAGTTTTCGGGTTTGTTCTTCATTACGAATATCGTAGTAATCCCGTTTTTGAGCGTCATTATGGCTTTGGGTGTTTTAACAATGGTGCTTTCGGCGTTTGGGATTGTTCCTCATTTGCTGGCGATATCACTCGAAGGATTGATTTTTATATTAAATAAAATCATTGGCGGAATCGCTTCTTATGAGCAGTTGGTTTTAAAAGACATTCCGCTCAATGCATTGATGATGTGGAGTTTATACTTCATTATTGTCGCCGCCGTGCTGTGCTTTAAAAAAGTTTCTTTTCAAAGTATTGCCATCGTTTTTATTGGTATTTTATTATTTCAGGCAAGTTATTTCAGTTCGAGATGGACTTCTCAAAACGAGCAGGATTGGATTGTTTTTAATGTCCGAAAAGCCACTTTAATCGCCGAAAAAAACGGAGAAAGCGTTACAGTATATACCAATGCGCAGCTGTCGAAAAACAATCCGTTGCAACCATTCTTATCCGCGAACTTTTGTAGCATCACCGCTCAGAAACCCATTGGGAATCTAGCTTACTTTAAGAATACGAAAATCCTGATTTTGGACAGCTCGGGAAGTTATCCGAGAGCCGTGCAACCTGATGTAATGTTATTGTGCGCCTCACCAAAAATCAATTTGGAACGTGTATTCAGAACCTGTAAACCAAAAGTATTGGTGGCTGATGCTAGCAATTACAAATCGTATGTTGCGCTTTGGAAAGCAACCTGCCTTAAAGAAAAAATCCCTTTCCACCACACGAGTGAAAAGGGATTTTACAGGCTTGAAAATTGATTATTTTTTGCCCAGAATCTGGTTCGCGCCCTCGAGCCATTTGGCAGGACCACCAGCTACATAGCCCGTACTTCCTAATTTAGCGAGATTCGTTTTCCCATCAGCAACTGAAGGAAGCGCAAACCATACGGTCGGATAACCACGTACTTCGAAAATTTGCTGCAATTCGGCATTCTGTTGTTGGATTTCTGGTAATTGTGGCGTTCTGCGTGGAAAATCCAATTCTACCAACACTACGTTTTCTTTGGCCCAGGCTGCAAATTCTGGCTTTTTCAACACTTCATTTTGCAAACGGATGCACCATCCGCACCAGTCGCTTCCTGTAAAAAACAACAGCAATGGTTTTTTGGTTTTTATAGAAACTTCTGTGGCTTTTTTAAGGCTGGTTTCCCAAGTTAATTCTTGCGCTTGCACGGTTAGTGAACCTACGACAAGCAATAAGGTGATCAATATCTTTTTCATTGTTATTTTTTTAAGTGTTCCGCTTTTGACAATAATAGTGCCGAAAATACAAATTTTATTTTACTTCCTGCATTAGTTTTTTAATTAATGGTGTAAATACGATCAGTACCACACCGGCAATCAATGCGTAAATCGCCAGCTGATAATAGCCGTCGGTATAGCCTTGTAATTTAGTAAGTAGTGAAGCATTTTCATCAGGTGACGACATTCCAGCTCCGAGCAATCCAGCAGCGTATTGGCCGTAAGCACTCGCCAGAAACCACATTCCCATCATCATTCCCGAAAGTCTTTTGGGCGATAATTTGGTCATGATTGACAAACCTATTGGTGACAAACAAAGTTCTCCGAAAGTAATCACCAGATAAGCCAGCGTGAATACATTCAAAGAAGTGATTCCATTGACATCGGCAAAAAACCTAGTGTAATAAAACACATAAAAGGCTGCTGCCAAAAACAAAAAGCCCAGTCCGAATTTGATGACGGTATTAGGTTCAAGTTTCTTTTTGGCCATGGCGAGCCAGATCAACCCGAGGATTGGGCTGAAAATAATCACAAACAGTGAATTCGCCGTATTGTTGATGATGTTCGGATTGATTTCAAAAAATAACAAATTGGGATGGAGATTGTCCTTCGCAAAAAGTGCCAACGAACCGCCACTTTGCTCGAAGAAAGCCCAAAAGATGATGGAGAAAATGATGAAAACAAAAGCCGCGATAAGCTTTTTCTGCGCTTTGATTTCGTGTTCTTTATAGGTTTCAAATAAAAAATAAAGAATCGCCAATGGCCCGATGGTGTACATAAAATAATCGGTATAATCGGTATTCTTAATCATCATAAAGATGAGTGGAATGCTGATTAACGAACCGATATAAACGGCTAGTTCTTTAGTAGTTCTTTTTGATTTTGGCAATTCAATTAATGGCGAATCACCTATTGGCCCTAGTGATTTTTTTGTCAACATGAAAGTGACCAAACCAATCACCATCACAACAGCTGCTGATAAAAAGGAATAACTCCAGCCATAATCTTTGCTGGTTCCGAAATAAACGCAAACCGCTCCGCCCAATAAGGCTCCGATATTAATCCCGGAATAGAACAATCCGAAACCGGCATCGCGTCGGCTGTCATCTTCATGATACAATTCGCCGACCATCGAAGAAATATTAGGTTTGAAAAAACCTGTTCCGATAATAGACAAAGTAATCCCTAAATAGAACATTTCCTGAGGCGAGAATGCGATGAGTAAATTCCCTAAAATCATCACAATGCCGCCAAATACCAGCGATTTTTTAAACCCTAATATTTTGTCAGCAAAAATTCCGCCTATAAAAGTGAAGGCATAAACAAAAGCCTGAATTGCTCCGTATTTAAGGTTCGCTTCTTTATCAGAAAGTGACAAACCCAGCACCTGATCGGCCATGAAAATCGTCAAAACACCGCGCATCCCATAGAAACAAAAGCGTTCCCACATTTCTACTAAAAACAAATACCAAAGTTGTTTTGGGTATTTGCCTTCAAAATTCTGAATTTGTTCTAAGGTTAGATTTTGTTCCATAAAGAGTAGCTTAATTGATTCCTTTTTCTTTCATGACTTTATTGAGTTGTTTGAGCAGGATGAACATCAACACGGTGGCCGACATCAATAATGCAAAATTGACCCAAAAGAAGTCGGTTTTGTCTTCGTAAGTATCCCAAAGACTGGCGAGCACGCCGCTCAATTTGTTTCCGATCGAGGTCGATAAAAACCAACCACCCATCATCAGTGAAGTGATATTTCTCGGGCTTAGTTTCGAAACTACCGACAATCCCATCGGGCTTAAAAACAATTCACCTATGGTAATCACGCCGTAATTCGCGACGAGCCACCAAACGCTTACTTTCTCCGCGCCGTTACCACCTGCATTTACAGCGGCGACCATGACCAAAACTGACAAGGCTGAGATTAATAAGCCGAAAGCGATTTTTGTTGGTGTTGAAGGTTCTTTTTTTCGTGATCTTAAAAATGTGAAGAAAGCCACCACGAGCGGCGTCAGAATAATGACCCATCCCGGATTGATGGATTGACTCAAATTGGTTGCCCATAAACTTACTTTTGAATTTTCTTCCGGCAGTTTTTCTTGATCAACGTTTCTAAAATATACCGGATAATCGACTACTTTTTTAACAACTCCATTTTCTTTTTGAAGTCGAAAGCTGGCATCATATAATTCGACAGAATCTTTTTTAAAATCGACTTCCTTCGCCAACTTCAAACCATTGAATACTTTTTCGGTGGTTCCTGTAATTTGTCGGTCTGTGTAACGATCCGCCCAAGTGGTCAGCGCAGAACCATTGAGTTTGAAAACCGCCCAAAACAATATAACTACGGCAAAAATAGACAGCAATGCTCCGATAGGTCGTTTGTCGTCGGGTTTGGCTTTGAAATACAAACTGGCATAAAAAAAGATAACCGGAATGCAAGCAAAAATAAAGGCATCCGTGCTATCGGAACCAAAAATATAAGCATCCGGATTCACTTCTGAAGTTACGCCCTTGAGCATCCAACCAATGATTCCAAAAATAACAGATGGCAATAGTATAAAAAGCACAATTTTATAAAAAGGCATATCGCCTTCTTGCGTTCCTTTTTTCTGGTCATAACCTTGGTAGTGTTTCGATCCGAGAACGAATACCAAAACACCGATAAACATTCCGATACCGGCAGCCATAAAAGCATACTGCCAGCCTAAAAGAATCTGTAGTGCGGCACCGAAGAAATTACAGATGAAAGCGCCTACATTGATTCCCATATAGAAAATATTGTAGCCTTCGTCTTTCTTGTCTTTGTATTCTTGTTTCGAATAGAAATTCCCTAATAGCGTTGAAATGTTGGGTTTGAAAAAACCATTGCCCAGTATTACAAAAGTCATCGCAACATATAAGATTGTAATGTTGTGAATTCCCATCATGAAATAACCGATGCCCATTAAAATTCCACCGAAAATAATCGATTTTTTATAGCCGAAATAACGATCTGCCACCAAACCTCCAATGAATGGCGTCAGAAATACTAATGCGATGAAAGTACCATATAAATCAGAAGCTTCTTTTTCGGTCATCGCAAAACCGGCTTCCACGTCTTTGAGATACAACGTGAAAATTCCAATCATCAAATAATAGCCGAAACGCTCCCACATTTCGGATAAGAATAAATACGGTAAGGCTTTCGGGTGTTTACTCCACATCATTTATGGTTTTAAAAAACAAACCTACAAGAAGTCCTTGTAGGTTTGAAAGATATAAAAATATTTTAAAAGTATATTATCTGTTTTCAACTTCTAAATCAACACCCTCAACATGGTCGTTGTGCATGCGTTTTTCCAACCAAGAGCTTAGCACAAACAAGATGGCTGCTGCCGCTCCGGACATAATGATGAACAAGATGAAAAACTCATAAAGGTTGTTAATTTGAAATCCTATGAAATGGGTTGCTCCTCCTGTTCCATCTTCTCCTCCAGGAATTAATGCGCTTAATGTTCCTGCAAATTTATTTGCCGCAGCATTGGCCAAAAACCAAGTTCCCATCATCAAAGAGGACAAACGCAACGGTGCTAATTTAGAAACCATCGACAATCCGATTGGTGACAAGCATAATTCTCCCATGGTGTGGATGATATACAAACCAATCAACCACCACATAGAAACTTTATCTTCTACGCCCAAACCTTTCACGGCAATCGCAATAACCACATAGCCTAAAGCTACCAACCCTAACCCGATTGCCATTTTTTTAGGCGATGATGGTTCTAATTTTCTGGCGTATAAAAATCCCCAAACGATGGTGAATATCGGAGCCAATGATATTACTGCCAACGGATTTACAGATTGGAAATAAGACGCAGGCATTTCCCAACCAAAAATGGTTCTGTCGGTTTGTCTGTCCGCGAACAACGTCAATGATGCGCCGGCTTGCTCGAAAGCGCCCCAAAAGAAAATAACAAAAAATGCCAAAATGAATATCACCGTAATTCTTTGGGTTTCAATTTTTGTCAAGCTTTTATCGCTGAATATCATGATGGGCATGGCTACCATTGCTCCATAAATAAAATAACTGATGATATCCGTATCGCTGTTGAACATTTGTTTGAAATTCAACATAAAAAAGATAATCGCAATCGAACCCACAATCATTCCTATGCTTTTGGCATCTAATTTTTTTACAGGCAGACCAATATGTTTTCCTTCTTCAGAAATAAGGTATTTTTTTTGTCCTAAAACGAAAGCTACCAAACCTAACAACATTCCAACACCGGCTGCCAAGAATCCCCATTTGAAATCCATCGAACCGCAAACCAAAGGCGAAAAGAAAGCCCCTAAATTGATTCCCATATAGAAAATCGTAAACGCACTATCGATTCTTCTGTCGTTCGCAGGATACAACTGCCCTACCATCGTAGAAATATTCGGTTTGAAGAATCCGTTTCCGATGATGATTGCTGTAAGTCCCATCCACATGATTGAAACGCCTCCATTGGCGCCGGCTGAAGCACTCAAAAACATACAAAACTGACCGATCGCCATCAATAATCCTCCGATGATAATACTACGTCTGTTTCCTAAAAATTTATCACATAAATAACCTCCCAAAAGTGGCGTCAAATAGACCAATCCCGTATAACTACCGTAAATTTGGGATGCATCGGCATCTTTCATCAACAATATTTTAGTCATGAAAAGAATAAAAATCGCCCGCATTCCGTAATAACTAAATCGTTCCCACATTTCTGTAAAGAATAAGAAATAGAGTCCTTTTGGATGTCCTGTTTTTACTTGAGTTTCTGCCATTTTAGTTTGGTTTTAGTTTTGTTTTGGTTAATGTAATTATAGATTTTCTTTAATGAAATTCGTCATTTTGTTGAACAACTGTATTCTCGTTTTTCCACCAAAAATGCCGTGGTTTTTATCAGGATAAATCTGCGAATCGAATTGTTTGTTCGCCTGAATCAGCGCTTCCATCATCTGCATCGAATTTTGCACATGCACATTATCATCGCCCGAGCCATGAATCAAAAGAAATTTTCCTTTGAGTTTCTCTACATGATTGATCGGCGAATTGTCATCATAACCGCTCGCGTTTTCCTGCGGCGTCTGCATATAACGTTCCGTGTAAATGCTGTCATAGAATCTCCAGTTCGTCACCGGTGCCACGGCAATCGCCATTTTGAATACATCAGCACCTTTCATAATACAGTTTGACGCCATGAATCCTCCGTAACTCCAGCCCCAGATTCCGATTCTTGCCGGATCGACGTAAGGATAACTTCCGATAACTTTCGCAGCATCAATCTGATCTTCAACTTCGAATTTCCCCAATTGTTTCTGCGTGCATTTTTTGAAATCCGCGCCTTTGTAACCGGTTCCGCGTCCATCAACACAAGCTACGATATACCCATTTTGGGCTAGCATCGCAAACCAATAATCATCGGTCGTGTTCCATTCGTTGTTCACTTGCTGCGAACCCGGGCCCGAATATTGGTACATGAACACGGGATATTTTTTTGAAGCGTCAAAATCTTTAGGCTTGATCATCCAGGCGTTGAGCGAGTTTCCTTTAGCCGTTTTCAGAACGAAAAATTCTTTCAAAGGCATATTGTAGGCTTTGAGTTTGGTCGAAAGCGCTTCGTTGTTCTCAATGACTTTAATTTGTTTTCCGGTTTTGGATTCATTCAAGGTATAAACCGTCGGTTGGGCCGCACTCGAAAAAGAGTTGATGAAGTATTGGAAATTCGGGCTGAAAGTAGCGCCATTCGTTCCGGTTTGTGAAGTCAGACGAGTCTTGTTTTTTCCGTCGATGCCAATGCGGTAGACATCACGGTTGATTGAGCCATTTTCAACGGATTGGTAAAAAACCGTATTCGATTTCTCATCCAGACCGTAATAATTCGTGATTTCCCAATTGCCTTTGGTCACCTGATTTTTGAGTTTTCCGGTTTTGTCGTACAGATAAATGTGATTGAAGCCATCTTTCTCGCTCGTCCAGATGAAACTGTTGTCTTTGAGGAACGTCAGGTTATCAGTCACATCCACGTAAGCTTTATCTTTTTCGTTCAGCACCACTTTTGCAGTTCCCGAAACGCCATCAATGAACAGCAAATCAAGGTTGTCCTGGTGGCGGTTCAACACTTGTGCGGATAAGACATTGGCGTCATTCGTCCATTTCATTCTGGCAATGTAGAAATCATTGTAGTTGCCGAGGTTGATGTCTTTTTTGGCGGCTGTCGCTACATCATAAAGATGTAATGAAACGACTGAATTCTTCTCGCCCGCTTTCGGATATTTGAAAGTTTCAACGGTCGGATACAAATCTTTATGGAACATCGACATCGAAAATTCCGGAACGAGGCTTTCATCAAAACGGATAAAGGCGAGTTTTTTGCTGTCTGCGCTCCAGTCGAAAGCCCTTACGAAAGCGAATTCCTCTTCATAAACCCAATCGGTAATGCCGTTGATGATGGCATTTTTCTTTCCGTCAGTGGTAATTTGTGTCGATTTTTTTGAAGCGATATCATACACGTACAAATTGTTCTCTTTGCCATAAGCGATCTTCTTTCCATCAGGTGAAAAGGTCGGTTCCTGTACCTGAAAGTCAAACAATTTCGTTAAGGTTTTTGCGGTAATATCGTATAGAAAATAGTCAGCGGTAAAGGAATGTCTGAAAATCTGATTGGAACCGTTCGCTATTAAAATCATTTTCTCATCAGCGCTGAACGTATAACTGTCAATGCCTTCGGTGAGTTCTTTGTAGTTTTTGGAATCGATCAAGGTCGATACTTTGTTCAAAGTCGCAAAATCGTATAAGTCGATCTGCATCGATTTCGTGGCGCGGTCATAATTGAGTACCGTATATTGGTTGGTGTTTTTTAAGGATTGCAATTCGTCCATTCCTTTGGCTCGGAAGGTTCCCGAATAAATCGATTCGACGGTAATTTTTTCCTGAGCGACGGCAGAAAAACAAAGAAAAAGAAGCGCAACAATCAGTTGATTTGATTTCATAGATAAAATGGAATATAAAAACCGTCAATTTTAGTGAAAATTTTGGATATAACGGCAGTTTTTTCTGTTAAATGCAATTTTCAACGGAACTGTCACATGCTTTTTTCGATTTTATCTGTTTTCAAGCCAACTTATCCAAACAAAGAGAATTGCCCGCCTTTGTATTGTTCGTACAACGATTTGTTAAGTGGTGGAAATTGCTTCCCGGCAAAGTATTTTTTTCGCGCCAAAGCCACTTGTGACCGGATCATTTCAGCGAGTTCGCCTTCACCACGCATGCGGTTTCCCCAACGGCTGTCGTTGAGCGTTCCGCCATGACATTCGGCAATCTGATGCAATACTTTATCGGCTCGATCGGGCATGGCTTTGCGGATCCAGTCGCTAAAAATTTCGCCAATCGCTCCATTGAGACGCACCACTGTATAAGCAATCGACAAAGCTCCGGCTTCCGAAACCGCTTTGGCCATCGGCAGGATTTCATGGCTGTTGATTCCGGGAATAATCGGTGCCAGCATCACATTGACCGGAATGCCATTTTCGGAAAGCAACTTCACGGTTTCTATTCTTTTTTTGATCGTTGCCGTACGCGGTTCGACGAGCATTCTCGTCTTTTCTGAAAGCGAAGTGATGGAGATATTGACGCCGATCAGATTGTCTTTAGCGAGTTCTTTTAGAATATCAAGATCGCGCGCAATCAATGAATTTTTGGTGATAATCGCTACAGGATGGCGGTATTTAAGGAAAACTTCAAGGCATTTTCTCGTGATTTCAAATTGCCGTTCGGCGGGTTGATAGCAATCCGTATTTCCGGACATTACAATGGTGTGGGCTGTCCAGTTTTTACTTTTGAGTTTTTCCTCAAGCAGCTGCGGTGCATTTTTCTTGACAAGGATTTTTCTTTCGAAATCGAGTCCGGCGCTGTAACCCCAATATTCGTGGCTGTTTCTCGCATAACAATAAATGCAGCCGTGTTCGCAGCCTTGGTACATGTTCATCGAAAAACCCATACCGACATCGGGGCTTTCGACTTTGTTGACGATGGTTTTAGGAAAGACTTCGAGAAAACTCGTTTTATTGCTCTCAGGCGCATCGCCTTCAACGGCGCAATAATTCAGGAAATCATCGAGCAGCTCGGTGGATTCCGAGAAAAAGCGGTTGTGCACATTCATTTGCGCGCCTCGTCCTTTGATATATGGGCTTTGTTCCTTCATAACTTCGATTGGGAAGTTACATTGGGAATCAAAGAAAACGAAATCGTTTGTGTTAAAAATTGGCCGTTGTTGATAAAATTTATGCACTTCAAACGAACCCTTATATTTGCTGAAAAGTTATCTTTGTCAAAAAAGATTGTATGATGAACCAAGCCGTTTCCGGATTTTCCAAATTATCAAAAACTGAAAAAATCGAATGGATTGCAAGAACCTATTTCCCAAATCCTGCTGAAGCCACGGCACTTTTGAAAAACTACTGGAATTCCGATGCAGCCTTGCAAAAACTGCACGACGAGTTCATCGAAAATACCATTACCAATTTCTATTTGCCTTTGGGCGTGGCTCCCAATTTTGTCATCAATGGTAAAAACTACACGATTCCTATGGCGATTGAGGAAAGTTCCGTGGTAGCCGCAGCTTCAAAATCAGCGAAATTTTGGGCTACACGCGGCGGTTTTAAAGCTACGGTTCTGAATACTGAAAAGATTGGTCAAGTACATTTCTTCTATACCGGCGAAGAAAAAAAATTGGAGGAATTCTTTGCTCAGATCAAACCGAAATTGTTTTCAGAGACCAAAAACATTACGAAAAACATGCAGAAACGCGGCGGCGGTATTCTCGATATTGAACTCAGAAACCAGACGCAAAAAATTCCAAATTATTTTCAATTGCACGCGACTTTTGAAACGAAAGATTCGATGGGCGCCAATTTTATCAATTCGTGTTTAGAGCAATTTTCAAAGACGTTTAAAGCCGAAGCACAAGCATATGAACCGTTTTCAGACGATGAAAAAGACCTTCAGGTTGTAATGAGTATCTTGTCGAATTACGTTCCGAATTGCATCGTTCGCGCCGAAGTTTCCTGCCCGATTGCTGATTTGGCGGAGAAAAAAATTGAAAACCCGCAAGAGTTCGCTGAGAAATTTGTCCGTGCCGTGCGCATCGCTGAAGTCGAACCTTTCCGAGCCGTGACGCATAACAAAGGCATCATGAATGGAATCGATGCTGTCGTGCTGGCTACCGGAAATGATTTCCGCGCCGTCGAAGCCGGAATTCACGCTTACGCTTCACGAAATGGAAGTTACTCGAGCCTGTCACATGTCAAAATCGAAAATGATATCTTTACGTTCTGGATTGAAATCCCGTTGGCATTAGGTACGGTTGGCGGTTTGACTTCATTGCATCCGTTGGTGAAATTCTCTCTGGAAATGCTCGAGAAACCATCCGCCCAAGAATTGATGCAGATTGTTGCGGTTGCTGGTTTGGCTCAAAATTTTGCAGCATTACGATCCTTGACAACAACCGGAATTCAGGAAGGCCACATGAAAATGCATTTGAACAACATATTGAATCAGTTTCAAGCTACAGCCGAGGAACGTCAGTTAATTAAAAACCATTTTAAGGATCATGTCGTGTCGCATGCCGCGGTCGTTGATTTTATTGGGCAGTTGAGAAAATAAGCTTTAGTTTCTTCCGTTTACAATAATTCAGGAGAAGCTGATCTTTTGTTCTGAACGCCAGAACAAATGGAAATCGCTGCCATCTGTACTGAAAAACTTTCGATGATAATAGTAACAAAAACATAAAATCTACGCCTAAACAAACCATGAAACAGACCTTCTACAGCAACGGAAAACTTCTGATTACCAGCGAATACCTTGTGCTCGATGGCGCGAAAGCTTTGGCTTTACCCACAAAATTTGGCCAGGATTTAATCGTTGAACCCGGAAACGACCACGAAATTCAATGGACAAGCTACGACGATGACGGAAGTTTTTGGTTTGAGGATACTTTCACCTTCGATACGATTAAAAACAAAACCGCTTTTGAGAACCAGCCCGTAAAAACCATGCTGATTGCCATTTTGCATGAAGCCTCTGTTTTGAATCCGGATTTCCTAAAACAAACGGAAGGTTATATCATCACAACTCGGCTTACGTTTCCTAAATTTTGGGGTTTGGGTACTTCTTCAACGTTGATCAATAACATTGCACAGTGGCTTCAAATCGATCCTTATACTTTACTAAGCAATACTTTTGGTGGCAGCGGTTACGACATCGCCTGTGCGCAAAACAATACACCCATTGTTTACCAACGTGTTGAAGGGAAACCAATAGTCAGCCCGGTAACTTTTCTTCCGGAATGCGCTTCGAATATCTATTTTGTGTATCTCAACCAGAAACAGAACAGCAAAAGTGCGATTGCCGCTTACCGTTCGAAATCGCATGCGCTTGAAAACCTCATTCCTGTCTTTGATGAACTTACGGATTTGATATTGCAAAACAATGATTACGACACGCTATCAACCGTTTTAAAACAACACGAGAAACAGATGAGTGAAGTTTTAGATTTGCCGGAGATTCAGAAGAATTTGTTTCCTGATTTTAATGGCGTGATCAAAAGTCTTGGCGCTTGGGGCGGTGATTTTGTTATGGTATTGTCTAAAGAAAATCCATCGCTGTATTTCAGGGGAAAAGGTTATGATACCATAGTGCCCTACACGGAAATGATCTTATAAAAAAAACCCGGTCTGAATAGTCAAACCGGGTTTTTATTTTGATGAAATCCAATCTTAGTAGTTGAATTTTGCTCTGTTATCTTCAATGTCCGCTTCTTCTTTCAAAGCTGGGATCACTCTTCCTGAATACCCTCCAACCTGTGATTTCAATTTGGCTACATAATCCGCATGATTTTTAAGTGCCGGAGCTTTTGTGATTAGTGTTGGTTTTACAACATACACTCCTACAGTTCCCTCGATTGGCGCTGACACTTTATTCAATCCGGTTGCAAAAGCAGTTCCTACGACTTGTCTTTCAAAACCTGCATTAGGAATGTTTGCATTTTCTACGGTCAAATCAACAGCTTGTTGTACTGCAACACCTGAAGCGGTAGCCATAGCCTGCAACGAACTTCCTTTCAACTTCGCTTTGATTTTTTCTGCTTTTTTCTTTTTGATTAAAATAGGCTCTACCATAGGTCTTGCTTCTTCAATCGCGGTCAAACCTTTTTCGTTTACTTTTTTCAACTTAGCGATTACATTTCCTAAATTGACTACTTCAAAACGTTTTACGTCGCCTACTTTGGTTTCTTTATCAAAAGCCCAACGCACGATTTGTCTTTGGTTTCCGGTTGACCCGAAGTATTCGTCCATAGCTTTTACTTTGACTGATGGATTTACGGTCAATCCCGCAGCTTTAGCCGTTTTTTCGAAATCTTTATCGTTAGCATCCATTTCGAATTTCACCGCTTTGGTGTATAATTTATCAGTAGTAGCTTCTGAAGGCTCAATTTTCTGAGCGATGGTAGCCAAACGAATCGCGTCTTGTTTCTCCGTTACATTGATGATATGGAAACCAAAATCTGTTTCTACCAAACCAATCGTTCCAACCGGATTGTTGAATACGAAATCGTTGAAAGGTTTTACCATTTGTCCAGGTCCGAAATACCCTAAATCGCCACCTTGTTGTGCTGAAGAATCATCAGAATTCATCATCGCCACCATAAAGAAACTTCCAGGATTTGCTTTTACCTGCGCTAACAACTGTTCCGCTTTGGCTTTAGCTTGTTCTTTAGTACGTTTCTCTTTTTTGTTAGGCACTTGCGTTCCTTCATAACTGATTAAGATATGGCTTGCTTTAGCATTCGCTCCGGCTTTTCTTCCCATTACTTTTGAAATGCAGTACATGTTGCCTTTCATATAAGGTCCGTAGATTTCACCCGCTGGCAAAGCAAACAAAGCGTCTGCGTGCTCGGCTGGCAAATCTTTTTTAGCCACATAAGTAGAATCGTAAGGAACATCAGAATTTTCATTTACGAAATCAATCGTGTTCGCAGCACCTTTAAATCCTGGCAAAGTATCGTTTTTAGCAGTAGCTTGGTTGTAAACTACTCTTTGGTTCAACAACGCATTAATGGTTGTTTTAACTTCGGTCTCATCTTCAGGCGAGGCTTTGTCTTCAATCAACACATATTCCACTTCGCGGGTTTCTTCCGCTTTGTATTTTTTCTCGTTTTTCTTCATGTAATCCGTGATCTCAGCATCGGTGATTTTGAAATCAGTGTCTTTCATCGAAGAGAACAAAACAGCCACATAATCAAAATTGACTTTGTCCGCTTCCATTTCGTATTTCAATTTGCCTTCGGCGTCAGTAGTATACATTCCGCCTTTTACCAATGAATTGTAGATTTGATATTTCGCGTTGAGTTCCGCGTCTTTTTCTTTGTCTTTTACGAACTGAGCTTGCTCCGGATTCGATTTGAAATATTCTTTAAATTTAGCCAAATCAAAAGCTCCGTTTGTCTGGAACATTGGGTTTTGACCAATATTTTGATCGGCTTTAAACACTTCCATGATGTGTTTCTCGCTGGTGCGGATGCCTAATTTATCGAATTCTGCGGTCAATAAAGCAATCGCAACTTCCTGATCCCAAACACGGTTTACGGCTTGCGTAGGCGTCATGCCTTGTTGTCCGCTTTTTTCAACGTTGCTTACTTTAACTCTGAAATCTTCAAAAGCGATGTCTTTTCCGTTTACCGTTCCGATGTTTTTAGGGTTCGCATCAAAACCGCCTTTTCGGTACAAATCCTGTACGATGAACGCTAATAATGAAAAGCCAATAACAAGTATTAGGAGTAAAGAACGCTGTCTGATTTTTTGTAAAACTGCCATTTTTTTTATTGTTAATTTTTAATTCAGTTTGCGAAAATACAATTATCTATTTAATAACCATAGCCGTATAGTTATATTTTGCAAGTTTTTTTATTTTTTTCCGAAATTTTATTCCTGCAGGTTCATTTTGACCAATTCTATCTTCTTATTTGTGGCTTCTTCGATCGTGAAATGGAAATTATCAATCGTAATCTGCTCGCCTTTTTGCGGGATTTCTTTGGTATGATTGACAATGAATCCGCCGAGTGTTCCGTATGAATCGCTTTCGGGAATTTGAAGTTTATAAGTTTGATTCAGGTATTCGACATCGTGTCTGGTCGAGAATAAATAAGTGTTGTTTCCCAGTTTCTTTTCGATGAGTTCTTCTATCGAATCGTGTTCATCCTCAATTTCGCCAAACAATTCCTCGACAATATCTTCCACGGTAATCATTCCCGAAGTACCGCCGTATTCGTCGAGCACAATGGCCACGCTTTTTCTTTTTTTGGTCAGCAGGTCTAATACATCTTTAATGTAGATGGTTTCGGGCACAAACTCCACCGGAATCAACACAGATTTGATGCTCCTGGGTTTTTTGAACAATTCAAAGGAATGCACATAACCCAAAATATCATCGAGCGAATTCTGATAAACTAACATTTTGGAGTAACCCGTATCAATAAATTTATCTTTCAAAACAGTCACTGAATCGTGAATCTCAACCGCCGAGATTTCGGTGCGCGGCGTCATGATATCGCGTGCCTTAACGCCTGAGAATTCCAATGCATTCTGAAAAATCTGGATTTCCGAATCGATGTCGTCGTGGTCATCGACGGTGCTCATTTGCTCGGTGATGTAATTTCCCAATTCGATTTTACTGAAAAATAAAGGAATCTGATCGCCTTCGGTTTTGAAGAATTTTCTCAAAATGAAATTCGAAATCCACAAAATGAAAGCCGAGATGAAATAAAAAAGCAAGTAGAAAAAATACGCCGGAAGCGCGAAAACCTTGATAAACGTATTGGCGTAAATCTGAAAAAAAACTTTGGGTAAGAACTCTGAAGTGATCAGCACAATAAAAGTCGAAATCGTAGTCTGGATCAGCACATTCGACAAATTGTTCAAATTAAACCCTAAGTTCGAAATCCAGCGCATCAGCAATTCGCCCATAAAAAAACCGTAAACGACCAATGCAATCGTATTGCCGATAAGCATCGACGCGATAAATTTTGACGGTTTTTCGGTGAGTTTGGTTAAGATCTGCGAAAGGAAATTCTGCTGTTTTTTTTCAATTTCGAGGTAAATCTTGTTCGAGGAAACAAACGCAATCTCCATTCCGGAGAAAAGGGCCGCTAGTATTAGACATAAAATGATAATACTAATTTCCATGGTTTAGGTGTTCTTGTTTCTGTTCTCGAATTTTTTGGCGAAGTTGCGGCGGAAGAAAAACATAAACAAAGAAACCGCTGCGATACCAAAAGAAATCCATGGTGATTCGCCCGAATTCAGTTTTGAAATGCCGTCGTAGACGAAAAAACCGCTGAATAAAAGGTAGACGTATTGGGTGTATTTTAGATAATTCATGACAATGATGGGTTATTCCGCCTGATCGATGGCGCCAGTGATGCTTTGTGAATTTACGATTTTAAAATCTTTGCTGAAATCGATGCCTTCGCCGTATGAAACGCCTTTCGGGTCCGTAAATTTAAACTTTTTTTCGGTAAAAAACCATTCGTTCTTTTGATCGAAATAGAGTTGTTCGGTTTCGAGTAACTGCCCGCTTTCGTTCGATATCTTGACGTTTTTCTGCAAATCAATCAGGTCTGTTCCTTTGAAAGTGACGGCATAATCGGACTTTATAAAAGTTCTTTTGCCTTTGTTATCATACATCGTCACGTTAATCCCTTTGGGAAATTCGGTGAACGGAAACTCGACATTGGAATAATCGAGCATTTTCGGGCTGATCAAAATCGATTTTATTTTTCCCGAATCGGTGTATTTTAAATTGAAGTCTTCCGCTTCGCCGCTGGGCATGAATTCGGAGAAATTGATTTTCTGTACTTCCTTGAAATTGCTTTCACAACCGAACATCAGGAATACAACAGAAGCTGAAATCCAGAAGCAAAGCCGGGTATGTTTAGCAATATTCAACATCAATTTGTATTAGGACAAAAAACTTGGTCTTAGTCGTATTTTCTTTTGATAAACCAACGGTCGTTCAACGACAGGCTCAAAATGACATTGGTGTAGTTCTCTTCAATCAGCAAAGCTTTGGCCGTGCCTCTTCTGCCGTATTCAACACCCAGATTAAGGTTTGAAAAAGTACCACCCAATGGCAATCCTAAACCGGCAGTAAACGCATAGTCTCGAATCGTTTCATTTTTAATCTTCATGCCTGTGTTCTCATAACGGAAACCACCACGGTAGGTGATTTTCTTGAAATAATTCGAGAACGAAGTATAATTGGGGATGTAATAGCCGCCAAGCCCAAACTTGAAAGCATTCTTATAAGTCACATTCTGTATGTCGTTGAAACGATTCCCGAATTTGCTGTTTTGCTGAAAGGTCAGTTCCGTTCCCATCATCCATTTTTTGCTTTTGCCGACTCCGAAACCGAAGGTGGCTTTTGCGGGCAATTTGATGTTGTTGGTACTTGACTCAGA
Organism: Flavobacterium sp.; assembly: GCF_027484705.1. Classification (GTDB taxonomy): domain Bacteria; phylum Bacteroidota; class Bacteroidia; order Flavobacteriales; family Flavobacteriaceae; genus Flavobacterium. The sequence continues at coordinate 254,546 of NZ_JAIXSL010000007.1, forward strand.
AGCTGCTACGTCAACATTTTGAGGGTCGAAAAAATCAGAATATACCACGGTCGAATTTGTTCGGGTATTTTTTGACCTTAAATTGCTTTGCGGTGAAAAGATGAAACTTCCGAAGGCGTCGAGCTTCTGATTGATTTTTCTTTTATACATCAAACTCAGGTTTATATTGACTCCTGAAAGTTCTGAAGTGTTAACCTCTTGGGTTCCGAATTGCAAATCTGATATTTTTTCTATACCAGTGGTTTGAACATTACCAAAGTTGTAATTGATGTCAGCTCCGACATTAAGGTTCGGATTAATTTTATAACCAAAACCGAGAAATACTTTATTGAGCCCTCCGGTCCCTTCATATCTTTTAATGGTTGTAGTAGTTTCGTTGTTGACAGTGGTACTACTTTCATTTCTAATTCTATAGCCTACCGCGGAATAAGGAATCAATCCGAATCCGAACCCCATTTTTTTCATCGGAATTCCGACCGCCATATAATCTAAAGTAGTTCTTTGTGCCTTTTCGTTAGCGGTAAAAGAGTTGAGTCTACTCGAATTAAATGAGCCGCCGACGGTATAAGTGGTCAGGTTAAGATTGGCATAGGATGCCGGATTTTGAATATTCACATGGATACTGTCCGAGAAAACCGAAACGCCACCCATCAATCTGTTTTCAGCTGTTCCTTTGAATCTCACATCGCCAATGCCATAAAAAGAATATGGGGAAGAAGTAGATTGTTGCGCTATGGTTACTATGGAAAAAAGTAGAAAAAGAGCAAGATTGATTTTTTTAATCATTTTTGATTTTATATTGAAAAGTTCGGTTCAGACTTTCGAGAAGAAAATTTGAATTGGCAAATATGGTATTTTTTAATCGTTTAGCCAAAAATTCTGCGTCGCCGCCCGTTAAAATTATTATAATTTTTGGGTAATGCTGTTCGTACTGTGTGATGAAACCGTCTATTTCATGCAGGATTCCCTCGACAACGCCAACATGCATAGCTTGCTCCGTGGTATCACCGATAAACAGGTTCGGATAGGTGGCCGAAAGCAAAGGCAGTTTTGCTGTATATTGGTGCATGGCCTCATACCGCAATCGGATGCCTGGTGAAATGGCGCCGCCAAGATATTGATCCTGATCATTAACGAAATCGTAAGTAATGCAAGTGCCGGCATCAATCACCAAACGATGCCGCTGAGGATATTGCAGCACCGCACCTGAGGCCAAAACCATTCGGTCAATGCCCAGCGTTTTCGGACTTTGATATAAATTTTGGAAAGGAAAGGCAAATTCCCGCGAAATAAAATGAATATGAAGTCGGTTTTCAAACGCAGAAAAGGCTTCTTCGGCAGTTTTTCCGACCGATGCGGCGATCAAATCGGAACATTTGGGATATTTTTTTAGAATGTCATCGATGTCCGATTGTAATGCTTCTTTCGAAAATGAAAGGACTTCTTTCAAGGTATCGTGTTCAAAAACAGCACCTTTAATCCGGGTATTTCCAATATCGATCGCTAGCAGCATAACCTTGATTTGATGCGGCGAAGTTACGAATAGATTTTTTTTAATATTTGTTTTGTATAAATTAAAAATCATTCTATATTTGCAACCGCTTTAAGCGAGAGGTACCTTAGCTCAGATGGTAGAGCAATGGACTGAAAATCCATGTGTCCCTGGTTCGATCCCTGGAGGTACCACAAAAAAACCCGAAACGATTTGTTTCGGGTTTTTTGTTTTTTATTGATTTCACGTTTATTTTCCGATTTTCGGAGTTAAAATTTAATTCGGTTGTCCAAATTGGTTATTGGTTAAATCAACTTTCCCAATGTAACGGTTGGTTAGGAGGCGCTCCATGTAGTTTTAAAACAGAACCGAATTGGTAAATCAATCGATGAATCGTTCCATCTAGCCTATCTAATCAGAAATTTTCCTTTTAAAAAAACTTGTGGCAAAAATTTCCTATTTATAAAAATTGCCACAAAAACTGTGGCAAAAAAAAATTCACAATTCATTTTGCCACAAAAAAAGTGGCGAAATTTTTGCGCGACGAAAAATTGCCACAACAATATCCGATGATGAAAAAAGAAGCCTCCATCCGAACGTTACTAAGTCTTACCCAAGAAAATGCCGCGATGTTGCTTGGCGTGAGCCGCAGTCAATGGTCAATGTACGAAATCGGCCAACGCGACCTCCCCTTAGCCGCCAAGCAACTTCTAGCCGAAATGCTCACCCACATACAAAAACCTAGCGCCACAGCCAAACCCGCAACCGACAAACAGCAACGCGCCAAACAACACCAACAGCTCGAACGCTTACTCCGCGAAAACGAATACCAACAATTAGTGCTAGCCCGAAAAACAGCCACGATCCAAAAAAAGCAAGACGCACAGGCACGCTTATCGATCCTCGCTGATTTCTTAAACAAGCGTGAAGCAAAAGGTGAAGCCACGGGAGCCATGCACCACCAAAGCATCCTGCGCAAAGCACAACAAACTCTGGCGGATGATCATGCCAACATACTGATGCAATACGAATTAAAAAAAGAGGTGTTGGAATTTGAACAAAAAGTAATCGAATATAAAATGAAACAGCAGGATTTGTAAAATGGCGCTACAAAAAATCCAAATAGCAATAGTCTGTTTTTTTATGATTCTCAAACAACAATTTTCTAGGACTTACTTTAAATACTAACGCATCGAATGAACGCTGACTAGAGCGCAGCAGCATATTTTTCATAAATTTTTGTTCTTTTCAATACCAAAAAAAACAGGATTCCGAAAATGGCGCCAACAGAATTCAAAAGTTGGTCATCAAGTTGTGCTTTTCTGCCGGGTATAAAAAAATGCTGCACGCCTTCGAGCAAGGCACCGCCTAAAAAGCAAATTCCGAAAACGAGCCAATAATTGCTTTTGTATTTCCTGCGATGAAAAAGAATAGACAATGAAAAAATAAAATAAGTCATAAAATGCGACACATTGGAAAAATGGTCTAAAAGATAATTCGTAGAAGTGGCCTGATTGATGAAAGTATTTCTTTCGTTGGGAATCACAGGTTCTGTCTGCTGTTTCTGATCATCGCACATACTGCCCAACATCGGGATTTGATCCGCAATTTCCTGGGTTATGATTTTTACGCCTCCGTCCTCATACCGAGTATTGGCCGGCGGATTTCCAGACCCCAGAAAACACTCTGGGTTAGGATAAGCATATTTGCCTTTCCCGGAATAATAAAAGATAGCCTCGCTTTCGACGGTCCCAAAATTGTCCCCTACTTTGGGCATTTCGTGATAAATTTTCTTGTCGAGGCTTGAGCCGTATGGAATGCATTCTAAACAAGCTATAACCGCATAAACGAAAATGGGATGAATGATGAATTTTATGATTTTAAAAAGCATTTTGTCAATGGGTATCACGAAGTATTTGGAACGGGCAATTTAAGCAAAAAGCGTCAAAGTCGAAATAAAAAAAATCCGTTTTGAGGACGGATTTTTTTACAATAATTCTTGTGCTATATTGATATTATCGGGCAACCTGCCTACATTCTGCAGCTTGATACTCGCCAATTTCTGTGCGATCGACAAACATTCATCGAGACTCTTTTTTTGGAGTTTAGCAAATAAAAAACCCGTCCAGAAAGCATCGCCTGCGCCTGTGGTGTCTTTTACATCCTTGATGGGAAGTGCCTGCTGAGAAAAAACACCTGCTGATTTGTCGGACAATTTCACACCATCTTTCCCTTTGGTCAAACAAACCGTGGAAACGCCCAACTGATGAAAATAATCAAAAATCTCGTGCTCTGTTTTCACTTCACCAAACAAACGCAAACAATCATCTTCACTGACTTTAACCAACGGATTATTCGACAAATAGTCTTTCAGGATTTGATGCGCTTCATAGCGATTGGGCCAAATTTTTTCGGAATAATTGATATCAATACTCAACTGCAATCCTAATGATTTTGCTTTGTGGGCGCGATTTAAAATAGTACTTCGCGCAGGTTCTTTACTCAATGCGAAGCAAGTGGTGTGAAAAATTTTAGCGTTCGCCAGCAAATCGTCCGGGATTTGGTCCTCTAAAATCTCGCAATCCGCTTCTCTGTAGGCTATAAAATCGGGGGTTTGGGTAGACCGTGAAATAAAAATGACCGACGTAGGCTTGGTCAACGACTTTCTGATTTGCGAAACAAGCACTTTGTTTTTTTGTAATTTTTCCATCACAAAAATACCCAAGCCATCACTTCCACTCGTAGCCACTAAAGCCGCATTCAACCCAAGCCGCGAAGCATTGACCGCAACGTTTGTCGGTGAACCTCCTAAAAAACGATGAAAATCTTTGGTGTTTTGAAGCGTTTCAATCTCGTGCCCAATAAAATCGATGAGCACTTCTCCTACGCATATAATGTCAATTTGTGTATCCAATTTAAATTAGAAGTTTAAAATTATCCTGTATTATTTGTTGTAAAAAAACGGACGATGCTGCGCTCCAGGCACAAAAAGGAACGCCATTGGGAGCCGTAGTTTTGGTATTGAAATTTTCATAAAATCCAAAATCGGATTGCGCATTGGCTTTGTGAATCGCCGTCAAAACTGATGCTGCTGCCTCTTTCTCGCCTTTTGAAAACAAGGCCCAGCCGAAAAAACCATTGACCATAGGCCAACTGCCGCCATTATGAAACTCGTAAGGGAAATTTCGGAATTCATACTTGCAATTGTTTTTCAACAAATTCCAATCCGGATCGGTTTCTGAAATCGGTGGCCAAAATGCCGGAATCAATTGCATCTCTTGCATCATTGAAAGTTTTTCGGAGTATTTAATCACTCTTTTTTGAAAACTATCACTACCGATATTAAGCAATAAGGCCAGTGAATTAGCAAAAGCGTCGAATTGTGTTTTATAACCTGCAGGCGAAAAAGAACAAGGCATGTATTCTCGAAATTCTAATTCGTGGTAAGCACGCTCATGGAATTTTTCTCCGTTACTATTGGGTGTAAAATTGATTTCTATCTGTTGGGTGATGTTCGCAATTTTAGCGGCTATAGATTCTTGTTGGGCAAAATGATTATAAGATTTCAACGCCCATATCCGAAGCAGTTGATCGTAAAGCGTATAACCGTCGGTGATGTATTCATCGGCCCAATTCCCGGAAAGCGGCACATACATTAAATGCTTGTTGTTGAATTCCCAAGCCTCAAGAAGCTGCCAGCATTTGTGAATATTCGGCTCGAATTGCTTTACAAACGAAGCGTCATTTTTATAAAAAGCATACTGACAAATTCCGATGACAAACCACGAAACCGCATCGACCCTGCCGGCCAAACCACCATAACTGACTTCCGTTTCTTGTTCTGAGACCAGCACATTCGAAGGAATCGTTCCGTTGGCATGCTGGTGTTGGGCTAAAGTTTCGAGTGTGTTTTTGAATGTTGCTATTAATTGTTCATCGCCCGAGGCTAAAGCCGCCAAACCGCAAATCACACCATCACGCGCCCAAACTCTTTTATAGTTAGTAATGGATGCTGCACTGGCTAAAAATCCTTCCGAAGAAGAGCAACGGTGTAACAATTCAATGGCTTTTATGTAAGGTGTGTTGGGCATTAAGCGACGATTTGATTTTTATTTTTAACGGTGATAAACAAAGTAAACACAGCGCCAATGATCAGGAACAAACCTGCGAGTCGGATCACATTGACCGGATTTTTCCCTAATAAATCATACACAAAAAACTGCATCGTAAAAATTTGAATCGCCATCGGAATGACAATAAACATATTGAAAATGCCCATATAAACACCGCGTTTTTCTTTTGGAATGGAACCGGCCAGCAATTGATACGGCATCGCCATCATTGAAGCCCAAGAGATTCCGAGTCCGAAAGAATACAAATAAATGGAACTGATCGCTACTGGTTGTCCGAACGGATTGTACAGATGAAAAAGCACATCGACATTGTTGAGATACGGAATGCAAATCAGTCCTAAACCGCCTAAAACCAAAGCGCCAAAATGAACGCCTTTCGCACCAATCTTTCGGGCAATCGGAACCAAAGCAAAAGCCACTACAAAACAGATGATATTATATGTTCCGTTTAAGTTTCCCGTGAGCAGTTGGGCTTTAGAAAATCCTTCAGATGCTTGATCTGTAGTGTGAAAAACCGACACCGACAAACTCGAAGTAATGTATTCCCAATAACAAAACATCGCGTACCAGCTAAAAAATTTCACGGGTATGAGTTGTTTCATCGTGAGCGGCATGGTTTGAAAAGCCATAACAATATCTTCCCAAGTTCTTTTAAAAATATTGGCTCTTGCTCTCTGCAATGCCATTTCTTCAAGTTCGGTTTCTGTAGGTGGATATTCTTTGGTCGTAAAAACCGACAGCAAAATAGAAACGATAGCGGCCACGGCACCGATAAAAAATGCATAATAAGTATACGTTGGAATGCCGTTGCTCATTTTGTCCGTAATCGCCAAAACACCAAATGCGACCAAAATGGCCGGCGTAAAATTGGCTAAAGTAATTCCAAGTCCGGTAAAAAAGCTTTGCATTAAAAATCCAATGGAATGTTGTTGGTTGGGCAATTTATCGGCTACGAAAGCGCGATAAGGTTCCATGGCGATGTTGTTTGCGGCATCTAAAATCCAGAGCAAACTGGCGGCCATCCAGATAGAAGTAGAGAACGGCATAAGCACCAAAGCCACACTCGAAATAATCGCGCCCACCAGAAAGAATGGTTTTCTGCGGCCAAATTTTGGTGACCAGGTGCCATCGCTAATCGCTCCGATAATCGGTTGTAAAATCAAACCTGTAATCGGGCCGGCCAACCACAGCATGGGCAAACTCGCTTCATCGGCGCCTAAATATTTGTAGATGGCGCTCATATTGCTTTGCTGCAGTCCGAAACTGAATTGGATGCCGAAGAATCCGAAATTCATGTTCCAGATTTGCCAAAAGTTGAGCTTAGTTTTTTTGAACGACATCATGGTTTTCTGGATTAAAAATTAAAAACAATTCCTGCATTATAAAAATACAGGAATTGTTAACTAAACAAAACATCTTGAATTATTATTAGAACCTGTAGGACAATGCCATCGAAACAGATCGTCCTGGCAAAGGTCTCGCTCTTACATAGTTTACGGTATTCTCTACAATTTTTCCTTCTTCAGCTTCAGTAATCGCTAAAGTGTCGAACAAGTTATTGCCGGCAACGTTTAATGACAATCCTTTGGTAATGGCAAATTCAACAAAACCGTTGACAATCACGTAACCATTCATCACCAAATCATTAGAATCTTGTGCGTATGATTTCGTTTGTCCGATGAAACTCAATCCTAAAGTATTTTTCTTTTGAGAAAATTTATATGTCGGAATGAAATTATACATCATTTTAGGCTGTCTTCTAGGCTCGTTTCCTTCGTTGCCGCCTGAAGTAATTTCAGCTTTGGTGTAAGTAAAACCGCCGCGTAGGTTCAAATCGTCCGTCATATTGTAAGAAGTCTCCAATTCCAATCCCATAGATTTGTAATCGTTTTGGATGAAACTGTTGGAAGTCGCTTCAAATCCGCCTTCTTCGTTTGTGATGGCGTTGAATAAAGTAGCGTACAAATAACCTTTAGTGAATTTTCTTTTGTATCCGATTTCTGCCTGAGTCAAGTAATCGATGTTTTTCACTTTATCGCCATCCAAATAATTCATACTGGAATCGAACAAAATACGATCGGCTTTAGCGGAAGCGCCGCGGCTGAAACGCGCAAATACTGATTGCGTATCAGACAACAAATAATTGGCACCTGCAGAATAAGAAACGTAATCGTAATCGTAATCAACAGTCGTTGGTTTGGCATTATTGACCGCAAACACATTTTGTTCCGGCGCTGAAATAACACCGTCATTGTTGATGTCGTAAGCTTTAGAAGTTCCTCCGGCAAAAGATCCGGTCACTTTTCCTTTGTCATAACGCAGACCGCCTTCGAGCGAAAGTTTGTCTGTGGCTTCGTAAGAAATGTTGGCATAAGGCGCTGTAACATCGTATTGCGTGTCGTAGTTTCTGGCCAAATTCCCCCATGCTGGTGTTCCGTATGCATACAAACCGTTTTCAGAAAGTAAGTTTCCTGCGGCGTCAGAAACATTAATCAAACGAGGATTGTCATCAGACACTTCCTGCAAATAAGAATTCCACAACCAGGACATCGAAATGTTCTGAATGGATTTGAAATATCCGGCGGTGATGCCCACTTTGTCAAACTTTTTAGTCAATCGCAAATCGTTCATGAAGTTGTCAAAATTGTTCAATTGCGTATCGAACATGTGAATTCTGGCTACCAAACCGTTAGGCGTATTGAATGCCGCACCATTGTCTGCATAAGATAAAGTAGCGCCGGTGCCAAAAGAACCAGCAATCGCTGCAGCTGTTCCTACTTCTGCAGGAAAAGGAGCGATAAACAATCCTTTGTTCGAGGCATAACGAATGTTATCGGTGACTTTCCAGTCGCTGTCTAGATCGAATGAAGCGCTGGCTCCAATAGATTTTGACACGGGATTCATCCCATCTTTAACCGAAGCACGACGCAATTGACCGTCTGGACCAAGACCTAAATCATGCGTGAGATATATCGATTGTAAAGCACCATGTGTCGCATCAAAACCATCGACATTGCCCCAAGTCGGATTCGAATTGGTTCCGGTTACTTTTACAGGCATAGGCATATAAGCCGCCGCTTTATCGTTGAGGAATTTAGCATACACAGTCACAAATCCTTTTTCGAACTCTTTGGTAAGGTTTAATTTAATTTGTCCGCCGTTGTTGGCATTGAAGCCCGTTTGTCTGACACCTTCTCCGGTTCTGTAAAAACCACCGGCGTGAAAATACAAGCCATCGCCTACTCTAGCACCATAATCTAAATCGGTTCTGAAATTGTTGTAATCCAATCCGAAACTACTGGTCATCGTACCGCCTTCCGTTTTACCGGTTTTGCTAATGAAATTGATGATTCCGCCCGGAGCATTCGAGGACAAAACTGAAGCAGAACCACCTCGGATTGCTTCAATTTTTGAAATATTCCCATCAAAACGGGTGAATATATCTGCAGTAGCAAATGAGATGTCGCCATATAAAAGCACTGGCAAACCATCTTCCTGAAGTTGTAAATATTTAGATCCGCCCGAAGAAATAGGCACACCGCGAACCGCGATATTGGCATTTCCTTCACCGCCTGAAGACTCTGAACGTATCCCTGGAATGGTTCTGAAAATCTCTGCAGTCGAACGTGGCGCTGATTGTTCCACTTGTTTGACGTCTAAAGTGGTAATCGAAACACTGGATTTGATTTTGGCTCTAGGATTGACAACCCCAGTAACCACAACATCATCCAAAACATTGGCATCGTCTGCCATGGTAATGTTCTGAATGGTATTGCCCGCGACTTCCACTTTCATTTTTGTGGTTTTAAACCCAACGAATGAAGCCACGACTTCTACAGTGCCGTTGGCAAGATTTGAAAAGGTGTATTTTCCTTCCGAATCGGTTGAAGTGCCTTTTCCGGTATTGGTAATGGTAACATTCACTGCCGGAATCGGATTTCCTTTAGCATCGGAGACGATACCAGACAGTGCATTTTGCGAGAAGGCGCAATGAAACAGCAGCAGCATCGCCAACAGCCCGAGCCTTTTCATAAGCAAAGTAGTTTTTTTCATGGTTTAAAATTGTTTGATTACTAAATATTGCGTTTATTTATTTCGAAATTAGATTTTATACTGTTAAAAAATGAGATAATCTTTTCGAAAACGTTTTCGAAATCACCGAAAACGTTTTCGAAACTTTTGTGATATTTTATTTCCATATTTGTCCTATGAAAAACACGACGCTCAAAGAAATTGCTGAAACGCTCGGAATCTCGATTACTACGGTGTCAAAAGCATTAAAAAGTTATCCTGATGTCAGTGAGAAAACGCGTAATGCCGTCATTGCATTGGCTGAGAAACTTCAATATACGCCCAATTCTTTCGCTGTAAACCTTAGAACCAAAGAATCGAAAACGATTGGTTTGATCATTCCTGAAGTGGTGCATCATTTTTTTTCAGGGATTGTGAATGGCATCATCGCCGAAGCGGAAAAAAACGGCTATCTCGTAATCATTCTCCAATCAAACGAATCGCTGGAATTGGAAAAGAAACAAGTCGCGCTTTTGATAAACAAACGCGTTGACGGTATTTTGATGGCGCTTTCAAACGATTCCAACGACGACGACCATATCAAAGAGATTCTAAACCGCAAGATTCCTTTTGTGCAGTTCGATAAAATTTCGAAACTAATCCCCAGTTCGAAGGTAATCATCAACGACCAAAAAGCCGCTATGGAGGCCGTGCAACATCTGATTGATCAAGGCTGTAAAAAAATCGCACACATTCGAGGTCCTGTAAATCCGCAAAACGCTATAGACCGATTCTTGGGTTATAAAAAAGCATTGGAAAAAAACGACATCCCTTACGATTCGAGTTTGGTGTACACCTGCAAAAACGTCACTTTTGAGGAAGGTTTGGCCTTTGCAGAACAAATCACCAGAGAACATTCCGATGTGGATGGTATTTTTGTAATTACGGATTTGGTGGCCGTCGGTGTTTTGACGTATTGCAACCAAAATAACATTAAAATCCCTCAGGATATTGCGGTCATTGGATTTAGCAATTGGTTTATGTCGCAGGTGATGACGCCACAATTGAGCACCGTGGACCAACCGAGTTACGACATGGGCGTAGCTGCTTTTACCATTTTGTTGGAGGAAATGATTTGCCACAAAGACGGCGTAATTTTCAAGCCCAAAACCGTGGAACTTCCGACGAGCATCATCGTGCGCGGTTCGTCTTTAAGAAACTAAACAAGATTGTTCCTTAAATTATTTTAGGAAATCAATATTGCGTTTGAGCCCTTCGAACTTAGTGCGCTTGACGGCAGAATTCTTAAATACTTTTTGAAACGTATCGGCGGTAATCTCTTCCCAATCTTTTTTGGTCATTAACAAGAGTTCGGGATGAGGATCGAATAGCGGTTCTTGGTGTGCTTTCGAAAAGCGGTTCCATGGGCAAACGTCCTGGCAGATATCGCAACCGAAAGCCCAATCGTCAAATTTTCCTTTCATTTCTGCAGGAATATTGTCTTTGAGTTCGATCGTGAAATACGAAATGCATTTGCTGCCGTCAACCACATAAGGCGCTACAATGGCTTCGGTTGGGCAAGCGTCAAGGCAAGCCGTGCACGAACCACAATGGTCGGTTGTCGTATGGTCATAATCGAGTTCCAGATCAATGACGAGTTCTGCAATGAAATAGAATGAACCGATGGTTTTGGTGAGTAAGTTGCTGTTTTTGCCGATCCAACCAAGTCCGCTTTTGGCCGCCCAGGCTTTGTCGAGCACCGGGGCCGAATCTACGAAAGCGCGACCGGAAACTTCACCTATGTTTTCGCGAATGGAATGCAACAATTCGTTAAGTTTTTCTTTGATGACAAAATGATAATCTTGTCCGTAGGCGTATTTGGAAATCTTATAAGTATTTTCAACTTGGGTTTCTGTTGGATAATAATTGAGCAACAGCGACACCACACTTTTGGCATCGTCAACAAGTAGATTTGGATTCAGTCGTTTGTCAAAATGGTTTTCCATATAGGCCATTTGACCGTGCTGGTTTTGGTGGAGCCAACGTTCGAGCCTTGGCGCTTCTGCTTCGAGAAAACCTGATTTGGAAATACCGCAAGACAAAAATCCGAGACGTTGCGCTTCGGATTTGATGAATTTCGTATTAATTTCCTTATTGTTCATCGTTAGTCTGATGCGTTAGGGATTGTAGCAATTGTTTGAGCTCTTTTTTGTTTTAATGATAAGTTCCCGATTTCGCAGGGATCACAAAACAAAAAAAGCGAGTGCGAAAAGCCCGACCCTTGGGTAACGCCCTAGAACAATCCGCCCTGAATATTGGTTCTTATTTTACCCAAATGCTTGTAGGCCTTTTCAGTGACTTCGCGTCCGCGTGGCGTGCGCATGATGAAGCCTTCCTGAATCAGAAACGGTTCGTAGACTTCCTCGATGGTTTCGCTGCTTTCGGAAACCGCTGTCGCTAAAGTGGACAAACCTACCGGGCCGCCTTTGAATTTGTCGATGATGGTCGTGAGGATTTTGTTGTCCATTTCGTCGAGACCGTGTGCATCTACGTTGAGCGCTTTTAAGGCATAACGAGCGATCTCAATATCGATTTTACCATTGCCTTTGATTTGGGCGAAATCGCGTACACGGCGTAACAATGCGTTGGCGATACGAGGTGTTCCGCGGCTTCTTCCGGCGATTTCTATGGCGGCTTCCATCGTGATCGGCATTTTGAGAATCATCGAACTGCGTTGCACAATTGAGGTTAATAATTCGGTTGTATAATATTGTAATCGGCTTTGGATTCCGAAACGCGCGCGCATCGGTGCGGTCAGCAATCCTGAACGGGTTGTGGCGCCAACGAGCGTGAATGGATTAAGGTTAATTTGGACTGTTCTAGCGTTTGGGCCTGACTCGATCATGATATCGATTTTAAAGTCCTCCATGGCCGAATACAGGTACTCTTCTACAATCGGGCTCAATCGGTGGATTTCGTCAATAAAAAGCACGTCCCTGTCTTCCAGGTTGGTCAGCAATCCGGCTAGGTCTCCGGGTTTGTCGAGTACCGGACCCGAAGTGATTTTGATGCCCACACCCAATTCGTTGGCGAGAATGTTGGCCAATGTGGTTTTACCCAATCCCGGTGGGCCATGAAATAAAGTATGGTCTAAAGCTTCAGCCCTTTGGTTGGCGGCTTCAACAAATACTTTGAGGTTGTCGAGGATTTGGTCTTGTCCGGAAAAATCATCGAAAGAAAGCGGTCTCAGTCTTTTTTCGAGATCAAGTTCTTCGGGATTGTAGCCGGTATTTGTGGGGTCTAAATGCTCGTTCATGTTACAAATATAAGGAAATAGTTGGGCTAGAAATAAAAATGCCTTTCGATGAGGAAAGGCATTTTTTATAAGTATTTACAGACTAGTGGTGCAATTGTTCTTCGCCTGGTTTCATCGGGACATTCTGAGGAACGAAATCATCGTCATGTCCTGGTTTGCTGTAATCATATGGCCAACGGTGTACGTGAGGGATTTCTCCCGGCCAGTTTCCGTGGATGTGTTCGATAGGCGCTGTCCATTCTAAAGTATTCGATTTCCATGGGTTCTGAACCGTTTTCTTTCCGTAGAAAATACTGTAGAAGAAGTTGAACAAGAACACCAATTGGAATACACCTCCGACTAAAGCGAAAGTCGTGATCAATACGTTTACGTTTTGAAGGTCGTCGAACAATGGGAAGTTCGTATTGGTATAATAACGTCTTGGCAAACCGGCCAATCCGATAAAGTGCATTGGGAAAAATACGCCATAAGCACAAACCGCCGTTACCCAAAAGTGGATATAACCTAAGTTCTTATTGAGCATACGCTTGAACATTTTTGGGAACCAGTGGTAGATTCCGGCAAACATTCCGTAAAGAGCAGAAATACCCATTACCAAGTGGAAGTGTGCTACTACGAAATAAGTATCGTGTACGTTTATATCTAAGGTACTGTCTCCAAGAATGATTCCTGTTAAACCTCCGGTGATGAAAGTAGAAACCAATCCGATAGAGAATAACATCGCAGGATTCATCTGCAAATTCCCTTTCCAAAGTGTCGTGATGTAGTTGAATGCTTTTACAGCAGATGGAATCGCAATCAATAAAGTTGTAAAGGTAAATACCGAACCAAGGAAAGGATTCATCCCCGACATAAACATATGGTGACCCCAAACAATCGTTGACAAAAACGCAATCGCGATAATTGACATGATCATGGCTCTGTAACCGAAGATTGGTTTACGCGAATTCGTAGCAATCACTTCGGAAGTAATTCCTAAAGCCGGCAACAATACAATGTAAACCTCTGGGTGTCCTAAGAACCAGAACAAGTGCTCGAACAATACCGGAGAACCACCTTGGTAGTGTAACACCTCTCCAGCGATATAAATATCAGACAAGAAGAATGAAGTCCCGAAACTTCTGTCCATGATTAACAATAAAGCTGCTGACAACAATACAGGGAATGAAATTACCCCGATAACTGCTGTGATGAAGAAAGCCCAAATGGTAAGAGGCAATCTTGTGAATGACATTCCTTTGGTTCTTAAGTTAAGCACTGTTACTATATAGTTCAAAGATCCTAACAAAGAAGACGCAATGAATATCGCCATAGAAACCAACCATAAAGTCATTCCTGCTCCTGAACCACCAATCGCTTGAGGCAAGGCACTCAAAGGCGGATAAATCGTCCAACCTGCTGATGCTGGTCCTGATTCTACAAATAGAGAACAAACCATCACAACGCTCGAAGTGAAGAACAACCAGTAAGAAACCATATTGAGGAATCCTGAGGCCATATCTCTTGCACCAATCTGAAGTGGAATCAATAGGTTACTAAACGTTCCACTCAAGGCAGCCGTCAATACGAAGAATACCATAATGGTTCCGTGAATCGTTACCAAAGCCAAATAGATATCATTAGTCATTACCCCGTTTGGAGCAAATTTATCACCTAATAAAAAGTTGAAAATTTTAAAAGATTCTTCAGGCCATGCCAATTGCATTCTGAAAAGCATTGACATACCTACACCAATAATACCCATAATAATACCTGTAATCAGATATTGTCTGGCGATCATTTTGTGATCAATAGAAAAGATATATTTGGTGATGAAGGTATCCTTATGGTGATGTTCGTGATCATGATCATGGGCATGGTCGTGTGCGTGATCTAGAGCTTCTGCTGACATAATATGTATACTTTATTAAATTTTATTTTTATTTTTTTACGACTTGAGCCATCATTTTAGCCTCAACAGGTTTCGCAGCTGAATCAGCCGGTTTGGCACTTCCTGCTCCTGCATCTGGTGCAGCTGTTGCTGTTTTAACCTCTTCGATTAAAGTCGGTTTTTCTTTCAACCATTTTTTGTAATCCTCTGGAGAGTCTACTACAATTTTCATTTGCATATTGTAGTGTGAAGCCCCGCAGATTTTATTACAAAGCAATAAATAATCAAAAGTGTAAGGATCTAAAGCCGTTTGTCCGGCAGCTACCAGTTCAGTACTTTTCTTAGTTCTAATAGCATTGATTCTGGCAACTTTTTCCTGCATGAAAGGCATCTCTCTCATTTCAGCAGTAGTGTAAATCGGTGTAAAGGCGAATTCTGTTACCATTCCGGGAACACAGTTCATCTGCGCTCTGAAGTGTGGCATGTAGGCTGAGTGCAATACGTCTTGCGAACGCATTTTAAAATGGATTTTTTTTCCTTTAGGAATGTGCAATTCGGTAACTACTTTATCATCTTGCGCGTTCGGATCAGCCAAATCAACACCTAAAGTATTTACACCTTCGATGTATCTTACGTTGGCTTTTCCAAGTACGTTATCGTCTCCTGAATATCTTGCGGTCCATTTGAATTGTTGGGCGTATAATTCGATTTCGATAGAGTCTTCGTCTTTGTCAATAAACATGATGTTAGACCATGCATACAATCCGTAAAGGATTAAACCTGCTAACACTACTGCTGGAATAACACTCCAGATGACTTCCAATTTATTGTTGTCTGCAAAGTATAAAGCCTTTTGGTCTTGTTTACCTCTGTATTTGAAAGCAAAATAATAAAGTAATGCTTGGGTGATGGTTTGTACAATGAAAATTAGAACCCAAGTGATGTTCATCAAATTATCAATCATACCACCATGTGCAGATGCAGGCGTATGAAGTGGCAAATCTCCCCATTTGATCAAACCATAAATGGTGAATATGTAAATGAAAGCCAAAAAGCCAAACATCAAATATCCCTGAACATTATTGTCATTATCATTCGCAATACCAGAATCATCAGACCCTACGCCTACTTGCGTTAAGTCAAATATCTTTGTTAACTGCCATAAGGCAATTGATAATAAAAATAGAACTATAATTACCAACAAACTTGTCATCTGTTTTTACTTTAAATATTAATAATGAAAATGTTTACTTTCTTCGATGTAAGGGTTTCTCTTCGGCAACAACGGCGCTTTGGTTAAAGCTGTGAAGACTACGAAGATGAACAACCCTAAGAAGAACAGAACCGAACTGATTTCAGAAACTCCAATGAACCACTGATCGCCAACGGTAGCTGGCATAATCATGTTGAAGAAATCTACGTAATGTCCTAATAAGATTACGGTTCCAGCCATGACCAATACCCAAGTGATTCGTTTGAAATCGGTATTGATTAAGATTAGGATTGGGAACACAAAGTTCATTACGACAGCTCCAAAGAACGGAAGGTTGTAGTTTTCGATTCTGGTGACGAAATAAGTTACCTCTTCAGGAATGTTCGCATACCAGATCAACATGAATTGTGAGAACCATAAATAAGTCCAGAATACGCTGATACCGAACATGAATTTCGCTAAATCGTGAATGTGGCTTGTGTTCACATGCTCTAAATATCCTTTGCCTTTCAAGTATAAAGTAATCATACAAATCGTAGTAATACCGCTTACGAAGAAACTGGCAAAAACGTACCATCCGAATAATGTACTAAACCAATGCGGGTCAAGCGACATAATCCAGTCCCAAGACATGATGGATTCGGTTACGATAAAGAACACTAAGAACATGGCTGAAATGTTGAAGTTCTTTTTGTAGAAACTGTTGTCGTTGGATTCGTCCTGAGCCAAACAGTTTTTTCTTGAGAAATAACGGTATAAATTCCAGCCTAACAAGAATATGGCAGCTCTGATAATCCAGAATGGGAAATTAAGATAACCTGCTTTGTTTTGGATGATTTTGTCTTCAGCAACTACCGCAGGATCCAACCATGGAAACATGTGGTTCATATGCATACCGCACAAAATCAATAGTAAAAAGAATATCACAGAACCAACCGGTAAATAAGCTGTGATTCCTTGCATCACTCTAAACAAAACCGGAGACCAACCTGCTTGTGCAACTTGTTGAATCGCATAAAAGGCTAAAACACCCATAGTAATTAACATGAAGAAAATACAAGCAACATATAAAGCGGACCAAGGTTTGTTTTGCAATTGGTGTAATACATGTTCTAAGTGCGCTTCGTGTGCTTTGTGAGCATCCGCTTCAGAAACGGTTTTCTCTTCTTTGTGTTTTACGACTTCAGGAGCAACAACCGCAACTTCCGTTTTTGTAGTATCTGCCAGTTTATCCAACGAATCTGTTACAGCCACTTTAGTTTCTGCTTTTACAGTGTCGTGAGCAACGGCTGCATTGGCTTCATGAGTGGCTTCTGCCTTAGGAGCTTCAGTTTCATGAGCAGCTTCTGCGTGGTGGCCTCCATGCTCATTAGCCGCTAAGATTTTCTCAACGTCCTCATTTGTTTTTGGCGCAGTTAAAAAACCATATCCAATCCCAAGGATACCGACGATCATCAGGATGAAGGAGAATGTTTTTAATTTACTTGAAAATGTATACATATCTATTAAGATCAGTTTGTTCTACAATTATTATTCGCTTTTAAGTTTCATCACGTACGATGCAACCAACCAACGCTCATGCGTATTCAATTGATTAGCATAAGAACCCATGGAGTTCAAACCATAAGTCTGTACGTGGAACACGCTGCCTTCAGTAATCGGTCTGTCTTTGTAACTAGGCACCCCAAGGAATTTCCCTTGCGTGACTAATTTTCCTTTTCCGTCACCCGCAGTACCATGACAAATCGCGCAATAGATGTCGAAAAGTTCTTTCGCTTTGTCCATATCTACAGCTGTTGAATCAAGTGGCGATTTTAAAGATGCTCTTGCTGCCTCTAAACCTGCTGTGGTGTTAGGATATTCGTATACTTCATATCCTCTGTTGATGGTTCCGTCGACAGGTAGTTGGCCTTCTTTACCGTTTTTAAAAGCATTCGATTCAGAATACGTTTCATAACCTACCGACTCATACATATTCGGCATGTACTGGTAGTTCGGGCTCGCATTGTTGTGGCAAGACGAAACAAAAACAGCCGTACAAACTAAAAGTGATATTTTATAGATGCTTTTCATAAGACTAATCATGCTTTTCAATTACTTTAACTTCTACTGCTCCTGTGCTTTGGAAAAATGAAACCAGTTCACTTTCGTTATTGTTAACGGCAACTTCCATCAGGAAGTGGTCATCAGTAGTTCTTACATCTGGGTTTTCAGCTGCTTTGAATGGCCACAATCTGCTTCTCATATAAAAAGTGATTACCATTAAGTGGGCTGCAAAGAATACGGTTTCCTCGAACATGATCGGCACGAAAGAAGGCATATTCTGGATATAGCTGAAACTTGGCTTACCTCCGATATCCTGAGGCCAGTCCATGATCATGACATAATTCATCATCCAGGTTCCAAAAGAAAGTCCGCACAAACCATAGATAAAAGCGCAGATCGCAATCCTTGTCGGGGCAATCCCCATCGCTTTATCCAAACCGTGAACCGGGAATGGCGTGAAAACTTCTTCAATATGGTGGTGTGCTGCTTTGGTCTTTTTGACAGCATCCATCAAAGTGTCATCGTCATTATAAATGGCGTAAATAACTTTATTACTCATGATGTGAATGTTTATGTGCTTCTCTTTCTCTGATATAATTTTCGCCTGTCGCTTTCAAAATCGTCTTAACCTCTGCTTGTGCAATTACCGGGAAGGTACGTGCATACAATAAGAATAAAACAAAGAAGAAACCGATAGTACCTATGAATATTCCAATATCGACGAATGTTGGTGAAAACATCGTCCAGGATGATGGAAGATAATCTCTGTGTAAGGAAGTCACGATGATTACAAAACGCTCAAACCACATTCCGATGTTTACGACAATCGAGATGATGAAAGAGAACATAATGCTCGTTCTTAATTTTTTGAACCACATGAATTGCGGAGAGAATACGTTACAAGTCATCATCGACCAGTAAGCCCACCAGTAAGGTCCGGTAGCTCTGTTCAAGAATGCGTATTGTTCATACTCTACTCCAGAATACCAAGCGATGAATAACTCTGTGATATACGCAACCCCAACGATAGAACCGGTAATCATGATGATAATGTTCATCAATTCGATATGTTGGATGGTG
Source organism: Flavobacterium sp. (assembly GCF_027484705.1). Lineage (GTDB taxonomy): Bacteria > Bacteroidota > Bacteroidia > Flavobacteriales > Flavobacteriaceae > Flavobacterium. Next base: position 273,707 of record NZ_JAIXSL010000007.1, read on the forward strand.
ATGTATGCTTCTAGGTTTGAAACTTTTCTCATGATGATAAGCAGTGTGTTTACCATCGCAAATCCTGAGAATACCGCTCCTGCAACGAAGTACGGCGGGAAGATTGTAGTATGCCAACCAGGAATGACCGAGGTGGCGAAGTCCATCGATACGATGGTGTGTACGGAAAGTACCAGTGGTGTGGCCAAACCTGCAAGGACCAAAGAAACTTCTTCGAAACGTTGCCAATCTTTAGCTCTACCGCTCCACCCGAAACTTAAGATCGAGTAAATTCTTTTTTGGAATGGATTCACCGCGCGGTCACGAATCATCGCGAAGTCAGGCAAAAGTCCTGTCCACCAGAACACAAGTGAAACCGAAAGGTAAGTCGAGATGGCGAATACGTCCCAAAGCAATGGTGAGTTGAAGTTGACCCAAAGCGAACCGAATTGGTTTGGAATCGGCAATACCCAATAGGCTAACCAAGGACGGCCCATGTGGATGATCGGGAACAAACCTGCCTGTATTACCGAGAAAATCGTCATCGCTTCCGCAGATCGGTTGATCGCCATTCTCCATCGTTGGCGGAACAATAAAAGTACTGCGGAGATTAACGTTCCCGCGTGACCAATACCTACCCACCAAACGAAGTTCGTGATATCCCACGCCCAACCTACTGTTTTGTTCAATCCCCAAGTTCCGATACCGGTAGAAATGGTGTATATGATGCAACCTAATCCCCAAAGGAACGCGGCTAATGCAATTGAAAATACAATCCACCAATGTTTGTTGGCTTTCCCTTCAACTGGGGCAGCGACATCTACTGTTACGTCGTGATAGGTTTTATCACCGATAACTAAAGGTTTTCTAATACTTGAATCGTATATATGAGACATAATCCTTTAAATTGATTTTAATTTTTTCTTAAGTATTTCTGACTTTCACGTGGTAAAACACATTCGGTTTGGTTCCTACGTGCTCCAATAAGTGGTACATTCTTTCTTCTTCAGACAATGCTTTCACCTGGCTTGCTTCGTCATTGACGTCACCGAAAACCATAGCTCCGGAAGTACAGGCGGCAGAACATGCCGTTTGGAATTCACCATCTTTAATCGCTCTTCCGTCGCGTTTTGCGCTAAGGATTGTAGCTTGCGTCATTTGGATACACATTGAACATTTTTCCATCACCCCACGCGAACGAACGTTCACATCAGGATTCAAGACCATACGTCCTAAATCGTCATTCATATGGTAATCGAATTCGTTGTTTTTGCTGTATAAGAACCAGTTGAAACGACGTACTTTATAAGGGCAGTTGTTGGCGCAATATCTTGTACCTACACATCTGTTGTAAGCCATGTGGTTTTGACCTTGACGGCTGTGTGATGTTGCAGCAACAGGACAAACGGTTTCACAAGGTGCGTGGTTACAGTGCTGGCACATTACCGGCTGGAAGGCTACCTGAGGGTTGTCATTCGGATGTTCCATTTGACCGAAACCGCCCAATGAACCTTTGTCTCCGAACAATCCTTTGAAGTTTTCTTTTTTCTCATCGTCTTGTGCGAAAGTATCTTCAGAAGAATAATATCGGTCGATACGCAACCAGTGCATATCGCGGCTTCTTCTTACTTCCGATTTTCCTACGACAGGAACGTTGTTCTCCGCGTGACAAGCAATAACGCAGGCGCCACAACCAGTACAGGCGTTCAAGTCAATTGATAAATTGAAGTGATGTCCGACAGAACGGTCAAAAGTAGCCCATAAATCTACAGTAGTAGCGGCAACTTCCTGGTGATCCAGAGAAACCATCGGTTGTTCGTTCCAAACTTCAGCATCTTTCGTATTGAAGATTTCCAAAGTCGTTTCTTTGATGATATCGCCACGGCCCATTAAGGTTTTTTGCGATTGTACGCAAGCAAATTCATGCTCGCCAGCCGCTTTCTTAATTGATACCGATTGAACGTTATTGAAATTATTATATAAAGTGTAAGCGTTAACACCTACTTGCATTTCTTCTTTTAAAGCTGCTTTCTTTCCGTAACCAAAAGCCAAACCTAAAGTTCCTACAGCTTGTCCTGGTTGGATAATTACAGGAACGTTGTCTAATGTTTTTCCGTTAACGGTTAGTGTAGCATAGCTTCCATTCAAACCACCATTAGCAACATTGTGGTTTTCCAATCCTAGCTTTTCAGCATCAGCCCTCGAAACCGTTACGTAGTTGTCCCAAGAAACTCTTGTAATCGGATCAGGAAATTCCTGCAACCAAGGGTTGTTCGCTTGCTGTCCGTCACCCAAACCGGTTTTAGTGTATAAAACCAATTCATATCCGGCAGCGCTTTTAGCACCAGCCAAAATACTCGCAGCGGAAGCAAAATCAGCAGAACCACCAGAAGCGGCAGCTGAAGCGCCGACATAGATTCCGTCGTGCAATACTTTATTCCAAGTTGCGCCTGAAATTATAGTAGCTGCATTTGTTCTTAAATAATCGTAGTATGTTCCTGAAGTTCCGTTCCAAGACATCAAAGCTTCTTGGAATTGTTTGGTATCGAATAAAGGACGAATCGTTGGCTGTGTGATTCCATAAGAACCTTTCACAATCGAAACGTCATTCCATGATTCTAAATAATGTGGTGCAGCAGCAGCGATGGTAGCAACGGAAGCGGTTTCGTCTTCTTTCAATGAAAAGGCTACCGAAAGCGATACTTTTTTCAAAGCCGAAACGAATTCTTCGCTATTCGACAAAGTGTAAACCGGATTCACACCGCTCATGATCAAAGTATGTACATTTCCTGCTTTCATATCGGCGAGGAATTGCTTCATTTTTTCACTCGATCCTTTTCTGATTTGACGGGTTCCTGCGGTTGAGAAAGCTTCACTTCCTAACGCTTGGTTGATTGCCAAAACCAACATTTGTGCATTTTTATCTTGGATTCCGGAAACCAAAACGCCTTTAGAACCAGCTGCTTTTAATTGTTGCGCTGCTTTGATGACGGCTTCTTCGTTAGCGATTTTGTCAGTTCCTACCGACGAATTTGTAACGATATTGTATATTTTCACCAAAGCTTGTTTCTGATTTGCTACCGTCATCGGGATACGTTTGTCAGCTGCAGCTCCGGATAAAGTCATGTTCGCTTCCAATTGGAAATGACGTGACATTTTTCCATTTTTTGGGATTCTTCCTTGAGCGTAACCTCTGTCATAGCTTCCACCTTGCCAATCGCCAAGGAAATCAGCACCCACTGAAACAATTAAAGAAGCTTTTGAGAAATCATAATCGACTAAAGCTCTTTCGCCATAAACCGTTTCAAAAGCATCTAAAGCTTCTGATGAAGAAACCGCATCGTAAACGACGTGTTTGGCATTTGGGTTTTTAGCAATAAAATCGGCGATTAGTTTTTCAGTAGAAGGGCTTGCTAAAGTACTGGTCAACAAAACGGTTTGTTTTCCGCTTGTTTTAGCAGCCGCAAGACTTGCTTTTATTTTGGCATCAACATCAGCCCAAGTAGCGCTTTTACCTGCAATTTTTGGTTGCTTCAAACGCATGCTGTCATACAAAGAAAGTATCGAAGCATGGATTCTGGCATTGGCTGCAAATTTTGCACCCGGCATCGTGTTGTTGTCTATTTTGATAGGACGGCCTTCACGGGTTTTTACTAATAAATTAGCAAAATCAAAACCATCAAAAACAGAAGTTGCGTAATAATCGGCAACGCCCGGGATGATTTGTTCCGGTTGAAGTACATAAGGAATCGATTTATGAACTGGACCTTCACAAGCGGCCAATGTTGCGGCAGCGGTGCTAAATCCGACGTACTTTAAGAAATCACGACGTGTCGTTGAAGAAGTCGAAAGCGATTCTGCATCACTCAAAAATTCGTTAGTTGGAATTTCCTCAACAAATTCGTTATTTCTAAGTGCCTCAACAATAGAACTATTTTCGTTTAGTTCTTCAACACTTTTCCAGTATTTTTTGTTTGATGACATATTATATATAAATATTTAGCTTCTTAATAATTTCGATTAGTAGTGGCATTTACCGCATTCCAGACCACCCATTTGCGCCGCAGTCAATTTGTCTACGCCGTATTTTTTGGAAAGTTCTTCGTGAATTTTAGTGTAGTATTCGTTGCCTTCCATTTTGACATCGGTTTTTCTGTGGCATTCAATACACCAACCCATCGTAAGTGGAGCAAATTGTTTTTGAACCTCATAAGTCTGAACCGGACCGTGGCAAGTCTGACATTCAACGCCTCCAACGGTAACGTGTTGTGCGTGGTTGAAATAAACGAAATCAGGCAAGTTGTGAATACGAACCCATTTCACAGGTTGTGTTTTTCCGGTATACTTTTGAGTGGATTGATCCCAACCAACAGCCGCATATAATTTCTGGATTTCTCCATCGTAGAAAGCTTTTGAATGCTCTGGAGTAGCTGTAGTATCTGAAACTTCAGCAATATTCTTGTGGCAGTTCATACAAACATTCAAGGAAGGGATTCCTGCATTTTTGCTCACACGTGCTGCGGAGTGACAATATTTACAATTGATTCCGTTACTTCCTGCGTGGATTCTGTGAGAATAATGAATCGGTTGGATTGGCTCATAATTTTGATCAACACCAATTTGCATTAAATAGCCATAAACATAATATCCGCTGGCCAAAATCAAAAATATCGAAGTCACTAAAACTAAAAATTGGTTTCTTGCGAAAGCTTTCCAGATTGGTGTAGTCGGCTCTTTTGCCTCCACTTCAATGCCGTTTGATTTAGCAATTCTAGACAACACTCGGTTGACCATCACTAACATCACGACCAACATCAGCATCACAAGGGCAAGCGCGAATAAAATCAAATCATTCGAAACCCCACCAACATTGTTCTCTGCTCCACCAGCAGCTCCGGCTGTTGGAAGTGCTGCTACAGGCTCAGCTTTTGGCTCTGAAGTATAAGCGATAATATTATCAATATCAGCTTCTGATAATTGCGGAAATGCCGTCATCACCGCATTGTTGTTCTCCGCAAAAAGTTTCACGGCAGCCGCATCTCCTGATTTGATCATCTCAGAACTGTTGTGAACCCATTTGTAGATCCAGGCCATGTCGTGTTTGCCAGCAACACCTCGCAAGGCAGGCCCTGTAGACTTTGCATCGAGTTTGTGACAAGCCGCACAATTCGTGTTGAACAATTCTTTTCCTTTCACGGCATCACCTCCTCCGGTTGCAGCTGCAGCTGGAGCGGCGGGCGCTGTAGTAGCGGCGGTTGCCGGTGCGGGATTTTGTGCTATGGAAGTTAAGGAGAACGTTAGCAAAAATGCTAAACTAAAAATATAAATTCTTGAAATCGAATTATGGTTACCCACTTTTTTCATATTTTGAATGATTATCGACTAAAAATGGCGGAAACTTCACACTGAATATTCAGTATTTATTGACACCTTGTTTGAAAACTTGGACAAAAATACAATTAATGAACTATTCTTAAAACCTTAAAATACCCTTAAATATCAATTTATATTAATTCTAAATAATGTTTGTTGTTTTGTTTAATTTAAGAAATAGTACATTTGTATAAAAATCACCGCTTTATGAGAATTTTAACAATCAGAAACGCCTTTTTAACCGCTTCATTTTTAGGCATAAGTTGCATAAATTTATACGCACAGGACGGAAATTTGTCGTTCACCCAAGATCCGAAATTCGAACAGCTGTTAAATGAAAAAAGAAAAATTAACGCTTCGATTACCATCAATGACCGCTATAAAATTCAGATTTTTAATGGTGATAGCGAAACGGCAAAAAAGACCCTAAGCGATTTTAGAAAAGAGTACAAAAATTACGACGGAACCATCGTTTTTAGCACGCCAACTTATAAAGTATGGATTGGTAATTTCAAATCAAGAATTGAATCTGAACGCAATTTGGCAGAGCTCAAAAAAAAGTATCCGAATGCCTTTTTGATCAAGCCGAACAAATAATATATTTTGGTTTTTAATCATAAAAAAAGCGTCCTAATTCGGACGCTTTTTTTATTTGGGCTACTTTAATAAAGTAACTGTTATTTCAGTTTTTTCTTAACGGCAACTTCCTGGAACGCTTCGATAAGATCACGCTCTTCAATATCGTTGTAATTTTTGATCTGAATACCACAGTCATAACCTTTAGAAACTTCTTTTACGTCGTCTTTAAATCGTTTTAAAGCCACTAGTTCTCCAGTAAATACTACCACGCCTTCGCGAATAATTCTCACTTTCGAGTTTCTGCTAATCTTACCATCGGTTACCATACAACCTGCAATCGATCCGACTTTGGATATTTTGAAGATTTCCCTGATTTCTGCAGTTCCGGTGATTTCTTCTTTCATTTCCGGAGAAAGCATGCCTTCCATCGCATCTCTTAAATCGTCAATCGCATCATAGATGATTGAGTAATTACGGATATCGATTTCTTCTTTATCCGCCAATTGTCTGGCGTTTCCTGCAGGACGAACGTTGAATCCTATAATAATCGCATCGGAAGCGGAAGCCAACATTACGTCAGTTTCGGTAATCGCTCCAACACCTTTATGAATGATATTGATTTGTATTTCTTCTGTAGATAATTTCGAGAACGAATCTGACAAGGCTTCTACAGAACCATCCACGTCACCTTTGAGGATGATGTTCAATTCTTTAAACTGCCCTAAAGCGATACGTCTTCCAATTTCTGCCAGCGTAATGTGACGCTGAGTTCTTACGGATTGCTCACGCATCAATTGGGTTCGTTTGGCGGCAATCGCTTTGGCTTCTCTTTCGTCTTCAAAAACGTTGAATTTGTCACCGGCTGTCGCAGCGCCATCCAATCCTAAAACCGAAACTGGAGTTGATGGACCCGCTTCTTTAACCACGTGTCCGCGTTCGTCATGCATGGCTTTAATTTTACCATGATGCTTTCCTGCCAACATATAATCGCCTACTTTTAAAGTTCCGTTTTGAACTAAAATCGTAGACACATATCCTTTTCCTTTATCTAAGAAAGCCTCGACTACGGTTCCTGAAGCAAATTTGTTTGGGTTTGATTTCAAATCTAAAATCTCAGCTTCCAATAAAACTTTTTCAAGCAATTCTTTCACTCCAATTCCTGATTTTGCAGAGATGTCGTGCGACTGGATTTTTCCACCCCAATCTTCTACGAGCAAATTCATACCGGCAAGTCGTTCCTTGATTTTTTCAGGGTTCGCATTCGGTTTATCAATCTTATTGATGGCAAAAATGATTGGGACACCCGCTGCCTGAGCATGGCTGATGGCTTCTTTGGTTTGTGGCATGATATCATCATCCGCCGCAATCACAATAATCGCGATATCGGTTACTTGGGCTCCACGGGCACGCATCGCCGTAAAAGCTTCGTGTCCTGGCGTATCAAGAAATGCAATTTTTTGTCCGTTATCCAGCGTTACACCATAAGCACCAATGTGTTGGGTAATTCCTCCTGATTCGCCGGCAATAACGTTTTCCTTACGGATATAATCGAGTAATGAGGTTTTTCCGTGATCGACGTGACCCATAACGGTTACAATAGGTGCGCGGGTTACCAAATCTTCTTCGCGGTCTTGTTCAACCTGTATAGAATCTTCTAATTCCGTAGTGATGAATTCTACTTCATAACCAAATTCGTCTGCAACGATGGTTAATGTTTCAGCGTCGAGACGTTGGTTCATCGTTACCATGATTCCTAATGACATACAAGTTCCAATCACTTTGGTAATCGGCACATCCATCATCGTGGCAATTTCTCCAACAGTAACAAATTCCGTTACTTTGATGGTTTTGCTGCCTTCTTCAATCGCTCTTTGTTCGTCATCGGATTTCTGACGGTGCGTTTCCCTTTTATCACGTCTGTATTTAGCCGCTTTTGATTTTCCACCTTTCCCTTGGAGTTTCTCTAGAGTCTCACGGATTTGGTTTTTAACTTCCTCTTCTGTTGGCTCTACCTTGGCAACAATAGCAGGTCTGTTTCCTTTTACGAAGCCAGGTTTGCTGTCTCTGTTTCCTGTGTTTGGAGAGATTCTGTTCGGATTTGGACCACCTGCATTGGCTGTTCCTCCCGGTCTTGCCTCACCTGGTTTAGGCGGTATGCGTTTTCTTTTGTTCTTATTCGCATTGGCATTATTGGCATTAACACCAGGTTTGTTAGGGGTAATCTTTGGATCTTCTTTTTTCTTTTTAGGCTTCTCAAACTGCGACAAATCAATGGTTTGTCCTGTTAAAGTAGCTCCTGAAAGTTTTTGATATTGTGTAGTAATAGATTCATCGGCAGGGGCTTCATTTGGAACTACAGTTGCAGTTTTTTCAGCTTCTACAGGGGCTTCGTCTTTAATGACTTCTTGCTTAACCACCTCTTGTTTTTCAGCAACAGGTTCCGCTTTTTTAGGAGCAGGTTTAACAGGATTTAGGTCTATAGTCCCGATTTGTTTAGGACCAGTTACGACCGCTTTGGCCTTGATAACTTCCAGACGTTGACGCTCTTCGTCGCTTTTGCGTTTGTCTTCAATTTCCTTTTCGCGCTCTAAACGCAAGGCTTCTTTTTCTTTTCTTTTTTCTTCGCCTACTTCCTTAGAAGCTTCCTTATTCCCTTTATCGCCTGCAAATTGGTTTTGAAGAATTCCGTATTCAGCATCAGAAATCTTGGCATTCGGGTTGGCATCAATGACGATACCTTTATCTTTCAGATAATCAACTGCTCTTTCTAATGAAATATTGAATTCCCTTAAAACCTTGTTTATTCTTATTACTCTTTCTTCAGACATAAAATCTTTTTATTTGTACCTTTTTATTCCACTGCGCTCTGGCTTAGTTTTCCGAATGTCCACTGGACATTCTCCTCTTAATATCAAATGCCTTGGGTGTTGTGTTGTTGTGTATGGTTTAGGAATTGAACTCCTCTTTGAGAATGCGCATTACATCCATAATGGTTTCTTCTTCAAGATCGGTTCTTCTGACCAAATCCTCAACGTCTTGCTTCAGGATACTTCTTGCGGTATCCAGACCGATTTTAGCAAATTCGTCAATCACCCAGCCGTCGATTTCGTCTGAGAATTCTGTTAATTCAACATCATCTTCTTCTTCGGCGATATTGCCTTCGCGGATGACATCGAGTTCGTAACCCGTCAACAAACCTGCTAATTTAATATTGTGACCGCCGCGACCAATCGCTTTGGATACTTCTTCTAATTTCAAAAACACATCGGCTCTTTTAGTTTCTTCATTAATTTTGATTGAAGATACTTTCGCCGGGCTCAAAGCTCTTGTAATGAACAACTGGATGTTGCTTGTGTAATTGATCACGTCGATATTCTCGTTTCCTAATTCACGAACGATTCCGTGGATTCTCGAACCTTTCATTCCTACACAGGCACCTACAGGATCAATTCTGTCATCGTATGAATCAACGGCTACTTTCGCTTTTTCGCCAGGAATACGAACGACTTTTTTGACCATAATCAAACCGTCGAAAACTTCTGGGATTTCCTGTTCAAACAATTTCTCCAAAAACTTCTCTGAAGTTCTCGACATGATGATTTGAGGTTTGTTTCCTTTAAGTTCAACGCTTTCAATAATCCCGCGGACGTTATCGCCTTTGCGGAAAAAGTCGGACGGGATTTGCTTTTCTTTTGGCAAGACGATTTCGTTTCCTTCATCATCGACCAAAATCACGACTCTTGGACGCACATGATGCACTTCCGCTGTGTATATTTCGCCGATTAAATCTTTAAATTGCTTGTAAAGATTGGTGTTGTCATGTTCGTGGATTTTAGAAATCAGGTTCTGACGCAAGGCCAAAATCGCTCTTCTTCCCAAATCAATTAACTTCACTTCTTCGGAAACTTCTTCACCGATTTCAAAATCAGGTTCGATTTTTCTGGCTTCAGTTAAGGTAATTTCTTCATTTTCGAGATCCAAATCGTCATCGGCTACGATGACTCTTCTTCTCCAGATTTCCATATCGCCTTTATCAGGATTGATGATGATGTCGAAATTATCATCCGATCCGAATTTTTTCTTCAATGCATTTCTAAACACATCCTCCAAAATCGCCATAAGCGTTACACGATCAATAAGTTTATCATCTTTAAACTCTGAAAATGAATCGATTAATGCTAAATTTTCCATGCCAACTTTTTAATTTAAAATGTTACTGTAACAATTGCTTCTTTAATGTCTGAATAAGGGATTTCCTGTTGCTTCTGAACCGTTTCTTTCCCTTTTCCTATTTTTTTGGGTTCTCTAGCTTCCCATGCTAAAGTTATAAAATTTTCATTTGCCGCTATCAATTGGGCTTCAATAGTTTCTGTGGCTAATTTCACGATGAGTGTTCTGCCTACATTTTTGATGTATTGGCGAACCAATTTCAAAGGCGAACCCACGCCAACCGATGCCACTTCTAAAGAAAAATCCTGTTCTTCGCGATCGAGATTGTGTTCGATGGCGCGGCTGATATCGATGCAATCCTGCAATTGCACACCATGGTCTCCATCTAAAGTTACTATGATTTTGAAAGCCTCGTTAATCGTAAGGTCAATTAGAAAAATGGCGGGTTTTTCCTGTAGCCCAGCTTCCAATAATTGATATACTTTTTCTTTAAATGTCATATTTTTTATAAAAAGAGGGAAGCATTGCTTCCCTCATTATTTAGTTTTCAATAAATAACCGTGCAAATATAGTGTTTTTTTATAATTCAAAAATCATTGGTGTTGTAAAAAAAAAATATTACTTTTATTGCATTAATGTATAACCGATTTTATAAAATTTCTTACACTTCAATTATGAAAAGAATCTTAGTCCCAACAGACTTTTCCGAACATGCTGAATACGCCTTAAGAGTTGCAGCACAAATTGCCAAACAAAACGATAGCGAGATCATATTACTGCACATGTTAGAGTTGCCGCACCAAGCGGGCGATGCTATCGGAAGCGGGCATCAGATTCCTGAAATTATGTTTTACAAGGACAAGGCAATCAGCAACCTTGAAGAACTGATGGATGTGGATTATCTCGAAGGACTTAATGTATCGGAAATCATCCAGTTTGAAAAAGCTTTTGACGGGATTCTGGCCGTAAGCAAGAAAAACAATGTTGACCTTGTGGTTATGGGTTCTCACGGAACCAGCGGTTTTCAGGAAATGCTAATCGGATCCAACACTGAAAAAGTAGTCCGTTTTTCTGAAGCTCCTGTATTGGTCATCAAAAATAAAAACGACGATTTTAAAGCCGGTAATTTTGTTTTCGCTTCAGATTTTTCAAATGAGATTAAAAAACCTTTCGCACAACTCGTGGATTTTGCAAAAGCATTCCATTCCAACCTGAGTTTAGTGATGATTAATACGCCGAACAGCTTCAAACCAACGCATCTTGCGGAAAAAATAATGGATGACTTTATGAAAGAGTTCAATTATCCGAATTACAGTTTACATATTTATAACGATGTAAATGTTGAAAAAGGAATTTTAAACTTCTCCAACAAAGTCAATGCAGATCTTATCGGAATGTGTACGCACGGAAGAACCGGTTTTGCGCATTTCTTCAACGGAAGCATCAGCGAAGATTTAGTGAATCACGCAGTTAGACCAGTCATTACTTTCAAAATCTAATTCAGGTTTAACCTAAAAATAAAAAAACTCCTCAAGTGATTGAGGAGTTTTTTGTTGGTCTACTAGGACTCGAACCTAGAAAGACGGCACCAAAAACCGTAGTGTTACCATTACACCATAGACCAATTGCATTGCTGTTAAGCGAGTGCAAATTTAATATAAATTTTATTTTTAGCAACTATTTATAGAATTTTTATTGAAAATTTATTTCAGCGTAATCACTTGAATAAAATCACGAAATCCAATTCACTGACGATCTGCAGAATTTTTTGTTAATGCAACTTTCTTTACGCAAAAAAATAGTTTCTTTGTAACACTTAAAAAATCTATATCGATTCCGTATGACGACATTTAACTTTAATAAATGGAATACCATTTTAGGTTGGTTTGCTTTCGCTGTTGCACTCATCACTTACACCCTAACCGTGGAGCCTACGATGAGTTTCTGGGATTGCGGCGAGTATATTGCCACCGCAGCAAAATTAGAGGTTGGACATCCGCCCGGAGCACCGTTATTCCAAATGATTGGAGCCTTTTTCGCCATGTTTGCAACAGACGCCAAGCACGTCGCTTTGATGGTCAATATGATGTCGGTTTTTTCAAGTGCCTTTACCATTTTATTTCTTTTCTGGTCGTCCACGATCGTGATGAGAAAGATTACCGGTTTTTCAGCAGAAGCTAAAGACGAAGCGGCAAGCCAAATGACCAAAAGCAACGCGATTGTAATCCTTGGAAGTTCTTTCGTTGGCGCGATGGCTTTCACTTATTCGGACAGCTTTTGGTATAATGCCGTGGAAGCCGAAGTATATGCCATGGCCACTTTACTCATTTCGTTGTTATTCTGGTTAGGTTTGCGTTGGGAACAGGATATGTATACAGCAAGAGGCAATAAATGGCTACTCATCATCAGCCTTGTGACAGGACTTTCTTTTGGCGTTCACTTTATGGCGCTGCTGACCATTCCTTCTATTGGATTGTTGTATTTCTTCAAACATTATAAAACTGTAACGGTCAAGAATTTTATCATCGCCAACCTTATTGTCGTAGCGATTTTCCTTTTCATATATAAATCTCTTTTGCCTTGGACGATGGCATTTTTCGGAAAGACCGAGATCTTTATGGTCAATGATTTTGGATTACCGTTCAATTCCGGAACCATTTTCGTCGCTTTGCTGTTTGTCGCTTTCTTTTATTTCGGATTGCGGTATACCAAACAAAAAGGACTTGTTTTCTACAACTCTATTATCCTTTGTGTTCTATTTATATTAATCGGATTTTCGACCTGGATGATGCTGCCGATTCGCGCCAATGCCAATACGGTCATCAATGAGAACAAGCCGTCGGATGCGGCCGAGGTTTTGGCTTATTACAACCGAGAGCAATATGGCATCAATCCTTTATTTTATGGCCCTCAATACACTGATACTTTTGCCGGGCTTGACGCTGAAACGCCATATCTGGACAAAGCGCCAAACTACGAAAGGGATTATAAAACCGGCAAATACATCATCACCAATAATTATAAAAACGCCGAACAGAACAGCGATGACAATCAAAAAGCCATTCTGCCCAGAATGTGGAGCACAGAACATGTCGAAAACTACATCAACTTCAGCCGTGTGCCTGAATTTAAAATCAATCCCGAATATTCCGAAGAAAAAGAACTTGTCGACATCATTGCAGAATTCAGAAAAGCTTACGCTGAAAAACAGATTGACACCGAAGGTTATGTTTCTTTCCTAAAAAGTTACGGCGATTACCTGATCATCGAAAAACCTTCCACTTGGGACAATTTGAATTTTATGTTTGAATACCAATTTGGCTATATGTATTGGCGCTATCTCATGTGGAACTTCACCGGAAGACAAAACGACATCCAAGGTAAATATGACAATATCGATGGAAATTGGCTCAGCGGAATCCCTTTCATCGACGAACTTCATTTAGGTTCTCAGGAAAACCTTCCTTCGGATGCCTTAAATAATAAAGGTAGGAATGTTTATTATTTCATCCCGTTTATCCTTGGGATCATCGGTTTGATGTACCATGCCAAAAAAGACCTGAAAAGCTTTTACGTATTGATGGCGCTTTTTCTTTTCACGGGTATTGCCTTAAAAATCTACCTCAACGAACGCCCTTTCGAACCTCGTGAACGCGACTATGCTTTAGTGGGTTCGTTCTACGTTTTTGCCATCTGGATAGGATTCGGAGTGTATTCGCTTTATGAATCCGCCAAAGCCTATCTTCAACCGAAAATTGCCGGACCAGTTCTTATTGCAGGTTCTTTACTTGCTGCACCGGTATTGATGGCTTCTCAAAACTGGGATGATCACGACCGTTCTCAGAAATATACGGCTATCGCGATGGCAAAGGCGTATCTTAATTCGTGCGAACCCAATGCGATTTTATTCACTATTGGCGATAATGATACTTTCCCGCTTTGGTATGCCCAGGAAATCGAACATCTCAGAACCGACATCAAAATTGTCAACACGAGTCTTTTCATGACGGATTGGTATATCGATCAGATGAAAATGAAAACCTACGAATCAGACGGATTACCAATCTCATTTACTCATGATCAATACGTTGGGGATAAATTGGATTACGCGGTTCACAATGCCAAAACAGAAAGCCGTTGGAACATCAAAGACCTGATTCATTTCATAGCCAGCGATGACGCCAGAACGCTTATTGAAATGTCAAACGGTCAGAAAATCCATTTTTACCCGACCAATAAAGTGCGTATTCCTATTGATAAGAATGTAATCATTCAAAACAAAGTGGTCAATCCGTTGCAAAATGACTCGATTGTTCCGTATATCGATATTGAAATCAAAGGCCAGGCTTTATACAAAAACCGTCTGATGATGCTAGATGTGATTGCGAACAACAACTGGAAACGCCCGGTTTATTTCACCGGCGGAAGTTTCGGCGACGACGATTATTTGTGGATGAAAGACTATTTGCAACTAGACGGAATGGTCTACAAACTCGTTCCGATCCGCACGACGGTTCCTAAAGACGGAAGTCCGCTAGATATGGGCCAAATCGATAGCGACAAAATGTATGACATCGTGATGAAATGGGATTGGGGCAACGGTGATTTGAAAACCATCTACCACGATCCTGAAACCAGAAAAAACAGCATTTCGTACAGAACCAACATGGCGCGTTTGATGGAACAGCTCATCAACGAAGGCAAGAAAGACAAAGCCAAAAAGATCATCGACCTTGCTATGGAAAAACTGCCCGTGCAGTATTACGGATACTACTCTTTGCTCGACCCTTTTGCCGGCGGGTATTATGAAATCGGTGAAAAACAAAAAGCACGTCAGTTGTTAGAAACTTTGATGACCAAATATAAAGAGAACCTTACGTTCTACAAAGGCATGAAAGCTTCCGAACAGAGCGATTTGGTTATTGATATCATTACTGACATCGAACGCTACCGTGGTTTGCTCGAAGTCATGAAAGACCGTGGCGACCTAGAATTTTACAACAAGAACAAACCGATATTCAATGCTTATAACAAAATGTTCGAACGTTTTGGCAGAGACAATGAATAACTGATAATGGATAATTAATAATTAAAAAGTAGTGCTGCGAATGTGCTACTTTTTTATTTTAGAAAAAGATGTGGTATTGGATTAAGACAAATCGACTGATCAAACGTATTTTCTCAGATTATGTCTGGAATGTTGCGACGGTGGAGAAAAAAGTCTACCTGACTTTTGATGATGGGCCGACGCCTGAAATCACTTCTTGGGTTTTAAATCAACTGAAATCATTTGACGCCCAAGCCACTTTCTTTTGTATTGGCGACAACATTCGGAAATATTCTGAAATCTTTAATGAAGTCATCAATGAAGGTCATGCTATTGGAAACCACACTTTCAACCATTACAATGGATGGAAAACAAAAACGTCCGATTATATTGAAAACGTTCTTTCATGTGACGAAACAATCATTCAAAATTCAAAATTCATCATTCATCATTCAAAACTCTTCCGTCCACCTTATGGCAAAATCAAAAAATCACAAGCCAAACAGCTCATGGATTCTGGCTATAAAATTATAATGTGGGATGTGCTGAGCGCCGATTTCGATGCAACGGTCACTGCTGAGAAATGTTTAAAGAATGTATTGAAGAATATCCGTCCGGGAAGCATCATCGTATTTCACGACAGCGCCAAAGCCTTCAAAAATTTAGAATATACATTGCCCAGAACCTTACAATTCCTAAAAGACAACGGCTATAAATGTGAGGGAATCGTTTAGATTTGTTCCTGAACCAAACCGATGATCGTGTTGGCATCCAATTCTCCGGATTGTCTCCAGATCATCTGACCTTCTTTATAAATCATTAAAGTGGGTAAGCCTTTGATGCGCAAAGCATCTGCCAATTCCTGATTTTTATCGACATCAATTTTTATCACTTTAGCTTTATCACCCAAGGCAGCGGCAACATCGCGGATGACCGGATGCATCGATACCGAAGACTCGTTCCACTCTGTGTAAAAATCGATTAACACAGGAACCTGGGCGTTGATAAGTTCTCCAAATTTTGACATAAAAGCAAAAATTTTAATTTCTAATCGCTTGCAATTAAGATATTACATTACAAAAGTAGCGTTTTAAACGAATTATGCTAACTTTTCGCCTTTTTTTAGTTGAATTACCGTTATTTCGGGCATAATACCTACTCTTCCGGGATAAGCGTGAAAACCAAAGCCCCGATTCACATATACGTAACGGCCAAACTCCTCATACAATCCTGCCCATTGTTTGTAGACGTATTGCGCCAAGCTCCACTTGAAAAATCCCGGAATCTCAATACCGAATTGCATGCCGTGTGTATGGCCGGATAAAGTCAGATGAAAATGCTTGTCGTGCTTCTTCACTTCGTATTCCCAGTGGCTCGGATCATGGCTCATCAGAATCTTGAAGTCTTCTTTGTTCAACTGTTGCGAGGCTTTGTTGAGATCGCCGGCCTGTTTGAAATTCTTGCCCCAATTCTCCACACCAATCAAAGCAATTCTTTGGCCGTCTTTTTCAATAAAAGTATGTTGATTGAGCAAAAGATTGAACCCGATCTGCCCATAAAGATTTTTAATATCCTGAAAATTTTTCTCTTTCGCTTGCGAAGTTGGCCAATCAACATATTCGCCATAATCGTGGTTGCCGAGCACGGAATACTTTCCATATTTATAAGGCTTGATTCTATTGAACGCATCAATCCACGGATGCATTTCTTTAGCATGTGTATTCACGATATCGCCGGTGAACAAAATCATGTCGGCTTCCTGCTCGTTAATCAAATCGATGGCGTAATTGATTTTCTCGGGATTGTCGAAACTTCCGCTATGAACGTCCGAAATCTGTGTAATCGTGAAACCGTCAAAAGCATCAGGCAGGTCAGGAAAAAAAATACGCTGTTTGATGACTTTGTAGTTGTATTTCCCGAAGGTCATCCCATAAATCAAAGATAGAAATGGAACCGCCGCCAAGCCCAAACCGATCTGGCTTACAAATTTTCTTCTCGAAGCCAAAAAATCACCATTGCCATCATTGTTGATGAAGTAATTGACCGAACCCATAATGATGCGGTAAATGTCTTCGCCCAACATAACAACTGTCACGAGAATTTTAGGAACATACACCAACAGCAACAAACCCATTGTAAACAAAGTCTGTTTGGTTTGCCCGACCGAACGGTCAAATTGCGTAAAAGAATAAATGATGTAGACCAAAGCCGCGAGACTGATCACTTCATACGAAATGAGAATCCACTTTGCTTTGATGATGGTTTTGAAGGCCTGAAAAGCGTAAAGCTCGATGACAACAAGTATGGTGCAGAGAATTAAAAAGCGGAGGAGCATTTTGAAAAATTTTACACAAATTAACAAAGAAACCTAATGATTCTGGCTTTGTGTTATTAAAAATTTAACTTCATTATCCTTTTCAATTTCTTTATGAAAAACAACTGTTGTTTCGCGATCAAAAACTGCCATTTCGTGAAAATTAATAATTAGTTCCTTGTCGGTTCAGGATTTTTGCTGAAATTTTTAAAATCATACTACATGAAAAAATTACTACTTATCATTTCAATGGCATTTTCTTTTGTGGCCCAAGCACAAGTTCCTATTAACGGATTACTCGCTTATTACAATTTTGAAGGTAACGCTAACAGTCATAACGGATTGTACAATATGACCAATTTGCACACTTCAGGCGCGGCAGTTACTTACGGGCCGGGCGGAAACGGAACAGGTTATGCAGCTCTTTTAAACAACACCGGATTAAAAAACACGACACTTGCCGCAGAAATAACATCGGAGTTTACAGTAGCCTATTGGGGTTCTAAAAATCCTATTACGGAAAATAATTTTGCAACACGCTTTGAAATGTTCTCCTCAGCGTTTCACAGAAAAGATACAGGATCGCTATATGGTTACGGAATATCCACTACTAATGGCTTGTACGCACTTGGCGGTTTAGGTGGCGGTACTGCTGGAGGAGGCTTAGGTGGTTGGTTTCATTATGCTATATGTTTTAAAACTGTGGGCACAGGTAAAATTTTAGAAGTTTATGTTAATGGTGTACTCAACAGTTCGGTAAGCATAAACAATCTCAATGACATCTATAAATACAACCAAGTTTTCTCTATTGGTGGCGGCACTAATGCTGATGGTACAGTAAACGGAAGTAAATATTTCGACGGAGCTATTGATGAGTTTTACGTTTACAACAGAGCGTTAACTGTTACTGAAATCAATGCTGTTAAAGATGCCCCAGACAATTCCGTTGTAGTCAATTTACCACCTTCAATTTCAAATATAACCGTAGTGAATTCTGGCACAACTGCTTCTACTATCAATTATACATTGAATTCTTATGGAGCGGCTTCAACTTCTGTGATTAACTATGGAACGGAAGCATCAAACTTAACCTCACAAATCATAGGTAGCACCTCAACAAACGCCTCTGTTTTATTACCAAATTTAACCAACGGCACTACCTATTATTATCAAATTGTGGCCACAAACAGCAACGGCAGTACATCTTCTACACTTGCAAGTTTTGTGCAATCAGCTCCCTCTGATCCTGCGTTGGTTGCCGAATACGATTTTGACAACACTTATAATAATGTTAACGGCGGTGTACCGTTTGGTGCGGTTGGTAGTTTAACTTCCTTTGAAAATGACAGAAACAATACAAATTTGGGTGCACTTCGCATCAATGCCACTACATCAGCAGCTGTAATACCTGGTTTGCCGGTTGGAAATGCACCAAGATCAGTTTCCATTTGGGTTAAAAAAACTGCCCCGGCGACAGATGCCCATATATTTCGATATGGCCCTTTAACCGTTGGCGCTAATAATCTGGTTTATGGCTTATCTATCCAGGGTAACAATTTGGTCAATTTTGGTTACGCAAATGATTTAACCGCCACAGGGTATGGCACTACTGGTCAAAACTGGATTCATGTAGTTACTACTTTTGACGGAACAACGGCTAAAATTTATCACAATGGCGTTGAAAGAGCCTCTGGAAATAAATCCGCATGGAATACTCAAAACACGAATTTCTTCCTTGGTGGAAATAATGACATTTCAGTTGATGATTTAAAAATTTACAGCAGGGTTTTAACGCCAACAGAAATTGCCAATCTCTACACAAACAACGCTTTATTGGCTACGCAAGATCTTAACACTAGCAATCTAAAAGTAAGCATTTATCCGAATCCTACTTCTGCTAATTTTAGTATTGCAATGAAAAACGAATTGAAATCCGTAGAAATTTACTCGCTTGAAGGGCAGAAAGTAATGACTTCCACCGATAAAAACACCAACGTTTCCAATCTATCAAAAGGAATGTATTTGGTAAAAATTGAAGATAAAAACAACGCCATTACGACTCAAAAATTAATAGTTAAATAGTTTAAATTGTTTTTTTGAATGGAACCGTTGCGATTATCATCAGTCGCAGCGGTTTTCCTTTTGAAATTATTTTCTATATTGCTTGCCTGTAAACCGCCCATGAGAACCATTAAAGCCATTATTGTAGACGACGAAGCCAACGCGCGGCTTATTTTAAAGAATTTCGTTTCAGATTTTTGTCCTACAGTCACGATCATCGCGGAAGCCGAAGACGTGAAATCGGCTGTAAAAATCATCAACAAAAATGAGGTTGATTTGGTATTTCTAGACATTGAAATGCCCGACGAGAACGGATTTGTTCTGTTTGATTATTTCAACAAACCTACTTTCGAAACCATATTTTGCACCGCTTATTCTGAATATGCAATCAAAGCTTTTGAAGTTTCTGCGATTGATTATTTGCTAAAACCTATAGGCATTACCAAACTAAAAGACGCTATTGAGAAGGCCGACATCAAACTTCAGCAAAACCTCAATCCGCAAGAAAACATTGCCGTTTTGAAAGAAAACCTCTTACAGAAAAGCATCAAAAAAATCGGCATTCATATTGGCGATGGTATTGTCTTTATCGATTTGAATGATATTCTTTACTTTGAAGCTAACGGCTCTTATACAATCATCCATCACAAAAACGGAAGCGATTTGGCGGTCAAGAAAATCAAACATTTTGAAGACTTATTATCCAATGACCATCGGTTTTTCCGAATACACCGATCCTATTTTGTCAACATCACATTGATCAAAAAATACAGCAAAAAAGACGGTTTGTCGATTACTTACGACGACCGAACCCTACTTCCCATTTCCCGAGAAAAAAAGGAAGAGTTTGAAGAATTTATGCAACGCAACAACATTTTATAATGAAAATTAGGTTGGTTTTCCTTGGCATCCTTTTCAGTCAATTGCTATTGGCTCAAAATACCAACTCCGATCTTGTCCAACTCCAAAATCATCCACAAAAAGATACCACACGTTGCTTTTTATTAGACAAAATCATCGAAGCCGAAAACGACCAAAATATTTGGATTAAATACAACCAAGAACTTCAAAAAATTGCCGTCAACCAGCTTCAAAAAGAAAACAACAAAACCTTAAAAAATACGTACACCAAATATTTATCCATTTCTTACAATAACGATGGTGCGTACGAATTGTACAACGAAAAATTTGAGAAAGCCATTCAGTTGTATAAAAAATCGTTTATCATTTCAAATCAGATCAATTACCATTATGGTAGCGCGCTCGCACTTCAAAATATCGGAACTGCATTTGACTATTTAGGAAAAATTGACAGCACGTTGGTGTATATGAAAAAAGCATATCAATTTGCTTTACGTTCCAAAAACAAAACTTCTATCGCATACGTTTTGACCGATTTGGGCTACATCTACAACAATTTAGGGAATAATAATTTAGCCATCAAATACAACTTAGAAGCTTTGCCTTTGTTTGAAAAACTGAATGATTTAGAAGGTTTAGAGCGTACTAATTTTGCACTCGGACGCATTTTTGACAACCAAAATGATTATAAAACGAGTAATCTGTATTATTTAAAATGTTTGGAAATTGACCGAAAAACAAACAATACCGAACGTTTAGCACTGATTTTAAATAGTTTGTCGGCAACCAATACCAAACTCCATTTGTTAGAAAAAGCATTGCAATTCAACAACGAAGCCTTTCAGTTGGCAACTCAAATAAATAGTCAGGATTTTATCGCCACTTCACACAAAAATTACGGTGATATTTACTTTAAAAAGAATAAAATTAAGGAAGCAAAATCCCATTATCTAAAATCGGAACAATTATTTGAAAAAATAAATAGTGATATCCATTTGTCTAAAGTACAAATCCAATTAGCAACCATTTACAATAATCAAAACCAACTAGACAAAGCCAAAAAATATGGTTTAAAAGCTTTTGAATTGTCCAAAAAAACCAATTTCCCGTCCGATCAAAAAAACGCATCTGAAATTTTAAGCCAAATTTTTTTCAAAGAAAATGACTTTCAAAATGCCTACAAATACAAATCGATTGCCTCTGATATTGGCGAAAAAATCTACTTTGATGAAAGTAAAGACATTGCTCTAAAAGCCACTTATCAATACGAAACTGAAAAGAAAGAAGCCGCAATTAAAGCATTGCATCAAAAGAATATCATTGCTGAACTCGAATCAAAAAAGAAAACAACAACATTGTATTTAGTGATTCTGTTTTTCACAGGAATTGCAACAACGAGCTACGTTTTATTTTCTAGTTATAAGGAAAAAAAGAAAAATGAAATCCTACAAAACCAACTCGCCGAAACCGAAAAACTATTAGCAGCGGAAAAGAAAGCCACCGAGAGTGAACTCAAAGCACTCAAAAGCCAGATGAATCCGCATTTCATTTTCAATGCCCTGAACAGTATTCAAATGCAATTCATGTATGGCGACAAACTCGTTGCCAACGAACAACTCAACAATTTCACTTACCTAACGCGGCAAATTCTCGAGGTTTCTGGGAAAAAGCAAATTGCGATTGCTGATGAAATCGATATCCTAACGAAATACCTGGAACTCGAAAAATTGCGCTTCGAAAAGGATTTCACTTATACTATTTCTGTTGCTGACAATATCGACGAAGATTACCATAAAATACCCCCAATGCTGATCCAACCTATTGTGGAAAACAGCATCAAACACGGGTTATTGCATAAAAAAAGCAATAAAAAAGTTAGTGTTCATTTTGAGATCGATGCTGCACAAACGCATCTCATCTGCATCGTAACAGACAATGGCATCGGTAGGGAAAAATCGGCAGCAATCAAAAATGCCAATCAAAACAACCATCATTCGTTCTCGATTGCAGCTATTGAACAGCGTCTTGAACTTTTAAACGGCGCATTGAAACTCGAAGACATGATTGTTTATAACGATCTAAAAGAAGAAAATAGCTCCTGCGCCGGAACTGAAGTAGTGCTCAAAATTCCGTTGGCCTGAGCTAATTCCAGAAAACACTGTAAATATTGAGCCCTAAAACTGCAAGAATGATGATTGAAAAAACTACCGTTCTGAAGTTAATGATGTTGTCCATCGTTTTGTTTTTATAGGTTATGTAAAAACAACTACGACGATTCCGCAAGCTTGGTTTTAAAAAATAAAAAAGAGGATGAATCGCTTCACCCTCTTTTTACCAATCAAACAATCCTATTTGGCTAACAGCTTTAATATTTATCCCAGTAGGCTGTCAGCAAAGCAGGAAAGAAGCTTTATTTTTTAGCTTTTGCCGGAGCTGCTGGTGCCGCTGCTGGAGCTACTTCTTTTTTCTCAGCTTTCGCTTTTTTAACTTTTTTCGCTTTTACTTCTTTAGCAGGAGCTGCTTTGACTGGTTCCTGAGCATTTACCATAGCAGTTGTTCCTAAAAACAAAGCGACCATTAACATTACTTTTTTCATGATGTGTGAATTTAAATTGTGTTATTATTATTAACTGGACCAAAACTACAACCGCTAAATGAAGATGGGATGAAGATTAAAGCCTACTGACGCATTTAACTTTAATTTAAGTTTTGATCACCGGAAACACCAATACAAACGTAGTCCCAACATCAGGTTTAGAAGTGACTTCGACCTCAACATGGTGGAAGTGAGCAATACTGTCAACAATAGCCAAGCCTAAGCCGTGGCCTTCCTTATCCTCGTTGATGCGCGTAAAACGGTTGAAGATTTTTGTGAGTTGCTGTTCGTCCATGCCGATTCCGGTATCACTGATAATGAGTTTGTAATGCTCTGAAGTTAAAACATCGGATACGGTAATTTCGCCTTTGTCCTTATTATATTTAATTGCATTCACCAGCAGGTTGTACAGCAAAATGTGGATTAAAGTATTATTGCCTTTGAAATGAAAATGATGCTGCAGTTCATTCGAGATCCGTAATTGTTTATCTTCAATCCTGTCTTCGAGATCGATCGCCAAATCAGAAATCATCGCGTAACAATCAATCGTTTCTTTGGCTTCATATTGCTGGTTCTCGATTCTTGAAATCAACAACAGATTGCCGATGACTTTTTTGAGCATGTCGAGCGTTTTGAGGGCACCCGCAATTTTATCGACGGCTTCATCATTGAGGGATTCGTTCTGCAATAAGTTCTCAAATTTATTCTTGAGTAAGGCAATCGGCGTCAGCAATTCGTGCGAAACATTCGCGATAAATTGTTTTTCTTTTTTAAACAAGTCGCCGATGCGGTCCATCATCTGGTTCAACACCTCATCGAGTTCCTGAAAATCGGCCGAATGCGAATTGATCGGCGTATGGTCGAATTTTTCAGGTTCGTTGACGCGCCTGATTTTGGTATCGATGATTTTATAGAACGGTTTCAGTAAATATTCAATAAATACGGTATCCATCAAGAAAGTCACCGCCAAAATAATGAGCAGCACGATTAAGAAAAACAAACGGATCGCGAAAGTCAAGTCTTCTATTTCGCTTAAACTACTTCCGATTTCAAGTAAATAAGACTCGTTTTCGTAGACAAACTGATGTTGTAAAATGCGGTAATCATTCTGTTCTTCCTCAATAATCCGGGGCTCGTTGATAAAAACCGTTTTGGGATTAATCTGAGGTTGTGGCAACCGCGAAAGCTGTAAAAACTCATTGTGCAGCGTAGAAAAACTCGCATAAGTTTCCGAAGAATCTTTGCGGATTACAAAATCATTGATTTCCTCTTTGTCAAGATGTTCGATGAATTTCTGCTTCTTCTCAATCAGCCCTTTATTGATGTGTTTGTAGACGACTTTTTCAATCAGCACCGGAAGCAACAGCCACAAAACCAAGACCACGAACAAACGGGTCAGCGCGTTGAAGATGGCGAGTTGGTGCTTGATTTTCATGGCAATCGGCTTAATCATTGATGCGATACCCCACATTGCGGACGGTTTCAAACCACGCAATCGAATCGTACTTGTCGAGTTTTTTTCTGAGGTTGCGCACATGCACATCGATGAAATTGGAATCCGAATTGACTTCGAGTATATCGCCCCAAATGTGTTCTGTAAGCTGAAGCCTTGTGATAACGCGGTTCTTGTTGAGAACAAGATATTGAAAAATGTCAAATTCCTTTTTTGTCAGATTAATGGGAATGCCTTGATAACTTACCTTATAATCCTGTAATTGCAGACTAAATCCGTGAATGTTCAATTCATTGACCGTAAAACCATGAATCCTGCGAATCACCGCAAACAAACGCGCTCCGAGTTCGGTCAGCGCAAAAGGTTTGGTGAGGTAATCGTCGGCACCCAATTCGAGGCCGGCGATCTTATCGTCGAGTTCCCCACGCGCCGTAATGACAATCACCGCTACTTTCGATTGCTGTTTTCTGACGTTTTTCAATACTTCAAAACCATCGCCGTCGGGAAGCCCTAAATCGAGCAGCATCACGTCATACGAATTGACTTCCATTTCTTCGAGTGCGGCTTCACAACTTGAAACCCATTTGCACAGATAACCGGTTTTCGATAAATAATCGACTATTTCAGCGGCCAATTCTCGGTAATCTTCAACAATTAAAACGTTCATAAATTTTGGGTAAAATCGAAAGTAAATATAATCAAAAAGCCCGCAAGTGATTGTGCGGTTCCAGTATCATTTCTGCCGTTTATTTTTCAACAATACTCAGAAAATCACCTTGGGCATCAAAAAGCGCATCGCTAAGCCGATCGTTGATTTTGATTCCGATTTCATAAGTCACTTTGTTGTTGTTATTCATGATTTTAAGGCTGCGGACAATCTTATTTTCGGGATAATTTTTACTGAGATATTGACGAATGTTTGACGGAATTTCATCCTGCGAAAGCTCACATTCCAATACTTTAAAAACACCAAAAACGGTGTAAACTGCCGTCATGTTCTTCCCGCCAATCGCAAAATTCGCATCATAATTCAACTCGGTCAAATCTTCGCCTCGATAGGTTTTATCCCAATGCGGCTCGATTTTCGGAAAGGCCTTTTCAAACTGTTTGATGACTTCAAGCGGCGGAATGATTTTTTCAACTTCTTTGTTTTGCGCCATGCAAACTGCGAAGAAGAAAATAAATATTGTGGAAAGTATTCGTTTCATAGTTCCAGATTTTTAAAAGTTACTTCTAAAATCAAAAAGCCGATAATTACTACCGGCTTTATGAAATCAACTCAATCATCAACCTTTATTTACTAACCCTATTTTTGATTTTTTTCAGTCGGTTTTCCGGCCTCAATTTTTTTGGCATCGGCTTTTTTAACTTTTCTGTGTTTTTTGTGCCCAAGGGTTCTAACTTCTTTTGAAGTGTTGGCTTTTGGTGTGATGGTGTTGGCGTTCACCATAAAACTTGTGCCTAAAAGCACTACGAATAACATTACAATTTTTCTCATTTTTTCTAAGTTTTTGAATTAACAACCTTTTATTGTGATGTAAAATTACAGTCGCAAACATGAAGATAAAATGAAGAAACCACGCGTTTAAAAAAGTTTAACTTTCCTTTGTGATTTACCAAAACTTAAAGCTCAAATTCCTATTTTTACGTCCTTATAACAATTGCAATATGTCACAAAAACGCCTTTTCCTGCTCGATGCTTACGCTTTAATTTTCCGTGGTTATTTTGCGTTTATCAAAAATCCGCGGATCAACTCCAAAGGCATGGATACCTCCGCCATTATGGGTTTTATGAATGCTTTAATGGACGTCATCAAACGCGAAAAACCCGATCATCTCGCCGTAGCTTTTGACAAAGGTGGTAGCGATTACCGTTATGAAATGTATCAGGAATATAAAGCGCACCGTGATGAAACGCCCGAAGCCATTAAGATTGCCGTTCCGTACATTCAGGAATTATTAAAAGCGATGCACATTCCGATTATAGAAGTCTCAGGTTTTGAAGCCGACGATTTAATTGGAACGATTGCCAAGCAGGCCGAAAAGGAAAATTATAAGGTTTTCATGGTGACGCCCGATAAGGATTTTGCGCAGTTGGTTTCTGAAAATATTTTCATGTACAAACCCGCGAGAATGGGCAACGATATCGAAATCTGGGGGATTCCCGAAGTGCTTGAAAAATTTGGCATCGAACGTCCGGAACAAGTCATCGATTTCCTTGGGATGATGGGCGACGCAGCAGACAACATTCCCGGATTGCCCGGCGTTGGTGAAGTGACCGCTAAGAAATTACTCAAAGAATTCGGCTCGATGGAAAACCTGCTGGCCAATACCGACAAGCTCAAAGGCGCGATGAAAGAAAAAATTGAAGCCAATGCCGACAAGGGAATCCTGTCAAAAAAACTTGCGAGGATCATGCTCGATTGCCCGGTGACTTTCAACGAAACGGACTACGAACTCTCAAAACCCGATGTCGAGAAAACCGACGCTTTGTTTCAGGAACTCGAATTCCGTCAGATGAAAACGCAATTCGACAAATATTTCGGAACCGGAAAAGAATATGATGAAATCGACACGAACGGAAATCACGCTACTGAAAATGCCGAATCAACAACGGTAAAAAAAGCGCCTGCCAAAAAAACCAACGAAGACCAATTCGATCTGTTCGGTTTTTCGGATGACGATTCCGACGAACCCAAACCGAATTCGTTCTACGCCAACCTTTCCAATACGGAACATTTCTATCAAATCATTCAGGGCGATTTACCCGTGAAATTGTTATTGCAAAACCTGATGAACCAGACTTCGGTTTGTTTCGATACGGAAACCACGGGCATCGATGCGCTTCACGCCGAACTCGTCGGAATGTCGTTTGCGTTCGAAAAAGGAAAAGCTTTTTATGTTCCGTTCCCGGAAAACCAACAAGAAGCTCAAATATTGGTCGATAAATTCAAGCCGTTTTTTGAAAATGAATCGATTGAGAAAATCGGACAGAACATCAAATACGACCTCAAAATCCTTTCGCATTACGGCGTTCAGATCAAAGGGAAATTGTTCGACACGATGATTGCGCATTACCTCATCAACCCTGACATGCGCCACAACATGGATGTGTTGTCGGAAACTTATCTCAAATATTCCCCAAAATCCATCGAGGATTTGATTGGAAAAAAGGGCAAAAACCAAAAATCAATGCGCGATGTAGCGCTTGAAGACATCAAGGAATACGCCGCTGAAGATGCCGATATCACGTTCCAACTCAAACAGAATTTCAGCCCGATTCTCGACAAAGCCGAAACCAAAAAATTGTTTGATGAAATCGAAATTCCGTTAATTCCGGTACTGGCCGCAATGGAGATGGAAGGCATCAACCTCGATGTGCCTTACCTCCAATCGATGTCAGTCGAGATGCAAAAAGAAATCGCCACTTTCGAACAGAAAATCTACGAAACCGCTGGAGAAACCTTCAACCTCGCTTCGCCCAAACAACTCGGCGACATCTTATTCGACAAAATGAAAATCGGTGGCGCCAAACAAAAGAAAACCAAAACCGGACAATATGCGACCGGCGAAGAAGTTTTGAGCTATCTCGCCAATGAACATCAAATCGTTAAAGACATTCTGGAATGGCGTCAGATGGTCAAACTGCAAAGCACATACATCGATGCATTACCGAATCAGGTTGATAAAATCACAGGACGTGTGCACACTGACTATATGCAAACCGTCGCAGCCACCGGACGTTTGAGTTCGAACAATCCGAATTTGCAAAACATTCCGATCCGTACTGAAAGAGGTCGTTTGATCCGAAAAGCGTTTATAGCGCGTGATGAAAATTACACGTTACTTTCCGCAGATTATTCACAAATAGAATTGCGCATCATTGCCGCTTTGAGTGGCGAAGAAAACATGATTGCGGCGTTTAGAAATCACGAAGACATTCACAGAAGTACGGCAGCCAAAGTGTTCAATGTGCCCCTAGAAGAAGTCACGAAAGAACAGCGAAGCAACGCCAAGACGGTCAACTTCGGGATCATTTACGGCGTTTCGGCGTTTGGACTCAGCAACCAGACTTCATTGTCGAGAAAGGAAAGTGCCGAACTCATCGACGCTTATTACAAGACTTATCCGAAACTCAAATCTTATATGCACGAACAAGTGGAATTTGCGAGACACAACGGTTATGTACAGACGGTTTTAGGGCGAAGACGTTATCTCAAAGACATCAATTCTGCTAACATGATGGTCAAAAGTGGTGCTGAACGAAATGCCGTAAATGCGCCCATTCAGGGAAGTGCGGCCGACATCATCAAAATCGCGATGATCAATATCCACAAAAAACTGACTTCCGAAAATTGGCAATCGAAAATGCTTTTGCAGGTGCATGACGAATTGGTTTTCGACGTGCATTTGTCCGAAGTTGAAAAAATTCAGCCGATGATTAAGCACGAAATGGAAAACGCCTTCACCATGGCTGTTCCGTTAGAAGTTGAAATGGGCATCGGTAAAGACTGGCTCGCTGCGCATTAACCGTTACAAAACAAATCGGTACGTTGCTTTAATCAGGAAAATGTTCTCGGGTTTTCTGCGGAAAATCTGATCATTGATGCCCGAAAACAAATCATCGCGCGTGTTGGCGTCGCCGAAAATCCCTTGCGACCAAACCAAAAAGATTTCAGAACCCGGAATGTATTCCCAACGTAATACGAGATTCGAATTGAACGAAACCTGCGAGAAATCAGGGTTGTCAAAACTGTATTCGGATGTTCCGTCTTCGTTTTCATCGACAGAATATTGATTCGCGGCTTCATTAAAAGAAATCTGATTCGGAGTATATAAAGTAATTCTGTCGCCATAATATTTCGCTCTGGCATCGCTGACATAATTGAACGATTTGTAAGTTCCTTTTGAAATAAAAGGCTGACCATAATATTGAATCGTCAAATTAGGATTGATGCAGTAATTCAAACGAATTGTCGCGTTTAAAGTCTGTTGCGATAATGCCGCGGTAACATATCTTCGCGTCGGCCCAAAACCGGCATCCGGCACAAACTGCGTTTTGCTTTTGTTGATTTGGAAATTAGGACTGAACGAAATCGTCAGCGCATTAATTGGTTGGTAAGTGATTCCGGCATCATATTCCATGTAAGAAAAAGAGCTATTCCTGCCTTCGGAATGATAGATTCCGCCATAGAAACTGATTTTTTTTCGGCCGTCAGAGCTAAAATTGATGTACTGAAAAAACTCTTCTGAATACCGAAAACGTGGGCCGCCTTGCAAAACCGTATTGGTATAAATTCTTGGTTTATAAACGAGTTCTCCGTTGAAATTCCAATTGTTTTTGAGGTTGGCATTACTCGTTAAAGTATATTGTACCCTGTTGAAATTCCCGTCGAAATCATAACTCGAAAACTGCTCGAAACGGTTGAATATTTTTCGGAATTTCCCAAACGGCTTTAAGGTTTGATAAGTCACAATTCCAAACTGACGGATTTCATCAGCTTGTCTTAAAAACCCGACATCATTGAGTTCCAATTCGGGTGAACGCCACATCATGATTCCCGTGTAACGCCAATGCCCAATACTTGATTTTCCGATTTCAAAACGCCCGCCGGTTCCGGTCAGCGAGGTTCTGTTTGTGTCCACTTCAACATGACTGGCATCAACGCGCTGAAACAAATGCGTCAGGCTTGTTTGGGTTCTGGCGATAGCTTCTTTACTACCTTCAACGTGGCTGGCTGAAAAATTTCCGGAAAAATAATACTTTCTGTTGCTCCAATTGTGTTGAAAATCAATGCCGCCCGAATAAGCTGATTTTCTTAAGAAGTTCAGTTCTTCACCTTGTAAACTTCTATTCGTAGCTGTGAAAATTCCGCCGATAAAACTGTTTCGGTTGTTGAAATCCTTTTGAACCCTACCGACTAGATAATTGGTCAATGGCTCCACAATTTCTTTTCTTCTGTCACCCGCATTATCGACTTCGGCAAATTCTTTGTCGGTGATGCTTTCAAGAATTCCGAACGACCAGCCTTTTTTGGTTTTCCCGCTGAATTTTGCCGCGCCTAAAATGGTGGTGTTGTTGGGTTGGTCTACATATTCACCATCTGAAATATTCGCTCTTCCCTGTGGGCTTCTTCCAATACGTCGCGAATAAAACAAATTGTCTGATCCGTCGGCAAACCTGAAATTGAAGATGTTTTTGTTTTCGACGAAAAACGGGCGTCTTTCCTCAAAGAAAATCTGGAAGCCATCTAAAGCAATCGCTGCCGGATCGGCATCCACTTGTCCGAAATCCGGATTGATGGTGAGGTCTAAAGTCAGATCGTTGGTGACTCCGATTTTGGCATCGAGACCGGCGTCTATTTTAGCATCGCTACCATCGCGGAACGGATTGCCTTTTTCTTCAGGATACGAATTGAGTTGTGAGGCAAAAAAAGGTTGGATTTCGAGTTGCTTTTGCGGTTCTATATCTTTCAGACCATGTAATTCTCCAAATTCGCTGACCCAACCCGGAGCATCTAAAGGTATCCGCTGCCAAGTGGAACGTTCTTCAGCCCTGAAATAACGGCGCTGCACTTGTATGCCCCAGATTTGCTCCTTGTCGTTTCCGAATTTGAGCTGACTGAATGGGATTTTAAGCTCGGCCGTCCAGCCTGCTTCATCGATGTTGGTTTTGAGATACCAAATAGGATTCCAGCTGCCATCCCAATTGTCGCCATTGTTAGAAATGAACTCATCACCTTTGACGCCCGAAACCGATGAAGTGAAAGAGAAACCGGAGCGTTTGTCATGATAACTGTCGATATTGACCTCAACCCAATCGCCTTCAAAACCGTCACGCCGCGACATTCTTTTGACAATGCCCGCGGGATCTTTATCGTAACAGCGGAAAGCGATGTAAAGGTATTTTTTATCGTAAATGATTTTAAACCTGGTTTGTTCGGTGGGTGCCGTATTTTCGTCAGGTTCGCGTTCTGTGAAATCGCTTGACCAATCTACGATATCCCAACATTTTTCTTTGATCAGGCCATCCATTGTTGGCGATTCCACATTATCGAGGGCTTTGGTAGTATATATTTTCCTGGGGATGGCGGGTTTTTCCTGTCCATAAAAAGGATGTACGAGGAAAAATATTGAAATAAAGATTAGTCTTTTGATGCTGCTCATACCACTGAGATTTTGATTTTTTAATAGACATTGAATTGTTTGGGTTGTTACAATTTACTACATTTTTTTACTAATGAAACTACAACGAAGAAGAATACTAGAAATTTTTACGATTCAAAAGTGCAACGCTTTTATCATATTAATGTCTTACAATTATACATTGGCTAGGTAGACAAATAGTATACATTGGTCTTTCACAAGGTTTTATTCAAAAACTATTGCCTAATTTTATCCTGACTAAAACAAACAACCTTTGGAATCATTAAAAACCATATTGTACTTTTCGATTTTTAAATATCCTTTAAAGATAGACGAAATCCACAGCTATACCAACCACAAGGAACTGGCTGAAACAACCCGTGAACTAGAGCATTTGCTCGCCGAAAGAATCCTGACCAAAGTCGATGACTTTTATGTTTACGGCAGCGACCTCGACAGCGTTCCCAGAAGGATGAAAGGAAATGTTCTGGCCCAAAAAGCATTGGTAAAAGCCCGCGAAAAAGCCAATCTTATTTCAAAATTTCCCTACGTGGAAGCCGTCGGCGTTTCAGGTTCGTTGTCTAAAGGCTATTATGACCAGGACAGCGACATCGATTTTTTTGTGATCACCACACACAACAAACTCTGGATTTGCCGGACGTTTCTGATTCTCTATAAAAAGATATTCCTGCTCAATTCGAGGAAATTCTTTTGTGTCAACTATTTCATCTCCTCCGAACAACTCGAAATTGCCGAACAGAACCGGTTTACAGCCACGGAACTCAATACGTTAATTCCGATGCAGGGCAAAGCGCATTTTGAGAAGTTTTACACCAAAAACACTTGGGTGAAGAACTACTTTTCTAAATTCAACACGAATCTGAACCTTGTTCCTGACATCAAAAAACCACTATTTTCAAAAAGCATTGAAGTATTGTTGGACAATGTTATCGGTGATGCAGTTGATTATGCTTTCAAATCGATTACCCTAATCAAATGGAAAGCAAAATTTGATTATCTGACCGAAGAAGATTTCAGAATTGCTTTAAAATCAACGCGGAACATTTCAAAACACCATCCTTCCAATTTTCAAAAAAAAGTTATCTTATCTTTGAATGCCAAACTCGAAGAAGTGCGGCTCAAATTTAACTTGGTTTTACAGCAGGAACATGTCTGAGATTCTTTTTTCGCATTCCTATTATTACAGACTCGACCCAAAGCAATGGAAAAACAAAATGCCTTTCCCGCCTTTGGGCACTTTGTATGCGGCGGCGTTGATGCGTAAAAATGGTTATAAAGTAAACTTATTCGACACCAATTTGCTCGACAATCCGAGCAGTATCGTTCCGGCGCTTCAAAAAACCAAACCGAAATATTTGGTGATTTACGATGACGGTTTCAATTACCTCACGAAAATGTGCCTGACCAACATGCGCGAGGCTTGTTTTGAGATGATTTCTCTTGGGAAAAAACACGGTTGCCTTGTGATGGTTTGCAGTTCCGATTCGACGGATCATTATGAAAAATATTTGAGTAAAGGCGCTGATTTCATCATCAAAGGCGAAGGCGAAATCACCTTGCTTGAACTCGTCAATGCCATTGAAACCAACCAACCAACCAATACGATTTCCGGAATTGTTTACAGCGATGGAACGCAAACCATCAACACCTCAAAACGAAACGTACTCCAAAATTTAGATGAATTGCCGCAACCTGCCTGGGATTTGGTCAACATCGAAAGTTATCGGTCGATTTGGAAACAAAGTAAACAGGAATTCACGCTCAATATCGCCACCACGCGCGGCTGTCCGTACAAATGCAATTGGTGCGCGAAACCCATTTACGGCAACCGCTACAATGCGCATTCTCCGGAGTATATAGTCAAGGAAATTGAATATTTGCAACAACAATTTGGCGTCAGACGCTTTTGGATGTGCGACGACATTTTTGGATTGAAACCTCATTGGGTGCAGGAATTTAATCAGCAACTGGAGCAACGTCAATTAAAAATAAAATATTTCATCCAAAGCCGTGTCGATTTGTTATTGAAAGAAGACACGATCGATGCCTTGGCGCAATCCGGTTTGGAAGAAGTCTGGGTAGGCGCCGAAAGTGCCTCACAAAAGATTTTAGACGCGATGGATAAAGGCACCAAAGTCGAAGAAATTTACAAAGCGACACAATTGCTCAAAGCCAAAAACATCAAAGTCGCTTTCTTTTTGCAGTTTGGCTATTTGGGTGAAAACAAATCAGACATTCAAAAAACCATTGCGATGGTCAAGGCATTGCAACCCGACAACATCGGCATTTCAGTTTCATATCCTTTGCCTGGAACCGTGTTTTACGAAAAAGTCAAAGACGATCTCAAACTCAAAGCGAACTGGTCGGATTCTGATGATTTTGAAATGATGTTCAAAGGCACTTATAATTCTGATTTCTATAGAAAACTCCAGCGTTTCGTACATAAGGAATTCAGAAAATCACAAGGCATCGCTAATTTAAAATCGATATTGAAAAACCCGTCTCGACTGAATTTTAAAAATACTATGTCAGTTTTGAAACTTGGCTATTACGTTCCGAGTGTTTTGGTTGACCGTTGGCATTTAAAAATGAACGAAAATGAAAGCTGATTTCGACCAAGCCGCGGCGACTTACGACACGACTTTTACCCATACGGTTATCGGGCAATTGCAACGTGCGTTGGTTTACAATCAGTTGACCCAATTGATTTCCAATCATACAATCCACAAAGTGCTTGAAGTGAATTGCGGTACCGGCGAAGATGCGATTTGGCTCGCCAAACAAGGTTTTGAAGTGACCGCCACGGATATTTCGAAAGCAATGATTGCAACGGCAAAAGCCAAAGAAAATCCAAACGATATTACTTACAGGCAGGCCGACATCAATGATCTTTCGGTTTATTTTCCGAATGAAAAATTCGATCTGATCTTTTCAAACTTTGGCGGATTGAATTGCCTGTCCAAAATCCAGATGGAATTGTTTTTCAAAAATGCGGCGAATTTGCTGACCGAAAAAGGACAATTGATTTTGATAATCATGCCGCGAAACACGCTTTGGGAACAAGGTTATTTTTTGCTCAAAGGGAAATTCGAATCGGTATTCAGACGCAAAAAAGAAAACGCACTAGCCAATGTTGACGGTCAAAAAGTCCTGACCTATTATTATAACCCAAAAGAAACCTTAACTTTAGCTGGTGATTCTTTCGATTTAAAGCAGCAAAATCCAATTGGTTTTTTTGTGCCGCCTTCTTATCTGGAACCGTTTTTCAAAACCAGACCGAGATTCATGGGGCTATTAAACGCTTTGGAAAGAAAAATCACAACCTATAGTTTTTTGGCCAAATATGCCGATCATTACTTAATCGCTTTTGAGAAAAAATGAGTATCCTGCTAACCCACGCTTACTATCTGTCTGCTGATCCGAAGGAACAAAAGATCATGAAACCCTATCCGCCATTGGGTTTGCTGTATGTGTCCGGTTATCTGTTAAGTAAAAATATTGCGAATCACGTCTTCGATTCGACTTTTTCTTCGAAAGCGGAACAACTCGATTTCATTTTGGAAAAGCTACCCAAAGTCATTGCGATCTACACCAATTTGATGACCAAAATCGAAGTGGTTTCGTTAATCCAAACTTTAAAAACCGAACGTTACGGATTTCCGAAAATTATCCTTGGCGGCCCCGATGTGACATACAATATTGACAATTACCTCAACACTGGCGCAGATTTTCTAATCATTGGCGAAGGTGAGGAAACCACTTTTGAATTGTATCATGCCATCATGGCTCAAGGCGATTTTCACAACATCAACGGGATTGCGTTTATCAAAAATGGTTCCGTAATCCAAACACCGGCGAGAACCAAATTCCGCGAACTCGACGATTTGCCTTTGCCGAACCGCGACGCGATTCCGAACGAAAAATACTTGTCGACCTGGAAAAACAACCACGGCGAAAGTTCCATGACCATTTCGACGCAACGCGGTTGTCCTTACACCTGCAAATGGTGCAGCACCGCGGTTTATGGACAAAGTTACCGCAGAAGACCGGCGCATTTGGTGGCACAGGAAATGAAAATGCTCAAAGACCAATACAATCCAGACGCGATTTGGTTTGTTGACGATGTGTTTACGATCAGCCACAAATGGCTCATGGCTTTTCATGAGGAAGTGGTCAAACAAAACGCCCAGATCAGATTTGAATGCATCACCAGAGCCGAACGACTAAATGCGGAAATTCTACGCTTGCTCAAAGAAGCCGGTTGTTTCCGCATCTGGATTGGCGCAGAAAGTGGTTCGCAGAAAGTCATCGATCTGATGGACCGCCGCGTCGATGTAAACCACGTCAAGAAAATGATTCAGGACACCAACGCTTTGGGCATCGAAACCGGAACTTTTGTGATGGTCGGTTATCCCGGTGAAACTGAAGACGATATTCACGAAACGATTCAATATCTGAAAGAAGCGAATCCGACGCATTACACGATTACGATTGCATATCCAATCAAAGGCACTTCGCTTTATAATGAAATTGAAAATGACATTACCGTGAAACCTGATTGGCAAATTTCCACCGATAGGCAAATTGATTTTAAGAGGAAATATTCAAGGAAATATTACGATTACGCGGTGAAGAAAGTGGTGAATGAAGTGGAATCGGATCGCGAATTCAATAAGGGTAATACTCTAAAAGCAATGAAGTTTAAAACGAAATCCATTTTAGCGAGCGCATTGATGAAAATGAATAAATGATTAAAATTTTGTTAGAGGAATTGGGTTTTAGATGCTTCGAAAAATTAAACCCAAAATAAAAACCTCAAACAAAATTATTTGAGGTTTCTATTGGTGAATTTGATTCTATATTCAGGAATTTTTCTTAATTTTTTATCATTTTATTTGCATAAATACTACCGCTTTCTGCATAAACTTTTACAATATAAATTCCTTTTGGCCTATTTTGTATATTGATTAATTGTTCAGATTGATTTTTGAAATTAGATTTGTAAACAATACTCCCGAATAAGTCACTAATTTCAATTACACCTTCATGAATGTTATCAAGTGAAAGGTTAAAAATACCTGAATTTGGATTTGGAATAATTTTTACTTTATTTTCTAAACTCCTTATAAGCATAGTAGCTTTTTCTTCTTCGTTAATCACGCTATTTTCTGCTGATTTTGCTACAAAGCTACCTGAACAACCTTCAATATATGCCCTGAAAGTTGAACCTGATATTGCATTAAAATTAGTAGTGAATGTAACGGAATTGCCCGCATGAAAAATTCCAGTACCGCCATTATTCACAATACTTGAAGACGTAATACTGATTGAGGCTTCCTTGGTAATTGTTTGTCCGGAAAATATTGCGGAAGAAAAATTTAAATTATCAGCACAGATGGTAGTAAAATTTACTGAATTACCATAAAGACCATATAATCCATTAGCGCATCTAGTCCTAATTCTCCAGTCATAGGCTGTTGTGGGATTTAGCCCGCTTAATGTATAGGTTACAACATTAGTGCCTACAGTTGCAGCAGAAATCCATAAACTTGAGGATGTAGTTTTGTATTCAATCTGATAACCAGCGTTCCCAATTACATTGCTCCAATTTAATTGCGCACTATTAAAACTGATGTTTGAGGTTGTCAGTGTAACCGGAGAAGTCAGACTACAAAGATTTGTGAGTACAGCACAAGATCCACTTGTATTCCTTGTAAACAAAACAGTGTAATAATTTTTACCCGCACCGTTTGCCCTTACTGAAACACCCATGCGAGTAAATGATGCAGTTTCAATTGCAGCTCTGTGCGGTGGACTACCAAGCCAAGCATTAACTACGCCAGCTGCAGAAACAAAATTAGAGGCAACAATTTCATCAACACCACCTGCATTAAGCGCACATATAATATTGTTTGCCCTATCAAGAAAGTTATCATGATTAGTAACATTTGCCGCTATCATATAATTATTATGGTCAAGGCAATTATTAGATATATGATTTATAACCGACAAGGTAGACAACCCGATTGATTGCCTATGTTGGTTAATCCGATTCATAACATCTGTTTCTAATTGGCTATAAGTATAAGTAGGTCTACAAGGACAAACTGCGTTAGTAGTATTTTGACCATTATAGCTAATAGGTTCAAAAATTGAACCTGATTCTTCCTGTCCAAAAGATGCTATTGAATAAAGCAGCAGAACCAATACGCTTATTTTGTGTTTTATATTTTTCATAATTCTCATTATTAAATTAAACTATGAAAAATTAGTTATTGATCTTTGCTTCTAACAATTGCATCCTTTTATCTTGAGCTTCAAGTTTTTTGTTCAACTCAATAATATAAAGCGTCAGCTCTTCTATTTTTTCTTGCTGAATACGCGCCATATCACCTACTTCAAAACCATTTTCTTCTACTTCACACGCAGATGGCACATTGGCTAAATGCCCTTTTTCTTGAATTTGTTTTTCTACTTCATCTAAAGTTGGTAGTTGGTAGTCTTTAGTAAAAACATAGTCTGGCCATTGGGCTTGCAATTGTACTTTAAGCTCTTCAGCCATAATTTTACCCCCAACCGCTAGTTTATATCCGCCAGGGTTTAAGGCAGTTCCAATCGACACGCTTCCTCCTGGATTTCCTGCCGTAATTGGATTAACATTCAACACTTTTGTTCCACTATAGGCAAAGAAAAAAGGTTCGCCCGCAGAAAGGTACAACCCGGTGCCGTATTGGCCTGCACCAAATGTTATCCCTTTTGAGTGTCCACTCATTGTAAGCCAACTAGTTGCATTAGCAGGCGCGACTAATTGCAACAGAGGTTCATTTGTGCCGAAAGAACCAGAATATGTCGTTCCTCCGATCACCACTTTGTTGTTGTTTGAGTAAATCGAGTTGGTGCTTGTAGACCATTGTTGTGCGAAAGCTGCGTTCGCTAAAAATAATACGATTAAGAGTGCTGTTTTTTTCATAAGTTTGTTTGTTAAGTTAATTATTCTTCTAAATGTAAGAAAAATTTTAAAACGATTTAAAAGCCGATTAAAATTTAATATAAAAATGATTTGTAGTTAATAAATACGATATGATTCACAAAATAAAAACTACAACTTCTAAAATATCAGCAATAATTCCACGAGAGAAACATTCGCGATTGCTTTGGTTTTTATTGAAAAATATCCTGTTCGGGATTTTAGACCTAATTTCAATTGCGTACTTAATTCCCATTGTCATGTTGCTTTTTGATGCTAGAACTTTTGAATCCATCGCAACTCAATTCCCATTTTTTAAAGTATTGTTATCAGAAATACCCTTGAAGGTTTTTGCACTGTTTTTCATTCTGTTTTATTTTATCAAAATCATCATTCAAACCAAATTCAACACTGCTTTATATGTTTTTTTGTATGAGCTGTCGACTGATTTATCGATTGAAAACACGAACAGTTTCATCAACGAAAGTTTCATACAACATCAAAACATCAACAAAGGTTCTGTTTTGCAAAATGTCACCAATGTTCCTGAAGATTTCTCGATTCGTTATCTGTTGTCAATCCTGAACTTAATTACCGAATCGATTGTCTTGTCTATTTTAGTGTCGGCGTTGCTTTTTCTCTATTTTAAAATCACCCTGATGGCCATACTTGTTTTATCTTTTTTTGCTTTATTCATTTATTTTACCAAGCAAAAGCAAATGACCATTATTAATTCCATTTATCTAAAGACCCAAACCAAGTCTAATGCAGCCTTACTGAATTTATTGGATGGTTATCTGGAAATTAAAAATTCGGGGCATTATGCTTTCTTTTTAGAAAAATTCAGAAAAGAAAAAGCATTATTGAATGACGTCACCGGAAAGTTAGTTTCTTATAATGCGAACTACGCCAAATATCTTGAAATAGTACTAATCGTAAGTGTTGTCGGTTTCGTAATCTTTAATTTTGAAGATAAGAATACCGTCATCATCATTTCGGTGCTCGGCGCATCGAGTTTGAGGTTGATTCCTTCCATCAGTAGAATTCTAAATGCCTTAACTTTAATGAAATCTTATCGATATGCGGTAGATATTCTTTCAAAAAACAGCAACAAAACAGCAATAAAAGCGCAGCACAATACTTTTGAATCAAGCATTAAGCTTGAAAATATTTATTTTAGTTATGATGAAAATAGAATTTTGAATGACATCAACCTAACTATTGAAAAAGGATCATTTATTGGGGTAAAAGGAGATTCCGGAGTTGGAAAAACAACTTTACTGTATCTGATTCTCGGAATTATTCAACCCGAAAAAGGAAGCTTTTATTTCGATGATTTAAAAATGGAAAACACCGATTTTCTTTCCTTCGCCAGCTATGTGCCGCAACAACCATTTCTTTTCAACGGAACCATCATAGACAATATCGTTATGGGGCAAAACCCGGCAGCAATAGATTATGATTATATAGCATACTTGTGTCAAAAGCTGGAGCTTGACAATGTTATAAAAAAGATGACGAATCAATATCAAACCGAAATAACACACGAAAGTTTGCGCTTTTCTGGTGGTCAAAAACAGCGATTGGCACTTGTCAGAGCATTGTATACGAGGCCGAGTTTGTTGATTTTAGATGAAACCACCAACCAACAGGACAAAGAGCTCGAAAATAAAATCTTTACGTTTTTGAAGGAATTAAATGCCAATCAGAAATTGACCATCATTTGCGTTTCTCACAATCCTGCCATTGATGCCTTTTTTGACTCGATTTATGAAATTAAAAACTAAAATGGTCAAGAAACTACTCTTTATAACGCCAATGTTTCCAGTTAACGAATCGGAAGATATTGTTGTGCCATTTATAACACATTTTACAGAGCGATTTGCAGAAACTACTTCTGTAGAAGTCGATGTTATGTCACTTATGTTTCCTCAAATTAAAAAGTATCGTTTTGGTAAAGTACTCGTTTATCCTATTGGAAGTGGTTATAAAAAATCTTTTAGAATTATACCTTATTTTATAATCGCTATTATTAAAGGAATACAACTCCAAAGAAAAAACAAGTATGATGGGGTACTGTGTTTCTGGTATCGCGAATGCGCTTTAATAGGAAAATTTTTGAGTAGATTCTTCAATATAAAACTCCAAGTTTGGATGCTGGGTCAAGATGTTAAAACAGACAATAAATACGTCCCCTTATTAAAGTTGCCTGAAAACGAAATCATCATGATGTCTGAGCATCAAAAAATGATATTTAAAGAAAACTTTCATCTCGATATTAAAACCATTGCTAATGTAGCGATTGATCGCAACAGATTTCCGAAACTAAATCAGAATGAAAGACCGATAACAATTTTGGGGGTTGGAAATCTTAGCATCCTGAAAAACTATTCCTTGTTTGTCGATATTATTGATGAATTGAAAAAAGAAAATCCTTCAATAAAAGCGATGATTTGTGGCGGCGATAGTGGCGAGAAAAAAAACCTCGAAGAAAAAATAATCGCTTTAGATCTGACGGAAAATATAACGCTAACCGGAAGTATTTCTCACAAGGAAGTTTTAAATTATATGAATAATGCTGTTGTCTTTTTACACACTTCCATGTTTGAAGGTGGCGGAACAGTATTGCAGGAAGCTCTATATTCGGGATGTCATGTTATAAGTACGATTCCAATGGAAGATTCTAAATCATTGGAAACCTTTTTTTACAATGAAGACAAACTCGCATTAATCCAAAGAATAATATCCGTTTTAAACAAACCACTTTGCGCTCAAAGGGTTGAGCAATTTAAAATGGAAGGCACTATACAAACTGTTTATGATGCTTTTTATAAGTAGATTATTTTAGTTTTTTGAGACCACTGATTCTTTTTCTCTTAAGCACTTCAATAAGATTATTTGCGAGATTCCAACCCAGAAATTTAGGCAATAGAAGCAATTTTAAAATAATTTTATCTTTGCTTCCCAATATAATTTTCTCAGATTTTACAATGTCGCAGTATTTTTTTAAATATTCAAAAAATGTTTTCCGGACTTTTTTTAAATCACGGACTTTTTTTTGTTCAATAATTTGAATCAAATAATTATCCATTAAAACACTCAAATAGTGTATGGCAATTTTATTTTTTAATACTTCATCTGAACCATATTTCTGGACAATTTTCAATTCTAATTCAAAAACTCTATGCCAATCAATAAGTCTTTTAGGCTCAATTATTCTTCTGGTTATTGAAGCATTTCTTTTGTGAATTTTTAAAAGTGAATCCTTTACAAACGAAACCGTATCGGCAACGAATAAATATTCAAACATAAAAGGCCTGTCATCAAACCACAATCCTTTTTCGAAAACGATTTGTTTGGCTAAATTTGATTTA
This sequence comes from Flavobacterium sp., assembly GCF_027484705.1. Taxonomy (GTDB): domain Bacteria; phylum Bacteroidota; class Bacteroidia; order Flavobacteriales; family Flavobacteriaceae; genus Flavobacterium. The sequence continues at coordinate 315,648 of NZ_JAIXSL010000007.1, forward strand.
AAAAGCTTCGCCCAAACATTTTCAGAAATGCCGTGATTAAACATTTCATAGCTCAAATCCTTGGTTTTCGTGATGTTTTGATTTCTTGCTTTCCAACCTGAAACCATTTCAGAAATGCCGTTTTGATTAAAAATAGTGAACATTGAAATTACTAAATCCGCATCGTTTTCAAGCATTTTTTTCAAACAAACACTAACCATTTCGGGTTCCAACTCATCATCGGCATCTAAAAATGTCAGGAATTCTCCGCTAGCATTTTTCAACCCAAAATTTCTGGCTTCGCTATGCCCTGAATTTTCAATGCTTATCATTTTAAATAGCCTAAAATCACTTCTGAATTTTTCTGCTATGGCAACAGAATGATCCGTAGAACCATCATTTATTAAAACAACTTCAAGGTTTTTATGCGTTTGATCTCGAACCGACTGCAAGCATCTCGACAATAATTCTTGCTCATTATAAAAAGCAATGATGATCGAAACTAATGGTTGATTCCTTTCAATCATTGGTATATCTTATTAGTTTTTTAATGATTTGATGGAGATTAAAATTCATCGCCTTGACATCACTTGGCGGATTCCAATTGTCATTTGACAAATCATCAGCAGTGATAATGATACATAACGCATTTAAATTATAAAATGCCGTAAAAGCATAGATTGCGGCACATTCCATATCGACATGCGTTGCTTTTTTTTGAACAAAATAAGATACTAAAGATTTGGTTTCCCGATAAGGCGCATCCGTACTCCAACAAGTCGCTTCCGGTAAATTTAAATTGAATTTTAAATTTTCAAACCATACGCTGTTAGCTGGCTGAAAATTATCTTTTACAGCATAGAAATCAGTAATACCAACGGTTGAAAAACTATTGTTGACCAAAAAAACATCATTTTTCTTGGCACTTTTATCAATCAATCCGGCAAATCCGACAAATATAAAATTTTCAACACCCAACTCCCGAAGTTCTTCCAAAAGTCCGACAATGGCCGGCGAACCATTTCCAAATTCAGAACAAAAAATCACCTTTTGATTGAGTATAAAATTTTGACCGATTAATCCTTTTGTTTTCTTTGATAAAAATCGCGTCTTTCTATTAATGGCATATGGACTCAAAGTGAGCAGGGCTGTTTTTGGTAAAGAACTAAAATTATACTTATTGTTTGCTTTTTTCCAAGAAACAATGGAAGAAGTTTTTAAAACTGAAATTTCTTTCAAAAATTCTTCTGAATTTATAATGGTGTTTTCTTTCATTGCTTACAACTTCCTTGTAGATTCGCGTTGGCGCAATTCCGTTTTGATAATCGTAGTCGCAAACGGCAATTCATCTTCTTCTTTACTTTCAAGCCTTTTAATCAACAACAACGCAGCTGCTTCCCCGATTTCCGGCCCGTGTTGGCTTACGGTAGACAAACTTGGCGTCAACCTTCTCGACCAAACGCCGTCTGCAAAACCAATCATCGAGATTTGCTCGGGAATCTTATAGCCTTTCTTCAATCCCATTTTGTGTGCGGCTACTGAAGCGTGTTCATCCAACGCAAAAACAGCGTCGATTTTCTGGTCGTCGAAGATGGCCTGTGCTTTAGCATCGAAGTCTGTTTCGGAATGCGTACGGACAATAATCTCTTGGTTTAGTTTAATTTTATTAGTTTCCAATGCTTTGAAATAACCGTCTGCGCGAAGTTTTCCCACGCTCAAATTGTCAATCGAAGAAAACAAAGCAATGTCTTTACAACCCAAACGGATCAAATGTTCCGTCGCGTCTCGGGCCGAATCGAAATCATCGACGATGACTTTATCACAAGCGACTTCATCCGAAATCCGGTCGAACATCACGATCGGCGTTCCGCTGTTGATGATTTCATTGAAATGATTGTATTCCTGTTTTTTCTGCGCTTCTTCGGAAACCGACAATATAAAACCGTCAATGGTTCCGTTGTTCAACACTTCCATCGTGTTGATTTCCTTCTCGAGCGATTCGTTAGAAATGCAAGTAATCACGTTGTAGCCTTTTTCTTCCGCGACTTTTTCGATGCCGGTAAACACCTTCGCGAAAAACGGGTTCAATATATTAGGAATGATCACACCAATGGTTTTGGTTTTCCTGTTTTTGAGGTTCAGACCGATCACGTTGGGCTTGTAATTCTTAAGCTTGGCGTATTCCTGAATTTTGACTTTGGTCTGTTCGCTGATTTCCGGGCTGTCATTCAGTGCTTTCGAAACGGTAGACACCGAAACGTGCAATTCTTTGGCGATTTGTTTTAAAGTGGCTTTGGCTTTCATAAGACGAGAATTTGAACCGTAAAAATAACAAAACAATCCTGATAAATCCGCACAAAGCGTTAAGGGAATGTTTTTTTTAAGAGCTGTTTCCCGCTTTTCGTTACAATCTTTTGCGCCGAACAACGGCCCAAAAGGATTTTCGCTACAATCGGGGCTAGGCAAAACTGCGGTTTCTGACGGTTATCGGCTTCATTTCCAAAAAAATAATCCCGCCGAAAAAAAACCTTAAAATAATCTTTTACAGCTATTTGGATTTAAAATAAAATAATGTACTTTTGCAACCCCTTTATTGGGGATGGAATGTTTAATTTAAATTAATTATTGTGGACGCATTAAGTTACAAGACAATTTCAGCGAACAAATCCAACGTCTCGAAAGAGTGGATTGTTGTAGATGCTGACGGTCACAACTTGGGACGCCTTGCTTCAAAAGTCGCTATGATTTTAAGAGGTAAGTATAAGCCAAGTTACACACCGCACGTAGACTGTGGTGATAACGTAATTGTTATCAACTCAGAAAAAATCAACCTTACAGGTACTAAAATGGATGACAAAATTTACATGCGTCATACAGGGTATCCAGGAGGACAAAGAACCTTGACTGCAAAAGTATTGCAATCAAAAAACCCTGCTACTTTAGTAGAAAAAGCAGTGAAAGGAATGTTGCCTAAAAACAAATTGGGCGCTGAGCTTTTCAGAAATCTAAATGTTGTTGTAGGTCCTGAGCACAAACAAGGCGCTCAAAAACCTAAAACTGTTAACCTTAACGATCTTAAGTAATGGGAGTAATTCACAAAATCGGTAGAAGAAAAACCGCTGTTGCACGTGTTTACGTTTCTGAAGGAACGGGTAAAATCACGGTGAACAAAAAAGAATTCGCAACTTATTTCCCAACGGCTACTTTACAGTACAAAGTATTACAACCGATGTCTATGACAGAGAACGTAAACAACTTCGATGTAAAAGTAAACGTATACGGAGGTGGTTCAACAGGACAAGCAGAAGCTGTACGTATGGCTTTGGCGCGCGTCATGTGTGAAGTTGGCGAAGGAAACAGAGCAATCTTGAAACCAGAAGGTTTGTTGACAAGAGATCCAAGAATGGTAGAGCGTAAAAAATTCGGTCAGAAAAAAGCGCGTAAAAGATTCCAGTTCTCTAAACGTTAATATTGCCTGTCTTGTCTTTATCGGACAAGACTTCAGATTAGTAAATTTAAAAACAATGTTGTTGTTGTCCTGATTCGTCAGGAAATTAGTTTAGCATCTAAATTTTTAAGACCATCGCAAGAGCTACTTAGAAATTGCTAATTCAACAGAACGTAAACTAAGAAAAAAATGTCACAAAAAGTAGAAGTAAAAGAATTACTGGAAGCAGGTGTACACTTCGGACACATGACCAGAAAATGGGACCCGAACATGGCTCCTTACATTTATATGGAACGTAATGGAATTCACATTATCAACCTATATAAAACGGCAGCGAAAATTGAAGAGGCTAACGAAGCCATGAAAAAAATCGCTGCATCAGGTAGAAAAATCTTATTCGTAGCTACCAAAAAACAAGCAAAAGATATCGTTGCTGAAAAAGCAAAATCTGCCAATATGCCTTACATCACGGAAAGATGGCCAGGCGGAATGTTGACCAACTTCGTTACGATTCGTAAAGCCGTTAAGAAAATGGCTTCTATCGATAAGATGAAGAAAGACGGAACATTCATGACCCTTTCTAAAAAAGAGCGTTTGCAGGTAGATCGTCTTCGTGCTAAATTAGAGAAAAACCTAGGTTCAATCGCCGATATGTCTAGACTTCCGGCTGCATTGTTCGTAGTTGATATAAAAGCGGAACACATCGCAATTAAAGAAGCACAAAAATTAAACATTCCAGTTTTCGCCATGGTGGATACTAACTCTGATCCACGTGAAGTGGATTACGTTATCCCAGCCAACGACGATGCTTCTAAATCAATCGATAAAATCTTATCATTAGTAACTGCTGCGGTAATCGACGGTTTGTCAAACAGAAATGCTGACGCCATCGTGGATGAGCAAACTGAAGAAGTAGCTGACGAGGCTGCAGAAGTAGTAGCAGAAGCTCCAGCGGTAGAAGCTGCTCCGGCAGTAGAAGAAGTAGCTGAAGTAGCTGCTCCTGAAGCTGAAGAAGAAAAAACAGAAGAATAAATAACATTTAGTTAAAGTCGTTTTGCTGATGCATGTTTACTTTAGTAGCCATTCTCAACAAAGCGACTTTTTTTATAAACTTTAAAAAAACAAAAATGATGGCAACAATTACTGCTGCAGACGTAAATAAATTAAGAACCATCACCGGTGCCGGAATGATGGATTGCAAAAAAGCATTGGTTGAATCAGACGGAGATTTCGATTTAGCGATTGAAAACCTACGTAAAAAAGGACAAAAAGTAGCGGCCAACCGTTCGGACAGAGAATCTACCGAAGGTGCTGCCATCGCTGTAGTAAGCGCTGATAAAAAAGAAGGTATCGTGATCACACTAAACTGTGAGACTGACTTCGTAGGTAAAAACGAAGGTTTCGTAAAATTGGCTACCGATTTGGCTAATCTTGCGTTGCAACACACTTCAAAAGATACTTTCTTGGCGGCTGATTTCAACGGAATCACTGTGGCTGAAAAACTAATAGAGCAAACCGGAGTGATCGGAGAAAAAATCGAAATCGGTTCTTTCGAAAGATTGTCTGGTGCTTTCGTAGGCTCATACATCCACGCTGGAAACAAAATTGCTACATTGGTAGCCCTTTCTGCTAACGTTGACGGCGCTGAAGAAGCTTCAAGAAACGTGGCGATGCAAGCTGCAGCGATGAACCCAATCGCTTTAGACGAAAACGGTGTTGATGCCGATACGATTGCTAAAGAAATTGAAATCGCTAAAGACCAATTGCGTCAGGAAGGCAAACCGGAAGCTATGTTAGACAATATCGCTAAAGGAAAACTTAACCGTTTCTTCAAAGACAATACTTTGGTAAACCAAGATTATATCAAAGATAGTTCTATGAGCGTTGCCGCTTACATCAAGTCGGTAGATGCTAATTTGACTGTTACAGGTTTCAAAAGAGCTGCTTTAGGATAATCCATCCAAGCCTTAATATAAAAATCCCGTCTTGTGAATATGAGACGGGATTTTTTTATACTAAAATTTTCTTCAACCCTTCTGCGATACTTCGCCACAGCAAGTTGTAAAATGATTTTTCGGGGATGCGCTCCACTTCAATATGCGCGTCTTTGACCTTCTCTTTCGTGTCTTTTTTGACGAAGATACTGGCCACAAAAGTCAGCAATTTGTTTTTCTTTTTACGATCGTCTTTTTTGTAGATGGCCAGTTTAAGATCGTCATATTTCACAGCAAAATCCCCAGCAGCATGTCGGTCATTTCCTGTAAAATTGAAATGCACTTCATCCATCAAACCTTTGGCTGTAACATTGAGATGTGGTTTGCTGAAAGGCGTAATCTTATCGATATCAAAATGACTCAATGTTCCTTTGATTTGGAAACCGTCGCTTTGATCCATAACATTAAATTTCCAGTCGATGGCAAGAGGCGATACATTCATAAACCTGCAATTGATTTTGATGTTAAGATCCGGCAGTTTTTGTTTTTTAAAACCGCTACAAATATGGTTTGCCGTTAAATTGAATTGGCTGAAACTAAGTTTTCCCGAAACGGCTTCCGATGCTTTTTGCTCTTCATATTCCAACATCGAACGGCGGATTTTAAGGGTGTCTATTTTCAAATCGAACTTTAAATCGCGCAACAATTTATTATACAGATACTTTTTATTCAGATCATCCGCCGGTTGTTTAGAACGGTAAATATTAGCAGCTACAAGATCTAAAGCAACGGTATTGCTGTGAAAGAAAAAATCATTTCCGTTAAAACCCCAATCGATTTTAGAAGCGGAAATGGAGTCGCAAAGCACCGTAAAAAGATCGCGCTCTTTTGGAATTTTCGCAACAAACGCACGCCGTGAATATTCCGGAATCATTTCAAAATGGCGCACTTTAAAATCGGTTTTCGAAGCTTTAATTCGTTTAGTGCGAATATGATAAAACGCATTCGGACGATAGTAAAGACGGTCACAACTAAGCTTATAATTCCTAAATTGAAAAGGAATTTTTTGTTCGAGAATATGATCCGTAATCAGAATCCCATCAAGTTGGAGGTTAATGTTATGAACGCTTAAAATCGGCGTGTTATTCTTAACATACATGATTTTCAAATCGCCATGATGCAGGAAAATATTGGGCACGGCTATGATTTTTTCAAACGGCGCCACCACCGATTTACGAATGCTTTTGGAATCGTTGATTACTTTTTCATTTTTCTTGTAAAGCATCAGTTTAGGCTGATCAATGATGATGCTTTCGGCTTTAATTTTATCCCGAAAAACCAAGTCCCAGCTTTTAAAACCTTTAACCTCGATAGTCCGAACTTTTGCATAAATACCGGCTTTTTGAAGCGTGTCTTTTAATGCCGCTTTAGGAACAATAATGACATCCGTGGCAAGTATGTTGCTATTTAACAAAGAAACTTCAAGGTTTTTATAAGTAACAGAATAGGCCGAATCATTTTCGTTGTTGATTCTCTTGGGCAATTGGAATTTAATCCACAAATTGAGACCGATGTTCAGCAATACGATTAGCATTACAAAACAACCCAAACCGACAAGAATTTTCCAGTACCATTTCATTGCTTTTAATCTACCGTTATTCCATTAAAATTACGGATAAAAAAATGTAAATCCCGCTATGAAGTGAGTACTTTAAAACAATATATGGACATTATACAAAACGTACTTTTTTCTATAGACTATATAGTGTTTTACACACAAAAAGCACCCGTATTTACTGCATTTCCGTATTTAATTGCGTATGTTAAAAAAATGTCATAAACTTGTGATTCAGAACAAAAAAACAAACATTATTACAAGAATCAAAACAAAACGAATTATGAAAAAAACATTTATTTTATTATTTGCATTATGCTCCGTTCTGGCAGTGAATGCCCAAAAAGACAAGCGTGAGGAAGGCATCAAACTCGGTATCAAAGGCGGTCTAAACGTGGCAAACCTTATGGGTGATGCTAAAGATGTAGCTATCAGAACAAGTATCCATGCAGGTTTGGTTGCCGAAGTCATTGTTAATGACAAATTTTCAATACAACCCGAATTGCTCTATTCAGGTCAAGGAGCCAGTGTGACAAGTGATGGTGGCGGAAGGCTTAAAATAGACTATATCACGCTTCCGGTATTGGCAAAATTTCCAATCGCTAAAAGCTTGAGTTTAGAAGCAGGCCCGCAAATTGGATTCCTAGTTTCTGGGAAATACAAAACCAATGATTCTAACGAGAAAATTGAAGATATAAAAACTATAGATTTTGGTTTGGATGCCGGACTAGAGTATGAATTAAATAATGGTGTGTTTTTTCAAGCAAGATATAATTTAGGATTGTCAGATTTAGGATACTTAGGAGACAACAACAGAGCTAGCAATGCTGTAATCCAATTTTCTATTGGAAAATTATTTTAATCTGAACATTGATGAAGAAAAATATCTTACTCGTTATTGCCGTATTCTCTTATACTGCCTCAATAACCGCACAGACAGAAGCAACAAATCCTATCACAAAATACCGTAGAAGTTCGCTTTACACTTTAATGATTGATGACCAAAGCCGACCTTACGCGAATGTGATTAGAGCATCGTTTGAAAAAGGCCCAATTCCGGAAAAATTTAACGACCACAACCTCGGAAGCCGTGTCATTCCAACCACCAATGCAAAAGATGAATCCGGAAATATTACTGCTTTTCTTGAAAACAACCATGTGGCAAGAGATGTTGTCGCCAAATGGTTCAACCGATCTGCTAGAGGTGGCTTCAATATGGATCTGATCAAAAGCCGCGGAAGTTACGATGCTGCCGCACTTGATATTGCCAAAGCGAAAGCAAGCCAAAGAGGTTTGGATGCTGTTGCGGATGCTGGGGAAGAATTGATTAAGAACACCTTTGTTTTGGTCAATGATTACAACTACGTATCAAAAGAAGAAGTGGCCAAAAAAGTAAACGGCTGGCTTGACAAAATCGGCAGTGTTGCCAGTTCTGCAGGCATCAGTGGCGTTGCTGATACCGCTACCCTAACCGCAGGCGCAGTAAGTGTGGCCGGTAAAGGATATGTGGTAAAAACGAATGCTTATCTCTACCGCTTGGTTTGGAATGAAGAAGTGGCTGCGATTTTCTACAACGATTATTGGGCGGATGACAAAACCATTACGGCCGAAAAAAAGAAAGCTTTTGAGGATTCCAACATTTTTAAATTCGAACTTATTGGTTCGGATACTTCCTGGGCTGATGTGCAATCCACCGTTTTCACCAAGAAGACTGAAGAAGAACTGATCGAAAAAGCAACCATTAAAGCCATTGATGCGGTCATTGTAAAACTTCAGAAAAACCATGATGAGTTCAAAACCAAAACGCCTTTATACAGCGGCGAACCCATCACCGCCAAAATCGGTTTGAAGGAAGGATTGACCGAAAAATCAAAATTTGATGTGCTAGAACAGCGTCAAGACAAAAACGGCAAAACCGAATATGTAGTGGTAGGTTCTCTAAAAGTTGACGACAGCCAACCGATATGGGACAACCGTTATGGTGCTGACGAAGAAAACCCAAACAGCGCGACCGACAGGACTTTCTTCAAAAAAACCAGTGGCGGAACGTTTTATTCCGGAATGCTGATCGTCCAAAAGAAAGGAAAATAATAATTTAAAACAAACAAAAATGAAAACGAAACAATTAATGACCCTGGTGCTTTTAGTATTTACGACTGCTATTTTCGCGCAATCAGGAAAACAAAAGAAAGCCGACAAAGCCACAAGAGAATGGCGTTATGAGGTCGAATGCGCCGGTATTGGCAAAGACGGAACTTACCTTATCAAAGTTTGGTCGTATTCCAAAAAAGCAGATATTGCGATTACTCAAGCTAAGAAAAATGCCGTTCACGGTGTAATCTTCAAAGGTTTTTCTGGTGGCGGACAAGGCTGCACTTCGCAAAGAGCCTTGGCTTCAAACCCAAATATTGAGGAAGAAAAAGCTGATTTCTTTGATCCTTTCTTTGAAGAAGGCGGAAAATATATGAAATACGTTTCTGAATCTTCAGACGGAAATGTTGATGCAAACGACCGTGTAAAAGTCGGTAAAGAATATAAAATCGGCGTGATTGTTTCGGTTCAAAAAGATGCTTTGCGCAAAGATTTGGAAGCGGCAGGAATTATTAAAGGATTATCTTCTGGATTTTAAAAATAAAACGATATGAAACTTAAAATAGCACTTTTTGCAATATTGTTGTCTACTTCGGCAATCTATTCACAAAAGAAAATCGCCGGAAATTACGGATACAAAACAGAATGTATGGGCGTTGAAGGAGATGGTTCAGCCACCGTAAAGGCATGGGGAAATGGTAGAAACCGATCTGATGCTGTAGAGCAAGCGAAAAAGAACGCCATCCGCGACATCATTTTCTACGGTCTGATAGAAGGCAAACAGGACTGCAAACAAAAACCTTTGATTTTTGAAGTCAATGCCGAAGAGAAATATGAAGATTATTTCAACAAATTTTTTGCTGATGGCGGGGAATTTAAAAACTACATTTCACTTCGTGACGAGAGAATTCTGGACAAAGTAAGCCGTGACAGAAAAAAAGGCCGTGGCAGCGTCACCAACGGATTTATCGTAAGGGTACTTCGTTCAGAACTCAAAGCAAAATTAATCGCTGACGGTATTATTAAACAATAAAGCAGTATATCATGATGAAAAATCGATTCAAAAAAATAGTTACACTATTAGCCGTCCTATGTCTAAGCTTTGCTTTCGGACAGGCTAAAAAACCGACCATTATGGTAGTGCCAAGCGATGTTTGGTGCAGTACCAATGGCTATATGACTTCGTACAACAACCAGGGAACCGTGACTAAAATCCCTGATTTAAAAAGGGCATTTCAGGAAAACGCTGCCTTGGTTCAGGTTATCGCTAAAATTAATACCTTAATGATGGACCGTGGTTTTCCGTTGAAAGACATGTCTTCCGCATTGAAAACCTTAGAATCTGAAAGCGCTGAAAACGCGATGTTGAGTTCTAAAACTGGTGCTGGTGTAGCGGAATCACCCATTGACAAATTGAAGAAAGTAGCGAAGGCCGACATCATTATGGAATTGACCTACACGATCAATACCACAGGCCCAAAAAAATCCGTAAGCTACACTTTAAGAGGATTGGATGCTTATACCGACAAACAAATTGCCGGAGATAGCGGAACCGGGGCACCTTCTTTTTCTGCTGAATTACCAGTATTGTTAGAAGAAGCGGTTTTGGCGCATATAGACAATTTTAACGCACAATTGCAAGCCCATTTTGATGATATGTTTGCCAATGGTCGTGAAATCATCGTAAGAATCAAGAAGTTTGATTCGTGGCCGGATGATCTTGAAAAAGAATATGACGGAAAAGAATTGGGCACCATCATAGAAGACTGGATGACTGCCAATACTGTTAAAGGAAGATACAGCTTAACCGATTCTACCGAAGGGATGCAATTGTATGAGCAAGTTCGTATTCCTTTGTATGATGCTACAGGAAAAGCGACTGACGCAAGAGGTTTCCTGAAAGGACTTCAGACTTTCCTAAAAGCACCGCCATATAGCATTACCAATAAATTAACGATGAAAGGTTTAGGACAAGCCGTTATTGTCTTGGGCGAAAAATAAAAATCAAACACTATGAAAAATTTAATCCATAAAATCACTTGCTGCGTCGCAGTACTTGGATTTATCACTTTAACGATGGCTCAGGAATCTTCTACGAGTGCCGGTGCTCTGGGCAGAGTTTCCATTACTCCTTATGTTCCGGACCAACTCGAAGGTTTGCCTTCAGGTGCCTCGAACATGTTAATGAATAAACTAAACCAAATCGTTACGGCCAATGGAATTTCAGGCAATGCCAACTCCAGATTTATCATTACGCCGGATATTGATGTGGCTACTAAAGATCTGTTGGGTACGGCTCCTCCGATGACCGCGTTAACTTTAAATGTAAATTTTTACATCGGTGACGGCTACGAAGGAAAAAAATACGCCACGCAAACCGTGACTGTAAAAGGCGTCGGAATCAATGAAACCAAAGCTTACATGGATGCCATCAAGAACATCAAACCCAACGATGCCGGAATTCAGAGTTTCGTTTCCGGAGCCAAAACCAAAATCATCAATTACTACAATGAAAGATGCGGTCAGATTATCAATGAGGCTAAAGCTCTGGAATCTCAATCGAATTTCGAAGGCGCTCTAATGAAACTGACCTCTGTGCCTGAAGAAGCTACGGAATGCTACAACAAAAGTATGGCGGCGGTAGCTCCTTTGTGGAAAAAGTATATCGAACGCGATTGCAAACTCAAAATGAGTGAAGCCAACACCAAATGGAACGCCAACCAAAGCTGGGAAACGGCGAATGAAGTGGGTGGTATCTTGAGTTCCATTGATCCTGAAGCGTCTTGCTACAAAGAAGCTAAAGCGTTAAACGACAAAATCGGAAAACGCGTACTGGAAATCGACAAAAGAGAATGGAACTACAAAATGGAAATTGATGTGAACCTCGAAAGAGACCGCATCAAAGCCATCCGCGATATCGGTGTAGCCTACGGAAACGGACAACCAAAAAGTGTCGCTTACAACATTATCGGTTGGGGACACCACTAAAAATTTCTTTACCGAAAAAACCTCGATTCGTAAATGTATCGAGGTTTTTTTTTACCAAAAAGTAGCTAGGAACAATTCGATTCATTAAATTTAGCCATGTTTAAATCCAAAAAAGACACCGTATATGTTGTACTCGCGGGCATTTTCATCACCAACGCTGTAGTCGCAGAATTGATTGGCGGAAAACTGATTCATGTGGGTTCAGCCGTCATGAGTGTGGGCATATTGCCTTGGCCGGTCGTTTTTGTAACTACCGATTTGATCAATGAGTATTTCGGGGAAAAAGGCGTACGCAAACTTTCTTTAATCACCGCAAGCCTGATTGCTTATTGCTTTGTATTGCTCTATGCAGCATTAAAAATCCCTGCCGTGAATGGCCCGAATCTGGTCAGCGACGCTCAATTTACCGCCGTTTTCGGGCAAAGCATGTGGATCATTGTAGGAAGCATCACCGCGTTTATGGTGTCACAATTAATCGATGTGAGCATTTTTCATTTTGTAAAGAACCGAACGGGCAACAAAATGATTTGGCTCAGAAGTACCGGTTCGACAGTAATCTCACAGCTTTTTGATAGTTTCATCGTGCTCGGCATTGCCTTCTGGATGACCGGCAAAATGACGACCGAAGTTTTTATTATATCGGCTTTTACGGGTTATTTTGTGAAACTCATCATTGCCATCTTATTGACACCGTTGATTTATCTCGGACACAGTTTAATTGAAAAATACATTCACGCTAACTAAATGGAAACCAAAATACGCTGCGCCTGGTGCGAAAAGGATGATTTATACCGCGATTATCACGACAACGAATGGGGAAATCCGGTTTACGACGATGACAAATTATTCGAATTCCTGGTTCTGGAAACCTTTCAGGCCGGCTTGAGTTGGTATACGATTCTCAAAAAACGCGACAATTTCCGCAAGGCTTTTGATGATTTTGATTATAAAAAAGTAGCACAATATGAAGAACCGAAAGTACAGCAATTGTTGTTGGATGAAGGTATCATACGCAATCAGCTTAAGATTCGAGGCACGATTGCTAATGCCATTGCGTTTATAAAAGTGCAGGAAGAATTCGGTAGTTTCTCCAAATACATCTGGGGATTTGTAAACCACAAACCGATTGTCAACAACCTGAAATCGACATCAGAAATTAAAGCCACTACTGAAATTTCAGATATTCTTAGTAAAGATTTAAAGAAACGCGGTTTCAAGTTCGTAGGCTCAACGGTAGTTTATGCGCACATGCAAGCCACCGGAATGGTTGATGATCATATGGCGGATTGCTGGAAAAAAACTAAATAGGTTTTCCATTTAATATTGCCATGAATTCCATTCGGTCGATTTCACGGCAACCCAAACTTTCGAGATGTTCATTATAAACTTGGCAATCCAACAAGCGGTAATTTTCTGATTTCAATTGATTCACCAAACTGATGAAAGCGGCTTTCGAAGCATTCGACACCAGCGAAAACATACTTTCGCCACAAAACATATGACCCAGATTGATACCATACAAACCGCCCACCAAACGCTCGCCTTCCCAAACCTCAACTGATTTTGCAAAGCCAAGTTCGTTTAGTTTACAATACGCTTCAATCATTTCATTGGTAATCCATGTACCGGTCTGCCCATCGCGTTTGACGTTTTTACAATTCGAAATCACTTCCCTGAAATTTTGGTTGAAAGTGACTCTGAATAAGCCGCGATTCAGAACATTGCGCATGCTTTTCGACACTTTGAGTTCGTCTAAAAACAACACCATTCTAGGGTTAGGCGACCACCAAAGTATCGGTTGATTGTCTTCAAACCACGGAAAAATGCCGCTTCTATAAGCCAACAGCAACCGCTCAGACGATAAATCACCACCAAAAGCAAGAATGCCTTCTGGAGAAGCGGTTTCAACTGCCGGAAAATAAAGTGCTTTAGAAACGTGATACATTGGAATTACAATTTGTCGGCAATATACTAAACAAAAAATCAGAAACTAGTCGTTGCTAATTTCTGATTTTCTATATAAGCTTTGTCTCTTCTTTATCTTAGAAAGGCAAATCGTCGTGCTCTTCTTCGGTAAAACTCGGGGCCGGTTCAAAAGCTTGAGCCGTTGGCATTGGCGGTGCTTGTTGTGGTGCTTCGGCTTGAAGTTTTCCAATTCTCCAACCTTGGATGGTGTTGAAGTAAACGGTTTCTCCTTGTGGATTGACCCATTCTCTTCCTCTCAAATTGATATCGATTTTCACGGCTTCACCTACAGCGAAACCATTGAGCAAATCGCATTTGTCCTGTACGAACTGCACCAATATGTGTTGTGGATATTGCTCATCTGTAGTCACGACCACATCTCTTTTTCTGAATCCTGACGAACCCACTTCTTTGGTGGTATCGATCATTTTAATTTTCCCTGTAACTTCCATCTGCTAAAAATTTTATTGTTGATTATTTTTTTGAAACTGTTTTGGCCAGCAAGACTTTCCAGGCTGAAATCACATCTTGTTGGTTAAGATATTCTTTGGTTTTCTGATGAATTTTAATCTCATCATCACCACTTAAAATGCCTTTGACAGCAAAATTTTCCTTTACAAATATAGCAACTTCTTCCGGCGTAGGCAAGGCTTCGATATTGCCCAACATTCCTAAATCATTACCATTGAAAATGCTGCTTTTCTTGATGAAATCCGGAATCGCATCGACACCAATCCCAAGATTGGCAATGGGTTTCGGTACTTCAAACAAGCCTTGGTTGGAACGCGAATACCAGTTGCTGCCCAAGCGCGCCACGAGATCGATTTTGTGTTGGTCTATGTTGCCGTTCGCATCGAGGATTTTTTCGTCGATATGAATTTTGACAACTTCACAGATGATTAAGTTTCCCGCGCCACCTTCTGTTCCGAGCGCTATAATTTCATTGACTTTACATTCGAACTGTACCGGAGATTCCTTCACGCGATAAGGTTTTACAATATCGGATGGAATTTGCGTAAGCCCGGATTTTACAAACTCATTGACACCATCAGCATATTCGGTACTCGACAAGGAAGCCTGCTGCACAATATCATAGTTCACAATATTGATGACAACTTCTCTTGTCGCTTCCGCATTGATCAAAGTATGTTTGGTCGTATTGTCGCGGACGCGGCGTGCCGGTGAAAAAATCAGAATCGGCGGATTGGAACTGAACACATTGAAAAAACTGAACGGCGAAAGATTAGGTTTTCCGCTGGCACTCAAGGTACTTGCAAACGCAATTGGACGCGGCGCAACAGCACTTTGCAAATAAGCTTGAAGTTTGAGTGGCGTTAAGTCTTTGGGTTCGATGCTAAGCATGATTTTGTTCGGTTTCGACAAAAATAGCAAATAGGAATACGCCACAGGAATTGCTGTTGATAAGATGGCTGTTTGTTGAAAAGTATTCGTGTGATTTACGGAATGCCCTAGCCCTGATGGCAGTGGTTATCCTTTTGCGGCGGCGTTCGCCGCAAAAGATATGAACGTACAGCAGGATTAAGCTTCTAAAAATTCTAGCCGCAAAAGGCAACACATTTTTTTATCAACAATTGAGGCAACTATAACGTTTTAGTTGATTTTTCACAGCATAAAAACACATTATTCAAAGAAGCTCTTAAAAATATTTGAATTTTATTGTTAATTTCATAAAAATTAAACGCAATTCTAAACCTAACCGACCTTAAAATGAACCCAAAATTATCTTTAAAAAAGTTTGTCTTTTCGATGGCATGTTGGTGCGTCGTTTCTTTATCAGCAATCCAAGCGCAATCTTCGACCAACGTAAATGACATCATGTTACAAGCTTTTGGCTGGGACGTGCATACGCAATTACCTGTAGCCAATGAAGGCGGGCTTTACAACTATTTAAAAAACCGTTCGGGCAATTTTGCTACTGCCGGTTTTAATGTCATCTGGTTGCCACCACCTAGCAGATCGACTGGCGGCGTGGGCTATATTCCTACAGAACTCTTCAATTTCTCACAGACCGTTTATGGTTCGGAGGCGCAATTGAGAGCCTTATTGACGGCTTTCAACACGAGCACACCGAGAATCCATCCGATGGCGGATATTGTGGTGAATCATCGAGGCGGCACCACTAATTGGACTGATTTTACTAATCCTACTTGGGATTGCCATTCGATAACGAGCAATGACGAAGCTAATTTTGGAACCATCACAGGCGTCAGGCCTTGCGGAACTCCGGACACCGGAGAAGATTTTAATGGCGGAAGAGATTTGGATCATACCAATTTACAAGTACAAAACGGCGTCAAAGAATACCTCACAAGACTCAAAGCTTTAGGATTTGACAGCTGGCGTTGGGATGTGGCGAAAGGGTTTTCTGCAGGGTTTTTTGGGGATTACATCAATTCCTCATCGCCTTATGCTTCTGTTGGAGAATATTGGGACGGCAATTCTGCAACCTTAAAATCTTGGATTAACGGGACCGGAAGCAGATCGGCTGCGTTTGATTTTGCTTTGTATTATAATGCTTTGCAACCCGCGATTAACAGTGGGAATTATGCCGCACTTTCGGGAAATCCTGGATTGGCAGGACAATTTGGTTATGCGGACAAAGCCGTTACTTTCATTGACAACCACGATACTTTTGTGAAACCAGGCAGTTTTGTAACGAGCGACAATATCATGAAAGGTTACGCATTCATCCTGACGCATCCGGGCATTCCGTGTGTTTTCTTTCCGCATTATTTTGGCGGGACTTTCAGCAAAGACGGTGTGACGGTGGCTTATACTTCGAATCAGGCAGCGATTGACAAACTCATGGCGATCAGAAGAAACAATGGTATTAATGCATACAGTTCCGTTGTCGTTTCGAATGCAAGTTCGTTTTATTCAGCCACTATTGACAATAAAGTCGTGGTGAAAATCGGCCCAGGATTGTGGAATCCCGGAACCGGTTGGGTTTTAAAAACCTCCGGAACCGATTATGCCGTTTGGGAAAGAGAAACCGTGACGGATGTACCAAGTTTAGCGATTGCACCAATTGGTGGAAGTTTTGTCAACGGAACTACTGTCAATGTCGTATTAACGGCCAACAACAGCGCTTCGACCATCTATTATACTTTGGATGGCTCAACACCGACAACGGCTTCTGCTTCTGCGATAGGTACAAAATCATTGGCCATTACAAGCGCGGCAACTTTAAAAGCATTTGTTCGAAATACTGCTGGAGTTAGTTCTGCTGTAAGCAGTCAGGTTTATAATTTTACCACGCCGCCTACTTTCATGGTCTATTTCAAAAAACCAACGAATTGGAATGCGGCCGTCAAAATCTATTATTGGTCTCCAACCGGAACCGCTCCAGCAGTCACTTGGCCTGGCGTAGCAATGACATTGGATTGCGGCGATTGGTATAAATTTACTTTCCCTTCAACCGTAAGCGCTTCTAATTTGTTATTCAATGACGGTACATTGCAAACTCCTGATTTAAATGCTACTGCTGGCTTACGTTATTATGACAATGCCTGGTTAGCTTCTGAACCAACGAACCGTTGTCCGGCCATTGCTCCTGTGCTCACGGTATCCCAAGCTGGCGGTACGTTTACGAGCGGATCAACTGTAAATGTTGTGCTCACTGCCAACGTAAATACCTCAACCATCTACTATACTTTAGACGGCTCTACACCAACAACAGCTTCTGCATCTGCAGTGGGAACAAAATCATTAGCCATTACGAGCACGACCACGTTGAAAGCCTTCGTTAGAAACACATCCGGTGTAAGCACAGCAGTAAGAACCGAAGTGTATACTTTTACCAATCCAACGCCTTTTACGGTTTATTTCAAGAAACCAGCCAATTGGGGCAGCGCGGTTAAGATCTACTATTGGAATACTACCGGAACTGCTACGGCTGTAACTTGGCCCGGGTTTTCGATGACTCTGGATTGTGGTAATTGGTATAAATTTACGTTCCCGGCAGCAGTTAGTGCGTCGAGCATCATTTTCAATGACGGCACATTGCAAACCGCTGATTTAACAGCCACAGCAGGCATTCGTTATTACGATAACGCTTGGTTAAGTGCAGAACCGGCCAACCGATGCCCAACTTCTATGACTGTTTATTTCAAACCGCCAACGACTTGGACTGTGGCACCAAAAATCCATTACTGGAATGCGATTCCGGCGGGAAGTGTCGCCAATACCACCTGGCCAGGAAATACGATGGTTGCTGATGTGAATGGCTTTTACAAATACACTATTGTCGGGCCTACATCGGTCAATATCGTCTTCAATAACGGCAGCATGGGTACTGGAAACCAGACGCCCGATTTGCTGAACAAAACCAATGGCTATTCTTATACTTGGGGAGCTGCGGCCAGAATGATTGGAGATGAAATTTCAATGAAACCGGCTATTATTTATCCCAATCCGGTAATTGATGTACTTCAGATAAATACTGAATCAAAAATTAATCATTTCAAAATCCTCAACATTCAAGGCACCATTTTAAAAGAAGGGAAACCCATCGACAACACTATCAACTTGAATGATTTAAGTTCGGGGCTTTACTTTTTGCAAATGAAATACGAAAATGGGCAGGAAGAAATCCAGAGGGTTTTGAAAAAATAACCACTTCAAAAATTAGGATTAAGGCTTAAACGGACTTCTGTTTAAGCCTTTTTTAATGATTCGCCGGGCATATTTTACAATCGCAACAGAATTATTTCTTTATATTTATGGCTCAAATTGACTTATGGAATTTTCGAACAGAAAAAATATCACACGCTGGGTTTTAATCGCCGCTTCGTTTGTAATCATCACCTTGATCTTATGGAACACCTATACTTTCTTCCAGATTTTCAAAAATGAAGAACGCGTCAAAATGGAGCATTGGGCCGAGGCGCAGAAAACGCTCAACAATGCCGATGTCAACGCTGATATAGAACTGCCTCTGAAAATCATACAGAATGCCACAATCCCAATTATCTTAACGGAAAACAACAAAATCCTCAGCACTAAAAATATTGACGAAAGCATTCTTGAAGACACAGTAAAAGCTAAGGAGCTGCTTGCAAAACTCAAAAACCAGAACGACCCGATTGCGATTGAGTACGTGCCCGGAAAATTCCAATACTTGTATTACGGCGATTCTTCGTTACTTAACAAACTAAAATATTATCCGATTGCACTCGTGCTGATTATCGTTTTGTTTGGCGCCTTGGTTTACAATTTCTACAAAAGCACCAAAATGGCGACGCAGAATAAACTCTGGGCCGGGATGGCAAAGGAAACCGCGCATCAGATTGGAACGCCGCTATCGTCTTTGATTGGCTGGCTCGAAATCATGAAAGCTGACGATGTCGATCCGGTCACGATTTCGGAAATTGAAAAAGACATCATGCGCTTGCAGACCATCACGGATCGTTTTTCTAAAATCGGATCCGAACCGATATTGGAACCACGCGACATCATCAAGGAAACTTTAGAGTCGTATGATTATTTGCAGTCGCGCTTTTCGAAACAAGTGGTTTTCTCTTTTAAAGCACCGAAAAAACCCATCATGGTTTCATTGAATCCGGCTTTGCACAGCTGGACGATTGAGAATTTAGTAAAGAATGCGATCGATGCGATGAAAGGCAAAGGCAAACTCGCCGTAGTGATTGAAGATGACGGGAAATTCGTCAAAATAAAAGTATCGGATTCTGGAAAAGGCATTCCTAAAAACCAATTCAAAAGCGTCTTCGAACCTGGCTTTACAACCAAAAAACGCGGTTGGGGTTTGGGTTTGTCACTCACCAAACGCATCGTAGAAGAATACCATAAAGGCAAAATAAAAGTGTTGAATTCTGAAGTGAATAAAGGAACGACGATGCAAGTGGTTTTTGAAAAAGTCGTTTAAATAAAAAACCCGAACCTGAATTCGGGCTTAAAAAACTTCTTATAAATTATCTTGGATGCTTTTCGCCAAAGCTTCAAATTCCTCGTGCGAAAGTTTCACTTTGTTCTGGAAACGCATCTCATCCATTTCGTTGAGCGGAATCAGGTGAACATGCGCATGCGGCACTTCCAGTCCGATAACGGCCATTCCGATTCTTTTGCACGGAATCGTTTTTTCTAAAGCAGCTGCCACTTTCTTGGAAAATTGCATCAACCCTAAATAAGACTCGTCATCCATATCAAAAAGCTTGTTGACTTCTTTTTTTGGAATGCACAACGTATGCCCTTTGGCGTTCGGGTTCACATCTAAAAAAGCCAGAAAACGATCGTCTTCGGCTACTTTATAACTGGTAATTTCCCCGTTGATGATTTTAGTGAATATCGTTGACATTGTGATTATCTTGAAATTTCCAAAACCTCAAATTTCAAAACGCCGTTAGGAACGGTAATTTCAGCTACATCGCCTACTGATTTTCCTAACAATCCTCTTCCGATTGGAGAAGTCACGGAGATTTTTCCGGTTTTGAGATCGGCTTCGCTTTCTGCGACCAAAGTATATTTCATCTCCAAACCATTCAACTGGTTTTTGATTTTGACATTCGACAACACCAAAGCTTTGGACAAATCTAATTGCGATTCATCGATCAGTCGGGCATTCGAATGTACTTCCTCTAATTTGGCAATGCGCATCTCAAGCAAGCCTTGCGCTTCCTTAGCCGCATCGTATTCTGCGTTCTCCGACAAATCGCCTTTATCTCTGGCATCTGCTATATCCTGGGACGCTTTGGGGCGCGCCACGTTCTTCAAATAATCTAATTCTTCTCTTAATTTTTTTAATCCTTCTGCTGTGTAATAAGATACTGCACTCATAATTTCCGTCATTTATATAAATAGAAAAAATCCCATGTCTACGGGATTCCTTGTGGGCAAAGATACTATAATTTCTTTTAGATAATAATTATATGTTAATCGCAACCAAGCCAAATTTAATTAATTTATATTTGTTAGCATCATTATTCACTACTTTTTTATCTATGAAAAAATATTTTATAATCTTTATGGTCATTGGTTTGTTGTTCGGCTGTGAGAAAGATTCAGGAAGAACCTACAACAATCCGTATTTGCCCAATTATAGTTTTTCAGCGACCATCAATTTAAATTTGCCCGGCTACAGCGGACTGAATTCTAATTCCAATCCGATCATGTTTACCGTTGATGGCGATATCAATATCGTCATGATGAAAGTCGCCGGAACCGATTACCGCGCCTGGAACGGAAACTGCCCGAACCAAGCGCCCACTGCCTGCTCGAAACTCTCCATTCAAGGGTTAAGCGCCAAATGCAATTGCGAAGACGGTTATGCCTACAGCCTTTTTGACGGCACTGCCGCAGCACAATACGGTATGATTCCGTACCGCGTGGAAGTTTTAAACAGCAGCACCATTCGCGTCTACAATTAGAAATTCAAAGTCAATCCTGCTAAAAAGTTAGTGCCCGCTTGCGGATAATAATACGGATACACGTCATACATATAACCGTTGGAAATGTATTGTTTGTCCAGCACGTTGTTGACCAAACCAGTGAATACAATCGATTTGAAAACTGATTTGGGTTTGATTTCATAAGCTATATTCAGATCGTGAACTGCATAATCAGGTAATTTCGCATCAGGCAATTCAATATTATTGAGATATTGTTCCCCAACGAATTTAAACAGCCACGAAATCTGCAATTTTTCCAAAGGTTTGTAGGTTAAAATATTTCCCGCAACCAGCGACGGCGAATAAGCGATGTCTTTCGTTCCCGCGTTTTCACCATTCACATTAAGGTCGATGTTTTTGTTTTCACTAAGACTGATGTTCGGACTTACCGTCAATCGTTTGGTCAATGCTATGTTTGCATCAACTTCAAACCCAAGTCGGTAACTTTTCTCGCTGTTGGAGCGGATCGGATTACCGACATCATCGAGGTTTCCGGTTAAGATCAGTTGGTTTTTGTAGGCCATGTAATAAACGTTCGCGTTCCATTTTACCTTCGCCGAAAGATGGCGCCAGCCCAATTCATAATCATCGAGTTTTTCGGGTTTTGGATTCCCGTTCTCATAATCGGTTCGATTGGGTTCGCGGTTGGCTTTAGCATACGATAAATAGAGTGCGTTTTGTGCATTCAGATCATAAGTGATTCCGGCTTTGGGATTCAGGAATTTAAAGGTATCGTCAACATATTGTGGCTGTACACCATCAGCTTTATAATTGACCCTGCGGTATTGCAAATCGCCAAACAAATTAATTTTGGAAGTGATCTGATAATTCGCTTTGAGGAAAACATTGCCATCGGTTTTGGCGGCAGTATCTTCATAATAATTTCCCTGTAACGGATTAACAACAGGCAAAGCAACCCATTTCACTTTCCCGAAATGATCACCTAGGAATTTGTTCCAACCGCCACCAAAAATCACCTGAAGTTTTTCGTTCTTGTAAGTCGCTGAAAACGTAGTTCCGTAAAGGTCATTGTCTAGCCATTTCTGGTTGACGAGATCGGTGGTTTCTTCTGTACCTACCGGCGTCAGATTGTATTTTAAAAATGTTGTGTCGTCTTCATAATTTTGATAGTAACCATTGCCTTTAGTGTAATGAACCGCTAAATTGGTCGTCCATTTTTCGCTGATTTTCTCATTCCAATGCAACTGAAAATGGTGCTGCTGGTAATTATCAGTCTGGTTGTCATAAAACTGAACATTGCCCGCATCGTCATAATACAAACCAGAGGAATTAAAAGTACGGTCGGTTTTGATGGTTTCGCTGTCGATGCCATTCCACGATTGATAGGTTTTTTCCTTACCGCCAAAGAGCAACGCTTTGATTAAAGTGGTTTTTCCGACGTAGGTTGCCTGCAGAAAATACGATTTCAAATCTGAAGAAGCGCGATCGATATAGCCATGCGAATTGATGCTCGAAACCCTTCCCGCAAGTTCAAAGTTGTTGTTTAATAATCCAGAACTGAATTTCAAGGTGTGTTTGTGCGTGTCAAAACTGCCGAACGAATTGGAGAATTCACCTTTACTTTCCTTAGAATAACTGTCAGTCAATAAATTCAAACTCGCTCCAAAAGCACTGGCACCATTAGTTGAAGTCCCTACGCCGCGTTGCAATTGCAGACTTTCCACTGACGAAGTAAAATCGGGAAGATCGACGAAATAAGTGCCTTGGTCTTCGGATTCGGTGTAAGGAATTCCATTAATCGTCACGTTCACATTCTTGATGCCACGCACCCGAAATCCGGTGTAACCCACACCATTGCCAGCGTCGGAAGTCGTGACAACCGAAGGCAAATAATTCATAATGACCGGAATATCCTGCCCGAGATTCCTCGATTTGATTTCCGATTTGGACAAGTTACTGAACGTGACCGGCGTTTTTTTGGTGACGCGAACCGCCGAAACCAGCACTTCTTCCAAAGCATTGACTTTCGTCGTGTCGGCGAGCTGTTGCGCATTCACGAAAGTGGTACCGGAAAAAAGAAAAGTAGCGACAAGAAGTTTCTTTCGCAGCGATGCCGTAGCATCAGAAGGGAATAAAGTTTTCATTCGTAAAAGTTTACGAATAAAAGGGGCCATTATTCTTGGTTAAAATTGATGGTTGTTTCCTATGACAAAGTACAGCGTATACTCCGTTTTTTGTCATTTTTTCCCTTAACAGCATTACCTGTTCAGGTTCGTTGGGTATAATCTCAGCTCGTTATTTAGAGCACCCCTTTGAGACGCGACAAATGTAATTGATAATTGATAATTGACAATTGATAATTGAAATTATTTTAATCCTCTGATGAATTAACATTGGGTTTTCTTCTAAATTGTTTGGTTTCAGAGTTCGTCCGTTTGGCCTTGATTCTCTTTTCAATCGCGGCTCTCGGGGTTCTCGTCGCTTTTCTGGCTTTGGGAACAATCAAAGCGGTCTTGATGATTTCGACAAAGCGTTTGGTGACCAAAATTTTATTTTTAAGTTGGCTGCGGTCTTCTTCGCCATTTAAAATGAGTAAAAAATCGGAAGTCAATCGCGGCGCCAGCTTGGTTTTGATTCTGGTTTTTTCCTCAGCCGATAATCCTTGTGATTGCTCCACATTGAAGGTCAATATGACTTTTGAGGCCACTTTGTTTACGTTCTGACCACCGGCTCCGGAACTTCGGACTGCTTTGTAGTTTAATTCGGCTATGACTTTATCCAAATCCATTATTGCGGCTGATGAGCGGGTTTGAGCAAATCATTGACGGTTTTCACAGGATTGAAAGTAATCAAAGGCACTTCGACAAAAACGGTAATCCATTTGGCCATAGCGCCGTTCCATAATCCCGGAAGTTCATAGGCTTTGATGTCTTTGCCGTTCTTGTTCTTATCGACGATGAAGCCGCTTTCGTGGTCTACAAAATCATTGAGGTCAAACCTTTTGCCTTTGAAATCTTTGATGGCACAAACTAAATCCACCGGGTTAAAATGCGTCGCTTCCTTTAAGATTTTCGCCTGATATGGATTGTTTAAATCGACTTGAGAAGTTTCAATAATCTGCAACGACAGATGGCCTTTGACATCGCGCACCCAAAATGGCCCGCCGCCCGGTTCCCCTTCGTTCTTTACCATGCCGCAAACCCTTATGGGACGATTGAGAATGTCCTTGATATACAGTATTTTATTCTCTATAGTGTATTTCGAAAAATCTTCGATGATTTCGATATTGAGTTCTTTTTCAACAAATTCGATGGTGGCATTGATATTTTCTTCCTGCAATTTCTGGCTTTCAATCTGGCGCAATATCTCGAAAACCCGCTGCTGCAATTGCAATAAAATTCCCGCAAGTGCCTTTTTATAGAGCGTAATGATCTCGATATGGTTTTGGATGACGTTGTCAATGTTTTTGATGAAAATGACGTCCGCATCCATCTGGTTCAGATTGTCAATCAGGGCGCCGTGACCTGCCGGGCGGAACACCAATTTCCCCATTTCGTTTCTGAACGGAACATTGTCATGGCTCACAGCAATGGTGTCGGTAGACGGATTCTGGAAAGAAAAACTGATGTTGATTTTCGTCTGGGTTTTATCTTCAACCTTTCTGATTTCATTCTCAATGATTTTTTCAAATTGAGATTGATGAATGTCCGAAATCGTAAAATGGAGGTTTGAAGTGCCCTTCGCGCTGGCATATAAGGCGCTTTCATTGAGGTGCTCCTCTATAGGCGTCGCCGTATGTGTCTCATATTTATGGAACGGAAGGATGGCTTTGGGCTTGTTGCTGAAATTGAAGTATTCACTGTCCAAAAGCAACTTAATGAAATGATAGTGCTTCATATCGCTTTCCCATTGCTTAAAATCAGGATGCAATTCCCTGAGAATGGTATCGATGGTATCGTAAAACGGGAATTTATCGACTCCTGTCAAAAAGACGGTGAGATGCGATAAATTCTTTTTATTGATGTAACTGTTGATGGTTTCGTTCTCGATGTCAAATTCGTTCAGGAATTCGTTCAGGAATTTGAACATCCTGCTCGCGGCGCCTGAAGCCGGCACAAATTTGAGTAATTTGAGATCTTCCTTTTTGGAATCGAAGTAATCCGAAAATTCGTGAAATTGGTTTTCATCCAACTTTAAAATGCCGTCATTTTTGGTAGCCGGTCTGACCAATATCGCTTTGGCGATACCATGACGGAAAATATCGAGATGGCTGTTGATGTGATCCAGCGATATGCCTTTTTTGTAGATCTGTACAAAATCATGAGCATTGAATCCCATGCTTTTGGCTTTTTCGAGATCTTCAATGATTTTTATGGCTTTCTGCAATCTCGTATCGGCATCACCAGATAAGGTAATGTAAGGTTTATCATAATCTATCAATGCCTGTCTGAAAACAGCCAATGCGCTTTCGCGGTTCTCGGGAGCATCACGCAAATCGTCCTTTTCCCAAGGCACGTCTACATCCGTCAGGAAAAACAAATCATATTTGTGTTTGCGGGCGGCCTTTTCCAAAACCGGATCGCAAAAATTATAATAAATCTCAGAAAAAACCTTAGTGACCAACAAACAAGTATCGCAGAACAAATAATGATTGGCCGTGAGTAGCGCTTCATTCTCCAACCGCGTCTGTCCAACAGCAATCGGCATCAAATCTTCAGGCTCGCAGATTTGTTTGGTATTGTCCCACTTTTGCTGCAAATAATCTCGGGCAAACTCGGGCGCCCAAACCGTCTGGAAATGGGAAGCCAATTGTTTTGCCAAAGTGGTTTTTCCGGTTGATTCCGGACCAAACAGAGCTATTTTGGCGATGATTGAATGTTGTTGTTTAAGATTTTCTTCCATTCTGAATAAGCTGAAACAGCCAAAATTGTAAAAATTAAATATTGTAATGCCAACATTCCCAATCCGCGATAGGCATACAAAGGAACTACAAGGATATCACCGATAATCCAGAGCGTCCAGTTTTCTATTTTCTTGAGGGCCATATACCACATGCCCGTAAAAAAAAGCCCGGATGCAAAAATATCAATATAATTGTCTTTTCTGATCGTATAGCCAAAGAATTTATAGATGCCGAAAACTACAAAAATCGTAATAAAAAAAAGCAGGAAGCCTGTTAATTTTTCTTTTGCAGTGGTTCTTGTGATGGCCAAAGGCACTTCATTGTCTTGCTTTTTCGCCCAACGATACCATCCGTAAATACTCATGATCGAGAAATAGGCATTGATCATCATATCGCCCAAATAGCCTGCAATCCACAACAAATAAGAAGTGATGATTGTCGCAATAAGCCCCGTAGGATATACCCAGATGTTTTCTTTCTTGGCAAACCATACGCTGAGAATGCCCGAGACGAATGCCGCAAATTCCAATAAGATTTGGGTTAGTGTTGCGTCTTTGTAGGCATTGAGAAAAAAATCGAGCATGGTTTAAGTAATAAAAAAATTAAGATCATTCTCGAAAGCCGTTCCGATAACGACTATGTCAGCGCCAGCTTGATATGCTTCGTTAATTTGCTGTTGCGAACGAATGCCGCCACCAACAATTAACGGAACGCTGATCGCTTTGGATACACATTCAATCATGGCTAATGGCACCGGTAATTGCGCGCCGCTTCCCGCTTCGAGATATATCAGCTTATTGCCTATAAATTCCCCGGCTTTGGCGGTTTGTGCCGCATACGCACTATTATTCCTTGACAAAGGTTTGGTTTGGCTTACTTTTTCTACGGCAGTTTCAGCGCCGCTTTCAATTAAGATGTAACCTGTTGAAATGATTTCAAGATTGGTTTTTTCTAAAAGGGGAACCGCTTGAATCTGATGTTCTATAAGGTATTCCGCGTTTCTTCCCGAGAGCAACATCAAAAACAAAATGCCATCGGCTTCAGCAGAAATTTGCGATGGATGCCCGGGAAAAAGCAAGATGGGCAGATGAATGTGTTTTTTTAGTTCCAGAATCTGCGCATCGACTATAGATCCTTCAACGGTGCTTCCGCCAACAAACACATGAGTTGCCGGAGAATCCATGATTTTTTTGCAGAATGTCCGAATATTTCCCAATTCGATTTTATCCGGATCAAGCAGAATGGCGAGCAGTTTTTTACCGGCTGTTTTTGATTGAAGGATATCGTGATAAAGATTTTTCATGGGCTCGCAAAGGCGTTGGGGCACAAAATTTTTGGGGATTTAAACTGATTGCTTTTCAAAAGCGTAAACTAAGGTAAAATTTTCTACTTCATCAAAAAAGATATCAAATGCGATATGCTTCTGCTGAAAATTTAACATCGCGGTAGTTTGTTTCTGCCCGATATCGAATGCAGCTACTTTGATATGATCCTTAAAACTGATGCCCGTTTCGTTGCGGATTTTAAAAATCGCTTCTTTGGCGCCCCAAATGACGGTCAGTTTTTGAATGTAATCAGTAGCTTCCGGTTCTAAAAAATCCGATTCGGCTTCGGCAAATTTGTGCGCGATCACTTTGATTTTTTCGCGCTGCATTTCTAAATCGATGCCTGTATTGCGGTTGCTCAGAATAATCGTTGAGAATTCATGCGAATGCGAAATGGAGATGTGCCTGCCATCCTCAAAATACGGTTTGCCAAATGCGTCATAATGCAGATCGAAATCGGAATAACCGGCTTGCTGAAGCAGTTTCCGGACACTCAAGAAAGCGCGTTGGTGCAGTTCGGATTTCATGCCCGACAGCCGGACAGCACTCTTTTCCTTGAGTGGCATGCCTTGAGACAACTCCTCAAAAGTTTCCGTGATTTTCCAGACGAGGATTTGCGTGTCGGGATTGTGGTCTATGATTTTATGAAGTGGCATGAAACGGATTCTGATTTATAGCCCCGATAGTAGTGGAAATCCTTTTGTGCCGTTGTTCGGCGCGAAAGATTGGGAACGGATAGCGGGATGAGCTCCTGAAAAAAATTATTTTATTGATTTTTAAAACTTTACAGTATTAAACAACTGATAATTATGAACAAATGTTTTTTAATTTCTAAGTTAATGCCTAAATTTGCCGAAAATTTTATAACAACAAATATAATATAAATGAGTACTACGACGATGCCTTTTGTGGCTTACAAAGTAAAAGACATTTCTCTTGCCGCTTGGGGAAGAAAAGAAATTGAATTGGCGGAAGCTGAAATGCCGGGATTGATGGCGCTTCGCAGAGAATACAAAAACGAACAACCGTTGAAAGGTGCGCGTATTGCAGGTTGTCTTCACATGACGATCCAGACGGCGGTTTTGATTGAGACTTTGATCGCTTTGGGCGCTGAAGTGACTTGGTCTTCTTGTAATATTTTCTCGACTCAGGATCAGGCTGCTGCTGCAATTGCTGCTGCGGGCATTCAGGTTTACGCTTGGAAAGGTCTTAACGAAGTGGATTTTGACTGGTGTATCGAGCAAACCTTATTCTTTGGTGAAGACAGAAAACCATTGAACATGATTTTGGATGATGGTGGTGATTTGACCAACATGGTTTTCGACCGTTACCCGGAATTGGTTCCTGGAATCAAAGGATTGTCTGAAGAAACTACTACGGGTGTTCACAGATTATACGAAAGAATGAAAAACGGAACTTTGGTGATGCCAGCCATCAATGTGAATGATTCGGTTACTAAATCTAAATTCGACAACAAATACGGTTGTAAAGAATCTGCAGTGGATGCGGTTCGTCGTGCTACTGACATTATGTTGGCTGGAAAAAGAGTGGTTGTTTGCGGATACGGAGACGTTGGTAAAGGAACTGCTGCTTCTTTCAGAGGTGCTGGCTCTATCGTTACCGTTACTGAAATCGACCCGATTTGTGCATTGCAAGCTGCGATGGACGGATTTGAGGTTAAAAAATTAAATACTGTTGTAGGAAATGCTGATATCATCATCACGACCACAGGAAACAAAGACATCGTTTTGGGAAGCCACTTCGAGCAAATGAAAGACAAAACCATCGTTTGTAACATCGGTCATTTCGACAATGAAATCGACATGGCTTGGTTGAACAAAAACCATGGTGCATCTAAAATCGAAATCAAACCACAGGTTGACAAATACACGATTGCAGGAAAAGACATCATCATTTTGGCTGAAGGCCGTTTGGTGAACTTAGGTTGCGCTACAGGCCACCCAAGTTTTGTGATGAGTAACTCATTCACCAACCAAACTTTGGCACAAATCGAATTGTGGAAAAACAGCGCGAACTACAACAATGAAGTTTATATGTTACCTAAACATTTAGATGAAAAAGTAGCGGCTTTACACTTAGAGAAATTAGGCGTTGAGCTTGAAACTTTGAGAGACGATCAAGCAGCTTATATTGGTGTAGAAGTGAAAGGGCCGTTTAAACCGGAGTATTACAGATACTAAATTACATTGTAAGATTTTAGGATCTTGAGATTATAAGAAAACCCTTGCTGAAAAGTGAGGGTTTTTTATTTATATTTACTTTCATTATTAACCACTCAACAACAACACCTTGAAACCGTAAGGTTCATTTATTCCAAAAAAATATAAACGCATGAACAAAAAAATTACCATTTTCGGACTGCTACTGGTAGGAATGCATTCCTTTTCACAAATCATCAACACCGCTCCGTATATTTTGACGGTGAATGAATTAAAACAATGGACAACTTCAGGCGTTACAGCTTCTACGAACTTAATTTCGACTGTAAATCTTGCACCACGTTTTACAAATTCAGCAACACAATTCAATCCGGCATTGTCTGATGACATGAAAATTGCCTATTTACCCGATGGCATGAATAATTTCGGGAATTATTATGGTGAGCAAAGCCAGTTCAACCTATACAATTTCACCCATTGGGCTTATATTGACAAATTGGTTTGGTTCGGCGGTACGGCATCACAAACCATCCAATTGCCCTCTTCTCCTTGGGTGAATGCCGCCCATAAAAATGGTGTCAAAGTCTTTGGAAATGTATTCTTCGCGCCTACCGCTTTTGGTGGCTCGACGGCAACATTGACCAATTTTCTTGAACAAGACATCAATGGGAATTTTGTAGCCATTCCCAAAATGATCGCAATGATGCAATACTATAATTTTGACGGTTGGTTCATCAATCAGGAAACCGCTACCAACGCTGCTACCGCTGTACTCATGCATGATTTTGTACGCGATCTTACAGCACAGGCGGAAGCTTTAGGTAAAGAAATTATGTGGTACGATGCCATGAGGCTCAGTGGCGCCGTGGGTTGGCAAAACAGGCTCACCGCAAACAACAGTCCGTTTGTTCAGGACGATCAGGATAGCAACGGATCTTTTGAAACACGCGTAAGCAGCAATATCTTTATTAATTTTGGATGGGGCAGCAGTGCATTTCCCTTATCATCGAGAACCCGTGCGGATCTGATCGGCAGGTCTTCTTTTGATGTTTTTACCGGAGTTGATATTTGGCCCGGAAGAAACCAAGGTAATTTTGAAACCAATGGAAACACTTTTATGACCAATCTGCATGAAAATGCCACGACGCCTGTTACTTCGTTGGGGATTTTTGCGCCGAACTGTGTTTACAATAATTCAACTTACACCAATTTCAATAATGACCCAACGGATTTTACTTCATTCTACAATGCCGAGAATCATTTGTTCTCTGGTGATGACAATAATCCCGCGACTGTAGATGCGACAGGCTTTAAAGGTTTGGCAAATTGGCTTCCGGAAGTTTCCGTAATCAATTCAATCCCTTTTGAAACTGACTTTTGCACAGGTCATGGCACTAAAAAATTCAATCTTGGGACACAAACCAGCTCCGATAGTTGGCACGATATGAACAAACAGGCCATTTTACCGACTTGGCAATGGGCATTTTCAGAAAACAATGTGCTTGCGGCCAATTGGGATTTTACCGATGCGCTTTCGAATGGCAATTCTATAAAAATTGCAGGGAACTTAACGGCAAACCATGCCATCGATTTGATGTTGTATAAAACAAAACTCCAGATTACTGAAGGCGTATATACCTTCAATCTTTTTTATAAATGTACTGATGTGAATGACACCAAAATGAAATTATTGGTTGTTTTTAGTGACAACATCGCGCAAAAATATGAATTCCCGGTCATTGGCGGTTTTGGTCTTGGAAACAACTGGACCTATGGAGAAATAGCACTTCCTCTGGAATATTCCGGGCGCGAAATGGCGATGGTCGGACTGCGTTTCGATTCAGCAACGGCCGTTTCAGATTATGTCATGAATGTCGGAGGCATCAACATCGGAAATGTCGTTTTAGGGTTGGCCGATCAGATTAAAAACAATTCATTCGTAACCATCAGTTATCCTGTTCAGGGCAATGCTCTGATACTATTCAATCTCAATTGGCCTTACGCTAAGCAATTACAATATTCAGTGACAGATATGCAAGGAAAAATAGTAAAAGAAAATACGATTTCTTTAGATGCTTCTATCAACTTTCCTTTCCAAACCAACGGAATGGCAGCAGGAACTTATATCGTGAAATTCACCGATCAAAGTAACCACAGCGAAATCAGGAAACTGATCGTCAAATAAAACCCAACAAAAAACCCGATTCCAATGAATCGGGTTTTTTAATATCCAAAAAATCTTTATTCCCTATGCTTCAAAAGCAACGATAGAAACGTATGATTTGTTGTCTTTTTTCTTTTGGAACTGTACCACTCCATCAACCTTTGCATGTAAAGTGTGATCTTTACTGATGTAAACGTTTTCTCCTGGATTGTGTTTAGAACCTCTTTGTCTTACGATGATGTTCCCGGCAATAGCAGCCTGACCTCCATAAATCTTAACACCTAAACGTTTCGATTCTGATTCTCTACCATTCTTGGAACTACCGACACCTTTCTTGTGAGCCATGACGTATTAGTTTTTAATGTTAATTATGCTTCAGTTGTTTCATCTGCAGGTTCTGCTTTTTTAGCAGCTGCTTTCTTTTTAGTACCAGTCGCGCTGATGCCTTCGATTACAATTTGAGTAAGATACTGTCTGTGACCGTTTCTCTTTTTGAATCCTTTTCTTCTTTTCTTTTTGAAAACGATTACTTTGTCTCCTTTTAAGTGTTGTAACACTTTGGCTTCTACTGAAGCACCTTCTACAGCCGGGGCGCCTAAAGTGATTGTGCCATTGTCATCCAATAAAAGAACTTTATCAAAAGAAACTTTTGAACCTTCTTCATTAGCTAAACGATGAACATAAACCTTTAAGTCTTTGCTTACTTTAAATTGTTGCCCTGCTATCTCTACGATTGCGTACATAACAATGATGTTTATTTGTTTATAAAATGGATGCAAATATACAACTAAATCCCATTCTCGCAACTACTTGGGGAAAAAAATTATTTCATCCGAAAATATCCTCACTTTTAATTAAAAAAGTATTTTTGATGCAACGCGTTTGCCAAACCAACCGCTAAAGATTTAAATTTCTTTCTATGAAAAAAATCCTACTCGCTATCGGCGCTTTCACCTTTGTCTGCGTGGCATCGGCTCAGAAAGTCGTTTTTGAAGAATTCACCTTAGACAACGGACTTCACGTGATTTTGCATCAGGACAAATCTGCGCCGGTCATCATCACTTCGGTCATGTATCATGTCGGCACCAAAAATGAAAACCCGAACAGAACCGGTTTCGCCCATTTCTTTGAACACCTTTTGTTTGAAGGCACCAAAAACATCGGTCGCGGCCAATGGATGAAAATCGTTTCGGGAAACGGCGGCGTCAACAATGCGAATACTTCGGTTGATCGCACTTATTATTATGAGGTTTTCCCATCGAATAATCTGGAACTTGGCCTGTGGATGGAAGCCGAACGCATGCTGCATCCGGTCATCAACCAAATCGGGGTCGATACGCAAAAGGAAGTCGTCAAAGAAGAAAAACGACTCAAAGTCGATAACCAACCTTATGGAAACGTCTTCAAGGAAGTCAAAAGCCATTTGTTTTTCAAGCATCCGTACCGGTGGGATATTGACGGTTCGATGGATCATATCGACGCGGCCACACTCGAAGAATTTCAGGCGTTCCACAAAAAGTTCTATGTGCCGAACAACGCCGTGCTGGTCGTAGCCGGAAATTTCGAATCGGCTCAAGCCAAAGAATGGATCAAAAAATATTTCGGTATCATCAAAAAAGGCGAATCAGTGGAAAACATCAACATTACTGAAGAGCCTATTACGCAAACCCTAAAAGCGCGTTTTGAAGATCCGAACATTCAGATTCCGGGCATCGTAGCCGCGTATCGCACCCCTTCAATGAAAACACGCGACGCAAGAGTTTTAGAACTGATTTCAACTTTATTAAGCGAAGGGAAAAGTTCAAGATTGTACAAAAAAATCGTCGATGACAAAAAAATGGCGCTTCAGGTTGGCACATTATCCATGAATCAGGAAGATTATGGCGCTTATGTACTTTTCGGACTTCCTTTAGGGCAAAATACCACAGAAAGCATCCTCAAAGAAATGGATGAGGAAATCGTCAAACTTCAAACGGATTTGATTTCTGAACGCGATTTCCAGAAACTCCAGAACACAATTGAAAATGATTTTGTCAACAACAACGCGAACATAGAAGGCATTGCAGAAAATTTAGCAAGTTATTATCTATTGTATGGCGATGTCAACCTGATCAATACCGATATCGAAATGTACCGTTCAATCACACGCGAAGAAATCCGTTCGGTGGCCAAAAAATACCTAAACCCAAACCAACGATTGTTACTCGACTATGTTCCAGCCAAAGAACCATCCCAAAACTAATCGAACCCATGAAAAATAAATTTTTCCTTATCATAAGTTGCTTGCTGAGTTCGACTCTACAAGCCCAGAATGATATTCAACCTAAATCAGGTCCGGCACCAAGCATTAATATCGGCAAACCCCAATACTTTGAACTGACCAACGGTTTGAAAGTCATGGTCGTTGAAAACCATAAACTGCCCCGCGTCTCTTTCAATTTGTCCATCGACAACGCGCCATACGCTGAAGGCAATAGAAAAGGCGTGTCCACACTGACAAGTTTGCTTATCGGAAGCGGCAGCGAAACCATCTCAAAAGACGCCTTCAATGAAGAAGTTGATTTTCTTGGCGCTGAAATCAACTTCAGTAACAGCGGTGCTTATGCCAGCGGATTGTCAAAATATTCCAAACGGATTTTAGAACTCATGTCCGAAGGTGCCTTGCATACGGTATTTACACAAAGCGAATTCGACAAACAGAAAACCAAACTCATCGAAAGCCTCAAAGCGACCGAGAAAAGTGTTACAGGCGTTTCAAGACGTGTGGAAAATGTTCTGGCATATGGAAAAAACCATCCTTTTGGTGAATTCACGTCTGAGGCTACGCTCAACAACATTACTTTCGCCGATGTGATCCTGAATTACAATACGTATTTCGTTCCCGAAAATGCTTATCTGGTCGTAGTCGGCGACGTAACTTTTAATGACATCAAAATCCAAATCGAAACGCTGTTCAGTTCGTGGCTCAAAGCTTCCGCGCCTAATAACAGCTATTCCGACCCTAGAGACGTACAGTATACACAAATTGCTTTTGTAGATATGCCAAACGCCGTGCAATCTGAAATTTCTGTGATGAACTTAAACCATCTCAAAATGTCCGACAAGGATTATTTCGCGGTCATTGTAGCCAATCAGATTTTAGGCGGCGATTACAACAGTTATATGATGTCGAATTTGAGGGAAAAGCACGCCTGGACTTATGATGCCGGTTCGAATTTAGCGGCTAGCAAATACATCACACGGTTCATTGCCTATTCGGAAGTCCGCAATGCTGTAACTGATAGCGCCGTTGCTGAGACCTTGAAGGAAATCAAAAGAATCCGTCTTGAAAAAGTCTCTGATTCCGAACTGCAAAACGTCAAAGCAAGCTACATCGGACAATTTGTGATGCAGATTGAAAAACCCCAAACGATTGCCGGTTATGCACTCAGAATTAAAACCCAGGAATTGCCCGAAGATTTTTACGAGAATTACATCAAAAATATTTCAGCTGTTACCGCAGACGATGTTTTGCGCGTAGCCAATAAATATTTCCATCCCGAGCAGGCGCGTATTGTTGTTGTTGGCAAAGGCGAAGAAGTCTTGCCCGGACTCGAAAAACTCAAAATCCCGATATTCTATTTCGACAAATACGGTAATCCAACCGAGAAACCGAATTACAAAAGAGCGATTCCGACTGGCGTTACGGCAAAATCCGTTTTAGAAAATTACATCAAAGTCATCGGTGGCGATAAAGCTTTGAAAAATGTAAAATCACTCGTTACGATTTCTTCGGGAACCCTTCAGGGCGCACCTGTGGAACTGACTTCGAAAGCAACTTCATCACACAAACAATTGCGCGAAATCAAAGTCATGGGCATGTCAATGATCAAACAAGTGGTCAATGACAAAACGGCTTACATCATCCAGCAAGGCCAGAAAAAAGAAATCACGGGCGAGGAATTGAAAAAAATGAAATCGAGCGCGGTGCCTTTCGATGAATTGGAATTGTTGAACCAGCCGAATATCGTCCTTGAAAGCATAGAAACCTACAACGACGCCGACACTTATATTATCAAAGACGGCAATTCGAAATATTACTTCGATGTCAAATCCGGATTGAAAGTAGCTGAAACGAAATCAATGGTAACCGCAACAGAAACCATCTCGCAAACGACGACTTTCAGCGATTACCAAGACGTCAATGGCATTAAGATTCCTTACGTGATGAATGTCAATATCGGCATGGATATCTTGCTCACAATCACCGATGTCAAAATCAATGAAGGCATTTCCGATTCGGATTTCGAATAAGATATACAAACCAACACTAAAAGCTGTCAATCTTGGCGGCTTTTTTTATTTTTTGCTGGAAAGAAAAACGCCAAACAATATAATCGCCGCACCTATATATTGTACGAAAGTCAACAGTTCGCCATCAAGAACGCCCCAAAAGAAAGCGACAATCGGAATCAGATACGTAACCGTAGTGGCAAAAACCGGCGACGACATCTGAATCAGTTTGAAGAAAAGAATGTTGGCCACACCGGTTCCGACAATACCGAGAATCAAAATAAAACCGGCGGAATGTTGCACTTTTTCAAGATGCACAATATCAAAGAAACCTGAAAAGTAAAGAATGATGCTCGCGGGAATCGACATCACTAAAAAATTCCCGGTGGTGATACTCAGCGGACTTAAATCCGAAAGGTATTTCTTAATCAGATTTACATTGATTCCGTAACAAAGCGCGCCTAAAATCGCAAATGTCGCATAGCCGTAATTCTGGCTCGGATGGTGCATCGCGCCATTCAGAATCAGCAATGTCGTCCCTATAAAACCAATGATGACGCCTAAAACCTGCGCTCTTTTGTATTCGAGTTTGAAAATCAAAATTCCTAAAATCAATGCGTTTAAGGGTGTCAGCGAATTGAGTATCGAAGTAATCGAACTGTCGATATTGGTTTCCGCCAACGCAAAGCAATACGCCGGAATGAAAGTCCCGAACATGGCTGTGAGCGCGATAAATTTCCATTGCTGCAACGGAATTTTAGACAAACTTTTGAAGCCAATCAGCAATAAAAACAACGCAGCAAAAATAATCCGCAACGAACCCAACTGAAA
The DNA here is from genome assembly GCF_027484705.1 of Flavobacterium sp. Taxonomy (GTDB): domain Bacteria; phylum Bacteroidota; class Bacteroidia; order Flavobacteriales; family Flavobacteriaceae; genus Flavobacterium. Next base: position 352,728 of record NZ_JAIXSL010000007.1, read on the forward strand.
CGGATTCAATCCCACCAAACCTTTTTTAATCAGTATGAATGAGCTTCCCCAAATCAGGGCGAGTACCGCAAGTAAAATCCATTTGAGCTGTTTGGCCATCATAATCCTTTGTTAAGACTTCAAATTTGTAATAATTTTATGAATTGTCGCTGTTTTTTTTGGTTATTTTTGTCCCGAATAAGCAAGATCAAATTGTCCCATTTATAAAATCCCCGTTATGAATATTTCAAAATTACTTATAGCCGCTTCGCTTTCAGGCTTGGTATTTACCAGCTGCAAACAGACTGCAAGCGCGCCTGCTGAGAAAAATACCGCAGCTGCCGAAAAACATGCCATCAATCCTGAAAAAGTGGAAACCGCCTCTTTTACAATTACCGGAATGACCTGCGCTATTGGTTGTGCGAAAACCATTCAGGACGAATTATCGGAAACTGATGGCGTTCAGAAAGCTACGGTTGATTTTGACAAAAAACTCGCTACGGTTGCTTTTGACAGTTCGCTTCAAACTCCGGAATCAATCACAAAAATTGTAGAAGCCACCGCTGACGGAAAGACTTATAAAGTTTCCAATATGGTCGCATCTAAATAAGAAATCTGAAATTTTAAAATATATGAGGAACTCCAAAAGGGTTCCTTTTTTATTTCCAGCGCAAACTTTCCATGAGGCGTTGCATGTCGTTTTTGACGTAACTCGCCGCGGGCATCACCGAATCGAAATTGGGTTTGGCGTAAAAATAGACTGAGCAATCTATAAAATGTCTGATGCTGTCCGTGACGTAAAATTGCGCATTGGTTGCGGCATTCCCATCAACCTGATAAAACATTCCATATACTTTATTATCGGAATTGATGAACGGCTGTTCCAAAATATCATCGGCCTTGATTACGTGTTCGTAAGTGAGTTTCTGAGCATCGCGCAACAATACATTGATGTTATTGTTGACAGGTTTGTAGCTTAGGTAAATCGTCGCTTTCATCTTAGGATAATCTATCGTGAAGTTGCAGCTTGATTTCTCTTTGATGATCGCATCGGCATTCATATCGAAAGTAAACGGGCACGCATTTTCAAAATGGGCATACTCTGCAACTGGATATTCTAAGCGCAGCTGGCTTGTAGGTTTGGGAAGCACGTCTTTTTTACAGCTGAAGATTGAAAAAAGAATGGTGAACAGTAATATGGAAGGAATTAATTTTCGGAACATACCTTTTTATTCAATCGTGACTTTAATTTGTTTGATGCGTTTTTTGTCGACCGACTCAATAGTGAAACGGTATTTGTCGAAATATATTTTCTGCGCTTTCTTGGGGAAATTGCCGAGCACTTCCAATAAAAATCCTGCTAAGGTTTCGGCTTCGCCTTTTCTTTCCTCGAACAGGTTTTCATCGACGTCAATGATCCTGTAGAAATCCTTGAGGTTGATTTTGCCTTCGAACAGGAAATTCTTATCATCGATTTGCGAATAGCTGATATTTTCGTCATCAAATTCATCGCTGATATCGCCGACAATTTCTTCGATGACATCTTCGAGAGAAACCAATCCCGAAGTGCCGCCATATTCATCCACGACAATGGCCAAATGGCTTTTCATACTTTGGAAATCCTTGAGCAAATTGTCGAGTTTCTTGTTTTCAGGTACGAAAAACGGTTCGCGGATCAAGGCTTTCCAATCGAATTCTTTTTTGCTGATGTGCGGAATCAGATCCTTAACAAACAACACGCCTTCAACATGATCGATATTGTCACGATACACCGGAATCCTCGAATAGCCTTTCTCTGAAATCTTTGGGATAATCTCTGAAAACGATTCGTCGATTTCTAGCGCAAAAATATCAATTCGCGGGCTCATGACCTGTTTGGTATCGGTATTCCCGAACGAAACGATGCCTTCGAGAATCTTTTGTTCTTCCTGAGAAGTATCTTCCGAAGAAGTCAGTTCGAGCGCTTTCGAGAGTTGGTCGACCGAAAAATTGGTTTTCTGTTTGCCCAGTTTGTCATGCAAAAACACCGTAATAGCGCGCATCGGCAAACTAATCGGAGAAAGAATTTTATCTAAAAACGACAAAGGATACACGAAAAACTTCGCGAATTTGATGTTGTTGCGGCTGGCATATATTTTAGGAAGAACTTCACCGAACAACAAGATTAAAAAGGTGACCAGAATCACTTCGACGATGAATTTCAACAGCGGTGAAGCGATCGATTCGAACAAACTGTTGCAAACCACCGAAAACAAAATGACAATTCCAATATTGATGAAATTAATCGAAACCAATAAAGTAGCCAAGAGTTTTTTGGGTTTTGACAAAAGCGAAGTAATCATCTTGGCTTTCTCCGGATGCTTCTGAGCACAATCGTCGAGGTCTTTAGGCGTCAGGGAGAAGTAAGCGACTTCTGCACCAGACACCAAAGCAGAACAAAATAGCAATATAAAAATGCAGAGGAAACCAAAGAGTAAGTCAGCATCGATGGTTGAGAATAAATGAAAACTGGGCTCCGGGTCCAAATCAAGTTCAGTTAGTTAAACAATCAGAACGGCATATCGTTCTCCGGCAATGGATTTTGGTTCGTATCGTAATTCGGGGCTTTGTCGCCGCGGGTGGATTCTATTTCTTTTTTAACCGTCAAAAAGGTAAATTCCGTAACCTGAATTTCGGTTGTATATTTAGTCACACCGTCTTCGGTTTGCCATTGGCGCGATTTGATTCGGCCTTCTACATAAATTTTATCGCCTTTTGATAAGTATTTTTCGCAGATTTCAGCTGCTTTGTTGCGAACGACGAGATTGTGCCATTCGGTAGAAGTAATTTTTTCGTTGGTCGATTTGTTGATATAGGTTTCGTTGGTCGCCAAAGGGAATCTTCCGATGCAGTTGCCACCGTCAAAATAGTGCATTTTTACATCTTCACCTAAGTGACCAATCAACATAACTTTGTTTAAGGTTCCGCTCATTTTTTTCGGGATATTGTAATTTATCCAAATGTAGTAAAATTTTAAAAACTATTTCCAATCCTTTTCTATAAAATTATAAACCACGATCGGAAACGGAAAGGTCAATAAAGTCGCATAATCGATTGCTTTATTAAGCTTGCCCGACACGGTAACTTTCCGGAATTTGATGTATAAATGTTGGTGCGTGAGTTTGTGTATGCGGCTTTCAGAAGTGGTTTCTTCAATCGAAAGCACTTCGTTTTCTATAAATTGCCTTTGCTTCAAAAGTTCAACAAAATAATCAAAATCAATTTCGGTTTCGGTCTCAATTAAAGGAAATTCATACAGATTGTGCCAAATTCCTTTATCGGATCGTTTTTGTATTATGGTGTTTTGATCTTCATCGAGAAAAACAACATAATTGAAGAACCTGTTTTTAGCTTTTGCTTTTTTTGATTTGACGGGCAATTGATCGACTTTGTTTTTCTGCAACGCAAGACAACCATTATTTAAAGGACAAACTTCACAATTCGGATTTTTCGGCACGCATTGCAAAGCACCGAATTCCATAATCGCCTGATTGAACAAAGCCGGATTGTCCTTAGACATTAATTCGTAAGCCAAAGCCGTGAATTCTTTTTTGGCGCCACCAGATAATATATCAGTTTCAATATCGAAATATCTTGAAAGTACGCGAAACACATTGCCATCGACCACCGGAACATTTTCATCGAAAGAAAAAGAAGCGATTGCGGCAGCGGTATATTCACCGATACCTTTTAATTTGATTAACTCTTTATATGTATCCGGAAATTTTCCACCGAGTTCCGTAGCGACAAATTGAGCCGTTTTGTGCAAATTTCTCGCACGGGAATAATAGCCCAGGCCTTGCCACAACTTCAAAACCTGTTCTTCGGAGGCATTTGCGAGATCAAAAACCGTCGGAAAAGCATCGGTGAATGCAAAAAAATAAGGCATTCCCTGAGCCACGCGCGTCTGTTGCAGCATAATTTCAGACAGCCAAATGAAATAAGGATTTCGGGTGTTACGCCATGGTAAATCGCGCTTATTTTTTAGATACCAACGGGTTAATGAGTTAGCGAAATCCATGATTAATTTTTGGTGAACAAAAGTAAAAGATTATGTAATTAAATTTTAATCAATTAGGTTGAATAATTGTTTTTTTAATTCCTATATTTGCACCCTCAAATAAATCAAAAAAATTATTAAACAAGAAAGAAAATGACGAAAGCAGATATCGTAGCGAAAATTTCAGAAAAGTTAGGACTTGAAAAAGGAGACGTTCAAGCCACTGTAGAATCTTTTATGGAAGAAGTGAAAACTTCATTAGAAACAGGAGATAATGTTTATTTAAGAGGTTTTGGTAGTTTCATCATCAAAACAAGAGCAGAAAAAACAGGAAGAAATATCTCTAAGAACACGACGATTAAAATTCCTGCACACAATATTCCAGCATTCAAACCTGCAAAAGTATTTGTTGAAGGAGTAAAAACGAATAACGAAGCAAAATAAAAATATTTATTAATCACAAAATCACCAACTATGCCAAGTGGTAAAAAAAGAAAAAGACATAAGGTAGCGACGCACAAAAGAAAAAAACGTGCGAGAGCAAACCGTCACAAGAAGAAAAAGTAGTCTCACCACTACTTTTTTCTTTTTAAACGTTCATTGAAATGGAAGATTAGACTGTAAGATTACAAGACCATAAGACTATAAGATATTGGAAGTTTCCAGTCTCATAATCTTAAAATCCTAAAGTCTCACAATCCAATTTTCACCGGGTTCAATACCTGTTTAAAATATTGTTTAATCCATCCTTACTTCAAGTTATGAGCTAACAGCCAAAAGCTGACAGCCAAAAGCTTTCGTACGGATAAAAACTTACAGATGAATAAAGAATTAATCATTCGATCTAGTTCTGAAGCTGTAGATTTTGCCTTATTAAAAGATGGAAAACTAATTGAATTGCACAAGGAACAAGAAGCAAGCAACTTTCAGGTCGGCGATATTTTTATTGCCAAAATCAGAAAGCCGGTTGCCGGACTTAATGCTGCTTTTGTAAATGTAGGCTTCGAAAAAGATGCCTTCTTACATTATCATGACTTAGGACCGAACCTTGCTTCCCAACTGAAATTCATAAAACTTGTAAGCGCAGGTAAAATAAAAGATTTCTCCCTAAAGAACTTTCAGTTTGAAAAAGAGATTGATAAAGACGGTACCATAGCCGAAGTGCTTAATTCCAATCAATCCGTTTTAGTACAAGTCGTCAAAGAGCCGATATCGACCAAAGGCCCAAGAATCAGCTCCGAGCTGTCGCTTGCCGGAAGATTTATCGTGTTGGTTCCGTTCTCGGACCGCGTTTCTGTTTCTCAGAAAATAGAAGAAAAAAGCGAAAAAGACCGACTCAAGAAACTTGTACAAACTATCAGACCTAAAGGTTTTGGCGTTATTGTTCGCACAGTAGCCGAAGGCAAAAAAACAGCCGAAATAGAAAAAGACTTGCAGAACCTGCTCAGCAGATGGACTGCAATGTGTAAAAAATTACCAACCGCCCATCATCCTTCCAAAGTATTGGGAGAACTCAACAGAGCTTCTTCAATATTAAGAGATGTTTTCAACGATACCTTCAGCGGTATCTATATTGATGATGAGGAGTTGTACCAGGAAACCAAGGATTACGTGCAGGAAATTGCACCATCCAAACAATCAATCGTAAAGTTTTATCAATCTAAAGACACACCCATTTTCGAGAAACACAACATAGAGAGACAAATCAAGACTTCCTTCGGGAAAACAGTATCAATGAGTAAAGGTGCGTACCTGATTATAGAACACACTGAAGCCCTACACGTCATCGACGTCAACAGCGGCAACCGTTCTAACAAGGCCACCAACCAGGAAGATACCGCTATGGAAGTCAACATGATCGCCGCCGCGGAAATCGCCAGACAATTGCGTCTGCGTGATATGGGCGGAATTATCGTAGTCGATTTTATCGATATGCAGAATCCCGACAACCGCAAAGTGTTGTTCGACTTCCTAAGGGAAGAAATGAGCGATGATAAAGCCAAGCATAAGATCTTACCGCCGAGTAAATTTGGGCTAGTCCAGATTACCAGACAAAGAGTAAGACCTGAAGTCAACATCAAAACCAGGGAAGAAGATCCGAACAATGAAAATGGTGAAATCGAAGCACCGATCCAAATCATTGACAAGATCAATTTCGACCTTGAAAGAATACTAAAAAACCACAAAGGCATCGTGCTCAACGTACATCCGTTTGTGGCTGCTTACCTCAGTCAGGGTTTTCCATCTTTGCGTTTCAAATGGTTTTTGGAACACAAACAATGGGTGAAAATCATACCGCGTGACGCTTACACGTTCTTAGAATATCATTTCTACGACAAAACCGGAAAAGATATTTTAGATTAAAAAACAAACCGCCAATCATCATGAAAGGCGGTTTTTTTATACCTCACAGCCACTGGCTGTGCTCCTCTTAATCTCAAATGTTTCAAATGGTTTTTGGAACACAAACAATGGGTGAAAATCATACCGCGTGACGCTTACACGTTCTTAGAATATCATTTCTACGATAAAACCGGAAAAGATATTTTAGATTAAAAACAAAACCGCCAATCGTAAGAAAGGCGGTTTTTTTATGCCTTTTTTTTAGAAGCTAATCCTGCTGTCCACTATATCTTTTGTTCTGAACCCCAGAACAAAAGGATGCCGTTTCCATCAGGGCTAGGGCTTTTCGTTCCCTATCAAATCTGCGGAAATCCGTGCCATCCGCCTTATCAGCGTTCCAATCACTTTCTTCTTTCAGCAAAAAACTTCAACATCAAATCCGCCGCTTCTTCACCTAAGACGCCAGAAACAACGGCAGTTTTCGGATGCAGTTTCGTTCCCATCGCTACAAATCCACGCTTTTCATCAGTCGCTCCGTAAACGATTTTAGAAATCTGACTCCAATATAACGCACCTGCACACATCTGACAAGGCTCAACAGTCACATATAAAGTACAATCCTTCAGATACTTGCCACCCAAAAAATTAGCCGCCGCCGTAATCGACTGCATTTCAGCATGCGCTGTCACATCATGAAGCATTTCGGTCAGATTATGCGAGCGCGCAATCACTTTATTATCAATTACGATAACCGCACCCACAGGAATTTCGTCTTTTTCAAAAGCAACTTCGGCTTCCTGCAAAGCTTTTTTCATGAAATATTCGTCGGTAAAGATATTTTCCATGCGTCAAAAATACGGTTTTAGTCCTCATTTGCGTTATCTTGAAAACAAACAAATCATGGAAGCACCACTCAAAATCAGGATTCCAAAACCTTGTCATGAAGATTGGAACGCGATGACGCCGAACCAACAAGGCCGATTCTGCGACAGTTGCGCCAAAAGCGTAGTCGATTTCACCCAAATGAAAGCACCAGAAATTCAACAGTATTTCATTCAGAACCAAGGCAAAAAAGTTTGCGGAAGATTCAAAAACGACCAGCTTGAAACCATCAGAATCAGCATTCCCATGCGCGTATTGTATTCGCAGACCCAATTTCACAAAATGTTTTTACTGGCATTGTTCGTCTCCATGGGCACCACGCTTTTGAGTTGCTCTAATGCCAATGGCAACAAACAAAGCATCGAAATGGTAGAAATCGTCGAAGAAGATCCAAGCGATAATGTAATCATGGGAGCGCCCCTTCGACCGCAAAATGATTCGGTAGTTTCAAAAAAATCAAGAGCTGTGCAAACGCAGAAAGTACCTTCAATACCTAGGGTAACTACAGGAGATGTTGTACTTTCACCATCGAGTCAGCAACCGCCACCTCCTCAGTGTAAAGAAGAAGCGATTAAAGGCAAAGTAAAAATACATATTGATACAATTCCATAAGAAACTAATCCGATTGTTGTAAATTAGCGCATCAATATTTTCGTATGTCGCATTTGCTTTCCCACATTCATAATCCAACCGATTTACGGCTGTTAAAAGAAGATCAGCTTCCACAACTTGCCCAAGAACTCCGCGATTTCATCATCGATATTGTTTCGGTAAAAGAAGGACATTTGGGTGCGAGTTTAGGCGTGGTTGAACTTACGATTGCCTTACATTACATATTCAACACACCCGAAGATTTACTCGTTTGGGATGTCGGTCATCAAGCATACGGTCATAAAATCCTAACGGGAAGGCGAGAAAAATTCGATACGAACCGACAACTCGGCGGCATCTCGGGTTTTCCGAAAAGAAGCGAAAGTGTTTACGATACTTTTGGCGTCGGGCATTCTTCTACGGCAATATCGGCTGCGCTTGGAATGGCTCTAGCGTCGCATTTAAAAGGCGATTTTGAAAAACAGCACATTGCGGTGGTTGGCGATGCATCGATCGCTTCAGGAATGGCTTTTGAAGGTTTGAACCACGCTGGTGTTACGGATGCAAACTTACTAGTAATCCTCAACGATAACGCCATCGGAATCGATCCAAGCGTCGGTGCTTTGAAAAACTATTTCACCGCCGTCAAAGAAGGGAAAAATCCGAAACAGAACAATATGATCAAGTCGTTGAAATTTGATTATTCTGGCCCCATTGATGGTCATGATATTTTTGCGGTCATCAAAGAACTCCGACGGTTGCAAAAAATAAAAGGCCCGAAATTCCTTCATTTGCTGACCACCAAAGGCAAAGGATTGCAGCAAGCCGAGGAAAACCAAGTGAAATATCATGCTCCGGGGAAATTTGATAAAACGACGGGCGAAATCCATTACAAATCTGAGGAACACTTACCGCCAAAATACCAAGACGTATTCGGACTTACGATCGTAGAATTGGCAAAACAAAACGAAAAAATTATCGGAATCACACCGGCCATGCCTACGGGAAGTTCGTTAAAATATATGATGGAAGCTTTCCCGACACGTGCGCTCGATGTCGGAATTGCAGAACAGCATGCCGTGACTTTATCTGCCGGAATGGCAACGCAGGGTATGTTTGTTTTCTGCAACATCTACTCTACTTTTCTTCAGAGAGCTTATGACCAAGTGATTCATGACGTGGCTTTACAGGATTTACCGGTGATTTTTTGTCTTGATCGTGCGGGTTTGGTTGGTGAAGATGGTGCCACACATCATGGTGTTTTCGACATTGCTTATTTGCGTTGCATTCCGAATATGATGGTTTATGCGCCTTTGAATGAAATGGCCTTGCGAAACATTTTATATACGGCCCAATTGGGTTTGAATCATCCGATTGCGATTCGATATCCGCGTGGTCGTGGCGTGAATGTAGATTGGCAGAAGCCTTTTGAAAAAATTGAAATCGGTACCGGTCATTGTCTAAAACAAGGAACGAAAATCGCAGTAATTACCAATGGCGCTATTGGCAATAATGTCATCGAAGCATTATCAAAATTAGAGCATCCGGAAACCATTGCCCACTACGATTTTGCTTTTGTAAAACCTTTGGATGAAAAATTATTGCATACCATTTTTAACACCTTTGAGTCCATTATTACTCTTGAGGACGGCGTTATAAAAGGCGGATTTGGAAGTGCTATTGTAGAATTTGGCAAAGAAAACGGCTACACGACTTCAATCAAAACATTGGGAATTCCTGATCAGTTTATTGAGCATGGTTCGATTGCAGAGTTACAAAAACTTTGCGGTATTGATGCGGAAAGCCTAATCTCAGTTTTCGAAAAAGCATAAAAAAATCCAAACCTTTCGATTTGGATTTTTTAAAATTTATACTTCTAATATCAATTTAGTTCTTAATCAATTTCTCTGAGTAATTCAACTGGTTTCCTGTTACTTTCAAAACATAAATTCCGGTTTCTAAACTACTGATATTAATGGCTTTCTCGATATTGAATTTATCATCCGTTTGGTTGATAATCGTTCTACCATTAATATCAATCACTTGAATATTGACTTTGCCAACATATTGATTAACACGAATGTTTAACATCCCATTGGTAGGGTTTGGAAATATTCTGACACTTTGCTCATAATTAAATTGCGCTGTTGCCAATGGGAAGGCTGTAAAATCTTCCACTTGATCATTAGAATTGTTAACATCTCCAGATGATGCATTCAATCCGACACCTCTTCTTCTGAAAACCTCAGCAATCATGTTATAATTAGCGCCTCCAGTTGATGCTTGATCCGCGGCAAAAATCTTGTCTCTAGCATTAATAAAAGAATCCGTATTACAAGCCTCTAATTTTAAGGCATCAAGTGCCAATCGCATCACTTTATTGTTTCCTCCTGTACCATTATAAATATCTGGGTCAAAACCATAACGGTCTATATAAGCCCATGTTAAATCCCACATTATTGTAGCCCAAGTCTCTCCAATTGTATATCTGTAACCTGTATTGGTATTGTCAGGATTATTTGAACTAGCCAGTGTTCTTGGATTCAACGTCATATCTGTGGTGTATGGAAATTGTCTCAAACCTGGCCCAGTGTTAGGCTCATTTTCTGGATAAGTTCCTATAAATCTTGAATCGGTACCTTGATCACCCGTTTTTATTTGCATCATCAAACTGAACCAATCAGACCAACCTTCTCCCATTTGTTCGAAATTAGTCATACAACTAGTATTTGTTGGGCCTCCAATTAATCTTTGAGATATACCGTGACCAAATTCGTGTGAGATTACACCATTATCATAACTACCGTCAGCATTCAAATAAGAATTTCCAGGATCTTGTATGGTTACGTTTACCGGACCATTGGCCATTTCTGCAATAAGTATTTCTCCAGCATCTTTGGTAATAGAAATTGCAGGAATTGTTATCCCAACCAATCCTGTAGAGGTCATTCCGATAGTACCAATATATGTTGGACTTTGTGGAATACTATCCATAATAATAACTGCAATAGCGCCTGCATCCTGAGCATTTTTTACTTTATCCTTAAAAAAACAACCGCCTCTTCTTATTAACGTTATCTTACCACTAATATCGAAAGGATTGGTTGCTGTAGCGCAACCACTATTAGGATTTTGTCCCACATTAACAGGATCGTTTGTATACAATGCTAAGTCAGATGTAATTGCTGCTGGCGCTACTGGAACTGTTGCGTGATCTGTACCTTCAAAAGAATTGTCTTTTGCTGGTCTAGGGCCTGCAATTCCGGCAGGTGAATTAACATTTAAATAATTAATCAAAGGTGCTCCTTCATCCCACATATACATTTGCATTCTTGGTCTTTGTCCGTCATTTGGTGCAGAGAAATTAGCGTTATTTCTATTTTGCAGATTCGTTGCGCTAAATGGAGGTAACGTTTTAGCATTCGCTATTCCGTCTTGCGCATCGGCAAGTACATAATCTCCAGTAGCTGTTGCAGCGCCTCCTCTTCCTAAATTATTTTGTTGAAAATTACCACTAGCCTCATCAAAACCATACTGATACCAAACATCATGCATGATATTATTCATATAGAAAAGATTAGTAGTAGATGATGGCAAGTAAGAAGCTGGCAATGCAGACTCATTACCCGGTGCAAAATCAAAATTTAATGTCGCACCACCTTCAGCTCTTACTCCATTACCATTATTCCCATCAATATCATCTTGAGCCAAAACATTATTTCCTCTAGAATATGTAAATTTTAAAGAAGCTGCCGTACCGCCTATTCCATTAGAATCGTGCCATCCATTCGGAGAAGCTAAAGTATTGCCCGCTGTCGTAATCAATTGAAATGGACTGTGGTTTGGGCTCACATAATTGTATGGAATCACTCTGTAAGAACCTGCAAGTACTTCCAAAGGTGCCGTAAAAGTATCTTTAAATAAAATCTTATTAAAATCAAAACCTTTATTCAGGTCTTTCTTTTCGTTGTGAGGCTTTTCGAAAGAACACGAAATTGTTAGATCATTTTTATCTAAAATATTTCCATTTAACGCATCAATCCTTACGTCCCACAAATGTTGCCCGTCAGGAGAATAAAACTGATAGTACCAAGCTAACTTCAAATTCTTATCATTCATTACTTGATATACTAACTTAGCTGTAATTAGATCTTCATTTACATTATCAGTCAACATAAAAGATTTGCTGCTTTTAGTTTGAGCAATACTGTAATTAGGAACCGGAGTAATCCCTAATTTTGAACAAGCGGCTCTAATACCTTGAATTACCGATAAAGTCGGGGTATTACTATTTACTTTTGACGCAATGTTCTTTTGGAAATTATTTTCAACTTTTAAAACAGTATTGTTTTTTACCCAAGCATTTGACTGGGCGTTAAAAACTTCAATTCCATCATGCCTTTGCGTAATGAAGGTACTAGTTATACCTGTCGCGCTTCCTTTGACTTCACTGTCAATAACCCAGTCGGAAATATCCTGAGTCGTCAATCCGAATTGGGAGCGATTGGTTTCTAAATAGGTTTGAATCGCGCTCTTATTCGACTGCGAAAAGCCTATAAAAGAGCACAATAATGCGGTTAATAGTGTAATTTTTTTCATAGTTTTTTAAATTTTGAGAAACAAACTTAATTTATTTTTTTTAATATTTCAAACAATCCTCTAAAACATTAACAATCTAATGCTTAAATCCCGAAATGTTTTGATAATACAGCAATGCATTGCCGTCAGTGAGCAACGAAATGAAATGGCAAATATGCAGCAATCGATCGTATAATGTTTCCTTTTCCAAGTGGTGTTTTTCTGGTAAAATCTGCAAAAGCAATTTGTCGTAACTCGTAGCTTTGCCCTCGAAATTATTGTTGAAGGCCGTAATGAATTTGTCTAAAAGTGTATTAATAATCTGATAGCCTTTAAGTTCCTTGTCGATGACTTCGCGGCTTTGGTAAATATTCTTCACGCTGAGTTTGATGATGTCGTCCATCTGGGCTTTGTACTTGCTTTTGTCGGTCAGCGCAAACGGAAATTTTCCTTTTAGAATCTGTTCCTCATTTTCAATAAAAACGCGAACCGCGTCATTGATTAAATTGCCTATCGCGAGTGCCCGCAAATAACTGATTCGGTCTTCTCTTGTCGTCAGCGTTTTGTATTTGGCCGTATCAACCGTATCTTTTACAAGTTTGATCAAGTATTCCAAAGCGTAATCTTCCGAAACCAAACCTAAGTTGATGCCGTCTTCAAAATCAATGATCGTGTAGCAAATATCATCCGCAGCTTCCACAAGATAAGCCAACGGATGCCTTTCGAAACCGATGTCATTTCCGGTTTTGTTCGATACCAATCCGAGTTCGGAAGCCACATCCTGAAAAAATTCTTTGTCCGATTGGAAGAAACCGTACTTTTTATCGGCGATGTTTTTCGTTGGTTTTTTGGGAAGACTTTCTTTCGGATATTTCATGAAAGCGCCCAAAGTGGCATACGAAATCCTAAGCCCGCCTTCAATGCCCGGACGGCTTGCGGTAAGTACTGAAAATCCGTTCGCGTTGCCTTCAAAATCAATTAAGTCCTGCCATTGCTTTTCGGTGAGTTGGTCTTTGAATTGTTGTCCTTTTCCAATCGAAAAATATTCACCAATCGCTTTTTCGCCAGAATGACCAAACGGTGGATTTCCGATATCGTGCGCCAACGAAGCTGCTGCGACAATCGCACCGAAATCATTCATGTGAAAACCATGCACTTCCTGCAAATACGGATATTTCTCAATAATTTTCTTACCTACCAATCTTCCGAGCGAACGTCCAACCACAGAAACTTCTAAACTGTGCGTGAGCCGCGTATGCACGAAATCAGTTTTCGATAATGGAATGACTTGTGTTTTGTCTTGCAAACTTCTGAAAGCCGCCGAAAATATTATGCGATCATAATCGACTTCGAAACCGAGCCGCGTGTCGTCCTGTTCTTTTCTTAAACGTTTGCTCGTGTCGCCTTGGCGTTTGAGTGATAAAAGTTGTTCCCAGTTCATGGTTGGATTTTTAGATTGTAAGACTGTGAGACTGTAAGACTATGAGATTGTAAGATTCTGACTAAATATCTTATAGTCTTACAGTCTTTTTCTAGCCCTGATAGTAGCGGCAGCCCGCAACGCAGTGAGGACTATAGCGTATAGCAGGTTCCCGGCTCCTAAAAAACAAAACAGCTACCCAAAGATAGCTGTTTTTTAATGGGATTGTAACCGTCTCAAAAATTACGATCCACACATTTCGCAATCATCGGGACCTGCATTTCTGGCAAGTTCGATCATGGCTTTGAAATCTTCGGCAGACATTTCTCCGGTTTCGTTCGGTTCGGCTACCTCAACGGCGGCGGCAACTTCGGAAGTCGGTTCTGCTTTTTTATCGTTGTTCAGCGTAAACTTGATCGCGTCTACGGCTGATTTGGTTCTTAAATAATACATTCCGGTTTTGAGGCCCGACTGCCAAGCGTAAAAATGCATCGAGGTCAGTTTCGCATAGTTCGCGTCCTGCATAAACAGGTTCAGCGATTGCGATTGGTCAATGAAATAACCTCTGTGGCGCGACATATCGATGATGTCTTTCATAGACATTTCCCAAACGGTTTTGTAAAGTTCTTTCAAATCGTCCGGAACGGCTTCGATATTCTGTACCGAACCGTTGTGGCGCATGATTTCCTGTTTGAGCTCTTCGTTCCACAAACCGCGGTTGACTAAATCTTCAAGCAAATGTTTGTTGACTACGATGAATTCGCCGGACAACACACGACGCGTATAAATGTTTGAAGTATAAGGCTCGAACGCTTCGTTGTTTCCTAAGATTTGGGAAGTAGAAGCAGTTGGCATTGGCGCAACTAATAATGAATTTCTCACACCGTGTTCCATGACTTCTTTTCTGAGTGAAGCCCAATCCCAACGTCCCGAAAGTTCTTCGTCTTTCAAGCCCCAAAGGTTGTATTGGAATTCTCCTTGCGAAATTGGAGAACCTTTGAAAGTGGAATATGGTCCTTCTTCTTTGGCCATTTCCATAGAAGCGGTCACAGCGGCAAAGTATAAAGTCTCGAATATATCCTGGTTGAGTTTTTTAGCTTCGTCGCTCGTAAACGGCATTCTGAGCAAAATGAATGCGTCGGCCAAACCTTGCACGCCCAATCCTACCGGACGGTGGCGCATGTTGGAGTTTTCGGCTTCTTTGACGGGATAGTAATTCCTGTCGATGACTTTGTTTAAGTTGCGGGTCACGCGTTTGGTCACGTTGAACAACAATTCGTGGTTGAATGCTCCGTTTTCTACAAACATCGGCAATGAAATCGAAGCTAAATTACACACTGCGATTTCGTCGCTTGAAGTGTATTCCATGATTTCGGTGCACAAATTCGAAGAGCGAATCGTTCCCAAATTTTTCTGGTTCGATTTTCTGTTCGCTGCGTCTTTGTACAACATATAAGGTGTTCCGGTCTCGATTTGCGACTCCAGGATTTTCTCCCACAATTCACGCGCTTTGATGGTTTTTCTTCCTTTGCCTTTTTCTTCGTATGAAGTATACAACGCTTCGAATTCTTCACCATAAACATCATACAAACCAGGGCATTCATTCGGACACATTAACGTCCAGGTGGTGTCTTCTTGCACACGTTTCATGAACAAATCCGAAGTCCACATTGCGAAGAATAAATCTCGCGCACGCATTTCTTCTTTTCCGGTATTCTTTTTCAGATCGAGGAATTCAAAAATATCGGCATGCCAGGTCTCTAAGTAAATCGCAAAACTTCCTTTTCTTTTTCCGCCGCCTTGATCGACGTAACGTGCGGTATCATTGAATACACGCAACATTGGTACAATTCCGTTGGATGTTCCGTTGGTTCCTCTGATGTAAGAACCTGTCGCTCTTACATTATGGATAGACAAACCGATTCCTCCAGCGGATTGCGAAATTTTCGCGGTATTTTTCAAAGTATCATAAATCCCGTCGATACTGTCGTCCTGCATCTGCAAAAGGAAACAAGAAGACATTTGTGGTTTCGGTGTTCCGGCGTTGAATAAAGTTGGCGTAGCGTGCGTGAAGAATTTCTTCGACATCAAATCGTAAGTTTCAATCACGGCGTCAAGATCATTCAAGTGAATCCCGACCGAAACACGCATCAACATGTGCTGCGGACGCTCTACAATTTTCCCATTGATTTTAAGCAAATACGAACGCTCCAAAGTTTTGAAACCGAAATAATCGTAATTGAAATCGCGGTTGTAAATGATGTGCGAATCTAAAAATTCCGCGTTTTTCTGGATCACCTGATGCACTTCTTCCGAAAGCAAAGGCGCTTGTTGGTTGGTTCTCGGGTTCACGTAATGATACATTTCATTCATCGTTTCCGAAAACGATTTGGTGGTATTTTTATGCAGGTTCGAAATCGCTATACGGGCTGCCAACTGCGCATAATCTGGGTGCGCAATGGTCATCGACGCGGCGGTTTCGGCTGCGAGGTTGTCTAATTCAGAAGTCGTCACGCCGTCATACAATCCCTCAATGACACGCATGGCTACTTTCACGGCATCGACTAAGTCGTTTAAGCCGTAACATAATTTTTTGATTCTGTCCGTGATTTTGTCGAACATCACCGGCTCTTTGTGGCCGTCTCTTTTTACTACGTACATAGTTTGTTAGGTTTTAATGAAACAGCAAATCCCTTCACTGCTTCGGGTATTTGTAATTTGTTTTTTTGGAAGCTGATCCTGCTTTCTGCTATATCTTTTGTGCTGAACACCAGCACAAAAGGATAACGCCGCCAATCAGGGCTAGGCAATCCGGTAGACACAAGGCTTGTAATTTTAAATCGGCGTAGAAGTAATCTGTAATTTTGTTTTGTCAAGCACTCTAAAAATCCGCGTCGAACGAAATTTTTCCGGCTTCGGAATCGGTGTTCATCACGCCTGCTTTTTGATATTCGGCCACTCTTTTCTCAAAGAAATTGGTTTTCCCCTGCAACGAAATCATATCCATAAAATCAAACGGGTTCGAGGCGTTGTATTCTCTTGGGCAACCCAACTCGACCAACAAACGGTCTGCTACAAACTCCAGATACTGGATCATCAGGTTCGCATTCATGCCGATTAAACTTACCGGAAGCGATTCGGTGATGAACTCGCGCTCGATATCCAAAGCATCAACAATAATTTCCTTGATGCGTTTTTTAGACACCTTGTTCACCAAATGGTGGTTATGCAAATGCACCGCGAAATCACAATGCACGCCTTCATCACGCGAGATCAATTCGTTGGAGAAGGTCAAGCCAGGCATCAAACCGCGTTTCTTCAACCAGAAAATCGAACAAAAAGCACCCGAAAAGAAAATTCCTTCGACGGCCGCAAAAGCGATAAGCCTTTCGGCAAACGAATCCGATTCAATCCATTTTAACGCCCAGTCGGCTTTTTTCTTGATTGCCGGAAACACTTCAAGCGCGGTGAACAATTGGTTTTTTTCAACTTCGTCCTTCACATAGGTATCGATCAACAGCGAGTAGGTTTCGCTGTGGATGTTTTCCATCATGATCTGAAATCCGTAGAAAAATTTGGCTTCGGCATACTGCACTTCATTCACAAAATTTTCCGCGAGATTCTCGTTGACGATACCATCAGATGCGGCAAAAAAGGCCAAAATATGCTTGATGAAATATTTTTCATCATTACTAAGCTTGTTGTTCCAATCGGATAAATCCTGATGCAGGTCGATTTCTTCCGCAGTCCAGAAACTGGCTTCCATTTTTTTATACCATTCCCAAATGTCGTGGTGTTTGATTGGAAAAATAACAAAACGGTTCTTGTTTTCTTGTAGAATGGGCTCTATCGCTGACATGTGTTGTGTGTAAAAAAAGTGAGAATTTATTTCAAAAAGTATGTGCTTTTTGACTGCTACAAAGATGGCCTTTTGTTACGGATTTTGAAAGTCAAACTTATCCACAATCGAGTTTAGTTTTTAACAAATCGCTTTTTTAACAGGGTTTTTCATTCGATTTTTAAAAAATTGAAAATCAGTGTTTTAAGAAATAAAAATAAGAAAAAAGCGCCTAAAATGGGCGCTCATGTAGGATTGGAGTGATAGATTAATTTAACGTTTTTGGCAAAACGACTTCCTGAAATTCAGGTTATTTCGACCGTTGCTTTTTGAGTTCATCAGCTGCTTTTTCAAGTTCCGCATACCAGTCTTCACCGAAACGTCTGATTAGCGCTTCTTTGACGAATTTATACACCGGAACCTCGAGTTCTTTTCCTAACGAACAGGCATCATCGCAGATTTCCCATTTATCATAATTGACGGCGGCAAATTCGGTAAAATCTTTGACACGGATTGGATATAAGTGACAAGAAACCGGTTTCTTCCAATCGACAGCGCCTTGGTTGTAAGCTTGCTCAATACCACAAAGTGAAGTTTTTCCATCGTAAATTACGTAAGCACAATCTTTTTCGTCAATGAGTGGCGTTTCCATATCGCCGTCGGTTCCGATGCGCCAAGTGCCTTGCGCTTCAATAGCCGCAATGCCTTCCGGACGCAAAAAAGGTTTTACTTTAGGATAAATGGCTTCTAAAATTTTTGTTTCGCTTTCTAATAAAGGTGCTCCGGCGTCGCCGTCAACACAACAGGCGCCTTTGCAGGCAGAAAGGTTGCACACAAATTCTTTTTCTAAAATGTCTTCCGAGACGATGGTTTTTCCTAATTGAAACATGCGGCAAAGATAATCAGATTTATCAATGCGCAACTAGAATTTTCTGCTGCGAAATTGCGCCGCTGAAATCCTTGATTCTCGCCAAATAGATACCTGGTGGAAGCTCGCCAACACTTACTTGCTTGATATCGGTTGCTTGGATGATTTGAATCAAAATGCCCTTGAGGTCGTAGATGGCTATTTCTGCTATAGGAGATTTCGCTTGGATGTCTAAAATGCTGTCGGCAGGATTCGGAGATAAAAGCACCTCACTAAATGAATTCTCAACTACCCTTAATAAGTTAATATTACAACTTGCAGCATCCTGACAATTGGGGCAAACAAACGGTATCGGAGTTCCTAATTCTGCAATGGAACCATTAATTACAACTGGTGTTAAAGTATTTTCATTGGTGACAAATTGACCAGAATTTTTTAGAATATAAAGGGTATCGTTTAAAAACATAGCGCCATAGGTGCCCGTAGAATTGAACGAAATAGGATAAGATATAATCAATCCAGTTGCACTAAAGACTTTCAAACTTGACGTGATGATTGGAAAACCATCATTCCCTGTAAAAACCCATGCATTACCTTGAGAATCTACAGCAATGTCGGCCACTCCGATACCATACCCCAAAATGGCCACTGTTGTTGTATCGACACCATTAAAATACTTTAATGCATCTTCCTCAATAAAATAGTGATGATTGGCAAAACCACCATTATTAATGGCTTCAGGGTTATTAATTACATTTATCCAGCCCAAATTGGAGTCATACTTTGCCAGACCACTGCTGTTCGTACAGAAGAATGTTGCTCCTTCCCCAGAACTGCAATAGGCCAGACCGGTTGGGAAAAATTCATTGGTAACGACAACATTTCCACCGCTGATGACATTGGAGTTCAATTCCCACTCTTGAATATCTCCTTCGGTATTAAGTGTCCAGAATACCGAATTACAGTTTTGACCGATACTGATAATTGGAAATATTAAAAAGAATAGTTTTTTTAGCATAACTTCAATGGTTTGATCTTCCTTACATTAAAATTTGAGGTTGATTTTTTATTAATGCCGTTCGACGAAAAAGCACTCAAAAGTATAGAATTTTAAATTTTAAAAAAATATCATTGCTGATCAAAGTTAACCCTTTCAAAATTAACCTCTTTTTGGCATTTACTAGATATAGTTTGAATACTTTTGCCAAGAAATATAATGATTATGAACTTCGACTTCAAAGAAATCGCCACCGTTGGCATGGTACTTTTTGCTGTCATCGATATCGTCGGAACCATTCCGATTGTCGTTGATTTAAGAACCAAACACGGCCATATTGAATCCGAAAAAGCCTCGCTTGTAGCGGCGATCATCATGATTGTATTTCTTTTTGTTGGCGAAGGGCTACTGAACCTTATTGGTATTGACGTACATTCTTTTGCTGTTGCCGGTTCGTTCGTTTTGTTCTTCTTGGCCTTAGAAATGATTTTAGGAATTCGCATTTATCGCGATGCCGAGCCTAGTTCCGCCTCGATTGTTCCGCTGGCTTTTCCATTAATTGCTGGTGCGGGAACGATGACTACTTTACTGTCTTTACGCTCTCAATATTACACAGAAAACATTGTCGTCGCAATTATCCTGAATATCATTCTGGTCTACGCTGTCTTAAAATCTTCTTCGAAAATTGAAAAAATGCTCGGGAAAACCGGACTTGGCGTCGTGAGAAAAACCTTTGGCGTCGTGCTGCTGGCCATTGCCGTTAAATTATTCGCCTCGAATGTTAAAGGTTTGTTTGTTTAACCCATTTGTATTACTTTCACTCCAAATTCTATACAACGTATGAAAATTTTTACTTCCATCTTAGTTGTCATTGCGCTTGCTTTAATCATCTTCAACATCACCCTACTCGATTTCAACCATTTGTTTGAAGGCAACAGCGCGATAGCCTTAATAGGAATTGCCGCTTCTTTTTGCGCGGTTTGCATTCTGCTTATTTTCCGGATGTCGAAAATGATTGTGGAAAAAACCAAAGACCAATAATGGATTTTGACGTCCTGGTTCTTGGCGGCGGTGTTGCAGGCGTTTCGTGTGCTATGATTTTAGGTTCTGCACATAAAAAATCTTTTGTCGCCGATAAAAAAATCGGACTCATTGCCCACCAAAAAACCTCTTCGCTTCAGGAAGCTTTATTTAATAATGCCTACGGAATTCCT
This sequence comes from Flavobacterium sp., assembly GCF_027484705.1. Lineage (GTDB taxonomy): Bacteria > Bacteroidota > Bacteroidia > Flavobacteriales > Flavobacteriaceae > Flavobacterium. Next base: position 373,477 of record NZ_JAIXSL010000007.1, read on the forward strand.
GTAGGCACTTTAGGTTCGGATTTGTTGCAAAGTAGCTTAGCGCAATTGAATGATTTATATCCACATGTCATGCAAATCGGAGGTGAAAAAGTGGTGCGCATTGAAGGTGATTTCCCGAATTTTACTGTAGTGACCAACAAAAATTCGTACACCGCAAAATCTATTGTGGTAGCGATTGGTTATTCAAACACTTTTGATATTGAAGGTTTAATGCAATTTGTAGCGCCGCATCCGAAAGCCATCGCCGAAAAACAACGCATTTACCTTCGCAATACAGACCACAAAGTAGCTGATGGTATTTATGTAGCTGGAACTTTAGCAGGCTGGCGCAGTCAACTGTCGATCGCTTCGGGAAGCGGCGCCGCAGTAGCCACCGACATTCTGACCTTGTGGAATAACGGCATCGATTCGCAAAGCCACGACAGCATCAAAAAATAAATCGAGTCCTATTATTTAGTATTCAAAACCGCCTGAACCATCGGGTCTTCTTTGAGGACAATCTCGTAATATTTCTGTTCGCCATAAAGTTGTGAGGCAAATTCAGCCGTGAGGTACCGTTTTACTAAAGTTTTGTTTTTCGATAAATTCAACCGGACGCCATAACCGAGCAAATAATTCTGCAGGTTATTGAAATATAATTCGCTTGCGTTCATTTTAGCGAGAAATTGTTCATAAGTCAATCCTTTAAAATCGTTTCTGTTGCGGTCGAGTTGTTCAAAAACAAAATGGTTGACAATGCCCGATTGCTCCATCACATACACAATACCTTCTTCACCGGATTGGCCTTCAAGCGGCACAAAAACATCGGGTACGATGCCGCCGCCGCCATAGACAATTTTGCCTTTAGGTGTTTTAAATTTTAAAGAATCGGCCACTTTAATGCTATCTTTTTTGTAGAGTTCCCCGCTTTCAAAACGTTTCGAAAACTCATTCATGTAAGCTTCGCCGTCGCCTTTGACATAAGGTTTTTGAATCGACCTTCCCGTTGGCGTATAATATCTGGCAATCGTCAAACGCACTGCCGAACCATCATCAAAATCCATTTCGCGTTGCACCAAGCCTTTCCCGAAAGAACGTCGGCCAACAATAATACCACGGTCGTTATCCTGAATCGCTCCGGCTAAAATTTCACTCGCAGAAGCGGAATTCTCATCGATCAGCATCGCGAGCTTTCCGGTTTCAAAATTACCTTGTGTTGTCGCCAATGTTTTTTCCGTCTGCCCTTTTTTATTTTTGATGAACACAATCGGCTGGTTTAGTTTGAGAAACTCGTCAGCAATCTGAGTCGCCATTTCCACATAACCGCCGCCATTTTCACGCACATCGATAATCAAGGAATTGGCGCCATTCTTTTTCAGTTGCAACAAAGCCTTTTTAAATTCCTCATAGGTTGTTTCCGCAAATCGATTGATCTTGATGTAACCGGTATTCGGATTGAGCATCAACGCCACATCGACGCTTTTGATCGGCACCACATCGCGCCGCACTTTAACCTTGAATTTTTTATGCCCGTTTTTTCTGTACACCGTCAGTTCGACTTCAGAGCCTTCCTCGCCTTTGAGTTTGGAGAACAAAGTATCGGAAGACAATTTCCTGCCAAAAAGTTTGGTTTTATCGGCGTATAAAATGCGATCTCCGGCCATGATTCCTGCTTTTGCCGAAGGGCCGTTTTCAAGCGGTTTGACCACCGCAACTGTATCTTTATACATATAGAAATTCACACCGATGCCTACAAAATTTCCTTTCATACTTTCGGCTTCATCGCTTTGTATGCTTGGCGGCAGATACATCGAATGCGGGTCAAGTTGCGCCAGGATATTGGTAACGGTCAGATCAACAATGGAATCGGTGTTGACTTTATCTACATATTCATTGTCAATAAAATCAATCAGTCGGTTGAGTTTGTTCTTGGTTCCGTTTTTAGAAAGCGACGGACGATCGACAGGGAAATTTAGAATACCGCCCAACACCACACCAATGGCGAGCATCAGAAAAAGTAAAAACGGCAAATAAATGTTGCTTTTTTTCATCAGTCCAAATGTTCAATCTGTTCGACGATGACGCCGGCTTTGGTTAGGAAATCAATGCCAGTAGTATCGCGATATCCCAATTGGTATACTACTCTTTTAATTCCGGATTGGTGGATGAGTTTGCTGCATTCCTTGCATGGTGACAAAGTAATGTATAGCGTGGCGCCTTCACAGGTTTGTGTCGAACGCGCTACTTTAAGGATTGCATTGGCTTCGGCGTGCAGTACATACCAATTCGTCAGACCTTCTTCATCTTCGCAATGGTTTTCGAATCCGGTCGGCGTTCCGTTATAACCATCGGAAATGATCATGCGGTCGCGCACTATGATAGCGCCTACTTTTTTTCGATCGCAGTAAGACAACTGGCTCCATTCGTTGGCTATCCGCAGATAGGCTTTATCGTATTTGTTTAATTTTTCTAATTCCATTATCAATTCCAAATTTCGTTTTGTAAAATCATGGGCACGGCAACTCCGATTATAAAGGCGGAAGCCACTATCGTAAAATCGCGTTTTGAAAACCTGAAAAAAGTCTGCACGCAATAAGAAAACAGCAGCATCACGATTACGACAATCATTTGCGCGCCTTCGATGCCAAGGGCAAACTCTAAAAGTGGCATTACTTTATCGGAAGGATTTCCGGGCAAGATCGATTTAAAATAATTCGAAAAGCCCAAGCCGTGGATTACCCCAAAAAACAACGTAATCAAAACCACGCTGTTGACGATTTCTTTCTTGGAGGTTTTCCCCATCGAGAAAAAATTAAAAACCGCTGTAGATAAAATCGTCACCGGAATCAGAAACTCAACCAGTTGCGGCTTGATCATCACGATCTGAAATACCGACAACAGCAAAGCCAAAGTATGACCAATCGTAAACACCGTGACTAAAAGCAGGATTTTTTTCCAGTCCTTGAAAGTGTGCGGAACCGTCAGCGCCATCAAAAACAGCACATGATCATAACTTTTGATGTTCAGTACGTGTTTTAAACCGATTTCAACATAAATCCAAAAATCAGACATCCGCTTCGTTATTAATGATTCAGGGGTTGTAAACTTACAATTTATTTTGAAAAACAAATCCTTTCAAAATCATAAAACATCGGCTTAAAAAATGAAATAAAATCGCCCGAATCCTTTTTAAGAAAATGAAATAAAATTATCTTTGCCAGAAACTAAACTCCCTGATTTATGTCAATCTCAGATTTATTTGATAGCGAATTCAAAACCCGTAACAAAGGGCATTTTTCGGCTATCGTACGTGTGGCGATTACCGATGGTAATGTGTCCGAAGAAGAAAAACACTTTTTGGAAAAACTGGCGATCACGCTCGAAATTTCCAAAGAAGAATTCGAAGAAATTTTAGAAAATCCGCTGAAATATCCTATCAACCCACCGTATTTGTACGTTCAAAGATTAGAGCGTCTTTATGATTTGGCCAGAATGGTACGCGTGGACCATCAGTTGGGTGACAAACAAGATACGTTGTTGCGGAAATTTGCGATTGCGCTTGGGTTTACGCCTAGCAATGTGAATTATATCGTAGACAAAGCCTTATCGCTGATTGATAAAAAAGTAGACGGCGATACGTTTGTTTATGAAATGCAGCACATGAACCGATAGTCAGGCATTCCTTATTATAGTATTGCGTCTTTGCGAGAGAAATAATTTCAAGCAAAGACGCAATGTTTTTTTTAGTATTTACTGAGTTTGGCCAAATGCATGAATTCTTCTGCTTTCTCGACCATGTTGTAACTTCCGCAGAAAAACGGCACGCGTTGGTGCAGTTCCGTTGGCTCGATTTCCATGATTCTTCCGAAACCGTCTGAGGCTTTTCCGCCAGCTTGTTCTGCAATGAATGCCATCGGGTTGCATTCGTACAACAACCGCAATTTTCCTTTAGGCGCTTTCGAACTTGTCGGATAAATATAGATGCCGCCTTTGATCATATTTCTGTGAATGTCCGAAACCAGACTTCCGATGTATCTTGAAGTGTAAGGACGATCGCCTTCCTCAATCTGGCAATATTTGATGTAATCCTTGACGCCTTGTGGGAAATGCACATAATTCCCTTCGTTGATTGAGTAAATGTTTCCATCTTTCGAGAACTGCATGTTCGGGTGCGACAAGTAAAAAGTTCCGATGGCGGGATTTAGAGTAAATCCGTTGACGCCATGTCCGGTAGTATAAACCAACATCGTCGAAGTTCCATAAATCACATAACCCGCAGCGACCTGATTGATTCCGGGTTGCAGGAAATCTTCTAAAGTGACCGGCGTTCCGACAGGCGTGATGCGTCTGTAAACGGAAAAAATAGTTCCTACAGGAACATTCACATCGATGTTTGAGGAGCCATCGAGCGGATCCATCAGCACGACATATTTGTTGTTGTGGCTTTTGTCCGAACCTGAAACGGTAATGAAATCGTCGTTTTCTTCCGAAGCGATGCCGCAGACAATTTCGCGGTTGATCAACGTCTGAATGAAAACTTCGTTGGCATAAACATCTAACTTCTGTTGGTCTTCGCCCTGAATGTTTTGTTCTCCGGCGGCGCCGATGATATCGACCAAACCGGCTTTGTTGACTTTGTAATTGACCACTTTGGCGGCCAATCGGATCGAGTTGATGATGCGGGACAATTCTCCTGAGGAATACTGGAAAGCATTCTGGTTCTCGATGATAAATTCTCCTAGTGTCTTGTTGCGTTCTTCCATGGCGAAATCGTTGTAGTTAGTGGTGCAAATATCGCTTTTTTTATGAAATTGTTTCCATTTTTGTGCGATAGTTTCTCAGAATTGTATATTTGTTTTTGAAACCGAAAACCCTAGCCCCGATAGCCGTGGAAATCCTTTTGCTTTTTCCTTTAAAAAGCAAAAGATTGTAGCAAATAGCGGGATAAAGCTCCTAAAAAATGACTATAAGAAAAGGCCGCAGAGAAGACATGCCCGCAGTTCTCGATCTGATTCGCGAACTCGCCGCTTTTGAAAAAGAACCTCATGCCGTTGTGGTAACCGTTGAAGATCTCGAGCGCGATGGCTTTGGCGACGATTCGTTGTTTTATACTTTTGTCGCGGAACGAAACCATGAAATTGTAGCGATGGCGCTGTATTATTACCGCTATTCGACCTGGAAAGGCAAAACGATCCATCTTGAGGATTTGATTGTCAAAGAAGAAATGCGAAGTTCAGGTTTGGGTTTTGCTTTGTATACTGAAGTGATTGTGCAGGCCAAAAAAGACGGCGTTCGCAGGATTGAATGGGCGGTGCTCGACTGGAATATCCCTGCGATTGAGTTCTATAAAAAATCAGGTGCGAAAGTACTCGAAGATTGGCGCGTGGCCCAAATGGACGAGAATGGCATTGATGCTTTCCTGAAATCTAATAATCTAACTATTTAAAGATGAGAATATTCAAATTTGGCGGCGCTTCAGTCAAAGATGCCGATGGAATCAAGAACGTATACGACGTGCTTCAGAAAGTCGGTTACGAAGACGTTTTGCTCGTAGTGTCCGCAATGGGAAAAACAACCAATGCGCTCGAAGTCGTGGTGAAGGATTATTTCGAAAAATCGGCTTCGCTGCAATCGTCGGTTCAGGAAGTCAAGAAATACCACAACCAGATTTTGCTCGATTTGTTTGAAGACGAAAAAAATCCGGTTTTCAAAGCTGTCAACGAATTGTTTTCAGAACTAGAATCCTTTTTAGGCCGCAACAAATCGCCGAATTACAATTTCGTGTACGATCAGATTGTGAGTTTTGGCGAACTGATTTCGACGACCATTCTTTCGCATTACATGAATTATCGCGGCATCAAAACGAATTGGATCGATGTGCGCCATTTCATCAAAACCGACGCGACTTACCGCGACGCCGAAGTCGATTGGGAACTCACGCAGAAAAGCATCTCGAAAAACGTCAAGAAAAAAATACTCAACATTACCCAGGGATTTTTGGGTTCGGACGAAAACGGATTCACGACGACTTTAGGCCGCGAAGGTTCGGATTACACCGCGGCGATTTTTGCGTATTGTTTGAATGCCGAAAGTGTCACGATTTGGAAAGACGTTCCTGGTGTAATGAATGCCGATCCGCGCTATTTTGAAAATGCGACTTTACTGAACCAGATTTCGTATCGTGAAGCGATTGAGTTGGCGTTTTACGGCGCGAGTGTGATCCATCCGAAAACCTTGCAGCCGTTGCAGAAAAAGGAAATTCCGTTGTATGTAAAATCATTTTTAGAACCGCTTTTGCCCGGAACCAGTGTTTCCAAAGGCGCCGATCTCGAGCCGCATTTACCTTGTTTTATCGTGAAGAAAAACCAATTGTTGATGTCATTGTCCTCGATTGATTTTTCGTTTATTATGGAAGAAAACATCAGCGAGATTTTTGCGCTGCTGCATCAGTATAAAATGAAAGTAAGCCTGATTCAGAATTCTGCGATTAGTTTTTCCGTATGTATTGAGGATAAGTTTGGCAACTTCAATGATTTGAAAAACGTGCTGTCTAAGAAATTCAAAGTAGCATATAACGAGAATGTTTCGTTGTATACGATTCGGCATTTTAACGAGAAAGCCGCACAAATCGTGGAGCAAAATAAAATTGTTTTACTCAAACAAGTCAGCAGAGAAACTATGCAAATCGTAACAAAAGAACCAAACCACTGAAAATTTAACAACTAATTTGATTTTATATTTTAATTATCATCAAATTATCCCTATTATTGCTGATTATAATTAACTACAAACCAAACTTTTAAAACCCTGTTTACATGAAAAAAATTACTTTGTTTTTTGCTTTTATTTTTTGCTCACTGCAAAGCCAAGCGCAAATTGCACCCGGCAGCGTGGCTCCTGATTTTACGGTAACTGATATCAATGGTGTTTCACATCATTTGGCAGACTATCTCGCCGCCGGAAAAACAGTCGTCATGGACATCTCGGCTACTTGGTGTGGTCCGTGTTGGAACCTGCACAAAGCAAAACTTCTAGAAGACATCTACAATTCTTATGGTCAAGGCGGCTCTAATGAAGTCGTTGTGTTGTTTTTTGAGGGCGACAGTACTACTTCTAATGATGACTTATTAGGGCTTACAACTGAATCTCGAGGAAACTGGGTTGAAGATGTACCTTACCCTATTATTGACGGCACCAATATTAGTAATTTATATCAAATCGCATTTTTTCCAACGATATTCAGAATCTGTCCTGACGGATTGGTTTCGGAAATGCCCGGCCGTACCGCTGGGGCTATAAGAGCCGATGTTAATAATAATTGTGGTACTTTGACTGGAACACAAAACAATGTGGGTTCTTTAGACAATACCAATGCATTCTGTTCGGCTGACGGAAGCGCTATAGCGAAAATCAGAAACTACGGTGAAAACGCCATCACCTCAGCTACTTTGAATTTAAAAGAAAACGGAACTGTAATAGCCACTAAAAACTACACGGGTTCTATGCCGAGATTCACCACAAGAACACTTACTTTTGACAGTTACACATACAACCCAGCGGCAGATTATACCGTTGAAGTTGTGAATGTTAACAGTGTGACGCCATTGAATCCGTCAATTACAAATGCTGAAATGGGTGTTGCTATTGCCAAACAAGCTACAACCGATATAGTCGTAAAAGTGTATACTGATAATTATCCAACTGAAATCTCTTGGAATATTAAAAACAGCGCCGGAGTTATTGTTGGAAATGGTGGTCCTTATGATGGTAATGTAAATGGTGGCGGTATCGATGCGAATACAACAAAAATTCATAATGTCTCTTTACCTGCAAATGATTGTTATTCTATCAACCTTATGGATTCCTATCCTGATGGATGGGCTGAAGGCACTACGCCACACGGGGTGGAAGTTTTTGACAATACCAATACTTCCATTTTAAATATTGTTGCCGGAAGTTTTGGCGCTACTTTAGCCAATCCGAACGTACTAACGACTAATGCCCTTGCGGTTGATAATTTCAAATCGACTACTTTCAACGTATTCCCTAATCCTAGCAGAGGCATCGTTTCCATCAATACGGAAGTGGCCGTTAGCGTAAACATCATTGATGTGACAGGAAAAGTTGTCTTCACAGCGAATCATGTAACCAAAGAAAAAAGCATCGATTTATCAGGCTTACAAAAAGGAATGTACTTGGCTAAAATCTCAAGTGCAGACGCCACGACCACAGAAAAAATCATATTAAATTAATACACCATGAAAAGTTTATTTCTTTCGATTGTTTGTCTTGCTTCGTTTTTTGCCACGGCGCAAATGTCCTTGGCAAAACTTAATGGTACACCGATTAATGATGGCGATGTATTTACTTTTGACAGTGCCGTAGAACCAGGCTCTTATTTAGGGATTAAAATTTTCAACAATTCCAATACAGACATCAACATCAAAGTAAAAGTAGTAAGCATTGTCAATGCTAACGGAACCAACCTGCAATTGTGTGTTGGAGATGTTTGTCTGAGTACCATTACTGCCGGAAGCACTTATCCTAATTTTCCAGCGGTGATTGAAGCCAATGGTCAAAACGGCGATTTCGATCACTTTTTGAATCTTAACACGGGGATTGATCAAACGGCTCCGGTAGAATACACCCTGAAGTTTTTTCAAGTAAACGACAATGGTGTTGAAGTAGGCAATTCTGTTACTTTTTCTTACCGTTTTGTTTCGGCTTTGAGTGTTTCCAATTTTAATGCTTTAGCGCAATCGGGTGTGACTTTAAAATCAAATGTCGTGACTAGTGACATCGAAATGAGCCTCACCAAAAATGTTCAATACGATTTGTATGATATCTCCGGAAAATCTGTGATGCATCAAAACGCAAACATTGGGGAACAACGCATCGATGTGTCGAACCTGAATTCAGGAGTATACCTTTTATATTTCCAAAACGAACAAGGTCAGAAAGCATCCGCAAAAATTATCAAGAAGTAATTTTCTGAAAAGCCTTCTTTCATAAATCAACCGTCTAAGCAATTAGGCGGTTTTTTATTGGTGTGAAAATGAATTCCATATCAATAAAACACACTACTTTTGAAGTCCATCCGTTATAGGCTTTATGTTTAAAAATTTCTTTTTTGGTCTTCTTCTGACTTGTTGCGGACTTCAGGCCCAACAAGTTGAAACGCCCTATAAAACAAAAAAAATAATCGCCACGCGCGACACGATAAGGATTGATTCTGTCAGCGTGAATTCGAGTTTTTTTAAACTTCTCAACGCTAAATCGGAGCCTATAGATTCCACTTATTATCATGTTGATTTTGAAAAAGGCACTTTAGTTTTTAAAGAAAATTATCCGTTTACAAGCGACACACTCACACTACGTTTTTTAAAATTCCCAAATGCCTTAACCAAGGTTTACAGTATTTACGATGAAAGCCGCGTCGTGAAAAGCGAAACCGGCCAATACAACCTGTATAAAATTTCGCGAGACCCATTCAAAAAATTCGTTCCTTTTGACGGCTTGAACACTTCGGGAAGCATCACGCGTGGCATCACGGTCGGCAACAACCAGAATGCCGTGGTTAATTCTAATCTCGATCTTCAGATTACCGGAAAGATTTCAGATAAGGTCAGTTTGCGTGCCTCGATTCAGGACAACAACATTCCTTTGCAGGACAGCGGTTATTCGCAAAAATTAGATGAATTCGATCAGATTTTCATAGAACTCTTCAGCGACAAATGGAGCATCCGCGCCGGTGATTTGTTTCTTGAAAACCGAAAATCAAGGTTCCTGAATTTCAATAAAAAAGTACAAGGATTGTCGACCAATTTCAATTTCGGAAAAGACGGCAACAAAACCAACGTATTTGCCTCAGCAGCTTTGGTTCGCGGACAATACGCCAAAAGCAGTTTCGTGGGTCAGGAAGGAAATCAAGGGCCATACAAACTCAAAGGTTCCAACGGCGAGCTTTTTATTCTCGTGGTTTCAGGTTCTGAGCGTGTGTACGTCAATGGAATTTTGCTCAAACGCGGTGAAAACAACGATTACATCATCGATTACAATGCCGGAGAAATCATCTTTACTTCACTTTTCCCAATCACTTCTGAAATGCGGATTTCAATCGAATATCAGTTTTCCGACCGGAATTACAGCCGTTTTGTGACTTATTTCGGGGCCTCGCACGAACGCGAATCCTGGAGCATCGGCACCAATGTTTATTCAGAAAGTGACCTAAAAAATCAGTCGCTGCAGCAAAACCTTTCGGCGGAACAAGCGCAGATTCTGGTCAATGCCGGTGACGATAATAACCTTATGGTAGCGCCTTCTGCCTATGTGGATGAGTATTCGGAAAATAAGATTTTATACAAAAAAGAAACCATCAATGGGGTGGAAAGGTTTGTCAATTCGAACGATCCGAATGAAGTTTTATACAATGTAAAATTCAGTTTCGTCGGTGAAAAACAAGGGAATTATGCATTATCCAATGCGGGAGCCATCGGTAGGGTTTATCAATATAAGGATCCGATTGGCGGGGTTAAACAAGGAAGCTACGAACCGATTATCCGATTGATTGCACCAACGAAAATTCAGATTGCGACTGTGTTCGGAAAATACAATCCATCGGAGAAAACTTCAGTCGATTTTGAAACTGCCATCAGCAACAATGATCTGAATTTATTTTCACCGCTAAACGACAACGACAACCAAGGCCTTGCAGGAAAAATCAATACGAAACAACGGTTGTTTACACGGAAATGGGAAGTGAATGCTTTTGCGAATTATCAGTTTGTACAAAAAGAATTTCGGACTATAGAACGGCTATACAACATCGAATTCGACCGCGACTGGAACCTGACTTTGGTTTCCGGAAATCAAAGCTTTTTGGTTTCGGGTTTGCAATTCAATTTGCCGCAAAAAGGATTATTGACTTATCAATTAGAAAACCTGAATTTCTCGAAAAGCTTCAACGGAAACCGACACAGTGTAAACGCCGCATTCAACCTCAACCATTGGAACATTCAGAATAAAAGCAGTCTGATGACGAGCGATGCAACCGTTTCGACTTCGAGGTTTTTAAGAAACCAATCGCAGGTCAAGTACCATTTCAAAACCAATTGGATTGGCAGCTCATTACGATTGGAAAACAATCAGGAACGCAATAAAGAAACCCATTTGCTGTCTTCGTTAAGCCAGCGTTTTACGGAGTATGGCGCTTTTGTTGGTCGCGGCGACAGCACCAAAGTGTTCATGGAATTGGGCTATCTGCACCGCACCAACGACAGTTTGCAAAGCGGAACATTGCAACGTGTGAATGTCTCACAATCTTATTATTTGAAATCGAAACTGATTCAGAACGAGAAAAGTGATTTGGCAGTTTACATCAATTACAGAAATTTAAAATATGAAGACAAAACCCGTGGGAACGAACCTTCATTGAATTCCCGAGTGCTTTACAACGATCGCTTTTTCGACCAGTTGATTCAAACTACAACGGCATATGAAACCACTTCGGGAAGCATCGCACAACAGGAATTTACGTACCTCGAAGTCGAGCCCGGCCGTGGGGTTTACGCCTGGAATGATTACAACCTCGACGGCGTGCAGCAATTGCAGGAATTTGAAATTGCGCCGTTCCCCGATCAGGCCAAATATGTGCGCATCTTTTTGCCGAATCAGGTATTTAAGAAAACGCATCAAAACAAATTTTCAGAATCGGTGACTTTGAACCCGAACCAATGGCAGAACGAAAGCGGGCTCAAGAAAATCCTGTCTTATTTCTACAACCAAACTTCGTTTCTCATCGACCGGAAGATCGAACGCGATGGCGATAATTTCGATTTGAATCCGTTCAGTTCGTCTGAAAAAAACCTTCTAGGACTCAGTACGAGTTACCGCAACAGTTTGTTTTACAATCGAGGCAAACAGCGTCATTCTGTGACTTACACTTATGTAAACAATCGCACCAAAAATTTACTTTCAGTCGGTTCGCAGGAAAGTAAAAACAGTTCGCATCAAGGACAGTATTCGCATCTTTATAGGAAATTCTGGCTGTTTGATTTCACAGGCAAAATAATACAATCGAAAGCCGTAGTAGAAAATTATGCTTCCAGAAATTATACTATAGACGGTTATCTGTTGGCGCCGAAGATTTCGTACCTGTTTTCCCAGAATGCCAGTTGGGATATTTTTTATGAATATCAGGACAAAAAAAACAAGATTGGGGATTTGGAAACCTTAAAACAAACCCGTCTCGGCACTTCTTTTACTTATGCGAGCTCAAAAAAACTCACGATGAATGGCGAGTTCTCTTTGTATGAAAACAAATTCGACGGCAATGCCCTAACGCCTGTGGCTTTTCAAATGCTAGAAGGATTGCAACCCGGACAAAATATGACCTGGCGCTTGCTCATTCAAAAAAACCTGACGGATTATCTTGACATCAACATCAATTATCAAGGTAGGAAAAGCGAGACCAGCCAAACCATTCACAACGGAAATATACAGTTGCGTGCGTATTTTTAATTTTTTGATTGCCATTTAAATTAAATCCTTAACTTTAATCTATGTAAAACCTAATTTTTAAATCATGAAAAAAGTACTCATTTTGTGCTTGTTATTTGTCTTCTCGACAAGTTTCTATGCACAGGAAACCAAAGCCAAGAAAACGGCTAAAGCCAAAACAGAAAAAGCTGTCGAAGCCAAAGAAAAAGCTCAGGCTAAAAAAGAAGCTGCCAAAGAAAAAAAGGAAAAAGCAGAGGCTAAGAAAGAAGCTGCCAAAGACAAGAAGGAAAAAGCGGAAGCTAAGAAAGAAAAGGCCGAAGCCAAAAAAGAAAAAGCGGAAACCAAAGTCAAAAAAACAGCTGAAAAAGCTGAGAAGAAAACAGAAAAAGCTGCTGAATCGGTAAAGAAAACAACCGAAAAAGCCGCAGACAAAACAAAAAAAGCTGCTGAAAAAGTAAAAGAAAGCGCTACCAAAAAAGCACCTAAAGTAAGAGAAACTTCAGAAAAAGCTCCGAAAGTAGCGGATAAGGTTTCGGGTATGTATAACGGTAAAAAAGTCTACACCGGACCAAGAGGCGGAAGATATTACATCAATTCCAACGGTAATAAGACTTATATCTCCGACGACAAATAAGCAAACGAATTGTATAAAACAAAAAACGCGATAAGTAAATTATCGCGTTTTTTTGTGGAGAATACCGGAATCGAACCGGTTACCTCTTGCCTGCCAGGCAAGCGCTCTAGCCAAGTGAGCTAATCCCCCGCATTGTTCGTGGCAAATATATTAAAAAGTTGTATTCAATGACAATGAAATTCCAGAACTTTCCGGAACAATTCTGCAAACACCGCCAACACACACCAAACCACCTCTTTGTCTGCCGTAATTAAGCGCAATTCGGGTTGATTTTTGTCTAAAAGCACCTCCGACATTATAGTAATGGTTTCTCATTTCCGAATCATCATTACCGTAATTGTACATGTCCGAAGCAAAAAATGAGTATTTTGAATTCAGGTTAAACTCTACTGTGGATGCCGCCCAATTCTTTTTATCGGTATCCGCCCACATATGCTCACCAACCATTCTGACCGATTTTGAATCCGTGAATTTATAAGTCGCTTCGGCGCCCAGTATATTCGTTTTGACCAATCCGTAAGTTTCCTCAATCAGTTTTTTATTATAATACTGGTTGATGTACGTGAAAGCCGACTGCCATTTCTGGCTCCATTTTTTGGTGATTTCTATATTGTAATCGGAAAAGTATTTTTTCCCGAAGCCGAAGAAATCCGTATTGTAATCTTTTTTTGGAAGGTAGAATTTTCCGCCCAAAGCATTCCAATTCGAAACATTGACCGCGACCTTTGTTCCGTATTTTCCACCCAATGCTGTTTCTTTTTTGAAATTGTAGAACACATCAAGCTGTCCGCCAATCTCGCCCGTTTTCAAAAGCGTTTCATCGGCTAAAATCACATTGGGTTGCGCCTGATACACATAAATATTCGCAAGATTGTAATGGTGCTGCCTGGTCAGGCTCGGTACAAAATTCATAATGCGGTCATTGAAAGCATTACCTTTAGCATTTCGTTCCGAGAAAAAACCCATATTCTCTAGTCTTCTGAACGTTCCGTCAAGACCAAATCCTTTTTTGGAATAACCCATATTGACGAGCAACGCATTTCCGGGTTTGATGAAATCATGTTCCACCTGTTCTTTCACTTCGACCACCGCATCTTTAGATTTGATGTCGTATTCCGTCGAAAAGTAAAATCCTTTGTGGTTGAAATCCATTCTTCCCGCAAAACCATTGGTCAGGCTATTGTATTTTGGATTGGCAATCGCTATCGCTTCTTCTCGCCCGACGTAGGTCAAGCCAAAAGACAATTCCGTATTTTCGAAATGAAACAGCTCAGACAATACTACTTCCGCGTCCACACCGTAAATTTCTCCTTCACTGACATCAAAACCCGTACGCTGTCTGCCGTAAATGCTTTTCAAAGTAAAATAAGAAGCCGGTTTGAAAATGACCCTTCCGCCACGCAAAGCATTGTTGATGCCCAACGCCCGATCTTCCCAACTTCTGTAAAGCAATCCGCTGCCGAACTGCTCATAAAAATAACCCGCCGTAAGATCAATTTTTTCGTTTTTGTATTGCACAAAATAAGTCGCCACATCAGATTTGTCAAACTTCGGATTGTAGTTCAACAACGCCTGGTCTTCATAAGATTCGCCCTGAATTCCGGCCGACCAGTTTTTATATTTTAAATTCAGAAAAAGATAATTGTTGGAACGAACAGGAATGTCCGGATGTTCAACGCCCAAATCCTCATCATTGAGATACCACTGCGAATTCGATTCAAATCCGCCAAAAAAATTGATTTTTTCCTTGGGTTTCACTTCCTGTGCTTGGGCTGCTATTGTAAACAAAATCATGAGGCCGGCTAGACGTATCTTCATGGTTTAAAGGGTTTTCAGTTTTTCGAACAATTCTTTTTCATTGCCCGGAACGTAACCATTTTGGATGTGAACAATCACGCCATTCTTAACTACAATTGTGTAAGGGATATTGACAATCGACATTGCGCGTTTAAAGTCCTGATTGGTATCGAGCAACACGTGATAATCCCAGCCTTTGCCATTGATTAGTGGTTTCACTCTTTTTTGCGTTCTTGAATCGTCTGTGGCTACCGCAATCACTTCAAAATTGGCCGATTTTTTCCATTCATCCTGCACGTCATTCAACTCGTCGAGTTCGCTGATGCATGGGGTACACCAAGTGGCCCAGAAAGAAAAAACATAAAGTTTGTCTTTTTCGGCGTAATCATTTTTCAACGAAATTGATTTTCCTTCAAGGTTGACCAGATTCAGGTTCGGGATTTGTTTCTGAGCGAAAACACTGCATCCGATTAAAAGCAACAACAGGTGTAATTTATTCATAATTGTATCGTTTTGTATGCAAATAAATAAATTATAATCATCAAAATAAAATATAATTTGTTTTATTTGTAATAATAAAATTTACGCTTGCCGCTATGAAAAAATCTGGTTTTTTAGGACTTCTTTCGATCACTTTGTTTTTGGCTTCCTGCAGCAGTACCGAGATGGTTTACAGTCCGATTCCTGTTGATGATACCGTAGATGCACCACCAATTTCAGGGCTTTTCCAAAAAAAGGTTCTGATTGAAGATTACACCGGCACCTGGTGTGGCAACTGCACGCGGGTATCATTGGCCATCAACAAAGTCGAAGCAGAAACCGACAATATGGTCGCGGTAGCCATTCACAACGGAAACGATCCTTATCATTTCGCGGGCTATCAACCTTTGCAGGAATTGGTTTCTCCGGGCCGTGATTTAGAATTACCTGTTTCACGATTAAACAGAATCACGAGGTGGACAACATTTGAAAACGATCATATCAACGAAGCTTTAAATTTAACGAGCAACAATTGCGGTCTCGGTTTAGCCATGAAAACTGTCGTGGGCGATGCTACGATCGATCTTGATGTCAAAGTAAAATTCGCGCAGAACTATGATAACCTCAGACTGGTCGTATATGTCTTAGAAAATCATTTGATTTACCGCCAAACCAATTATTACTCGTTTTGCGGCACATTGCCTACGATACAAAACTTCGACCACAATCATGTGCTTAGGGCTTCGCTGACCGATTTGCTCGGAAATCCTTTGGCCAATACCAATTTCAACCAAACCGTCACGACCCATTTTTCGGTGCCGATTCCTTCAAATATAAGCAATCCGGACAACATCAGTTTTGTAGCTTTTGTAGTCGATGCCAACAACAATGCGCTCAATGCCAGAGCAGCCGAGGGCAACGAAGACCAAGATTTCGAACAAAATCCATAAAAACCATAGCTTACAAAATTTAAGAGTCGCTTCATGGCGGCTTTTTTTGTGTATTTTGAATCAATCAAAACCGTTCGACTTATTTCAAAAGTGCTTACCTTTACGGCAAAATTTTCTCGATGAGTAAGATCAGGATTACCAAAGAATTCAGCTTCGAAACCGGTCATGCACTGTATGGTTATGACGGGAAATGCAAGAATGTTCACGGCCACAGCTACAAACTTTCGGTGACCGTTATTGGGGTTCCGATTACCGACCGAACTAACGTGAAATTCGGAATGGTCATCGATTTTTCGGATCTCAAAAAAATCGTGAAAGAAGAAATCGTCGATCATTTTGACCACGCCACGGTGTTCAACGAAACCACGCCGCACCTCGAATTGGCTAACGAACTCAAAACCCGCGGGCATCACGTCATCCTAGTCAATTACCAACCTACAAGCGAAAACATGGTCATTGATTTTGCCGAAAAAATTAAAAACAGGCTGCCAAAATCGATTCAGTTGCATTCCTTAAAATTACAGGAAACCGATTCCTCTTTTGCAGAATGGTATGCGAGCGACAATCTTTAAACCGAATTCCATAAATTAGCTTCATGGCACTTCCAAATCACAAGAAAATCTATTTCGCTTCTGACCAACATTTTGGCGCGCCAACGGCCGAACTGAGTTTTCCAAGAGAACAAAAATTCGTAGCCTGGCTTGATGAAGTCAAGAAAGATGCACAAGCTATTTTCCTACTCGGCGATTTGTTCGATTTCTGGTTTGAATATAAAAAAGTCGTTCCTAAAGGATTCGTCCGTGTTTTGGGCAAACTAGCGGAAATCCGTGACAGCGGCATCCCGATTTATTTCTTCGTCGGCAACCATGATTTGTGGATGTCGGACTATTTCCAAAAAGAACTCAACATTCCGGTATACCACGACAACGAGGAATACACTTTTGGCAACAAGACTTTCCTGATTGGCCACGGCGACGGCAAAGGCCCGGGCGACAAAGGCTACAAACGCATGAAAAAAGTGTTCACCCACCCGCTTTCCAAATGGATTTTCCGATGGTTGCATCCCGATATCGGCGTGAGTTTAGCGCAATATCTTTCTGTGAAAAACAAACTTATTTCGGGTGAAGCTGACGTCAAGTTTTTAGGTGAAGACAATGAATGGCTCGTGCAATACGCCAAGCGCAAACTCGAAACCAAACATTACGACTACCTGATTTTTGGCCACAGGCATTTACCGATGATCATCAAAGTTGGTGAAAATGCCGAATACATCAACCTTGGCGACTGGATTGGTTATTTTACTTATGGCGTTTTCGACGGTGAAAAATTCGAACTCAAAACCTTTGAATAAAATCCTTATCGCAAATCCTTGATGCGCAATTGCACGGAAACATTGCCGTTCCATTCATTTTCTTCGACACAATAGACGGTTTCAAATGGTTTTTTGTTTTTGGTCAAGTCAATTTTATCCGCCAAACCAAAACCAACCGCAGGAAAACCATCCGAATGTTTTTGCTTGACAAACAGTTTTAAATGCGTTTCGTCGCCTCCGATTTTTTTGGCATAACCGGTATCGAAAACATTACTGGTCATGAAAACCGGCGTTCTGTTTTGCGGGCCGAAAGGTTCGAATTGCTTCAAAAGTCTTGTGAGTTTTGGGGTAATTTCATCAAGCTCAATTTCGGCATCGACTTGTAATTCCTCTGTAAGCATTTCGGGTAAAATCGTATCCTTGACTGCTTTTTCAAAAGCATCCTTAAATTTTTGATAGTTCTCGGGTTTTAAAGTCATGCCCGCCGCATACATGTGCCCGCCAAATTGTTCGAGATGTTCCGAGCATGCTTCGAGTGCATTGTATACATCAAAGCCGTGAACCGAACGTGCCGAAGCTGCATACTTGTCGCCGCTTTTCGTGAAGACAATGGTTGGTCGGTAATGGTTTTCTATCAAACGTGAAGCAACAATACCAATCACGCCTTTATGCCAATCTTCCTTAAAAACGACTGTGCTAAACCGTTTTTGTTCGCCGTTTTCTTCAATCTGTTTTAAGGCTTCTTTGGTAATTTGCTGATCAAGATCTTTCCGGTCAGCATTATATTGCTCGATCTCTGAGGCAAATTGCTGCGCCTGATCGAAATCGAATTCCGTCAATAATTCTACTGCGTGGTTGCCATGTTTAATTCTTCCCGCGGCATTGATTCTTGGTGCGATAATGAAAACAACATCCGTAATCGTTAATGCATTCTTTTTAATCTGTTGCGTCAACGCCTGAATTCCCGGACGCGGAAAAGTATTGATGACCTGCAAACCAAAATGTGCGAGAATCCTATTTTCACCTGTCATCGGGACAATATCGGCAGCAATCGCTGTAGCCACCAAATCGAGATAAGAAGCAAGATCATCAATCGTCTGTTTTCTGTTTTTCCCTAAAGCCTGAATCAGTTTGAAACCCACGCCGCAACCGCACAACTCGTCATACGGATAACTGCAATCGTCACGTTTCGGATCTAAAACAGCCACAGCATCTGGCAAAGTTTCGCCGGGCCGGTGGTGGTCGCAAATGATAAAATCGATGTTTTTTTCTTTCGCATAAGCGACATGACCTATGGATTTAATGCCGCAATCGAGCGCGATAATCAGTGAAAACCCATTGTCGTCGGCAAAGTCAATGCCTTTATAAGAAATACCGTAACCTTCGTCATAACGATCGGGAATGTAAGTCGCTATGTTCGGATAAATCGTTTTCAAATAAGACGAAACCAAAGCTACAGCAGTCGTTCCATCGACATCATAATCGCCGAAAACCAAAATATTTTCTTGATTGGCGATAGCGGATTCAATACGTTCTACGGCTTTATCCATATCCTTCATCAGGTACGGATCGTGCAGATCATCTAAAGAAGGGCGGAAAAACTGTTTGGCCTGTTCATAGGTTTCGATGCCGCGTTGCAGCAGCAGTGTGGCAACAATAGCATCGACGTTCAAAACATCCTGAAGATGCTTAATTTTTTGGGAATCGGGTTTGGTTTTAAGGGTCCAGCGCATGAGATAAATTTTGTTTGGTGTATAGATTGATTGAATAGTGTTCCAAATTTAGGAAAAAATCTTTGTCATGTGTGCATCAATCCATTCGAAAAATTCGTTCTTTGTGATACAAAATATAATATCATGCAAATTCAGGGGCAAATCGTCGACATTACAAACAAAAGAATCTATTCGGGTGAAGTTCAGGTCGAAAACGGCAAAATCATCGGTTTAATTGAAAAAGAACACGACGTCAAAAACTACATTCTTCCGGGTTTTATAGATGCGCACATCCATATCGAAAGCTCGATGTTAGTGCCTTCCGAATTTGCAAAAATCGCGGTGCTCCACGGTACGGTCGCTACAATTTCCGATCCGCATGAAATTGCGAATGTTCTCGGAAAAGACGGCGTTTATTACATGATCGAAAACAGCAAAAAAGTGCCCTTGAAATTTCATTTTGGTGCGCCTTCATGCGTTCCCGCGACTTCGTTTGAAACCGCCGGAGCCATCATCGATTCGGACGGCATCAAAGAACTCATGGCGCATCCCGATATTTATTATCTCGCCGAAATGATGAATTATCCGGGCGTTTTGTTTGACGATCCTGAAGTTTTAAAAAAAATCGAATGGGCGAAACATTTCAACAAACCGGTCGATGGCCATGCTCCGGGTTTGCGCGGTGAAGCCGTTAAAAAATACATTAACGCAGGCATCACGACCGATCACGAATGCTTCACTTTTGACGAAGCGCAGGAGAAATTATCGTTGGGCATGAAAGTGCTGATCCGCGAAGGCAGCGCCGCCAAAAACTTCGAAGCGTTGATCGATTTGTTGCCCGAACATTTTGAAAACATGATGTTCTGTTCCGATGACAAACATCCCGACGATTTGATCGTGAGCCATATCAATGCATTGTGCGCGCGTGCCGTGGCTAAAGGCATTGATGTTTTTAAAGTGTTGCAATCGGCTTGTATCAATCCGGTAAATCATTATAAAATGAACGTCGGCTTGTTGCGTGAAAACGATGCGGCAGATTTTATCGTCGTCGAAGATTTAGTCGATTTTAAAGTGCTGCAAACATATATCGATGGCGAACTTGTGGCTGAGAAAGGAAAATCTTTCGTGAAGCATATCGATTTCGAAACTCCGAATAATTTTAACGTCAACCCTAAGCAAATCAGTGATTTTGAAATAGCTGGTTCGGCGACAAAAATCCGCGTGATTGAAGCTTTAGAAGGGCAACTCATTACGAATGAAATCCATGCTGACGCTTTATTTTCTGACGGAAAAATCATCAGCGACACCTCGAATGACATATTAAAAATGGCTGTTGTAAACCGCTATCAAGATACTAAACCAGCGATTGCGTTCATCAAAAACTTTGGCTTGAAAAAAGGCGCGATTGCAAGTTCCGTAGCGCATGATTGTCATAATATAGTTGTCGTTGGCACTTCAGACGAAGAAATCTGCAACGCCGTGAATACTTTAATTAAAAATACAGGCGGAATTTGCGCTGTGAACGGAACTGAAGTCAAATCATTAGCGCTTCCCGTAGCCGGAATCATGAGTGACAAAGACGGCTGGGAAACCGGAAAACTGTATCAGGAAATCGATGCGATGGCGAAATCGTTGGGAAGCCAGCTCAAAGCGCCTTTCATGACTTTGTCGTTTATGGCTTTGCTGGTGATTCCGGATTTGAAGTTATCGGACAAAGGTTTGTTCAGCGGCAAATCCTTTTCGTTTGTGGATTTGGAAATTTAAAGCGACTCAAGCCATTTTTGAAGGTCTTCTTTTACACTGTGCGCATCCATTTTGGCGACAATCTTGCCTTTTGAATCAATGAGAACGAACGATGGCAATGAGGTGATCGCGTATTCACCTATAGAAGTGTTGTTAGGCCCTTCCATCGTATTGATCCAGCCGTAACCCATATATTTCTTGATGAAACCGGTCCATTCTGCGGTGTTGGTGTTGGCCGCCACGGTAAAAATCTTAAATCCTTTTGACTTATATTGTTCTGCAATCGGCCCGAGTTTGGGTAAAGTTTCCTGGCAATGCGAACAACCCGGGCTGTATATTGCGAGCAAAGTATACTTTGAACTTGCGGCAACAGCTTTCAATTGTTGCACTGTTCCGCTTGTATCTTTAAGGCTTACGTTAATCAAAGGGCCGCCCACCATAGATTTCGCCAACCGCTGCAACTTTGCCTGAACCACCTGCTGCACCATTTTTCCCGGATTTGCCTGCGCCCAATCAATATAACCGTTGATCAAGTCCTGACGTTTGCTTTTCACAAGCCCGTCGTAAAGTGCATCTTGCAGCCGTTTGGCCGCTTCAGTGTTTTTTGATGCGCCATTGAGCAGCGACTCAAAAGCAGCAAAGGATTTGTCGTTTTTATTGCAAATGAAATTAATGTAATCTTCAATAATCCAGGTCGGAATAGAAGTATTATAAAATTTTGGATCGGCAAAATAAGGCCGTTTGAGATAATTTTGACGCAGGCTTTGAACCGACGCCAAATCTTTTTCAGTTACGCGGTCGGTAACGCTAAGATAATTCGCGGCATAGGTTTGCGGATTTTGTTTGGCGAAATCGGCAAGTTCGGTTTGATAATCGCGAATCAGTTTGGCGAATTCCTGAAATACTGTAGCGTCTTCGAGGTTTTTTTGGCGATAGCTGTCGATATTGGTCGAAAACTTTTTGTGTGCGTTTAAAAAGTCCTGATAGGCTCTATTCTCCGGCGAATTCTGGATTTGGATTGCATTTAAGATGTCATTGCCGCAAGTCAAATCGATTTGGTATGTTTTCTCTTTTGCGGTCACCATGAAATATTGTGAATAAAGGCCTTTTTTGAGGTAAACCAAACCCGGTTCTTTAAGCAAAACTTTGGCTGCAAATTCTCCGTTCGGGTTGACCTTTATCACTTGTCCGTCTTGCTCCGAACCGTGAAATTCGCCAAAATACAGATCGGCCGGTTTGCGATAATCGCCTAACAGTTTTCCTGAAAGCTGGATGCTATAGAACTTGTTTACAGCTTTTGATTTTGTTTTTTTGGGTTGCGCAGAAAGACAAAGACTGCTGAAAATTAAAAATACGGTAAGAAAATTTTTCACGACAATGACTTTATTTGTTGATTAACAATTTGGGTTGAAGCATTACGAAAATAGAAAAATTTACAAATATTCTGAAGTGTTGGAAGGTTAAATTTGAATCAACGAAAGCACTTCTTCGATCCGAGTCGCGTTAGGGATAGAGCCATTGTCTGAGCTCTTTTTGTGCTGGCGTTCAGCATAAAAAAGCGAGTGCGAAAGCCCGACCCGCAGGGAAACGCCCAATTATTTTGTTGATTTCCCAGCCACAACGACTACAATTTCCCCTTTTGGCGGCTTGTTTTCAAAATGCGTCAACACTTCTTTTGCCGTACCGCGCACATTTTCCTCGTGCAGTTTGGACAATTCGCGCGACACGCAAACCTGACGGTCTTCACCAAAATACTGCGTAAATTCAGCTAAAGTTTTTACAAGTTTGTGCGGCGATACATATAAAATCATCGTACGCGTTTCTTCAGCCAATGCCAAATACCGCGTTTGTCTGCCTTTCTTGTCGGGCAAAAACCCTTCGAAAACGAATTTGTCATTCGGCAAGCCACTGTTGACCAAAGCCGGAACAAATGCCGTGGCGCCCGGTAGACATTCCACCGTAATATTATTCTCGACACAAGCGCGCGTGAGCAAAAATCCGGGATCGGAAATCGCGGGCGTTCCTGCATCGGAAATCAGCGCAATGGTTTCTCCGGCTTTGAGCCTTGCGATTAGGTTCTCGACGGTTTTGTGTTCGTTGTGCATATGATGGCTGTGCATATGCGTGCTGATGTCAAAGTGTTTGAGGAGTTTGCCGCTCGTGCGCGTGTCTTCGGCGAGAATCAAATCGACTTCCTTGAGGATGCGGATCGCGCGGATTGTCATGTCTTCTAAATTGCCGATGGGCGTGGGAACGATGTATAGTTTTGACATAAGTAGTGTCTTTATTAAACACAAAATCCACTAATTTACACTACTTTTTTCGTGTGAATTGGTGGAATTGTAGCTTGTTTTTATAGGTTTCTATGAGAATCTTTTCTCGATGATTTCCATGAAACGCTCGGCGTATTCGTCTTTGCCTTCCCAATTGTCGTAATCGGGTTTGACCATGTTGTCAATGAAATTTTTGGCTTCTTCGAACGTATCAAACGTCATCAATTGTGATAACACGCGGTTGTAATCTTCACTGCTGTTCGCAAAAAGATTGCTCATGAATGCGATTCTGTCGTTGAGCCCGATGATGATGCCTTTTGACAATCGGTCATTAAGCGAAGTGGATTGGTCTTTATTGAGGGAAATGACCGGCGCCGCATCGTTATAGCTTCTTCCGATCGGAATGACATTCGACGGTTGGGTTGCTTTTTCTTTTTCGAGTTCTTCGGGTTTTACGAAAACAGGATCAACGTAATCCGGGCCTAATAAATCATCGAAAGTGATTTGTGGCGATACGTTTTTGATTTCTTCTTTGATCTGTTCTTGTATTTCTTCGTCTTTGGTGTCGAAAGACAATTCGAAGGCAGGTTTGAAATCGAGTGCTTCCGTTTTGATTTCTTCTTCTGAAGTTTCTTCTGTTTCTTCCGCTGCAAGTTCTTCTGTTTCCGTTTCCTGTGCGATTTCTTCAGATGCTTCGGTTTCGGCAACTGGTTCGCTTTCTTCTATTTCAACTTCGTGCTCTTCATCAGTAGCTTCTTCTTCGGCTTTTGGGCTTAAGGGGAGCGCTTCTTCCGTTTGCTGATCTTCTTCAGTCTGAGCAACTATAGTTATTTCCTCTTCAACTTCAGCTATAGGTTGCTCCGCTGGAGCTTCAAAAGCGGCTTCGATTTTATCTTCAATTTCGGCGCGTCCGATGGTTGGTTTTACTTCAGCAAAATGGTCTTCCACGAAACGAAGCACCGATAATTTCTCGTAGAGATTTTGGGCTTCCTGATGCAGTTGGTGCAATTCTGATTTGTTTTTAAGCTTTAGGATTCGATGCGCGATGCTGATCAATTCGGCTTCCAACTTTTTTTTCATAACTTTAAAATTACCTTGATTGGGGTTTTCTTTTTTATAATTTGCTTCTTTGCCATTTATTTCACGAGGCGAAGAAGTCAGCTTAAATAAAATTTTTCTACTTTTGACAACGGCGTAAATATACTAATTTTTATATCGGTTTATTTACAGTACAAAGTAATAAAATCTATTCATCTTTAGCGCAGAAAAAACACAAAATGTTTCTCGAAAATACAGTCAATCATAAAGAACAATTTGGATGGATAGAAGTGATCTGCGGGTCGATGTTCTCTGGGAAAACCGAAGAACTGATCCGACGGTTGAAGCGCGCGCAATTTGCCAAACAGAAAGTCGAAATCTTCAAACCTTCGATCGATACGCGTTACGATGAAGAAATGGTCGTTTCGCACAACAAAAACGAAATCCGTTCGACACCCGTTCCCGCCGCCGCCAACATCGCCATTTTAGCGCAAGGCTGTGATGTGGTCGGTATTGATGAAGCGCAATTCTTTGATGATGAAATCGTAAAAATCTGCAACGATTTGGCCAATTCCGGAATCCGCGTGATTGTCGCCGGACTCGACATGGATTTTAAAGGAAACCCGTTTGGTCCGATGCCTGCACTCATGGCAACAGCGGAATATGTGACCAAAGTACACGCCGTTTGCACCCGCACCGGAAACCTCGCCAACTACAGCTACCGAAAAACCGACAACGATAATCTGGTTTTTCTTGGAGAAACCGAAGAATACGAACCTTTGAGCCGCGCGGCCTATTACGAAGCCATGCGTAAAAGTCAGGAAGTACAGCAAACGGAAAAAGTCAAAACCCGCAAAAATCACGAATAACTTTGGTTTTATCCATCAAAAATATAGTCCCAATCCTTCATGCCCAATGGTTTGGCAAACATCCTAATACCTTAATTGAAAACATTGCGATTGACAGCCGTTCGTTGCAGAATGGAGCGCAAACCTTATTTTTTGCGATTGTCGGCCCGAACAATGACGCACATGTTTACATAGAAGAATTACTCGAAAAAGGCGTCCGAAATTTTGTAGTGACGCACGTTCCCGAACCTTTCAAAGACCGAGCAAACTTTTTGGTTGTCGGGAACACGCTCGAAGCCTTACAGCTATTCGCAGCGCACCACCGCGATCTTTTTGATTTCCCGATCATTGGCATTACGGGAAGCAACGGAAAAACGATTGTCAAGGAATGGCTCAATTTTTTATTGGGTCCGGATTACAATATCATCCGAAGCCCGAAAAGTTATAACTCACAAGTTGGCGTGCCGCTTTCGGTGATTGCGATCAATGAGCATCACAATCTCGGGATTTTTGAAGCCGGAATTTCTACCGTGCACGAAATGGAAAAACTTGAAAGAATCCTCAAACCAACGATTGGGATTTTGACCAATATCGGTTCGGCGCATGACGAAGGTTTTGCCAATATCGGCGAGAAGATGAAAGAGAAACTCAAGTTGTTTCATCACGCTAAGATTCTGATTTACAACAAAAACAAATCAATCGATGCGTTCCTGAATCCGAAAATCAAAACTTTTTCATGGAGCTGCAAAGACGAAGAAGCCGACGTATTCATCACCAAAAAATCGATTTTAGATAAGACACTTTTAAGAATCCGTTACGCCGAGTCGACTTTTGAAATCAAGATTCCTTTTCAGGATGATGCTTCGGTAGAAAATGCGATCCAGTGCATTATGGCGCTTTTGTATTTCAAATACGATCCGAAAGTCATTGAAAGTCGCGTCGAATTGTTGTTTCCGGTGGAAATGCGATTGAAAGTTAAAAACGGTATCAACAACACGATGCTGATTGACGACAGTTACAGTTCGGATTTCCAGTCGTTGAAAATTGCGCTCGATTTTCTCGAAAGCCAGAAACAATACAAAAAGAAATCGCTGATTCTGTCGGACATTTTCCAGAGCGGTTTGTCGGATGATGAGTTGTATTCGAAAGTTTCGCAATTGATCATTTCGAATAAAATCCAGCGTGTGATTGGTATTGGCGCAACGATTTCGAAGTTTAAGAATAAGTTCCTGAATTGCATCACCTTTCCCAATACCGAAGCATTTATCAATCATATAGAAAGCCTCAATTTTGGCAATGAAACCATATTGATCAAAGGCGCGCGGTCGTTCAACTTTGAGAAAATCGTGCATGCGCTTGAAGAAAAAACGCACGAAACGGTTTTAGAAATCAACCTCAATGCGATCAGCCACAACCTCAATTTCTTCAAATCGAAACTCAAAGCCAGAACCAAAATGATGGTGATGGTCAAAGCGTTCGGTTATGGCAACGGCGGTTTTGAAATTGCGAAACTGCTCGAGCACCATAAAGTGGATTATCTCGGGGTGGCGTTTGCCGACGAAGGCATTTCGCTTAAAAACGACGGCATCAAATTGCCGATTATGGTTTTGAATCCTGAATCGACAAGTTTTGCCGCAATCATCCAACACCAATTAGAGCCTGAAATCTACAGCCTTAAAGGCCTGAATGCGTTTTTGAAAATTGCCGAACAGAAGAAACTCAAAAATTATCCGATTCATATTAAGCTCGATACGGGCATGCACCGTTTGGGGTTTGAAGAAGAGCAACTTACAGAATTGATCGCAAGACTTAAAGACAATAAAGCCATTCAAGTCAAAAGCATCCTTTCGCACATGGCCACGAGTGATGATTTGGAACACCACGAATTTGCTCTGGAACAGATTGCATTGTTTGAAAAACTGTCGTCACAATTGATTTCGGAATTGAAAATCAAACCGATTCGTCATATCCTAAACACTTCGGGCATCAGCAATTATCCGAAAGCACAATACGATATGGTGCGTTTAGGTATTGGGCTTTACGGCATTTCTAATGATCCGGAAGAACAGCCATACTTAGAAAATGTAGGTACTTTAAAATCAATCATTTCCCAAATCAGAACGATTGATGCGGGTGAAAGTGTAGGTTACGGCAGAAGGTTCGTGGCTCAAAAAACCACCAAAATCGCTACGGTTCCGATTGGTTATGCCGACGGAATTTCAAGACATTGGGGCAATGGCGTAGGTTATGTTACCATTCATGACCAAAAAGCAACGATTGTCGGAAGCATTTGTATGGATATGCTGATGGTAGATGTTACTGACATTGCTTGTTTTGAGGGCGATCCTGTAATTATTTTCGGTGAAAACCCAACCGTTGTTTACATCGCGGAAAAATTGCAAACGATTCCATATGAAATTCTGACCAGCATTTCGCAACGCGTCAAAAGAATTTTTTACAGAGAATAACAGAATTGTGTTGTTTTATGTTAAATTTTAATTACATTAGCTCGATTTTTAAACTAAAACTATAATTAATCCCCCTTTATTATGTTAAAAGAATTCAAGAATTTTATTATGACTGGCAACGTAATCGAATTTGCTGTTGCAGTAATCATGGCAGGCGCAGTAGGCGCGGTTGTCAACGGATTTGTTGCTGATATCGCGATGCCGATTGTAGGAATGCTCACCGGCGGAATGGATTTCTCTGCACTGAAATACGTTTTATCTCCGGAAGTGAAAGACGCTGCAGGCGCTGTGGTTACTCCAGAAAACGCTGTGCGATATGGCGCTTGGATCAACACCATTGTTAGTTTGGTGGTGGTAGGTTTTGTGATGTTTTTGATCATCAAAGCTTACGGAAAAATGAAAAAACCAGCTCCGGCTCTGGCTCCTTCAGGACCAACGCAAGAAGAATTGCTGACACAAATCAGAGATTTATTGAAAAAGTAGTACCGCTACACTTTATATTCTAACCCAACCATTCGTTTCGGCGGATGGTTTTTCTTTTTTACAAATGCAAAATCAAGCGATTTTCTCGTTATTTTTGTGCTTTAAAAATTCAAACTTAAATCAAGAAATATATGAAAGTTGCTGTTGTAGGAGCCACAGGAATGGTTGGCGAAGTGATGCTTCAGGTTTTGGCTGAAAGAAATTTTCCGGTCACCGAATTGATTCCGGTTGCTTCGGAGAAATCTGTCGGAAAAGAAATCGAATTCAAAGGAAAAAAATATAAAGTCGTAGGCATGCAAACCGCCGTAGACATGAAAGCCGATATCGCTTTGTTCTCAGCCGGCGGACAAACTTCTTTAGACTGGGCACCAAAATTCGCAGCAGCAGGAACTACCGTGATCGACAATTCTTCAGCTTGGAGAATGGATCCGACCAAAAAATTAGTCGTGCCCGAAATCAATGCTTCGTTATTGACCAAAGAAGATAAAATCATTGCAAATCCAAACTGTTCTACGATTCAGATGGTTTTGGTGTTGGCGCCTTTGCATAAAAAATACAACATCAAACGCGTGATTGTTTCTACTTACCAATCGATCACAGGAACTGGTGTGAAAGCGGTTCAACAATTGGAAAACGAATACGCGGGCGTTCAAGGTGAAATGGCCTACAAATATCCGATTCACAGAAATGCGATTCCACAATGCGATGTGTTTGAAGACAACGGCTACACCAAGGAGGAAATGAAACTCGTTCGCGAAACCCAGAAAATCATCGGAGACGACAACATCAAAGTCACAGCTACAGCGGTTCGCGTTCCTATCGTGGGCGGACACAGCGAAGCGGTCAATGTTGCATTTGAGAATGATTTCGATATCAATGAAGTTCGCAATATTTTGCACCATACTGACGGCGTAGTTGTTCAGGACAATACCGATACTTACACTTATCCGATGCCGATGTACGCACAAGGCAAAGACGAAGTTTTTGTCGGAAGAATCCGTCGAGACGAAAGCCAGCCGAACACTTTAAACATGTGGATTGTTGCGGATAATTTACGTAAAGGCGCTGCAACGAATACCATTCAGATTGCCGAATATTTAGTAGCGAATGGTCTAGTTTAAAAATATACTTTTCATAAAAATCTGTTTGTGTTGACAAATCCAAAACTTTGTTAAAACAAACAGATTTTTTTATGGCTTCATTACATTTGTACCGATGAAAAAAAGGTGGGCCATAATCAATTCGGTGTTGATGGTTGCGGTATTGTGCTCGATGCTGCTGCAATCGGTGCATTCGTTGGAGCATCTCAGCAAACTGTTTTCCGAAAAGGAATGCCATCACAAATACAGCGGACAAACCGAAATCTCGCACCAGCACCATCCATTTGATGAATGTTTTACTTGTGAGTTTACGTTCAGCGCTTTCGTTACTCCCAAAGATTTTTCGTATTCTCCGCAGTTTTTTCAAGGATTCCTTCCTTATTCCTGCTTCGGTCCTAACGAAGTTATTGTTTCGTTTTCAGGAAGTTCCTATTCGCTTCGCGGTCCGCCAAGTTTTATTGTCTAAATAAGGTCATTTCTTCCTATCGCAAGTAGGAAGCTGTTTCTCATTGATAACAATAATACTATTCTCATGAAAAAAATCATACTATTCCTGTGTCTGGGATTTTCGGTCGTGCTGCATGCTCAAAACTCCGTTACCGGAACCATTACAGATGCGAAAAGCCAGCCCATCAAAGGCGTCACGATTACAGCTCCTGAATTACACAAAGGCACGACAACCGACGACAACGGAACCTACACTTTGAACAATCTTCCCAACGGCACGCTGAAACTGACTTTCAGTTATATCGGATTTGCCACTCAAAACAAATCCATTTCATTAGTACAAAAAGAAACGGTGCTTAACGTCAGCCTTGAAGAAAAAGCCTTCCAGATGGATGAAGTCATTGTGTCGACGGCCTTCAACAAACTGCAATCGCAGAACGTCATGAAAGTCGAACACGCAAGCATGCGCTCTTTACAACAAAAAGGAACGTCCACTTTAATTGAAGGTTTGGCAACCATTCCAGGCGTTTCGCAAGTTTCCACAGGAACATCTATCGGAAAACCTGTGATTCGCGGCTTGAGTGGCAATCGGGTTTTAGTGTATTCGCAAGGCGTTCGTGTCGAAAACCAGCAATTTGGTGACGAGCACGGTTTAGGTCTAAATGATGCCGGCGTTGAAAGCGTTGAAGTCATCAAAGGTCCGGCTTCTTTGCTTTACGGTTCGGATGCGCTTGGCGGCGTGTTGTATTTCAATCCTGAAAAATTTGCGGAAGCGCATACTTTCAAAACCAATTTCAGCCAAAAATTATTCTCGAACACTCTAGGAAGCAACACTTCTTTAGGTTTGAAAACGTCCACGGAACACTGGAAATTTTCGGCGCGCGGCAGTTATAACACTCATTCAGATTACAAAGTTCCGGATGATAATCGCGTGACCAATACGCGTTACAACGAATCGGATTTCAAAACGGGAATTGGTTATTCGAATGCGAAATTCTCAAGTGTACTGCGTTATAATTACAACAAACTCGATTTAGGCATTCCTGAAAACGGCATCGCAGAACAAACGAAATCCAAAAAAACTGATTACCCGAAACAAGGTGTTTTCAACCATTTGTTGAGCTGGAACAATATCGTTTATTTCAAAAATTCCAAGCTCGATGTCGATTTGGGTTATATCGAAAACGACCGCAGCGAATTTGAAGACAGCGATGTGGCCAACCTGCACATGAAACTCAAAACGTTCAATTACGATGCTAAATTTCACCTGCCGAAATTCGGAAAAATGGAATCGATTGTCGGCATTCAGGGCATGCATCAGACCAATACGAATTCTGGTGAAGAATATCTGATTCCCGACGCGAGCACGAATGATTTTGGGGTTTTCGGAACTTTCAATTGTGAATGGAAATCGAACGTCATCCAAGCCGGATTGCGTTATGACAACCGAAAAATAACAAGCAACGCGCATGGGATTTCAGGTGAAGAAGGTTCGTTTGAAGCCATCAATAAAAGCTACGACAGTTTTAACGCCGCGCTCGGATACAAAACCAATTTGCTCGAAAACCTCACTTTAAGACTCAATGCTGCTTCAGGATTTCGTGCGCCAAATCTCGCAGAAC
Organism: Flavobacterium sp.; assembly: GCF_027484705.1. Lineage (GTDB taxonomy): Bacteria > Bacteroidota > Bacteroidia > Flavobacteriales > Flavobacteriaceae > Flavobacterium. Next base: position 404,861 of record NZ_JAIXSL010000007.1, read on the forward strand.
TCACTTCTAATGGCGTTCATGAAGGTACAAACCGTTACGAAATCGGAAATGCCAATCTTAAAACCGAACAGAACATCCAGACCGACATCAATCTCGAATACAACAGCGACCATTTTGAGTTTTTTGCCAATGGATTTTACAACCATATCAACCATTATATTTATGCAGCGCCAACTGGAACGGTGTTAGACGGCAATGATGTGTTTCAATACATTCAGAATGATGCGATGCTTTACGGCGGTGAAATCGGATTTCACATTCATCCGCATCCGCTCGATTGGCTGCATCTAGAAAGCAGTTTTGAAAACGTGACCGGCAAGAAACAAAATGGCGATTACTTGCCATTGATTCCGGCCAACAGTTGGAGCAATACGATTCGTGCGGAATTCAAGATCAAAAAATGGCTGACCGACGGATTCGCGACTTTGAATGCCGTGCACACTTTTGACCAGAATAATGTGAGCGGTTTTGAGACGCGTTCGAACGATTATACTTTGGTGAATTTGGGAATCGGCGGGAAAATACATGTAGGGAAATCCGCTTTTGATGTCAACCTTAACGGGAACAATCTTTTTGACAAAACCTACACCGCCCATTTGTCGCGATTGAAAACCGACGGCATTCCGAATATGGGAAGAACGATTGTTTTGGGTTTGAATTTTACGATTTAATATTGGGAAGCCGATTGTCTGTTGATGGTCGGCTTTTTATCTCAAAACAAACCTGCGGATCATACTGTTGAACAAGCGATAGCCTAATATTGCCCGAAGCGTTTTCATGGCGTTGGCGTCAAAACCAATCGAATATCTTCTGAAATTCGGGTTCGGGTTTTCGGCAATTTCTAATAATTTTTGGGTGATTTTCGGTGTCAAATCGGTGTTCTTGGCGGTTTTTTTATGGAGCATTTCTGTGACTTTTTCCATCAATCTATTGTATGATGGAATGGCGGAAGGCGCTGATTTGTTCACGTTGCTTTGAAAATTAGTAGCCGCATTGCCAAATTGTACGGTGCACACTGAAATGTTGAAATCGATTAATTCGTACGCCATACATTCTGAAAAACTTTCCACGGCTTGTTTGGTTGAATGGTAAAAACTACCCAGCGGCAAATTGACCAATCCGGCAATCGATGAAATATTGATAATCTGCCCATAATTTTGCTTTCTGAAAACAGGAATGAATGCGCGCGATACTTTAACAACGCCAAGCCAGTTGATATCGACAATTTTTTCAAAATGGTCATCTTCGGCTAGCTCGACAAAGCTTCGATAGCCGATTCCGGCGTTGTTGATGATAACATCAATATGGTCGAAATCCTGAAGTATTTTTTCTTTGGCGTTTTCGATGCTTGCTGTAGATGTAACATCGAGCAAATAACAATGGATGTTGGGCAATCCGTGTATCGCGTGACCTTCGTCAAGGCAAATCATTGATGCGATAACACTCCAGCCGTTGGTCGCAAAATGAAGCGCTGTTGCTTTGCCGATTCCACTCGAAGCACCCGTGATTAAAATGGTTTTCATAAATAATTTTCAAGCCGTGAATATAGAACTAAAGCTTATTTTTTTACACCATTTTGCTAAATAAATTTAAACAACCACACACCAACATATTGATTGAATTTTAAGAATTTTTTTTAGCTATTAAATGTCTTATGTGTATTTTATAAAGAATAAATTATTAATTTAGGATTTTATTTAACGTCTAATTAATCTGATTGCCTATGAATTCACAATTTACTTTACTGGTTAGAATCGTATTAGGAATTTTGCTTATCGTTTTTGGGAGCAATAAATTTTTGCACTTCATTCCATTACCGCCACCGACAGGTTCCGCTGCTGATTTTATGAATTCATTAGGCGCGACGGGTTATATTTTCCCATTCGTCGGCATGTTGGAAGTGATTATAGGCGCCATGCTCTTGTTTAAGAAATGGGTTGCTTTTGCTTTGATATTGTTAGCTCCGATTTCTATCAACATTTTGCTTTTCCATTTATTTTTAGACATTCCGGGTGTTGGCGCGGCTTTGATTGTGGCCATATTAAATGCCATTTTGATTTATAAGCATTGGAAACAATACCTCCCGTTGTTTCATTGATATTAAAAAAGCGCTCTCATCAGGGCGCTTTTTTTATGACTTAATAGTCTATTTTGACATAATTCATATGCTTGACGATCCTGCCTTTTCTCCGTGTAATAAAAGACGAGGAATTGGTCGCCGTAAATTTTCTTGGGTTTGGAAGAATTGCTGCGATTCCGGCGGCTTCCATTTTAGTCAGACTCACGGCGCTTTTACGGTACCAGTATTTAGACGCTGCTTCGGCTCCATAAACGCCGTTCCCCATTTCGATGCTGTTCAGATAAACTTCCATGATGCGCTCTTTGCCCCAGATCAATTCAATCAACACTGTGAAATAAGCTTCAAGACCTTTTCTCAAATAACTTCTGCCCTGCCACAGAAAAACATTTTTGGCCGTTTGCTGCGAAATCGTACTGCCGCCTTTGAGTTTTTTGCCTTTCTCATTGTTCTCCATCGCTTTTTCAATTGCTTTGAAGTCGAAACCGTGATGCGTCAGGAAATTGGCATCTTCACTCGCGATGACCGCTTTTTGCAAATTGGTTGAAATTTCTTCGAGCGGCACCCAGTCATGGCTGCAAACCATGTCTTCGCCATCGAGTTTGTTTTCGATCACTCGTGTCAGCATCAGTGGCGTTGAGGGAACAGGAACCCATTTAAAAATCAAAACGGAAAGTATCGAGATTCCTAAAAACCAAAGAAAAAATTTTCCAAGGATGCGAAGTGCTTTTTTTATCATGTTATGTTAAATTAAATCTGCGAGTTCATTTCCAATCAAACTTCCAATGGCAACGCCCATTCCGCCCATTCTTACACCGCAATAGACGTGATCGGACAATTGGGAAACAATAGGGTTTTTACTGGAACCCAATCCCATAATGCCACTCCAGCGGTGCTCTATTTTAAATTCCGTTTCAGGCAGAATGACTTCTTTTAAAAGTTGCTCCAGTCGGTTTTGGATCAATTCGGTTTCACCCAATTCGGTTGTGGTTTCGCCCTGAAAATCTAAGTTTCTGCCGCCGCCCAAAAGAATCCTGTCGCCTATGTTCCTGAAATAATAATAGCCTTTATCGATGTGAAACGTGCCTTTGATGTCAAGATTGGGAATCGGTTCGGTAATCAAAACCTGTGCACGCGCTGGCTTGACTTCCTGTTTGATGACTTGATTCGCGAAGCCGTTTGTAGCAAACAACAATTTCCTAGTGTTAAAACTAAAGTCGCCTAAAGCTACATTGACTCCATTCGCATTTTCCTCAAAAGCAGTTACCGTTTGCAGGTTAAGAATCAGGATGTCTTTTGAAATGGCTTGTTTTAGCAATGCTTGCATCATATTGCCGGTGTCGATTTGCGCTTCGAAAGGATTAAAAATCAGATATTCGTGAATGCCGCGAAAATTGAAACGGTCGAATTCCTTGAGAAAAACTTCCGTTTTAAAAATGGGTTTGATAATTTCATTGATGAACGGCAGTTTATGCAAACTTTCTTGATACGCCGATTCGTCTTCATTTAAAAACAATTCATAACCACCGTAAGGCTTGTAATCTATGGTTTGATCCCCGAGATTTTTTCGCAACAATTGCAATCCGCTCCATCGTTTTTGAATAAGCTGAATGACTTCTTCTTCGGAATGCGTTTTAAGATCTTCGACAATTTCAGAAATACTGCCGAAACACGCAAATCCTGCGTTTTTAGTACTCGCGCCTTGCGGCAACATGCCTTTTTCAAGCATCAGGATTTTACTCTCGGGAAATCGTTCGCGCAACCGAAGTGCTGCGTGCAATCCGACGATACCACTTCCGACGATTGTGTAATCCACGTTGGTGAACCAATTTTTAATTTCCCAGTAACTTAAATTCATGCGCAATAGTTTGTATAAAAATAGTTTTTATCTGATTTGAAAATGTATTCGATGAGAAATTATTTCTTTTTGAAATGTTATATTTCATTAATTGTAAGAAATCAACCCACAATATGAGAAATACCCAACTTATTTTTTAAAATATTGTCATAAATGTTAATAAAGTCTTGATTCGGTCGATAAATGATTAAAAAATAATTCTACATTTGAAGCCGAATTTAACCAAAACTCGAATTATGAAAAACAGATTACTCTCGATTGCTTTTATTGCGATCACCAGTTTTTCCTTTGCCCAATCAGGAAAAGCGGTTTGGAAAGCTGCTGCAAAAAACCCAAATGCAGTAACTTTTGCAAATAAACAAAGTATTGTGAGTCCGCGATTGTTTTCGCTGGATGTCAACCAATTGAAACAGAGCCTCAACAGCGCTCCGAGAAGATTCGCTTCGAATGCACAGTCGAACACCATCGTTTCTTTTCCGAATGCACAAGGCGTATTAGAAAACTTCCGCGTAAAAGAATCCTCAAACATGGATCCAGCTTTGGCGGCAAGATACTCAGACATTAAATCCTATATAGGACAAGGTGTTGAAAATCCAGCTTCAACCATTTACTTCAGTTTGTCGCCACTTGGATTACAAACTATGGTGGTTAAAGCAGATCAGTCTGCTGAATTCATCGAGCCTTACACCACAGATTTGAGCACTTATACAGTTTACAGAAAATCTGACAAAGCAGCTTCGTTGACTCCTTTCGAGTGTAGGGTTGCAGAAACTGCGAATGCACAAATCCGCAACACTGATATTGCAGCGCGTCCGAATGCCGATGATGCTATCTTAAGAACTTTCCGTTTGGCGATGTCAGTAACGGGTGAGTATACCGTATATTTTGGCGGAACAAAAGCGCTGGCTTTGGCAGCTATCAACAATACGATGACGCGTGTGAATGGTGTTTTTGAAAAAGATTTCGGTGCCAGAATGGTATTGATTGCTAATACTGACGCTGTAATTTATACGAGCGCCTCTACAGATCCTTATTCTGCTGCAGCCACAGGATCAGGCGGTGCATGGAACGCAGAATTGCAAAATACATTGACTTCTGTTATCGGTGAAGCCAACTACGACATCGGACACTTATTTGGTGCTTCCGGTGGTGGTGGAAATGCTGGTTGTATTGGTTGTATCTGTACTAATGGTTCTAAAGGAAGCGGATTTACTTCGCCTGGAGATGCAATCCCTTCTGGAGATAATTTCGACATCGATTATGTAGCGCATGAGATGGGCCACCAGTTTGGCGCGAACCATACTTTTACACACAGCAACGAAGGAACGGGTGTTCAGATGGAACCTGGAAGTGGTTCTACGATTATGGGTTATGCTGGTATTACATCGCTTGATGTGCAGCCACATTCTGATCCTTATTTCCATGCGGTAAGTATTCAGCAAGTCACTAACAATATCAAAACAAAAACCTGTTCTGTAAACACGGCCACAGGAAATGCCATTCCAACTGCCGGTGCAGGTTTGGATTATACGATTCCTAAAAGTACGCCTTTCATGTTGACCGGAACATCCACTGATGCCAATGGTGACGCCTTAACTTACGACTGGGAACAAATGGATTCCCAAACCAATGCTACGGCACCAAGTGCTACTAAAACCAGTGGTGTGAATTTCAGATCTTACAATCCGACGACTTCTCCTGTGCGATATTTTCCTAAAATGTCTTCTGTTTTAACAGGCGCTACAACCACTGCGGGAACAGAACTTACGGTTGAAGCATTGCCTTCAGTAGCCAGAACTTTAAACTTCAGAATGACCGTTCGTGACAACAGAGCCGGAGGTTCCGCAAACAACAGCGACGACATGATCGTAACGGTGAATGCTACGGCCGGACCGTTTGCTGTAAGTTCGCCAAACACAGCGGTTTCTTATCCTGGTGGCAGTTCACAAACTGTGACTTGGGCTGTAGCCGGAACCACTGCAAATGGTGTTAACTGCGCCAATGTTGATATCCTATTATCTACAAATGGCGGAACCACTTGGACCACTTTATTGGCTGCTACTCCAAACGATGGAACAGAAGCGGTAACCATTCCAAATACTCCAGGAACTACCAATAGAATTATGGTAAAAGGAACGAATCATATTTTCTTTGACGTTTCGAACACAAACTTTACGATTACTTCGGGAACAACAGATACTGTAGCTCCGACTGCACCTACTTTGGCTGCTTCAGGTACTACACAAACCAATACGGTGTTATCTTGGTCTGGCGCTACCGACAACGTAGCGGTTACCGGATATGACATTTATAAAGACGGCGTTTTATTGAATACTGTAGCTTCTTCGCCTTATACTGTAAGCGGATTAGTAGCTTCAACTACTTATGTGTTTACTGTGAAAGCTAAAGATGCAGCAGGAAATGCTTCAGTGGCTAGCAATGGAGTAAGTGTAACAACTTCAGCTCCTGTGGTAGATACAACGGCTCCAACGGCTGCGACTTTATCAGCTTCAGGAACAACTTCTAGCACTACAAACTTATCTTGGTCTGGCGCTACTGATAACATTGGTGTTACAGCTTATGATGTATATCAAAATGGTGCATTTAAAGCGACTGTAGCTGCTACAACTTACGCAGTAACCGGATTATCGGCTTCTACAACTTATACTTTCTATGTGATTGCTAAAGATGCGGCAGGAAATGCTTCTCCGGCAAGCAACACCGTTAGCGTGACTACTTTGGTGGCTTCGTTAGCTTATTGTACTTCACAAGGAAACAGCACGGCTGATGAAAAAATCGGAAAAGTGGTTTTTGGAACCATTAGCAATACCTCAACAGGAGCAACGGGTTATGAAAACTTTACAGCACTTTCTTCAAATGCATCAAGAGGAGCTGCCTATACCATTACTATAACACCGGCTTGGACAACTACTACTTATGCTGAAGGTTATGCGGTATTCATTGATTACAACCAAAATGGCGTATTCACTGATGCGGGCGAAACCGTTTGGACCAAAGCGGCTGCTACTACAACACCTGTAAGCGGAACCTTTACGATTCCTGCAACTGCTACGTTAGGTGCTGCAAGAATGAGAGTTTCTATGAAATATAACGGAATTCCAACTTCTTGCGAGGCGTTCTCTTTCGGACAAGTGGAAGATTATACTGTTAACATTCAAGTGGGCGTTGTTGATACGACAGCTCCAACAGCTGCAACTCTTGCTGCTTCCGGAACGACTTCAACTACGACTAACTTATCATGGTCTGGTGCTACTGACAATGTTGGTGTGACCGCTTATGATGTTTATCAAAATGGTGTGTTCAAAGCTACTGTGGCTACAACAACTTACGCAGTAACCGGATTATCGGCTGCTACAGCGTATACTTTCTATGTGATTGCTAAAGACGCGGCAGGAAATGCTTCGCCGGCTAGTAATACTGCAAATGTAACGACTACAACCGCTACATTGACATACTGTACTTCTCAAGGCAATAACACCGCTGATGAAAGAATTGGAAAAGTGGTTTTAGGATCGATCAGTAATACTTCTACAGGAACAACTGGTTACGAAAACTTTACGGCGCTTTCAACCAATGCGGTAAGAAGTACAGCGTATACCATTACGATTACACCAGCTTGGACAAGCACGGTTTACGCTGAAGGTTATGCGGTATTTATTGACTACAATAAAAATGGTGTATTCACTGATGCTGGCGAAACCGTTTGGACCAAAACAGCTTCAACAACTACACCTGTGAGCGGAACTTTTACCATTCCTGCTACTGCTACATTAGGAGCAACAAGAATGAGAGTTTCTATGAAATATAATGGTGTACCAACTTCTTGCGAGGCATTCTCTTACGGACAAGTGGAAGATTACACGATCAATATTACTTCTACAGCCAGAGAAATCGAAGACAACGTGAACGCATCAACTTTATCGTTCAACGTTTATCCTAACCCTGTGAATGGTGATATGTTGTATATTTCTTCTGTTGAAAATGCCACATACAAAGTATTCAACGTACTAGGTCAGGAAATCTCAAGAGGTAAAATAGAAAACGAAGCGATTCCGGTATCGAACATCCAAGCCGGAACTTATTTGCTTGAAGTAACCAGCAATGGCCAATCAGCAGTAAAACGTTTCATCAAAAAATAAAAGTAAAAAACCCAATTTTTTAAGGCCACTCTTTATGGGTGGCTTTTTTTATGTCCGAAATCTAAGGAAAGAGAATGTATCTGTTAGAAATTCTAATCAAAATGACGGTACTCCTGTTCATTAGAATCATTTCAAAACGAAACCATGTAAACAAAAAAAGCCTCACATATCGCGAGGCTTTTCTATTGATTATTGATGCTTATTCAAGATCGTGCATTTTAAACGTTTCCATGAATTTTGTAGTGTAATTTCCGGCCACATAATCCGGCTCATCCATCAACTGGCGGTGGAATGGGATTGTGGTTTTTACGCCTTCGATATAAAATTCGTCCAAAGCGCGTTTCATTTTATTGATCGCTTCTTCTCTGGTTTGCGCGGTTGTAATCAACTTGGCAATCATCGAATCATAGTTTGGTGGAATAGTATACCCAGCATAAACGTGCGTATCTAAACGCACACCATGACCTCCCGGCGCGTGTAAAACCGTAATTTTTCCCGGCGAAGGTCTGAAATCATTGTATGGATCTTCGGCATTGATACGACATTCAATCGAGTGCAATTGCGGAAGGTAATTTTTTCCTGAAATCGGAATTCCGGCAGCTACCAAAATCTGTTCACGGATCAAATCGTAATCGATGACTTGTTCCGTAATCGGGTGCTCTACCTGAATACGCGTATTCATTTCCATGAAATAGAAATTCCTGTGTTTGTCTACAAGAAACTCTACAGTTCCGGCGCCTTCATATTGGATAAATTCTGCGGCTTTTACCGCTGCTTCCCCCATTCTTGAACGCAAATCATCGGTCATGAATGGCGAAGGAGTTTCTTCCGTGAGTTTTTGATGGCGGCGTTGTACCGAGCAATCTCTTTCTGAAAGGTGACAAGCTTTTCCGTAAGCATCCCCAACCACCTGAATTTCTATATGGCGTGGCTCTTCGATAAGTTTTTCTAGATACATTCCGTCGTTCCCAAAAGCGGCTGCAGATTCCTGACGGGCACCTTCCCAGGCTTTGAGCAAATCTTCTTCTTTCCAGACGGCGCGCATTCCTTTTCCACCACCACCCGCTGTTGCTTTAAGCATGACAGGATAGCCCATTTCTTTGGATAATGCTTTGGCCTGTTCGAAAGATTCCAACAAACCATCAGAACCGGGAACGCAAGGAACACCGGCGGCTTTCATGGTCGCTTTTGCTGAAGATTTATCGCCCATTTTGTCAATCATTTCTGGAGAAGCGCCAATAAATTTGATTCCGTGCTCCTGGCAGATTTTCGAAAATTTGGCATTTTCAGAAAGAAAACCATACCCTGGGTGAATCGCATCAGCATTAGTGATTTCAGCTGCTGCAATAATGTTGGACATTTTAAGGTAAGAAAGATTGCTTGGCGGCGGACCGATACAAACCGCTTCGTCTGCAAACTTCACATGGAGGCTTTCAGCATCAGCAGTAGAATAAACCGCTACGGTTTTAATTCCCATTTCCCTGCAGGTACGGATCACACGAAGTGCAATTTCGCCCCGGTTAGCAATTAATATTTTTTTAAACATCTTATGAAATTTTAAATTATAAATTATAAATTTTAAATTATTTGAACAATGACACTTTCATTCATCATTCAAAATTCATCCTTTAAAATAACTTATGATGGGTCTACTAAGAATAAGGGTTGGTCGAATTCTACCGGAGACATATCATCCACTAGGATTTTTACGATTTTTCCGGAAATTTCCGATTCGATTTCGTTGAATAACTTCATCGCTTCAATCACGCAAAGCACATCACCTTTAGCGATAGATGCTCCAACCTCAACAAAAACAGGTTTGTCCGGCGAAGGTTTTCTATAGAATGTTCCAATGATGGGTGATTTTATAGTAATATATTTTGAAGTTTCATCTGCTACTGGAGCCGCAGCTATTGGAGTTGCCGGGGTTGCTTGTGGAGCGGATGCTGCTTGTGGTAATGCTTGCTGGATTGGCGCTTGCTGCACGTAAGTGATGTCCGGAGTATTACCTTCAAGTGTCGTTCTGATGGTAATCTTGATGTCTCCTGTTTCTAATTTTACTTCAGCAACTCCTGAATTTGATACAAATTTGATTAGGTTTTGAATTTCTTTTAAATCCATAATGATTTGTTTTTAGTTTTAGTTTTATTGTTTGTTGTAAGCCCATTTCAAATAAATCGACCCCCAAGTGAATCCGCCGCCGAAAGCTGCGAAAATAAGGTTGTCGCCTTTTTTTAATTTGTGCTCGAAATCATTCAGCAACAACGGTAAAGTGGCTGAAGTGGTATTTCCGTATTTTTCGATATTGACCAGTACTTTTTCTTCGTCAAGTTCCATTCTGCTGGCTGTGGCGTCGATGATTCTTTTGTTTGCCTGATGGGCCACGAGCCAATCTACGTTATCCTTGGTCAAATTATTTCTTTGCATGATTTTCTCACTAACATCAGCCATACCGGTTACGGCATATTTGAAAACCGTTTTTCCATCCTGGAAAACATAGTGTTGTCTGTTTTCCACTGTTTCTTTGGATGCAGGAAGTATCGATCCGCCTGCGTCAATTTTTAAGTATTCACGACCGATTCCGTCGCTTCTCAGATATTCATCCTGAAAACCTAAACCTTCATGATTCGGCTCGAACAATACCGCGCCAGCCCCGTCACCAAAAATGATGCAGGTTGCTCTGTCGGTATAATCAATGATTGATGACATTTTATCGGCGCCGATCAAAAGTACTTTCTTATAGCGACCGGATTGGATATAAGCCGAAGCCGAAGACATTCCGTATAAAAACCCCGAACAGGCGGCCTGGATATCAAAAGCAAAAGCATTGACGGCTCCGATTTGCGTAGCGACAAAAACAGAAGTCGCCGCCACAGGCATGTCGGGTGTAGTCGTCGCAACAAGCACTAAATCAATATCTGCAGGATTTATACCGCTTTTTTTGATCAAATCTTCAGCGGCTTTGATACACATATAGGAAGTTCCCAAACGGTCTCCTTTAAGTATTCTTCTTTCTTTGATTCCCGTACGGGTGGTGATCCATTCGTCATTCGTATCTACGAGGGTTTCAAGTATTTTATTGGAAAGTACGAAGTCGGGAACATAGGCTCCAACAGCAGTAATAGCGGCCGTAATTGTATTCATAAGTTTCGATTAATTTTTATTAAATGAAGTAATTTAATAAAGGGTGGAATTTACAAAAAATTATAAAACAAATTTGTTTTGCAAGGGCTTATTTGGTTAAAGATATAAACAACAAAAAACTCCCACATCGGTGAGAGTTCAGCTGTTATTTATCAAAGATTGATTACGCAAGCGCAACTGGTGACTTATCGACCACCACTTGTCCTCTGTAGTACATTTTTCCTTCGTGCCAGTAAGCTCTGTGGTATAAATGCGCTTCTCCTGTTACCGGGCAAGTAGCGATTTGAGCAACCGTAGCTTTATAATGTGTTCTTCTTTTATCTCTTCTTGTTTTGGAGACTTTTCTCTTAGGATGTGCCATTTTACTATATTATTTATCCGTTAATAGTTTCTTTAATTTGTCCCATCGTGGGTCTGTTTCTTCTTCTTCTTTTATGCTTTGCTTTTGACTTTGAACCGTTAATTCTTTCAGTTTGTCAAGAGCGGGTGTCTGTAATGTTCCGTCTTTGATGCCGGGATGTGTCTTTTTGAGTGGAACCGACAACACAATCATTTCATAAATGTATTGTTTGATGTCCAATTGGTGTTCGCCATGTGGTAAAACCAACAACTCTTCGTTGTCATTGTTGAACTGTTCCCCGAATTGCACTACGACTTTGATTTTTCCTTTGACGGGCAAATCAAAAAGCTCTCCGGTCAGATCACAAGGTACGTTTACAGTTCCTTTGTGCTTGAAAGCCAGCTCCATCATCGTGCTTTTCTTTTCTAAAACCACATTGACTTTGATGTCTGAATCTTCAAATTCGTCGTAATCAAAATCTTCAAAGAACGCTTTATTAATTTGATATTCAAATTGATGCTTTCCTAACTTTAATCCTATAAAAGGAATTAAAAATTCACTTAACTGCTTCATTTCAACAACAATTTGACCGAATGATTCGGGAGCGCAAAGATATAAAATTATTGTACATTCAAAACTGTTGCGCCAATTTTTTTAGCGATTATTTTTCTCGAGCTGTTTTTCCCTTATTTTCATGGGGTTTTGGGTAATCTCCTGATGCTGAATTCTCGAATGAAAGATGTCCATCGCGAGATAAACCGCTTCTTTGAACGAATTGTAATCGGCTATTCCTTTGCCTGCAATATCATAAGCCGTTCCGTGATCTGGAGAAGTTCTGATTTTATTCAAGCCGGCGGTATAATTTACGCCTTTGCCAAACGACAAGGTTTTGAATGGAATCAATCCCTGATCGTGGTAGGCCGCTATGATGGCGTCGTATTTTTCATATTGGTTGCTGCCAAAAAATCCGTCAGCCGGAAATGGACCAAAAACCATTGTGCCTTTCTGGAATAAATTTTTGATGGTCGGCAACATGATTTCGATTTCTTCTTTTCCGATCACGCCGTTGTCACCACTATGTGGATTCAATCCTAAAACGGCTATTTTGGGTTTATTGATTCCAAAATCCTGGACTAAAGAATTTCTGACTGTTTCAATTTTTTGTGTGATTAAAGCTGGCGTAAGATGTTTTGCAACTTCGTTCACCGGCACGTGATCTGTCAATAATCCAACGCGAAGATTGTCCTGAACCATCAGCATCAAAGCATGGCCTTCAAGCTGTTCGTTGAGATAATCTGTATGTCCCGGAAATTTGAATTCCTCAGATTGGATGTTGTATTTATTAATGGGCGCTGTTACTAAAACATCAATTAACCCATCTTTTAAAGCCTGAGTGGCTGCAGTAAAGGATTTGATTGCATACTTGCCTACATGCTCATCATTGACGCCGAAATTGATGTCAACGCTTTCTTTCCATACATTCAGCACATTAATTTTACCAGGAATAATTTGATCCAGATGATCAATCCCTTGCAAAGTCGAGGTCGATTCGAAAGTCTTTTTGACAAACGACAGAATTTTGACATTCGCAAAAATAACCGGCGTACAGAATTCGAGCATACGCGAATCTTCGAACGTTTTTAAAACCACTTCGCTTCCAATACCGTTCAAGTCTCCAATCGAAATCCCGACGATTATATTTTCTGCTCTTTTCATGCGCTATAGGTTATTTATTGCTAATTTTGACGTGCAAATTTAGTAAAATAAAACAAGAATGTTTACAGGAATTATAGAAACCCTCGGAACGATCCGCGAATTACAAAAAACAGGTGACAATGTTCACATCACCATTGAATCAACGATAACTCCTGAACTTAAAATCGATCAAAGTGTTGCGCACAATGGCGTTTGCCTGACCGTGGTGGCAATACAGGAAAATCAATATACTGTTACGGCCATCCGCGAAACTATTGAAAAAACCAATCTCAGCGACTGGAAAACAGGAGACCTTGTGAATCTTGAGCGCGCGATGAAACTCGGAGACCGCCTTGACGGGCACATCGTGCAAGGACACGTAGACCAGACCGGAAGCTGCAAAAACGTCGAGTCAGCCAACGGAAGCTGGTATTTTACTTTTGAATATGACCCGGAATGGAATAATCTGACCATTGAGAAAGGTTCGATTACGGTAAACGGCGTAAGTCTGACCGTAGTCAATTCGAAACGCAACGAATTCAGCGTGGCCATCATTCCTTACACTTATGAGCACACTAATTTCAAAACCTTTGTGCCGGGTTCTAAAATCAACTTAGAATTTGATGTGATTGGGAAGTATGTTTCGCGATTGCATGCCTTACAAAAGTAGTCATGCCTATAAAAATAAAAAACTCCGATTTTTACATCGGAGTTTTTTTATGAAATTTCAATTGATTGATTTTGTATATCCCGTAACCCAGCGCTGCCACTAATAATAAAACAACACCTCCGTCTATCGGAAGTCCTGGTGGCGGAACTCCTGGCGGTGGTGGCCCTTGTGGTGCCGCGTATGCAGATGCTCCGAATAGAACAAAAGCACTTAAGATTATTACTGGGACAATTTTCATAGGTCGTAAAAGTAAATAAAATTTCCTTTCGTCAAAATTTTTTTCTATTAATATTTAAAATACAACATTTCGCCCTGATTTCGTTAATTCCTTAACATTTCCATAACGCCAAATCCGAAACTTTATTCTATTTACGCAGAAATTTAGTTTTCGGTTCGAAAAAAAAAGACTTTCGTTTTGAAAGCCTTTTTGTGGTCCCACTTGGAATCGAACCAAGCACCTACTGATTATGAGTCAGTTGCTCTAACCGAATGAGCTATAGGACCGTTTGTAATTCACAGACTTTATTTGTTTTCTGTGTTCCGTGAATAAGGCTTGCAGCCTTATTTGAGGTTGCAATATTACTATTATTTTTGCTTTGCTCCAAATGTTTGTTGGATTTAAAAGCCCATCGGGAGTCTATTTTTTTTCCTGACACAGTTCAATTAAAACACCATTGGTAGATTTCGGATGCAGAAAAGCGACCAGTTTATTATCGGCACCTTGCTTAGGAATTTCATTGAGCACGATAAAACCTTCTGATTGCAAACGCTTGATTTCCGCTTCTATATCTTCAACATCGAACGCTATATGGTGAATGCCTTCACCTTTCTTTTCTATAAATTTAGCGATGGGACTATCCGAATTTGTGGCTTCTAACAATTCTATTTTGTTCGGACCGTTCATGAAAAAGGAAGTTTTTACGCCTTCGCTGACCACTTCTTCAGATTTGTACGGTGGCGCTCCGAAAAGTTTTTCAAAAATCGGATTTGAAACCGCAAGGTCTTTTACGGCGATGCCTATATGTTCTATTTTTCGCATTGGATTTGTTTTACTACAAAGTTCGCAAAGTTTTTTGCAATGACCACAAAGTTTGATATGAAATCTGTTGCCCTAGCCCTGATCGTAACGGTTATCCTTTTGCGACGGGTTTCGGCGCAAAAGATATGAGTGTAGAGCAGGAAACAGCTCCTGAAAATTCTCATAATTATCAATTATCAATTATTAATTATCAATTGCTTATCGTACTTTTGCCCCATGGAAACCAACAGACAGAAAAAAATAGGCGGCGTCATCCAGAAAGATCTGGTCGATATCCTGCAAGGTGAAGTGCGAAAAAATGGCATACAAAATCTAATTATTTCCGTATCCAAAGTGAGCGTAACTACTGATTTGTCAGTCGCTACGGTACATTTGAGTATTTTTCCTCAGGAGAAAGCAAAGGAAACGCTCGCTGCGATCAAATCGAATTCGGCTTTGATCAAGCACGACCTTTCGCAACGCGTGCGCCTGCAATTGCGCAAAGTGCCGAACCTTACTTTCTTTATAGACGACTCTTTAGACTATATCGAAAAGATTGACAATGCCTTGTCTGCCAAGGAAAATCCTATCGAAAACCGTGACTTATTAGAACGACGCAGAAAATCATAAGTTGAATTTTCCTCTTTACATAGCCAAACGATACCTCAGGAGCGCCAGTAAAAACAACGCGATCAACATCATCAACGGCATCGCTTCGGTCGGCATTATTGTCGGTGCGATGGCGCTGTTCGTCGTGCTTTCGGTGTTCAGCGGACTTAAAGATTTCAGCTTGTCGTTCAGCAATGATTTCGATCCCGATTTAAAAATGTCGGGCACTTCAGGAAAATCATTCCATATCAGTCCGGCACAAGAAGCACAGATTAAAAATATCAATGGCATTGTTGCCTCAAGCAAAATCATTGAAGAACGTGTCCTTTTTTTATTCGACGGCAAAGAACAAGTGACTTATATCAAAGGTGTTGATTCGCTTTTCAGCAAAGTTAATCCTGTTAAAAAAAATATTTACCAAGGCGAATGGCTCGAGCCCAATACGAACCAAGTCGTGTTCGGTTACGGCATTGGCCAGAAACTGTCGATGGGACTTTTTGATTTCAACCATCCGTTTGAAGTGTTCGTGCCTAAAGTCGGAAGCGGCACGATTGAAACTGCTGAAGGCGCTTTCAACAAATGCAAACTCGCTCCGGTTGGGATTTACGCGATCAGTGAAGATTTAGATTCCAAATTCGTTTTTGCCGATTTGGGTTTGACGCAGGCTTTATTGGAATATAAGCCTGATCAGATTTCCAGCGTCGAAATTAAACTGAATCCTAATACTGACGAACAGGCTGTGATCAATCAACTGCAAGCCATCTTCCACAATAAAGTAACGATCAAAACGCGCGCACAACTCAACGACAGCCTTTATAAAATGCTCAATACTGAGAACATTGCGGTCTACCTGATTTTTACTTTGGTCATTATCGTGGCGCTTTTCAACCTCGTCGGCGCTTTGATCATGATGATTTTAGACAAGAAAGGCAACCTCAAAACGCTTTTCAATCTCGGAACAGAAGTGGCCGATTTGCGCAAAATATTCCTACTGCAAGGCACTTTGCTTTCGGTTTTTGGCGGGATTATCGGGTTGGCTCTCGGAATCATTATCGTCCTGATACAACAGCGTTTCGAAGTCATTATGATTACGCCTACTTTGGCCTATCCTGTGGTTTTCTCGATCCAAAATGTTCTGATTGTACTGGCGACGATTGTGTCGTTGGGCATTTTAGCTTCCTGGATTGCTTCGAGCCGCGTGACTAAAAAATTATTGGAGGATTTTTAACAGGGCGTTGCCTGACGGCCGGGCTCTCGCACTCGCTTTTTTGCGCTGAACGCCAGCGCAAAAAGAGCTCAGACAATGGCTCAATCCCTAACGCGGTTCTGCGGAAACTTTGGCGATTTACCTTAAAATAGAAAGTTCAGATGGCAACACAGATAACACAGATCAGACGGATAAACACGGATTTAATCTGCGGAAATCGGCAAAATTAGCGTCATCCGTGTGCCTTTACAGTATTTCCATGCCGCTGTATTTTTCGAGCACATCGTCAAACGTAGAAAAAATCAGTTCGGGTTCGTCGCTCGTGACCATGCGCGTGCGGTATTCCTTGAAGTTCGGCAAGCCTTTGAAATAATTCGTGTAATGTCTTCTGGTTTCTACGATGCCGAGGTGTTTTCCTTTCCAGTCCATCGCCCATTGCAGGTGGTTTTTGGCGGCTTCGACGCGGTCTTCGATGGTGGGTTTTGGCAAGTGTTCGCCTGTGGCGGCGTAATGTTTGATTTCATTGAAAATCCATGGGTAGCCTATGGCGGCGCGTCCGATCATGATGCCGTCAACGCCGTATTTGTTTTTATATTCTAAAGCTTTTTCTACGGAATCTACATCGCCGTTTCCGAAAATTGGCATCGTAATTCTTGGGTTGTTTTTGACGCGCGCAATGTGCGACCAGTCGGCTTCTCCTTTATATAACTGAGCACGGGTTCTTCCGTGAATTGATAAGGCTTGTACGCCAATATCCTGTAACCTTTCAGCAACCTCATCAATGTTGATCATGTGCTCGTCCCAACCCAAACGGGTTTTTACAGTAACGGGCAAGTTCGTGCTTCGGATTACGGCTTCTGTGAGCCTTACCATCAAATCTACGTCTTTTAGAACTGCGGCACCGGCTCCTTTACATACGACCTTCTTTACCGGGCAACCAAAGTTGATGTCAATCAGATCAGGGTTGACCGTCGTAACAATTTTGGATGACATCGCCATCGCTTCCTCGTCGCCCCCAAAAATCTGGATGCCGACCGGGCGTTCGTAATCGAAGATGTCGAGTTTCTGGCGGCTTTTGATTGCGTCGCGGATCAGTCCTTCGGAAGAAATAAATTCGCTGAACATCAGATCGGCACCGTGCAGTTTGCAAAGGCGGCGGAAAGGTGGATCGCTGACGTCTTCCATGGGCGCGAGTAGCAGCGGAAAGTCGGGAAGTTCTATGTTGCCGATTTTGACCATTGTGGATTTTTGGGGCAAAATTACACTTTTTTTTGAGGTGGTGCGCGGTTGTGGAAAGAGGTTTTGAAAGGACTAAGGTGCTGAGGCGCTAAGGTTCTGAGCAGTCAGGAAGTAAGTATTCGTTTTCTTTTATGGAATCGTGTTTTGAGGCTGACGAAGTTTGAACTATATTTGCAGGCTATTGCGGGTGCGCGTTAGGGATGGCAGCGATTGTCTGAGCTCTTTTTTGAGCAGCACAGCGGAACAAAAAAAGCGAGTGCGTACAGCCCGGCCCAAAGGACACGAGGCTAAAAGCCGAACTGGCGAAGCAAACGCCCATAAAATTTGACAGAAAAAGAATATGAAGCATATCAGAAATTTTTGCATTATCGCCCACATTGACCATGGGAAAAGTACTTTGGCTGACCGCTTACTAGGCGCGACGCAAACCGTTACGGCCCGTGAGGAAAAGGCACAATTGCTTGACAACATGGATTTGGAACGCGAACGCGGGATTACGATCAAGAGCCACGCGATTCAGATGGAATATACTTATAAAGGCGAGGAATATATCCTGAACCTCATTGATACTCCGGGACACGTTGACTTTTCTTATGAAGTTTCTCGGTCTATTGCGGCTTGTGAAGGTGCGTTGTTAATTGTGGACGCGGCACAAAGCATCCAGGCGCAGACGATTTCTAACCTGTACCTCGCTTTGGAAAACGACCTTGAGATTATTCCGGTTTTGAATAAGGTAGATTTACCGAGCGCGAACCCTGAGGAAGTCAGCGATGACATCATTGACCTTTTGGGTTGTAAACTTGAGGACATCATCCACGCTTCGGGGAAAACCGGTTTTGGTGTTGAAAATATTTTGGCCGCCATCATTGAAAAAATTCCGGCGCCGAAAGGAGATCCGAATGAACCTTTGCAGGCTTTGATTTTTGATTCGGTGTATAATCCGTTTCGCGGAATTGAGGTTATTTTTCGTGTTAAAAACGGTGAAATCCGCAAAGGTCAGAAGATTAAGTTTATGGCGACGGGCAATGAATATTTTGCCGATGAGATTGGCACTCTGAAACTGAACCAAGTACCGAAACAAGTGATTTCTGCAGGCGACGTAGGTTATCTGATTTCAGGAATTAAGGAAGCGAAAGAAGTGAAGGTCGGTGACACACTTACCGATGCCAAAACACCTACAACCAATATGATTACAGGGTTTGAAGACGTGAAGCCGATGGTTTTCGCCGGTATTTATCCTGTAGACACTGAAGATTACGAAGAGTTGCGCAACTCGATGGAAAAACTGCAACTGAACGATGCTTCGTTGGTGTTTTTGCCTGAAAGTTCCGCGGCTTTAGGTTTTGGTTTCCGTTGCGGATTCCTTGGGATGCTGCACATGGAAATTATCCAGGAGCGTTTAGAGCGTGAGTTTAATATGACCGTGATTACGACGGTTCCCAACGTTTCGTATCTCGCTTATACCAAGAAAGATCCTGAGAAAGGATTGGTCGTCAATAACCCGTCAGACCTTCCGGAGCCTTCTAAATTAGACCATGTAGAAGAACCTTACATCAAAGCTACGATCATCACCAAAGCGGATTTTGTCGGCAACGTCATGAGTTTATGTATTGAAAAACGCGGCTTGATTACGAACCAGACTTACTTAACTACCGAAAGAGTCGAGTTGACTTTTGACATGCCTTTGGCTGAAATCGTGTTTGATTTTTACGACCGTTTGAAAACTGTTTCTAAGGGTTATGCTTCGTTTGATTATTCTCCGATTGGGATGCGTACTTCGAATTTGGTGAAAGTCGATATCTTATTGAACGGAACGATTGTGGATGCTTTGTCATCATTGATTCACGTGGATAATGCTTACCATATCGGTAAGAAGATGTGTGAGAAACTTAAAGAGTTGATTCCACGCCAGCAGTTTGATATTCCGATTCAGGCAGCGATTGGCGTCAAAGTGATTTCAAGAGAAACCATCAAGGCTTTGCGAAAAGACGTTACAGCGAAATGTTACGGTGGTGATATCTCGCGTAAGAGAAAACTACTTGAGAAACAGAAAAAAGGTAAGAAGCGTATGCGCCAGGTAGGTAATGTGGAGATTCCGCAGGAGGCGTTTATGGCGGTGTTGAAGTTGAATGATTAAAGAAAAGGTTCTAAGCAACTGAGGCGCTGAGGCACTAAGGTCGTTATATATAAATAAACCCGGTTGTGTAAGCAGTCGGGTTTTATTTTTCCTTTAATGCTTTGAACAGTTTATTGGCGTCTTCGAGTTTGAAGAGTTGGGTGCCTTCGTTCATGGTTGCTGCCGAACCACAGGCTACGCCCCATTGTATTACTTCTTGCAAAGGTTTGTTTTGAGATAGTGCCCAGACCATGGCTCCGAGCATACTATCGCCTGCTCCCACAGTACTTTTTTTTGGTACTTCAGGCGCGGGGATTTTGATGGTATGATCTTTAGTGACCAATACTGCTCCTTTAGGACCTAGCGAAACCACTACGATTTCTGCGCTTCCTTTTGCTATTAATTTTTTGGCGGTTTCAGGAACTTCGGTGATTTTTAATTTTTCGATACCCATCAACTTTGCGAGTTCGCCTATATTGGGTTTTACGAGCCACACTCCTAATTCTAAAGCTTTTTCTAATGCCTTTCCTGAAGTATCCAAAATGACTTTTGTTCCGGATGCTTTGGCTTTCTTAATGATCTTTTGGTAAAAATCTTCTGAGAGATTTTCGTTGAGGCTACCACTCAATACGAGGTGTTTTGCTTTGGTCTGGCTGACGGTTGCAACTATTTGCTTTTGTTCCGCTAGCGTAAGCGGTGGTCCCGGAAATCCGAAACGGTATTGTGATCCGGTATCGGTATCGAGGGCGACGAAGTTTTCTCTGGTCCATTTTTGGATTGCAACTATCTGCATTGGAATGTTTTCTTTTTCAAGGCAGCCTTCGAGCATTTTCCCTATGGGTCCGCCTGAAGTGAAGACACACAAGGATTCGCCACCTAACCTATGAATTGCTTTGGAGACGTTGATTCCGCCTCCACCTGCATCATATTCTGGATCTTCGCAACGGATTTTCTGCTCCGGCATCAAGTGCGAAAAGCTGCTGCTTTTGTCAAGCGCCGGATTGACCGTCAGCGTTACTATGTCGTAGGTTTTCATATTTTAATTTTTATTTAAAGGTCGGAAAAAATAAGGCAACCCCATCGTTCTTCCACAAAAACAATGGTTCCTTGCATTTTAAAACCTCGTCATCTTTGTACCTTTGCGCTTTAGCAATTCAAAAAAATGATAGAAGATAAAAACCCGCAACGCACGAGCATTGCCCAATTGGGCGAATTTGGCCTCATAGACCACCTTACCAGAAATTTTGAAACCAACCAGCCGTCGACCCTCAAAAGCATCGGCGATGATGCGGCAGTATTGGATTTTAAGGAGAAGAAAATCGTAGTATCGACCGACCTTTTAATCGAAGGCGTACATTTCGACCTGTCTTATATGCCGCTCAAACACTTGGGTTATAAAGCTGTCGTTGTCAATGTGTCGGATATCTGCGCGATGAATGCCAGAGCTACACAAATCACAGTTTCAGTAGCGGTCTCGAACCGATTCCCGCTCGAAGCACTCGAAGAATTGTTCGCAGGAATCACGCTTGCAGCGCAGGAATATAAAGTAGATGTGATTGGGGGCGATACCACTTCGTCACAGAAAGGGCTCATTCTCAGCATCACCGCGATTGGAGAAGCCGATGCAGAAGAGCTCGTTTATCGCAGCGGGGCTAAAGCAAATGATCTACTTGTGGTGACCGGAGATCTGGGCGCAGCCTACATGGGACTCCAAGTTTTGGAACGCGAGAAACAAGTGTTCCAGGTGAATCCGAACTCACAGCCCGATCTTGAAGCCTATACTTACCTCATCGAAAGGCAGCTCAAACCTGAAGCGCGCAAAGATGTCCGAACTTTGTTGCATGCGCTTGAAGTGAAACCCACTTCGATGATTGATATTTCTGATGGATTGTCTTCTGAGATCATGCATCTCTGCAAACAGTCGGGTGTCGGATGCAACCTGTATGAGGAAAAGTTGCCTTTAGACCCGCAGTTTATCAATGTCTGTGAGGAATTCAATATTGACAGCACCACTGTAGCGATCAATGGCGGTGAGGATTATGAATTGTTGTTTACAATTGATATGGGTGATTTCGACAAGATCAAGGGCAACCCGAATTTTACGGTCATCGGGCATATGGTTCATCCAAGCGAGGGCATGCATCTCATTACACGCGCCAATACGAAAATACAACTCAAAGCACGCGGTTGGGACTCCATACAAGAATCCTGAGACCTTCACTTATAGGCACAAAAAAAAGCGACACTCCCTAATTTGTCGCTTTTTCTTTATACTGTAGTTCGTTGATTCTTATTCTTTTGATTTGGGGCAAAAAGGATGTCAGATCATGCACTACATTGTATGGATGTTATGTTACGACTACTACCTCAATAACACATGGCTAAATTACAATGTAGGTTTGTATTTTCATCTGAGGTTTTCCTCAAAACCCATTACGGTTTCCCGCATTTTTTTTTACGGTTTGCCGTAAAC
Organism: Flavobacterium sp.; assembly: GCF_027484705.1. Taxonomy (GTDB): domain Bacteria; phylum Bacteroidota; class Bacteroidia; order Flavobacteriales; family Flavobacteriaceae; genus Flavobacterium. Next base: position 427,467 of record NZ_JAIXSL010000007.1, read on the forward strand.
GACTATAATAACCCTTTATTTTTAGCTTCACGGATTAAATCGATGTCGCTTCCTCCTTTAATTTCAAGTAAATCTTTTAGATGCAATTTTCTTTTTTCAACGGCACTCAGAGATAACGGAACATATTGAGGAATATCTTTGGTTTTAGTTCCTTTAGAAAGGTGAAATAAAATTTGTTTGTCGAAAGCGTCGATTTCAATATTGTCGTATTGAATTTGGCTGACCAATTTCACAACGGTTTGGCTGTAATAATTCTCTTCCTTGAGTATTTTATCAAACGCTAATAAGAGTTCGTCAAAAGTCAAATCATTTTTGATGACCAACCCGTTGGGATTGATGTTTTTGATGATGGTGTTTATTTTTAACAATTCTGTATGCATCGTCAGTAAAATGATTTTGCAATCGGGCATTTCTTTTTTGATGAGTTGGGCCAAATCTTCACCCGAAAAAATACCTTTTTCTTCATAAATGGGCATGCTCAAATCGAAAAAAGCAATTCCAAAGGCTTCCGGAGCTTCAGTAATGGCTTCGTAACCCGTTTTACAATCTTTAGCTTGAGTTATTGAAAACTCATATTCTCCTTTGGCGTTATATCCTTTTATGGCGTTTTTATATGCCTCGATGATAAAAGGGTGATCGTCTACAATCAGAATGTTTACTGGTGTTGCCATATTGCATTTTTTATATTGGTATTCTCACTATCACGGTAGTTCCCTCGTTGAGTCTGGATTTAATTTCTGCACTCCCTTTGCAGGATTTTGCCCTTGAATATATATTTTGCAAACCTATACCTTTTTTCTTGTTCTTTGACGAAAATCCGTTGCCGTCATCAAAAATTTCTACTAAAAGGTGTCTTTCTTTTTTTAGGATACTCACAATAATATTTTTTGCCCGAGCATGTTTTTCGATATTTTGAATGGCTTCCTGAAGTATTCTGAAAAGGTGTATTTTCTTGAATCCGGCAAGTTGTTCCCAATTAATTGATGCATCAATTTCAAGATGATAATTGCTGCTGGAAATGCTTTTCTGTTCTTCAATAAAAGACTCAACAATACCAATAAAACTGGTCTTATTGGTGAATACGTTACTGTTTAGATCGTGTGCAATATTACGAATTTCTTTCTCAATTTCTTGAATGCCATCAATAAACGGCAAACATTTTTTTATAGTTTCAGTCTCAGAATTTTCAGCAATAACATGCAAATTGAGTCGGGTTGAAGTCAGGCGATTCATAATACCATCGTGCAAATCTTGCGCAATGCGTTTCTTTTCCAACTGCCTGCCTTCATCCATTTTATTTTGTTGGTTTTGGAGGAGCTGATAGATTTCTTCATTGGCTTTTTGTTGGTCTTGAAGTAACCGCATTTCTTTTTGTTTGGTCCTTTGGTGGATAACCATGAACAATAAAATACCTATTAAGAAAAGTAAAACGGCTATACTTAAAAATATCCATTTTTGTTTGATGGCTTGGTCTTTTTCGGTGGTGATTTCTTCGGTTTCGTAGGCGATTGCTGCAAATTTGTTTTTAGCAATACTTTGTTTTCTGTACAGACTATCAAAGATTTTTATGTATTCTGAAGAATACGAAGAATAATTTTTAAAATCTACTATTGAAATTTGCTTCAAGGAGGGTAATAAATCGTTATAGTTACCTTTTTTTCTGGCTAATTTAAGTGCTTCGTTAGCATATTTAAATGATAGTAGAGTGTCTTTTTTTGAAAAAAAATATTCTGACAAATGATTCTTACAATAAATAATTTCAGCGTTTAATCTTAGGCTATCTTTAATTTTTAAGGCCTCTAAAAACAAACTCAATGATCCCTTGTTGTTGTTATTCAATTTGAATTCAACGTAAGCAAAATTGTCTACTATTGTTGAATATAATTTAGGATTATGTTTACGTAATTTTTTATTTAATAATGCCTTTTTAAATGTTTTTGATGCTTTTTTATAATCCTTAAGATATAAGTAATTATTTCCTAAATTATTTAAGCATATTTCCTTCAGAAAAAATTGTCCTTCCAAATTATTTTCACTAATCAATCTAATTGCTTTAAAAATATAAAAGTTTGATTTTTTATAATCTTCGCTAGCATTAAATGCTATCCCCAAATTTATTAAAGCATCATAAACTCCTAATTTATCATTAATCCTTTTTGAATATATTAAGGATTTAATTGCTGAACGTTCCGCTCCAAAAATATCAAAAACATTTATTTGAATTGTCGATTTGTCTAAATATAAACTAGCTAACAACTTCTCATCCTTTTTGTTTAAAAAAAATTTTTCTGCTTTTAAAAGATAATAAAAAGCGCTATCATTATGACTTATAGTTTTATAATAAATCCCCAACCACCTATATGATTGACCAATAAAATATTCGTTTTTTTGGAGGCGAGCTTTTTTAAATACTATTCTACTCGTAACTTTTAAATCACCCCAAGAATTCAACAAATAAAAATTACGAGCCATCCTTATGAGTTTATCAGTATTTGCCGAGTCATTCTTCTGTAGATTTAGACATCCAACCGCTTTTCTAGTATACTTTACCCGCAACCCATATGGAACCTTAATATTTTCTGCCTTACGCATATATATTGCTGTACTGTCTTTATTAGTTTCAGCAATCAAAGGCTGCTTTTTAGTACAACCAAAAAACAAAACCAATAAAATAAAAGTGATGTTGCGAAACCGAATCAACGTTCTTTGCTTTTAGGGTTAAAAACTAAGTTTCTTTACAAGATAAAATATTAATAGGATTTGAAAGTGTAGTTTTTCTTCATCAAATGTTAAAACTAGACTAATCCTCTTTTCCTTGCTTCTCTAATAATATCCTCATCACTACCTTTTTGGATATTAAAAAACAATTTAATTTGAGCTTTTCTTTTATCAATAGCGCTGATGGTAATGCCAATATGCTCTGGAAGGCTTTTAGTTTTTATGCCTTTTGCCAATAAAGAAATAATGCGTCGGTCATAGGAATCCAGACCAAAGTTATTCATCCCAACTTCTTTGAGGCTTTGTTTCGCTGTAAGGGTATAATATGTTTGTCCGGAAACAACACTCTCGAATGCCTCGATAAGCTCGTTTGACTGGAAATCACTTTTAACCAATAAGGCTTCCGGATTGATTTTCTTAATTAGATTGTAGAGTATAAAGGCTTCGGTGTGCGAGGTGATCATCATTATTTTTGTATCCCTCCAGAGCTTTCTTATCAGAACTGCCAAATCTTCACCCGAAAAAAGTTTTGCAGATTCATACGGCGGTAGTGCTAAGTCTAGGAAAACAATATCGAACGCCTGGTTAGTTTTAGTAATATATTCGTTTGCCTTTTCACAATTATAAGCGATTGTGATTAATAACTTTTCATAGGAATACTTTGAGTTAAGGATACTTTTATATCCTTCAATCATGGTCGGATGATCATCTACTATGAGTATTTTTATTAATGCATTTAACATTATACTTCTGTAACTTTCTTTTCTAATGGTACTAAAACTGTTGTGGTTGTTCCTTTGCCTTTTTTCGATTTGATCTCAAAGGTTCCTTCACATTCATTTACCCTGGATTGCATGTTTTGAAGGCCAATACCTCTTTTCTTGGTATTCACATCGAAACCAATCCCGTCATCTGTTATTTTTAATGAAATATGCTCATTATCTTTTTTAAATTCTACCGAAATGTGTTTGGCATTGGCATACTTATTAATATTCTGTAAGGATTCTTGAAGAATACGGTACAAGTTAATTTTAACGGCATTAGATACTTTGTCCCATTGGATGCTTTCATCTAATGAGGACGACAAATCTGCTTCGAAAGAGTTAATCTGTTCTTCTAAGAGATTACTAACAATCGCTACAAAATTATTAATTAACACATATTTTTCGCGGTTAAGATCATGTGAAATTTCCCGAATATCCTGTTCAATATTTTTCAATTCTGCCAAATAATTAAAACGGCTATTAATAGAATCTTCATCGTTAAAGCGGTTCAAACTATCTAAATTCAGTCGTGCGCCGAACAATCTACCGAGGACGCCATCATGCAGTTCTTGCGCTATACGTTTCTTTTCTTTAACCCTATTTTCCTCGATAGTTGCCTGCTGAGAGATCATGAGGTTGTAAATCTCTTCATTGACAATTTGCTGTTGCTGCTTCAATAAGAGTTCCCTATTTTTGGCCCTTTGGGTTCTAATCACAAAAAGCAATAACCCAAGCAATAGTGTACCAATAAAGAAATATAGTAAAGTTCTGTTTTGTTCGGTAAGTTTGTCTTTTTCCTGGATGATTTCGTCTGTCTCAAAGGCGATGCGGGCGAATTTATCTTTGGATTTTCGCTCTTCTAGTTGGATGCTATCACTGATTCTTATGTATTCTTTAGAATATTTTCCCGAATTTTTATGTTCCACCAAAGAAAGTTGTTTAAGAGAAGCTAAAACATCTGATGAAACTTTTGTTTTTTTTGAAAAATCTAAGGCATCATTAGCATACTGTTGAGATTTTACACTGTCCTTCTTTGCTGCAAAGAATTCGGATAAATGAATTTTCGTTAAAATAATTCCTGAAAAATCCACGTTAAGACTCTCTCTAATTTTAAGGGACCTATAAAATAAATTGGATACTTCACTATAATCTTTAATCTTAAATTTGGAGTAAGCTAAATTATCAAGCAACATAGCATAGAGGCTTGGATTATCATTATAGAGGTCTTTAGTATTTAACGCTAGATTAAAGTTTTCAACCGCGTCTTCATTCATATTCATATTTTGATAAACATATCCTATATTATTCAAAGAATTTGCATCTAGGTGAAATTTACTATTTAAGTTATTTGTTTTTAAATAGTTAAGTGCTTTATAATGATACTCTAATGCCTTTTTGTAATTCTTCAATTGATTGGAGCATGCACCTACAATATTATATGCATCATATATTTTTAACTTGTTTTTAGACTTATGAAGAAACCTTAAAGATTTAATAGCTGAGTATTCGCTGCCATTAAAATCACCTTCATTAATTTGAATAAAAGCCTTGTCAATAAGAATTTCTCCAATACTCACGCTATCTTTCAAGTACTTTGCAAATTTTTCGGCTTTTAAATAATAATAAAACGAACTATCATTTTGACCCACATCAAGTTGATAAGAACCTAAGTTCTTTAATGCTCTTGCAATATTCAAGGTGTCCTTTTCCTCTATAGAATTTGCTAATAGAATGCGAGAAACTTTTCTAAATTCTTTATGATCCTTTAATTCATTATAATTTATTCCAATTTCGTTTAAATTCTCCCTATTCTCTTTACTATTTTTTTTTGTATTGATAATTTCAAACACTCTCTTATTATATTTCAATCTATTTTCTTTAGTTATTCTTTCATCTTTAACTAAAGAAAAATAAATAGAAATACTGTCTGAAGATTTATCAGTTACTTTTTTTTTATTGCCTTTATCACAGCTCAAAAAAAATATTAGAATATAGGTAAGTAGTAAAAATCTAATTTTCAATGAATTTTATTTGCGTTTTCCAAAAATAATAAAAAAGAGGCTATCATATAAAAATGATAGCCTCTTTTAGTAAATTTTTTTCTTATTTTTTAAGAAAATGTTTTAATTAATTTCTTGTTATACTATTCCCACCTATTTCGCTTCTCGTGATACCGTTTCCGCCAATTTCGCTTCTCGTGATACCGTTTCCACCTATTTCACTTCTCGTGATACCGTTTCCACCTATTTCACTTCTAGTGATACCATTTCCTCCAATTTCACTTCTAGTGATACCATTTCCTCCAATTTCACTTCTAGTGATACCGTTTCCTCCAATTTCAGGACTAGTAAAAGAAGTTAGGATCATCATTAAAGAGAATAATCCACATGTTAAGATTGCTTTTTTCATAATTTGAGACTTTTATGTTGTTAATGTGTTTGTTCTAAATTTCAGCGAACCTAGTTAATGATTCACGATGTAAAACTACACAGCATGTCTCGTTGAGCCTAGTGTTTGAAGGCCTATGTGGTGAATGGTATTTGTTTGGTAGTGAATGAACGTCAAATTATGGTAGATGAATTTGACGATTTTGGCTAAATCTCCAAATAATTGCCTTTTGTGATGCTGCTGATGATAGCATCGACGTTTTCTTTATAGGATTTTGAAAACGGCAATTTTGTTGTAGTGTTCTTGATATAGCAAACCGAATTACCGGTATGGATTCTAGAAACATAATCTATATTGACAATGTAGCTATTATGGATGCGGACAAATGGGGAAGAAAGTACATTTTCAAAATGCTTTAATGTTTTAAAAGCTGTGATCATTTCACCATTATAGAGATGAATGTCCGTTGAGTTGTTATCCGCCTGTAGGTAGCAAATATCTTTTGCTTCTATAAAACGGTAGTCCCCATAAGATTTTACGCAAATTATCAAGGGTTTATCTTCATTATTAGGTTCAATATGAAGAAATGGTTTTTTTATTGGCTTTTCAACTTCTTCGGTTTCGTTTGAAATGCTTTCATCATCAAATTCAGCTCCTGTAGCTTTTTCATCTATAGCTTCAACTTCGGTCAACTCTTCAGGAACTGGATTATACTCGGACTGGGTGATCGGCAAATCAAACGACGGTTTTAAAGTGGAAGATTGCATAAAATCCTCAGAAACCGAACTTTGATTTATAAAATGGTTATTGGGAACATCATATAGCTTTTCGAACTTAAGAATAGTCTTTCTTAGGGTATTCCCATCGATCGGTTTTGACAAATAATCAAACGCACCATATTGAATTGCCTCAATGGCTAATTCCGGATTATTGGTAGTAACAATAATTTTCGGTATCACTTTTAAATAACGATGCAATTCATTAATGAGCGCTAATGATAAATCACTATCCTTGTCTGTCGGGCTTATTTCCAAGAAAACCAGACTTGGTTGGTGTTCCAGAATCAAATCTAGACCTTCCATATAGGAGTGAGCAGACGCTAAAAATTGTAAATTCTGAAAACGTGCCGCTACAGACAATGTCTTCAGAATACTTTCCGCGTTATCATCAATAATGATATATGAATGTTTCATCAACTGCTTTTCCTAAATTGGTTTAGTAAAGCATTGTCAGATTTAAAGATGTGGGCAGGCTTGGGGCGACTGTCCGGTTTTAAATTAAACCGAGGCTAAATTACTGTTTTTGATTATTCCATTTTGTGATTGTTAATAGTTTTGTCGCGATTGTTAACATTATTTTACGAACGGTAAAAATATTCGTTGAACTGCATTATGGTTGAGGAATTTATGCGCTTTATTTTAAATATTGTTTAAATTATATATTTATTTACACTAATTTTGTTTTCATATTTTATAACTCATGATTAACGTAGAATTTGAAAAAATTTCTGACATCACAACTGCTTTTCCAACAGAACAAAGCTGTATAGATCATCTTACTCACCTGAGATGGGAGCATTTTGTTGTGAGCCCTTTTGATGCAAGTTCAAAAATATATCACTGCCCAAACAACACCTATAAATGTAAAAACAGCGGTAAATATTTTAATGTTAAAACCAACACGCTGTTCCACAATTCCAAAATCCCGTTACAGCAATGGTTCGTTGCCATTTGGTTGGTTGGTGAAGCTCAGCCTAACATCAGCTCTGTCGCCTTGGGGAAAGAATTAAACATCACCCAAAAAACAGCCTGGTACATCATCAAACGTATTAAAACATATTATCCATCTGAAAAAAACAATCTCTTTGGTGAAAAAAGCACTTCTAAACCAATTTTGAAAAATAGAGAAAGTAACAAGCCAAAGCAAAACGAAAAAACCAAACTGCAATTGTTGGATTGGCTGGCATTATACCAAATTAAAAAATGAGTTCTACTGCGTTGAAAATAGCCTATGGCTCGACACATTTGCCTCTAAAATTAGGCGAATCGAGTGTCTCTTGTTTTATTCTAAGTAATAACCAGTATGTTTTGCCTATCAGTAGCGTTCAGAAATTATTGGGTTACGACGGGAAATCAGAAACCTGGTTGCTGAATATCATGAACAATATTTCGAAGTTTACAAAAATCTCAAAAGATTTGCTACAAGCTTATGAAGACCCCATAAAGGTGGTTATGAATTCCACTAAGAAAACACCTCAAATCATAGCATTAATTGACTCGACGATCTTCCTTGAAACTTGTAAAACATTTGTTGACGCCAAAAATGACGGGCTATTGGGTGTCCATCTAATCAAAATATCAAAAACAGCTGAGAAAATCCTAAAAAATACAACCCATCAAAACATCAATATGCTAATTGCTGTAGCTACAGGTTATGAAACGCATAAAGAGCAAGTTAAATCATTGCTCATAAAGTACCTGCAAACAGAGCTCAATGACGATGCTGTCCTATGGATTAAAACTTTTCCCGACGCCTTTTTTAAGACTCTTTTTGAAATTCATGAGCATCACTGGAACGACATGAAAACAAGGCCTGATTTCATAGGTAAAGTTCTTTATGATCTTATTTTCAGCAGGATTTCATCAGCATTACTAGTTGAATTAAGAGAACATCCGCCAAAGAGATCCTATACAAGAAAAGGATACGCCCCTCAGGACAACGAACATCCCGAATTGAAAAAGCATCTGGAAGAACTCATGACATTATTGGAAACGTCGGGCAATGACTGGTTTATCTTTTTACAATTGGTCCAACGGAGTTTTCCGATTAAAAACCACTATACCAATACCTTAAAGTTTGAAAAACCAACGAAAAACAAACCCTTGCTTTCCAGTTTCAACAAGCAGCTCAGAAAACTGACGTAAATTAAAAAAGCCCAACTGCTAAGTTAGGCTCTTCATATTCTTTCAAAAGTACTTTACACTATGGCTTTCATCAACCAGTTTTTCATGGATACTTCGTTTTCGATGATTGCTTTCAGGTCTGTGATATTGACCCGATCCTGTTTCATTGAATCGCGGTGTCGTATAGTGACGGTTTTGTCTTCCAATGTCTGATGATCGACGGTAATGCAGAACGGAGTTCCCAAAGCATCTTGTCTTCTGTAACGTCTTCCCACGGCATCTTTTTCGTCATAAGCTACGTTAAAATCCCATTTCAAATCTTCTATGATGGCTCGGGCAACTTCGGGCAGACCATCTTTTTTGACCAATGGTAATACGGCCGCTTTTGTAGGCGCCAATACTGAAGGCAATTGCAAAACCGTTCTTGTCGAGCCGTCTTCGAGGGTTTCTTCTTTTAATGAATTCGAGAACACTGCCAAGAACATCCTGTCAAGTCCTACAGAAGTTTCGACAACATAAGGCGTATAATTCGCATTGGTTTCCGTATCGAAATATTGCATCTTCTTACCTGAAAACTGCTCGTGCGCTTTGAGGTCAAAATCTGTCCTGGAATGTATCCCTTCAAGTTCTTTGAATCCGAATGGGAAATTAAATTCGATATCAGCAGCGGCATTAGCGTAATGTGCTAACTTTTCATGGTCATGGAAACGATAATTTTCTTGACCCAAACCTAACGATAAATGCCAGTTTAAACGCGTGTTTTTCCAGTATTCGTACCATTTCATCTCTTCACCCGGTTTGACAAAGAACTGCATCTCCATTTGCTCAAATTCGCGCATGCGAAAGATGAATTGTCTGGCCACAATCTCATTCCTGAAAGCTTTTCCAGTCTGTGCTATACCAAAAGGAATTTTCATCCTTCCGGATTTCTGGACATTAAGGAAATTCACAAAAATACCTTGTGCGGTTTCGGGACGTAGGTATAAATCCATGGCGTTTTCGGCTGAAGCTCCGAGTTTTGTTCCGAACATCAGATTGAATTGTTTCACATCGGTCCAGTTTCTAGAACCTGTTTCGGGATCAGCGATTTCGAGTTCCTCAATAAGCGACTTAACATCTTCTAAGTTCTCATCGCCCAAGGATTTGGCCATTCTTTCGAGGATTTCTTTTTTTCTGGAAAGGTATTCCATGACACGCGCATTGGTCGTCACGAATTCCTCACGGTTAAAGGCTTCTCCAAAACGGGCACTTGCTTTTTCGATTTCTTTTTCTGCCTTTTGATTCAGTTTTTCCGCATAATCCTCAATCAGCACGTCGGCGCGATATCTTTTTTTGGAATCCTTATTGTCAATCAACGGGTCGTTGAAAGCATCTACGTGTCCTGAAGCTTTCCATGTGGTTGGATGCATTAAAATTGCGGCATCAAGACCCACAATGTTTTCATGCATCTGCACCATTGATTTCCACCAGTATTCCCTGATGTTTTTCTTCAATTCTACTCCGTTTTGCGCATAGTCATAAACAGCGCTCAACCCGTCGTATATTTCACTTGATGGAAAAATGAAACCATATTCCTTTGCATGTGAAACGACATTCTTAAATAAATCTTCTTGTTTTGCCATAGTGCTGCAAAAATATAAAAGTGAAATTAAAAATGAACACAAATCGGCATTGAATCATAGTTTTTTATAATTTTATGACATAAACGCCAAAAAGATGTTCGAAAATATTATAAGCCTCTTCTTTCCAAAGGTTTGCGCTGGTTGCCAATCTTTATTACTATCTCACGAAAAGATCGTGTGCACCGACTGCAGACATCACATTCCGCTGACCTGCCATCATTTGAATCCTGAAAACGAAGCTTTCAAAAAGTTTTACGGTAAAATACCGATAGTTTTTGCCTGCTGTTTTGTTTATTTTCACAAAAAAGGGATTGTTCAGAATATGATTCACAATCTCAAATACCGAGGCCATGAAGATGTTGGTAGTTTTTTCGGAGATTGGTTTTCTGAAGACCTGAAGACCATCCCGGGAATTGAAACTGTAGATGTCATCATTCCTGTTCCGCTGCATCCCAAAAAAATGAAACAACGTGGTTACAACCAGGTAACGGCTTTTGGCTTAAGTTTGTCACAAAGTCTTAATTTTTCCTATGATGACTCTATACTAATCCGAAAAATTTATTCAAAAACACAGACCAAAAAAGATTTGTTGACGCGGACAGAGGTAAATAAGCAGAATATATTTGATGTAAACTTAACCACTGCCCACCACAATAAGCATTACTTACTTATTGATGACGTGCTGACCACCGGATCAACTTTAGAAGCCTGCTGTCATGCTTTAATGAAAATTCCTGGCGCTAGAATCAGTATTGCGTGTATGGCTATGTCGCATTGACACATGAATAAAATAGTGTAAAAATATACTATTTGATTTGTAAACAATTGATTTTATTGAGATTGCTTTATTTTTAAAATAGTTTTTTAAAGTCGACAATCACTCGATACTTAAATTTGATATTTATTACTATTTTTTTTAATTCCATAAATAATAATCGTTATTTTGTGGTTCGAAAAAAGTGTTACCCTTGAAAAAACAAATCTGTTATTTTTTTTTATTTTCGTTGTTAGTCATTACTGGCTGCGCCAAACGTGGATCTATATCAGGTGGGCTTAAAGACACCATCGCTCCGGTACTTGAGGTCAGCTTCCCGAAAAATTATTCCACTGATTTTAAAGGAACCTCCATTAAATTGACGTTTGATGAGTATGTGAAGTTGAAAGACATCAACAAACAACTTATTATTTCACCACCCATAGCAAAAAAGCCACAGATTCTTCCGCTTACGGCAAGTAAAACTGTTACCGTCAACTTTCTGGAAGCATTGGAACCGAATACGACTTACAGTTTAAATTTTGGGCAAAGTATCGAAGATAACAATGAAGGAAATCCTTATCGCCAGTTTAAGTATGTATTCTCGACCGGAGCTTACATCGACTCTTTATCAATAAGTGGCAATATCAGGGATGCTCTCGATAGAAACGCAGATACTTATGTTAACGTGATGTTGTACGAAATCAACGAAAAATATAACGATTCGCTCATCTATAAAGAAAATCCGAGGTATGTCACCAACACTTTAGACAGTGCGTCGACATTTAAAATTGAAAACATTAAAGCCGGGAAATACCGTCTGCTCGCATTAAAGGACAACAATAACAACTACAGATTTGACCCTAAAACTGAAAAAATAGGTTTCTACAGCAAGATTATATCTATTCCAAACGATTCCCTTTTTGAAATCAAACTTTTTAAAGAAGTTGAGAAATTTACAGCATTCAAACCCTCGCAATCCTCCGGAAACTCAGCATTAGTAGGTTATTCAGGCAGTGACAAAGAGGTAAAGCTGACCTTGAAAAAAGGAAATGACATTGTGCCTTCGATTGTCACCAAAATCCCAAAAAAAGATTCCTTGCAATTATGGTTTAAGCCATTCAAAATGGAAAAAAATGCTGTGGACTCATTACAGCTTTCGGTCACAAAAGAAGGTTATAACAAAGATTTTACTTTTAATATCAAGAACCAAAAAGCAGATACGCTGACCATTGCTTCATTGTCAAAAATTTTGCATTTAGGGGAAATCGCAACCTTAAACGTCAACATTCCTATTTTAAAACCTGACGAATCAAAAATACTTTTGACCAATAAAGATTCTGTGGCTGTTCCATTTAAAATCATCTATGATGAGCGGAACCTCAAATTAAAAATTGATTTCAAAAAAGAACCTTTAGAACAATATCTTTTTACATTATTGCCTGATGCGATTACCAGTTTTATGGGCCAGACCAATAAAAAGAAACTTAAATTTCCTTTTGAAACCAAGAATACTTCTGATTATGGCAACCTGCGTGTGAATCTGGAAAATATCAGACAATTTCCAGTCATTGTGGAGCTTACGGACAAAAACGGAGAGGTACAACTTTCTTATGTGTCAGAAAGTGAAACACAAATCGATTTTAACCTTATCAAACCTGAGATTTATACACTTCGCGTTATTTATGATGAAAATAAAAACGGAATTTGGGATGCTGGTAATTTTCTTGAAAAAAGACAATCTGAAGAAGTAATCTATTTCCCAAAAGACATTGATGTCAGGGCCAATTGGGATGTGCAGCAGACCTTCAGCTTAAAATAGTAAAGGCATCACGGTCGGATAAAAAATCGAGTTTTTTTCGTGTCTCTAACATATTCTTTTTGTCTAAATCAGTGATGAAAACACCTTCTTTTTCTTGTGGTTCCAGAATATAATTCCCGAGACAATCGACAATTTGGGAATGGCCTATATAGTCATGGTTGTTGTTGTCAACGCCAATTCTGTTGACACCAATAGTGAAGCATTGATTTTCAACAGCGCGTGCCTTTAGTAAAATATCCCACGCATTGATTCTTGGTTTTGGCCAATTGGCAACATACACCAGCGCATCATAATCTTCCGTATTCCTTGAAAAAACCGGAAAACGCAAATCATAACAAATCAAAAGGCAGATTTTGAAACCGAAGTATTCAACGATTAGTTTTTCGTGACCCGAAGTATAGATTTTATCTTCTCCTGCCAAAGTAAACAAATGCTTTTTGTCATAAGTGCTGATTTCTCCGGAAGGAAAAACGAATACCAAGCGATTATAATAACGTTCTCCTTCTCGGACAACCAAACTGCCGGCGATTGCAGAATCTTTCAATCTCGCGAGGGATTTCATCCACGAAATCGTTTCTCCTGTCATGGTTTCCGCCACTTCTGTTGGATGCATTGTAAAACCTGTCGAAAACATTTCTGGAAGTAGAATCAAATCAACTTGTTCTTGAATTGAATTGATGTGCTCTTCGAAATGATCCCGATTTGCTTTTGGGTTTTCCCAGTGCAGTGAGGTTTGTATTAAGGCGACTTTCATTTTATAAAAATAAAAAATCCCAACCGAATTGATTGGGATTTGATGTTATTATTTTTGAAGCTTTATTAAGAAAGGCTTGCTTTCAAATATTCTCTGTTCATGCGTGCGATGTTCTCGAGCGAAATGCCTTTCGGACATTCAATTTCACAAGCTCCGGTATTGGTACAATTTCCGAAACCTTCTTCGTCCATCTGACGCACCATGTTCAGTACGCGTTGTGAAGCTTCTACTTTTCCTTGTGGTAACAAGGCATATTGAGATACTTTCGCTCCGACGAATAACATTGCCGAACCGTTTTTACAAGTCGCTACACAAGCACCACAACCGATACAGGCTGCTGCTTCAAATGCTTTATCTGCATCGTCTTTAGGAATTGGAGTCGCGTTAGCGTCAATCGTATTTCCTGAAGTGTTTACCGATACGAAACCACCGGCTTGCTGGATTCTGTCGAAAGCGCTTCTGTCAACCACTAAGTCTTTGATTACAGGAAATGCTTTGCTTCTCCAAGGCTCAATAAAAATAGTATCTCCGTCTTTAAATTTTCGCATGTGCAACTGACAAGTTGTTGTTCCGGTAGCCGGACCGTGTGCTCTTCCATTAATGTATAAAGAACACATCCCACAAATTCCTTCACGACAATCATGATCAAAAGCTACTGGCTCTTTTTGACTGTTGATGAGCTGCTCGTTTAATTGGTCTAACATTTCCAAAAACGAACTTGCCGTAGAAACATTATCCAATTGGTAAGTTTCCATGCTTCCTTTAGCATTGGTGTTTTTCTGACGCCAAACTTTAAGGGTTATATTGATGTTTTTTGCTGAAGACATAATCTGTTATTTATAATTTCTAGCTGCAATTTTGATAAACTCATATTTCAACTCTTCTTTGTTCAAGATTTCCTTGCTGATATCATAGCCCATATATTCCCAGGCGCTAACGAATGCAAAATTCTCATCATCCCGAAGGGTTTCACCTTCTGAATCTTGATATTCTTCACGGAAATGGCCTCCACAAGACTCTTTTCGCTGTAAGGCATCCATAGCCATCAGTTGTCCGAGATCAATAAAATCAGCTACTCGAAGTGCTTTTTCCAATTCCGGATTCAATTCGTCAGAAGTTCCCGGAACGTAAACATCTTTGTAAAACTCTTCTTTCAAGGCAGCAATTTCCTCAATAGCTTGCTTTAAGCCTTGCTCATTTCTGGCCATTCCTACTTTATTCCACATGATTAAACCCAAACGTTTATGGAAATGATCCACAGATTTTGAACCTTTATTGTTGAGGAATTTATCGATAGTTTCTTTAACACTATTCTCTGCTTCTGCAAATTCTGGTGAATCTGTAGATATTTTCCCAGTTCTTATTTCGTCGGCTAAGTAATTTGAAACGGTGTAAGGCAACACAAAATAACCGTCTGCTAAACCTTGCATCAGTGCAGAAGCGCCTAAACGGTTGGCTCCGTGATCTGAGAAGTTAGCTTCTCCCGCAACAAAGCAACCTGGAATGGTAGACTGCAAATTATAATCTACCCAAACGCCACCCATGGTATAATGTACTGCAGGGTAAATTTTCATTGGGGTTTCATAAGGATTCTCGTCGGTGATTTTTTCATACATCGCGAAAAGATTTCCGTATTTTTCTTCCAACCATTGTTTCCCTAAGGCTGTGACTTCTTCATTGGTAGGGTTGTGGTTTCCTTTTGCATAAGCTGCCTGACGTCCTTTATTTTGGATTTCGGTCGAAAAATCTAAGTATACCCCTTCATTCGTATCGTTGGCCTCGATGCCATGTCCTTCATCACAACGCTCTTTAGCGGCTCTTGACGCCACATCACGAGGTACTAAATTACCAAAGGCCGGATATCTTCTCTCGAGGAAATAATCTCTGTCTTCTTCTGAAAGTTGTGTCGGTTTCAATTTTCCGGCACGAATCGCTTCGGCATCCTCTTTACGCTTCGGCACCCAAATTCTACCTGAATTTCGCAATGATTCCGACATCAATGTCAGTTTGGATTGATTGACTCCATGAACCGGAATACAGGTTGGGTGAATCTGAACAAAGCACGGATTCGCAAACAACGCACCTCTTTTGTGTACTTTCCAGCCTGCGGTTACGTTACTTCCCATCGCATTCGTCGAAAGGAAATAAACGTTGCCGTAACCGCCTGAAGCAATAATCACAGCATGTGCTGAATGTCTCTCCAATTCTCCTGTAACCAAATTACGGGCGATGATGCCTCGCGCTTTTCCGTCGACTTTTACCAAATCAAGCATTTCATGGCGGTTGAACATTTGTACGCGACCTAATCCGATTTGTCTTGACAAAGCTGAGTAAGCACCCAACAACAACTGTTGTCCGGTTTGACCGGCTGCGTAAAACGTACGCTGTACCTGTGTTCCACCAAACGAACGGTTGTCTAACAATCCGCCATAATCTCTTGCAAAAGGAACACCTTGAGCGACACATTGGTCAATAATATTTGAAGATACTTCAGCCAAGCGATGAACATTCGCTTCACGTGCTCTGTAATCTCCACCTTTAATCGTATCATAAAACAAACGATAGGTACTGTCGCCGTCGTTCTGATAATTCTTTGCGGCGTTGATTCCGCCTTGTGCTGCAATTGAGTGCGCTCTACGTGGGGAATCCTGAAAACAAAATGCTTTTACGTTGTAGCCCATTTCTCCAAAAGAAGCTGCTGCTGAAGCGCCTGCCAAACCCGTTCCCACGACGATAATATCGATTTTCGGGCGGTTGTTCGGAGCTACTAATTTTAGATGGTCTTTATAGTCTGTCCATTTGTCTGAAATCGGACCTTGAGGTATTTTGGAATCTAATGCCATAGAATTAAGCTTTTAGAAAGAAATGAATGTATAATGGAATGATCGCAAACAACAAAGGAACCACAATCGCGAAACCTTTTCCGAACGCTTTAATCGCCGGTGTATATTTGGGATGGTTCAATCCTAAACTCTGGAAAGCACTGCTGAAACCGTGCAATAAGTGAAATGCCAAAATGATCATTGACAATACGTAAAGCAATGTATAAATCAATCCGTACTGCGCATCCTGAAAGAAAGCAACCGTGATTTTGTATAAATCTTTATACCCTTCTTTAACCTTTACATTGGCTGTGGCATCGTAAAAGTCGGTTCGGTCTTTAATTACAATCATCTTTTGATCAACTTGCGCTTTAGGTAAATAACCACCGTCGGTAGTTACATAAAATTCCTGCGACTGCCCTTGAGCACTGATTGTGATGGTCTGTAATGGCATCTTTTCATCAAAGTGCATTTTTGCCCAAAAGCTCACCATGTGTGTCACGATGAAAATCAAAATCACCGTTCCCATCACTGCCATGTTTCTTGAAGCCCATGGACTATTCGCCGAAGGATTGTTTTTTGCATAACCAATCGGACGTGCGGCTTTATTTTGGAAAGCCAGCATAATCCCGTCGAAAGCATGAAAAAGAATGGAAATGTAAGTGAGGTAAGAAAGTATTTTTACTGCCGGATTCGAAGTCATGAACAAAGCGTATTTGTTAAAATTCAACGCATTGTGAGGAACCAATAATTGTAGATTTCCCGCCAAGTGACCACTTAAGAACAAGCATAAAAATAAACCTGTCAGAGCCATCCAGTATTTCTTAGCTAGGGACGACTTTAATAATGCAGATTTTGCCATAAGATTAGATATAGTTTGTTTTAAAATCACACAAAAATAAGGCTATTTGGTTTTAACTACAACCTTTTCACGCTAATTTATAATGATTTTAAAATGTTTAAGCAGAAAGCCTGAGAAATATCTAAAAACCTAATGTTTATTGGCTAATTTTCAATACTTTATTCAAACAAAACGGCATTTTGAACCTTATCAATTTACAATTGCTATTTTTGTTGAAATTTATCAATGCTATGAAATCTCAGGAACCTCAAACTGGTTTATTGGAACACCTACAAGTTATGGCTGGTGAAGCTTGTCTTGAGCATTTGATCGATGAAGCAAAAACTGCTTTTCAATTATTAAAACTGAAGAAAAACGAATTCCTGGTTCGTGAAGGCGAAGTTTGCCCGTATTTCTGTTATGTTGAAAGTGGCATCCTGCAGCACGAAGTCCTCATCAATGACGAAGAAATCACCACTTATCTGGCCTTACGTGATACGTTCACGGCTTCGTTAAACAGTTTCTTATTCCAAAAACCTTCGCGCAAAAGCATCAAAGCCATTTTCGATTGCAAACTCTGGGTGCTCGATCTAGATGCGTTCCAAAAACTACTTAAAACCAACGAAGCCTTTCACCAATTCTATTACAATCTTATCGAGAAACAAATCTGCCTGATTGACGATTACCGTATCGATCTGCTGACGCTCACGCCTGAAGAACGGTATAAAAAACTGCTTACGACCGAACCGCAACTGATGCAGCAAGTGCCTTTGCATTATCTGGCTTCATTTCTCGGAATTTCTTCACGACATATGAGCCGAATCCGAAAGAACATAAAATAACGCCATTTGGCTAGTAGGTAAATCAATTGTTTGCTTAATTTTGAGTTCGAATCAATCTCAAAATTACCGTTATGAAATACCATCAAATTGACCGCCATCTTTTTATAAAAAACCGCGCTAAATTCAACGCACAGATGAAGCCGAACAGCGTTGCGGTTTTCAATTCCAACGATATCTATCCGGTTTCCGCCGACAGTACTTTGCCTTTTGCGCAACACCGCGATATTTTTTATTTATCAGGAGTTGATCAAGAAGAAAGTGTCTTATTGCTTTTCCCGGATGCGCCTTATGAGCACCAACGTGAAATGCTTTTCTTAAAAGAAACCAGCGAACACATTGCGATTTGGGAAGGCGAAAAACTTACCAAAGACCGCGCTTTCGAAGTGTCAGGAATTAAAACCGTTTATTGGCTCCAGGATTTCCATAAGATTCTTAATGAAATGATGACTTATTGCGATACGATTTACATCAACACCAACGAACATTACCGCGCCGCCGTGGAAACTGAAACGCGCGAAGACCGCTTCGTGAAATGGTGGAAAGCAAAATATCCGGCACATCAAGTCGCGAAAAGCAACCCGATTCTACAGCGTTTGCGTTCGGTGAAAGAAAGCGAAGAACTCGATTTGATTCAACAAGCGTGCAACATTACCGAAAAAGGATTTCGTCGTTTGCTACCGTTTGTAAAACCGAACGTGACGGAATACGAAATCGAAGCCGAGCTCATCCACGAATTCATCCGCAACCGTTCCAAAGGATTTGCTTACACGCCGATCATCGCTTCGGGCAACAATGCGAACGTTTTGCATTATATCGAAAACAACCAACCTTGCAAAGCTGGCGATTTGATTTTGCTTGATGTGGCCGCAGAATACGCCAATTATTCAAGTGATTTGTCGAGAACCATTCCGGTTTCTGGCCGCTATAATGATCGTCAAAAAGCAGTTTACAATGCCGTGTTGCGCGTCAAAAATGAAGCTACAAAGATGCTGACACCCGGAACTTTATGGAAACAATATCATATAGAAGTCGGCAAACTCATGACTTCAGAATTGCTCGGTTTAGGATTGATCGACAAAGCTGATGTGCAAAACGAAAATCCCGATTGGCCGGCTTACAAAAAATATTTCATGCACGGAACCTCGCACCATTTAGGGCTTGACACGCACGATTACGGCTTGCTGCACGAACCGATGAAAGCCAATATGGTCTTTACCGTGGAACCCGGAATTTACATTCCTGCCGAAGGTTTTGGAATCCGTCTTGAGGACAACGTCGTAGTTCAGGAAAAAGGTGAGCCTGTAAACCTGATGCGCAACATTCCGATTGAGATTGATGAGATTGAAAGTCTGATGAACGCTTAGACCATGACGTTCCTTAAAACTGAATGATGAAACCCATTATTGAAACCAAACGGCTGCGTTTGCGCGAATTTACTCTGGAAGACACACAATTTATAATGGCGCTGCTGAATAGTCCGGGTTGGATTGAATTCATTGGAGAACGAAACGTGAAAACTAAGCAAGACGCAGTAAATTACCTTCAAAACGGACCGATGAAAATTTATGAAAATCACGGTTTCGGGCTTTGGATGGTCGAACTTAAAGACGGCAAAACACCTGTTGGTATGTGTGGGATTTTAAAACGCGACACGCTCGAATTTCCCGATATCGGTTTTTGCTTTTTACCTGAATTTTCAGGGAAAGGCTACGCTTATGAAAGTGCTATGGCTACTATGACTGTGGCACAAGAAACCTACAATGTTGACAATCTCTGCGCCATTACGCTTGCTCATAATTCACCATCAATAAAGCTTTTGGAGAAATTAGGGTTTCGGTTTGTTTCACCTATACAATTTCCGGACGATGGCGAAGTATTGATGTTATACCAAAATTAAAATCGGCTTATGAATATTCCATTTCAAACTATAGATTGGTCAGCTATTCCTAAAACGGAACATCACGGCGAGACTGGAACCGCTCATTGGCAAACCATCCAGTTTTCAGGTTTAAGGATTCGCGTTGTCGAATACACTGCCGGTTATATTGCTGATCATTGGTGTCAGAAAGGCCATATCGTGCATTGTCTTGAAGGTGAATTTATCAGTGAATTGAGCACCGAAGAACAACTTACCTTGACTAAAGGAATGACTTATGTCGTGTCTGATGATTTAAGCAGCCATCGCTCGATTTCGGAAAAAGGTGTCAAATTATTGATTGTTGATGGTGATTTTTTACTTCCGGATTTGCCGTAATTTTCAAAATTTAAAAGCTTATTTTTGCTTCATAAAACTGCATTTTGAAATTCCACAGCTATAAAAACACCAACATCGCTTATACCGATTCCGGCAAAGGAACGACCATCGTATTGCTTCATGGTTTCCTTGAAAACCAACAGATGTGGCGCGATATCATTCCCGAACTCGAAAAAAAACACCGCGTCATCACCATTGATTTGTTAGGTCACGGACAAACGGAATGTTTGGGTTATATTCATGCCATGGAAGACCAAGCCGACATGATTCATGACGTTTTATCGCATCTTAGAATCCGGAAAGCAATTTTTATCGGGCATTCGATGGGCGGTTACGTGGCTTTGGCTTTTGCGGAATTGTATCCTGATTTTATAAAAGGCATTGTCTTGTTGAATTCGACTTCTTTGGCCGACAGCGACGAAAGGAAAACCAACCGCGATCGCGCCATCAAAGCGGTGAAAAAAGATTACACGGCTTTTGTGAGACTATCGATCGCTAACCTTTTCAGTGAAGACAACCGCGAAAAACTGACCGATGAAATCGAGCGCGTGAAACTCGAAGCATTGAAAACGCCACTTCAAGGCATTGTCGCTGCTTTAGAAGGCATGAAAATTAGAAAAGACCGCGAAGTGTTATTGCATTTTGGTCCTTATCCGAAACTGCTGATTTTGGGTCAAAAAGATCCGGTGCTCAATTATGAGGAAAATCGCAATCAGATTGAAAACACCAATACCGAATTGGTTACTTTGACAGGAGGACACATGAGCCACATTGAAAACCAAGCCGAAGTTTTGAAAGCTATCGGTGATTTCGTTAAAAAGATTTAATGGTTTAGACTTTCTCTTCGAAAGGCATGTCGGGGTTTAAAATTTCCTGCAGCAATAAAACAATTTGTTCGGTAAAGTCGCTCAGGATTTGATTATCGATTACAGAAACTGCTTCCTTATCTTCTTTAAAAGCAAACGGTAAGAATCCTGATTTCATATTTTTGAAAGAAATAATCCCGGCTTCTATCGGTTTGCCTTGCGCTTTTTCCTGATACATATACGCATAAGCCAAAACCTGAATGATTTTGTCGTTTTTAAGGTCTTCCGTGAGGCCATCCCATGTTTTTAGGGTTACGCTTCGTTTCTCCACTTTTCCAGTCTTATAATCGATGATTCTGATGTGGCCGTTACGCTCTTCAATGCGGTCGACATTGCCTTTAATCAATACCGGAAATGGCAAATTCGGATGTTCGAGCAACCGTTCGTAGGTTTGTTCTAAAGCAATTATTTTTAGTACATCTCCGTTTTTGAAGCTTTCGAGTTCCATTTGCAGGAAATTGTAGACGTGGCGTTTAGCCACCTCAAAAGCCAAAAGGTTTCTGCCTTTTTTGATTTCGCCTTCTTTATAGACTAATTTAAACTGGTTGAGCACTTCCTGATCCAATAAATTCAGGCCCGAAAGAATATCATTCTCATTGATAAATTTCCCGACAAATGGTTCATACAAAACCCTGAGTGTCTCATGAATGATGGTTCCGAGGGTATTCAGGGCTATGTTTTCCTCCACTTCTTCTATTTCCCGAATGTGCAGAATCTTCTGGAAATAAAAATCAATCGGGTTTCGGATATAACTCGTCAGTGCTGATGGTGAAAAGCCTTTAGTTGCAATTTCCCTGAGTCGGACCATTACAGCATCTGACTTTGAAATAATCCTTCGATCATCCGCTATTTCAGGCAAAATCGCATTGTATATTTCGTGTGTCAGTTGGTGATTGGGTTGTTTTTCGATTTCGAGTTGGGTAATGAAGCGGCTTTTTTCACCGGCATCAATTCCGTCGCTTTCGGTATTATACAAAAGATAGACATTCTTGGCGCGTTGCAATAAATGATAAAAATGGTAGGTATAGATGGCATCTTTTTCTTTAAAGGTAGGCAGGCCAAACTCTCTTTTGACATCATATGGAATGAAAGAATTTTGTGATTTACCCGCAGGAAATTTCCCTTCATTCATCGAAGTGATAATGACTGTATCAAAATCTAGCACGCGGCTTTCTAAAACGCCCATAATTTGCAGACCGTTTAACGGTTCGCCTTCAAAGGAAACTTCCGCCAAATCGATGATTTGTTTGTAAATCGAATGAAGCGTATCCAGGGAATTGATGTGCGGATATTGAGATGCGTAATTGATCAGTTTATTGATTGTTTTAAAAATCGCATATACAAACGCCTTTGTGATTTTCTCCTCGTGACTTTCGTTTGCCAAATTGTTTTTGATGGTTTCTAGCAACGTGGAAATGGCCTGCAATACTTTGATGACATCATTGTCCCATGGTTCTAACAATAATTTCAAAAACTCATTTTGTTGCCCATGAATTTCCAATACTTTCCTGTGGGTAATGAAGGTATAATTCTGTTGGTTAATTCTTTGTATCAAATCCTGCGCATTGATATAGGGTTCAGCCAATGGATGCATCAGTACATCGAGTAAATCCTTGTAATAAAACACATACTGGCTTCGGGAAGATGCGGTGGTATGAAGTTTAAACAATTTGGCAATCAATACTTGAACCGGATTGTTTTTACTGGAATATCCCATTGTTATATTCAAATTCTGTACACTGGCCGGTAAAGAATATAAAATCGGAATTAAGATACTTTCTTCGCCTAATACTACAGCGGTCTTATTGATATTGAACTCAGGATTTGTCAGGATTTGTTCTTCAATGACGCTTCCTACTATTTTGGCTTGTCCAATGCTTTTAGGTGTGCCTATGATTTGAATGTTTTTGGTTTTTGAAAAATCATCTCCAATCCATTGGAAAGGGTTCGATTTGTAATAACTCCATTGTTTTTTAAAACGACGCACGAATAAACTTGCTTCGTGTGACGGGTCGGTCAAAAATAATTCATCCACATCCCAATAAATCATTGCCTGATCGGAATGCAATAGCTGCTGAACGATTTTTTCTTCTGCAGCATTCAAAGCGTTAAACCCAGCAAACAAAAACTTTTTGTTGGTTATGGCTTTAGAAAAAGAATCAGTTTTTTTTACTGCTTCACGATAAATCATTCCTTGGTATCCTATGCCTTTACTTTCGAGATGGGAATAAAATGAGTGATAATAATGCGGTAACAATTTCCAGAACTCTAAATGCTTATTGATGAGTGTTGTTCTTTTTTCAGCATCAACGGACCAATGCTCTATTTCTTTGATATCATCGAGATATTTTAGAATCTTATCCGGCTCTAAAAGATAGCGGTCTATTTCATTGAAATCCTGTAATAGCGTCTTTGCCCAATTGGCAAACAATTCGAAGGATTGCTGTTGCGCTTTTTCTGTAACCGACAAATAAACTTCGTAGAACTCAAAAATCAACTCAATAGGGTCAATGCTGCGAAGCCCTGAAATATCTTGGATGAAATCTTCAATACTGATGATCTCGGGAGCAAAAACAGTATGGCTAATTTGGTTCTTCAGCGCTTCGATTAGGAAAATTTTGGCGCGTTTGTTTGGTAAAATAACGGTTGTATTCGGCAAGGCATCGCTGTAGTCTTCAATCAATACACCGGCTATTCTATCAAGAAAAGAAGTTTTTGTCATATCATAAAAATAAAAAAAACGCCCCGATAAATCGGGGCGTTTTTGAGAAATATTTAAAGGAAATTATTTTACTAATTTCACTTCTACTCTTCTGTTGTTAGCTTTACCAGCTTTAGTTTTGTTGCTGTCGATTGGTTTTGTTTCACCGAAACCTGCAGAAGTTAATCTTGAAGCAGCAATACCATTTTCAACCATATAGTTTTTCACTGCAGCAGCTCTGTCTTCTGATAATTTTTGGTTAGCAGCATCTTTACCATCACTGTCTGTGTGACCTTCGATGCTGAAGTTAGAAGAAGGATATTCTTTTAAGATCGCAGCAATCGATTGTAATACAGGGTAAGTTTGTTGTTGGAATGTTGATTTTCCGGAGTTGAACAAGATTGTTTTAGCGTAAGCATTCAATTTGTTTACTTGCTCTTCTGAGATTTCAGGACATCCGTTGTTAGCAACAGTACCCTTAACGTCAACACATTTATCGTCTTTGTCTAAAACTCCGTCTCCGTCAGTATCAGGCCATGGACAACCACCATTTTCTTTTGGACCTTTCACTTGTGGACATTTGTCTGATTTATCTGCAACTCCGTCTCCGTCAGCATCAGGACAACCATTTAATGATTTTGGACCAGCAACTTCTGGACAAGCATCATCTTTATCTGCAATTCCGTCAGCATCTGTATCAGGACATCCTTGGAATTCTGCTAAACCAGCAACTTCTGGACAAGAATCGCTTCCGTCAATAATTCCGTCACCGTCAGTATCAGGACATCCTTTGAATTGTTTCAAACCAGCCACTTCAGGACAAGCATCATCTTTGTCGTAGATTCCGTCGCCATCTGTATCTTTTCCGCCAAATTTGAAAATCAAACCTGCGAAGTGTTGCATGTGAGAAGGAACATTTTGTTCTGGGATTCTTGATTCATTGTCAAATGAGTACTTATAAGTAGACTGGAATGACAAACCTACCATTTCAGTAAACCAGAAAGTTAATCCAAGACCACCGTTAGCAGTTCCGTAACTTGCTTTACCCATTGAAGTATAACCTCCACCAACATGTACAGAAGGGTCAATGTATTTCCATTTTAAGGCTCCGCCGATGCTATATTTGATTACTCCATCCGCTGCATAGTAGCTTAAATCACCAGGATTGATTACGGTATAATCTCCAGGTTCAGTAACTCTAGGCTCAACCCATCTCTTGATTCTGTTAACAGATCCTGTCACACCAAACGAGAAATTTCCACCTACATGTTTTGCAACGCTAATGTATGACACCGATGGAAGAATATTCCAGTACTCGTTTACATTAAAATACTGAGAAAATTGGTCTTCTACTTTCGATGCAGCACTAACTCGAGTGTCAACGGCATTCGTACCAAAGGAAATAGCCCATGGATTGTTACTATCTTGTGCTTGTGAACTTAGTCCGATAAACATTACCACAGCAGCAAATAATTTGTTAAGATGTTTCATACTTAAATTTTGTTAGATTACAATATTTTGTAAGGCAAAAGTAATACGTAATTTTTTAACTACAAAACTAAATGTTAAAAAAAACAAACTAAACCCTTAATGAAATGGCAATTATATAATATTTAACATTTCTCCTACTTCTTTAAACGCAACTATTGCTTTGTCAATATGCTCTTTTGTATGGGCTGCGGAAAGCTGAACCCTGATTCTGGCTTTGTCTTTAGGCACCACTGGAAAAAAGAACCCTATGACATAAATTCCTTTCTTTAATAGTTCGTTGGCCATAGTCTGAGACAATTTCGCATCGTAAAGCATGACTGGAACAATCGCAGAATCGCCATCGATAATATCGAAACCCGCTTCTTTAATTCCTTTTTTGAAATATTGGGTGTTCCATTCGAGTCGATCCCTAAGGGTAGTTTCTTTTTCAAGCAATTCAAACACTTTAATGGATGCCCCAACAATTGATGGCGCTAATGAATTTGAAAAGAGGTAAGGACGTGATCTTTGTCGAAGCAATTCAATAATTTCCTTTTTGGCAGTAGTATACCCTCCCATGGCGCCGCCTAACGCTTTACCTAATGTTCCTGTAATGATATCAACCCTTCCCATTACTCCTTTTGCTTCAAGGGTTCCTTTACCAGTTGCTCCAATAAATCCTGCTGCGTGACATTCGTCCACCATAACCATCGCATCGTATTTATCGGCCAGATCACAGATTTTATCCAACGGCGCGACGATGCCATCCATCGAAAAAACACCGTCAGTGACAATCAGTTTGTATCGTGCGCCTGCTTCATTTGCCTTTATTAATTGCTGTTCGAGATCTTCCATATTACTATTTTCATATCGATACCTTGCCGCTTTACACAACCGGACGCCGTCAATAATGGAAGCATGATTTAAACTGTCAGAGATTATAGCATCGTTTTCATTAAGCAACGGTTCGAAAATTCCTCCGTTTGCATCAAATGCAGCGGCATATAGAATGGTGTCTTCAGTGCCGTAGAATTCAGCGATTTTTTTCTCAAGTGTTTTGTGGATATCTTGTGTGCCGCAGATAAAACGAACAGAAGACATGCCAAAACCATGGCTATCTAAGGTGTCCTTTGCAGCCTGAATCACTTCCGGATGCGATGATAATCCCAAATAATTGTTGGCACAAAAATTTAAAACTGTTTCACCCGTTGAGATAGTAATTTCAGGGCCTTGAGGTGAAGTGATAATTCTTTCCTTCTTGAAAATGCCATTTTCTTCAATGGTTTTCAACTCATTCTGGAGATAGTCTTTGATTTTTCCGTACATTTTTTTGAGATAATAGTTCGTGTTTACAAAGGTATCACTTCTATTGATTTTCCTATATACACCAAAGCTTTTTTTGTGACTTTGAAATTCATTTCCTCAATTACCTGTTGATAATTTTCCAACTGTTGCCTATGCTTTTCCAAATGCTTTCCTGTTTTGTAATCCAACAGAAGTAACTCATTGTCTGGTGTCAGTACCATACGGTCGGGCTTAAAGGTTTGCCCATGCTTTTGAATAATACTCTGCTCATTAAAAACCCGGTTTCCGGATGCAAAATATTTTTCAAGAGATGGATGCCGTATAATTTGATGTATCGCCCTATAAACTTCGTCTTTTTGTTTGAGTTGAATCAAACCCATCTCAACGGATTGGTGCATGGCTGTATCAATGTCGTCCTCTGTATGTATTAAAGATAGAATTTCATGGATGATATTTCCATATTCAATGGCTTCTTGTTGCTGCGTTCCCCACAATAAGGCCTCTTTTTGCGCTATTCTGATGCTGTCAGGATTAAATCTTTCAGAAACATAAGTAATAGATTTTGACGTATCAAGAGAAACGGTTTCTTTGGACAACTTGCGTGGTGTCCCGAATTCATATACCCGTTGTGTATCATTAAAAACACCTTTACAAAGTAGGTATTTAGTAAACAAGGCCGCCATACTGTGTGGATATTCTCCATCTTTTTTCGGTTTCACCATTTGTGAAATAAGATACAGTTGCTCTTGCGCTCTTGTTAAAGCTACGTATAGAATATTGATGTTATCGAGCAATTCTTCCTGTTTCTGTCGGTTGTATTTCAGGGATGCTTTTTCGCCAAAACCTGTTATGGCTTTAGTGTTGTCAATTAAGACCTTTTGAAGACCAAAATCGGCTTCATCAGCCTCAAGCCAAAGTTTGTCTTTTGGTTTTTTTTCATAATCCTCATCAGCAAACGGCATAATAACGACCGGAAATTCCAATCCTTTTGATTTGTGAATGGTCATGATTTTTACCGCATTATTTCCTTCCGGCGATGGAATGCTGTGTTTGCCTGAATTCTTATCCCAATAATTTAGAAAATCCGAAATCCCGGCTTGCTTATGGTAATCTCTTTCTAAAATAATATCTAAAAAGTATTGTAAGTAAGCATGGTTTTGTTTCGAAAAAATAAAGGTGGAAATAATCGCCTCAACACCTTCATACAAAGACTTCTTTCTAATATTATTGAATTTAATTGATATATCAATTTTTTTAAGAAACGCTTCAAATTCGACCTCTTTTGTTATGTCAACCCCTTGTGCAATAAAATCATGTTCCGGCAATTCATTCTGACAATTCTTAGCGATATAAAACAGAAAATTGGCTTTAGATTCTATATCAGCATCATTCTTCAGATATCTTAAGACATGAATTATAAATTGCACTTCACTCGCATTTTCAATCAACAATGTTTCAGAAGAAACCAATGGAATGTTTTGCTCCGTCAAAAAATTTGCAACCGCAATTCCTTGATCTCTTTTTCGGGTTAGAATAGCAATATCGGTGTAAACAAAACCTTCCTTTATAACTTTTTGAATGGTTTGAAATGTCGCTTGACAATACTGTTCCTTTTTATCCAATTCTTCGTTTTGCTCGGCATCATTCTCGAAATTTTCCGTTAACGGTAAAAAAGTAAGGTTAACATAACCCCCAATGTTTTGATTGATTTCCTGATGGCTGTGATTTTCATATAAATCTTTGTAATCTTCGTCTGTAAACTCGTTCGACAAATACTTAAAAAACGAATTGTTGAAATCGATAATTTCAGAATAACTTCTGTAATTGGTGTCGAGATGGGTTACTTTTTTATAAGGATTACTAAAAGGATTTTCTTTTTTATCTTTAGGATTTCTCTCTTTGCTTAAAGCGATGAACTGCTCTGCCTTCCCACCGCGCCAGCGATAAATCGATTGTTTTGGATCGCCGACAATCATCAAAGTGCCTTTTTCACCCGCTTCATTTTGACTGGACAACGCATTATCAATCAGCGGAACCAGATTCTGCCACTGCATTTCGGAAGTGTCCTGAAACTCATCAATAAAAAAATGGCGATACCTTTCCCCCAACCGCTCGTAAATAAAAGGCGCAGGCTGTTCATGGATTTCACGATGGATTAAAGCATTGAATTCTGCAATGGAAAGCACATTTTGTTCCGTTTGGATTTTCGCCAATTCATTACTAACGGTTTGTAATAACGATAAAGGTGTGATGTTTTTCAAAAAAGCCCTATAAAAATCGCGTTGGTCAAAGTTTTTGTAAGTGGTTTTCAGAATCGAAAGCAATTCATCGATGATACTTTCGATAATGGGCCTGTCAGCAGCGGTTTTATTAATTCTGACATCCTCAGGCTCATGATACTTTTTGTGTTGCGGATTAAAATTCCCGTTGATGATGTTGAGCAGATGGTTCGGGAAATGTCCGGCAGAAAAAGATTTTAAGTCAATGTTGTGCTTTTCGATCAAAGCCATGGCGCTTGTAGCGTATTCGATATTTTGCTTTTCAATATCTTCGATTTTAGCTTTAAGTTTTTGTTTGATTTCAATAAAGGCCCGGATATCTTTTTGGTTCAGCTGGCTGATTTCTTCACGGTTGTTTTCATTGAAAATGAGCTTGCTGGTTTCGAGGATTTCGCGTGAAATATCCCAAGATTTATCGTCATCTGTTTTTTCCATCGTAAAATCGATAAGCAGCTTGGTAAGCGTTTTATCTTCTCCGGCTTGGGCGATAATGGCATCTACAGCTTCGGTTAAGAGTGCCTCGGTGTCGAGCGTCACTTCGAAAGTGATTGGCAAATTGAGATCATGGGCAAAAGCGCGAATAACTTTATGTGTGAATTTATCGATAGTCAGAATGTCAAACGCTGCATAATTGTGGATGATGTGCTTGATGATTTCCTGTGACTTGATTTTGA
This sequence comes from Flavobacterium sp., assembly GCF_027484705.1. Taxonomy (GTDB): domain Bacteria; phylum Bacteroidota; class Bacteroidia; order Flavobacteriales; family Flavobacteriaceae; genus Flavobacterium. The sequence goes on from NZ_JAIXSL010000007.1 coordinate 457,246, forward strand.
TCTGAGAAAGTGACAGCCCGGTTTCATAAGATAAAAGCTCCATGAGTTGTTGTGCTTTTGCGTGAGGCTCGACTTTGGTAAATTCTGAAAGATTGTCAACAATTCGGCTTTTCATTTCGTGCACCGCTTTATTGGTGAACGTAATCGCGAGAATATGACGGTAAGCATCATTCTTTTTAGCAGTCAGGATAATTTTAAGATATTCCTTAACGAGTGTAAAAGTTTTTCCCGAACCCGCTGAGGCATCATAAAGTGAAAAGGAAGGTCTTTCGATCATATCTGAATCAAAGTTTATATTATAGCAATGGCCCTAGCCCCGATTGTAAACAAAATTCTTTTATGCTGGGGTTCGACGTAAAGATTACTTCACTGACCTTTATTTTATTTGGAGTTCAGCGAACTTCGTTTGTATTGGAATGCGGGAACAGCTCCTGAAAATAAATTTATATAAATTATAACGGGGCGTGGTTTCTTTTCCAAAGTTAAATCTTTAAATTTGAATAAAATTATTTATAAATCATTTAAACACTCATATTATGGCTTTTGAATTACCGAAATTACCTTATGCCTATGACGCCTTAGAACCTCATATTGATGCAAGAACGATGGAGATTCATCATTCGAAACACCACAACGCTTATACGACCAACTTGAATGCTGCCGTTAACGGAACTGATTTAGAGGGCAAAACCATTGAAAATATCTTGATTAATTTGGATATGAAAAACGCTGCTGTTCGTAATAATGGTGGCGGATTCTACAACCACAATTTGTTCTGGACTGTAATGTCTCCGAATGGCGGCGGATTGCCAACCGGTGATTTGCTCGATGCGATTGAAACTGAGTTTGGCACGTTTGAAGAATTCAAAGCACGTTTCTCCAAAGCCGGCGTTACACAATTCGGTTCAGGCTGGGCTTGGCTCTGCGTGCATAAAGGCGGGAAACTAGATGTTTGCGGAACACCGAACCAAGACAATCCATTGATGCCCAATATAGGTTGTGGTGGCACGCCAATTTTAGGAATGGACGTTTGGGAGCATGCCTATTATCTGCATTATCAGAACCGCCGTCCGGATTATATTGAAGCTTTCTTCAATGTAATTAATTGGACTGAAGTCGCCAGAAGGTATGCTTTAGAGAAATAGATTCCTATTGAGATTAAAACAGAAAGCCCGGTTTCACAATACTGAAACCGGGCTTTCTGTTTTTCTATCGATGATACCAAATAAAAAAGGTGAAGAAAATCTTCACCCTTTTTGCCCCAAATCTACCATAAGCTTAAACCTACTAAATTATGGTAGCGTAAAATTAGCCGTAAATGTTAATAAACAATTTTTGAAATGTTGAATTAATTGGAATGGTGGGCAAATAAGAGTCGATTGACCTTTTATGTGAGTTATTTCCGAATTTTTATAAAATAAAAAAGGTGAAATTTCTTTCACCCTTTTTGCCCCAAATCTACCATAAACTTAACCTACTAATGCTATGGTTCTCCAAAAGTATAGTGGTAATGCGTTATGAACAAATAAATTAGATGAAATACACCAAAACTCGATAAAGTGTTAAAATTTACTGATTTTAGTAGGCTCTCGCGTCTTTTCCCTCGTAGAAGTTCATGAATGCTTTGTTAACAACTCTGTTTCCTCCAGGTGTAGGATAATCTCCTGTGAAGTACCAATCGCCTAAATTCTTAGGGCAAGCGCTATGTAAATCTTCGATGAATTGAAATATGATTTTCACTTCAGCATTGATTTCAGAAGAACTTAGCATGGCGGCAATCTTATCCGATATTTCCTGTGGCTGAAAAGGTTTGTAGATTTCAGTCACGGCATTCACTATTTCATGGTCTTTAAAGTGTTCCTGAGCTTTACATTTTTTATAGACTTCATCCACGATATCGTAAAGGTTTCTTTCTTTCAATAATTCCAACGCGGCTTTAAAGGCGACCAAACCTTCTAATCTTGCCATATCAATTCCGTAGCAATCCGGATAACGGATTTGTGGTGCTGAAGAAACAATCACGATCCGTTTGGGTTTCAATCGGTCCATCATTTTGAGAATACTCATTTTGAGGGTCGTTCCGCGCACAATACTATCGTCAATAATCACCAAGTTGTCAGTTGGTTTGATTACACCATAAGTAACGTCGTAAACGTGGGCCACCAAATCATCACGACTGCTGTCTTCGGTTATAAAAGTTCTGAGTTTAGCATCTTTAATGGCGATTTTTTCGGTGCGTATTTTAACCGAAAGGATTTCTTCGAGTTTTTCTTTCGTTAAGGTTTTCCTATTGTCGAGGATGTACTTGTTTTTTCTTTGATTCAAGAAATCCTGTGCTGCTTCGACCATTCCATAAAAAGAAGTTTCAGCGGTGTTCGGAATGTATGAAAAAACGGTGTTGTCAGTATCATCATCAATCGCTTTTAAAACGGACGGAAGAATCAATTTTCCGAGTTCTTTGCGTTCCTGATAGATTTCAGCATCACTGCCACGCGAAAAATAAATCCTTTCAAACGAACAGGCTTTTTTAACCGATGGCTCGATGATTTCGGTTTCGGTAACCAAACCATTTTTCTTAATGATTAAAGCATTACCTGGTTGCAATTCCTGCACTTTATCGAAATCGACATTAAAAACTGTTTGAATTACCGGTCTTTCAGAAGCGACTACGACAATTTCATCATCTTCATAAAAATAAGCCGGACGGATTCCCGCAGGGTCACGGAACACAAACGCGTCGCCATGCCCAAAAAGCCCAGCCATCGCATAACCGCCATCCCAACCACGCGAGGCGCGTTTTAAGATTTTAGCAATATCAAGTCGCGCTGCGATTACCGGAGACGCTTCTCTTTTTGACAGTCCGTTGTTTTTACATTCCTGATACAATTCAGTGACTTCATCATCCAAAAAGTGACCGATTTTTTCCATTACCGTAACGGTGTCTGCCATTTCCTTTGGATGCTGCCCTAATTCAATCAAGCTGTTGAAAAGTTCCGTAACATTGGTCATGTTGAAATTTCCAGCGACAATCAGGTTCCGGTGCATCCAATTATTCTGACGTAAAAACGGGTGAACACTTTCGATGCTGTTCTTGCCAAAAGTACCATATCTTACATGCCCCAAAAACAATTCGCCTATGTATGGGATATTCGCTTTTTGCAACGCAACATTGTCAGCATATTCAGGATGCGAAGTCATCTCCTCATTGATCCTTTCATTGATTTGCGTGAAAACATCCTGGATCGGTTGTGCATCATTGGAGCGCACACGACTGATGTAACGTTGCCCGGGTTCCACATCAAGTTTTATCGAAGCGAAACCTGCGCCGTCCTGTCCGCGGTTGTGTTGCTTTTCCATGAGCAGGTACATTTTCTGTATGCCATAGAAAGCTGAACCGTATTTTTCTTTGTAAAATTCGAGTGGTTTTTTTAATCTTAAAAGGGCTATCCCACATTCATGTTTGATGGCGTCGCTCATTGTAGTTGTGTTGTTGTAGTGGTTATTTTAAATAAAAATGCCCCGGGAATTCCGAGGCATAAATTTATTACAATTCTATATCAAAATGTGTTAAGGATTTGAATTGTTTCAAGCGCTCCTGCACTTCTTCTTTTTTGAGTTGCTGCATTCTTTCGGTGCCGAATCGCTCAACACAGAACGAAGCTAAATTAGAACCCTGAATGATCGCTTGTTTCATATTGTTGAAAGAGATGTTTTCGCTTTGTGTAATGAATCCCGCAAATCCGCCTGCGAAAGTATCTCCCGCTCCGGTTGGATCAAACACTTCTTCTAATGGCAATGCCGGTGCGAAGAAAATTTCTTTATTGTGGAATAACAAAGCACCGTGCTCTCCTTTTTTAATCACTACATATTTCGGGCCCATTGTGTGGATTTTCGCTGCAGCTTTCACCAAAGAATATTCTCCTGACAACTGACGCGCTTCTTCGTCATTGATGGTAATCACATCAACGCGTTTGATAACGGCTAACAATTCAGGTAAAGCACAATCCATCCAGAAGTTCATTGTGTCCAAAACGATTAGTTTTGGTTGCTTGGTCATTTGATCTAAAACGCTGCTTTGCACTAATGGATGCAAGTTTCCTAACATCACAACATCAGCATCTTTAAAGTTCTCTGGCACCTTAGGTTGGAAGTCTGCTAGTGTATTGAGCTCTGTTACGAGTGTATCGCGTGAATTCAAATCGTTATGGTATCTTCCGCTCCAGAAAAAGGTCTTTCCGCCTTTAACGATTTCAAGTCCCGAAATGTCAATATTTCTCGCGGTCAATAAATCCAAATATTCTTGAGGAAAATCATCTCCGACTACGGAAACAATCGCAGATTGTAAGTTGAAATGAGAGGCAGACAATCCGATAAAAGTACCGGCGCCACCTAATATTTTATCTGTTTTCCCAAATGGGGTTTCAATAGCGTCGAAAGCAACGGTTCCAACAATCAATAGTTTATTCATCTGATGCGTTTGAAATTAAGGCGCAAAGGTAGTTGATAAGTTGAAAGTTACAAAACGAATAAGTTCAATTTTTTATAAAAGTTTGGCTTCTTCTTTTTCGTAGAATTCATCAACGGAAAGCTGCTTTTGAAGGGAAGCCATGACGGCCAATTCATCACAACGTTCGTTCTGCCTATGATTGTTATGGCCTTTAATCCATTTGAAATCAACTTCATGCTTGCGGTAAATTTGTAAAAAACGTTTCCATAAATCCGGATTCTTCTTTCCTGCAAAACCTTTTTTCTCCCAACCGAAAACCCATTTTTTTTCAACAGGATCGACCACATATTTAGAATCGGAAATCACTAAAACTTTGGTGTTTGGGTTTTTCAGTTTCTCAAGTCCGACAATCACCGCCAACAATTCCATTCGGTTGTTGGTCGTCAATCGAAATCCTTCGGAAAACTCTTTCTGATAAGGTTTGCCAACCCATTCCATCACTACGCCGTAGCCTCCGTTTCCGGGATTTCCTTTGGCGGCACCATCGGTGTAAATATGTACTTGGTGAGACAATTGATTTAGGATTTAGGATTTAAGATTTTTTCGATGACGCTTGGAAAATGCTCCTGTTCTAATTGATGGATTTTTTCTGCTATAGCTTCCGGAGTTTGGCAATCTTCAATACCAACGGATTTCTGGAAGATGACGTTGCCTTCATCGTAATATTCGTTAACGTGATGAATGGTAATGCCGGTTTCAAGTTCTTTATTTTCTAAAACTGCAGCGTGTACATTCATACCATACATGCCTTTTCCTCCATACTTCGGAAGTAATGCAGGATGAATATTGATGATTCTATCAGGATATTTTCCGATGATTGATGTCGGAAACTGCAATAAAAACCCGGCCAATACAATCAAATCGGGATTGAATTCCTGTAATTTTTCGAGCACAAAACCGTCATGAAGCTCTGCCTTGGAGAAAACAACCGTGGGAACCTGCAGTTTTTGCGAACGCTCCAGTACTTTAGCATTGGGATTGTTCGAAAAAACCGCCACCACTTTTGCAGTCTGCATCTGATTGAAATACAAAATGATATTTTCAGCATTTGTTCCCGAACCCGAAGCAAACAGTACAATCCTTTTCATAAGTCTTATTTATTACGGCACAAAAAAAAGAATAATAAATGATAATTAGCCGATTTAGAATCCCTTTGTGAAATTATTTTTTTAAATTCGTAAGCACATTTATTAACTAAATCGTGGATTTAAAATAAAGTTTTTTATTTTTGCCAACAAATTAAATTCTAAAATTAAAGATTATGTCAGACATTGCATCAAGAGTTAAAGCGATTATCGTAGACAAATTAGGCGTTGACGAAAACGAAGTTGTAACAGAAGCTAGCTTCACAAATGATTTAGGAGCAGATTCATTAGATACTGTTGAGCTTATCATGGAGTTCGAAAAAGAATTTGATATCCAAATTCCAGACGACCAAGCGGAAAACATCGCTACTGTTGGTCAAGCTATTTCTTACATCGAAGAAGCTAAAAAATAATAACCATTTCACCCGTAAATTCGTTTTTGCGGGTGTTATTGTTTTTTAAAGTAATTTCCAGATTGAATTTCAATCGACAAAATATTCTTAATACCCGTGTCTCTTTTATGAATCATACATGAAGAAATATATGGGTATTATTTGTTTAAAATCAAATCAACAAAAACGATATTATGGTATTAAAACGAGTTGTAGTAACAGGTTTAGGCGCTCTTACTCCTATTGGGAACAACATCCAGGAATATTGGGATGCTCTTGTCAGTGGTAAAAGCGGTGCTGCCCCGATTACATATTACGATACCGAAAAACATAAAACGAAATTTGCGTGTGAAGTCAAAAACTTCAACATTGAAGATTTCATGGACCGCAAGGAAGCCCGCAGAATGGACAAATTTGCCCAGTATGCCGTGGCTGCCAGTGAAGAAGCCATACAGGATGCCGGAATTACCAATGATAACGTCAACAAACAACGTGTAGGTGTGATTTGGGGCGCAGGAATTGGCGGACTCGAAACCTTTCAGGAAGAAGTGATCAGCTATGCCAATGGCGACGGAACACCACGTTTCAATCCTTTCTTTATCCCGAAAATGATTGCCGATATTGCTCCGGCGCACATTTCAATGCGAAATGGGTTCATGGGTCCAAATTACACTACGGTTTCTGCCTGCGCTTCTTCAGCGAATGCTTTGATTGATGCGTTCAACTATATCCGTTTGGGTATGTGTGACGTAATCATTTCAGGTGGTTCGGAAGCTGCCGTAACTATTGCAGGAATGGGCGGTTTTAATTCGATGCAGGCTTTATCGACAAGAAACGATAGTCCGGAAACGGCTTCAAGACCTTTCGATGCAACCCGTGACGGATTTGTTTTGGGCGAAGGTGCTGGCGCATTGGTTCTAGAAGAATATGAACACGCTAAAGCTCGTGGCGCGAAAATCTATTGTGAAATCGGTGGCGGCGGAATGTCATCGGATGCTTACCATTTGACTGCACCGCATCCCGAAGGAATTGGGGTTATCGCCGTCATGGAAAATACATTACGCGATGCCGGAATGAAACCCGAAGAAGTCGATCATATCAACACGCACGGAACTTCAACACCGCTTGGAGATGTTGCTGAATTGAAAGCGATTAGCGCTGTTTTCGGAGATCATGCGAAAAATATCAACATCAACTCTACCAAATCAATGACGGGTCATTTGTTAGGCGCGGCCGGAGCTATTGAAGCGATTGCTTCTATTTTAGCGATGAAACACGGTATCGTTCCTCCGACAATCAATCATGAAGTTATAGATGAAAATATTGATCCGAGTTTGAATTTGACTTTGAATAAAGCCCAAAAAAGAGACGTTCGCGTTGCGATGAGCAATACCTTCGGATTTGGCGGACACAACGCTTGTGTCTTGTTTAAAAAATTAGAGAATTAATTTTGAAAAAACTGATTCATAAAATATTTAAAAACTCCCGTTCTCCTGAAGACGGGATTTTTTTTACTGCGCTTGAAAAAATACTGGGATTCAAGCCGCTCAATGTTTCGTTTTACAAAAAAGCATTTACGCATCGTTCTTCGAATAAGCTTGATGAAAAGGGAAATGCCGTCAATTATGAGCGCCTCGAATTTCTGGGCGACGCCATGCTAAGTTCCGTTATTGCTGCACATTTATTCAATGAAGTGCCGACCGGAGACGAAGGATACCTGACCAAGATGCGTTCTAAAATCGTAAGTCGCGAGCATTTGAACGAATTGGGTCGCGATTTAAACCTCATCGAATTCATTGAAAGTAAAGTGCCTGCTTCGCATTTTGGGGAAAATATCCACGGGAATGTTTTTGAAGCCTTAGTCGGCGCAATCTACCTTGATCAAGGTTATGAGTATTGTGAAAAATTCATTCAGAAAAGAGTCGTCGTTCCTTATGTAGATATTGCCAAGCTTGAAGGCAAAGTCATCAGCTACAAAAGCCTGCTCATAGAATGGTGCCAAAAAGAGAAAAAATCATTTTATTATGATGTTTTCGAAGATAATGGCATTACCGGCGAGCGGCTTTTTGGTGTAAAATTGAGCATTGACCAGAAAGTGATTGCAAAAGCCCGGGCAACTTCCAAAAAGAAGGCCGAAGAAAAGGCATCTCAACGCGCTTATTTTGCACTCCAGAATAAGATAGATTCTAAGTAATTGAAACTTTCTTAAAACTATAACGTTTTCGTTGCCAAATTATCGTTAACAAGTACTTTTTAAATCTTTTTTCTCAATAACATATCTTATATTTACGGCTTATTTAATTTGAAAAATGGCTGTCTTAAAGTTGCATCTTGACGAATTTGATGAAGTGGATTATGACCTTATTGCCATTCATTCTTCTTTAGAAGATTTCCGTTTAGCTTATTTTATCAATCAAAATTTACCCATTATCTTAAGCAAAAACAAGGAAGAAGTTGGCGTCGTCGTAAAAGAAGGGGAAGCTTTTTTTACGAAGTTTACTTTTGATGATGCTAAGAATGATATGCTTTGGAGCCTGATTCAAAACAAGAACGATATCATCACCCAGCAAAAAAGCACGAAACAAAATCTGTTTTTGGATACTAACCTAGAAACCCTTAGAAAAGTACATCTGATTTCGGAGTTGAAAAAAGTAGATTATTTTCTTAAAATAGAAAACAACAACGGTGTTTTTCTAATGGAAGACCTTGTCAGTAAACTCCATAAAATCGAACGAATTTCTGCTGTATATGCCGTCATTCCTGAAAAAATAAAATCAAAAAACAATTTAATTTTTTAAACCCAATGCCAACAAACAAAAAAACTAAAATTGTAGCCACACTAGGACCGGCTTGTAGTACGAGAGCTGTCTTAAAAGACATGATTGATGCCGGTGTCAACGTATTCCGAGTCAATTTTTCGCATGCTGATTACGAGGATATCAAAGAAAAAATCGGCTTGATCCGCGGACTCAATGAAGAGTTTGGTTATACCACAGCCATTTTGGGCGATTTACAAGGCCCTAAACTACGTGTAGGCGTGATGAAAGAAGATGTTGTGGTCAATGACGGAGATCTGATCACTTTCCAGACCGCAGAAGATGTTCCCGGAACTGCCCAACGCGTGTACATGAATTACAAGGAATTCCCTAAAGACGTCAATCCCGGAGAAAGAATCCTACTCGATGACGGAAAACTTATCTTCGAAGCCGTCGAGACCAACAAAAAAACAGAAGTGGTTTGCCGCGTTGTTCAGGGCGGTCCATTAAAATCAAAAAAAGGGGTAAACCTCCCAAACACCACGGTTTCCTTGCCGGCTTTAACCAAAAAAGACGTTAAGGACGCTATCTTCGCCATTGAACAAAAAGTCGATTGGATTGCGCTTTCCTTCGTAAGAACAGCTGAAGACTTAATGGAATTGCAGGAACTCATTGCCAAACATTCCGATCATAAAATTCCAATTATCGCCAAAATCGAAAAGCCTGAAGGCGTTGCTAACATCGACAAAATCGTAGCATTCTGCGACGGATTGATGGTGGCCCGAGGCGATTTGGGTGTAGAAGTTCCGGCTCATGAAGTTCCGTTGATTCAAAAGAAACTCGTCAACCGAGCCAAAACTGCTAGAATTCCGGTAATCATTGCTACCCAAATGATGGAAACGATGATCTCAAGCTTAACGCCAACTCGTGCGGAAGTGAATGATGTTGCGAATTCCGTAATGGATGGAGCCGATGCCGTGATGCTTTCAGGCGAAACATCCGTTGGGAATTATCCTGTTCAGGTCATCGAAAAAATGACACAGATTATTGAAGCGGTTGAAGATTCTCCGCTGATTCAGGTGCCTCAAAACACGCCACAAGTCAGAACCAAACGTTTCATCACCAAATCGATCTGCCACCACGCAGCGATGATGGCCAACGTAATCAAAGCAAAAGCAATCTGTACCTTAACCAACAGCGGATATACAGCATTCCAGATTTCGGCCTGGAGACCATCAGCACATATTTTGGTGTTCACCTCGAACAAAAGAATCCTGACGCAACTCAATTTGCTTTGGGGCGTGAAATCGTTTTACTACGACAAATATGTGAGCACGGATGATACGGTGACCGACATCAATCAAATGGCGCGCGACCGCGGTTTTGTGGACAAAGGCGATTTCTTAATCAACCTGGCCGCAATGCCTGTAGCCGATAAAGGAATGGTCAATACGCTAAGGGTTTCTGAAATAGAAAAATAGATTTTCAACATAAGACAAATTAAAACCTTCATTTTACGTGAAGGTTTTTTTATGGCTAAAAGTCAAATTTCAATTGGACGACTACGGTTTTCTTGACTTCCGTATTGAGATTGTTAAGTGAAATACCGAGCAACCGCACCGAATTTTTCATCCGTTCCTGAAACAGTAATTCTTTGGTCGTTTCGAATAATAGCGCTTTATCGGAAATGAAATAAGGCAAGGTTTTGCTTCGGGTCTGCAACGTAAAATCGCTGTATTTGATTTTTAAAGTCACTGTTTTTCCTGCAATCTTGTGCTTCTTTAAACGCCGTTCGAGTTCTGCTGCGATGATTTCGAGTTTTTCGAGCATGAAAATCTCGGAAGATAAATTTTCATTGAAAGTGTGTTCGGCGGCTACAGATTTGGCAACACGTTGGGCTTTGACTTCGCTGTTGTGAATGCCACGAACTACATTATAATAGAACCTTCCAGATTTTCCGAAATGCTTTTCCAAAAAATCCAACGGTTTGTTTTTTAAATCCAGACCGGTAAAAATTCCCAATTGATACATTTTTTCTGTAGTTACTTTTCCGACGCCGTAAAATTTACGAATCGGTAAATCTTCTAAGAACGGAATGACCTCATCCGGATTGACCGTTTTTTGTCCGTTGGGTTTGTTATAATCCGAAGCGATTTTAGCTACAAATTTATTCACCGAAATGCCTGCAGAAGCCGTAAGCCCGATTTCGTCAAAAATGCGCTTACGAATCTCCTGTGCGATTAGCGTGGCGCTTGGATTTCCTTTTTTGTTTTGCGTGACGTCGAGATAGGCTTCGTCTAAAGAAAGTGGCTCAACCAAATCGGTGTAATCATGAAATATTTTTCGGATTTTATTGGAGATTTCCTTGTAGCGATCAAATCGTGGGCGTACAAAAATGAGCTCGGGGCAATTTTTCTTCGCCAGATAGCCGCTCATCGCCGAACGAACACCAAATTTCCGGGCTTCATAACTCGCCGCTGAAACTACGCCACGGGTTTCCCCGCCACCAACTGCCAATGGCTTTCCACGTAAATCGGGATGGTCCATTTGCTCTACGGAAGCGTAAAAAGCGTCCATATCGACGTGAATGATTTTCCGGTTTGGGCGCAATTCTTCCATTCAACCTAATTAAAAAGCAGCTTCTGTGATTGTTTTTGAACCCATAAAGATAAATGTAATATCTTTGAAAATAAAGCCATTCAAAATTAAAAAATGATAGAAATAGAACGAAAATTTCTCGTGGTTTCCGAAGCGTTTAAATCGCTTGCACACTCGAAACATCTGATTGCGCAAGGCTATTTGAATTCCAACCCCGAACGTACGGTACGCGTGCGTATTTTAGGCGAGAGCGGCTTCCTGACCATCAAAGGAAAAGGCAACCAAACCGGCATGACCCGCTTTGAATGGGAAACGGAAATTTCATTGCTCGAAGCAAAGCCATTATTGGCGCTTTGTGAGCAAGGCGTCATCCATAAGACGCGTTATGAAGTGCATGTCGGAAAACACACTTATGAAGTGGATGTCTTTTCAGAAGACAATGAAGGTTTGATCATTGCTGAAATTGAATTGAATTCCGAAGATGAAGCCTTTGAAAAACCCGACTGGCTTGGGCTTGAAGTAACCAATGATCCTTGTTATTACAACGCTTATTTAAGTCAAAATCCTTTTAAAAGCTGGAAATAACTAATTCATCTGTTCAATCTTGACGATAAGGGCTCCGCTGTTCTTATTGTGGGCAATTTCCATGAAAGCCCTTTTGGAAAGGTCGATTTCCCTGCCACGAGAGAAAGGACCGCGATCGGTTACTTCAACCAAGACACATTGTCCGTTGGTTTCGTTGGTAATTCTCAAAATCGTTCCGAAGGGTAGTTTACGATGTGCGGCGGTATATTTGCTGTTGCTGAATCTTTTGCCACTGGCTGTTTTCTTACCGTTGAATTTATTGGCATAATACGAAGCGTGTGCCGATTTCTTGTAAAGACTGAATTTTCCGGTAACGGCTATAACCGTATCATTGAAAATGATTTCGGGCTGCACAATAGCTACTTTCTCCGGTGCTGTTTTTTCTGTTCCTGATTTTGTAACCGAGATGGTGTCTTTTAAAACCGTTTTTTTGGTCTTGCTTTTAGAAACGGATTGCGCGTTGGCCCATGTTCCTAGAAGCAATAACAATAATATAGGGATTATTTTTTTCATTTAAAATGTATTTGATGTACTGCTTTTCAGGCGCACCAATGGATGAAAAAAGTCCGTTGTAGACTTCTATACATTTAGAACCATAATGACCACGGAATTCTTGATAGGATCAATAATAATCCGAGCCCGTAGAAAAGCGCAATCGATTTGAATTTGGCCTGACTGTCGGCGGCTTTCTTATGTTTTGACCAACCAATAGTAATGAGCGCAATCGCTATGATATTGATCAATGGATGCTCAAGTGAAGTCAACCTTAAAGTCTTATCGCTCATCTGCCCGAAAGCAATGGAACCGTAAGGCGAAACGAAATACAGGATAAAACCAAATACTAATTGAATGTGGGTAGCAATCAGCGCCAGCAAAGCTAGCTTTCTGTCATGGGGCATGAACTCTTTCTGTGATGATCGTTTTATAAGAGCATTAGCGAATGCAATCAATAAAGAAATCAAGACTAAATAGGCCCAGCCCGAGTGTGCTTTCTGAATAATTTCGTACATGTTTTTTTGTTTTGGATTTCAAATATACACAAAAAGTATAAAAAAACCCTACATTGCTGTAAGGCTTTTTGTGTGTGTTTATTTGTTTTGTAAAAAATGTCTCAATAAAAATTCTGTTGAACTGTCGTGGGTTTTGACCGTTTTGGTGTGGATTTCTTCTAAAATAGAATTCGCTAGTTGTTTTCCGAGTTCGACGCCCCATTGGTCATAACTGAAGATATTCCAGATCACACCTTGCACAAATATTTTATGTTCGTATAAAGCAACTAATGAACCCAAAGTTTCAGGTGTAAGCTTTTGGATTAGGATTGTATTGGTTGGCTTGTTTCCCGCAAACACTTTGAACGGGCGCAGAAAATCAGCAGTTTCATGAACCATCTTTTGTTTGTCAAATTCTGCCTGAACCTGCTCTTGCGTTTTTCCATTAAGTAAAGCTTCTGTTTGTGCAAAAAAATTCGACATCAATTTGTCGTGATGATCCTGGTCGCCATAAAGCGACTCTACAAAGCCAATAAAATCTGTCGGAATCAGTTTGGTCCCTTGATGAATTAACTGGAAAAAAGCATGCTGCGAATTCGTTCCGGGTTCGCCCCAGATGATGGTTCCGGTTTGGTAATTGACCGGCTTTCCATCGCGCCCTACACTTTTTCCGTTACTTTCCATTATGCCTTGTTGTAAATAAGGCGCGAGTTTTTGGAGGTATTGCGTATAAGGAATCAACGCTTCACTTTCAGCACCAAAAAAGTTGTTGTACCAAATGCTCAGCAAAGCCAGAACAACAGGAATGTTCTTATCGAAATCTGCCGTTTTGAAATGCTCGTCCATTTGATGGGCGCCTTTCAATAGTTTGTCGAAATTGTCAAATCCGACCGCCAGACTGATTGACAAACCTACCGCACTCCAAAGGGAAAATCTTCCGCCAACCCAATCCCACATTGGGAACACATTATCGGCGTCAATTCCAAATGCCGTAACGTTTTTAAGGTTTGTAGAAACAGCCACGAAATGCTTCGCCACATCTTCTTGTTTCGTGGATTGTAAAAACCATTTTCGAATTGTTTCGGAATTGGTTAACGTTTCCTGTGTTGTAAATGTTTTGGAAACAATCACAAAAAGGGTAGTTTCAGGATTTAACTTTTTAATAATTTCATTCACATGATCGCCATCGACGTTGGAAACAAAATGCAGGTTGAGATGGTTTTTGTAGAATTGTAAAGCTTCTACAACCATTGCTGGCCCGAGATCAGAACCTCCAATTCCAATGTTCACAACATCGGTAAATGCTTTTCCGGTATATCCTTTTCTATCGCCATTGACGATTTCATGCGTGAATTTTTTGATCTTGTTTTTAACTTCAAAAACTTCGGGCATGACGTTGATTCCATCGACTTTTATGATGGCGGATTCCGGCGAACGTAAAGCGGTATGAAGTACAGCCCTGTTTTCGGTTTGGTTGATGCTGTCGCCACCAAAATATTTTGAAATCGCATCTTTAAGCTGGGCTTCATTGGCAAGTTCACCAAGCAATTGCATCGTTTCTGAAGTGATATTGTTTTTGGAAAAATCGACTAGGAAATCATTCCATTGGATGTGAAATTTTGAAGCCCTGTTATTGTCTTGCTCAAACATTTCTTTGATGCCATTGTCTTTCATGGATTCGAAATGCTTGGCTAAGTTTTGCCAGGATTTTGTTTGGGTTGGATTGGTATTTTGTAAAGCCATGCTGGTGTGATTTTATTTTGAAATTTTGAGTTGCAAAGATAATAAAGTTATGGAACGCGGAGGACACGGTTTATAAGGATTTACACAGATTTAATATCAATTCTATTTGGGTTGAGAAGCCCTAGCCCCGATAGAAGAGAAAATCCTTTTGTGCTGGGGTTCAGCACAAAAGATTGCAACGGATAGCGGGAACCAGCTCCTAAAAAAATTACTTCTTAAATTTCGAATGGGCTACACTGTCCAGTTCGCGCTTCAGGGGTTTCATTTGTGCTAAGAATCGAGGCAGGTTGCGCTTGTCCATCGGTTCAGAATTCGGAAGTTTTAGTTTGAGCGCATCGACCTGAACACCGTTTTTCCAGAAACGGTAACATACGTGTGGGCCAGTAGCCAGTCCGGTGCTTCCAACCTTTCCGATAATGTCGCCTTGGTTGACGTGTTGTCCGCGGCGCGCCAGAATTTTGGACATGTGCAAATATTGTGTCGAATACGTGCGGTCATGTTTTACCTTGACGAAGTTTCCGTTTCCGGCTGTAAACCCCGTTTGTTCAACGACTCCTGAGGCTGTAGTCATAATCGGAGTTCCTGTTGGAGCTGCGTAATCGGTGCCTTTGTGGGCTTTCCAGATCAGCTGTACCGGATGGAACCTGTTTTTGGTAAAGTGTGAAGTAATATTGACATATTTGAGCGGCGCTTTGAGGAAGAAATTTTTGAGTGCTTTTCCTTCGTCATCGAAATAATCGAGTTTGCCGGAACCTTCATTTTGTTCGAACGGAAAGGCGTAAATAGTTTTGCCTTTGTATTCGAAGAACGCGGCTTTAAGACTGTCGACGCCGTCGTAAATCGTGTCGTCAATAAAGCGTTCGGTGAAAGTAATGCCGAATTTATCACCTTTTTTAAGTTTGAAGAAGTCGATTGACCAAGCGTAAATCTTGGTAATTTTACTGGCTAAGGCAATATCAACACCTTCTTTTTGTATGGCTTCGGAAAGAGAGCCGTCGAGACTTCCGGCAATAGTTCTTTGCTTGATTCGTATTGGGCGGATTTTTTTGGAAACGTGAACGGAATCCCTGAAATCTATTACATAATAAGTTCCTCTGTCAGGCTGATAAACGAACGCTTGTAATTTCTTTTTGCGGTCTTTGGATCTGAAAAGCGTGAATGGTTTGCCGATACGCATTATTCTGACATCGAAACTGTCCTTGACTTTTTCGATGATGTCGTATACTTTTTGGTCTCCAAGATTTTGTTTGTCGAGGATGCTACCGAAAGTATCGCCGCTTTTGATGGTGTCGTTGGCAACATTGAAGTCGTTGTATTTGAATCCGAATTGTTCGACGATGGGAATGGGTTGGTTTTCAGCATATAGGATTTCATCTTCCTGATTTTTACAGGAAAACAATGCCAATAAAATGATAGTGACTGTGATTACTTTTTTCAAAGTTTTTTGATTTGTGCGATGATTATTCTGCTCCCCAGTTTTTGAGTTCTTCTTCGGTCCACAATTCGGGGAAGAAAATCCTGCGTTGGTATTTGGGGTGCATGTATTTTTTCCAGTCGCTTCCGCCGGTAGCTTCACCGCTGCCCTGCCCGCTTTCAATGTACTTTCTCGCGGCATTTAAATGGCCCATCACCCAAGTGATATTGACAGTATGGTCGTAATGTCGCATGGCTTTGATGAGTTCAGGATTTTTTTGATCGACTTCGGGAAGTTGTTTGAATTTCTGCCAAAGGTTGATGGTATTGTATTCTTCCATTTCCCTTAAAAACAAAGCTTTGTATTTGCGTTCGAACTCTAAGATCAGGAATGATTTTTCGCCTGTTTGATGGTCTTTGCCCGCGGCCTGCCAATACAGATGCTCGAAAGCATGTTCGTAGGGTGTATTTCTGTTAATAGTCGCTCTGAAACGATAATCAATAAGGTTGATCAGATCGGTGGACGCAAATTCGATGAGGCGGTATTGCGCGCTTTGGAAACCACTTGCCGGAGTCAGCGTATTTCTGAATTTCATGTATTGTTCTACTTCCATGCCGTCACCCATGATGTCAAAAGATTGCGTCAGCATATCGAAGTAACGGCTGATGCGCATGAGTCTTTCTGTAAAAAAATCTGTAGCCGGTTTTGGATTGTGTGATAATTGGTGAATTTCCCAAAGAATCATTTTGAATAGCAATTCATTAACCTGATGGTACATGATGAATACCATTTCGTCAGGTAACGTGGTTCTTTGGATTTGTAGATTTAGCAAGGCGTCGGTCTGGATGTAATCCCAATAAGTGATAGGTTTCGCCCAAAGTAAACCTTCAAGATGGGTTTCTGTTTTTTGGTTGATGGCTTGAAATTTATCTTCAAGATGTACTAAAATTTCATGAGTATTATTGGTGATCTCCATTAGGGTTTTACTTTTACTTTAAAAGAATATTTTAAACCTTTAAACGCATCCAAATCAGCTTTTATGGAACCAACTGCTAAGGCGGCCTTGATACGGATAGGTAGTTTATTGTCATCATTTGAAATCCAGACGGTCAAACTTTCCTCTTCTTTGAAAACTCGGCCAGATTGCACTAATGGTCTGAAAATCATCGTAGGCACAATACCAAATTTGGTGTCGAGGTCTTCGTATCCAAGGAATTTTAATTTGAATTTTGTGATTTCATCGTCGAAAAACATGTCAATGACAACAGATTCGCCGACTTTAAGTTTATCGATGTTGGGATGGTTTCTCAGATAATAAAACGTGGAAACCATATCCTGAATATTGTCGGTAACAACTATGGTTTTCTCAGTGTTGTTTTTATAATCCTTCACCAGAACTTTGTTACTGTTCTGATTGAAAAATCCTTCTTGGTCCTTTCTATAGCCGCCTTCGTCAATTTTTCTGACGAATTGGTATGGACTTCCGGTTTCTCTGTCAAAATAGCTTTCGTAAAGATCATCTACCTTGAAAAAAAACCGCGACATTCCTGTGGTATATCCTTTGCCAACCGCATGATAGACTTTTTTGTTGTTTCTGACCGCTTCGCCTACTTCGAGTGTTGCGTAACCAGCATTCACCAGTCCGTAATGGATTCTGAATTTAAACCATTCGCCGACATCAAACGCTCTTTCTTTTTGTGAACTAAAACCGAAAGTGGATATAATTAATACAAATGCTAGGATTCTTTTCATCTTTTTTTGAATTGATTTCTGCCGAGAACTCAATATCTGTTCCAAATGTATTAAAACAAAAAAACCCAGTCAAATTAATGACTGAGTTTTTATGCTATTAACCAACCAAAAACTATAAATTATAAAAAATTTATATAAAAAGATCCGGAAACCACTCCTTTGCTTTTTGTTGGTACAAAGATAGATTCATTTTTATTATATTCTTAATTAAAAATCAACTTTAACACGTTATACTTAAAAAACTCAGACGAACGACGCGCTGTTTTAATGAATTCTCAATTATTTCATATTTTTATTAAAGAGTCCCTCGTTTTTCCTGTTCTCTCTCAATAGATTCGAAAAGCGCTTTGAAATTTCCTGCTCCGAAACCTTTGGCACCCATTCTTTGAATGATTTCAAAAAATAATGTAGGTCTGTCTTCAACAGGTTTGGTGAAGATTTGCAACAGATATCCGTCTTCATCGGCATCAACCATAATGGCTAATTTTTCAATCTCGGCAATGTCTTCGTTCATCATTTTCATATGATCTCCCAAGCGATTAGGAATATCTTCATAATAAGCCTTTGGCGGAGCTGATAAAAATTCTATGCCACGTTGTCGCAATTTGGTTACGGTTGTGATGATATCGTCGGTGGCAATCGCAATGTGTTGTACGCCTGAACCTTCATAAAAATCCAAATATTCTTCGATTTGGGAGCGCTTGTTTCCTTTTGCAGGTTCGTTGATCGGGAATTTGATTCTACCGTTACCATTGCTCATCACTTTGCTCATCAAGGCTGAATATTCGGTATGGATTTGTTTGTCATCAAACGAAAGGAAATTTACGAATCCCATCACTTCCTCGTACCATTTTACCCAAACATTCATTTGGTTCCAGCCTACATTGCCTACCATATGATCGATATATTTCAATCCAATCGGCTCTGGATTATAATCTGATTTCCATTCCACATAACCCGGTAAAAAAGTACCTGTGTAGTTTTTGCGCTCTACGAACATATGCACGGTTTCGCCATAAGTGTAGATTCCGGCACGGACGACTTCTCCGAATTCGTCTTTTTCAACTATCGGTTCCATATAGACTTTGGCGCCGCGTTTTGTAGTTTCTTCAAATGATTTTCTGGCGTCTTCCACCCAAAGCGCAACCACTTTTACGCCATCTCCATGTTTTTTGACGTGTTCCCCGATTGGCGAATCGCTCGTTAACGCCGTGGTCAGTACCAATCGGATTTTGTCTTGTTTTAACACATAAGATGCTCTGTCTCTGACGCCAGTTTCCAACCCTGCATAGGCTAACGATTGGAATCCGAAGGCGGTTTTGTAGAAATGAGCCGCTTGCTTGGCATTCCCGACGTAGAATTCTACGTAATCGGTACCCATTAAAGGAAGGAAATCTTGTGCTCCTTCGAATATTTTTTCTAGTCCGTAATCGACGGAGGTGACTTGTTTTGACATGATTTTTATTTTTTTTATCGTAAACTGTTTGGGAACGCGGATGAAGCGGATTGGACAGGTTTACGCTGATTTTATATTTATTGTAAAAGTTGTTTTTGATACTATAGCCTAGCCCCGATAGCAGTGGAAATCCTTTTGTGGCGGGGTTCGCCATAAAAGATTGAGAACGTATAGCGGGAAATAGCTTCTAAAAACTATTCCGTCCAAGATT
Source organism: Flavobacterium sp. (assembly GCF_027484705.1). Classification (GTDB taxonomy): domain Bacteria; phylum Bacteroidota; class Bacteroidia; order Flavobacteriales; family Flavobacteriaceae; genus Flavobacterium. Next base: position 476,734 of record NZ_JAIXSL010000007.1, read on the forward strand.
TGTAATACTTCCTGTCATCGATTCGCATGGCGTCTTCTGTAACCATTAACGGTCTGAATGTATCAACCATCACCGCCAACTCGTGGGTTTCGGTCTGACCGATGCTTCGCTCCATCGCGCCCGGTGCCGGTCCGTGTGGGATGCCTTTCGGATGCAGCGTGATGTGGCCTTGTTCAATATTATTTCTACTCATGAAGTCTCCGTCGACATAATATAAAACCTCATCGCTGTCGATATTGCTGTGGTTGTAAGGCGCGGGAATCGCTTTCGGGTGGTAATCGTAAAGCCTTGGACAGAACGAGCAAACTACAAAAGAGGCGGTTTCAAAAGTCTGGTGCACCGGTGGCGGTTGGTGCACGCGGCCTGTAATCGGTTCGAAATTGTGAATGCTGAACGCATAAGGGAAATTATAACCATCCCAACCCACAACATCAAATGGATGTGTAGCGTATACCATTTCGTGAATCATGCCTTCTTTTTTGACCTTGATCAGAAAATCGCCTTTCTCGTCATGGGTTTCGAGTTCAGTCGGCAATTTGAAATCACGTTCGCAAAATGGGGAATGTTCGAGATGTTGGCCCGATTCGTTTTTGTATCGTTTTGGCGTGTAGAAGGGCGTGAAAGATTCTACATAAAACAAACGGTTGTCGTTAGTTTCAAATTCAATCTGATAAATCATACCGCGCGGAATGATCAGGTAATCGCCATATTCGAATGGAATATTTCCGAGCATTGTGCGCAGTGTTCCTTTGCCTTTGTGGATGAAGATCATTTCATCGGCATCAGCGTTTTTATAAAAATAGGACGTTAATGATTGTTGCGGTGCGGCCAGTCCAATCGTGCAGTCTTTATTGACGAGCATGGGTTTTCGGCTGTCGAGGAAATCGGCCTGTGGTTGCACTTCAAATCCTTTAAGCAATAAAGATTTAATGTTTTTTCCGATGGCGATTTTAGGCTCTACGGAATAGGATTTAATAATTTCTTTGACTTGCGTCGGACGATGAACATGGTACAAAAGCGAAGAATGTCCGTGGAATCCTTCGGTTCCGAAAAGCTGTTCGTAATACAATCCGCCGTTTGGTTTTTCGAAGATCACGTGACGCTTTTGAGGGAAGTCTCCTAGTTTGTGATATATTGGCATAACTTTTTAATTAATAATGAATAATAAAAATATCTAATTCATAATTAAAAAATTCATTCAGGATTCCTTTTGATGAGGAATTTGAGGTGTGCTAATAAACCAATCCAGGTTGTTTTCATAGGTGTGAATGCTGTTTATTATAAGTCACGTTTGGCATCGCCCAATACTATAAAAATAAATTTCAAGGCGATTCTACAATAACAAATATCGTAAAAAATCATTTTGGAACAGCAGTTCTTGTGAAATATTTAAACGCAAAAAAGGCATTGATGTATAATTTTCAATGCCTTTTGATATTAAATAAATCCTGATTATTTATCGGGATGGTTGAGCCTGCTGCGTTTTCTACTGTAAGTAAAATAAATCACCAATCCGATGGCCAACCAAACAATAAGTCGCAACCAGTTGGTCCAGCCTAAACCGTAAATCATTGCCATACAAACGATGATGCCTAAAATTGGAACCAAAGGAACGAATGGTGTTTTGAATTCTCGTTTCATATCTGGCTCCGTTTTTCTCAATACAATCACTGAAAAACACACAAGAATAAAAGCGAAAAGCGTCCCAATACTAGTCATATCGCCGACAATATCTCCTGGAATAAAGGCTGCGAACAAACCAACAATAACCAAAATCACAAGGTTTGCTTTATAAGGTGTTTTGTATTTAGTATGCAAATCTCCGAAGGCTTTCGGTAGCAATCCGTCTTTACCCATAGAATAAAACACTCTTGATTGTCCTAATAACATTACTAGAATAACAGAAGTAAATCCGAATAAAATCGCAACGGTTACAAATTGTGCCAACCATTGGTATGAAGTTCCCATGGCTGAAGTGATGGCATTCGCTACAGAAGCTTCTTTTCCGCCGGTTCTGAAGAACTCCACCGATTCAAGCCCAGTCAGCACGTGTGCGAATAATATATATAAAACGGTACAAATAGCCAACGATCCTAATATTCCAATCGGCATATCGCGTTTTGGATTTTTGGTTTCCTGAGCCGCAGTACTTACCGCATCAAATCCAATAAAGGCAAAGAAAACGGTTCCGGCGGCGCCAAGGATTCCCATGATGCCTCCGAAATGGTGGCCGACGCCATGCTCATCCACAAAAACAGAATCCTGCGGAATGTATGGCGTATGGTTCGCCGGGTTGATGAATGACCAGCCCAAAACAATAATCAATACCACAATAGTCACTTTCACCACGACAATTAATCCGTTGACGAATGCAGATTCCTGAGTTCCTTTAATCAAGAGCAAACTAATCACCGCAACAATAAACAATGCCGGCAGATTGATCAAACCTTGTTCGCCTATAGCGGAAGTCTGGAAAGGCGAATGGCACAACGAATACGGAATCGGACTCGTATGCAGCACATTGACCAGCAGGTTGTTGAGATATTCACTCCACGCAATCCCAACCGTGGCTGCTCCTACGGCATATTCAAGGATCAAATCCCAACCGATAATCCAAGCGAGCAATTCGCCCATGGTTGCGTAAGTATAGGTATAGGCACTTCCGGAAATCGGAATAGACGAAGACAATTCAGCATAACACAATCCCGCCAAAGCACAACCGATCGCGGCTACGATAAAACCAAGTGTTACTGACGGCCCTGCATTTTGGGCGGCAGCAGTCGCGGTTCTTACAAAAAGACCGGCTCCGATAATAGCTCCGATTCCGAGCGCGATCAATGACCAAGCGGTCAGGGTTCGTTTCATTCCTTTTTCGGATTCCGAAGCTTCGCTTAATAATAGTGCTAGAGGTTTTTTCTTCCAAATTGACATGGTGATGCTTTTAATGGGTTATTGAAGCCAAATATATTATTTTTTCGACAACATCAAACATAAAATTTAGACTACCCAAGGCTTAGAACCAAAATCCGACGCTAAACCAGGCAAATCCTTTTTGCAATTCAGGCGACCATGAATATTTAAACTCAACTGGTCCGAGAATCGATTCCAATCCGTAACCCAAAGCGTAACCGCTGTATTTTACTTGGGAAATCCATTTTGAAGTTTCGAAAAGATGGTCTTCGATATTGGCGTAATTCGCAGCAAAATTGATGTGGTTTTTCTTGAAAATCTCGTAATCGAACGTAAAACTGCTCTTAATATAACTGTCGCCATTGAGGCTTAAAAAATCGTAGCCATAAAAAGGTCTGAAATTGTTGACAGGCGCAAATCCGTAGCCGCCTAAAGAAAAATCAAAAAAATGAACGCTTTCCTCGCCCAAAGCAAAACCCATTTCAGATTGTATTTTTAGGGTGGCTTTTTTGAATAAAGTCTGCGCCACGCCAATCTCGCCTTTGGCAATGGAAAATTGGTTGAATTGGTTGGTGTAATCCGACGAAAACAAATACGACTGGTAATCACCGAAAAAATACCAGCCTTTTTTGGGAAAATATTTATTGTCTAAAGCATCGTATTTTACATAACCAAAAACACTTCCGTAGTTGCTTTTCTCAAAATAAGGCGTCGCGCTGTCGAGCGTTTTCGACTTGATGCTCAGAAATTGATGCTCAATCCCGGCACCAATCAAAAACTTCTGAATAAAGATTGTCTGGACGTAAGCCTGATTGATGACATTCGAAAAATCGATATTGATGGAACGGATGCCAAGCTCGTCGAATAATGCGCCATCTTTAAAATCCGTGGACACATTGCGGTTGAATTTATTGAATTTAGAACGCAGACCGAAACTCCAGTAAAAACCATTATCGATATAATAATCCAGGTTATACCTTAGGTTATCGCCTAAAATCAGATCGAACGAAGTTACGTCATTTCTGAACAACGTCTTCTTTTGTGTGGCGTTGAGCAAAATCCCGCTTTTGTACAAGCCGTCGTAATGTATCGCAAATCTCAGGAAGGTTTTGTTTGGGTTTTCAGTAAGATTGAGCACCAAATCGTCCTTGTCGTTGTTCTTTTCCAAAGAATAATTGATCGTGCTGAAATTTTGTGTCGCCGCGATATTATCCATTCCGTTTTTGATGTCGTTGTATGTGATGTTCGAGTTTTGCTTAAACCTTAATTTCCCAATCACATAAGATCTAGTGTAATTTTTTAAAGTATTGATTGCGATGTTTTTGATTTTGAGACTATCTGCATTCACGGAATAAGGATGTTTGGGAACCACTCTTGTCGAATCGCCCAAAACCTTGATTTTTTCATACATTGCAAAAGCAGCTTCTTCACCTTTTTTGACGATTTCCTGACCTTCATTAAAAGAAATGACGCCATAATTGGAAATATCCGGTTTGATGTAAATGTCGGTTTCTTTCAATTTCTCCTTCATCTTCTCGATCATCTGCAAATTCGAAATCTGCACGAGAATCCGCGTCGCATCTTTAAGTGAATTTCGGTCTTTCAAATCGTCCTGCACATCTACACCAATGATGATATCGGCACCTAATTTCTTAATTTCATCCACCGGGAAATTATTCGTGACGCCGCCATCCACAAGCAATCTTCCGTTAATTTCCACCGGGAAAAACAAAGTCGGGAAAGCGCCACTGGCCGCCATCGCTTCAGCCAAATAACCTTTGTTAAGCAGCACTTCTTCGCCAGTTTCTATATCGGTAGCCATGCATAAAAACGGAATCGGAAGTTTGTTGAAATCGCGCACATGACGCACATTATAAGTTAAGCGGTTCAATAAATTGTAATTGTACATGCCTCGTGACAAAGCGGTTGGAATACCGATTTTCATTTTTTTGAACGGTAAAGTGAACGCGTAAATCTCATCGTTCTTTTTCTCGAAAAAAGTCTTGGAAGCTCTGGGCGTGTAATCACTCAGCAAAGCATCGAAATCAGTCGCGCGAAATATCGAATCAATCTGATGCGCATTATAACCCGAAGCATACAAACCGCCAACCACCGCGCCCATACTGGTTCCACCGATATAATCGATCTTGACGCCGGCCTGTTCTAATACTTTCAAAACGCCGATGTGCGCAAAACCTTTAGCCCCGCCGCCGCTGAGTACCAATCCGATTTTGGGTTTCTTTTTTGGCTGCTCCTGAGAGTAAGCTTGAAGTAAGGTGAAAAATGCCAGAATAAGCAATGCCAGTCTTTTCATGGAGCCTTTACGGGTTAGAAGTTTTGTAAAAGTCGGTAATTTTTTTTGCTTTTGAAACACCCACCACGGCAGAAATTTCGTTTTCGGTGGCCAATTTCAATCTTTTAACACTTTTGAAATGCTGAATTAACGTCAGCATTGTTTTCTCTCCGATGCCGGGAATACTTTCAATCGATGAATTTAGCGCCGATTTACTGCGTTTGTCACGGTGAAAAGTAATGCCAAAACGGTGCGCTTCGTTGCGCAAATACTGGATCACTTTTAGAGTTTCCGATTTTTTGTCGAGATATAACGGAGCCGAATCGCCCGGATAATACAGTTCCTCAAGGCGTTTCGCAATGCCTACAATTGCTATTTTTCCTCGCAATCCAAGCGCGTCGATACTTTTCAAAGCCGAAGACAATTGCCCTTTTCCACCGTCAATGATAATCAGTTGCGGCAAAGGTTCGTTTTCGTCAAGCATGCGTTTGTAACGGCGGAACACGACTTCTTCCATCGAGGCGAAATCATCAGGCCCGACAACGGTTTTAATGTTGAAATGACGGTAATCTTTCTTGCTCGGTTTGCCGTCTTTAAAAACCACGCAAGCGGCTACCGGATTGGTTCCTTGTATATTGGAGTTGTCAAAACATTCGATATGACGCGGCTCGACCGACAAGCGCAAATCTTTCTGCATCTGCGCCATAATGCGGTTCGTGTGACGGTCGGGATCAACAATTTGTAGTTGTTTCAATTGTTCAATCCTGTAAAATTTAGCGTTGCGCTCAGACAAATCGAGAATCTGTTTTTTATCGCCAAGCTGCGGAATCGTGACTTTAATATTTTCTCCAACAACAACCGCAAACGGAACTATGATTTCTTTCGATAACAAATGGAATCGCTCTCTCAATTCGACAATCGCGAGTTCCAAAAGCTCTTCGTCAGTTTCGTCGAGTTTTTTCTTGATTTCGAGTGTGTGTGAGCGAATGATCGAGCCGTGCGCAATCTGCAGGAAATTGACATAGGCGGCGCCTTCATCGGAAACAATCGAGAACACATCGATGTTCGTGATTTTCGGATTGATGATCGTCGAGCGCGATTGGTAATTCTCAAGCACTTCTATTTTCTCTTTGATTTTCTGTGCTTCCTCGAACTGCATATTCGCGGCATATTCGGTCATTTTCTTTTTGAAATCCTTAAGGCTTTCCTTGAAGTTTCCCTTAAGAATCTGTCGAATCGCATTGACTTGTTCGTCGTAGTTTTCTTTTGATTCAAATCCTTCGCACGGGCCTTTGCAGTTGCCGATATGGTATTCTAAACAAACTTTGAACTTGTGGTTTGCTATATTTTTTTCATTGAGATCATAATTGCAGGTGCGCAACGGATACAATTCCTTGATCAGGTCTAAAATCGTCCAGACGGTTTTGAAACTAGTATACGGGCCAAAATACTCCGAACCGTCCTTGATCATTCTTCTCGTAGAAAACACACGCGGGAAAGGTTCCTTCTTGATGCAAAGCCACGGATAGGTTTTGTCGTCACGCAACAATACATTATAACGCGGCTGGAGTTTTTTAATCAGATTATTCTCCAACAACAGCGCATCGGATTCGGTCGGCACCACAATGTGTTTGATGTTGACGATTTTCTTAACCAGCACGTTGGTTTTGGCGGTATCGTGTACTTTATTGAAATACGAGGAAACCCTTTTTTTGAGGTTTTTGGCTTTGCCCACATACAGAATCTTGTCTTCCTTATCGTAATACTGGTACACGCCCGGACCGTCGGGAAGCGATTGTATCTGGAGTTCAAGCGATGGGTTTTGCATGAAACAAAGTTAATTTTAAATGCATCAAAATACAAGCCTAACATTTGTCATGTTTTGTGTTGTCGAAACGATTTAGTTTTGACGAAAATTTAGCCTTATGTGGTATTGGAAAAAACTTTCGCAGGAAGAACGCAAAACGAGAATACAGGAAGCTTTGCTCGAAAACATCAATTTTATTGAAGACATTTCTTTGGGTTATCCGGCCTCAAAATTAGACGGACAAGTGTTTTACGACGCGCCGTTTTTGAAAGAAGCACCAACTTTGCAAACCTTTGTAGCGAACCCAAATCACATCGGTTGCCATACGCTCGGAGCTTCTGAAAATGTTTTTAGTGGTACACATGAACTCGAACGTGAAGTGTTGAATGTCTTAGCTGTAGATGTTTTCAAAGCCAAACCGCATTCTTTTGATGGTTACATTTCACCCGGCGGCACCGAAGCCAACATTCAGGCACTTTGGATGTACCGCAATTATTTCAGGTATAAAAAAGAAGCGGAATTGCATGAAATAGCCATCCTCGCTTCTGAAGACACGCATTACTCGATTCCGAAAGGCGCGAATCTTTTGCATCTCGATTGGATTAAAGTTCCGGTGGCAACCGACACAAGAGCCATCGACAAAAACGCTTTGGAAAAACTCGTGATCGAAGCGAAACAAAACGGCAAAAAATATTTCATTGTGGTTTCCAATTTAGGGACGACAATGTTTGGCTCGGTGGACCATCCTGAAGATTACATTTCGGTGTTGGAGAAACATCATTTAGATTACAAACTTCATATTGACGGTGCTTACGGCGGTTTTGTGTATCCTTTCAGCAACGAATCTTCTACAATCAATTTCAGCAATCCCAACATCAGTTCGATTACGATTGATGCGCACAAAATGCTGCAGGCGCCCTATGGAACCGGCGTTTTTATTTGCAGAAAAGGGCTTATTGAAAACGTGCTTACCAAAGAAGCAGCTTATGTAGAAGGCATGGATTTGACGTTATGTGGCAGTCGCTCCGGCGCCAATGCCATCGCAGTTTGGATGATCCTTTTTACTTACGGTCCGAATGGTTGGTTTGAAAAAGTGAGCGTGTTGCAAATGCGCACCCAGTTTTTGTGTAAGGAACTCGATCGTTTAGGCATTGTATATTTCCGCGAACCGCACATGAATATTGTGACTTTAGACGCTACTTATATTCCAAAATCGCTTGCGGCAAAATACCATCTGGTTCCTGAAAACCATCATGGCGACAATCTGTGGTATAAAATTGTGCTGATGCATCACGTGGAAGTGGAGCATTTGACTACTTTTATAGCAGATTTGAAAGCCGCACTTTTATGCTTAAAAACGAATTAAGGAAAAAATACCAACTGTTGCGTTCCCAACTTTCGGAACATGCTGTTGAGGAAATGAGCCTCGATATTGCGAACCAATTGGTGACATTGCCGCTTTGGGAATTGAAATACTTTCATGTTTTTCTGCCAATTTTAGAGAAGAAAGAAGTCGATACGGAGTTTATCCTGCATGTACTTGCCGGAAAAGACAAAGATATCGTAGTGTCTAAAAGCGATTTCAGCCGAATGGATATGACGCATTTCTTATTGACCGATTCGACGAAGTTTGCGAAAAACAGGTACGGTATATCGGAACCCGTTGATGGTTTGGAAGTTCCGGTGGCTAAAATCGATGTGGTTTTTGTGCCGCTGTTGGCTTTTGACAAACTCGGACACCGCGTAGGTTATGGCAAAGGTTTTTACGATACTTTCTTAATGGAATGCAAGCCGGAAACCCTCAAAATTGGTTTGTCGTTTTTTGAAGCGGAAGATTCAATTGAAGATGTTTGGGAAGGTGATCAGAAACTTGATTATTGCATTACACCTAAAACGGTCTATAAGTTCTAAAGCCCTAGCCCTGATAGCAATGAAAATCCTTTTGTGACGGCGTTCGGCACAAAAGATTGCAATGGATAGCAGGTTCCCGGCTACTGAAAACAAATAAAATGGAACACGGATGCCGCTGATTTGACTGATTAACGCAGATTAGTTTTTGTGAAATGCTTTTTTGTTGAAAACGATCAAAATTCCGACGCCTGTAGAAATGGCCATATCGGCGATGTTGAAAATCGCATTGAAAAACTTGAATTCCTTGCCGCCCCAGATTGGGAACCATTGTGGGAAATGCCCGTCAACTATTGGAAAATAGAGCATATCGACCACTTTGCCATGAAGCACCTGACCATAAGGTTTGTCTGAAAACAAAGTCGCCAAATGGTTGTGGCTGTTGTCGAAAATGATGCCGTAGAATACCGAATCGATGATGTTTCCGAAAGCGCCTGCGAGAATGAGTGCAATAGCTACAATCAAATATGTTGAGCTGTTTTTCTGTACGGAATCCCAGAGCCAATAACCGATTGCGGTAACTGCAACCAATCTAAAAAGCGTTAAAAACAATTTGCCATACGTTCCCGGAATTTCAGTTCCCCACGCCATGCCTTCGTTTTCGATGAACAGGATTTTGAACCAGCTGAACACACTAACTTCTTCTCCGAGAACAAAATTGGTTTTGATGTAAATCTTGCTGACCTGATCTACTAATAAAATAATGAAAATCAGGAAATAAGCGTTTCGTAATGACATTTTTATGTTTTTAATGCGCCAAAAATAATACTATTTCTAAAAAAAACGCTCCGGTTGGAGCGTTAATTATAAGGTAATTTTATGCTTATCGTTGCATGTTTTTGGCTTCGATGCTCATCGTCGCGTGCGGAACAATCATCAAGCGTTCTTTGCTGATGAGTTTTCCGGTTACTTTGCAGACGCCGTAAGTTTTATTTTCGACACGGAAAAGCGCGTTTTTTAAGTCGCGGATGAATTTTTCCTGACGGATCGCCAATTGAGAATTCGCTTCTTTAGACATCGTTTCGCTGCCTTCTTCGAAAGCCTTGAAGGTTGGCGAGGTATCGTCGGTTCCGTTGTTTAAGTCATTCATATAGGCGCTCTTGATCAGATCAAGATCTGCTTGGGCTTTGCTGATTTTTTTTAGGATTAGTTCTTTGAACTCCGCCAAGTCGCTGTCGGAGTATCTTGCAATTTCATCTACCATGGTCTTGTTATTTTGTAATTAGTATTCTTGTTTTAATGTCGTCGAATTCGATGTCGATTCCGTCTGTTATTGTGCCTTCAAAAACGAGCGTTTCGGTTAGTGTTTCAGATTTGATGTACGTTACGTTAGCGTGGACGGCTTTTTCGAGTTCGTCGTTGTTTTGCAGCTGCACTTTAATCTTGTCGGTCACTTCAAAACCGGAATCTTTTCTGATGTTCTGGATGCGGTTGACCAATTCTCTCGCGATTCCTTCCTGTTTCAATTCCTCGGATATCGTGATGTCAAGCGCTACGGTGATTCCGTTGGAATTCGCAACGAGCCAGCCTTCAATATCTTGGGAGGAAATCTCCACATCATCTTGTGATAAAGTTATAGTATTTCCTGAGATTTCAATATTTAGGATACCTAACGTATCAAGCTGGTTGATTTGCTCTTGTGTAAACTCTTGTATCTTCTTGGAAATCAAACCCATATCTTTTCCGAAACGCGGGCCTAAAGTCTTGAAATTCGGCTTGATTTGTTTCACTAAAATACCTGAACCGTCGTCTAAAATCTCGACTTCTTTAACGTTGACTTCCGCTTTTATGAGGTCTGAAATGGCCTCGATTTCAGCACGTTGATGTTTGTCAAGTACTGGTATCATTACCTTTTGCAACGGTTGACGTACCTTGATCATCTCTTTCTTTCTGAGCGATAAAACCAGTGAGGAAATGGTCTGTGCTTTCTGCATTTTACTCTCGAGAGATTTATCAACAAAGTTTTCAACGTATACGGGGAATTCCGCGAGGTGAACGCTGTCAAATTTTTCTGACTTTGTGTTTTGCGTCAGGTCTCGGTAAAGCTTGTCCATAAAGAACGGAGCGATTGGCGCGCCCAATTTACTGATCGTCAAAAGACACGTATACAAAGTTTGGTAAGCGGCAATCTTATCCTGCGCATAATCACCTTTCCAGAAACGGCGGCGGCACAAACGCACGTACCAGTTGCTCAGGTTTTCCTGAACAAAATCAGAAATCGCACGGGCGGCTTTTGTCGGTTCATAATCGGCGTAATAAGCATCGACGTCTTTAATTAACGTGTTGAGTTCTGAAATGATCCATTGGTCAATTTCCGGACGTTCGTGCAGCGGCACTTCGGCTTCTTCGTACTTGAATTGATCGATGTTTGCATACAACGCAAAGAATGAATACGTATTGTATAAAGTCCCGAAGAACTTGCGGCGCACCTCAGCAATGCCCTCGATGTCGAACTTGAGGTTGTCCCACGGGTTCGCATTGGAGATCATATACCAACGCGTCGCATCCGGGCCGTATTCTTCAATGGTTTTGAACGGATCTGTCGCGTTCCCCAAACGTTTGGACATTTTCTGTCCGTTCTTGTCGAGCACCAAACCATTCGAAACTACATTCTTATAAGCGATTTTATCGAAAACCAACGTTCCGATAGCGTGCAAAGTATAGAACCAACCGCGCGTCTGGTCTACACCTTCTGCGATAAAGTCGGCTGGAAAATCTTTGTTTTCGTCAATCTTGTCTTTGTTTTCAAACGGATAATGCCATTGTGCGTAAGGCATCGCGCCTGAATCGAACCAAACGTCGATTAAGTCAGATTCGCGTTTCATCGGTTTTCCTGAAGCGGAAACGAGCGTAATTTCATCGACTACATTTTTGTGTAAATCGACCAAATCGTAATTCGACTCTGCCATGTTTCCGATTTCGAATCCTTTGTACGGGTTTTCTTTTTGGAAACCTGCTTGAATTGATTTTTCGATTTCGGTGTAAAGTTCTTCTACCGAACCAATCAGTATTTCTTCTTTTTTATCCTCTGTTCTCCATATTGGCAAAGGAATTCCCCAATATCTGGAACGTGACAAATTCCAGTCGTTGGCATTTTTGAGCCAGTTTCCGAAACGGCCTTCGCCAGTGGCTTTGGGTTTCCAGTTGATGGTTTCATTGAGATCGAACATGCGGTCGCGCACTTCGGTGATTTTGATGAACCATGAATCGAGCGGATAATACAACAACGGCTCGTCGGTTCTCCAGCTATGTGGATAACTGTGTACGTATTTCTCTACTTTGAATGCTTTATTTTCTTCTTTAAGACGGATGGCGATTTCAACATCAACGGATCTTTCGGGCGCAGTGCCTTCATCGTAATATTCGTTTTTGACGTATTTGTCGGCAAACTCACCCATATGCGACGTGAATTTTCCTTGCAAATCTACCAAAGGAACTGGATTGCCATTGGCATCCAAGACCAACATCGGCGGGACTTCGGGAACAGCTTCTTTGGCTACTTTCGCATCATCGGCTCCGAATGTCGGGGCGGTGTGTACGATTCCGGTTCCGTCTTCTGTCGTAACGAAATCGCCTAAAATCACTCGAAAGGCGTTTTCAGGATTTTGGTATGGAAGTGTGTAAGGCAACAATTGCTCATACCGGATTCCAACCAAATCTTGTCCTTTACATTCAGCTAAAATTCTGTATGGGATTTTTTTATCACCGTCAGCAAAATTCTCGAAATCGGCATTATCATGGCTTTCGAAGAAGTTTTTCCCGAATTGTTTTCCCACTAAGTTTTTAGCGAGAACCACTTTAGCATGATGGAAAGTATATTGGTTGAAAGTTTCCACCAAAACGTAGTCGATTTTCGGACCAACGGTTAAAGCGGTATTTGACGGTAAAGTCCAAGGTGTGGTTGTCCATGCTAAAATGTGGATTTCACCAAAACCTTTTAAAAATTCAGGAAGTGTTTCGGATTTTGCTTTAAACTGCGCGACAATGGTCGTATCGGTTACATCGCGGTAACTTCCGGGCTGGTTGACTTCGTGCGAACTCAAACCTGTTCCTGCTTTGGGTGAATACGGTTGAATCGTGTAGCCTTTATACATTAAATCTTTATCGTAGATCTGTTTCAAAAGCCACCAGACACTTTCCATATATTTGGACTTATAAGTCACGTATGGATTTTCCATATCGACCCAATAACCCATTTTTTCCGTAAGATCGTTCCACACGTCGGTGTAACGCATGACGGTTCTTTTACAAGCTTCGTTGTATTCTTCAATCGAAATTTTGGTTCCGATGTCTTCTTTTGTAATTCCAAGTTCTTTTTCAGTGCCAAGTTCTACAGGCAAACCATGCGTATCCCAACCGGCTTTACGCTTCACCTGAAAGCCTTTCTGGGTTTTGTAACGGCAGAAAATATCTTTGATGGCGCGCGCCATGACGTGGTGAATTCCGGGCAAACCATTCGCTGATGGCGGGCCTTCAAAAAACACAAATGGGGTATTGCCTTCGCGCGTGGTGACGCTTTTTTCAAATATGTTTTCCTTTTTCCAAAAATCAAGAACTTCTGAGGCGACTGTAGGTAAGTCAAGTCCTTTGTATTCTGTAAACTTAGTGCTCATGGTATCCTTTTCTAAAATCGATTTGCGAAAGTAAGGAATTTTGGTTTATCCGCCACAAACTCCGCTTTTTTGCCTTAAAATCATTGTGGTGTTAAAATCAGTGAAGTCTTGTAGAAATCATACGACGCATTGATCAAATCGCGGTATTCGTTATATCGTTCCACTTCGAGATGGGTAAAATTGTAAAACTCAACAATGTCAATTTTGACCGCTTCGCCCTCAATGACTGCTGTCGACGAAAAACTGCCGATGACTTCGTTTTTATCGTTTTTGATTTCCTTTTTTATCGCCAGCGCATTGAGGTTCTTGACCGCATAACCCTTTGGAATTTTAAATGTAATGCTGTGACTATATTTATTCGGATAAGAAATATCGATCGGATGTTTTCGGTTGGTTTCCTGATACAAATCGGTTTGCTTTCCTAACACTCGACCGATGGAAATCAAGTAATTCTTGCCCGCATTTTCAATCCATGATTCGTTGATCTGCGCTTCGGTTTCAATCGTAAACGGCATTTGGTTGTCGTAATTGTACTTGTATTCCTTGTTGAGAAAATTAGATTTTTTAAGATCGACATCAAGCTCATTATAAACCATATTCTTGACAAATTCAGGGATTTTGTCTTCGGCGATATACTTCAGGTAACTTCTGTAATAATAAGAACGATAGCCTGTGAATTCGCTTTTCTTATTTACGGTTACTTTTTCCATAGCCTCATCGATGCTGATTTCGCTGGTAGTTTTTACGATGTTATCGTCCATGGAAACGCCATCGATTTTTAGAAACGAAACATTGATGTTTTTTTTGCTGACTTCAAAATAGGCGGCATCATTGTTAACGCAAACAGAATTCGGCGGGCCGTAAGGCATCCAGTAATAAAACGGCGACACGTATTTTTTGGTTTCAGGAATGTAGATCAGGATTTCTGTCAGCATCGCCGGAACGACATTATCCTTGTCGAGATGGTTGTCAAACTTGTCCGTTGAAGCTAAGAATTGATATGGGATTTTGAGATAATCCAAGACATCTTTATAGAGATAAAGCACCATTCTTGGCGTAATTTTTTTCTCGTCGAAGATTTTTTTATAATTGTAGAAGCCGCCTTGGTCTGCAATCTCAATGTTTTCTTTGAGGTAAATATCCATTTTTTTGAGCCGCTCATCTAACGGAATCGAAACATCGTTGAGCTCTTGATCTTCAATGAATCTTTTGACCATCGATTTGGCGTTCGCGCCGTCGGCAAACGTATTGAGTTCGCGATAGTAGGATTCGTAATTGTAATTGCTGCTAACATCAACATAGTAATACACTTTTGCAATATCGGCTAAATTGGTGGCGCTCATCTCTTCCTTATAGGCCGGCAGATTGCTAACCGTAAATATTTTTTGTTTGCGGACGCTTTCGTCTTTCATGCCGTTGTAACCAAAAACATAAGTCGTGGCCGAACTCACGTTGGCGTTGATTTGGAACTTCCCTTCCAAAACCGGAATATCCCTTTGAAAATATTCCACACCGTTGAAATCGGGAAAGTCTTTGATGACATAATAATACTCGATGATATCGCCTTTCTCGACGCCTCCAAACACGAATTGTTTTTCATCAGTTTGGTCTTTCTCGATGATTTTTTCTTTGGGCAATTCTTCTATTTTTCCGTTAGCTTTAATCACTCGTGCTTTCAAATCGCGGTAATCGCGTACATATTTTTTGTTGATGCTTACTTTGTTATAATCGTTGATACCATCATCCGTGAGTATTTTTATGGCGCGGTGCATCACCACAAATGCTTTGTAAGTGTATTGGCCAACGCGGTTGTCGTAAAGCCTGTAATCTTTGAGCACCACGGCCGGATAGCCTTTAAATTCCACGGGGATTTCCTTGAATTTTGGAACCGCTTCCCACTCGTAATTCTTGACTTCTTCCTGTTGTGAAAAAAGCAATTGACCAATAAGTAAGGTAAGGAACAGCAATACTCTTTTCATGATTTTGTCAGGATTATATTTTGATTGTATTGTTTTGTGATGCTTTTGATGGCCGTATTCCAGGATTCGAACTGATCTTTTTCGACTAACAGCGTGTTGAGTTCCATTTTTTGGCTCACGAGAATTTTATTGCCTGCAGCGGTATATTTGATGTTGACTTTGAGCATGTTGTTGGAAAAATTAAAATCATCCGGCTTATAACTCAATTGGTAGCCTTCAGGAAGCAAGACTTCATATTCAAAATTAAAAGCTTTCTTAAAATCGTAAGTAATCGGCGCTTTTCTTTTCTCGATATCGATGCGCGAATCGGCGTAAGGGAAAAACAATATCGGTTTAAAAACCAATTCATTTTCCACTGATTTGACCCATTTTTCCAAACCAAACTGGTACTGGATCTGCAACGGATTTTGCGTTAAATCATCATTTTTGACTTCAATATTGGAAGTGCTGATACTGCCGATAAAGCGCGACAAATAACTCTTGAGCATGTCTTCTTTTTCTGCGGTGGCTTTGTAATAAGCGATGAATTGCGTTTTTAAAAACCCTGTGAGCTCGAAATCGGCTTTGCCTGTCAGTTTGTTGCCTTCAATCTGAAAACGGATTTTTCCCGCGGTATTGTTTTGGACGGCATCTACCACAGGAACAGGAACGATTTTATAGTTCTGTTCATCAATTTTAAGCAAAGCTTGCTTTCCTTGAATGAATGGCGTAAAACCCGGAAATAGCGTATACTGCCCGGTAGCGTCAAGGAAATAATATTGTCCGGAGATTTTAGCCACAGCAATCATGTGGTTGTCTACA
Source organism: Flavobacterium sp. (assembly GCF_027484705.1). Classification (GTDB taxonomy): domain Bacteria; phylum Bacteroidota; class Bacteroidia; order Flavobacteriales; family Flavobacteriaceae; genus Flavobacterium. Next base: position 493,045 of record NZ_JAIXSL010000007.1, read on the forward strand.
ATCGGCGTCGGTACTTTTTCGTAAGTGTAATTGTTTTGGCGCGTTCCGATCCAGGCGGTGTAGGATTCTATGTTCGCAACATGAAGCATTTCATTGAGTAGGTTCGCCATATCCTTGCAGTCACCATACTTTTTCTGGAACACATCGGCCGCTTCTCTGGGAATATAACCGCCCATGCCATCCTCGAAAGCGACGTAATGCACTTTGGTTTGAACGAAATCGAAAATGGCTTTGGTTTTTTCGAGTTCGGTCGTCAATCCTTTGATGAGTTCCTGCGTTTGGGTTTTCAGTGAAGACTGATCCGTTTTATTAATGTCTTTAATAGTTTGATAATAAAATTTATAAAGATTGTCGACCGAACCCACGACGTTTTGTGTTCCCGAATCGTTTCTGTAATTTTTGATATAGTAAATCAGATGCGGCGAATAATAGGATAAGCTTGGAGCCGATTCAAAAACTTCTTCCTTGTCGCTGTCGGTCAATTGCCACGAATAGATGTTGAAATCACCTTCCTTTTGCGTTGTAAACTGCACTTTCTCGGTGTCGTTGCCCAGTAAAACATAACCAATATCGATTGTATTAGCAACCTTTAAAGTGATTTTGGCGTCTTTACACTCTAAACCGTCTTTAAAATAAAACGGGTCTAAAAACTGGGGTTTCCGAAATTGTTTTTTATAGGAAGAATAGGTTTCAGAACCTTCCTTAAGGTTGGAGAAATAGTAATATTTGAACTTCTGGTCGTGGTAAAAGATATTTTCGATCTCGCGGTCTTCGGTAATGATGTTTCTGACTTTCTCTTTTTTCTTTTCCGGGGAAAGGCTGTAGGCTTCAATATCGCTGACTTCTTCAAACGAATCGGAATAGTCAATACGGTTGCCTATGACTTCGCGGTTGTCTTTGTCGCCGACCCATTTTCTTTCTTCGGAAAACAAAGTCACTGAAGGCGCATTGCTTTTGACATCGAGCGTATAGTAATCCGATTTGCTGATGATATAGGATTTCGGTTTCGAAACCTGCGCCATTGTAGCAAAGGTGGCACTGCAGAAAACCAGGAGAATACCGATATATTTGAATGGGATGTTGCTCATCTTGATGCCGTTTTTAGCTTCTCATTTGGTCGTAATGGCGTCATTCCAGAATCAGGAAAGACGCTTCGTTTTTAAAATTAGGCTTTTAGAATGGAAGTGAAATGGCTCATTTCTAAAAAAAGCCTTGCGAAAGTAATAAATAGTTGTGAGTTATAAGTGGTTCGGCGGCAAGTTTTTGCGTGAGTGATCGCGCGTTTGTCTGAGCTCTTTTTTAGGGCCGGGGTTCGGCCCTAAAAAAAGCGAGTCGCAAGAGCACGGCCCTTTTCGGGACACGCCCCACAAAAAAAGAGGATGCTTGTGACAGACATCCTCCTGATTTGAATTCTTGAATCCGATTATTCCTTGGTGATTTTTACGACACCGGTTTTGTCTTTTGAGTACATTTTTACGAAATAGTTTCCGGCCGCGAGCTGGCTTAAATCGATTTTGTTGTCGATCAATTGGGCGCTTTGCAGCAACCTGCCGTGAAGGTCAAAAATTTCAACTTTCTGGATAGGTTTGTCATTTTGAATGTTCAAGATGTTTTTAACAGGATTCGGATATACTTTGAAATTTGACATGTCAAATTGTTGGTTCGCCAAAGCATTTCCTACAACGGTTTGTGTTTCGTTAGTCTGGATTGGGAAATTATAATCAAAGTAAATATCCGCTTGATTTCTCAGGACATCATTGAGCAACACGGTCGGTTTGGTTTTGATTTTAAACACGACATAACCGTCATTATTGGCATCATCAAAAGGCAGGTTGATGTTTTCAAAAATGAATTCCACTTTGTTGGTGTCGGAGATTTTGGTCACGCACGAATGCGACGCATGGGTCATTTGCAAAGAATTGACATCAAACATAGTAGTGTCGATCATATCTTTTACGACGATATTTTGCGCAGCATAATTTCCGGTATTTTCAAAACGTATTTTATAATGAATGTATTTTCCAACCATCGCCGGACTGATTCGGTTGCCTTCAAGACAGGTTTTGTCGTTCGGGTCGAAAGAATTCAGCACAAATTGTGGCAATACAAATTGGTTGTCCGCTAAAGTTTCGTCACCGGCAGTCGGAGTAATGGAAGCGGTGAAAGTAATTAAGTCATTTCCATTCAAAGGAGGCGTTTCCATGGGCGTGTTAAGATTTATGATAAAATCTATCGTACGCGACTCGAAAGGCTGTAAGTTGGTATAATCCCAAACCAATGAATTTAAGGCTTGAGTGGTTATTGTCGGATTGGCCGAGACCAAATCTATCACATCATCCTGAAAATCGAGCGTTATTTGTCCGTTAGCGGTTTGATTTCCTTTGTTTTTGTAGACCAATCTGTATCTTACATTAAATCCAGGTCTTGGTGTATCCAATGCCAGCAACACGATTTCCAGATCCGGATGGGCTCCGTTGGGCGCAACACAGAAGTTTTGAGTGAACGGGCTCGCAATCGTTGGGAAGTCAACCTGAATGCTCGCGGGCGATATGGTGAAATACGTTGGATTTTCAAGTACCGGAGTAACCGTATGCAAACCAGCACTTACCGGCAAACTGAAGTTCCCCGAAGTATCTGCTACAATAGTTCCCGCTGTTGTTCCGCTGGCGATATTGTATTTTAAATTAGCGTAACCTAAATCACCGGCATCACAACCATTGGCGTTAGCATCTAATTTTGTAGTTCCTTCAATGGTATAAAAAACACCGCCGGGGGTAAACGAACAGTAAGAATTCACCTCACAATTATTGTAGCCATACTGGGTGACCTTCTGTTGCATGCTGGCCATTTCACCTTCATCGGCACAGATGTAGAGTAATATAGGGTTGTTGTAAAAATTAAAACTGACGTTGCCGAAATTATCATTCCCTTCGAACTTTCCGTTTTTCATAAAAATCGAAAGCAACTGGTTGTTGGCGCAATTCACGCCCGAGATACTGACGCACTCGGAAATGTCTAAGGAAAGTAACTGGTTATTATCACAATACAAAGAACTTAAATTTGACAATCCGGACAAATTAAGCGATAATAACTGGTTTGAAGAACACGAAAGGTTCGTCAGGTTCGTCAAGCCCGAAACATCAAGATTGCTTAACTGATTGGTGCTGCAGTCAATCCAGTTTAGGTTTGTGAGCCCCAATACATTTAGTGAATTCAGTTGATTGTGCGCGCAAGTCAAATAACTCAGGCTGCTCAATCCTGAAACGTTTAAACTCGTCAGGGAGGTTTCAGTGATGGAGAGCGTCTGTAAACTCGTGCAACCAGACATATTCAGCGTTTGTATGTTATAATCCGAATAAATGCTGAGCCATGTTAAAGCGCTACAGCCTGAAAAATTTAAAACGGTTGCCGGAGCATAATAGATATTAATTGATGCCAAACTAGTGCAATTGGAAAAATTAACATTCGACAGCACTGACCCGCCAATAGAATTGGGAATGTTAACCAAGCTAGTACAACCCGAAACGTTTAAAGTCTGCAATAAGTTGGTAGCAAAGCTTAACGTTTGCAAATTCGTGAGGTTTGACGTATTCAGGTTTGCAATCGCCGTTTGGTTGCAATCCACATATTCCAAGGTGTTGAGCCCTGAAAAATTAATGGCCGTCAAGTTGTCGTTCTTAAAACAATCCAGACGTTTTAAAGCAGTGCCTACAATAATTAATGAAGTCAAATTATTTTCGTAGCAATACAATTCCTGCAGTTGAGATAAGGCCGATACGTCTAGGCCGGTAATCGTATTGCTGAAACAACTCAAGACCTTCATATTGGTGAAACTTGAGATTCCCGTCATGCTGCTGATACTCGAAAAATTGACATACAAAGCACTCACTTGTTGGGCTTCGGTCACCTGAATCTGCCCGTCGTTGTTGGCATCAATTTTAAACCATAGCCCCGTGAGGTTTTTGGCGATTTGAATTCCGTTGTCGGCCTGCAGTAATTTCGCTTTAAAATTAGCATCCGGAATCGTTACGATTTGTGCCGTCAGTTGCATCGAGCCCAGAACAGCCAGAAGGAAAAATAGTTTTGCTTTCATGATTTCGCGTTTTATTGAGTTAACGTAAATGTAAATAAAATATCTCCAGCCCACTACGCTACAATTAGAATTCGGCGGTTCTCAATAAGAATTCGATAATGATTTTAAAGGAATTCTACCGTCAGTTAGGAAAAAACTGCGGCCAGCACTTCAAGCGATTTTGGTTTTTTGAATCCGTCGAGGTGCATGCTGTAATAGTCTATCAGGATTTTGAGCAGCAGTTTTCGCTCGGTCACATGAAACGTTTTCTTGTCATTGTCAAATTTCAGATCGATGAGTTTTTTGAACAGTTGCGTTTCGTGTTCGTTGAGGGAATTCAAAGCCGGCAGTGGAGAAAAAACGCCTTCTTTCATTTCAAAAAAAGGAAACTCTACCTCAGAAGTATCGGGATAAAAACCGAGATGTTTGGTGATTTCCAACAATAAGATCAAATGGAAATTGGCGATGTCGTCGTGATGGTCGAGCCAGTGCAACGCGGTTTCTAAAATGTTGAACAGCGCTTCGTTTTTTTCTTCTTCATGAATGGAATGCTGGAGCATTTCGGACAAAAACATGACCATCGTGCTTTTGAAAATATCCGAATGAATGGATTGGAACGGCGTTTCGATCTTGATTTCCTTAAGCTGCTCTAAAGTGCCTTTGTTTTTGTGAACCGCTTCAATTTCGAGAATAGACAAGGGTTGGAAATAGGCAATTTTCTGGTTCGATTTCCGCGACGAGAAAGCATCGCGCACAAAATAGGACTTGAGACCATCCGACAATGTAAAGCATTTTACAATCAGGCTTTTCTCCTGAAACTTGAGCGATGAAATGACGATGGCTTTGGTTTTGACTAGCATAAAAATTTTCAGTCAACGGTTTGCCTGACTGGTAGCCGACAATTATTTTAACGGATAATCATCACTTTTTTGACCTTGGTTTCGGCGCCGTCTTCTGAAGAAATGAAAATCATATACACCCCGGAAGCCACTTTATATTTGCCGAAAGCGGTCGTGTCCCATTCGATGGTTCCGCCTTCTGAAATCGTTTCGTAAACCAGATTTCCTTCGATATCGGCAATCTTCACGTGTACTTTATCCATGAGGCCGCTAACTTTTACGGTTCCTGTATATTCAGGACGCACCGGATTCGGATACACATAAGCGTTATTGAGATCTTCATTAGCAGATGTTGAAATGCCTCTGAAAGACACCATGCCTTTGGTCGTGGCGAAAAAAACTTCACCCGTAGCTCCATTGACCTCAATATCGTTGATGGTGTTGCTCGGCAGCGGTGAATTCTCTGAAGTGAAGTGGTAAATGGTTTTCTGCCCGTCGGAAGAAACATAAAAAACGCCCGCATCAACGGTTCCAATCCATTTGTTGTTGGCTCCGTCTACAAAGATATCACTGATGGATTGCTCGTAAAGTAACTCCTGAGCCAAATTGTCCTCGATAATAATGATGGCGTTGGTTTTTAAGGTTTCATTGGATAAAAAACTGTCGATACTTGGCAATACCCTGAGTCCGGCTAAAGTGCCTATCCACAACTGATTCCTGTTGTCAATAGCTATGGCGCGAGCATCAAAAGACGGGAGATTTCCGTCTTCTGGTTTGTCACTAATGACTTTAAAACGGTTGTTATAATTTTCGTTAAAGCCGATGACACCATCCCTCCACGTCGCCATCCATTTGGTTCCGTTTTTATCGATGATCATCCTTCCAAACTTCAGGTTAGCCACTGACGCAGCTACATTTTGCATATCGTATGATTGCCATTGCCCATTGGTTTTTAATACTTTCAAGCCTTTCCTGATATAACCGTTGGTGACCCATAAATTGCCCGTTTTATCGAAAACAGCTCCATTGACCCTGATATCATCCGGAACCTCACCTGGAATCGTTTGCAATCCGTCACTACCTGTATTTGAAGTGTTGTATAAGGTCGTCGGGATATCATTTTCCAGTTTTAATAACCCTGAATAAAAGGAACTCAGATAAACCTGTTTTTCATTATTGGGGTTGACGGTAATTCTTGACAATGCTTTTGCTCCAAGAAGCGATTCATAAGGAATGCTGTACCAACCGTTTTTATCGTATTTGCTGACCCCAAATTTAGCAAGCCCTGTTGGTGTAAAAGCATAAGGATTATAATCGAGATCATATCCTCCAAAAACGGTCCATAGGGCTGAAGGCGTGCTGTTGATGGCAAAGACATTGTTTCGCAATGGCCCTTCAGGTGTTTTGTTTTCGAAAACAGCTCCGTTAAGTTCTTTACTGAAAATACCGTGTTCTTCAGTCCCGAAAAAAACTTCAGAACCAAGAATGGTAGCGCACGTAAATTCAACGGTAAAATCAGGAATCTGGTTGCTGTTGATATCGGCAATCTGACTCAAAGCCGTATTGTAAAGATACACATGCTTTTTAGTAGTAACCAGCAGATAGGCACCACTGGTTCGGATATCGTTTGCCGTTTCGGGAAGTTGTGCTATGGCTACGAAAGCAGTTCCGTTCCATCTTTGCAAACTACCCGATGTGGTCACTGCGACTAATTTATCATCGACCTTTTCGATTCCTGACCAGCCAAATCCCGCAACAGTGATCCATTGGTTGTAATCATTAAGGTTCGGATTAGTAAGTTCGCCCACTAAAATACCGTTGGTTTTGGATGCGGCACAAAGTCTTCCGTTGAAAATAGCGGTTTGCTGAATATTGATCTGGGATCCGTTTGGACCAATAAAATAAGTGTCGCCGAATTGCAGCGTATTCAAATTGTATTGCACAATGCCAAAATCACAGGAAACATAAATCATCCCGTTGTGATCCATAAAATGGTTGACCTTCTTTACGTTCTGAGGAATCGATTTGTTGATGATGTCCACCACATTCAGAATCGATCCATCCGCTTCATTATATACTATGATTAAACCGTTTTCATAACCGATAATGGTTTTTCTGAGCGTCTGGCTGTGATAGACTGCTGTAATGGTAAGCCCTGATAATCCGTCGACTGTGTTGATTATTTTAATGTCTCCAGAGGCAACGTCCTCGGAAAAAATCGCATTTTCAGTAGCGGCAAAAATCTTCGTTTGATTTTGCGAAATGTCATTGATCTGGTTGTATGAAAAATAACCTTTCCAGGATTTGTTGTTTTGCGACTGGCAACAAAGCATGGCGAGCATTGAAAATACGGTAAGGAAAAATACTTTCATTAAAATAAATCTAGATTGAAGCACAAATATAGTGTAAAACGAAAAAAATCGACTTTTAATATCAGATGCAAAAAAAAGCCTTTTTACTATGACTAGCAGAAAGGCTTTTTAAATGACTTATAAAGCGGGTTTACACCACACCTTGACCCAACATAGCGTCTGCTACTTTTACGAATCCGGCGATGTTCGCGCCTTTTACGTAATCTACATAACCGTTTCCGTCTGCGCCGTATTTCACGCAGGCTGAATGGATGTTAAGCATAATATTGTGTAATCTCTCGTCTACTTCAGCAGAAGTCCAGCTCAAACGCAACGAGTTTTGTGACATTTCCAAACCTGAAGTAGCCACACCGCCGGCATTCGATGCTTTTCCTGGAGCAAATAAGATTTTCGCTTTTTGGAACACCTCAACCGCTTCCGGAGTCGATGGCATGTTCGCGCCTTCAGCCACACAGATACAACCGTTGGCTACTAAAGTTTTTGCTTCGGCATCATTGAGTTCGTTTTGCGTAGCACATGGCAAAGCCACATCACATTTTACTTCCCAAGGGCGTTTTCCGGCAACGTATTTTGCGTTTGGGTATTTTTTCACGTATTCAGAAATACGGGCGTAATCCACATTTTTGATTTGCATCACGTGCGCCAATTTTTCAGCATCGATTCCGTCTGCATCGTAAATATATCCTGCAGAATCTGACATCGTCACTACTTTTCCACCCAATTCTGTTGCTTTTTCAGCAGCATACTGAGCCACATTACCTGAACCTGATACTACAACAGTTTTGCCTTTGAAGCTGTCACCTTTGGTTTCAAGCATCGCCTGTGCAAAATAAACGTCACCATAACCTGTAGCTTCCGGACGGATTAATGAACCTCCGAAAGAAATTCCTTTTCCGGTCAAGACGCCTGTAAATTCATTTCTTAATCTTTTGTATTGGCCAAACATATAACCTACTTCTCTTCCGCCAACACCGATATCTCCGGCAGGAACGTCAGTATCCGCTCCGATGTGTTTAGACAATTCGGTCATGAAAGCCTGGCAAAAACGCATGATTTCATTATCCGATTTTCCTTTTGGATCGAAATCAGCTCCACCTTTTCCACCGCCCATTGGCAATGTGGTCAAACTGTTTTTGAAAGTCTGCTCGAAAGCAAGGAATTTCAAAATGCTCAAGTTCACTGATGGGTGGAAACGGATTCCTCCTTTGTAAGGCCCGATCGCAGAGTTCATCTGGATTCTGTAACCTCTGTTCACCTGAGTGTTTCCTGCGTCGTCCATCCAAACTACACGGAACATGATGACGCGTTCTGCTTCGACCATTCGCTCGAGAAGCATTTTGTTTTGGTATTTTTTATTTTCTTCAATAAAAGGAATTACAGTTTCAGCAACTTCCTTTACAGCCTGCATAAATTCCGGCTCGTTTGGGTTTCTTTTTGAAACTGCGTCAATAAAATTGTTGATGCTTTGTGACATGATTAATAGATTATTAGCGTTTAAGAAAACGTTTTCGTTAATTGTCGGCAAATATACATTTTTATGAAAAGATGCGTAAACTTTTTTTAGATTATCCATTCAATTAATTTCATTCTTTCTCCTTGGCCTTAAAACTCGCCTGAAACAAAGCATTTTATACCAATTCACGAGATTTAACGTTTAATAAAAGGTATTTTTTTTATTTTATTTTAGAAGTGAATGATGTTTTTATATATTTGTCGAGAATTGATTTAATCCTATATGCAAATGCCCAAGTATTTTATCCTAATCTTCTTGTTTATATTTGGTTACTCTGCCAAAACCAATGCGCAATTCGGTTTTTCTCATGAAGTAGGAATCATTGCAGGGCCTGTTGCTTTTCAATCGGATTATGGTGAAAGACATGATTACAACACCAATGCGGGAAATACCGGCTATGGAATTGGATTGATACACTACCTTAATTTCGCCTACAAAGCAGATTGTAATTGTTATAATCCTGAAACTTATTTCAACGACCACTTCAAACTCAGAAGTGAGTTGTCCTACAACAAAACCAACCTAAGACATTACGGAGAATATACCGATGGAGATAGAAAAAAATTGTTCAACCGCCAGCTCAGAGCAATGCGTGGAAGTACCGCGGTGACCAATATAGGAATGCAATTGGAATATTTCCCTTTGAGTATCCGTGATTTTACCGCTACTGTTGGTGCTTTTGCTCCTTTTGTAAGTCTCGGTGGTCAATTTAGTTTCTACGACCCGAGTGCTTCTTCCACATTAGGAAGGCTAAATACGCCAGCAACTACTCCGGTTAAATATTACAACGCTACCCAAAACGGAAGCGGAACAGTTTGGTCTGTCGTAGGAAGTGTCGGTTCGCGTTATAAATTGGCGCCTTCTTCAGATTTAATGGTTGACTTACGCCTTCAATATTATTTCTCGAACTGGGTAGACGGTTTGAATCCGAATCCGGATCTTTATCCTGAGAACAAAGCCAATGATTGGTTGGTTTGGTTTAACGTCGGTTACATTTACTACATCCAATAAGACAAAATAAAATTTATAAAAAAACCAGTACGATTTGTACTGGTTTTTTTATTGGTGATTTATTGTAACGCTTGTTTCAAATCTTCAATTAAATCATCAGCGTCTTCAATGCCTACGCTCAACCGAACCAAATCATCGGTGATTCCGATTTCTTTTCGTTTGTCTTCAGGAATCGATGCGTGCGTCATCAAGGCCGGATGGTTCGCCAAAGATTCTACACCGCCTAAGGATTCCGCTAAAGTAAATACTTTCAGTTTTTCCAAGAAGGTAATGGCGTCTTGTTTTGCGCCTGAAACGAACGAAAACGAAACCATGCCGCCGAAACCGCTCATTTGCTTTTTGGCGATCTCATGATACGGATGACTTGGCAAGCCCGGATAATAAACCGTTTTGATTTTCGGATGGCTGTTTAAGAACGCTACGATTTTCTCACCGTTTTCACAATGTCTTTGCACTCTCAAATGCAAAGTTTTGATGCCGCGCAAAACCAGAAAACTATCCATTGGTCCTAAGGTTGCTCCAGTGGCGAATTGTTGAAAATGCAGTTGTTCGCCGAGCGCTTCGTCTTTCATGATCAAGGCTCCGGCAATCACATCCGAATGGCCGCCAAGATATTTGGTCGCGGAATGCATGACAATATCAGCTCCTAAGTCTAATGGGCGTTGCAAGTATGGCGTTGCAAAAGTATTATCGACGGCGAAAAGGATATTTTTAGCTTTGGTGATTTTAGCGATTTCGGCAATATCAGCCAATTTCATCAGCGGATTGGTAGGCGTTTCAACCCAAACCAATTTAGTGTTTTCATTGATTAACGATTGGAATTTTGCAATATCATTCATATCCACAAAGTGGAATTTGATGCCCGAATCTTTGTATATGCGCGTGAACATTCTATAGGTTCCGCCATACAAATCGTCCATAGCAATGACTTCGTCGCCGGCTTTGAACGAACGCAACAGACAATCAGTAGCTGCCAAACCAGATGAAAACGCCAAAGCCCGCGAACCGTTTTCGATGCTCGCCAAAGCATGCTCTAACGCCGTTCTTGTAGGATTGGCCGCGCGGCTGTATTCGTAATCTGGATTTACGGGTTGCCCCGGACTATTTTGAACAAAAGTAGAAGTTTGGTATACCGGCGGCATCACTGCTCCGGTGCTTGGGTCGTGGTGTTGGCCACCGTGAATGGTTTTGGTGTTGAATTTCATCTGTCTTTTATATTGTTTTTTATAGGTTTTATTTTTGCCAAATATATGAAGTTTGTTTTTTGCCACGAAAGCGCGAAGTCATAAAGTTGTGTTATAGCCCCGATAGAAGCGGCATCCTTTTGTGGCGGCGTTCGACACAAAAGATAAAGTGTATAGCGGGAAATAGCTCCTAAAAAACTAAACAAATTTCCGAAGGCTCATCATCATCCCGATGTGCATCGCTTCGTGGTAATAATTGAAGGCCATAGCGTCTTCTGCATTGCGCATCGTGAAGCCCGACAGGCTCGTGAATTCGTTATAGGTCTTGAAAATATTAGCATTGAAATCAGCTTTGGTTTGGTTAATCGTTTCAAATAACAACGATTGAATTTCGTCGACTTCGGCTTGTGAAACTTCACTTTCCGGTTTTGTGCCTCTTTTGTATTTCTCGAGCATTTCGTTTGAAACCATCATCGGCAAACCTGACAATTTGTATACTAACATTTGCTGTACGACGATAATGTGCCCGATGTTCCAGATGAGGTTGTTGTTGAAGCCTTCAGGCACTTTGTTGAGCTGTTCGAGCGAGTAATTTTCTAAAAAGCCAGCCAATACTTTTCTGCTCGTGCGCGTGATTTCGAATACTTGGTGCATGTTTATTTTTTTGCTAAAAATACTTATTTTAAAAGTCAAATGGATTTCCTTTGTAAAAAGATTTTTATGAATACGATCTATTATCTCGCTTCCTGCGATACGTGCCGGAAGATCATCAAATCATTGCCGAAAAACGATTCGCTGGTGTTTCACGACATCAAACAAAATCCGATTACGCCTGCCGAATTGGAGGTCATGCACGGACTCGCCGGCAGTTATGAAGCGTTGTTCAGCCGGAAAGCGCAACTCTATAAATCGCTTGATCTCAAAAACAAAGCGCTTACGGAAACCGATTACCGAAACTACATTTTGGAGCATTATACGTTTTTGAGCCGTCCGGTTTTTATCATCGAGGGTAAAATCTATATCGGTAATAACCAGAAAGTCATCGCGGAAGTGATCAAAGCATTAAGTTAATGTCAAAACGAAATTTAGCTTTAATCGCCGCCACTTTGGTTTCGGTCATTTACGGTCTGACTTTCACCGTGGCCAAAGACGTGATGCCGGAATTCGTCAAACCGTTCGGATTCATTCTGATGCGTGTCGGCGGTTCGGTACTGTTGTTTTGGGCGATTGCTTTTCTTGGGCCGAAAGAAAAAATTGCGTGGGAAGATTTCCCGAGAATCATCGCGGCGGCTTTGTTTGGCGTGGCGGTCAACATGCTGACATTCTTCAAAGGTTTGAGCATGACTTCTCCGATTTCCGCTTCTGTGATTATGGTCACGACGCCGATTATTGTGTTGGTTTTGTCTTCGATTATCATCAAGGAAAAAATGAAGCCTCGCAAAATCTTCGGCATCTTTTTAGGCTTGGTCGGCACTATTTTTCTGATTCTTTTCGGGAAGTCAATTGGGAATGCACCGAATGCCGGACTAGGAAATTTATTGGTATTCATCAATGCGGTTTCTTACGGATTTTATCTGATCGTCGTGAAGAAACTGATGGACAAATACAACGCTTTCACTTTCGTCAAATGGATTTATACCTTCGGATTTCTGATGGTGTTGCCTTTTGGCTGGAATGAATTTCAGGCAATCGGGTGGCATCAAATCCCAACTGCAATCTATTGGGAAATCGGCTTCGTGATTTTCTTCTCCACGTTCTGCACGTATTTGCTGAATTTACTTTCAATGCGCGAATTAAACCCGACAACCGTCGCCGTTTTCATTTATCTGCAACCTTTGTTTGCCGCGATTATTGCCATTAGTTTAGGAAAAGACCAACTCAATCTAGTCAAGATTGTTGCAGCGGTTTTGATATTCACAGGCGTATATCTGGTCACTCAAAAAAAACCGGCTACCAACAACGGATAACAATCCACCATTTTAATTATCTTTGAATTCTTTTTAGCAAAAATTATGATACAATCCATGACCGGTTTCGGCAAAGCCACTTTACAATTGCCTTCCAAAAAAATTACCGTTGAAGTCAAATCCTTAAACAGCAAAGGTTTGGATTTGAATGTGCGGATGCCTTCGGTTTACCGCGAACTCGAACTCGGATTGCGCAACGAAATTGCCTTGCAGCTCGAACGCGGGAAGATTGATTTTTCAATTTACGTCGAGATGACCGGCGAACAGACTTCCACCAAAATCAATGTGCCGATTGTGAAGTCTTACATCAGCCAAATGAAAGCAGTGATCGCCGATGCCGATGAAACCGAACTCATGAAAATGGCGGTGCGCATGCCCGACGCGACGAAAACCGAACGCGACGAAATTGACGAAAATGATTGGGCTGAAATCCAGAAAGTGATTAAAGAAGCCTTACAAAATATTGCGAATTTCCGTCTCGATGAAGGCAAATCATTAGAGCAGGAATTTCTTTTGAGAATCGGCAACATCCGCCAATACATGACCGACGCGCTGGCTTTGGATCCCGAAAGAGTGCAAGCCATCAAAGACCGTTTGCAGACCGCTATTGAGGAACTCAAAGTCAATGTTGATGAAAACCGTTTTGAACAGGAACTCATTTATTACCTTGAAAAGCTCGATATTACTGAAGAAAAAGTGCGTCTGACGACGCATCTCGATTATTTCATAGAAACCATCAAAGGCAAAGAAGCCAACGGCAGAAAATTAGGGTTCATCACGCAGGAAATGGGACGCGAAATCAATACGATGGGTTCAAAAGCCAACCATGCGCAGATGCAGAAACTCGTCGTGATGATGAAAGACGAACTCGAAAAAATCAAGGAACAAGTGCTTAATGTCCTTTAATATTTGAAATATGAATAAAGGAAAATTATTAGTGTTCTCCGCTCCTTCCGGCTCCGGAAAAACGACCATCGTGCGTCATTTGCTCGCGCAACCGGATCTGAATTTGGAGTTTTCCATTTCGGCTACTTCGCGCGAACCGCGTGGCGAGGAAGTGCATGGCAAGGATTATTATTTCATTTCGCTTGAGGATTTTAAAAAACACATCAAAGCGCAGGATTTCCTCGAATGGGAAGAAGTGTACCGTGATAATTTCTACGGTACTTTAAAAAGTGAAATCGAGCGCATCTGGGCACAAGGCAAAAACGTCATTTTCGATATCGATGTGGCTGGTGGATTGCGCATCAAATCGAAATTTCCTGAAGAAACCTTAGCTGTTTTTGTAAAACCGCCAAGCATTGACGAACTAAAAATACGTCTTAAAAAGCGTTCGACAGAAAGCGAGGACAAAATCAACATGCGCATCGCGAAAGCTTCTGTGGAACTGGCTACGGCGCCACAATTTGATAAAATCATCAAAAATTACGACCTCGATATCGCCAAAGAAGAAGCCTATCAATTGGTTAAAGCATTTTTAAAAGCATAAGTCCATGAAAATCGGATTGTATTTCGGAACGTTTAATCCCATCCACGTCGGGCACCTGATCATCGCCAACCACATGGCCGAATATTCCGGCTTAGATCAGGTTTGGATGGTCGTCACGCCGCACAATCCACTCAAAAAGAAAGAAACTTTGCTAGACGATTACCAACGGTTGCAGCTGGTTTTTTTAGCGACCGAAGATTACCCGAAAATCAAGCCTTCCGATTTCGAATTCAAGTTGGCGCAACCCAATTACACCGTCAATACTTTGGCGCATTTGCAGGATAAGTTCCCGCAGCACGAATTTTCACTGATTATGGGTGAAGACAACCTGCGTACTTTCCACAAATGGAAAAACTACGAGGTGATTTTAGAGTTACATGATATTTATGTTTATCCGCGCATTTCTTCTGAATCTGAAAACCACGAATTCAAGAACCATCCTAAAATCCATATGATTGATGCGCCGGTAGTTGAAATCTCATCAACATTCATCCGCGAGAACATCAAAAATAAAAAAAATGTGCAACCGCTTTTGCCTTCAAAAGTCTGGGATTACATCGACCACAATAATTTTTATAAGAAGTAATTTTCCGCTGGGTAAACGTATAAAATTCAAAAGGCGTTCAAAGTTGAACTTTTGAACGCCTTTCTCAACATTAAAACAAAACGTAACTAACCCGTAGATCGAGTACGGTAAAAATGCCTCGCACTTCCAATACGGATAACGCAACAAATTTAAGAGTATTGTATTGAATATCAAAATAATACAATAATTTTATTTTCAAACCCTTAGCGGTTACGCATACTTATGCTCTATTTTATAATTTTTTGGTTACTTTTGAAACCCTATAGATTTTCTTTTTTGAGAAGCTATTTCCCGCTATACGCAGTATCTTTTTTGGTTCTTGAAGTCTTGATTCAAAATAAAAAATGGTTCAACCAAAAAAGGATACTTGCTGCTATCGGGGCTAAACCATAAAGTCCAATGACAGAATATCCAAAATTTGCCGTAATCGGTGGCGGAAGCTGGGCCACGGCCATTGCCAAAATGTTGTGCGTCAACCTTCCTGAAATTGCCTGGTATATGCGCAACGAAGAAGCCATCGACCACATCAAAAAGCACCACCACAATCCGAATTACCTGAGTTCGGTAGAATTCCATATCGAAAAACTCAAACTCACGAGCAACATCAACGAAGCGGTCGCTTATGCTGATTATATCATCTTTGCGATTCCATCAGCGTTCCTGAGTTCAGAATTATCGAAGCTTACCGAAAGTCTTGAAGGCAAAGTCATCTTTTCGGCGATCAAAGGAATCGTTCCGGAAACGAGTTTGATTGTAGGGGAACATTTCAATAAAGTTTATAATATTCCTTTTGAAAATATTGGCGTGATTACCGGTCCTTGCCACGCTGAGGAAGTCGCGCTCGAACGTTTGTCTTATCTCACCATTGCCTGTGGCGACGCGAATAAAGCCAAAATTGTAGCCAAATGTTTGTCCGGAAATTACATCAAAGCCAAAATCAGCGACGACATCATCGGAACCGAATATGCCGCGATGCTCAAAAACATTTACGCAATTGCCGCCGGAATTGCGCATGGCATCGGTTATGGCGACAACTTCCAGTCGGTATTGATGAGCAATGGCATTCGCGAGATGAAGAAGTTTATCCGCAAAGTGCATAAAATGAAACGCAACATCAACAATTCTGCTTATCTCGGCGATTTGTTGGTTACGGGTTATTCCGTGTTTTCGAGAAACCGCATGTTCGGGAATATGATCGGAAAAGGCTATACGGTAAAAAGCGCGATGATGGAAATGAGCATGGTCGCTGAAGGCTATTACGCTACGAAAAGCGCTTGGGAACTCAACCAGAATTACGGTGCCAAAACGCCGATTATCGATGCGGTATACGCCATTTTATACGAAGGCAAAGACGCGAAGAAAGTATTTAAGAAATTGACCGAAAAGTTGGATTAATCGTATATTATGATTGGAATTCCTATACTATTTATCATCCTTGGAATTTTAATTAAATACGGAAAACTGTATTTTTTGATTGCAGGCTACAATACGATGTCCAAAGAAGAACAAACGAAAGTTGACATCGCGGGCATTGCAACGGTTTTCAGAAATGCGATGTTCGGAATGGCTTTTCTTATGATTGCAGGATTTTGTATTGCTGCCAAACTCAACAATCCGATGGTTGAAACAGCTTCGTTTTTTGGAGCGATACTGATTGGAATTCCTTATTTGTTGGTCAAGGCCAATTCGAAAAAGTTTGTCTTAAAAGAAACGGATAAAAGCCAATAAACTACCTAACAATTACGCCATCTACGAATAAGATGGGCACTTCCTCTACATTGCTTTCGTTGATTGCGTTCGCTTTGAACGTATATTTCTTATCGTATAAAGTGTTGCCGATAAAGAATGTCAGCATGAATTCGTTATTGAGCGCCAAAACACTGTTCTCAACCATTTCAACTTTCACGACCGATACAGCCGGAATTTCCACGAATGCGTGGCGTAATAAAGAGGTTTTTTTCATCTCACCGTTAATAGTTCCAAACGCTTTGGAAACGACCATCACGTCGTGAATGTCATTGTCGCTGTCATTCACAAGATAAACATACCAGACTTTTTCCATGAAGTCGTCGCTCCATTCTTGAACAGCGGCGAGGAAAACGTTTTCTACTTCGGGGATGATGATGTCTTTTTTCATGGGACGGTAAGATTTGTTCTTCGTAAATCAGTTGTCCTAGCCCGGATAGCAGCGGTTATCCTTTTGTTCTGGCGTTCAGAACAAAAGATAGTAGCGAATAGCCGGAATAAGCTCCTGAAAATTAATAACGCTGAAAATGTGGTGCTTATTTATATACTCGATTTGAATTGCTCCAAGAAACGCACATCGTTTTCGTAGAACATGCGGATGTCGCCGATTTGATACAACAACATTGCAATTCTTTCGATGCCCATTCCGAACGCAAATCCGTTGTATTCGTCGGGGTTGATGCCGCAGTTTTTAAGTACGTTCGGGTCGACCATACCACAACCCATGATTTCTAACCAACCTGTGCCTTTGGTGATTCTGTAATCGGTTTCGGTTTTGAGTCCCCAATAGATATCGACCTCAGCGCTTGGCTCTGTAAACGGGAAATACGATGGGCGTAAACGGATTTTCGATTTGCCGAACATTTCTTTGGTGAAATATAAAAGCGTCTGCTTTAAGTCAGCAAACGAAACGTCTTTGTCGATATACAACCCTTCAACCTGGTGGAAAATGCAGTGCGAACGGGACGAAACGGCTTCATTTCGGAACACACGTCCCGGTGAAATGGTACGAATCGGCGGTTTGTTGTTTTCCATGTAACGCACTTGTACGGATGAAGTATGCGTACGCAGCAAAATATCGGGATTGGTCTGGATGAAAAAAGTGTCCTGCATGTCGCGAGCCGGGTGGTATTCCGGAAGATTCAATGCAGTAAAATTGTGCCAGTCATCCTCAATTTCCGGACCTTCGGATACGTTGAAACCGATGTTCGAAAAGATGTCGATGATCTGGTTTTTGACCAATGATATCGGGTGACGCGAGCCAATCGTAACCGGTTCGCTCGGACGTGTCAAATCGCCGTAAAAGCCTTTGGTTTCTTCTTTGCTTTCGAGCGCTTCCTGAATCGATTTTACTTTTTCTTCGGCAGTCGTTTTGAGCAAATTAATCACTTGCCCGAATGCTGCCTTCTGTTCGTTGGGAACGTTCTTGAATTCGGCGAAAAAGTCTTTCAAAAGGCCTTTGCTTCCCAAATACTGGATTCGGAATGCTTCGAGCTCTTCTTTGTTTTGGGTGTTGAAAGCTTGTGCTTCGGCGATATGGGCTTTAATCTTGTCTATCATGGTCGTGCAATAAATGGAAGCGCAAATTTATGGATTTAACTCTAAAGTTTACAAGGTTTTTCGTTTTGCTTGAACATTTTTATGGAACGCTAATCACGCAGATTTTACGGGTTTTCGCGGATCAATTCATAAAAATAGAAGCCAAAATCTTTATTCAATAACTTGTCTTTCCAGGAAGTAATTGACGATGGCTTCTTTCATGAGCACCGATTGTTCTCCGGCTTTGAGCGGCGGCAATTCTTCCTTAACGGTGTAATGCGGCCAGCCCTCGGTGTCGAAGTAATCGAATTCGTAATAACCGTAAGGCTCTAACAGGCGGCAAATGGCGATGTGCATCAGGTTGAGTTTTTCGTCTTTTTTGAATTTCTGGTGCACTTTTCCGAGTTCCTGCACGCCGATTAAATAAATGATCGCATCGAGATCTAAATCTTCGCCTTGCGAGAATTGATTCGAGAGTATGTTGACGAGCTGTTCCCAGCGCTGTTTGAGTTGTTGGTCTCTTGACATTTTTTGAATTATGAATTTTGAATTATGAATTTTGAATTCATAAAGCATAAAAATTATCGGCAAAGATAAGAAGTTGAAATTTGGCATCCGATGCTGCACAATTCTTTTATATTTGTGCTTGAATTTAACTTTGCACGGATGAATGTTCTCGATTTTTTTATTGGACTTTTTTTGGTAATCGGTATTGTCAAAGGTTTCCGTAACGGCTTTTTTGTCGAGCTGGCTTCGTTGATTTCGATACTGCTCGGGATTTTCATCGCGATTAAATTTTCGTACCTGACCAAATCCTATCTAGAACATCATGGTTCGTGGAATCCGAAGACGATTCAAGTTGTGGCTTTCGCAATCACGTTCATCCTTGTGATCGTTGGCGTTTCGATGCTCGCCAAAGTTTTCACTGCCATCGCCAACTTTGCTTTTCTGGGTTTGGCGAATTCGATTTTGGGCGGCATCGTCGGTTTGTTTCGAACAGTTTTGGTGATGAGCATACTGTTGAATCTGTTTCAAAAAATCAATGCCGACAATGCGATCCTTTCAAAAGAAACCAAAGAAAAATCGATGTTGTTTTTGCCCGTTCAGGAAATCTCAAAGACAATTTATCCTTCCATTTCAGAATGGTTCGAAGCGTTTAAATCGAATGGTTTTGAATTTGAAAACGACAAAAAGGAATCGTAGTTATTTCACTTCTTTAATCGAACTGCTTTCTATCCAGCCTTCGGAACCGTCGGTGAGTTCTACTTTGCGCCAATCCTCGAGCGATTCTTTGACGTAGAGTTTCGTGCCTTCATGCAACACAAACACATCGGAACCTGAAGTTTTGGGTTCGCTTTTAACTTGTGCTACTTCCGCAAAAACAATCGCCGGACGTTCGTTCGCGTAATGGTCTTTCTCAAAAATAGCTGATAATACGCTGATCAGAATTAGGAACACCAACACAAACATGCCGATGAAAAAGATGCGTTTCGAAAGCGTAATCTGTGAGAAATAATAACCCACAAAGAACAGCAGAAACAAAGTAGATAATGAAACGGCAATCCAAGCCCAAGAGTCGTAATGAAATATTGCTGTGAAATCGCGTAGCAGTTTCGCAAAACCGACTTTCGGCACTTCCTTGATTTCGTCGATGGTCATTTTCTGGGCGAACTTGAGGTTGTTTTTGATTTCACTGTCGTTCGGATTGAGCACCAGCGCTTTTTCATAATTGTAAATCGCCGGTGCCACTTTATTGAGTTTGTAATAGCTGTTGGCTAAATTGAAATAAACTTCCGCCGATTGCTGCTTGCCATTCAAAACACTTTCGTAAGCCGAAATCGCAGCTTCGTATTGGCCTTTTTGATACAATGCGTTTCCTTTTTCAAAGCCGTTCTGGGCAAAGAAAATTTGGGTGGTTAATAGTAATATATAAACTAAATTTTTCATGTTCCGCTTCATTATGAAATCTGTTTTTCCAAATCGGAAATAATCGTTACCGCTTTGTCATAATCGTGCTGAATCGCTACACTTGATGCCGGCGCATATCTCGCAAACTCACAGTTTTCGGTCAAAGCAATAAACGATTGGACGGTTTCGGGTTGCGCTTTTCTCGACAACAGAATTTCGCGAATTTTATCCTTACTCATTTCCGAAGTCTCGATGTTGAGTTTGGCTTTGAGGAAATTGTGCATCGCTTTTTCCAGGGCGATATAAAACGGCTCTTTGTTGTTGATTTGATTCTTCGCTTCCGACAAATATTTCTTCGCGAGTTTGTTCGATAATCTGATTTTATTGCCGACAACGTCGCCGTCAATGGCTTCTTTTTTCTTTTTCAACAAAACGATGATTGGGATGATTCCCAAAGGCAAAAACAACAAAACATAAAACAACGTCGATCCGAGGAAATCCGTGTGGTGCATTTTCTCCAAGTTTGTTTTAAGTTTGATGTAATGGAACTGTTCGCCTGCCATCACTTTCATCTTCGACGCACCCGAATTGTGTTCAGCAACCGCTTCATTACCCGCCGTCGGGCCATCCATTACGGTAATCATAATTTCGGGCGAGGTGATGGTTTTATATTTTCCGGTGCTCAAATCGAAATACGTAAACGCCATCGGTTTGATCGGATATTTCCCTTTGAATTGCGGGATGATCGTATATGAATCTGAAATGCGTCCGTTCATTCCTGAAAGTGGCGTCTGCACTTGTTCGCTGTGAACGGGATCGTACATTTCTAATGAATTCGGCACCACCGGTTTTGGAAGCGTAAACAGTTTTAAGTTTCCTGTTCCCGAAGCGACGACTTTCAAATCGAGCGATTCTCCGTTTTTAAGGTTGGTTTTGGAAGGCGTTACCGAAAAGTTGAATTTCCCTACAGCGCCAGAAAAATCGATTGGTTTTCCGGCTTCAGGCAAAGGTTTTACCGTAATGGTTTTGCTTCCTGCCGATACGCGTTTGTTGTCGTCCACGACTTGCACGCGTCCGAAAAAGTCGCGTCGGTTGGTCGGCACCTGCACATCGATATCCAGCGATAAAGGTTCGATTTCAAGCTTTCCTGATTTTTGCGGATACAAAACGGTTTTTCTCAAAACAACGCAACGGTATTTTTCGCCATTGTATTTGCCTTCTTCCGCGACGAGTTGTTTGATATCAATATTCTGGCTCCAGAAGTCGTTGTATTTGGGTTTGTTGAGTTCGCGCCAGTTCGTGATGCCGATGTTGTAACTGAAATAGAGTTTATAAACCACGGTAATCGGCTCATTGACGTAAGGATTGCCTTTCGAGATTTCAGCGACCAAATGAATGGCATCATTGGCAGAAACCTGAGGTTCATCGTTCGGATCGCGCGGTTGCGGCACGGCAGCGGTCACGTTGATTTTTATCGGATTGGTTTTATAAATCTGTCCGTTGATTTCAACAGCCGCCTGTTTGATCGTTAGCGTTCCTTTTTGCGTCGGCAACAAGAAATACGAATACGATTTGTTGAACGAACTTCTGCCGTTGATCCACGATTGGCTGACTTGTTGGCTTGGTCCGGCCACGATTCTAAAACCTTCGAATGATGGCGGTGAGAAATTGTCACCGTCGGCGTTCATCGTAAAATCGATGCGCAACCTTTCGTTGAGTCCGAGCGTGTTTTTGCTGACTTTGGCCTCGAATTGTACCTGAGCCCAAAGTCCGTGGAAACTAATCAAAAACAGTATTAAAAATTTCTTCATTTTTATGAAAATCTATCGATCTTAAAATCTACCAATCTTTCTCCGCTTGTACTGGTTTGCCTTTTGTTTTCTTCGCATTGACTTTATCCTGCACTTTCTTTTCTTCGTTGTTCACGGCGTCTAGCAGGTTCTGCAAACGTTCCTTAGAAATTCCTCCGGGCTTTGGCTTTGGCTGATTTTGTTGGTCTTTGTTGCCCTGGTCGTCCTTCTTGTCTTGATCGCCTTCTTTATTTTTGTCCTTGTCTTTTTCCTTATCCTGGTCTTTCTTGTCGTCTTTCTTGTCTTTATCCTTATCCTTTTTGTCGTCCTTCTTATCTTTTTTCTTGTCTTTCTTGTCGTCTTTGGGCGGATTTTCCTTCAGCATTTTTTTGGCTAAAGCGAAATTGTATCGCGATTCTTCATCATTCGGATCATTGCGCAACGCATTTTTATACGCTTCAACGGCTTGGGTATAGTTTTTCTCTTTCATGAAAACGTTGCCCAAGTTATGAAAAGCCTGGTGTTTCTGCGTTTTGTCTTTGGCGTTTTCAATGGCTTTTAAATACGGGAACTTAGCCTCGCCAGCTTGGTTTTGTCGGTAAATGGAATTGCCTAAATTGTACGAAGCAATCGCGTTTTTTCGCGTTTTTGACAAGGAAATTCTGTAATCAGCTTCAGCGTCATTGTATTTTTTCGCTTCGAATTCGTCGTTCGCTTTGGGCAAATGCTTATCGGTTTCCTGAGCCGTTGCCGCCAAAGAAAGAAAAAATAAACTATATAGCAGGAGTTGCTTCATTATTCTTTTTCGTTAAATAAGTTCAACTTCTTGATCCAGGCGGTGCTGCGGTCGAGCAGGAAAACATCGGCAAACAATAGCAGAAACGCAATGCCCAAAAACCACTGGAACTGCGACTGGAAATCGGCCATCTCAGTAGCCTCAAATTCCGTTTTCTGGATGTTGTCGAGCGCTTTTTTGATGTACGCTAAAACTTCTTTCGTATTGCTTCCGTTGACGTAACCGCCTTTGGTTTCTTTGGCGATTTCTTTCAAACTTTCGGGATTCAATTTCGTGATGACGACTTCATTGTTGTTGTCGCGTTTGAAACTTTGCACGACGCCATTTTCCTTAATCGGAATTGGTCCGCCTTTTTCAGTTCCGACACCAATGGTGATGATTTTCATGCCGTTTTTGTTGGCTTCCGCGGCAGCTTCTGATGCGCCTTCGGAGTGGTCTTCGCCATCGGAAATCATGATGACCAGTTTGCTTGTTTTGTTGCTTTTGTCGAAATAGGTTGAGGATAATTTTATCGCTTCATCGAGTGACGTTCCTTGTGAAGAAACCATCGAAGTATTCATACTTTGCAAAAACATTTTCGATACCGCATAATCGGTTGTAATCGGCAAAACCGGGAACGCACTTCCGGCATAAGCTACGATTCCGATGCGGTCATTGCCTAATTGGTTGATGATTTGCGACACGAGTTGTTTGCTTTTTTCCAATCGGTTAGGCGCGACATCTTCGGCGAGCATACTTTTGGAAACGTCCATCGCAAATACAATATCGATACCTTCGCGTTTGATGGTTTCCATTTTGGTTCCGATTTTCGGATTGACCAAGCCAAATATCAACCCAACCAATGCAATGAGCATCAGAATGAATTTCAACGCAGGTTTAAATACCGAACGTTCCGGACTCAGTTTTCTGACGAGATCGATATCGCCGAATTCGCGTTGTTTTTTTCTTTTCCATAACTGCACGTACAAGAAAAGCAGCGCCAATACGGGAATGACGGCGAGCAGATATAAATAGCCTTTTTCTTCTAATTCGTACATTATATAAAACTTCTAAAAATCGTGTTTCGTAAACTTATCTCAAGCAATAACAGTATTCCGGCAATCCAAACCAACGGACGGTATTTTTCATCGTAATCGTAAAATCTTAACTCTTCGATTTCGGTCGTTTCAAGTTTGTTGATCTCGTTGTAAATCTGCGCCAGTTTTGAATTGCTCGTCGCGCGGAAATATTTTCCACCGGTTTTTCTAGCAATACTTTGCATCAGTTTTTCGTCGATTTCAACCTGCATCATGCGGAATAAAAACTGTCCGTTGGGCGCAATCGCATACGGGAATTCTGCCATGCCGTTGGTTCCGATTCCAATGGTGTACACTTTGATTCCGTATTGTTCGGCAATATCCGAAGCGGTTTCGGGTTCGATAAATCCGGCGTTGTTGACTCCGTCAGTTAACAAAATAATGACTTTGCTTTTGGCTTTGCTGTCTTTTAATCGGTTCACGGCGGTGGTTAAACCCATTCCGATTCCGGTTCCGTCTTGCAGCGTATTGTCGTATTTGATGCTGTTGATGGCGTCCTCAATCACAGCTTTATCGCTCGTTACAGGCGTTTTGGTATAAGCTTCCGCGGCGTAAACCACGAGTCCAATTCTGTCGTTGGGACGTTCTTCCACAAAATTTGTAGCCACTCTTTTGAGCGCTTCCATTCTATTCGGTTTCAAATCTTTAGCAAGCATACTGCCCGAAACATCGACGGCAATCACGATATCGATTCCTTTGGTCGTTTTGGTTTTGTTGCTGATGTCAACAGTTCTTGGTCTTGCCATCGCTATGATTAAAGCACTTAAGGCTAGCAATCGCATCACAAATAACAGCGGTTGCAGTTTTGCTAAAAATGATGTTTTGGTCTGAAATCCTTTGAGCGAACTGATCTTCAAAGTCGGTGCCTGTTGTCTGCGTTTCCACAAATACCAGCCTATCGCCAACGGAAGCAGCGCGAACAGCCAGAAAAACTGCGGATTCAAAAAAGTCACTTCTTTCATTATTGTCCGAGTTGTTTAAGTTCCACTGAATTTAAGATGCGTTCCATAATTTTATTGGCATAGGTGTCGCCTTCTTCGTGCATCAATATGAGCTGCTGCAATCCGCCTTCCTGATTGAATAAGATAATCTCATAATAAATTTTCGTACTGCTTTTGGTAATCGTGTTGATTCTTGAGAAAGTACCGAAAGCCCTCATGCCTTTGACGCCCTGCTTAGTGTCAAATTCTTCTTGCTTCACAATCATGTTTTGGGCGCCTGTGGATTCTAACATTTGCACCGATCCGTCGATAGATTTGGACAAATCGAGTTCGCCTGCCTGCTTGTATTTAAATGTCGAGACCATCAGTTGAAAATCATCGAGCATGCCTCCATAGCGGAACGACTGCATTTCTTTAATTAAAGCCATACCTTCTTTGGGCACAAGCTTCGTCATGTCAATTCTTTTAAGTACTTGCGGCGTTTCGATGATGACAGCCGGATTGCCGTATTCGCTATACACCCATTCGCCTTCGAGCAATTCTTTCGAGTCGTTTCCGAACAGCGTATCTTTCACGTAGGTGAAGCCTTTAGTCACAATAAAGAATGTCAGTGTCGCAACCACAATTCCAATCACAACAGCCGATGCGGTAATAATACGCGACCTTCTCTTTTTCTTGAGTTGAATGCGCAGTTGTTCCTGGCGTTGCATTTCGTTGAGCAGCGATTCTTCTTTATCTTCAACAACTACCGGAATCGATTTGTCTAAGATTACAATCGCGCTTTCTATTTTTTTACGATCTTCGGTAATTTCGAAATCCAGTGGTTTTGATTTAGCGAACTTGACTAAATCGGCTTGTTTTAAAACGCGTTCGAGGTTTTCTATGGTTTCCTGCGACAGTTTCATATTCTTCTTCTGCGAGGCTTTGCGCAAGCCTTCAATGAGTTCGGAAGTCGTGCTTTCCATCGCGGGGATTTCTATGGCTTCCTCGATGTAATTTCTGGCGATATCAGTTAATTCACTGTAATATGCTTTAATTTCGCCTTTCTGCCAAAGTTGTTTTTTCTCTAGTGAATTCAGCAAACTGGTTGCTTTTTCAATCGGTGTTTTATAAAGATCTTCTTCGATTTTTTTGGTTTGTCGGACCTTGAGATACCAATAAATAAAAGCTCCGATGCCGGCGAGTAAGAGTAATGCCAACAACAATTTCCAAATCCAGGATTTGCTTGAAGGAACTTCAGCAATCGGTTTGATGTCGTACATTTTTTGTTTTAATGTATCAACCGTAACATTGGAAACCTCAACGCGAAGGCTGTCCGAGAAAAAAGGTTTGTTGTTGATCAGCACCGTGACGCGCGGAATCACGTAACGCCCACTGTCGAATTGTGTCAATCCGTATTTTTTGATCAGATCGTAACGCTTTCCGTTTCGGACCGTATCGATTTTATAGGATTCGATAACTTCTAAAGCCCCGAAATTTTTAGGATTCGGGAAAGCAACTTTAGCGGTAGTGTCGACGGAAGTTTTTAAAGTCAGTAGGAATTCCGCGCCAATCTTGTTCTTCGTTTTATCGATACTGGTCACAAGCTGCTTTTGTTGCGCGAAGACAACTGCGGTAAGCATGGAAAAGTATAAAATAAAAATCTTGTTTTTCATTGTGGAAGCTTGGATTGGAATTTATCTCGATTTGAAATAACCTAATAATTTGGTAACGTAACTTTCATCAACTCGGGTGTTGACGACGCCTGCGCCTGATTTGCTGAACGTTTCTTTGAAGTAATTGATTTTCTCCTGATAATACTTCTCGTAATTCAGACGAACCGATTTAGAACCCGTATTGATCCATTGGATGGCGCCCGTTTCCGCGTCCTGCATCGAAACCATTCCGATGTTGGGCATTTTTTCCTCGCGGATGTCATAAACACGAATGCCTGTGATGTCGTGTTTTTTGGAAGCAATTTTCAAAGTTTGTTCGTATTCGTCAGACATGAAATCGGAAATCACAAACACAATCGCTTTCTTTTTCTGCGTTCCGGACAAGAATTTCAGAGCTTGGGCCAAGTCTGTCTTTTGACTTTTAGGCTTGAATTCTATGAGTTCACGAATGATTCTGAGCACATGCGAACGGCCTTTTTTAGGCGGAATATATAATTCGATTTGATCGGAAAACAAAATCAATCCGATCTTGTCATTGTTTTGGGTTGCCGAGAAAGCCATTGTTGCGGCAATTTCGGTGACGATATCTTTTTTGAATTGACCTTTGGTGCCGAAACTTTCCGAGCCGCTGATGTCGACCATGAGCATCATCGTGAGTTCGCGTTCTTCCTCAAACACCTTGACATGCGCTTCGTTGTAACGGGCCGTCACGTTCCAATCAATCGCACGGATGTCATCGCCGTATTGATACGGGCGCACTTCCGAAAAAGTCATCCCGCGTCCTTTAAACGACGTGTGGTATTCGCCCGAGAAGATGTGATCGCTCAGTCTTCGGGTCTTGATTTCTATTTTGCGTACTTTTTTAAGCAGGTCTTTTGTTTCCATGTTTTAGGCGCTAAGGCACAGAGGCGCTAAGGTTCTGAGGTTTTTGGAAATCATTAAGGCACTTCGACCTCGTTGACGATTTTGTTGATAATGTCTACAGAGGTGATGTTTTCGGCTTCGGCTTCGTAAGTAATTCCGATACGGTGGCGCAATACATCATGTACTACGGCACGGACGTCTTCTGGAATCACATAGCCACGGCGTTTGATGAAAGCGTAACATTTTGCGGCGTTGGCCAGGTTAATGCTTCCACGTGGAGAAGCGCCGAAACTGATCAGGTGTTTGATGCTTTCGAGTTTGTATTTCTCCGGATTACGGGTCGCAAATACGATATCTAAAATATATTTTTCGATTTTTTCATCCATGTAGACTTCGCGAACCGCTTCCTGAGCGCGAAGGATTTGCTCGACAGAAACCACTTGGTTTACTTGTTCGTAGGAGCCGCTTAAATTCTGGCGTATCACCATGCGCTCTTCTTCAAGTTTTGGGTAATCGATGACGGTCTTCAGCATAAAACGGTCGACCTGCGCTTCGGGCAACGGATAAGTTCCTTCCTGCTCGATCGGGTTTTGGGTCGCCAATACTAAAAACGGTTTGTCTAATTTGAATGTGGTGTCGCCAATGGTGACTTGTTTTTCCTGCATCGCTTCAAGTAAAGCCGATTGTACTTTGGCAGGTGCCCTGTTGATCTCATCGGCCAAAACGAAGTTGGCGAAAATTGGGCCTTTTTTGATCGAGAATTCGTTTTGTTTGATATTATAAATCATCGTTCCAACGACGTCGGCCGGCAACAAATCCGGCGTAAACTGAATCCTGCTGAACGAACCGTGGACGGCTTTGGCCAAAGTGTTGATCGCTAAAGTTTTGGCGAGTCCGGGAACGCCTTCCAAAAGAATGTGGCCTTGCCCTAAAAGTCCGATTAACAATCGTTCGACCATGTGCTTTTGCCCTACAATTACTTTGTTCATTTCCATCGTCAGCAAATCGATAAAAGCACTTTCTCTTTCAATCTTTTCATTGATCGCTCTAATATCCAGCGTCGTCGTAGTTTCTTCCATTTTGTTGTTTTTAATGCCGTGAATTGTACTTGTTAATTTTAACGGTGCAAATTGAATTTTTTTTTAGAAGTAAGATGTTAAAAAATGGTTAAAACTTCCGCGAAAGCCCTAATTTTAAGGAGGAATTGTGATACTATTTTTATATTTTTAAGAACTCTAAAATTTAAGGAAAACATTCCCGTTTTAAAGCTATCAAAACCCTAAACAGACACCATGAACAAAACACCTTTTTCTAAGATAATCGCCGGAACGATGACTTGGGGCATTTGGGGCAAAAACCTCAACCAAAATGACATGATTGATATGATGTATCAATGTCTCGATTCGGGGATTTCCACTTTTGACCATGCCGATATTTATGGCGGTTATACCACCGAAGCTGCTTTTGGGAATGCTTTTGCTTCAAGTAAGATTGATCGCGAAAAAATACAGTTGATTTCCAAATGCGGCATCCAATACCAATCGGAAAACAGGAACAACCTCATCAAGCATTACGATTATTCCAAATCGTACATCATCTGGTCAGTAGAAGAATCTTTGAAAAACCTCAAAACGGATTATCTAGACTTGCTTTTGCTGCACCGCCCGAGCCCACTAATGCAGGCCGATGACATTTCCGAAGCCATCACGCAGTTAAAAAGCGAAGGAAAAATACTCGATTTTGGCGTTTCAAATTTTACACCAATACAAACCGATCTGATCCAGACCAAAACAAAAGTCAACTACAACCAGATACAGTTTTCAGCGACCCATTTGCAAGCCATGCTCGACGGCAGTCTGGATTATATGCAAATCAACAACATCCGGCCTATGGCATGGAATCCGCTGGGCTCCGTATTTAAAGGACAGGACGAATGTTCGCAACGCGTCAAAACCATCGCGACGGCTTTGGCTTTAAAATATGAAATTGACATCGATATCCTGTTGCTCGCCTGGATTCTCAAACATCCTTCAGGAATCCTTCCGGTTTGCGGCACCACGGATCCGAACAGGATGGCCCAACTGATGCGTGCGACGACCATCGGACTTGATCTTCAGGACTGGTTCTCGGTCTGGGTGGAAAGTGCCGGAACCAAAGTCCCTTAATACTCCGGCTGTACGATGATCAATAAACGCCTTTTAATCAAAAACCTTTTGGCTCACAATGATGAGTGCAGTTTTTATGATAAGAAGCGCCAGTTGAATTTACATTCACGCGAAGGCAAAGCGAAATTCCTCAAACACATCTGCGCGTTATCGAATTCGAATCCTACGAATAATTCCTATATTGTTGTAGGTGTTGAAGACATAGATAACGAGATTGTAGGCGACGATTTTTTTGATGACAGCCGCATCCAGAACCTCGTGAATGCTTTTCTCGAAAACCCGCCGAAAATCCAGTACGAGAATGTGCCGTTCCCGAATTTGCCCAAAGATAAGGTTGTCGGTTTGGTCACGATCAAACCTAAAAAAGGAACTTCGTTTTTCAAGAAAGGCATCCACACGATTTTGGCCAATACGATTTTTGTGCGTGTCGGCAGCAACACCATGCCACTCGAAGGCAAGTTTGAGAAAAATTACCAAAATACCGCGACGGTCATCAGTATCGAGAACAATTCGCGTAACAGCATCGGCTATACGCTTGATGGCGTCATCGACTTCATGAATTTCCGCCACAAAGACATGGCTTCAAAATACAAAGTTTTCAAGGAACTCTTTGTCATTTGCTGGGCTGGCATCCCGAAAACTGTCAGAGGCAACACATTCCTGTCGCGCGTCGATATTGAACTCATCAACGAACAGGTCAAACTGTTTTACTCGGCACAGGACGAAGTGACAATCACTTATGACGAGAACACGTTTACGATTACTGAATATGTGACTTTAGGGCTTAATGACAAGACGAGTTATTATCCGTTAGAAAAACAGACGATCCGGTTTTTTGATAACGGCTATTATAAGATTGACCGTGAGATTTTATTCGAACCGCCTGAATTCAATAAGAAAATGTTGTTTCATATTTATAATGCGAACATTGCGTTGCTGACTAAATTGCATAAGGGGCTTGGGATTAGTGCAAGAGAGCATAAAGATTTGGAAAACCTGCCTTCGACTTTTATGATTTGTTACCTCAACGGTTTTGAGGATGCGAAACAGAAGCTTATTGATGCGAAACTGCTACTCAAACCTTTTCCAGTGGTGTATTTGTCATTTAAAGAGGCTTTGAGGGTTTTAAGGAAGATGAAGTATGATGTGCAGTAATTATTGCTTTTTTAAAATAATCCGCATCGTTTTATACTGATACCTTTCGAAATAACCGACCAAATATATTCCGTCAGCATAATTTTGCAGCGAGATTTTCCCATTTCTATTTTTAAAATTCCCTAGAAATTTTCCGTTGCTGTCGAAAATCCAGACATTTCTTATTGCCGGATTCATTGACAATTCCCCGTGAATCGGATTTACAAAACCATCTGAAACATTCAACGTTGAATCTGACAGCACAAAGGTTTCCGAAAAAGGCGTAGAAAAAGCGCCGTCTATAGAATCCTGAAGTTGTTCCGGTTTGTAAAACGTATAATAAGCGTTCACTACCAAATGGTATATTTCCGTCTGATAAGCATTGAGCGGAATCTGAAAATTATTGTTCAAATAAGCAATCGTAGAACCAAATCCTGGAATAAAAAGCGCATCGACCGTAATCGTATTTCCTACTATCGAATACTGCCAGGAATCGAAATAATAAAGCTCTACGGCTTCTGTAGTCAAACTGATTTTTAATTCCTTTTCAGAAACAATCGAAACGCCGACTTGAGCAATATGAAGTGCATTTCCTTGAAGTGACACCAAGAAAAATAGCATGAAAAAAATAGTTGCTTTCATAATCGTGTTTAGTCAAATTCATTGAGTCCGTATAGGATTTCCTTCATTTTCGTGCCGTTTATTTCGACCGGTTTGTAAGCAACATTAAATTTTTCAATCGCGACATTGATATCAGCTTTAAGCTTTTTGTATTCCAAAGGCAATTTCGATTCGCACTGGATTTCGTTTTCATAACTGTTCAGAATGATGCTGAATTTCTCATAGAACTTGCCGCCCTGATCAATGAAATTGTTGTATTGCGAAATAAAAAGCAACAACCTATCAATCGGAAAATCCATATTGACCTGCATTTTATACTGTGCGGAACCCGAAGTTTCTTTCATCTTAGACAAGTAATCTTCCATTTTCTGCGTCAGGTTTTCCCAGTCGTCATTGGTTCTGCAATTCTCTAACGATGCACTATAGCCAATGGGTTTGGTGTATTCTTTAAACAAAACTTCGATATCTTGCTTTACTTTTTCGTTGTTGTTTTGCAGGAAGGCGGTTTCAAAATAAATGGTGTTGAGATCGTTCTGCATGCGTAAAGTAAAGTCCAGAATGCATTCTACTTTCGCGAGTTCTTTCTCTTTTTCTTCCTTTGAAAGTGACGAAGTGACCATGCCGGTAAAAGTTTGCACCACAGACGCGATAGGGTTTCCTGCGAGCAAAGCCGACAATTCGAAGGCATTTTTCTTGTCTCTCTTTGACGCAACAAGTTCTTTGAGTTTGGTGTATTCAGGATACTGGTTCGGATTGGCGATTTTGCTGATTTCGTTGAAAGTTCTCACCGAAGCAAAATGATGGTCCAGGCCAAGCACTTTCTCGTAAAGGATTTTAATAATCTGCAAGCCTTTGAGATAGCGGATTTTGGCGACGTCATTAGCGTTCTCGCGTTTCAAAACCTGAATCTGATCCTGGATCTGATCTTTCTGAACCAATAAATCGACTTTGTTTTGAAAATTTATTGTGGCATTTAACGCCTGATTTAATGTGGCCAGTTGCGCTTGCTTTACCAAAAAAAGCGTTGCATACTGCTCGTTGATGGTTTTGATGGTTTGAGACAATTCGTCAAGAATCGCATTCGGATCGGTTTCTTTTGGGGTTAGAATCGCCGAGGCGTTAACCGCCATCAATAACAATAGCGTCGTGTAAAGGATTTGAGTTTTCATAATCCGTGGGTTTGAATGGCGTGTACATATTGAAAAGGCGTTTATTTTTGATTTGAAATCACTTCGAGTTGCAAGCTATTCCAATCCTCGGTTTTATTGAGCAAATCGTGCAATTCGCATTGGTTTTCTGCGGTGACTTTTTCTCCGTTGACCGAAATAATCTGGTCGCCCAACTGGTATTGGGTCTGTGATTTTTCTTTCACAACAATTTGCAATTGACCCTGATCGGCTTTGGCGTAATAAGAAATTTTTCTGTTGAACTTGCTTTCGATGGCGTTTTGGTTGCGTTTGATATAGACTTTATTGTGGTTGTAATCGATAAGCCAGTCGAAGGCTTTGATGAAAGTGATTCCGATATTTTGTGCTTTTATAGATGTTGAAACATTGACTTTTGCTTCCAAATTATAAGCTCCGAAAGCAACCGGCATTTTTTCATAAATGGTTTCAAAACCATTGGTATGGGAAGATATGGTTTGAAAAAGCGAGCCTTCAAGTTCTAATTTTTTGTTGTTTTGAAAAACCCGTCGCTTGTCAAACGGCATGACAACACTTCCTGTGTAACCTGTATCAAGTTTAAATGGATATTCTTTGCCTTCTATAGTTAGATAAACTGTAATCTGATTCATTTTACATTTTGATTTCAATAATTGGTATTGATTATTACTCAGGTATTGTTGCAATTGCTGGTCTGTAATATTACACACTTTATTGTCGGTGAAGTTTAGAAACATTGATAAGTTTTTATCAAAAAAAACGTCCAATCCAAGTATTCCTTTATAACTTCTCTTCTCTCTTTGACATGGGCTAATTGGCATATTAATAAAAGTCAAAACCTTGTTGTTGCTTTCAAAAACATTTGATTTAAATTTGATAGCAAACCGTTTGTTGGAGACTTTTTTTCCATTCGCGCCCTTAGTTGAACCAAATTTTGAAAAATCTTTTTCGCTGAAATTTTCAATAACTGTTGAGTCCAAAAGAGCAGATATTGTGGCTCCGGTATCAAATATGAATGTTGTTTTTGTATTATTAATTTCTAAAGGAAACAGTGGTGTTTTACCCTCAAACAACAAATTTTCACATCCTGATTGCATCGCTATTTCTTCATTAGAAATCTGTCTTATCGTTTTACATGATGCCAATAATAAACTGAAGATAAATAATACAGCTGTTTTCATAATTTTATTTTTATAAAACCCAGAGTGCAAAAACTCTGGGTTTTGCCTGATTCTTTTTACGGCATGATAATTACCGCATCTATGATAATTCTAATGATTTCCATCAGTAATTGACAAAACCATCCGCATCTGGCGTTGGCAGTTCCCATGGCTGTCAAACCACCTTTTTCCTGTAATTTTGCTAATTCAAGAAGTGTGTTCCCGTCGTAATTTTTAAAAATGGCATCCGACTTAGCTCCCGTTGATAAAAAACCATATACTTCTTTTAAGAACTTTTCTTCTTGAAGTGTTGGCTTTGCATCGTTTCCAATCTGTTTTGACAACCAATCTTGATAGGACAATCCTTTAGTATATGTTGATTTAGCTTGATTTACTAAAACAACCATACTTGATTTTGAATAAACACTTACTTGCGCATTTCCCGCAAAACAAAACATCACTGTGGCGATTAAACCTAAAAATAATTTTTTCATGGCTAATAAATTAAATTGTTAATAAAAATTGAGTTTACAAACGATCTCGAGTCTTTTGTTATCGTAAAGCTATTTCAGGAAAAAGAAACTTCCGTCTAGTTTTTCTGTACTTTATGTTAAAGATTTTGAATTACTTTTGTCGCTCACACATCCTTTATGAGAACACTAGTTATCGGCGATATTCACGGCGGTTTGCGTGCCCTGCATCAAATCTTTGAGCGCGCTAAAATTACCAAAGACGATTTATTGATTTTTCTTGGTGATTATGTCGATGGCTGGAGCGAATCGCCGGCGTTGATTGACTTTTTGATTGACTTACAACACACGCACAGCTGCATCTTTATGCGCGGCAACCACGATCAACTGCTCTGCGACTGGCTCAATGAAAGCAAAGACAACCTGCTTTGGTATAAACATGGCGGCGAATCGACTGTGCTGGCTTATGCAAAACTCGATGATAAAACCAAAAAAAAGCATGTCGGTTTTTTACAGTCGTTGCAGGACTACTTCCTTGACGATTTGAACCGTTTGTTTGTTCATGCAGGATTTACCAATATGAATGGAGTAAATTTCGAGCATTTCCCAAAAATGTTTTATTGGGAACGCACTTTATGGGAAACCGCAATGTCGCTAGACAAAAATCTGGCTTACAATTCTCCTTTGTATCCGAGAAGGCTCAAATTGTATGATGAAATCTATATCGGCCACACGCCTGTAACACAAATCGGACAAACGGTTCCGACTCAAATGGCCAACGTCTGGAACGTCGATACCGGTGCTGCGTTTAAAGGCCCGCTAACCATAATGGATATTGACACCAAAGAATATTGGCAAAGCGATCCGCTTCCGGACTTATACCCAACAGAAAAAGGAAGGAATTAAAACGGAACTTATTATCTTTGGCAAAATTTAATTCTAACAAGATGAAAAAAATTATTACGCTATTATTGTTAAGTTCATTTTCGCTGCTCCAAGCACAAGCTTACAAAGGAAAAGGAGATATTAAAGGTCAGGTCGGCGCAAACCTACAGGACCACGGAACCGGAATTTTTGTTTCCGGAGATTATGGTATCGGTGAAAACATGTCTATTGGATTTTCGACCAATTATCTTTTGAGTACCGTAGAGATTTTAGGAGAGAAACCTGATTTCGGCGATCGTTTCGATCTGAAAGCAAGATTCAATGCCAATTTGGGCAACGTGTTCCAGCTTGACAAAAAAATGGACATCTATCCCGGACTTGATTTAGGCTTGAGAAATTTCGGCGGTCATCTTGGGTTCCGTTATTTTTTCACTGATGGATTCGGAGTTTTCACTGAAGCTGGTCTCCCGATTGCAAAATACGATTCGGATGTCTACGGATTTGATCATTATAACAACCAATTCGTGTTCAATATTGGCGCGAGTTTTAACTTATAATAGATTACTATAAATAAAAAAGCGACTTGTGAAAGTCGCTTTTTTTATGCTTAAGAATTACAAAGATTACAAATCAAATTTGATTCCCTGCGCTAAAGGCAAGCTCGTCGTATAATTGATTGTGTTGGTTTGTCTTCTCATGTAGATTTTCCAGGCATCAGAACCTGATTCGCGGCCACCGCCGGTTTCTTTTTCGCCGCCGAAAGCACCACCGATTTCTGCTCCTGAAGTTCCGATATTGACATTCGCAATCCCACAATCAGAACCTGAAACGGAAAGGAATCTTTCAGCTTCACGCAGGTTGTTGGTCATAATCGCTGAAGACAATCCTTGCGCTACGCCATTTTGAAGTTCGATCGCATTTTCTACTTCACCTGAATATTTCAACAGGTATAAAACCGGTGCGAATGTTTCGTGTTGAACAATCTCGAAGGAATTTTGAGCTTCAGCAATCGCTGGTTTTACGTAGCAACCGCTTTCGTAGCCTTCGCCAGAAAGCACGCCGCCTTCCACTAATATTTTTCCACCTTCTGCCACGACTTTTGTCAAGGCGTTATTATACATTTCAACCGCGTGCGTATCGATTAGTGGTCCGACATGGTTGTTCTGGTCTAATGGATTCCCGATGCGCAATTGTTTGTAAGCGCCTACAATGGCGTCTCTTACTTTATCGTAAATGCTTTCGTGGATAATCAGACGACGCGTTGACGTGCAACGTTGTCCGGCAGTTCCTACAGCTCCAAATACTGCTCCGATGACGGTCATTTTGATGTCGGCATCTGGAGTGACAATGATAGCGTTGTTTCCTCCTAATTCCAATAAAGATTTTCCTAAACGTCCGGCTACAGCTTGTGCTACAATTTTCCCCATTCTGGTTGAACCTGTAGCAGAAACCAATGGAATGCGTTTGTCGGCTGTCATCAATTCACCTATTTTGTAATCGCCGTTGATTAGGCAAGAGATTCCTTCGGGAAGGTTATTGTCTTTTAATACTTCAGCGATGATGTTTTGACAAGCGATTCCGCACAATGGTGTTTTTTCGGATGGTTTCCAGACACAAACATCTCCTGAAATCCAGGCTAAAGCTGTGTTCCAGGCCCAAACCGCTACCGGGAAATTGAACGCCGAAATGATTCCGACGATTCCCAATGGATGGTATTGTTCGTACATTCTGTGCCCTGGTCTTTCCGAGTGCATCGTTAAACCGTGCAACTGGCGTGACAAACCAACTGCGAAATCACAGATGTCGATCATTTCCTGAACTTCTCCGTAACCTTCCTGCAATGATTTCCCCATTTCATACGAAACGAGTTTGCCCAAGGCTTCTTTGTTTTTGCGCAATTTTTCGCCGAACTGGCGTACGATTTCCCCGCGTTGTGGCGCAGGCATTAATCGGAAGGTTTTGAATGCTTCGGTAGCGGCCTGCATTACTTTTTCGTAATCGGCAGCGGTGGACATTTTTACTGAAGCGATTAGTTGTCCGTCTACTGGAGAATAGGATTCTAAAATGCCGCCTGAGGAGAAATGGTTTTGTCCTGTCGAAGTTCCTTCGTTGATGGCCTGAATGCCGAGTTGTTTTAAAGCTTCGGTCATACCGAATTGTTCTGCTATGGTTGTGGTCATAAATGTATGTTTTATTCTTAATTATATCTTTTACTTCGTCAGTTCGCAAATAAATTTGCTCGTGTGCGATGGCAAAAGTAAGGATTAATTGATAATTGATAATTGATAATTGACAATTAATTAGGAAACGGGCTGCCCTAGCCCTGATAGGAATGGCATCCTTTTGTTCTGGGGTTCAGAACAAAAGATAGAATGGATAGCAGGTTCCCGGCTCCTGAAAAAACTACTTGGTGTAACGCGGATCGGTTTCCATGACGGTGCCACAGGATTTGCAGGTACGCAAGTCTAAGGAATTGTAGAAATGTTCGTAGTGTGGCAGGAAATCCTTCTCGATATCGTGAAGCTCGAAAAAGACTTCGTAGAGTTTGTGGTTGCAGTTCTCGCAGTGCCAAAGCAGGCCGTCGGTGAATCCTTTTCCGGCGCGTTTGCGTTCGATGACCAGGCCGATGGAGTTTTCGTAACGTACGGGTGAATGTGGCATTCGGGCGGGATGCAAATACATATCGCCGGCGTGCAATTCCATTTCTTTTCTTTCGCCATTTTCCTGCACGATGACTTTGACGGTGCCTTCGAGCTGGTAGAATAATTCTTCGGTTTCGTTGTAATGGTAATCTTTGCGTGCGTTAGGACCGGCGACGATCATGACGATGTAATCTTCGGAATCTACATAAACGCTTTTGTTGCCCACGGGCGGTTTGAGCAGGTGACGGTTTTCGTCAATCCACTGATTGAGATTGAATGGTTTTAGGGTTGCCATAGCGTTAAAAATTGAGGATACTAAGGTAAATAAAAAAGGATAGTTTACACTATCCTTTGGTTTTCTATTTGGCTTCCTTTATAAGGTAGATGTATACGGGAAAGTGGTCACTAAAACCGACTTCGTTGGCACCGTGTCTTAAAGGATACCCTTTATACTGCCCGACCGTTGTGATCATGTAGGGTTTGTTGTAGATACCTGATTTCCAGTAACGGAAAGATGAATAATCGGTTTTGATTAGGGTTTCTGAAACCATGATCTGATCGAAGATGTCTCCGGCGTCGCGATAGAATAAGGTGCAATGTCCGTCTTTGGCCATTTGCTCGAATGGGTTGTAAACGCCAAATTCTTTAACTTCTTCTTTTTTGCGTTTGGCGCCGATGCCTTCTTTGACGCTTTTGTTATAGGTTCCGTCGTTTAAGTCACCCATCGCTATAATTTTAGCATTCGGGTTTACCTTATATATGGAATCCATGATTTTTCTGGCAAGTCTTCCTGCTGCTTCTCGAAACGGGCTGCTTTTTTTCTCACCGCCTGAGCGCGATGGCCAGTGGTTAACCATGACATTGACTTCTTCACCGTCGAGGAAACCTGTAACCAAAAGAATGTCACGGGTATAAACACGCTCTCCGGTTTTGGCTTCAATCTTGTCCTTATCAAGCTTGTCTTCTTCTGTTTCCTTGTCTTTCTCCTTAGATTCGTTTCTGTAAATCAATAATGGAACATTGACAGAACTCATGGGTTTGAAATGTTTTTTCTGATATAGTAAAGCAACGTCGATACCTCTTTTATCCGGGGATTCATAATGTACGATACCATAATCGTTGACGGCTAATTTTGGCTGTTTGATCAGATCTTCGAGAACGCCTCGATTTTCTATTTCGCAACCTCCTATCAGTACAGGAGCATTATGGTTCGTGTCATTGGTTCCGATTTCTGATAAAACACGCGCCAAATTTTCAAGTTTTTGGTGGTATTTTTTTGAGGTCCAGTTTTGAGCACCTCTTGGCAACCATTCTTCATCGTTGTTTGCCTGATTGATTGTGTCAAACAAATTTTCAAAATTGTAGAACGCTACGGTGTTTACAATAAACTTTTTATCCGCTTTTTTTTCCTGCGAAGTTGCGATTCCGACGATAAAAAACATTACGATAAAAGCGAAAACATTTTTAATTCTCATGTGATGTTTGTATTAATTTAAAATCAAGTTTAACATAAACTTGGCTGTAAAAGTAATTAATATTAATTTAATAGGTACATTTGCATCCGTTAAGAAATAATTATTCTTAGGAAAAGACGAATTAATTAATATTATCTATGAAAAAACTTGTTATTAGTACATTATTTGTAATGCAGGTGCTTTTTGGTTTCGCACAAACATTGACTGGAGTTACCGGGAAAGTTGTTGATTCGAAAACGCAGAAACCATTACAAAACGTTGTTGTTGCCATTTTAAACTCTCCTTACACAGAATTGACCGACAATGCCGGAAAATTTACTTTTAAGGAAGTAACAGAAGGAAATCAATTGTTGCAAATCAAAACCCAAGGCTATACGGATCAGATGATTCCGGTTGAGATTACACGGGGTAAATTGCTTGATTTGGGTTTGGTGCTTTTTGTTGAAGACCAAACACAAGAACAACAATTGAGTTTAATTACCATCACAGAAAATGATTTGGGTGATGACAATAGTGGTTCTGAAAGTACTTCAGGCTTGCTACAGGCAAGTAGGGATGTATTTCAACAAGCTGCAGCCTTCAATTGGGGGCAAGCGCGTTTCAGAATTCGCGGACTGGATAATGAGTATGGAACAACAATGATTAATGGTGTTTCCATGGCTAAAATTTATGACGGAAGACCTCAATGGAGTAACTGGGGAGGTCTGAATGACGCTACAAGAAACCAAGAATTTACATCAGGTTCTGCGCCTTCAGATTATACTTTCGGCGGTATTTTAGGAACTCAGGAAATCAACACCCGGGCTTCCGTATACAGAAAAGGATCTAGAGTTTCTTTTTCTGGGACAAATACTAACTATAGCTGGAGAACAATGGGGACGCATGCTTCTGGCATGAATACCGATGGTTGGGCATTTGTGGTTTCTGCTTCAAGAAGATGGGCCACTGAAGGTTATTTTGAAGGAACTGACTATAGCGCAAATTCATTGTTTGCCAGTGTGGAGAAAAAATTCAACGACAAACACTCTTTAAACCTTACTGCGATATATGCACAAAACTACAGAGGGAAAAACTCACCAAATACGGATGAAGTAACCGACATCGCTGGGATTAAGTATAACTCTTACTGGGGCTGGCAAAATGGTGAGAAAAGAAACTCAAGGGTAAAAAAGGTTGAAGAGCCTATCTTAATGCTGAGCCATTACTGGAAACTTAACTCAAAAACCAACCTCAACACCAACTTAAGCTACCAAATAGGTCAGGTGGGAAACAGCCGTTTGGATTATCAAGGGCAAGACAATCCAGACCCTACGTACTACAGAAATTTACCTAGTTTTTACACCACGCAATTTGATGACAATGGAAACTACATCGGTAACAATACTGTCAATACTTTAGAAGCTTCTAGAGCAAAATTCTTAACGAACCGACAAATCAACTGGAACGAGTTGTATGATGCGAATAGAAGAAGCGCTAACGGAAACAGCTACTACATCTTATATGAAGACCGTACCGATGATGAGCAATTTACGGCAAATTCTATCCTTTCTTCACAGTTAAGCGACAATGTTATGATGAATGGAGGAGTCACTTTCCGCAAGTTAAGATCTCACAACTTTCAGAATTTATTAGACTTAATGGGCGGGAATTATTTCTTAGACATCGACACTTTTGGTGCCGGTGACCAACAACAAACAGATTTGAACAATCCAGACAGAAGAATATTGGAAGGCGATAAATTCGGATACAACTATAATTTATTGGCTACCACTGCAGATGCCTTTACACAGTTTAAATTTACCTATAAAAAGGTAGATTTTTACATGGCACAAAACTATTCTAAAACCTATTATCAAAGAGATGGGTTATACAAAAACGGTTACTACCCTACCAACTCTTATGGTAAAAGCGATAAAATTTCTTTTGATAATTTCGGATTCAAAGGCGGTTTGACTTATAAAATCACTGGTCGTAACTTTATCGATCTTAATGGGTATTATGCTACAAAGGCTCCTAATTTGAGGAATACCTATGCCAATGCCAGAGTCAACGACAATGTTTACAGTGATCTAAAAAG
Organism: Flavobacterium sp.; assembly: GCF_027484705.1. GTDB lineage: Bacteria > Bacteroidota > Bacteroidia > Flavobacteriales > Flavobacteriaceae > Flavobacterium. The sequence goes on from NZ_JAIXSL010000007.1 coordinate 534,185, forward strand.
CGAAATAGTATCAAGTGTTGATGCGAGTTATATCATCAAAACACCTAAGTTCAAAGGAAGAATTACTGGATTTTATTCTTACATAAAAGGGTCTACTGAAACTTCCTTCTTCTTTGCGGACGCTGTTGATGATGGAGATACCGGAAATGGAGAAAGCGCCTTCGTAGCTGAAACTATCAGCGGCCTAAACAAAAAGAACATTGGTGCTGAATTAGGTTTAGAATACCAGTTATCAAAAACGATTAAAATATCACTGGCTGCTAATTATGGTGAATATACTTATGACAGTAATCCAACGGTTCAATTGAATATTGATGATCAGGCCACAGCTACCAATACGTTCCCTGTACGAGATTTTGGAACCGCAAATTTGAAAAACTACAGACAGCCTGGTATGCCTCAAACCGCCGCCTCTTTTGGTTTGGAATATAGAGATCCTAAATTTTGGTGGATCGGTGCGAATGCCAACTATTTGGCAAACAATTATATCGATGTGGCTCCTATCTTAAGAACAGAGGCTTTTTTGTTGGACCCAGCTTTTAGCGGAACTGGAACTCCATTTTTCGAAGCTACACAAGAAAGAGTAGATCAATTGTTGGAGCAAGAAAAATTTAAAGACTTTACACTTGTCAATCTTACCGGTGGTAAATCATGGAAAGTTGGCGGCCAAACTTTTGGCTTCTTCGCGAGCATCAACAACGTTTTTGACATTACCTACAAAACAGGTGGTTTTGAGCAAGCAAGAAATTCAAGTTTCAGACAATTGAATCAAGATGTGTCACACTTAGATACTACTGGAAGCTATGTAGCACACACACCTTCGTTTGGTCCGAAGTATTTTTACGGGTTTGGAAGAACTTATTTCCTGAATCTTTATATTAATTTTTAATAGTATAATAAAATGAAAAAAATCTCTTTATATAGTTTTGTGCTTCTTGCTGTTCTTGCTTTTACAGCTTGTACTCAAGACAGCGACGTTGAAAACAAACAAACCAAAACAACGCTGTTTATTGAAAACTTCACAGACAACACTGATGGAACAACTTTAGACACACCGGGTTGGACTAATTATGCGCAAATCGGAACGTATAAATTTACTGAAGAAGTGTTCAAAGGTGATGGTTATGCCCAATTTACAGCATTTCAGTCTCAGGCTAATTTACGTCAGGATTTAAATGTTGCCTGGTTGATCTCGCCTGCATTTGACATGGATAAGCAAGAAGGTGAAACACTTGTATTTCAATCAGCACATGCGTTTTTATCATCCGCTGACAATACCCTGGAATTAATGGTTTCAACAGATTATGATGGAAATATTGCTAACTTTAACCAGTCAAGCTGGGTCAGTATACCAGCAAAAACACCTACTGTTTTTAATGATTTCTATGAATATGTAAATTCAGGAGCTATTGATTTATCAGGCTTTAAAGGAACCTTACATTTTGCCTTCAAATACAAAGGATCCGGAGTGAATCAGAATCTAGACTGTACCTATCAAATTGACAACATTCGATTATATTACTAAAATTATGAAAACAAGAATAATTAAATCACTAGCGATCTTTTCTGTTGTACTCGGATTGAGTACGAGTTGTGTAAAAGAGGATTCAAATATGGACAATCCGGATACCGGCATTGTAACCTACGAACTAACGGCAAACAAAACCGTTGCCGACATTGTGGCTTTTAACAACACGGGCAATGCTGTTCAATATACCGCCAATGATGTTATAGAAGCTTATGTAACTTCAAGCGATGAAACCGGAACTTTCTACAATACAATTTCTTTTCAAAACATTCCTACCAATAGTTCACAACCTATCGGATTTAGTGTTACTGCTAACTTTTCGTCTTATGTAAAAGGATTTACACCTGGTAGAAAAGTATACATCAAAATGCAAGGTTTGTACACTGCCGTGATCGATGGTTCGCTTAAAATTGGCGCATTGTTCGAAGGTGGAATTGGAAGAATTTCTGAAAATGAGTGGCAAAATTACTTATTTCCTTCTTCAACAATCATTGCTGAAGACAATATGGTGAGAACAGTATCATTGGCCTCGGCAGCAACCAACGCAAACTTAAACACGCTGATTGAAATTAACAACGTTCAGTTTGCTGATGGTTCGTTAGCCAGAACTTATTTTGATATCGATTCAGGAGGTAGTGCTACCAATCATGATATTGTAGATATTGCTGGAGGAACAACCCGTTTTTTTAGAGTAAGTTCTTTTGCGCTTTTTGCCTACCATAAAGTCCCTTCAGGAAGAGGAATACTCAGAGGGATAATGACCAAATTCGGCTCGGATTTCCAATTTCTTGTTAGAAATGAAAACGACATTAAGCTCACGAATCCAAGAACATACACTTTTTTCAGTACTTTAAATGAAAATTTTACCAGTTATGCAGCCAATCAGAAAGGCTTTGTGAACTATCTGAATTTTGATGCTTTAGGTAGCAAAAGCTGGATTACTAAAACGGTTAACAATTCTCAATGCATTCAAATGAGTTCGTTTGGCGGCAATTTACAATCCAACAAAAGCTATTTTATTGTTCCTGTAAACTTTACAGCAGCCAATTCTATGTCGTTCATGGTAGATGCTGATTTTTTCTCAACAGGATTGGGATTGAAAGTATACCGTTCGACGGATTATGTTCCGGGACAAAAGATTAATAGTGCTACTTTATATGATATCACTACAAATTTCACATTGCCTACCGCGAATACGACTAGTTTCGTTTCTTCAGGAACTTATAGTTTCCCTACAAATTTAACTGGAAACGGCTATGTTATTTTTGAATATACCGGAAGTAACATCAGTGGTCCTGGTTTACTCACGACCAATTGTAATATTGATGATATCATCATCAATTAAGGAAACCTCTTAAGAGTATAAAAAAGCGCTTCAATTGAAGCGCTTTTTTTTGGTTCAATCCACTCTAGATTCGAATTGAATCTTTATTGACTGCCTTTTTTCAACTATTCTTTTCTTATAGATTCATTTAATCTGTAAAAAAGTCTGTATTGGATTTTAAAAAGACCTGTAGAACCTTATTTTTGCTGCAGAACAAATTGAATGTATTATCTTTAATCATCGCTTAAATGTCTTGATAATAAAGTCTCTCCTCATTTGTCTCTATTTGTATTCACTTCAAACCTTCCGCATGAAAAAAACGATTGTACTCACTTTTATAATATCCTGCTCTATTTCCGCACAAAAAATTACCGTCAATGATAGTCTAAAAAAAAATGCTGGAGGTAGACCGGAATTCAACCCAAAACAGTTAATTATTCCTGCTGCGCTGATGACCTACGGAATTGTGGCCATTGAAAGCGACTATCTGAAACTCATCAACGTCGAAATCAGGGACGAGCTCAAAGAAAATATTGACGAGAAGATTACGATTGATGATTTTTCACAATACTTTCCAGCTGCTTCTGTTTATGTTTTGAATAATGTTGGTATCAAGGGTAAAAACAACTTAAAAGACCGATCGATCATTCTAGCGACTTCGTATGTATTAATGTCGGGTTCTGTTATGAGTCTAAAGACAATAACACAAATAGAAAGACCAGACGGTAGTGCCAACAATTCTTTTCCTTCAGGACATACGGCAACTGCATTTTCAGGCGCTGAATTTCTATGGCAGGAATATAAAGACGTTAGTGTATGGTATGGGATTTCTGGTTATTTGGTTGCTACTGGCACAGGCTTCTTTAGAATATACAACGGACGGCATTGGCTATCAGATGTGGCCATGGGTGCAGGAATAGGAATCTTAAGCACCAAAGTAGCCTATTGGGTGCTTCCTTATATGAAAAGCCACATATTTAAGTCTAAAAAAGAAGTAGGCATAATAACGCCCTTTTATAATGGAAAACAACTTGGTATTGGAATGGTCATTAATTTTAGATAACAACCTTTTTATAATTCATCAAAAGCATAAGAGTTCGCAAATCTATTTTCATTCGGTAGCATTGAATCTATCAAATAAAAAAGCCGGGTAATAAATACCCGGCTTTTAATACTGTATGGTTTGTTACTTCACAATCAAGAATTCAGAACGTCTGTTTTGTGCATGCTGTTCTTCTGTACAAGCTTCTTTACAATCTACTTTCGGTTCAATTTCTCCCATTCCTTTCGCTGAAATTCTGCTAGCCGAAATTCCTTTCGAAATAATATACTGTCTTGTTGATTTGGCTCTGCGGTCAGATAAACTTAAATTATAAGTGTCGCTTCCTCTGTTATCTGTGTGTGATTTGGCTAAAATCATCAATTTGTCATTGTTCTTCATGACCTGAACTAACTTATCAAGTTCAAAAGCACCCTCCTGAGTGATGTTACTTTTGTCATACTCAAAATAAATAGGGTTGAGTATGATTTCAGTTTCTGTTACAATCACATCGATTGGCTGTAAAGCAGCATCAATTTTGGTTTGTCCGCCTTTAGTCTTGGTTACCGCAAAAGTATTGCTCTCAAATCCGTCTTTAGAGGCCTGAATGCTGTATGATTTTTCACATTCAACATCATACGATACTTCTCCTTTTTCGTTGGTTGTTTTCGTAGCGATTACGTTCTTCTTGTCATCAACAATGGATACGCTGGCATTGGCCAACAGAGCGCCTGTTTTAGCATTGGTTACGACCGTAAACACTTCGGTTCCACAAACAGGTGTTGCTGAGAAAATATCATCATTCCCGTTACGGTTGCTCGAAAAGAAACCAAGGTTTTTAGCTTTGTTGAATGTAAAAGAGAAATCATCTTTTTCTGTATTGACTGGTTTCCCAACATTGACTGCGGTAGTACCTTTAGCCAAATCAATCTGAAACACATCCAAACCACCCAAACCAGGTCTCCCGCTTGAAGCAAAATAAAGTGTGCTGTTGTCATCGGCAATAAATGGAAAACTTTCGTTGCCTTCAGTGTTGATCTTAGCGCCCATATTTTCAGGTATGCCGAAAGTACCGTCAGCATTCACTGCAACTTTCCAGATATCGACACCGCCTATACTTCCGGGCATGTTGGAAGAAAAGTACAATGTTTTACCATCGCGGCTCAAACTCGGATTACTCGTAGAATATTCTTTGCTGTTGAATGGCAATGAAATCGCGCTACCCCATTTTCCATTTTCTTTAGTAACTACAAAAAGGTTGTTTTTTCCAAGTTTAAGGTTGTTTTTTTTGTCTTTTTCAAAAGAAGATTCGCGGAAACTGTCGCTTGAAAAATAGGCTGTATTGCCATCTGTACTGATGGAAACCGGTCCATCGTGGTATTTGGAATTAAGCTCCTTTACCGTTGTGGCATTGGTTATTGTCCCGTCAATGTTGTAATCGGCTTTGTAGATATCCAAATAAGGCTCTTCATTCCAACCGTATTCTTTACGCGAACCGTTTCTGGCGCTCGTAAAATACAATTGATTGTCATACAACACTGCTCCGAAATCAGATTTGTCGCTGCTGATTTCTAAAGATTTCACGTCAAAACTTTTTTGTTTGTCAAGGAGTTTAGGAACGTAATTCGGATTTTCTTTAAATGTTTTTGCTCTTTGGTCATTCGGAGCCATGGATGCAAATTTTTGCATTTGCTTGTTCGACTCTTCATATTTGCCATTCGCTTTAAGCATCTGCGCATAACGATAATACGTTTCAGCATCTGGATTGGTTTCAACTGCTCTGGCATACCATTTAGCAGCTTCAGTGGTGTTGAACATATTGTAATAGGTATCGGCCAGTTGCTTATAAACGTATGCATCCGATTTGCCTTTATCTACCAACTTAAGATACTCTTCAGCAGCGTCAACATACTCGTAACGATTAAACAATTTATCGGCCTTCTTCGTAGCTGCATTCTGTGCGTTGAGTGAATTAATGGCTATCACAAAACTAAATGCTATATAAAAATTTTTCATGTCAGATTGCTTTTGATTTTAGAAATATCTAGGTGATTGTGATACTTTTTTCGGGAAATTTAAGTCGAATAACAAAATGACTTCGTGAGATGATGGCGTGGTGACTTTCAGATCCGAGATGATGTGGTCGTAAGCATATCCGATTCTGAGGTTCGGGTTAATGGCATAATTCACCATCGCGCCGAAACTGTCTTCCTTGCGGTAAGTGGCGCCAACCTCAAACTTCTCATTGAACAGGAAATTCGTCGAGATATCATAAGACACCGGAGCGCCAAAAGCGGTTTTCACCATCGCGAAAGGTTTGAATTTCACATTGTCCGACAAATCAAAAACGTAACCTCCGGTTAAGAAATAGTGCGAGGTTTCGTTGCCGTATTTATTTCCTTTATAATCCAAATGCGTCGATTTGATCATGTTCGGAACCGAAAA
>NZ_JAIXSL010000004.1 GCF_027484705.1 Flavobacterium sp.
GTACAGTTGCAGTAGCGGTTAAAGTTAGTAACGGTGATACTTCACATATTGTCAGGTTACCACCGGAAACCGGAGCTGCCGGAGCTGCGTTTATTGTTAATGTTACTGGTGTTCTGGTCAATGAAGCACAACCATTTCCGGCTTGCGCATAATAAGTAACGGTTCCAGTCGTATTTAAAGTTGGTGAAGCCACAGTAGTGCCACCAGTCGCAGCGGTATACCAAGCGATGGTTTGTCCTACTGGAACACTCGCTGTCGCGGTCAAAGTCTGAATCGGTGATTGTTCACATTGCGTAATGTTACCTCCAGAAACCGGAGCCGCCGGAGCCGCATTGATGGTTAAAACCACCGCCGTTCTCGAATAAGAAGGGCAGGTGCCATCGTTTGATTCCCCATAATAAGTAATGGTTCCAGTAGTGTTTAAAGTCGGAATAGTCACAGCAGTTCCGAGCGTTGGTGTCGTATACCAAGTTACATTTTGTCCCGGAAGCGGCGTGATGGCTGAAACGGCATTCAAGGTTTGTATTGGCGATTGCTCACATTGCGTGATATTACCATTCAAAGCCGGTGCGAACGGAGCCTGATTGATGGTTAAGGTCACAGCCGTTCTGGTCAAAGCCGGACAACCGTTTCCAGCTTCAGCGTAATAAGTAACGGTTCCGGTCGAATTCAATGTAGGTGAAGCAACAGTAGCGCCGCCAGTAGCCGCATTATACCAAGTGATCGTTTCCCCAACAGGTACGGTTGCTGTAGCGGTTAAAGTTTGTATCGGTGATATTTCACATTGTGTGATATTACCACCGGAAACCGGAGCTGCCGGCGCCGCATCGATGGTTAAAGTCACAGCAGTTCTGGTCAGTGAAACACAAGTTCCATCATTGGCTTCTGCGTAATAAGTAATGGTTCCTGTTGTATTCAATGTAGGCGAAGCAACAGTAGCACCGCCAGTAGCAGCAGTATACCAAGTGATGGTTTGTCCAACAGGCACGGTTGCAGTAGCAGTTAAAGTTTGAATCGGCGATTGTTCGCATTGCGTAATATTCCCACCGGAAACCGGAGCTGCCGGCGCTGCATTGATGGTTAAAGTCACTGCGGTTCTGGTCAAAGAAGGACAACCATTTCCAGCTTCCACAAAATAAATAATTGTTCCTGTAGTATTTAAAGTGGGTGAAGCGACCGTAGTTCCGCCTATAGCAGCAGTATACCAAGTGATGGTTTCTCCGACAGGTACAGTAGCAGTAGCTGTTAAAGTTTGTATCGGTGATATTTCACATTGTGTGATATTACCGCCGGAAACAGGAGCTGCCGGTGCCGTATCTATGGTTAAGGTCACAGCGGTTCTGGTCAGTGAAGTACAAGTTCCATCATTGGCTTCTGCGTAATAAGTAATGGTTCCTGTTGTATTCAATGTAGGCGAAGCAACAGTAGCGCCGCCAGTAGCAGCATTATACCAAGTGATGGTTTGTCCGACGGGCACAGTAGCTGCAGCGGTTAAAGTTTGAATCGGCGATTGTTCACATTGGGTGATATTGCCACCGGAAACCGGAGCTGTCGGAGCTGCATCGATGGTTAAAGTAACCGGAGTTCTGTTGAATGAACTACAAGTTCCATCATTGGCTTCCGCATAATAAGTAATGGTTCCGGTTGCATTTAATGTCGGAGTGACTACCGTATTTCCAGCACTAGCAGCATCATACCAAATCACTGTTTCTCCAACAGGCACCGTTGCTGTTGCGGTCAAAGTTTGAATCGGAGATTGTTCGCATTGCTTAATATTACCTCCAGAAATTGGTGCCGCTGCAGGAACAGGATTGATTGTTAAGATCACTGCGGTTCTGGTTAAAGACGGACAACCGTTATTGGCTTCTGCATAATAAGTGGTGGTTCCGGTTGTGCTTATGGTTGGCGATGCCACTGCAGTTCCACCAGTAGCAACAGTATACCAGTCGATGGTTTGCCCCACAGGTACAGTTGCCGTAGCGGTTAAAGTCTGAATCGGAGATTGTTCGCATTGTGTAATATTACCGCCGGAAACCGGAGCCGTAGGTGCGGCATCGATGGTCAATACAACAGCAGTTCGCGTCAATGAGGCACAAGTTCCATCATTGGCTTCCGCATAATAAGTAATGGTTCCTGTAGTATTTAATGTTGGCGAAGCAACACTAGCGCCACCAGTTGTGGCATTATACCAAGTAATGGTTTGTCCAACAGGTACGGTTGCCGTAGCGGTTAAAGTCTGAATCGGTGATTGCTCACATTGTGTAATATTTCCGCCAGAAACCGGAGCTACCGGAGCCGCATCAATAGTTAATATTACTGCAGTTCTGGTCAACGACGGACAACCATTTCCAGCTTCCGCATAATAAGTAATCGTTCCAGTTGAATTCAAAGTAGGTGAAGCAACAGTAGCACCACCAGTAGCGGCATTATACCAAGCGATGGTTTGTCCGACCGGAACGCTGGCTGTAGCGGTTAAAGTTTGAATCGGTGATTGTTCACATTGGGTGATATTGCCACCGGAAACAGGAGCATTCGGCTCTGCATTAATGGTCAATACAACGGCGGTTCTTGTTAGTGAAGCACAAGTTCCATCACTGGCTTCTGCGTAATAAGTGATGGTTCCTGTAGTATTTAAAGTGGGCGAAGCAACAACACTTCCAGCGGTAGTGGCATCATACCAAGTGATGGTTTGCCCCACAGGGACGCTTGCGGTAGCGGTTAAAGTTTGTATTGGTGATTGTTCACATTGGGTGATGTTACCTCCAGAAACCGGAGCTGTCGGAGCCGTATCGATGGTTAATGTAACTCCAGTTCTGCTGAATGAACTGCAAGTCCCATCATTGGCTTCACCATAATAAGTAATGGTTCCGGTAGTATTTAAAGTTGGCGAAGCAACCGTTGCACCTCCGGTAGCGGCATTATACCAAATAACCGTTTGCCCAACCGGAACCGTAGCGGCAGCCGTTAAAGTTTGTATCGGTGATTGTTCACATTGCGTAATGTTACCAGCAGAAATTGGTGCAGCCGCAGGAACAGGATTGATCGTTAAGATCACTGCAGTTCTCGTTAGCGACGGACAACCATTATTAGCTTCTGCATAATGCGTGATGGTTCCTGTAGTATTCAAAGTTGGGGAAGCAACAACACTTCCAGCGGTAGCGGCATCATACCAAGTAATCGTTTGTCCAGCCGGAACCGTAGCGGTAGCCGTTAAAGTTTGTATCGGCGATTGTTCACATTGCGTAATATTTCCGCCAGAAACCGGAGCGGCAGCAGGAACAGAATTAATCGTTAAGGTTACGGCTGTTCTCGTTAGGGAAGGACAACCGTTGTCGGCTTCAGCATAATAAGTAACCGTGCCGGTAGTATTTAAGGTAGGCGAAGCTACGGTCGCACCACCGCTCGCGGCAGTATACCAAATCACTGTTTGTCCAACAGGCACTGTGGCAGTTGCTGTTAAAGTCTGAATCGGAGACATTTCACATTGGGTGATGTTGCCACCCGAAACCGGAGCTGCAGGAGCCACATCAATCGTTAGTGTGACTGCCGTTCTGGTCGGTGATTGACAGCCATTTCCAGCTTCTGCGTAATAAGTAATTGTTCCGGTTGCATTCAAAGTTGGGGAAGCCACCGTAGCGCCACCCGTAGCAGCATTATACCAAGCGATGGTTTGTCCAACGGGTACGGTTGCTGTAGCGGTTAAAGTCTGAATCGGTGATTGTTCACATTGTGTAATATTCCCACCAGAAACCGGAGCCGCCGGAGCCGTATTGATGGTAAGCGTCACAGGTGTTCTGGTTGTAGAATTGCAGCTTCCATTATTAGCTTCTGCGTAATAAATAATTGTTCCTGTAGCATTCAAAGTTGGGGAAGCCACTGTAGCGCCACCCGAAGCAGCATTATACCAAGTGATCGTTTGTCCAACGGGTACAGTTGCCGTAGCCGTTAAAGTCTGAATCGGTGATTGTTCACATTGTGTAATGTTACCACCTGAAACCGGAGCACCCGGAGCAGTATTTATGGTCAATATGACAGCGGTTCTGGTCAATGAAGCACAACCATTCCCCGCTTCTGCATAATAAGTAATTGTTCCTGTCGAATTCAAAGTTGGGGAAGCCACCGTAGCCCCACCCGAAGCGGCATTATACCAAGCGATGGTTTGCCCAACGGGTACCGTTGCGGTTGCGGTTAAAGTTTGTATAGGAGATTGTTCACATTGTGTAATGTTACCCCCAGAAACCGGAGCCGTCGGAGCTGCATTGATGGTTAAAGTCACAGCAGTTCTGGTCAAAGACGCACAACCATTACCGGCTTCAGCGTAATAAATTACAGTCCCTGTAGCATTCAAAGTTGGGGAAGCCACCGTAGCGCCACCCGTAGCGGCATTATACCAGGTTATGGTTTGTCCAACAGGTACAGTTGCAGTAGCGGTTAAAGTCTGAATCGGTGATTGTTCGCATTGTGTAATGTTACCTCCAGAAACCGGAGCTGTGGGAGCCGCGTTAATGGTTAATACAACAGCAGTTCTGGTCAAAGATGCGCAACCATTTCCAGCTTCTGCGTAATAGGTTAATGTCCCAGTCGAATTCAATGTAGGTGAAGCAACTGTAGCGCCACCCGTAGCGGCATTATACCAAGTGATGGTTTGTGCCACAGGTACAGTAGCTGTCGCGGTTAAAGTCTGAATCGGTGATTGTTCACATTGCGTAATGTTACCTCCAGAAACCGGAGCCGCCGGAGCCGCATTGATGGTTAAAGTCACAGCAGTTCTGGTCAATGATGGACAACCATTCCCTGCTTCTGCGTAATAAGTTACAGTCCCGGTCGAATTTAAAGTGGGCGATGCAACAGTGGCGCCACCAGTAGTGGCGTTATACCAAGTGATGGTTTGTCCAACTGGTACGGTGGCTGTTGCCGTTAAAGTCTGAATCGGTGATTGTTCACATTGCGTGACATTACCCCCAGAAACTGGAGCTACTGGAGCTCCATTAATCGTTAAAGTGACAGCTGTTCTGGTGGCCGAATTACAACTTCCATTATTGGTTTCGGCATAATAAGTAACGGTTCCAATAGCGTTTAATGTAGGTGAAGCTACTACAGCACCACCCGAAGCAGCGTTATACCAAGTGATGGTTTCCCCTGCAAGTACCGTTGCCGTAGCGGTCAAAGTCTGGATTGGCGATTGCACACATTGGGTGATATTACCACCCGAAACAGGAGCAGCAGGTGTCGCCAACAGTGGTCCTAAAGTAAAATTGGAAGCCGGAGAAGTACATCCCACAGCATTTTTAGCAATGATATTATGAGAAGTCCCAGCTGTCAATCCGCTGTAGGTTAGCGTTCCGCTGAAAAGACCACCATCAAAATTATAAGTTTCTCCCGCAACTGGAGTAATCGCTACAGATCCTGTCGAGGTAGCACAAGTTGGGTTGGTTGGTGTTATGCTAGGTGCCAACGGACTGGTCGCAAGGGTACAAGCGGTGGTAAAACAAAATGTTGTACCCGCAGTAAAGCAAGAGCCTACTGGTCCGGATGGTGTTACATAAATGTCAACACGGTCACCCGGTGATAATCCTGATTTGGTATAATTGGTAGCAACTCCAAAACCACCAAACTGGAACGGTCCACCATTGACGGTATATACAATGGTATAAGTTGAAGCTCCGGAAACGCCGGGCCAAGTGAATATAATTTGATTGAAAGTAGTAGCGCCACAAGTAATAGTTGGAGACAATAAAGGATCGATGGTAACATTCTGGATTACCGTACATCCTCCCAAATTCCTATATAAAATTCTGGCGACTCCACCTGAAACACCTGTTACTAAACCAAAACTATCTACTGTTGCTATGCCCGGATCCAGAGATTCCCATGGCAATGTGGCATTAGGGAAATTCGATCCTGCCAATTGAAGTGTTCCAGCTGCACAAGTTTTGAATAATCCGCTCGGAGAAGTGATGGTCGGAAATGTAGATACGTAAACATTGGCGGAAAAAATATTACCTAAGTTATCCGTGTACTGAATGGTTGTAACCCCGAAAGCAACAGCGGTTACTAAACCTGCATTGTCAATAGTAGCAACAGCCGTAGCAGATGACACCCACGGATTTACTGCTGCCGGTGTTCCAGGGCCGGTTAATTGAGTAGTATTTGGTCCGGGCAAACAGATACTAAAATTCCCAGTAATGGCTGCGCTAGGTGCCAAACTTGAGCGCGCTTCAGATTTTGTATCGGCATTATCGGATATTAAACGATGTTTTGAAACAGAAGCTGCTGATTTTTCTTTCAACGCTACAGTGCTTTGTTGTGCGAACAAATTACTGGTCAGCAAGAAAAAGGCGAGTAAGATTTTTATATTCAATTTGTGGGCAATAATTTTCATAATATTTATAGATACTTCTTTTTATAAAAGAGCCATGCAACGACATTAATTCAATGGACATTCAGTTTGAAAAACCACGACTGATTATTCCAAAAATACCGGGATTAAAAACTTAATTTTCAGTCGGTATAGACAACCTTTTGAAACGTTCAATTTTAATTTTTCCGATTCAAAATTAAATTATTTTCATTATAAACCAACGGAACAAAAAGATAAATTTAAAATAAATGTTAATTTTATTTTTTAGCTGTGTTTTTTTTTATAGGCAAGGCATAGAAAAACGCTTAGTTTAAAGTGTAATGCATTGATTTTCACATTGCAATGCCGCCATGTTAAGGTTGCATTAAATTGATGTGTTTTCTGTTAACGGCATAAAAAAAGTCCGAAAACTTAACGCTTTCGGACTTTTCATATCGTTCTGAATTTAATAATCAAATATCGTCAAAATCGATATCGGTAAAGCTGTTGGCCTTTGGTAATGCTTCTTCTGTTTTTTCTGTTGAATATTCTTTCTTGAAATCTTTTTGGTGGCGTTCAGAAATCACTTCCTCGCCTTTATGGTTAAGCACGTAAGAAGTCATGTCCTCTAATATCTCTGTAAAAGCAGCGAAATCTTCCTTATACAAATAAATCTTGTGTTTTTTGAAATGAAACGATCCGTCTTCTTCGGTAAATTTTTTACTTTCTGTAATCGTAATGTAGTAATCATCAGCTTTTGTGGCTCTTACATCAAAGAAATACGTTCTTCTTCCGGCTCTTAAAACTTTAGAAAAAATCTCTTCTTTTTCTAACATATCATGTTCTCTCATAATCCTAGAATCAATTAGTTTGGTAATAATTTCATTTGCTTCGCCGATTCGACTAACGCTCGTGTCAAAAATGGTAAAAAATGTATTACAAAACAAAAATTATGACAATTCTTTTTCCGAAAGTTGTTTCAGATAGAGTTCCGCATAATAGCCTTTTTCGTTTATTAATTGATTATGAGAACCTTGTTGTATAATTTTTCCCTCATCGAGAATAATGATCTGATCCGCATTTTTCGCAGACGAAACGCGGTGGCTCACAATGATCGTGGTTTTGTCTTTGCAGAAAGTCAATAGGTTATTCAGGATGGCCTCTTCGGTCTCAGTATCCACGGCCGATAAGCAATCATCGAGCAACAAAATCGGAGCATTTTTGATGATGGCGCGCGCAATGGAAACGCGTTGTTTTTGTCCGCCTGAAATCGTAATGCCACGCTCGCCAAGAACGGTTTCGTATTCCTTATTGAAGCCCATGATGTTCGCATGCACCACGGCTTTTTTAGCGGCTTCCTGAACTTCTTCATCCGAAGCGGTTTCCTTTCCAAATTTGATATTGTTCTTGATCGAATCCGAAAACAGAAAAGCGTCCTGCGGCACAATCCCAATGCTGTTTCTGAGATCGTAAAGATTAACCTGGCTGATTGCTTTACCGTCGACGAGAATTTCGCCTTCGGTTGCATCGTAAAGTCTGCTGATTAAAGACAATATGCTCGATTTTCCCGAGCCGGTTTTTCCCAGAATCGCCAGAGTTTCCCCTTTTTTGATCGAAAAACTGATGTGGTCCAACGCGCGGATAAGCGTGTCATCATAAACGAAACTTACGTCTTTAAATTCGATGGAACCTTCAATATTGGAATGTTCAGGTTGGTTGTTTTGAATATCCGGCTGGATTTTGAGAAACTCATTAATCCTTTTCTGAGAAGCTTCAGCCTCTTGCACCATCGATGAAACCCAACCCAACGAAGCTACCGGCCAAGTGAGCATATTGATATACAAAATAAACTCAGCAATCGTTCCGATACTTTTGATGCTACCGTTGATATACATCATGCCGCCGAAATAAATCACGACAAGGTTGCTCACGCCAATCAAGGCCAACATCAGCGGCCCGAACAACGATTGCACTTTGGCCAGGTGCAGGCTTTTGGTTTTGCTTTCTTCCGACAAATCGACGAGATTGTTTTGGTATTGGTTTTCTAATGAATAGGCTTTAATCACGCGGATTCCCGAAAATACTTCCTGCGTGAAACTCGACACTTTAGAAAGGTATTGTTGGAAAATCGTACTGCGCGTATTGATTTCGGAGCTTAATTTAAAAATTGCATACGACAATATCGGCAATGGTAGCAGCGAATATAAAGTCAGTCGCGGCGAAACATTATACATATATACAATCACAATCGCGAAACGGATGAAAGTATTGATTGTATACATCACCGCCGGCCCAACATACATGCGCACTTTGCCGACATCTTCGCTGATTCGGTTCATCAAATCACCGGTGCGGTTCTGTTTGTAGAAATTTTGCGAGAGGTTTTCGTATTGGCGGAAGACTTCATTCTTCAAATCGAATTCTATGTGGCGCGACATGACGATTAAAGTTTGCCGCATCAGAAAAGTCAGAAATCCGGCGATGATGGTCGTGGCGATAATGAGTAAAATGTTGTGAATCAATTCCTTTTGGATGATCGAAGAATCGACGGAAGTTTGTTTCGAAAAATCCTCGATTGCCTTGAACGATTTGCTGATCAGTTTTGGCGTGAATAACGAGAAAATCTGAGCCACGATTGTGGTGATAATTCCTATTAAAAAACTGTATTTGTATTTGACGAAATATTTATTTAAATATTGTAGTTCTTTCATCTTATTGTGAGAATATAAAAATATTATTCGGTTGTTCTGTTAAAATTAAATCATTATTGGTAATTGAATAAAATCCTGCATATTGAAAATATTTTAGTAAATCAACAATTAAAGCCAAATATATTATGATATTTTGATTTTAATAATAAATTTGCATAGCATTTTTGATAATCCCCGAATAGCAAACTCAAAATTATGACCACAGAAATCGTTACGCCAAAAGAGCTTCAAAAAATGGATCCTGTCTTCGGACAAATCTCTTTCAATGACCACGAACAAATCGTTTTTTGCAACGACAAAGATACTGGATTAAAAGCAATAATAGGAATCCATAACACAGTTTTAGGACCCGCTTTAGGTGGTACGAGAATGTGGAAATATGCCAACGAATGGGAAGCATTAAATGATGTACTAAGACTCTCTAGAGGAATGACTTTCAAGTCCGCGATTTCAGGGTTGAATCTTGGTGGCGGAAAAGCCGTAATCATCGCTGATGCTAAAACAGAAAAAACACCCGAAATGATCACTAGATTCGGTGAGTTCGTCAATGGGTTGAGTGGAAAATACATCACGGCCGAAGATGTCGGAACTACCACAGAAGACATGGACAGAATTCATGAAGTGACCAAATTCGTGACTGGAATTTCAGAATCTAGAGGCGGCTCAGGAAATCCTTCTCCAGTGACTGCTTACGGAGTTTACATGGGAATGAAAGCCGCAGCGAAGTACAAATTTGGTTCGGATAAACTCGACGGTAAAAAGGTTTTGGTGCAAGGAATTGGTCATGTCGGTGAAACCCTTGTGGATTATCTTACCAAAGAAGGTGCTTTGGTTCAGATTACTGACATCAATGAGGGCAGGGTAGCGGAAATCAGCAAAAAATACAACACTCAGATATATACAGGTAACGATTTATACAGCGCCGACGTAGATATTTATGCGCCATGTGCTTTAGGAGCGACCATCAATGATGACACCATCAACAGAATCCAGGCGAAAGTCATTGCCGGAGCTGCGAACAACCAATTGGCCAATGAGAAAATCCACGGGCAGATTTTGAAAGATAAAGGTATTGCTTACGCGCCAGATTTCTTAATCAATGCGGGCGGTATCATCAATGTTTACGGCGAAATCGTAGGTTACGGTAAAGAAGAAGCGATGAAAAGAACCGAAAATATCTACAACACTACTTTAGAGATTTTCAGTTTTGCGGAACAACAAGGCATCACAACACATCAGGCGGCTTTATCTATTGCAGAGAAACGCATTGAAGACAGAAAAAAAGAAAACGCGAAATAATTTCCGATAATTATCACAACATAAAGGAGTCTAGTAACATAGGCTCCTTTTTTATTTCCGGGCTCGAATCTATTACAAAAAGTTACTATTGAAACGCTCGATTTTTAATTCCCGAAACCAAAAAAAGAAGTTCCGAAATGATTTTAAGTTTGAATAATATTCTTATTTTTGCCGGGCGATTGGATTCCTTTCGGCTATTCTAATTTAAAAGTTCTTACCAGGTGCTAAACAGACGTCACATCCGTGTTAAAGTAATGCAATCGATCTACGCGATGCATCAAAGTGGTTCCGATAACCTTGAAAAACAGGAAAAATTCCTGCTCTACAGTATCGACAATATCCTGGATTTATATTTGCTCATGCTTTCTTCGTTGATTGAAATCGCCAAGAAAGAATCGCATTTTCTAGACAAATCAAGCCAAAAACATTTAGCGACCGCTGAAGAAAAAAACGCGAACAAAAAGTTTGTCAACAACGCCATTTTTCGGATGTTGTCTGAAAACCAATCGTTACTCAAAGCGATTGAAGACCGCAAAATCACAAACTGGACGCTCAACGACGATTACATCTTATTGCTTTTGGCCGACATCAAAAAGAGCGACTTGTATGCCAATTACATGAAAAACCGCGTCAATACGTTTGAGGAAGACCAGGAATTTGCTGTCTCGCTTTTCATGGAAGTGATTGCCGCCAACGAAAAACTTTACGATTATCTCGAGGATTACAAACTCACTTGGGTAGATGACATTCCGGTAGTCAACACGCAAATCATCAAACAGTTGAGGGCTTTGAAACCCAATGCCATCGATAGTTTTTCCGTGCCAAAAATTTACAAAGACAGCGAAGATGCGCAGTTTGCGATTGATTTGTTCCGAAAAACGATTCTCAACGAAACCGAGCTTGCCAAAGAATACATCAACAAAACCCCAAACTGGGACACCGAAAGAATTGCAGAAATCGATACAATCATCCTTAAAATGGCGATTTGTGAGTTTCTAAAATTCCCATCGATTCCGGCTAAAGTCACGATCAATGAATACCTCGAAATCGCCAAAGAATATTCCACGCCCAAAAGCAGTATTTTTATCAACGGAATACTCGACAATCTGGTCAAGGAATTCCAATCGACCAACCGACTTACTAAAACCGGACGCGGTCTGATGTAAAAGCAATCTTAAATTTACTTAATAACTCAATATCAATAAAATAACCAGATCAATATTATGGAACAACTTAAAACTTTTATGCCGTTTATCTTAATGTTCGTCGTCATTTATTTCTTTATGATACGTCCGCAACAGAAAAGAGCCAAACAGGAAAAGCAATTCGAATCTGATTTGAAAGTAGGCGATAAGATCGTCACCAAAAGCGGTATCCACGGCAAAATCGCGGAATTGGCCGAGACAACAATTGTCATCGAAACCATGTCAGGAAAACTAAAAATGGAGCGTTCTGCCATTTCTATGGAATTGAGCGCGGCTTTGGCCAAGAAATAATTTTTCGAATTATAGAAAATAAAAAGCCTCAAGTAATATTGAGGCTTTTTTTATGGAACGCGGAAGACGCGGATTCGGCTGATTTTCACGGATTAAATCTTTGTAATCTGTGTTGGTTTATTTGTATTTGTCATTCAGTCCGATTCCGGAAAGAATCATCGGTTTGATTTTTTCCATGCGTGTGATTTTGGTTTCCTCGCGTTTGGCCGTGTCGATGTATTCCAGATATTCGCGCTGTTTTCCGGGCGTGAGTTTTTCAAAACTTTTTTTAAGCTCTAAATCTGCGATGAGTTGGTTTTGAAAGAAGTCTGAAATGATGGCTTCTTTTTTTGCCGGCGCGAGTTTTTTGCCGAGTTTTTCGTTTTCGATGGCTTCGTTCACGTAACTCAAAATCGCTTTTTCATCAATCTCATCTTTGGAATATAAACGCCATTGCCTGAGCGATTTCGTGACGCCTTCCTGCGCATTGACCAACACTTTTTTCGGGTCTTTCAAAAATACGCCGTTGAAGAACCAAATCGCAAAATAGTTTTTAAAACCGCCAATGCCGACCACATTTTTGTTGTTGAAAGTGTAGACTTCAGCGCCCCATTTCGTAGTTTCGACGAGTTGTGTTTGGATAAGAATTTCCTTTAGGCGTTCGAGTTCCTCGCCCCACCTGTTGGTTTTATCCCAGCGGTGTTTTGACTCCTGTTCCAAAGCTATTTCTTTTTACCTTTTTTTTCTTTTTTGGTGAAATCGGTCGTAGCGGTCAATTCGGCAATTCTGATGATTACATCAACAGCTTTCTGCATGCTTTCTACCGGAACGTATTCGTATTTGCCGTGAAAGTTGTGTCCGCCCGCGAAAATGTTAGGACAAGGCAATCCCATATACGACAACCTGCAACCGTCCGTTCCGCCACGAATCGGTTTGATCAGCGGTTTGATGCCCAAATCTTTCATCGCTTTTTCAGCAAGGTCAACAATGAATTTTACAGGTTTTACCTTTTCTTTCATGTTGTAATATTGGTCTTTCACTTCCGCAATCACGATATCTTCGCCGAATTTTTTTGCGAATTTTTTATTGAATTTTTTGGCAATCGAATGGATGAGTTCTTTACGTTTCTTGAATTTCTTCGCATCGTGGTCGCGGATAATGAGTTCCAATACCGTTTCTTCAATCGAACCATTTAGATGATGCACATGGAAAAATCCTTCGTAACCTTTGGTTTCCTGTGGCGTTTCATTTTTCGGAAGTTCGTTGATGAAATCATTAGCAATTAGCATCGAATTGATCATTTTTCCTTTCGCATAACCCGGATGCACGCTTTTTCCTTTGAACGTGATTTTCGCGCCCGCAGCGTTGAAGTTCTCGTATTCGAGTTCGCCAATCTGGCTGCCGTCCATCGTATATGCCCAAGCGGCTCCGAATTTTTCAACGTCGAACAAATCGGCACCGCGTCCGATTTCCTCGTCAGGCGTAAAACCAACGCGTATTTTTCCGTGTTTGATGTTCGGGTTTTTGATCAGATGTTCCATAGCAGAAACAATTTCTGTCAGTCCGGCTTTGTCGTCGGCTCCGAGTAAAGTGAGTCCGTTGGTCGTGATTAAGGTCTGTCCTTTATACAGCAACAAATCTTTGAAATAACTTGGCGATAAGACGATGTTCTTCGCTTTATTCAATACGATATCGCCACCATCGTAATTCCTGACGATTTTCGGTTTCACATTCAAACCTGTAAAATCCGGCGTCGTATCGTAATGTGCTACAAAACCAATGGTTGGTACTTCATGGGCGACGTTGCTTTCGAGCGTTCCCATCACATAACCGTTTTTGTCAATCGTCACTTCGGTCAGCCCGATGGTTTTGAGTTCTTTGACCAACAGTTTGGCGAGTACAAGTTGTTTTTTCGTACTTGGCGTAGTGGTGGAATTCGGATCAGATTCGGTGTCAATAGTTGCATAACTGATAAAACGGTCTATAAGGTGTTTCATTTTTTAGAGTTTAGATTTTAAGCACGTAAATATACAAATCGTATGATTGTAGTAGGTATTGAAAGTACAAATTTCACTAACCTGCACTTATGAAATCATGCTGATTAGTGAAATTCACTAAGATTTTTATATAATAGCAATGGTTATTTCATTACGTATACTTTTTTAACCGTCGATTTTCCGTTCGTGGTCATTCGGATGAAATAAAGCCCTTCCACCAAATAATTCTTGGTCATGGCTACATCGAAATTATAAATTCCTGCGGCTTGCGAGGTCGGAATTTGATTGAAAGTCGTAATGCGTTCGCCCATCAAGGTCAACAATTCAAAAGCCACTTCAGAATCCTTGCTTAAAGTATACTCTAAATGAATCGTATTTTGATTGACCGTCACATTCAAAGCATCTCTTAAACTTGCTGTTTCATTTGTTGTGCTACTGTTTCTCGCGCTGCCACCGGTTTTCGTGATGGTAAAGTTGTCTACCACAGTGCCGGTTGAGGCTAGATATTTACAGGACAATTCATCACCATTGACATCAATCACCAAAGAACAATTGTTGGTGTTGTTGTTGAAAAACATCGCGGGCATCGGATAAGCAGGCTGGTTGACCACTTCAGGATCCTGACCGGAAGTACCGCAAACGGCATACACCGTTCCGTCATAAGGCGGCGATTTGACAAAATTGTTGGTTTGTGAACCAACTTTCATCGAGCTGTTGAAGGTCGCAGCATTGCCCAAATGGCCTTTCATCATATAACTTCTTTCATTCACATGCGAATGTCCGGCCAATACCAAATCGACTTTATAACTTTCCAATAAAGGCACTATATTTTGGCGCGCGTGAATAAGCTCTAACTCGGTATCGCTATTGTGTGTTCCCATCGTATAAGGTGGAAAATGCGTATAAACTACGGTCCAGCGTTGGGTGTTGGCTGCCAAATCGCTTTCAAGCCAGGTTCTCAACGGACTTCCTTCTGAAGTCAAACAACCATAAGTGTCTATCGATATGAAGTGAATGTTGGCATAGTTATACGAATAATACTTAGGCGAGTTCGAAGGAACGCCACCGCATTCGCCATTTTGCGGTAAAGAGAAAATGGAGAAATAAGGGAAATTGCTGCCTAGCGCTGCGGCACTCAGATAACCAATATCGGCATAATCGTGATTGCCTAAAGTAGGAAACAAAGGCATGCTCTTAAACTGATCGGGATATTGTTCAAAAACCCTACTTTGAAATTCGCCATCGAGTCCGTTGCTGTAGGCGTCGTCGCCGAGCCAGATCCACAAATTGGTTGGTGTAGCTCCGGTGTAATTCACATAAGAATTGCGTACGTTCAATTGGTGGTTGGTTCCGTTTCCGAAATCGCCGATTCCCCAAATGCGCACCGGCGTATTGCTTCCGGTAACCGGAGCCGTAATGAAATTGTTTTTCAGATCGCCTTGTAGTGTTTGCGTCGAAGTTCCGATCGTATAAAAATATTTTGTATTTGGGGTTAAGCCCGTTATGGTAATTTCATGATCGGTCACGAGATTCGCATCTGAAACTACTGCACCGTAAGCCACACTGGTTCCATATTGCACTTGCGTATTGCATGGTATATCGGTTCTGTAGCGTATTGTGATTCCGGTCGAATTCAATTTCTGAAGATAAGCGCCTCTTGTAACCACCGGAGCCGTAATGCTGCTCGGGGAAGTCAATTTTGCATTGAAACTGATGTCGGAACTGTCGTAAAATTGCTGATGGATTTCCACGGCTAACGTATTCTCACCATCGATAAATAGCGAAGGATTCAGCGAAATCGTATTCCATGCAGATTCGTCAGCGCCGTTCACGCCAACAGTAGCGGTAGTGTTATAAGCAATGGTTCCGTCAGGCATATTGGTGCGGTAAATTTCCGAGCCGTTCAGATAAACGACAGCGCCATCATCGCGAACCAATCCTAAAGTGATTGCCGCATAAGAAGCCGGATTGATCACCGTGAAGGTTTTTCTGAAATAAGTCGTCAGGTATTTAGCGCTAGCATTCGATCCGTAACTGACCACGGTAGTCTCGTCGCCATCGCCATAACCCAATTCCGCATTGCCGTTGGCCCAAGAAGTGTCATCAAATGAAGGATTGCGCCAGGCGGTTCCCTGATCGGTGCCATTGTCTAAATATTTCCAAGTGGTATTCGGTGCGATGAAATAATCCATACCGTTGGTGTAAGTCGTGAAACTCACAGTACCGCTGTAATCTCCATTCAAAGAACAAACCGCTTGCACACGGAACTCATAAGTGGTCGTGGCAATCAATCCGCTAATGATTTTTGAATTGGTGGTTGCTGTTGTTGTAATCCAGGCGTTAGTTCCTGCCAATTGGTATTGGATGTTGTAGCTTGAAGCGCCTTCCACCGCTTGCCAATGTACTGAAACAGTAGCCGCGTTATTGGAAGAAACAGTGACATTCGCCGGCGTACCACAAGTGAAAGCGTTGGTGGTAAAATTACCCATCGGGCTGAACGGACTTGTAATCATACAAACCGCCTGTACTTGAAATTCATAGCTAGTGGTTGGTGTCAATCCTGTTAAGATTTTTGTATTCGTTGCGCTTGTAGCCGTGAACCAGTTGTCGCTCAAAAGCGGACGGTATTGGATGTTATAACTTGTGGCTCCTGAAACGGCTTGCCATGAAAGCGTTGCTGATGAAGCACCCACAGCGCTCGTACTCAAACCACTTGGCGTACCACAGGCTGAAGGAATGGTTCCGTATAATCTGCCATTGAAACTGATGTCAGAACTGTCATAAAATTGTTGGTGCATTTCGACCGCGATCACATTGGTTCCTGCAACAAAAAGCGAAGGATTCAACGCAACGGTATACCAAGCCGACTCATCAGCGTCTCCAGCTCCGGCTGATGCCAAAGTGTTGTAAGCAATCGTTCCTGCGGGCATGTTGTTGCGATACACTTCCGTACCGTTAAGATAAACTACCGCGCCATCATCACGGATAAGATCGAAGGTAAACCTAAAGTAAGCCGACGGATTGTTTACCTGAAAAGCTTTTCTGAAATAAGTCGTAATGTATTTGTTGCCCGGACTTGGCCCGTAACTTACTATAGTGGCTTCACCGCCATCGCCATATCCGAATTCAGCATTGCCACTGGCCCAAGTATTATCATCAAAGAAAGATGCTTGCCATGCTGTTCCTTGATCGGTGCCGTTGTCTAGATATTTCCAAGCCGAGTTTGCAGGAAATATAAAACTGGTGCCCGAAGTAAGCGTTGTGAAATTGTTCGGCGCACTATAAATATTATTGACCGTACAAACCGCCTGTACTTGAAATTCATAAAGGCTACTTTCTGACAATCCTAATAATGTAAGGGAATTACCCACCGAAGTAGTCAAATCCCAAGTTAAAGTGCCGCTTTTTCTGTATTGGATGTTGTATCCCGTGGCTCCTGTAACAGCCTGCCAAGATAAAACGGCAGAGAAAGCAGTGATGTTCGAAGCTTCCATAGCAGTAGGTATTCCGCAACTCGGCGTCAGCGTATTAAAATTAGTTATGGCACTGAAATCTCCGGTAAACGAGCACATCGCTTGCACCTGAAATTCGTAGCCGGTAGCCATAGCCAAGTTTGGCAAATCAACAGTCGTATTGGTCGCAGTTAATGCAGTCCAGATAGAAGTTCCGGTTGGTCTGTATTGTACGTTGTAACTATTCGCACCACTTACCACTGCCCAAGAAAGGGTTGCTGATGTCGTTGTGATGTTCGTTGCATTCAAACCTGCGGGCGTTCCACAAGGCGTCAGCGTAGTAAAATTAGCAGAAGCACTAAAAGCACTTATGGCTACACAAACGGTTTGCACCTGAAATTCATAAGCCGTAGCAGCCAATAAATTGGTGAGTGATTTCGAAGTCGTCGTTGAGGTTGTGGTCAACCAAGTTGCGCTCCCGGTCGGTCGGTATTGGATATTATAATTTGTTGCTCCTGAAACCGCTGCCCAAGAAACAGTGACTGAAGTCGTCGTAATAGCACTTGCGTTCAAAGAAGCAGGTGTGTCGCAGACGGCTAGTGTGGTAAAACCAGCTATTGAACTATAAGATCCATTAAAAACACAAACCGCTTGTACCTGAAATTGGTAAGCTGTAGCAGCCAATAAACCGGTTATTGATTTATTATTTGTGGTTGAGGTCGTCGTCGTCCAGGTGGTGGTTCCGGTTTTTCTGTATTGGATGTTGTAGCTCGCAATTCCGTTAATTGCCGTCCATGAAAGTGTAGCAGAAGATGTCATCAATGCACTCGCAGTTAATGCGCTTGGTGTTCCGCAAATTAAAGCCAAAGTGGTAAAAGTAGCAGGTGCACTATAAACACTTGTGATGGCACATACGGCTTGTACCTGAAATTCATATACTGTTCCGTTGGTTAAACCGCCTAATGATTTGCTCGCCGTTGTCGATGTCGTCGTTGCCCAAGTGGTGGTTCCGGTTTTTCTGTATTGAATGTTGTAACTGTTCGCACCACTGACTGCCGTCCAGGAAAGCGTCGCTCCAGAACTTGTGATTGAACTGGTACTCAAACCTGTGGGTGTTCCACAACTTAATATCAGCGTAGTGAAATTAGAAATCGCACTATATGCGCTGGTAATGGCACAAACCGCCTGCACCTGAAATTCATAAGTCGTGTTCGGCGTCAATCCTGTTACCGAGTAGGATGCAGTAGTAGAAGGAATTAGTGTCCAAGTGGTGGTACCGACTATTCTACCCTGAATGTTGTAACTCGTCGCTCCTAAAACCGGAGTCCAAGAAATAGTGGCGCTCGTGGCAGTAATCGCTGAAACGCTGATGTTTGTAGGCGTGCTACAACTTAAAGCCAACGTAGTAAAATTAGCCACAGCACTATACGCGCTTGTAATCAAACATACCGCCTGCACCTGAAAATCATAACCGCTTCCCGCTGTCAAACCTGAAAGTGCTTTAGTGTTTGTTGTCGCTGTAGTCGTCGTCCAGTTGGTTGTTCCTGTTTTTCTGTATTGTATGTTATAGCTCGTAGCGCCAGTAACGGCTGCCCAAGTAAGCGTAGTGGAGGACGTTGTAATATTTATTGCTGTCAACAGCGTCGGCGTATCGCAGGTTGGCATTATGGTTGTAAAAGTCGCCGGAGCACTATAGTTTCCGCCTAACAGACAGTTTCCTTTAACCTGATATTCATAAGTAGTTCCGTAAGCAAGTCCTGTAATCGATTTATTATTGGTTGAGGAACTAACAGTCGTCCAAATAGTTGCTCCGATGGGTCTGTATTGGATGCTGTAACTTAAAACACCCGAAACGGCAGTCCAGTTGAGTGTCGCTGAAGTTGCATTAACGAACGAAGTGTTTAGTCCGATAGCCGTTCCGCAAAGTCCGGTACTAGCTTCTAATTTTAGATTAAAACTCAAATCGATATTGCTCGCAGTGGCTTGGTGCAATTCTACCGCCAGCACATTATTTCCCGCACTGAACATCGAAGGATTGATAGAAAAACTCGAATAAGCCGTTTCGCCGGTTCCCGTGATTTCCGAACTGGCTAAGGTATTGTAGCTGATAGTTCCCGTCGGCATGTTGCTTCTGGCGACCTCTACGCCGTTGAGGTAAACTACAGCGCCATCATCGCGCAATACGTTCAAGGTGAAATTGGAGTAAGTTCCCGGATTGGTCACCGAAAAGGTTTTCCTGAAATAAGTAGTGACAGGTTTTGTGGTACTGCCAACTACTGTTGCTTCACCGCCATCGCCATAACCGAGTTCCGCATTTCCAGAAGCCCACGAAGTATCGCTGAAAGAAGCTCCGCGCCAGTTGGTGCCTTGGTTGCTCCCGTTGTCGAGGTATTTCCAAGAACTGTTTTGAGCAATAATAGTGGTTTGACTTTGAGCAGATAAATGGCTTAAAACCAGTGAGATGATGAGGTAGATTTTCTTCATACTTTGATAAAAAAGGTTTGTTTAGGGACTTCAGAATATCACTTATTGATGAGGAATAAGCTGTCAACTAAAAGCAAACAAAGTTCGAGAAGAAATATAAGGGTGCGAAAGAACTCCGACGAAGTCCAATAAAACTCGTTGATTTAGAGTAATAGTCAATAACGGCGCCGTTTACCGAATCTTATTGCCTTTCATCGTGTAGTACCAGGCCAATCCCATCTGTTTGTTGTAGTCCGTTAACAAAGGGGTGTTGCTGGTTTGCGATGCTTTCATCGTGGCCAGTTCGATTTTTTCGACTTGAGCTTCTTTAGGCAGGTAATACAATTGGTCTTTTGTAACGATTTTGTTGTACGAAATGCTCATCGCTTTCTGTGGCGCATACATCGAAGTTCCGAAACTGTAATATTCGAAACCTTTGGGCGCAATCATTTCAATTAATGTCGGCATGATATCGATATGCGAGCCCGGTGTCTGGTTGTAGGATTTCGGAATGTTTTTACCGTACATGATCAAACCAACAGAACTTCTTTCATACAGATTTGGCCTGCTGTTGGGGAACTTTCTTCCGAAATGATCACCTGTAAAAGAATAAATGGCTGTCGGATATTTTTTAGTGGCTTTCTCCATAAACTTTCCGATCGCGTAATCGCTGTACCACAAATGCCCGAGTTCTTCCATCGTCATGCTTCCATCGTAGTATTTTTTCATTGCTTCAGGGAAATCTTTCGCACTGTGGTATGGAAATCCTTTTTTGTAAACATCCACGGTGTAAGGCGCGTGGTAACTTGAAGTCAATATAATGTTCAGCGAATATTTCGTCGTATCGGTTTTGGCTACGACAAGATCGAAGAGTTTTTCATCCTCAACGCCCCAGGTTCCGGAATCGCTGTTGCCTCCTGCATCGGTAGCCGAGAAAAAACGATCGACACCCTGATATCTCGAAAAATCAGCGATATTTTGCCAGCTCGAAAATCCGCCATAAAACAAATTGGTCTGGTAGCCAAGTTTCTTAAATTGAGAAAAGATTGAAGTGACAAACGGCTCATGGAGTTCCCCAATTTTACTGATGTTGACGCCCATATAAGGAACATTCGTCACGATACCGCCAAACGAATCGAAAGTCGCATCGGCAGCCGGCAGAAAATAATTGAAATGCGTGCCGTTGTTTTTAAGCGCGCTGAGTTGGGTGGAGAATTTAAACGGAGCGTATTTGTCCATCAGCGGCCACGAATCGTAACTTTCCATGATGACCAGAAAGATTTGTTTTGGTTTTTCGATCATAGCGCCTTGGGCAGTCTTTTTTAAATAATCGCTCACAGCCGGTTTGGAAAAAATCTCGTGGAATTCGTTGTCACTCAAATACGGATTTTTGCCATCGAGGATATTGATTTCATTAAAATCTTCGGACGCATATATTAAGGAGCGGTAAGGATTGATGATGGTTTTATTCAGAAACGGATCGCTAGAAACACCGGCCCATTTCCTCAAAGCCGGAACATCGTTTACCGAACCGCGGATGCTGAAAACAAATAAAATCAAGGCAACAACAACGGTAATCATTTTATTTCCTTTGAAATGTAGCTTCGAAAGTTGCTTGTAAATGAAGTCTTTGTTTTCGAAATAGCGTAAAATGAAAATACCAATTACAATCGACAGTATGATCGCAATCAGATTCCACCACGGATGGAAATCCTCAAGGATCGTATTGAATACCGCTTTCTGATCGTCATACAAACCCAAAAACAAAAAGTTGTTGAACTGGTTGTGGTATTCCGCAAAATAATTGATGGTCACGATGCAAATGATTGTCGAGAATATCACAAACAAATACTGGCATACGATACGAACCCATTGGATGACTTTGAACCGATCGAAATACGAAAGCGACAATAACAATAGGAAAGGCAATATCAGGAAATAAGAAACGGCAGTGCAATCGAAACGAAAACCCATCAGCAAGGTTTTTGCGAATTCATTCGCGGCTACTGGCTCGGTTAACTGTTTATGGTAAATACAGATAAAAGCGATCCGGAATACCAAAAAAAACAAGATGCCAAAAAACCAAAAGAAGCCAAGGTTAGCCAGTTCTTTCAGAAATTTTTCCCATTTGTTGTTCATTGCTTATCTGATGTATGATTTGTATTGCTTCAATATCACCGAAAGGTTTATTTAAATAAAGAGAAGCGAAGATATAAAAAAGAAGTTGTCATTGGCTCATGAAATAATAACGGTTTTTTAACCTTATCTTTTTAGAACATATTTCACCGATAAACGTCACTGCAATTGTGATTTGAAGAGTATTTTTCCATTTCAACGATTTTAAAATCGTTATTGGAATTTAGTTTTTAAGTTTGGGTATGATTTACAAATGCGTCAACCTATTTATATGAAAAATATCCACAGCCCGATTTACCGTTTGGATTATTTTGAAGGATATTCCAACGGTCTGAATCCGAAGATTCGCATCAACACCAAAAGAGACAATGACGCTTTTACCACAGGATTTAATCTGGGCCGACTCGAATTTGAGAGCATGAACGGTTCGCTGCGCAACGGCGTGCCCAAACGTATCGTGAATACCAAAATTCTCGAAGATTTTCTGCTCGCCGGCATGTTGGGTTTAAGCATCGACACGGAAGATTATACTTCGTTCCAACTGCACATCATTCTGCAATGGTACCAAAGCGGCATCGAACAATACGATCCGAACCATAGCAGTTATTTAATCGAATTATTAGAAAAGAACGGCATCGAAATGAGTTAAACAACTTGGGGAAAAAGGGGTTTATTGATCCATTGCCAAAACAAAAACCACGGATTTAAGAACTAAATATTCTTGAATCCGTGGTTTTATTTTTATCAGGAATTTAATTCTTGGTAATCGTAAATTCATCGGCAATTACACCAGTAGAAGTAAGATATTTGCAAGACAAGAAATCGCCATTGACATCAATCACCAAAGAGCAATTGTTGGTGTTGTTGTTGAAATACATCGCCGGCATAGGAAAACCGGGTTGATTTACCACTTCAGGATTCTGTCCGGAAGTTCCGCAAACAGCGTAAACGGTTCCGTCATAAGGCGCAGTTTTTACGAAATTGTTGGTCTGCGGACTCACTTTCATGCTTTCGGCAAACGTAGTGGAAATATCATAATGGCCTTTCATCATATAACTTCTCTCATTCACGTGCGAGTGCCCGGCAAGTACCAGATCGGTTTTATAGCTTTCCAATAACGGCGCGATATTCTGACGCACGTGCTTGAGTTCCAATTCGGTGTCGCTGTTGTGGGTTCCCATGGTGTAAGGCGGATAATGCAGGTAAACGATTGTCCAGCGTTGGGTGTTGGCCGCCAGATCGCTTTCCAGCCAATTTCTCAACGGACTTCCTTCAGTGCTCGGACAACCATAAGTGTCAATCGAGATGAAATGAATGTTCGCATAATTGTACGAATAATATTTAGGGGAATTCGAAGGTACGCCACCGCATTCCCCATTTTCCGGTAAAGAAAAATTCGCGAAATAAGGAAAATTGGTGCCCAATGCAGAAGCACTGAGATAACCAACATCGGCATAATCGTGATTCCCCAAAGTAGGGAACAACGGCATACTTTTGAACTGCTCCGGATACTGATTGAATACACGGCTTTGAAATTCTGCATCCTGACCGGTAGAGTAGGCGTCATCACCGAGCCAAATCCATAAATTGGTTGGTGTCGATCCTGTGTAATTCACATAGGAATTGCGCACATTCAACTGGTTGTTGGTGCCGTTTCCGAAATCGCCGATCGCCCAAATACGAACAGGAGCAGTGCTGCCCGTAACCGGCGCCGTGATGAAATTGTTTTTGAGATCGCCCTGAAAACTCTCCGTAATACTTCCGATGGAATAGTAATATTTAGTTCCCGGTGTGAGCCCTGTCAGGGTAATTTCATGTTCGGTGGTTAGGCTGTCATCCGAAATATTACTTCCGTAAGCCACGCTGGTTCCGTATTTGACATTGCTGGTGCAGGCAAGATCTGTTCGCCAACGAATCGTAACGCCGTTGGAATTAAGTTTCTGCAGGTAAGCACCACGCGTCACGGAAATGGAAGGTGTTCCACTCGGAGCCACCAAGCGCGCATTGAAGCTCAGATCCGAACTGTCATAGGCCACCTGATGCACTTCCGCAGTCAATACGTTAGTACCCGTTGAAAAAAGTGATGAATTCAAAGCAATCGTATGCCATGCCGATTCTTCTGTGCCATTAGCCGTTGCGTTTGCCGGTGTATTATAGTTGATGTTTCCGGCAGGCATGTTCGCCCGATACACTTCATTTCCGTTTAAGTATACCACTACACCATCATCAAAGACAACTCCTAAAGTAAGTTCAGTATAAGCGGCAGGATTGATGACCGTAAAGTTTTTTCTAAAATAGGTAGTTAGGTATTTACGTTCACGGTCAGTACCGTAATTAATAATCGTAGCTTCATCGCCATCGCCATAACCGAATTCGGCATTTCCTGTCGACCATGAAGCGTCATTGAAGGTATTGCTACGCCAGGCGGTTCCCTGATTGCTTCCGTTGTCTAAATATTTCCAGGAACTGTTGGCTGCCACAAAAGTATCGGTTCCCGAAGGATAAGTCGTAAAGTGAACTACCGGACCGTACCCGCTGTTAAACGGACAAACCGCCTCCACGCGAAATTCGTAATGCGTTGACGGATTCAAACCCGAAATTACTTTGGAGTTGGTCGATGAGGTTATGGTCACCCAGGCATTGGTTCCGGACAATTGGTATTGTACATTATAAGTTGAGGCATCGGTAACGGCGTCCCAGTTCAGATAAACCGTTGAGGAACTATTAGAAATTATATTGAGCCCTGTTGGTATCGTGCAGTTGGCGGTTGTGGTAATGAAATTATAGGTTTCACTATAACCGCTTGGTATCGTACAAACCGCCTGAACTTTGAACTCGTATGCAATTTGTGGTGTTAGTGCGTTCACTGAAATTGAGGTCGCAGTAGTTTCGGCTGTGTTCCAATCTTCCGTATCAATTTGACGGTAACGAATGTCGTAGCTTACGGCATTCGGCACGGACTGCCATTGAAGTTTTGCAGTGGTTCCGGTAACCTGTGGAACGTTCAACCCTCTTGGAATACCACAACTCAATCCGACGGTAGAAAAATTGGCTTTCAGACTGTAAGCACCGGCAATAGTGCAGACTGCCTGAACCTGAAATTCGTAAGCGCTTTCCGATATTAGTCCTGTTACTACTTTTGAAGCTGCTGTTGTCGTTGTTGTAGTCCATTCTTCAGCGCCAGACAATCGATATTGCACATTGTAGCTTGACGCCCCAATAACCGCTTGCCAGTTCAAAGTAGCTGTAGCAGAAGCGATATCAGTAGCTATTAAAGCATCGGGCGTGCCGCAGGATGCAGGAATGGTCGAGGACAGACGGCCGTTAAAAGTTAAATCTGAACTGGCCAAAGACTGTTGGTGAATTTCAACCGCGATGACATTATTTCCGGTCAGCAGTGTGGCGGTATCAATTGGAACGCTATACCAAGCGGATTCATCGGTGCCTCCTACAGAAACAATAGCATAAGTGTTATAGTTAATCGTGCCTGTTGGCAGATTGTTGCGGAAGATTTCCGTTCCGTTGAGGTATACGACCACACCATCATCGCGCATGACTTCAAACAACATCGAAGCATAAGCCAAAGGATTGCTCACGGAAAACGATTTTCTGAAATAAGTCGTCACATATTTGTTCTGGGGGTTGTTTCCATAATTGATGATAGTGGTTTCATCGCCTTCGCCATAACCGAATTTGCCATTGCCACTAGACCATGCGTTGTCATTAAAATTTGTATTTCTCCAAGCTGTGTCTTGATTTGTTCCGTTGTCGAGGTATTTCCAAGTTCCGTTTGCCGGGATAATATAAGCGGTTCCAGAAGTTAGCGTCGTGAAATTTTCCGAGGCGCTGAAAGCACTTGTAATGACACAAGAAGCCTGCACCTGAACTTCATAACTGCTGTTTTCCAACAAGCCTGAAATGAGTTTTGTATTGGAATCGGCTGTAGCCGTGGTCCATTCGTTGGTGCCGATGCGTCGGTATCGGATGTTGTATGTTGAAGCACCTTCCACAGCTGCCCATGAAATCGTAGCTGTTGCTGCCGTAATATTGTTAGCCAGAAGTGAGGTTGGAGTGTTACAATAGGCGGTCAGCGTCGTAAAATGGTCTAAAACACTATAATCACTTGGTGAAGCACAAATTGCCTGAACGTCAAATTCATAATTTGTGGCTGGCGATACACCGGTAATATTGAAGGTTGTATTTGAAGTTGTCGCCATGGTCCAGATACCGGTCAAAGCGCGTCGGTAGCGAAGGGTGTAAGATGAAGCTCCTGAAACTGAAGTCCATGAAAGCAACGCTGAGGTTGTAGTCGTCGATGACACGGTCACTTTGGGAGTGACACAATCCGGATAAGGAACGGCATCCAGTTTTGCATTAAAACTCAAATCAGGATCATCAATTTGCGCCTGATGGAGCTCAACCGCCAGCACGTTTTCGCCTTCCACAAATAAAGACGGACTGATATTGAATCCGTAAAAAGTAGCCTCAGCGCCATCCTTTACTTCGGAAGCAGCCAGATTAGAGTAGGCCATATCGTTGTTACTCATATTGCTTCGGGCGACTTCTTTTCCATTCAGATAAACCACGGCACCATCATCACGAAGCAAACCCAACGCATACCACTGATAAGCAGTCGGATTGGTTACGGTAAATGTTTTTCTAAAATAAATGGTGTGGTGTTTATTGGTGCCTGTAGGCGGATTGATGATCGTCATCTCATCGCCATCGCCATAACCGATTTCGCCTGCTGAGATGCTCCAGGCACTGTCGTTAAAGCCTATAGTTCTCCAGGATGTTCCGAGATCATTCTGGTCATTTAAATATTTCCAAGCACTTCCCTGCGGAAAAACGGATAGGTTTTGCCCGATCGAAACGGCGTACAAAAAAACGAAAAATAAGAAGTAGGTTTTCTTCATTTTGACTTATAAAAAACACTAAATATGGCTATTTGCCAACTTTGCTCGTGCAAAGTAAAAGTAGAATGAAGGAATTAAAAACAAACTTCGATGAACGCCAAAAATACTCGTTAAAGGTCAATAAACGTAAGGATTGCTTTCTATTTCTTTTTGTATTTGAGGAAAAACATGATTTTTTGCAACTCCTCGTCCGAAACGTCTTTTGTAGTCAATCGTTTGGTATGCTCTGGATTTTTGACCCGGACGATGTAGAGTTCGAGTTGCTCGGGAGTGAATTGTGGCAAAACCACTTTATGATTCACTTTTTTATTATGACATTCGGCACAACTCACGGCATAATACGCTTCGCCTTCGGTAAAGAACTGTATGAACTGTTTTTGGTTCTTTTCCTGCAATCCGGGTGGCATGTCATATTGCGCTTTCTTTTGCGTGGCGCAGGCTGTAATCAGAAGTCCGAGCATGAAAATGAACAGCCCGGTTTTGATGTATTTAGTATTTTCCTCCAACTTGTCTCGTATTTAAAGCGTTGATTTTTGATTGTGGTAAATGTAATGGCGGTTTTTCAAAACGGATGTTTTCATTGAGCGATTTGATGAAACGGATCAGTTGTTTTTTCTCTATCAAGGAAAGATGCAACGAATCTGCTGTCGCAGTCTGATTTGGAACCACGAGTTTATGTCCTGAACCCGCGCCGCGATTGTAGAAATTAATCACTTCCTCTAAAGTCTTAAAAACACCGTTGTGCATGTAAGGTTTTGTCTTTTCGGAGTTCCGGATTGTGGTCGTACGGAACGCATTCATGGTTTCTGTCGCAGGATTGATTTCGTAACGGCCTTTATCGCTATCAAGCGAAGCAAAAGTAGTGTCTGACGGCACGCCGATGACTTCAAATTCATTCCCGATATAAGGCGGTTTGATGCCACTAAAAGTCGGCAAAAAATGACAGGTCGCACATTGCGCTTTGCCCATAAACAGGTTGAAACCTTTGATCTCGTCTTCTTTCAAAGGCTTGTTCTTGTTCATCGCTTCATCAAGAGGCGCATAGTATTGGCTGTATTTGCTGTAATAAGTGGTGAGTGCGGAATAGATGTGGTTCAGCGAAATTTTATTTTCGACCGGTGTGCATTTCGCGAACTTTTTAAAAGCCTTTTTATAAGTCGGGCAACTCAGTACTTTTTGGAGCATTTCCTCTTCATTACTGCCCATTTCGATTGGGTTCGTAACCACTGTTTTGGCTTGTTCCTGCAAAGTCAGCAGCTTGCCATCGAGCATAATCAGGTGATTGTATGGCACGTTTAACAGGCTCGGCGTATTTCTCGTTAATGCCTCTTTTCCGTTGAATTGCAGAGCAGTTCTAACAGAAGTATCGGTAAAATAATCCTCTGATTTGTGGCACGAAACGCAACTTCTTTGGTTGTTGCCCGAGAGGATTGGATCGTAGAAAAGCAGTTTCCCGATGCTGTCAATTTCTTTCAATACCAAAGTGTCTTTAATCTTATAATAAATGCCGTTTTGGTTTTGCGCATAAAATAATGACTTATCAAAAATAGAGTTTGCGTGATCGTTCAGGGTATAATCCATATTGCTTTTGGACAAGACCTGATAGGTTGTAAGGTATTGTTGATTCAGCCTGAACAACGGATTGACATAATCTTTAATGAAAGTAAAATGATCAAATTTTGTGTAATCTTTTGGTTGTTTTTTGACAAAATCAATGGCTTGATGATACAACTTCAGATAATCGTTCGGCAGTTTTTTTTCAGGGAAAGATAAGTTGTAGACAGCGTAAATTTCATTCACATCGGATAACATTTGCTGCAATTCAGGAATGATATTTTCAGTATTCGGACATTCAAATCCAGTCGAATAAATAGTTGCTAAATTCAACAAATACAATCGGTTACAAAGATAAAAAACGTCGGCGCTTTTCAAATTATTGGTGATGGCTTCGGCTTTGTAAGTTTCTATAGCGTTGATTGAAATCCGGACATCATCAAGCAAAATATTTTTCTCAACATCATTTCCGTTCATGTAAATCTCAGCCACAGTCAATCCGGCGCCTTCTCTTTTGTAGGGTTTTTCAAATTTCTCAAAAACTTCAGTTTCCCATTCTACGGGCAACGGGCCGTTGATTTTCTTATAAACGTTGGGTTCGAAATACCGCAGCCAGAAATCGATTTTTTTGAGCTGTATTCTGTTTTTACTGATTTGGCTTGCGATGGTTTTTTTAGAAGCGCTGTCTAAAACTTTTACACTTTCAATCAAATGAAACAATTCTTTTTGTTGCAGAAGGCTGGCGGACAGGTTTTGGGAATACAATGTTTGGTAAGGCGAAACTTCTTCATTTCTGAACGAATAAAAAGAAACGATCCCCAATACTGCAACGAATGTTATAATAATCTTTTTGGTCATGTAAGTCTGCTGCGCTTTTGCATTTCAGGGCAATTGAAACACAAAGTAATGTAAAAATTTTCGACAAAAATAGTCACTTTGCCGTTGCGGAAAAACCTTTAACAGAATTTACTTCCATCAGGCTTCAAATTGATGGCACGACTTTAAATTTTAAGATGCAATTTCTAAAACCGAATCTCAAATAATTTTCATACTTTTGAGCCTTAAAAATAAGCCATGTCAACAATAACATTAGGAGGAAATCCGATACACACTTCAGGGGAATTGCCAAAAACAGGCACCAAAGCACCCGATTTCGCATTAGTCAAAAATGATTTATCCACGGTGCGTTTAGCCGATTTTTCGGGAAGTCGGTTGGTGCTGAATATTTTCCCAAGTATCGATACAGGAACCTGCGCTACTTCAGTCAGAAAATTTAATGAAAAAGCGAGCCAACTTCAAAACACCAAAGTGCTTTGCATTTCGCGCGATTTGCCGTTTGCACAAAAACGTTTCTGCGGCGCTGAAGGCATCGAGAATGTGATGAATTTATCGGATTTTAAAACCGGAAGTTTTGGTAAAGATTACGGTCTTGAAATGATTGATGGCGCGCTCAACGGTTTGCATTCCAGAGTGGTCATGGTGCTCGATGAAAACGGAACAGTCGTTTATACTGAGCAGGTGGCTGAAATCGCCGACGAACCCAATTACGAAAACGCATTGGCGGCACTTTAATATTACACGCATGGAGTTTCAAAAAGACAATACCTTTTTTACAGGAAGATTAAAAAGCATGGGATTCGCATTGAAAGGTGCGATTAAATTGATTACTACAGAACATAGCGTGATGGTGCAATCTTCACTAGGCGTTTTACTCATCATTGCTGGGTTTTATTTTAATATTTCAATGACCGAATGGATGGTTCAGACTTTAGTCATCGGATTGGTTTTGAGCGTTGAAGGATTGAACACCGCCGTAGAAAAAATCGCTGATTTCATCCATCCGAATTTCCACGAAAAAATCGGATTCATCAAGGATATTGCGGCTGGCGCTGTGTTTTTTGCAGCGATGACCGCGATTGCAGTGATTTTGATGATCTACATTCCGAAATTTCTATAGTTTACTTTTAATGAAAGCACCGCAAAAAGCATGGCCAAAACAGTAAAGAAAACCGAAGACAAAAAGCAGGATGGGCAGCCCGAGGTTAAAAAGTCCTGGCGCATCACCCGACAGCACAAACTCCTGATTGGTAGTGTGTTTGTCTTATTTTCGATTGCTTTGTTTGTGGCTTTTGTTTCGTTTTTCGTATACGGACACGAAGATCAAAGTACCATTGGGCTGTGGGCGGATCGCGCTGAAAAGTCTAGAAACTGGCTTGGTAAATTTGGTGCTATACTTTCTGATTTCTTCATTTACAGAGGTTTTGGTGCGGCTTCATTTCTTTTCGTCAAATTGTTTTTCCTTACGGGCGCTTTTCTCGCACTCGATATTCCGCTGAAAAAACTCAAAAACATCTGGTTTTGGGATTTGTTCGCCATTGTACTGATTTCAGTTTTATTCGGTTTTTTCGCCAATTCATTGCCCGAACTCGGCGGAACGATTGGTTATGAAATGAATTTGTTTTCTCAGGATTACATCGGCAGAATCGGAACATTATTGGTTTTGATTTTTGGCATTATCATTTATCTGATATTCAAAATCAAGATTTCTCCCGATACCGTCAAATCGTTTTTTGAACGCAATAAAAAAGAGCTGGACGACGATTTAGCCTCATTGCAGGTGCCAGTTTCTGAAAGCACTTACAACCTTGAAGAGTTTGCCGTCAAAGAAGAAGAGGACGATATTGAAGAACCGACCTTGAAGCCTGTTTCTCAATTTGAAATCAACAAAGAAGCCTTAAAACCTACAATAGATCATCCTTCTGAAATTGTGCTCGAACCGTCCATAAAGCCGCAACCGACGCTTGAAATGGTTCCGCAAAAACCAGAATCAAAAGCCGAACCCGTTAAGGAAATCATTGCCACAGATGACGAATCGTTCGTCATTGAAAAAGCACCCGAAGAAGCTACTTTAGATGAAAATCTTGCCGCACGTCTTGTTGCCGATTTCGGTTTGTTCGACCCAACTTTGGAATTGTCGAATTATAAATTCCCGACGCTTGACCTTTTAAAAGAATATTCCGGTGGCGGCATTACCATCAATCAGGCGGAATTGGAAGAAAATAAAAACAACATTGTTGAAACGCTGCGCAATTACAAAATCGAGATTGCACAAATTAAAGCGACGGTCGGCCCATCGGTAACCCTTTATGAAATTGTTCCCGAAGCCGGAATCCGAATTTCAAAAATTAAAAGTTTGGAGGACGATATCGCGTTATCGCTTTCTGCGTTGGGCATCCGTATCATCGCGCCGATTCCCGGAAAAGGTACGATTGGTATTGAAGTTCCGAACAAAAACCCGACGATGGTTTCGATGAAAAGCGTCATCGGTTCTGCAAAATTTCAGGAAGCTGAAATGGAATTGCCGATTGCTTTGGGGAAAACCATTTCCAATGAAACTTTTGTGGTCGATTTGGCGAAAATGCCGCACTTGTTGATGGCGGGAGCTACCGGACAAGGAAAATCGGTTGGTTTGAATGCGGTCTTGACTTCGTTGTTGTATAAAAAACACCCGGCCGAAGTGAAGTTCGTTTTGGTCGATCCGAAGAAAGTAGAGTTGACTTTGTTCAATAAAATTGAAAGACATTACCTCGCGAAATTACCGGATTCAGGCGATGCAATCATTACCGATAACACTAAAGTAATCAACACGTTGAATTCGCTTTGCGTAGAAATGGACAACCGTTATTCGTTGCTTAAAGATGCGATGGTGCGCAACATTAAGGAATACAACGAAAAATTCAAATCGAGAAAACTGAATCCGGAAAATGGGCACAGATTCTTACCTTATATCGTTTTGGTGGTTGATGAGTTCGCCGATTTGATCATGACCGCAGGAAAAGAAGTGGAAACCCCGATTGCACGTTTGGCGCAGTTGGCCCGAGCCATCGGAATCCATTTGATTATTGCTACACAAAGGCCTTCTGTGAATGTCATTACCGGGATTATCAAAGCGAATTTCCCCGCGAGGATTGCCTTCAGGGTAACTTCCAAAATTGATTCAAGGACAATTCTCGATACGCAAGGAGCTGATCAGCTCATCGGGCGAGGCGATATGTTGTATACCAACGGAAATGACGTCGTGCGTGTGCAATGTGCTTTCGTCGATACGCCTGAAGTCGAAAAAATTACGGAATTCATTGGTTCACAAAAAGCGTATCCTGAAGCGTATCTGCTTCCGGAGTTTGTAGGGGATGAAAGTGGCATCAATCTTGATATCGACATTTCTGAAAGGGATTCACTCTTTCGGGAGGCCGCAGAGATCATCGTAACTGCACAACAAGGTTCCGCTTCCTTACTTCAAAGAAAATTAAAATTAGGGTATAACAGGGCAGGCAGGTTGATTGACCAACTCGAAGCTGCCGGAATCGTTGGCCCTTTTGAAGGAAGCAAAGCCCGAAATGTGAATATTACCGATCTCAGCGCCTTAGATCAATTTTTTAACAATGAACAAAATAACCTATAGCATGAAAACGCTTGCCTCAATTGTTTTATTCCTTTTCATGGGTTTCAGCCTACAAGCCCAGGACAAAAAAGCCAAAGATTTATTAGACCAGGTGACTGCCAAAGTCAAAAGTTACGACAATGTCGTGATTGATTTCAAATATGCCCTGAACAATGTCAAAGAGAACATCAATCAGGAAAGTAAAGGCAATGTGACCATGAAAGGCAATATGTATGTGCTGAACCTCATGGGCGTGACCAAGATTTTCGACGGCAAAAAAATATACACGATCAATCCGGAAGATGAGGAAGTTTCAATCTCAAAACTCAATGAGAAAGACGACAATGCGATCACGCCTTCCAAAATGCTGACGTTTTACAACAGCGGTTACAAATATACCTGGGACATCAAACAAAATGTGAAAGGGCGCCAGATCCAATACGTCAAATTGGTGCCTACGAGTGGTAAAGACCAAAGAAAGGAAATTCTTTTAGGCATTGACACCCAGACCAAAAACATCTATAACCTGATTGAGATTGGGAAAAACGGTACGAAAACCACCTTGACCGTTAATTCTTTTAAAACCAACCAACCTTTATCGAAAAATCAATTTACCTTTGAGGCGGGTAAATATCCAAAATACTACATCAATAAGCTAGATTAACCGCACGTGAAGATTCTCGACAGATACATTCTAAAATCATTCATCACTACATTTGCGACCGTATTTGTAATCCTCTTATTAATTTTTATCCTTCAGACCGT
Organism: Flavobacterium sp.; assembly: GCF_027484705.1. Classification (GTDB taxonomy): domain Bacteria; phylum Bacteroidota; class Bacteroidia; order Flavobacteriales; family Flavobacteriaceae; genus Flavobacterium. The sequence goes on from NZ_JAIXSL010000004.1 coordinate 33,550, forward strand.
TTGGCTTTTCATCTCCGAATTGGCGGGTCGCGACCTTGATTTCATGATGATTCTGAAGTTCCTGTTGTTTAAAATGCCAAGCCTTGTGCCTTTGGTGTTGCCTTTGTCGGTGCTGCTCGCATCGATTATGACTTTTGGCGATCTGGCGGAGAACTACGAATTTGCTGCTATGAAATCGGCCGGTATTTCGCTGCAAAGAATCATGAGAGGTTTGACGGTATTCATTGTGTTTCTAAGTTTTGCCGCTTTCTTTTTTGCCAACAATGTGATTCCGTATGCTGAATATAAGTTTATCAATTTCAGGAAAAGCATCGCCCAGATGAAACCCGCTATGGCTATTGCAGAAGGGCAATTCAGCGACGTGGGCGCGTATAACATCAAAGTGGAAAAGAAGTCGGGCTATAACGGGAATTTCCTTACCGGTGTTACGATCCACAAAAAGATCAACAGCTATGACGGCAGCAAAAATGTGATTAAGGCCAAAACCGGGGAACTTGTTAGCAATGAAAATTCCAACATCCTTAAACTCGTTTTGAATGACGGTTATTATTACGAAGATCTGGTGCCCAAAAAATATGAGGAACGCAACAAGATTCCTTTTGCCAAAAGTGGTTTTAAAAAATACATCATCAATATTGATTTGTCCAAGCTGAATTCGACCGACCAAAATGAAGATCAGATTAAAGACACGGACAAAATGCTTAATATCAGTGAATTGTTGTATACGTTGGATTCGCTGAATGCCAATTACCGCAAGGATATCATTTCGATTTCTGACAATACGTATCTGAGAATGGGAATGATGTCAAATAAGCGTGACGACAAAAACCATCCAAGCCAGGTGTTCAAGCCAAAATTACTCGATAATTTTCCTTCGTCGGAACGCGCCAAAATCCTAAATATGGCTTCGAACAATGTCATTAGCAGCACTTTTTCGGTGGAAAGTTATAAGAACGAATTATTTTCTAAAATAGAAACCATCAACGAACACTGGATCGCCTTGTATGAAAAGTTTGTCATTGCCATTGCCTGTCTGTTGATGTTTTTTATCGGAGCACCATTGGGCGCGATCATTAGGAAAGGAGGTCTTGGGCTTCCGATTGTTTTTGCCATGACCATTTTTATCATCTTTCACTTTGTCAACACTTTTGGTAAAAAAGTGGCACAGGAAAATGAAATTACCCCATTTTTGGGATGCTGGCTATCGACTTTCATATTGATGCCTTTAGCCATTTTGCTTACTTATCGCGCTACTAATGATATCGGCTTGATTAATATTGATTCGATTATGGCTCCTTTTCAAAAATTATTTAAAAAACTTTTCCCATCTCAAAATTAATTGTCATTCATGGAACTTGAAAAAATAAAACTAAACACCATTGAAGAAGCTATTGAAGATATTCGTCAGGGCAAAGTGATCATTGTGGTGGATGATGAAGACCGGGAAAATGAGGGCGATTTTCTTGCTGCGGCAGAATTGGTGACACCAGATATGATCAATTTTATGGCGACCCACGGACGCGGATTGATTTGCGTACCATTAACTGAAAACCGTTGCAAAGAACTCGGACTTCATGCGATGGTAAGCAACAATACCGATCCGATGGAAACTGCCTTTACCGTTTCTGTGGATTTGAGAGGCAATGGCGTCACGACAGGGATTTCGGCTTCTGACCGTGCAAAAACGGTGTTGGCATTGACCGATCCGAATACTAAATCCTATGAATTGGCACGACCGGGGCATATATTTCCGTTGATTGCCAAACAAGGCGGTGTGTTGAGAAGAACAGGACATACCGAAGCTGCGATAGATTTTGCCAGACTCGCCGGTTTCAAATCGGCAGGTGTGATCGTTGAAATCATGAACGAAGACGGCACGATGGCGCGTTTGCCACAACTCGTCGAAGTGGCTAAGAAGTTTGACCTCAAACTCGTTTCGATAGAAGATTTGGTCGCTTACCGCATGCAGCACGACAGTCTGATTGTCAAAAAAGAAGATTTCGATGTCGAGACGCGTTTCGGGAAATTCAGATTGCGCGCTTACCAGCAGACGACCAACAAGCAAATTCATATTGCGCTGACCAAAGGCACCTGGAATATTGGCGAGCCGATCCTCACGAGGATCAATTCGACTTTAGTCAATAATGATATTTTGGGAACGCTGACCAACAATGCCGATAAGAAACTCGATGATATGTTTCAGCTGGTGAACGACGAGGGCAAAGGTGCGATTTTGTTTATCAATCAGGAAATGCAGACTTCCAATTTACTGAACCGCATTTCGGAGCTTAAAGAATTGCAATCCAGAGGCATTTTTAAAGCGCCGCAGATCAAGATGGATATCAAGGATTTTGGCATCGGTGCGCAGATTTTGCATGATATCGATATTTCTAAAATACGCTTGGTTTCTAATGCCGAGCACGCCAAAAGAGTCGGGATGATAGGGTATGGTCTGGAGATTACGGACTATGTGGCTTATTGATTCAGAATCATTGGATTCCTGTTAAACCCAAATCGTTACGGCTACATTAAGGCCGATTTCAATATTTTCTTTTTTTCTGATGTCGGCTTTCAGAGGCAGTAAATAAGTATTTCGTTTGGTGTCGAACCAGATTGCCGTGTCCCAGTGGGTATTGCCGATTTTGGCAGCCGCTTTTAATCTTCCCCAACCTTCTTCCTGCCATTTCAAATTTTCCCGTATTTCTTTGGCTATATCCTCCGGAACTGAAACAAAGTACCATCCGCCCGGGGCGTTATGTTGCCATGATGTTGATGAAAATTTGTGTCTGATTTTACCGTTCATGATGTGATAAAAGTGTTTGCTGTTATGAGTAAACGCAATTGAGCTTGTAGGCATCATCAGGAATGTTGAAACCCTCATGATGATGGGCTGTGTTGTTCCTGTTCAGGTCAGTCTTTCTAATATGCCTTTTCTTTTGACGATGTTTTTATAATCCCATTGAATGGCTATTGATTTCTTAAGCCAATTTTTTAAATCCTCCGGTTTGATCTCCGCAGCATGATTATAAAATATAGAAGCATCTTTGAATTTTTGACCTCTCCCATTGAGACCGTCTTCATTAAAATCGGCACCACTCCAGAACATCAGCCGGATTCCGGGCTTTTGTTTGCTGTAGCCTACGATAGGATTTCCGTCTAAAAACCAAACCGGATGCGCATGCCAAATTTTGCTTTCCGCTTTTTGGAGTTCGCTGTCAATGATTGTGGCGAGTTGGTCGCAAATGTCCTGATCGCTGCTGTTTTGGGTGCTGTTGTAGTTTTTAATTTCCGGGTTCATGGTAATTCAATATTGCTTTTTTAGTATTCGACTACTTGTTTCAAATGATGTTCTAAATGGGCGACATAATCCTCTATGATGAATTTCAGGGTAACAGTATTGGCTCCGATTTTTACTTCGTTTAGCAAGTTTTCCGACGGAATTCTTTTGATGATCTCTATAAGATGCTTGTTGTAAGAAGTCCAGAATGCTATGATTTGAGCCGCATCGATGTGCTGATAGGCATTAAATTTATTCCAGTTGTTCTGATCATAACTGATTTCAGGAAGTGGCTCGAACTGACCGCGAATGAATCTTTGATGGTTGTTGGTCGCGCTGTCGATTAAGTGTCCGATGATTTCTTTTTTACTCCATTTGTCGGGTTGGGTTTTTAGCGAGAAGTTTTCTGCTCCAATTTCGGTAAGAAGCGCGGGAATGATGGTTGTTAAGTATTCAAGACGTTGTATGGTTGGTGCTAACATTTTTTATTTTTTTAATTTGGATCAAACGAAAATAAGAAAATATTTTTTTAATGAATTTAATGTTATGCAATTGTGTTGCATCAGGTGTTTCTTCTTTTACCGCACTGATAATAATTCTAAGCGGAGTTTGGTTAATCTTCGCTGGCGCTACGATTTGTCTTGAAACAAACCGACGGAGGAGGTTCAGCGAACTCCACTAAAATATTAACCAGTGAGCTAAAAGAAGCAAAAATTCAAGGCTGCATAAAAACAGGCTAAAAAATAAATTCAAAAGCTAAGCTAGCTCAACTACTCACACGGTTATTGTTTTTTGCCTATGGTGTTCGTGAACCTAAAGGTTTCTCCTGCGGCACAAACTGAACCTAGCTCTTAACGCTTTTGAGTTTAATTTTTTAACGCCTGTTTTTATGCGAGGCCGGAGAGACCGGAAAAGAACAATGTTATTAACCATTTGTGATGTCCAAGTGCATATTCGCTGACCATACGAAAACTAGGCTTCATTTCGGAACTAACAAAATGTAAAGTGGCAAGGCATAAAACAGCTATGATACCGAACGTAATGGTGCTATTGGCTAAAAGTGTTGTTGCCTTCATCGGACTATTTTTTTAAGCTTTGGATTAAGATGACCAAGGCATTTAATGTCATGGTGAAACCTTCTTTGAAACCCATTTCAATCATCTTCTCCATACGTTCAAGCGATTCATTGTAAATAACAATATCCACCGTCGTTACCCCATGTTCTTCGCTGAAATTCAAATCCCATTCAGACCCCGGCAAGTTGGGGTTTTCATCCTGATCAGCAAAAGCGCTCCAATACTTGAAATTGGTTTTCGGACTGATAGAGGTATATTTCTGAATGGACCAATGCTCTTGCCCCTCAGGGCTTACCATGGCGTAAAATCTTCGACCTCCCACTTCAAAATTCATATGTTTTGTTTTGGAGACCCAGGGTTTAGGTGCCCACCACTGGTCAAGAATTTCCGGTTTCGTAAAGGCATCCCAAACCAAAGCAAGTTCGGCATCAAATACCCGGTTTACAGTGACCGTTTTTGTCGTTTTGTCTACGGTAAAATCAAACGGCAGCTTGTTGTTCATTTTTTATTTTTTTTGATGGTTAATAATACGTTGTCCAATTGATCAAAACGGCTTTCCCAGATCTTTTTAAATTGGGCTAACCATTGATCAATCTCTTGCATTTTTGTAATTTCAAGGGAGTAATAAATTTCCCTGCCTTGTTGTTCCTGCTTTACCAGTTCGCATTCCGTAAGCATTTGAATATGCTTGGAAACGGCCTGTCTGCTGGTTTGAAATTCTTCTGCAATGGCATTAGGGGTCATGGCTTGTGAGGCAAGTAAAAGCAATATTGCTCTTCGTGTGGGGTCGGCTAATGCCTGAAATACATCTCTTCTCATTTTTATATATAATTTATTGCGCAACGAATTGGTTGCAAATATATATGCAATGAATTGATTGCGCAAATTTATTTGGATTTATTTTTCCCCGACTGTTGCAAATTTTATTAATCCAGAAAATTTGCAACAAAATCTGTGACAAAATTTTTTCATTCAAAAAAAATGTCACAAAAACTGTGGCAAAATATTTGTCTGCGAAAAAAATGTCACAACCCTTCAAGCCATGAAAAAAGAAAATACCATCCGGACTTTACTGGGGGTTACCCAGCAAGACCTTGCGATGCTTCTCGGCGTGAGTCGCAGCCAGTGTGCCATGTTTGAAACCGGCAAGCGCGATCTGCCACCCCACGCCCAACAGTTGCTTGCTGAAATGCTAGTTTACATACAATCCGCTGATACGACCTCACGACCTGTGCATCCTGCTCAGCAAAAAGCCATAACAGAGCGGATTGAGCGCCTGCTTAAGGAAAATGAATACCAAAAAGTGCTTACCGTAAGAAGAATCGCCGCAGCTACTAAAAAGCAACAGGCGCAGGACAGGTTAATGCTGCTCACCGAATTTTTGGCAAGCCGCGAATCGGGTAGAGGCAGTGTATCAGGGCTTCCTAATGCTCTAGTGAGAAAAGCTACATTAGTAGAAGCCGGAGTTAAAGATACCGTAGCGGAATTACAACACAAACTGGAATTGCTCGAACTCGAAAAGCTGTTGCTACAATCGCAACTCAGAAATGCAAGTAAAGATTCAGGGATTATACGCAATTAACACTGCTGGTCATTACGTATAATTACTAAAAAATGTTAAATAGATATTAAATTCAAATAAACTTAACTAAAATGGTCTGCTGTTTGAAAATGCCGCTGCATTATTAATCATTTAATTTTTTTAATCATGAACTATTCTATTACAAACCTGACACAGGTAGCCGATTGCAACGTATTGTTGTCTTGGGCAGCGAAAGAAAAAGCGGATTTGAATTTCAAACGCCTTTCAGACGAACGTTTAACCACCAAATACGCCGAGACTTCTCAGGAGCTTGATGCCGTACTGCAAGGCGTACTTGCAGAACTATCGGCTACGGAGACCATCATTGGGGTTTTGCCCGAAGGTCCTTCGAAAGATGATGCCCTCAACAAGAAAACAAGACTCGAGTACAAAAAGTTTCTTTTAGAAACCCGTAAAGAGAGTTATGGTACGGTAGCTTTACTCGAAAAAGAAATGGATTTAGCCAGAGTGTTGCAGGAGCTTACCGAGGTGGATGCTTTTATCAGTACGCTTGAAGCGAGAAAAACCGAACTTCTGGCGCAGGCATAAGCCCGGAAGATTAGTAAGGAAAAGCGAGTTTTAAACTCGCTTTTTTTTTGACATGATTTATTCAGGCAGTTTCTAAGCCTTGCCGATTGCTGTAATGCTAACAAAATGAAACACTTGACTGTCATGCGTCAAAAAACTATCACTTTTCCCGAAAAAATATTTCTGTAATCAAAAAAGGTTGCTATATTTGCAACCGCATTGAGCAATTGGTGCACGACTTATTGGAGAAATGGCAGAGTGGTCGATTGCGGCAGTCTTGAAAACTGTTGACTGTAACAGGTCCGGGGGTTCGAATCCCTCTTTCTCCGCAGAAACTCAGGAAGCCCGTATATATGCGGGTTTCCAAAAGTTTTAAAAAAAATAGTGAACAAATAAGGAACAAAAATTCCTTAACGTTGGTCAAATGTCCCCGCAAACATTTTAATTTTTAAACAAATTAAAATGAAACCAATTTTCACAAAACCTAAGGTCGGTAAACCAGCTGACCCTAGTAAACCGTGGTTCGTATGGTTCAGATACGATAATAAACTTAAACGGTATAAATTAGGAATCAATTACATCAAAGATTTAAAGGAACGCGAACGCGAAGCAAATGCTTTGGCCGATGCACTTTGGCAAAAATTAAAAGATGATTGGAATCCTAATATTCCAAACATAACCAAAGAAGATCCCGAAGTTTTATTCGAAGACGCGATCAACTTTGCGTTACTCAAAAAGAAATCATCTTTAAAACCAAAATCTTTCGCGGATTATTCATGTACTGGCCGTTTCATCATTAAGGCCGGAATATCATTGAAATATAAAGACGCACCTATTAAGAAAATTAAAAGACAGCATATAAAATCAATTTTAGCAGAAGCAAAAGAAAAACAAAATTGGTCAAACAAGGCTTATAATAAACACCTAAATCAACTCAAAGCTATTCTTAGTGAATTATTGGAATGGAATATCCTAAACAATAACCCTGCGCATAAAATTAAGCGATTGCCTGTAGATGAAACTATTGCCAATACTCCAGCGACACCAGCACAACACAAAATAATAAAGGAATTCTTAGAAACCAAGCACCCAGAATTTTTTGTTTTTATAATCACTATTTTCCACACCGGCGCGAGGCCAGAAGAAATATTGAATATCAAAAACGAAATGATAAATATTCGTACTCAGGAAATCATTTTACCAGGCAGCATTACCAAAACCAAAAAAGACAGAATCATTCCGATCAACAATCATTTACTAAGATATTTTGAAAAAATGAACTTGCACAAATACCCCAAACAGTATTATGTTTTTGGTAGCTTCAGGCAACCCGGAACCGGTTTTCGTGATCAGCAAAAAGATTTCATTCCTGGCCCGACTAAAATAAAAAGAGATACAGCAACAAAGCGCTGGAATCGTTTAATCAAAAGTGAAAGCGGATTGAATATAAACGTTAGCATGTATTCGAATAAACATGCTGGAGCCGATGCCAAAATTCTTTCAGGAATGGATTTAGATGTTTTAAGAGAACTTTACGGACACAAGTCTAAATTAATGACCGAAACTTATGCTAAAGTAGTAAAAGAACAATACAGGAAACAAATTAGAGAAAATTCACCAGAATTTTAAAAAGAAAGTGCGCGGCTAACAACTTCCGCGCACTCAACCAACAACTAAACACCCAATTTAATTTTAAAATCTAAAGACATTATAAGTAACACCAATCCCAACGCTAGGTTTTAAATCAGCACCATACCCAGCATATATCCCAACCCCAAAACGTTTTGATTTATTCTCAAAATGCTCAACTTTTACAGCTTGCGTTTCCTTCAGATTGTGTAAGGATTCCAATTCACACTGATCTTTGTCTCGCTGATCAGATAGCTCAATAATTGTTTTTGATTGATCCTGAATGATCTGATTGAGGTCTGCGGCAACTTTTAAGCAATTAGGAAGTTCTGTTTTTCTACAATAATCGCCATTAATTAAACCCTGATATACATCAAGATTATTATTCGGAGTAACGGTACTCTGCGATATACCTAGCAATGGAATCAGTACCAGGATTGCTAAAAATATTTTTTTCATGTTGTATTTTTTTGGTTAGAGTTGTAGCTTGTTTCGACGAGCTGACGGCCGAAGCTTTTAACTTTGAATTATCAGCATGCATTTTCGCTGATAGTGTATCAATTTTTTTTCCTGTTTTGGCATGGTCATTTGTGGCCTGATTCATTTTGTCATCCATATTCTGGAAGTACATTCTGAGCAGCACAATAATTAAGATGCAGAATAAAACAAACAAAATGGCTTTAAACCAGCTTGGAAGTTTATCAGTGACATTAGTTGAAATTTCCATAAAAATCGAATTAAATTATTACGACTGCTCGATTAAAATATAAGGAATAACTGTTTGATTATTACGTTTCATTTCACCTTCAACAAGAGCAATAAAAGATGGCCATTGTGTAGGATGAATTGTTTGACACCCAAGCGATGAAGTAGTGTTGAATCCTCCTTTATGGATATCAATATAAAACGGCGCTGCCGAAGTATCAGTTTCAGGTTTACTTTGGCCGGCACGAATTACTGTCACACGCCCAAATTGACGAAGTGCTTTGTATGGTGCTTTCATATTATGCATGCCAATTTTATATAAATAAACTGCATTTGCAACAAGCGTAGCAATTCCAGGGCGTTTTACAGATGGATCAGTATTGGCATTAAAAGAAACTGAAGCTTCTTTTGAATCGATGAAAATAGCATCATCGTAAATTCCAATATCATTCTTGCCGGGTAACCCTAAAGTGTCTTTATAATATCCGCGAATTCCAATCACAAGAACTGGATATTTAATACGGTCTATATTAAATGGCGAAATCAACTCATGAAGTTGTGCGCTAGGCATTTTTGGTTTTGATTTTGGTGTTTCCATAGTACTTTATTTATTTTAAAGTTGTCAAATCTTTAATAGTATCTCGCTGCATAAGTGTTTTCTCAAAAGCTTTTGAGGCTTCTAGTTTTACTTTATTTATACGCATCCTGATTGAATCATTTTTCAATTCGGAATGATCAATATAAACCTGTCTTGATTTCTGAAGCTCAATTTTAGGATTAACACTACTGAGTAGAAAAACCAAAGCAAATAGTGGAAGTATTAATTTTGTTCTCATTTTTTAATTCTTAATTCGTTTAAAAATTTCTGATTATCCTCAGCAATACTGTCATTACGCTTAGTAACATCTTTCACGTAGTTTATAAAGTCAACAGATAACTCATTATATTTTTCATCTTTATATTGAACGCTTTTCGTTAAGCGTGAAATTTCTTCTTTAAGATTTTTTATCGTTTCCTTATCGTCTGAAAGGTGTTGTTTCCATTGCGAGTAAGCAATAAGTGATAAAAAAATTATTGTCGCAGTTGTAAAACCAATAAGTCTAGTTTGGGCACTTTTACCAATAAAAGTAAAGAACCATTGAAACCTATTATTTTCGATATCCATCTGCTTTGATTTGGGAATTATTTAAAAATGATAAAAAAAGACGTGAGTAGGATCACGCCTTTTTATACTTACACTCCGGTGACGTTACTATCTTTTGAGAAAAAAGCAAAAGCAGCTCCAAAAACAGTTGCTGCAAGCACAAAGTAACTTTTGTATGGAGTATCTACTGTTGCAGCAGCTCCACAAATTGCGGCTAGTGAACCAAAAAGGCTCGTTTTCCAATTTTTCATATTCTCGATTTTAATTTGTTACGGAAGAATTACAGCTTTCCCTTTGTTATTCCAGAAGTTATCTGTATCGGAATTATCAACTACACCATCGCCATTCAAATCGCAAACAGCAATTCCATACTGTGAGTTTTCAGCGGCAAATTTAATAATCACTTCATCAGCATCATCAATCACTCCATCTTGGTTTACGTCGCCTGAATACAAAGCAAAAACACCGCTTTCAACTTCGATTTGGTTTGCTCCAGCTGCTTGTTCCGCGGCAATTGTAAAATCATAATCTACATCATCATTTCCAAAGTCTAAAGCTACAGGAGTGTAAACTCTTAAAGAGTTTTTTCCAACTACAGAAACATAATTATTACCGCCACTTACTTCAGTTTGTACGGTGACATTACCATCTATTTTTAACATTCCGGTTTTTTCTTCAACCAAAGTAGCCCCAGCCCAGATACCAACTTTCACTTCTTCGACTTCATCAGCTGGAGAAATACCATCCTGATTAAACTTTACTGATTCCATTGTACCGTTACCTTTGTAGTAACTTTGTACGAAAAATTTTAAATTTACTTTTTTCATTTTCTGTTGTTTAAATATTAATATTAAAGTTCTATTTCAATTTGTTGTGGTTCATTTAACACATCATCCGATAAGGTTAGCGAGTAAAAATCATTTACCGATATTATTTCAAATGCGTAGTCACTAACAACCTTATAAGACCACGCACCAATTGGACTTCCAGCAACTAAAAACCCAATTATTCTAATATCAGTAAAAGTTGAATTTTTATAAAATTGTTTTACATTGGCAAAAATTGGTAAATCTGAAGTGAAAGTATATTTTCCAGCGTAATCATAATTACTAGTAAATACAGCCCCGTAATTACCTTCTAACGTTCCTGCAACTATTTCAGGAGCAGATGTTCCTGATTGCGTTACTTGACAACGAAATACATTAGATTTATTAGTTATAATAACGTAGTATAATCCTATATTACCGATGTTTATAATTAGAATATCATCTCCTTTACTGTAGTTAATTTCAGTTAGACCATTTTGACCAAAGCAACTAGCTTCAGCACCATTAATGAATGTAATTTTACCTTTTTTATTAAAGGCATTTAATTTTACATAACTATCTTCTTGACTAAACAAAGCTGGATCAACTACGATTTCATCCAAATTATCCAATATCAAATCTTTCAATACATCATCAGATTGAATAGTCTGTGTGGCACCTGATAATATTCTATGACCACGATTACCACCACCACCTACAAAAGCATCAAAAGCTCTTTCAATATGCAATTCGACAATATATGGTTGCATATTATTGTGAGCATTACCACCACCAAAAGGTTTAATAAATTCACCGGGACCAAACGGGCCACCATTTCCATCATCTGCTGTCAACCCCCCCGAACCACTTCCTCCGCCTTTATGAATACTCGTACCACCTTCAGGAGTTACAACCGGTAATTCAGGAATAGTTAAAGTATGCTGTTCTTCACCTCCAGTAGCACCTAGTGTCGGATAATCAGTCGGATGCCACCCCACAGAAACACGGCCACCATTTTGAAGTTTAATTCGCCATCCAACCATATTATTTTTGCCTAGTAAATAATTTGGCGAAGTATCATCCATTTCAAAATTATCCTGAATCCATAAAATAGGCCGATTGATAGACATACTTAAACCTTCAGGAACAAATAAACCAATCCCAAAACTAGAAAGAAGCGCATCTTTCGTAGTTTTATAATCTACACCATCTTTAACTATATACAATAATGCATCACCAGGAACATTAAGAAGCCAATCCATTTGGCTAAGTTTTATTTCATTTATCATAACACTACTATATTTTCATTTTTTTCAGTTATAATTAAATCACCACTTTCAGCAGCCAGGTAATTTCGATTTCTTTCAATATCATTATATTGCTGAGGACTTATCCAAATAATATGTATTACATTATTATTCATAAGAAATATCATTTACAGGTTCAAAAACAGCTTCTACAGCTAAAGCATTTGTAATCCCTTTTGCCAGATTAACTTTTACCGTTGGATGAATAAAATTGCGTAGCTGGTTTTTATAAGTCATTGCCATAATTTCATTAGGCCAGACCATTTTTTTATATTCTACATCCATTGTAAAAATTGGACGCGGGCGCGAAAAATGATATAGTTTAGCTAATATTTCATTAAATTTTTTGTGACCATCAGTATTGACGTAGTTATATATTTTCCATGATGTTCTGTTTGATAAATTTTCAACACCATAGTCAAAAAAAATATATTTTAAACTATCACCGGTTTGAAGTTCATATTCCTGAGTATAACCATCAGGAAGCATAACCCCTTCATCAAATGCTTTTAAATAAGCAAGCCTACAAGTATCATCATCATCTTTTCTAAAAAACCAACTATGAATATATTTTAGTAAGCCCCCAGAGGTTTCAATAAAAAAATTTGATTTTAGGTTTTTATAAATAATTTTATTATACTCGCCTTCAGATAATTCAAAAGATTTTAGAAACAGATGTTTATAAAACGGATTTGTAGACATCACGAAAAATGAGTTAGTTCCATAAGCGTCCAAAGCATTATTTTCAAAATCTACAGATTGCACAAAAGAAGGATCAACCAACTGATCAACTCCAAAATTATTTTTAATAGCTTCAGAATTTGTTGATAAAAAATCGATTTCAATTTTTTGCTGAGTACTATAGTTTATATTTCGGATTGCGGTCAGTTTATCATTTTTTGCATCCTTAACAATCTCACAACTTAATTCAGTAATTGTTCTATGGTCAAACACACCTAAGCCTAAACCAGCATTAATAGGCGCTAATAATCTGAAAGTTAACTTTCCAGAAACAGGCGCAACGAATTCGTGCTCTAAACTGAACTTAACATCCGTTACAAGACTAGTTTGAGGCGTAATTTGGTATTCATAACGATAAGCATTATTTGTAAAACTCGGACGTTTTGATATGAATTCATTATTATCAATAAATAGTTGAAATGGAGCCATTCCATCAAAAGAACCAGTCTTTAAATCCTGTTCAGATATTGAACCTGTATAAAACGAAACGTTATCTAATCCAAATTTAAATTTATACTTTACTCCAGCCTCCACTGACGGATATTCAGGACACTCATAATAATTTCGGAGCGCTATTTCTTCAGTAGCAACACCACCTAATTCATAAGCCGCACGAAACTGTGCAGCAAAATAAACTTCAGATTCTACCCATCCGCTAGATTCACTAACGAAGTAATTTAAGTCACTACCAACTTTTATCCATGGCTTAACCTGACCAATCCAAAAGGTTTTAGAATAATCTGTTGAGAATCCAGGATCTAAAAAGGAAATAGTAGAAGGGTGAGAAAAAACAAATCCTTTTGAATTATAAAAACCCGTAGGCAAATCAGAAATAAAAGACGTAGTTTCGATTGGCGCAGTAACAACACTATCAGAAAACAGTTTTTTTGATTGTAATAATTTAAAATCAATAATAACACGCTTAAAAGGAGAAGCCACACTAATTATCGGATCAGTGGCTTTCATAGGCATCACTACGTTATTTATAACATCAACTTTTTGAATAAAATTACCATCAGGATCAAATTCGAAACATCCGTAATTAATCATTTCAGATTTCCTAGAAATACCGGTAACAAACCAATAACCACGAAAGCTATAAAGTGTAAAGCCATTAGATTTTAATATATCTTCCAACATCGTAAATACATCTTTATAACCATCATCTTCATCAAAATAATGATACAAAGGCACTGTAATATTCATCCAGTTATAAGATAAATTATCTGGGATTATACTCGGAGCAACTATAAGATTTTGATTTAATCCGGTTTCTTTTAATAACATTGACAATACTTTATACATCGGAATACGATTAAAATACCACCATTGATTTAGAACCCTATCCTTTAAAGATTGAATTCCATCAACTACTGTAAACTCAACAAAAAAACATCCGTTTTTATAAGGTTCTTTGTAGATGTCTGGCAACATAAAACCCTGCCAAATAAGTTCTTTTATCAAAGTAATAGGGTCGTTTGTAAACACTTTTACTTTATATCGACGTTCATCACCGGTAAATAAATGAAAGAAATGAGCATCATCTGCATCAGGAACAAGCATATTAAAAACCAGCTTTGAAATCATAAACTGACTATATATATCTTCATCTGAACCCCAACTTAAAACAGGTGAACCTTGTTGAGTATATTCCTCAATTAAAGGCAATGAATTATTATAAGTATCAATAACTTCGATTGACAACTGTTTTACATTCAATGGATTTAATAATGCGTTCATAATCCCGTTCTTTCTGATTGCCTATCAACTCTATTCATTAGAAGCTTTAAAGTTGTACCTTCAAGCTGAAAACCACCATCAATAAAAATTACTTGCGAACCATTATTCGTTAATTGATTATGTAAGCTTCTTTGCTGGCCGTTATTTAAAACCATTTCTCCACTATTAAGACGCGCTAAAATTTTATCACCATAAAATGACGAACCACCAACAATACCACCAAATTCAAATTTCGGAATTGTAGCAAAAGCAGCTAAAACACCACCAACAGCCGTAGCAATAAAAGCCGGTGTAGTAAATACCGCCAATGGTCCTGTAGCAGTTCCCGAAGCAGCAGCACCGGCAATAGATTGCGAAATTGCAGAAGCCAGCATCATAGCAACCAATTTTGTAATCGTTTGAACCAGACCACCTATAAAACCTTCAAAACCGGTTTTTGCTAACCCTAAAGAATCTACTATAGAAGTTGATAAATTAGCAAAAGCGCCAGCAACTGATTCGCCAACAGCTTCGCCGATTTCTGCTAATCTTTGTTGTGATGCGACTAAATCTTCTACAGCATTTTTTGCGACATCAAAATTCTCAACACCCTCAATCGCTTTAATCTTAATTTCAGTATTATTGATATTATCGGTTAAATCCTGATACTGCTGATCAGTTGTCGAAAATTGTTCCCGTAATTTTTCAAAATATGCCTTTTGATTATTGAGATCTTCCAAAGAAAATTGAATCGAAACAGGCGCTTCAAAATCACCTAATTTTGGTAATTCTGGCTTAGGTAGGTTAATAGGGCCTTTACCTTCAATCGCATCAATTTTCTTTTGAATTACATCAATCCTATCCTGGTATAATTGCCATGACTTATTTGTAGTAGAAACTTCTTTTTGAAGCTTTTGTAAATCCTCAATCTGACCCTCAAAGAAAATGATTGTACCAAACTTAACACCCGCAGCTTTAGCAATATCTTGTAATGTTACAGCAACTTCCTCATTCGACTTCGATACGTCTTTATTTTTTGCGATAAAAGCCGATAGAATATTTTGCAATTTTGCTAGTTCAGTATTTTCAGTTCCTAGATTTTCAGCAACTGTCAAAGCTGATTTTGCAGCATAAGTCATACTATTACCACCAGATAATAACGCATTAGAAAAGTTTTGCCATACTGAAGGCTTAATAGCATCAGTATTTCCTAACTGCAATTCGAGTAATTTCTTTTGAACGTCAACCAGTTTTTCTTCAGCAGCCTGAACTTTAGACTTTTGCAACAAAGCATCAGTATATTTTTTAACCGAATTCGCCGTTTGTTGAGTGTATAAATTTTCTAGCCTGATGTTTCCTAAAAGTTCAGGAGATAGTACATTAATCTTCTTTACAGCATCTTGACGCAACTCATCAGTCAAAGATTTGTTTTTCGCAATAGCTAAATTCTTTTGAAGTTCAGCAGATTCTGAAGCAACAGAATCAGAAGCTTTTTGTTGAATTTCTGCAAAGCTTTTTGTTGCATTGGCTAATTCAGTAAAACGCGAAGTAGAAATAATCGTAATTGCCGCAATAGTAGCTAAAACAGCAGCTATTGCCGTAAATGGATTAGCAAGAACCAAAGCTTTTAAAGCAGTTAAATTATCCTTTAACTGATTAAATTTTGATATTGTATTTGGAATTAATGTTAAAAGCGAACCAAAAATAGTAAGCATTGGACCAGTTGCCGCAGCAATACCCGCAACAGCGACAATAGTAGTTTTACTTTCATCAGATAAACTTGAAAAACCTTTGATGATTTCATTGACAATCTTAATACCTTTGGTAAAAGCCGGTATTAAAACCTGACCAAATTCAGCACCAGCTTGTTTTAGACTTTCCTGAAAAATTCGCATTTGATTAGCAGCACCGCCACCAGTACGAGCAAAATCACCCTGAGCATTTTTAGTTTGCTCCATGACATAAGCATAACGAAGTGTTACTTTATCAGCCTGCGTCATATCTTTAATTTGAGTTCGGATTCCTTTTGTAAGCGCAAATTGCTGTAAGTTTGCCTCAGTCATCACAACCCCTAATCTTTTTAAAGATTCCGTTTCACCGGTAAAAATTCCATTTAGAGCCGTCGTAGCCTCATCAATACCAATATTCTTAAACGAAGATAGATCACCAGCCAAACCAACCAATGACTTTGATAATGCCGCTGATTTTTCAACTGGCAATCCCATAGAAGTTGCCATATCACCAAACAAAGCAGCCATATCAAGCGCACTACCTTCGGCAATTCCAAAACTATCTAATGATGTTTTTGAGAATTCTTTAATTTTATCAGATGCAGAACCAAAAGCAACATCAACCTTATTTAAAGATTCGTTATAATCCGATGCGAATTTAATAGCAGCAGCACCACCTAAAAGAAGCGGCGCCGTAATATACAAAGACATGGATCTACCAAGCTTTTGCATATCATCACCAACTTTACCAATAATACGTAACGCCTTTTGAGTTTCAGTACTGAAACCACGTAAATCAGCAGTAAATTTGATGTTTATTTCAGCTAATGAAGCCACAGAAATCGGGTTTATTATTCCCGATAAAAGTAGTTTTGAGGTGTTCAGATTTAGGTATAAAGTTTGTACTTTATATAAAGAAAAACCCAGCAAAATAGCCGGGTTTTATTATAATTTAAAATTTTAGTTTTGTTGGTTTTCTGCTTTCTTTAGATCACGAAGTTCCCATCGTTTTTTACTTTCTTCAATTTCATCTAAATAACCAACAGAAAGTTTTTGAGTTACAGTTTCCCATTCAAAAGGGAAATATTCCTGTTCACTTATTTGCTCAGTTAAATACGGCTGAATGCATCGGTAAAAAATACATCTGGTCTGTAACCATGATTCACGCGATTTACTTTCTTCACGTTTATTAAAACCATATACAATATTATCAAATTGACGCGGCGTTAAACTGTAGAAATAATTAATCTGTAAACCTACATAACCACACGCAAAAGATTCAAGATCATCCCATGTTTCAGATTTTATTTCAACACTTTCGCCGCTTTCCGCTTTCCCGATTCACTGGATTTTGTAATAGGCATAGACGCATAAAAAGCTTCCATAATTTCCTGAAGCTTTAATGGATTTTCAAAGAGATACTTTTGACATTCATTTTTATCAAAGCTATTTTCGGCATCAGGATTTTCAATTACCGCAGCTGCAAAACAGATATCACTTATATAGGCATATGAACGTAGACTAAAATCACCAGTAGGAGTGATGAAAGAAGCAATTTTTTGACCTAAAGCCGTCATACCTTCCACTTCCCATAAATCTGAAATTTTGAGAAATGTAAAGAAATCAAATTGGAGCGCAAATTTATGCGCTCCAAATTCTATAATTACTTTTTTCATACTAAGGCGCCGGAACAAGTTCAACAGTATAATCACCGTTCCCTTTGAACGATGCGTCAAATGAAGTATTACCTTCAACCGGAGCGCCTAAAGAAGCTGATTCAATAAATGTATTTCCAGTGATAATTACATCGCCTTCTACGCCTGTTGTAAAAGAAACTTCTACTTCAGTTCCGGCTTTATGCAAATCAAGTAATGATTTTACATCCTGGTGTGTTGTTGAACCAACTGGTTTATTTGCAATCAAACCCTTTGAAGTCATGCTCCAGCTTAGGTTTGATGTCACACCAACTTCACCGTTGGTATCTTTGGTTGCAATACTTTCAATCTTCATATTTGAAGCGAAAGTACATTCTGTTGCATGATAAACCACTTTACCCGCAACTTTTAATCTAAGGTCTTTACCTTTGTAAATTGTTGATGCCATTAAATTGTTATTTTAAAATTAATAATTGAAACAAAAGAACCATCTTCATCATCGATATCCGGTTCTGTAGTAATCCATTCAAAATCAGAATGAGAGCGGATTACTGGCGTGATTGCATCACAAAAAGCAACACACTCATCATATTTTTCAGGGGTAAAAAAAACAGCTAACGAAACTAAAAAAGAAGAAGCATCTTTTGTCGCACCTGATTGTTCACGGATTCGATAAGTTGCAAAAGGCTCAGGCACATCACTATCAGCAGCAATTGGATATAATTTCCATGCATTATTAAATTGACCAACTACATCGGTAAACACTGATTGACCAATCAAAAAACTAAATAATAATTCACTTGCTTCTTTCATAATCTATCAATTCTACGCTGAATATATTTTGCAACTTTACTGGCAGATTCAGCTGTTACATTTCCATTTGTAGCCGCGTAAGCTTTTTTAAGGTAGAACCAACCCGGTACAAAACCTACTTTGTTATTCACACCTTTGCCCCTTATACGCTCTAAACTATTACGGTTACGTTTTGTTTTTTTTCGTTTATATACCTCATACTTTTTAGCATTTCGGTAAACATTATGGCCAGCTTCAACCATCGCTCCATACCAGCCATCATAATTTCCTTTTGCACGTGGACCAACATATATTGTCGGATTTATAACAGCCGCACCGCGTTTACCCGTAATCGTACCAATAGACCTTTTTAGATTGCCTGGTCTTATCATTTTCCGAGTACGTTTACCAGAAACTAAATGATCTTTTTCAGATACCGGCGCCAGTTCTTTTGCTTTCGAAACAGTAGCACTCGCAACAGACCTTAGAATTCCGAGTATCTCGGTTTTCTTTGCAGGATCTTTATCCAGTTGCTGAATTTTTCGCTTCAGCTCAGGAAAGCCTTTTACATCGATATGAAAGCCATCACTATTCATACAATTCAGTATATAACTTTAAATGACTTCTACGACCTAACGGCTCAACATGTGTAATCCTAAAACGAACTTCGCTATCAATAAGAACATAATTTTTACCATTGGCCACCACGTTTGCATTGTGGCGTATGATATAAATTCTTTTAACAGTATGCTTAATCTTTCCTTGCAATTCCTCAAACCCAGAATCACTTTCAAGTTTTGCCCAAGGTTTGCATATTTCATCATCAGCAGAAGAAACAGAACCAGTACCTGATTGTGACTTTTCAAGCTTTACAATCTTTACAATCCTATCCATCGTTCCAATAAAAGGCGCTCTATCCATAAAAATTATTTTTTGCGAATTTCGTTTTTAAGCTACTTTTGTATTGAAACTATATAAAGACATATCAGGTAATAAGAAAGGCTTCTACACGCCTTAATTTTAATTGTATCTTCTGTAAGGACGAAGTAAATTGTTCGATGCAGGATTATTACCCTGCTCACGATCTTCACGGCGCTCATAGTAATCAGAAATCAGAAGATTCATAGCCTGAATAATCGCTTTAGGACATTCAGCCAAAGCATAGCCCTGAACAATAGTTATTGTAATTGCATCTGGCCGATCTGCAACTTCAGGAGTTGACAAAAAACCAATCTCAAAACAATTGATCACGTTAGAAGATTTCAACTTATACTGATCAGCATCCATAATAACCGATTCTGTTTCACCAGCCGGAAAGTACACGACGCTTTCAATCTTTTCATTAGAACTTGCTTCAATTTCTTTCAGGTCGAAAGAATTCATTTTCAAAATCAATTTACGCCGACCGATTGCGCGCCCGATGTAATTTTCAGCAGCTGATTGCGCCGCATCAATATAAACCTGAATAATTTCATCTTCTTCAGTTATTGACGCTTCTATGCGTAATTGCTTCTTTGCTTTAACAAGTGTGATTAAACTGATTTCATCAGGAAACGGAATTATTGAAACATCTGTAACCATTGTTTTGAGATTAGATTTTTTTTATTGTTTTTTCAAAGCGGCTTTTGCTTTTTCAAGTTCACCTTTAGCAGTTTCCAAATCAGCTTTCAACTGTGTGTTTTCACCGGCAGCGGTTTCAAGTTCACCTTTAGCAGTTTCCAAATCAGCTTTCAACTGTGTGTTTTCACCAGCAGCGGTTTCAAGTTCACCTTTAGCAGTTTCCAAATCAGCTTTTAACTGAGTGTTTTCACCAGCAGCGGTTTCAAGTTCACCTTTAGCAGTTTCCAAATCAGCTTTTAACTGAGTGTTTTCAGCATCATTCACATTTTTATCAGCATTATTTTTGCCTTTTTGCTCAGATTTAAACTGTTTTTCTTCATCTGAAGTAGCCTCACGCGCATAACCAGCTTCAATGATTTCCTGCCCTTGTTTATCATCTACCACCACCATTTGCTTTTCACGATGCGGAAAACCAAACACAGCTAGTGGAAGTAAGGCAACAATTAAGATTTTTTTATTTGACATTGTTATAAATATTAAAGAAAAGCCCGAAGGCTTTTCTTAGTTAGACTTTAGTTTTATACGCTTAACCAGCTATTGATTGCAAATGCTTTTTTGTTCGCAACCTGAACATCAGCATCCATATTTACAACAACTTTCAAGCTGTTAGAATCAGCAGCCGATACAGGATCAACAACAAACGAAATACCACCCCATTGAACCACATACATTTGTGAGAAATCACCAAAAATCAAATGGTGTAATTCAGGATTACCACCCGCTTCAGCAATTGTAGGCACAAGCGAAGTTGCAACAGATTTATAACCACCGATTTTACCATCTTGCGATAAGAACAAACCAGAACCAGCATCTTTTTTAAGCGTCATCATTGATGCTTCCAAAACAGGATCAAGTAAATAACCCAAAGATTGTTCTGTAGAATCATTCTTTTTGATTAAACCTTGAAGTTCCGTTACTCTTGCCCAAGTCGCAGCAGCATCATCTGCTTGTGATGAAGTTAAAATTCCAGACATGTTAATCAACCCTGTAGGATCGTTTGCAAGTCCAGTACCTGAAATAGCAGCGCCATTCAAACATTTTGCGGCACCAGCGCCTAACATGTTCATAACCATCTGGCGAACAGGTAAAGATGATTGATTCAAAAGTCTGTTTGAAATCAACACAACAGCACCAGCACGTTTAGCAGATGCAACAGGACCAGTAATTGTTTTTTTCTGAGAAGAAATAGTTGCCGTTTCAGCATACCATCCGAAATCGTATTCTTCAACTACAGGCAAAGGCAATGGACCACCTTCAACACCAGTCAAAACAGTAGCACCCATTTGCTCTAAGAACAATTTAGGTAAGAAACCAGCAACAGGACGCGGTTGTTGATTAACCACCAATTGACCACCATAGTTACCTGAATCCTCAGAAACGGTTTGAGCAGATGCACGAACCATATCAGAAGGAATTGTAAAAGATGATGCAGGCGCAGATTTACCATTGGCACGCATTTCTTCAACAGCGATATCATGCACTTCTTTTTCAACACCATCAAAGTTTCCACTTGGAGCACTACGAAGCGCTTTAGAAAAGTCGAAATTAGCATACAATTTGCGCTTTTCTTGCTTTTCCGAACTATCACCATCAGGCGTAAATGATTTTCCGTCCTTTTGAGTTCGAAGATTTTCTTCCATTTGTTCTTCAATCTCAATTTCAGATGTAAGCCCTTCAATTTCAGTTTGAATCGCCCTGAATTGAGTAGTCTCATCTGGTGTCATTTTTCTTTTTTCGTCTTTAGCTTTCTGAGCCAAAGCAGTTTGAGCGTCAATTTTTGTCGAGCGCTCCTGTCTTAATTGAACAGACTTTTTCATCTATTTTAAATTTGAGTTAATAATAATTTGAGCCTCGACTTCATCCAGCTCAGTATCGTTATCGGTTCGAATTTCTTCGCCCGGATTTTCTTTTTTGTATTGGTCAAAGCTGCGTTTCGCAACTTCGGTATCAGGATAAGCTGGATAAGTTACCGGAGATACATCATACAGCCTTTTGTACTTCACAATCTCACGGGTTCCGATTTCTTCACCATCAGGCTCAGTCCAAGTTTGCGTTTCAACTTCGAAAGCAAAAGAAGATTGAGAAACATCACCACTAGCAATCGCATTAGCCAAATCTTTTGCATATTGGCGATCAGGTGTTGTATAACTATATTTCAATCCAATTTGATCAACAGAAAGTGTAAGCGTACCTTTTCCTTTTGAGCAACGAGCCAAAACATAGTTAGGATCATGATTAAACAAACAACGCACATCATCATTTAAAACTTCATCAAAAGCTCCAGGAAGGATTTTTTCACGAAATCTGTAATAATGTCCAATAATTGTTTCAGAATTGAACTTTGCAGCGTAACCTTCAATCACTGCCAAATCTTCTGTATTTGTTTCATCCATTCGAACCGCGCGAACTTCAGAATCAAAAAAACGGCGTTCAGCGCCTTCAATGTTTTTGATATAATCCTTATCCATTTCCCTTGTCTTTTAAATTGTCTTTTATTTGAGATTCTGTGAAAGTATTTACAGGTGTTAGGTATTCATCTAACATTATTGGTCCCGGATTGTAATCCTCAAATCTTCTAGCTTCATTTCTCGTAATGATACCAGTGAGCACTTGTCGCGATAAAGATTCCGAACGGGTTTTCATATCAGCACGTAGCAGTACATTCATATTTCCTTTTATAAAAAAGGATTTACGCTCAACATCGGAAAACAATTTTTTAGAAAACTCCTGTTCAAGATTGGTAACATAAGGCTGCATTGTATCAGAAACATGATCTAATGATTGCTGCTCGATATTATTATTTGTGGATTGCTGAAGTGATTTGATTTTATGTGGCGCTATGTTAAACCAGCGCGCAATATCTTCTACGGTAAATCGGCTCATTTCGATGATTTGAGCTTCCTGCGGCGTGATATTTATAGCTTTGAATTTTAAACCATCATCCAATACTACAATTCTATCAGGTGATTTTTCGGCCATTGCAGAACTCCACGCCGATTTTATTTTTTGCTTTGGTGTTGCTTCATTCGGTTTATCAGGATTACCATTTAAGGTTTTATCAGTTTCAATTACTCCATTACGAACACCTTTGTTCTCAAAATTTGTAATTGAAAATTGTTGAACTTCAATTGCTAAATTCATTTGCTGCGCCGCATAGGTTATAACACCAACGCCAACAAAACCGTTATGAGTAAAATTTTTAAAGTGCAGAACCTCAGATGATAAAAGCGGTTTATTATAACCACGAACATAATACAAAAGTTCACCATCAACTTTTTTAATATCAATAACATCATCCCAATCAATGAAGGTCAATTCTGTAATATCACCTTTGTAATTCGTTTCTATTTTTGAAAGCGAGTTCCCACGAAGCAACAAAGAAATTCCGGTTACTTTTTTCCAAATAAACGATGTCATAAACGGATTAGGCTCAGTAGATAAAAGCCAATCTACAGGATGCGCTTTATAACGTTCGCTGCCGTTTTCAACAACTTTATATACAAAAAATGGAATCTTAGCTATGTCATTACTAATCTGCTCAACAGCATTAAAAACAGCCGAAAGTTTTAAAGAAGATTTATAGTTAAGTGAAGAAGTTTTAGCCTTTGAATCACCGATAAAAAATGATGAGAAATCATTGAATAAAGAAACGTTTTCCGCGCTTCTTTGTTCACCTGAAGAAAACATCATTGAAAAAGCCTGATTTAAAGACATGGGTTATATAATATTAACCCTGTAAAAGTATTTTTACGGCTTTGCTACGAAGGTATAAAGTTTGTACTTTATAAGCGAGTTCAGATATTCCCTATTTTTAAAAAAAGATTCGATTCAAATATTTAGCTAAGTAATTAATCAACTTGAAAAATACAGTTTTATCAAGATGTTGCTGAAGCTCCCTTCGCGCCTTTAAATTTTCAAAAATTGAAACACATAAAGGCTGAGTATTAAAAGATTTTTTATTTTTATAGTACTCGATAATAATCATACGCTGATAAAAACCAAATAACAATTTATTCTTCATCTTTTGAATTTATTTTAGTTAGCTCAGATTTGATATAAAAAATTGCCGTTGCTATTTCAAATAAAATCATCAAAACAACTAAAGCATATCGAACTGGATTTTTAAAAAATTCAAACTCTAAAAGCCAAGACGTTGCGATAGCAACTAAAAAAGTAACGATTATTATATAAATTATTTTCATTTTTGTTTTTTTCTGTTATAATAATTAATGACATTTTTAAAAGAAACGTAATCAGAATATCGGTAAAAACCGAATAATTGAAAATGCAATTCGTTCACGCTATTAAAAGCGGATTCATAAGTTGTATGAGATGGTAATGCCTCATAATACATTTCAAAAAAACCTTGCCGAGCAGACAGGCGTTTCATGACTTCGGCTTCTTCTTCAAGCTTCTGAATCCGAAGACGCAATGCATTTTCTTCTGGTGTCATATATGTTGTTTGTTTTGGGATGAAAATTAATAACTTAACAATTAATTAATTATTTTGTTGCAATATTGGTATTTTGTTAACTACTAGATATTTAGATTGATTATTGATTTAACATTCGAAGGTTGTACCTTCCTTACTGTAATAACTTTCATTTGTATCTTCTGGAGGCGAAAGCGAACCACCTAAAGCCATAATAGACGCAATTATACCGTCGATGCGTTTGCCGTTCGCATGGCTCTTACCTTTTGAAATTCTGATATTTTCATTTGTATCTTCAATCTTCACACAACCTGAAAGCATCCATTCCATCACCGGATTACCTTCGTGGATGATTTCACACTTATATACCAAACTTTCAAAAGTTTTAGTAGGATGCGAATAATTCGGTAATGTTTGCGTGAACTCAGACAAATTAAATCCTTCATCATCTAAGCGGTTCACCAATGAACTGGAATTATATCGGTCAAATTCAATGCGTCTAATTGAATGAGACAAATAATGACTACGGATATAATCTTCAATAATTGCGTAGTCAACTTGATTACCAGGTGTTGCAATCATAAACCCAGAATCAACCCAATATCTATAAGGAACAGCATCTTCTTTACTACGTTTTTGAACTGTATCTTCAGGACAAAATAGAAAAACTTTTAGGTAGCGTTTATTTTCATCATCGGGTTCAGATAATATAGCAAAAGCAGTGATATCTGTAGTTGTAGATAAATCAACAGCCGCATAAGAACCAAACTGATGAAATTTTTCAATAGGCAAAGCCCTTCTTTCATTTGCAGTCTTAGCACCTTTGTTAAAATCACACATTTTCCAAATTTCAGAAGGAATCCAGATATTATTTCCATCAACCCACATGTTCAGAGATTTTGTTTTAAAATTTGGAATCTTTGACGGTTGGTTTTTTGCTTTTATAAATTCACGGCGTAAAAAATCGAGTAGTGTAGTACTATGCTGCAAATTAGGATTTGCTTTTTCCCAATTTTCTTCTAACTCCCAATCATCATCATCATCAAGCTGATGGATCATAATTAAAGTATGATCATCTACATTCAGACCGTTCAAAATATCTTTATAAGAATCTTCTGCATGCTTACAAACACTTTTTAAATTAAATCCAGCAGTGGTGATAATATATACTAAAGGATTTTCACGCGCTCCCATTGCAGATTCTAAAACCTCACGAACCCCATCATCTTTATGTGCGTGATACTCATCAATGAAAGCTACAGAAGGATTAAGACTATCAAGCGTTTTACTGTCACCACCTAAAAACCTGAAAACCGCAGACATTCTAGCGAAACGTATTTCACGCATCGTATTACGAAAACCTAACGTACGCAGTTTTAAAGATTTTTCAACGAAATTATAAGCTTGTTCCCAAAGCGTTTTAGCCTGAGCTTCTTTCGTAGCTCCTACATATATTTCCGCACCTTCTTCACCATCCATTGCCTCACAATACAAACCTAAACCCGATAATTGTGTTGTTTTACCGTTTTTACGGCCAACAGTTTCATAAACAAAGTTGATACGACGAAGTCCTGACCCTTTTATTTTCCATGCAAAAATATTGTATATTGTAAACTGCTGATAAGGCGATAAAACAAATGGTGCTTTCAATTTTGCTAATGGACCTTTTGTATGAACCAAATATCTAGGAAACCATTCAATAACAAACATTCCTTCTTTATGATCAAGATAAAAACCTTTTTCATCTGCTTGATCAATCCATTCAGAAAAGCGTTTTGCCGCTAGTTTTATGTATTTTCCACAAACGATTTTTCCATCTAATACATCCTGAGCGTATTGGAAAGGAACCGAAGATTTCATTTCATCAGAAATAATCATAGAAGGTGGTTTTTAATTTATACAGCAATTTTTTGAAAATAATTATGTAGTGATAAATAATTACAACTTACTAATGCTTTAGCTTGGTTTACTTCAACTGCATTACCAATAAATTTTTTTTGTTCAGTTTGGTTGCCAACAAGTTTATAGTCTTTTGGAAATCCTTGTATTTGTTTTAATTCTGGAATGTTGAGCATTCTCATTTTAATATCATAAATACCGTAAGAAGCCATGAATTCTTTAATACAAATCATTGTTTCGCTATCATCATCATAAATTGGTATTTGCAACTCACCTAATGAAGTAGATACAATATAAAGAGGCGCTTTATCTTGACGCGCTACAACCGTGCAGCATGGATTGTCAACACTTCCATTATTTCCACCCCATGAAGGATTGAGAATGAAATTTTTTGTTTTGATAATTGAAAACTTCGGAACTGTAGTTAGTGTATTACATGGCTGGTCAATGCCAATTGGTTCACTACTTGTGTATTGTTGATCTATAAAATTGACATCAATTTTAGCAACTCTATCTTTTGTAGTTATTGTTGGTGAAGGACTTTCAATTGAATGAACACCACCATTACCGTAATAAGTATTTAGATGTGATGCTGTAACAAGTTCCTGATTTCCTCCTGTCTGTGTAATCGTTCTTGAAGGATTATTAATATCAACCAACTTTGAATTAGGATCACCGGAATTTCTTTGTTGAATAAACTGTGATGCTGTAACTATAGCTTGACCGCCAACCGTTGTAACCGATCCTGCTGGACCATCTACACCAATTACTTTTCCTGCTGGTCTACCCGAATAGTATTTCTTAATGAAATTAGTTTTTACAAGCGCATGAGTTCCATTTGTGCAAATGGTCCCCATCGGTCTATTGATTGAATTAACTTTTTGTTCTGGATTAATTTTACCACCGTTGTAACGTTTTGTAAAAATATCATCACCGTTGGCCACAAATTTTATAAGACCAGCATGGATTCGTTTTAAAGTGTTATCTGATAAAGGTTTTTTTCGAGTAAAGATGCTTTCGCCTTCATCATCTAAATCTAAAACTTCACGAACTGCTTTCCATTTAAACATAGGAAATAAAGGACTAACTATCTTATCTTTTGTATGTGTTTGCTCTGGCCATTGAATAGGATAACCATAATTAGCAAACTGTATAAACAATCGTTCACGACTTTGATAAGCTCCATAGTTCGCAGAATTTAAAAGTTTAGCATCGTATCGGAAACCATACGATTTTACTTCTTCAATCCATTTAACATAATCTTTTCCTTCAGTTCTTGAAATTGGTTTGCCATTTTCAGAAAGTGGACCCCAACTCATAAATTCGCGAACATTTTCAACCCAGAAATAATCTGGATCTAATTCCTTCAAATACATAAACATATGTTCTGCTAAAGTTCTACTATCAGCATCACGAGCCTGACCGCCTTTAGCTTTTGAAAAATTCGTACATTCCAATGAAGCCCATATATTTACTTTACAATTTGGGAAAACTTTTCGAAGTATATTTACTAAATACTTTAATTTTTTAACAACCTCAAAATCACGAATATCTTCAGTAAAATGAAGTGTATTTGGATGATTTAAAGCATGGCTTAATATAGCATTTGCATCATGATTTACACAAGCTGCAACAAACATATTTTCAATATCAGTAAAATGAATTCCAGTAGAAGTTCCACCAGCACCGCAAAACAAATCAATCCAAAAAACCAAAGGTTTTGCAGGATCGTAACTTTTCTTAACGTGCTCGATAAAAAGACTTACGTTTTGTTTTAATTCAAACTTTGTCATGTTTTGATATTCATTTTTAAATTTTAATCGAAAATATACCTGCCATCATCTTCCTGTCTGATTGTTGTTTTAAATGGAAAACCTGAAGGTTTTGGAACTTGTTTAATTGTATCCATTAAATAAGAAGAATCTGTCCAGGTTACACGTTTTTCACCTTTATATTCGATTTGCATATCCAGCCTTAGACCTTCATACTTTGATGGACCAATCTTAAAATCATGCACAATTATTAAAACATTCAATATTTTAGCAATCTTTATTTTTTCGCCAGCGAACCCGGCGCTTTTTTGTTCTATTTTGAAATCTTTGAAGTTGTTCATGGGTTAGAAGTTTGTTTTGTAAGTTTTTGGTATCTGCATGTATCAACCATCCCCAATAAGCTGCAATAGTTTCATGCTTAGGATGTCTTTTGAGTTTTCGCACGAAGTTTTTCTTTATCGATTTCCTAATCATGATGTGATCACGAAAAAACACGTAGCCTAGAAAATCAATTCCACGACCATCAAGACTGTAGCGACTTTTAGCGATTGGGAAAACCTGATAATTATTTTTAACTATAAGTTTTAGATTTACATCAAAGTATTGAGAAATTTTAAAAAATAAATTATGCAAATAATCTTTGTTATCTGCACAAATCACGATGTCATCAGCATAACGCCAGTAGTATTTTACTCCAATAGTTTCTTTGATCCAATGGTCAAAACCCGTCAAATAGAAATTTGCAAAATATTGACTTAAATAATTACCGATTGGAATACCATCAGTGCTATCAATTATTTCATCAAGCAGTTTTAACAAGCGATAATCTTTAAATTTTCTTCGTAAAAGATTTTTAAGTATTTCGTGATCAACACTAGGATAGAATTTTTTAATATCCAGTTTCAAACAGTATTTTGTACTCGATTCATCTAAAAGCGATTTCTGCAAGGATTTTTTAGCTGCATGAATACCTTTTCCTTTAATACAGCTATACGTATCATTTGTGAACATTCCTGTAAAAATAGGTTCAAGCACATTCATTATTGCGTGATGTGTTATGCGATCAGGATAATATGGCAACCTATAAACGATACGTTCTTTTGGCTCGAAAACTTTAAAAGTTGAATATTCTGATGTATGGTAATCCTGATTGATAAGAATTTCTCGTAACGCAACTAAGAACCCTTCGGGATTTTTATCGAATAATCGAATACCATACTGTTTAGATTTTCCCTTTCTGGCTTTTTTATCAGCCAGAATGAGATTATCCATATGAGTAATTTTATCGAAAAGATTATTTATGCGTTTCATAGCCTTTGTTTCTCAGTCCACGTTCTTAACAAATTATTGAATACTAGCGGACATCTTTATTCTTTATGTTTTTTGCCTAGAGGCAAGGTCTGCACCGAGCAATTATATTACAAATATGGGCACTGGCATTCGTGTTCGTGTTCCAGTTATCGTAGTCGTTGTACGCCCAGCTGGAACTGGAAGAAGAACAGAACAACAGTAACGATGCACAACCCTTTTTATCTATAGAACTGCGTTATACAATTCTGGAAATGTTTTAACCGTGTCAATCATTACATCGTACGATCTAAATTCACGGCGGGCACCGGCATACGAGTACGTGAGCCAGCGAACGTAGTCGAAAGACGCCCAGCCGGAACCGGAAGAAGAAGGTCTAAAATATGGTTTATACTTATACCGGCTATAATTTTCATAATCGGGAATCCAAGGATTATCTTGACCTTCATTATTTTTTGCAGGAATAATAATGTCGAGTTGATAATTTGCAATAGCGCGTGACCTAGCAGGCTCCGAAAGTTGTTCCAAAATTGCAAGATCTTTCCCAACAATTTGCATATCGATTTTTTCAGCCTGACAAGCGGCCTCGAATGATTTGATTTTTGATTCCATGTCTTATTTTTTTTGATTTAAGTAATTCAATATATGCACGTATTTTTCGAAAAACTGATCAACAGTTTCCCGCATCATTTCGTATGATCTGAACGGGCGGGCACCGGCATCCGTGATCGTGTACCAGAAAACGTAGACGTAGTACGCCCAGCCGGAACCGGAAGAAGAATCTTTAGTAAATACTGGCCAATACTTTCTTGATAGGCCATTCCAAGGTTTTTCTAAACCTTCATTGTTTTTTGCTTCAACGATGGTATCTAGTTCAAAAAGTTCATTAAAGTAATTTCTTTGTAACTCAGGTAACATCGAAAAATCTGGACGAACATTTGGGTCTTTTCCCAAAGCTACACATGCAGCTTCGTAGGAGTTAATTGTTGTAGTCATTTTGTTGGTTTTAAATTAATTGATAAGCTTTTTTATATATTTCCGGAAATCTTTCTACGCAAATTTTTACGTGATCAGGATTGATAAATCCGAGGCGGGCACCGGCATCCGTGCTCGTGACCCAGTAAACGGAGACGTCGAACGCCCAGCCGGAACCGGAAGAATATTTAGCATAAGGGAAATAAAAGTAATTTCCTGTTGACCAATCAGCATCTTTACAACCATTGAAGCAGTAAACAATTAGCAGCCATAAAACCATATTATTGCCAGCAATAACATCACGGTTATTTGTTGCTGGAAAATTATAATCTTCAGGATTAGCACCAGTTTCTTTAAAAACATCATCGAGCGTTAGCACACGATCTTCAACATTTTTTAAAAATTGGTGATCAGGATAAAGACTGATCAAAAGTTTTTTACCTTCAGAATCAGCAACCGCGAATGCTTTATCCGCATCTGAAGATTTGAGTTTAAGTGTTTTTTTCATTAGATTAATTTTAGGTTTTATAATTGTTGTTTGGGTTTTTACCCTTGTTTTTTAAGCATTTCTTTTTCAAAAAGCGAAAGCTGTGAACTATCATCGCTTCCAGTTTCTTTTAAACTCAGACGATCTTTAAAGCTAAATCCAAAATGCTTTGAAAATGATTCAATTTCTTTTAGCATTTTTTCCCGAAGCGTAACATGTCCTGAAACATTTGAGGCTCCAGAGCCAAAAGTTTGAACTAAACCTCCATTATAGCCACGAGTATTTATCTGTTCTTCTGCTTGTAAATAGTAATCAACAGATCGAGCTAATGCATGAAGATGAATTAAATCAGGCTTTGTAAGTTTGTTTGATTCTACCAACATTTTTCCGAAATAACGATACCAGAATTTTTGATTATCAGTCAAATTAATTTTAGGCATTGGTGCCGGTAGGGATTTTAAAATCTCATACAGATTTTTGTTCACTTCCACAACTTCACCGTCATTTCTTAAAACTTTCATATTTGCTTTTGACATAACTAACATTATTAAATTAGACCCCCCCACCAAAAAACTACACCGAGTAAAATCCTAACTAAACAGCGATGTACGCATTTATTGACTTATCGAGATTTTACCCCATACCCCTTATGCGCTTCACTTCCCGATTTACTATCGTGGTGCTTTTTACATCTTGACATTAACCACTTCATATCATAAGGATCATCACCACGCGCAATCAAAACTTTTGCCTGAGGTTCATGATCAGCTACGGTTGCAATAGTTACTATTCCTTCCGCTTCACAATCGCAACAGCAAGGAAAAGATTCTAATTGTTGCTTACGAACCTTTCTCCATCTTCGGCCATTGTAATCAAAATCATCATCATGCCTTTCACGATCAAAAGGCTTCCTTTCACCAACCCACGGCCTTTTTACCTTATTTAGTTTCTTCGCCATCAGAAAGGAGTATCAAGACCATTATCATCACTCATGTTTTTATCACCGGATTCAAAAGCTTCGGAAGGTTGAGCCGTCGGAACTCTATCATTATGCCTTTCGTTTGGATCCTTTTCATCAACCCATTCAGCAGGATCAATAAACTTTGTTTTATCACCAATCCATTTTAAACCAATAGTAGTATCAGGCGCACCCTCACGATACTTAGCGAAGATGATTTCAGTATCAGCACCAGCCTGTAGTATTTCATCATCAACCTCAAAACCGTAATATCCGGCACGATAAATAAACTTCACAATATCTGCATCCTGCTCAATTGCTCCTGATTCACGCAAATCCCTTAGATTTGGGCGTTTGTTTCCGCTTCGAGATTCACACTCACGTGATACTTGCGATAAGGCTATAACAGGAATTTCCAACTCTTTAGCCAATGCTTTCAACTTTCGAGAAATTGAAGCGATTTCCTGTTCTCTATTACCCGACCGGTTCACTTTTGTAGCATCACAAAGCAGTTGCAGATAATCAACAACCAAGTATTTTATTTTGTACTTTCTTTTCCATAACCTCGCAGTTGCAATTACATTTCGAATATCAGGACTAGGCGAATCGTCAATGTAAATCGGAAATTCTTTCATCCGATGCTTATGCCTGTTTAGAGTTTGGAAGTAATTTTTATTATCGCCGAACCCTTTTTTAGTTAATTGAGAAAGATGAAAGTTTGTATCTATTGCTACAGTTCTGGCAACAAGTGAGTAAATACTCATTTCAGCAGAAATAATGCCACCCGGAACGCCAGCTTTAGCGTTCTCAACCACCATTTTTAAAGATTCCGCGGTTTTTCCCATTCCTGGCCTTGCAGCAGAAATTACAAGTTCGCCCGGCTGATAACCACCAGTAAAGCGATCCATTACAGGAAAGCCAGTTCTTATACCGGTAACTTCATTTTCAGGATTATTTGATAGAAACTCAACACGCTTTTCCACAACCTCTAAGGCCTCAGAATAGCTTACATTTTTTTTGCCCTGCATGGACATTTCAACAATTGAATCCAAAGCATTCGACCAATCATTCAACAACTCCAAACTGTCTATTTCATCATCATAGGCCAGCGACATGAATTCAGCCGATGATTTAATAATCCAGCGCTTAATAAACATTTGCAGGATAATTCGCGAATGATATTCAATATGCGCTGATGAAGATATTTTTTGAGTAAGTTGAATCAGAAAGAAATCACCACCAACAGCCTCTAATTTTCCGACTGATCGTAAGCGCGCAGAAACTGTTAAAATATCAATAGGCTGATTATCATTATACAAATCACAGATAGCATCAAAAATAAATTTGTGAGCTTCTTTATAAAAACAATCGGAATTTTTAAGAACCATCAAACATTCATCAACACCTTTCACATCAATCATCATTGCACCCAAAACCGCTTCTTCTAATTCGATAACTGACGGCGGTAATTTAACCTGTTCAAGTTGCACGACTTTCATGTTAAAATCAGTATTCGATTTTTCCTTATTTTTAAATTGCTCCATGATCAACCTTTAAATATTTTTCGCACCGGCGCGACATCTTTATTTATTTCAGACTTCGATTCTTTCGCGTTTTCATTTCCTAAATAATTCAAAACAAATGCTTCAGCCCGATAGAAAATCTGCACACCAACAAACTCTAATTTTCGTTGAGAAACTTCAATTTGAATTTTAGAATTCAATTTGATACAGAATTCTGAAAATTGAGCTTCAGAAAATCGGTTACGATATTTCATCATAAAAGTTTCATAAAGCGAAGGCGATTCATTTTGCAAAAAAGTGAGCGCGTCGTTTTCCTCACTCTTATCTTTGGTTATAGTAATAATATTATTTGTCGGATTCATTTCCGACAAATCAGGCTTAACTACCTTAAAATCAATAACCTTAACCTGTTTTGCGATTTCGGATTCATTTCCGAGTTCACTCGGATTCATTTCCGAGTTTGAAATAAAGTCGGATTCATTTCCGAGTTTGTTCCAGCGTTTACCTTTTTCGGTTAACCGTAAATAATCCCGACGATTTTCTGTTTCATAATCGACCAAACCAATTGCGGCCAAATATTTGAAATGACGGTAAACAGTATCCGGTTTTTCATAAAATAGCGGCAGCTGCTCAATCACTTTGTTTCGCGAAACCCACCAATACGTTTTTCCTTTTATAACTTTTTCAGTTGCCCAACTGCTAACTTCAGTCAATACCGACATTAAAGCCGCTTGATTTACATTTAGCTTAAATTTGATACACCGATTTTGATTAATCACGATATTGAAGCGCATTTACTGATTTTTATGATTCAACTACATTAAGACAATTTGCATATGCTTCCATAAACCGGCGCTTTGCTTCAGCAGAATCCCAAACCACATAATTCGGTTCAGTTTTCAGTACCATAGCCCGCCATTCCAAACCCAATAATTCAGAATCAATTTGTTTTATCTGATCTGCAAAAGGAAATTGAAATCCAAATTTTTCAGCAATAACACCTGATAATCTTTTTTCTATAGCCTGGTAATCGGGTAATAATTTTTTATACGGAGAAGGCATATCCAGCATATAAGCTTCCGATGCATCATGAAGCAATGCAGCTAACTTGTTTTGAGGTTCAGCCATCATGTAAGCGTAAACTGAATGTTGAGCAACACTCAAAAATTCATCAAGTTGGCCACCAAAGCGCGGCATAAAACTCAATCCATGTGCGATATCTTCGATATCGATTGTATCAGGATCCATTATCAACAAATCGAAATATTTTCCCGAATTAGTTCGGATAGAATTAGGCGTATGGAGATTATCGGGCATTATTTTTATATTGCGGAGTAGCTTTTTTGTAAGCTTTCCAGATTAATACTACATTTGAAATTCATTTGATGACAAACTGAAATTATTTTATCCCGAAAAACGGCATTGCGTAACATTTGTAATTCCATTTTTTCAACTACGGTCGGAACATACAAATCAGTCATTTTATATTCCGAAGCGATTTTGTATTTGCTAAAACCATAAAGCTTTGATAAAATAAAAACCACGACTTTTTTAGGAACAGTATCAGCAAACCCAATAATATCAGAATATTTGCAGTCGAAAATTTGACATACAGCAGTTTCTAATTTTTTAACAGTTTCACTATTGTAAGCAGCAGCTACCATCGACGATTATTGATTATATTTTTCAATAGCTTCTGCCTTTGAAGCAACAACATTACAAACCATCCGCATAGTAACTGTAGCTGAATCAATACCATCATCGGTAACAGTCTGAACCAGATGAGAAATTACATGACCATCCGGAAGCATAACTTTATGTGCACCGTTTTCGACAAAAACAGTCGCAAATACTTTCATAAATTCTTTAGCCATTCATATATTTTTTAAAAATTAATACTCCTATTTACCGTGAAACTCTATTCTCAATTTTTTTCTGATTTTGAACACATAGCATAAATCTTTACCATTTAATGCTTTTTCGAAAAATTTACTTTTCAGATCATCATCGACAAATTTTGATAGCTTTTTTGCCGTTGTCAATTTTGGTTCAGAATAAACAGGAAGCAATTGAAATTCCGTGAAATCATCATCAACAGGCCACCAATATTCACCGATCATTTCCGAAACTCTGATCACAAAATTTTTGTTCACCAAAACATTTATCCTATTTTCTGATTTAATTGCTTTCATACTAAAATTTTAAACCACATTCGTTACACAACCATTCGGTTTTTATAGATTCAGATTTTATATACTTACATCGATAGTGTGCGCATTTTTCCTGTTTCAATACCCTTTTTGATGATCTTTTAAAAAGATAACTATCAATTAATCCGATGCAAAAAAACCAAAGCCACCAAACCACAACAAGACTGATTAATAGGATAGTCAAAGCCAATAACACATCGCTCAGAATTTCTATATTACGCGGTTGCATAAACGACACATTTCAATTCGTTCAAAGAAGTTTTCAGGATAACATAATACAGGTGAATTACAGCCACTTTCAGCTATATCGCCTGAATGATCAACCTTTTGATTTGTACCCGAAAACGGAATGTTATCTTTCGGAATATCCTGTTTATTATTTTCCATCATTTACTTTTTAGATTTGAACTTTCTTTCGCCGGAATCAATTAGCCTTTTATACTTATCAACCCTTTGCTGTTTGGTTACTTTTGACTTTGATTCAGGAGCAACACGCTCGCTTGCATTGCTCCCAAATTCAAAATCCGCAATTCCTAAAATTTTAGAAACTGCTGTTAAATGCCCCCGCAGACATTGTATCTCTGTTGCCGATATTGAAACCATTCTTTCCATCAGGCAAATTGTTTTTTAACAATTTCACTCATACACCAATAAACATCCCAAATCATCACCGGATATTTATCACGGTTCACGATTAAAGCACATCGAATATTCATCACTTCACCCTTATTTTTACATAATCCTAAAGCGATTAAGATTTCAGAAAGTGTGTATAATCTCATATCAATTCAGTTTTTTCAATACATCTTTTAAAGCAGTAAGAATTTCAGAATCAAAATTTCTAAAATGCCAAAAATCCCATAACCGGGATTCATCAGTATTTGGAAAATAATTTTTCACTATCGCCTTTAAAGCTTCAAAACTTTGAAACCCTTTATCGAAAAAATCACTTAAAACCTGAGCAGAATTTTGAGCGCTTTCAATCCTTTTGAAAGTTTTCAAATCCCTCTGTTTCAAATTAGAAGTATCAGTGATTGGCATAACCTTTGTATATTTGTATTATAATTCTGTGTATAATTATGATACAAACCTAATATAAATTATAATACAAAAAACAAAAAAGTATTATAAAAAATATTATTTTTTAAATTTATTAATGTAAAGCACTGCCTATGAATGAATTAGACTATGAAAAAAAATTGAAATTTATATTAGAAATTGCAGAAAAATTTCAACTCACGGCTTACGAAATAGGCTCAAACACCAGCCAAAATGTATCCGGTATTGACAGAATATTAGACAAATCTGTGAAGAAACCACATAAAAAAACTGTGGATAATATATTTAATTGGTTAAATTCTCAAGAAAAGTATGCTATTTATATTAGAGAAAATATCATAAATGATCCATCACAATCATACACAACAATTCCCCAACTTCAAGAAAGAATAAGAGAACTAGAAATAATTTCTGATTTAAAGGATCAGGTGATCAATTTACTTACAGAAAAAATAGATACCATCTTAAATACTTCAAAATCTAAAAATGATCAACAATGAAATTAAAAATATTAATAACAGCATTCTGCTTTTACTGGTGTAGTACATTTTCGCAATCAGCACATTTCAACAAAATAACCAAAGAAGGTAAATTCACCGAATATTTTTCAAAATCCGGCAAATCAATCAAAGTAAATGACACCATCGAAATCGGTTACCCAGGTAACGGATCGAGATTCAATTTTATAACACAAGGGAACGAACCGGCCGGAGTGATAATAGCAAATACCAAAGTTGTTGTAACAAAAATAAAATCCATTGGCAACCCAAAAAGAGGGTATAAGGCTTACATGTTTTTTTCCGGCTATGGATTATTACCGGTAGTTATCGATTACGAAGCTGCTTTGGAAACCCGCGAACTTAAAGGAAAAATCAACTAAATACAGTGAACAAAAAAGTGAACAAAAACTAATAATTAAACATTTTAATTTGTTTGTAAAGCATTAAAAACCAACATTTTACTATTTTAATAATTTACGTGCAGAGAATCCCTCTTTCTCCGCGAAGAAAAACCGAAAGTGTAAGCTTTCGGTTTTTTTGTTTTACGGCAGCGTCGAAAGCTCCGCTTTCGTAAGCAGCTGTAAAACAAAAAAACACAATCGCTGCAAGCGATTGGTTTTTCTTCGCAGGTTCCCCGCGCTAGGGATCAACGAAGTTAATCCCTCAATCATTAAACTTCCATTAGCTATATCTGAAATCGTATTTTATGCAGTATCTATACATTATCGACAGGTAATGTATGGTTCTAATTTAGCTGTACAGATTAATGAATAAATTCTGATATAGTTAGACGAAGTTGTGTCTTAAGGAATCCCTCTTTCTTTTGTCTTGATACAAATCGACGGAGGAGATTCAGCGAACACCACTGATAAATAATATCTAGGTGAGCTAAAAGAAACAAAAAATCAAGTCTTCATATTTTCACCTGTAAATCATCACAACCCGGCCAACGCGCCACCTGGCTCCTTCGCTAAAAATGTCCACCGGACATTTTCTCAACGCTCGGCCCTCGCGCGACCACAGCCGTTCGTCGTGCCTCCTCAACTCCGTGGTCACTCCCTAAGGCCAGCGCGCAAAATGCGTTGTGTGATTTACGACGGAGAAAATATGAGGACGGGTTTTTGGGGTGGGTTGAACTTGTGGATAATTGAGGGGAGGGGTAATTGGTTTGGTGTATTTGTGTATTGGGGGCTATCTGGATACTGTGGTTTTTTTTAATCAGTGTTTTTAATTTGTTGTCTTCTGGTGTTTGTGGTCACAAACCTCAAGTCCGCTCTATTTTTCGTTCGAGGAACATTTGCACGATTGGAATTTGCATAACTATTTAATTAAACCTAATTCTTTACCAATATCCTGATACATTTTAGACAACGGTCTTTTGTGCTGCTCTTTTTCCAAGGCATAATTCCCTAATATCATTCTGTCAATTTCAGATTTACTAAACTGCAATCCTTTATAAGAACTTAAATATTCTCTATATTTTTTAGAGTACTTTAAATTTCTTTTTATAATTAATTCAATAGCATGATCATAGTGTAATTCATATAAATCTTTTAAATTAAAAACTTCTAAATGCCCTGGAATGGATTTTTTAAAATAAACTTCAATCTCGGATTTTCCAGATAAAGGGTTAATAATTGCTATGTTTTTTATTTTGTGACTTAATTCAAAGTCATTGTAGTTTAATAGGTAAGGATTTGATAAACCTTCAATAAATGGGTCTCTCTCTTCTTTAGCTCCGAAACCGTTACAAGGTTTACACGATGGTATTAAATTGAAATAACTTAAACCTAAAATTGGATATTTTGATTTTGGATAAAAGTGGTCAATTTCTGGTTTAGTTTTTTTGTTTTTACTTGTAGTATATATATAATTTCTATTACAGTAAGGACAAGTATCAATACATACTTTATTAATAAATTTCCATTTATCTAATGCTTTTTCATTTTCATAACCATTACTAATAAAAATATTTCTTAATACTATATTATCTCTATGGTTAATATTTATAAAAGTTGAATTAATCACATTTTGGTGTGAAACAAAATTATTTAATTCAAAAGGACTTTTTGTTATTAATTCTTTTAAAGAATTATTATTTAAGTCACTTAATCTCAATAAAATTACTCTTAAGTCTACTGAAACATTATAGGTGTTTGTTTTGTATTTAACACTTCCTTTGTTTAGTATTCTATTGATATGATGTACTATCAAATCTTTTACATTTTCATAATGTTCCTCTGCAAAAAAATTATTTATTTGTATTGGTATCATCTTTCAATTTTTTAATTTTTTCCTCAAGTTTTTTAATTTCTTCGCCCTTAAACTCAGGAAATGCCTCTAAAAACATATCATTAAGTTTTTCACTTAAATACGGTTCTCCAATTTGTTCAATAACTTTTTTGGCAACAAGAGGTTCGCTTATCCATTCTTTTTTAGAACGTTCGGCATTGTAATTTATATATTCTATAATATCTTGAATTTTGTTTTTTGCGTATTGACCAATTAGTCCATCTGAAAGAAAAAAAGAATCTGAAAGAAGATCACTAATATTTGCGCCAAATGTTAATTCATTTTCTTTCCATTGTTCAGGAGAACCATCATTCAATTTTAACACATTAGTTGCAATGATATCTGACAGAATAAATGGTGAGTGGGTTAAAAAAAGGATATTAATATTAGTTATGTATTCTAGTTGACAATTTTTAATCAGTAACAATAAATTATTGATATAATTTTTTTGAAAAGTAGGATGAAAATACAATTCAATTTCATCTAAAATCAAATTAACAGAACGATACCTTTTTATTTTTTTTGAGGTAGAACTTTTATGAACAGAATCAATATTTTTTAGATGGTAAATTATGGAGTTTAACGAATAAATACTCTGTCTTTGACCTGAACTCAGATTTTTAAACAAGCTTTCATTTGTAAATTCAATTTCACTAAAGAAAATTGGGGGAGGCAAATAATCAATTATATCAGTAAATAACTTCCTTTGTCGTATTGATTCAACTTTTGTCTCAATCTCGTCAAGTTTAACTTCAAAGTAGCCGTCATATAGTTCGACTTGAAATAAGTTTAATGCCAAAAAGTTTAATGCCTGCCGTACTTTTACAGTTACATGGCTCCTGTCTTCATATAACCTCTTAATAAAATCATCAATGAGTTCATTGTCCAGATCAAAGTTGTCTTCTATTTCGTCCTGCTTCTCAAGTTTAAAATTGAATTCTTCAAAATTGGTATATTTTGAAGGTATTGTGATTAGCTTATTTATCAGATATAACTCAACGATGTTTTGAATATTTACTGAGTCATGTCCTTTAACAGGGTAATCTGATTCTAAGACTTTATTTTTTCCTTTAGAACCATACATCTTAGTATAAAGAGGTATGATTATTCTTTTTCTGAATTTTCGAATAAATTGTTCAGAATATCTTTCTTGATTGCGATTTGATAAAGAGAATAGTCGTTCAATTTTATTCTCATCTCTATAAAAACTAACTTTCGAGACTTGTAAATTTGTATCAATTTCTTTGTATTCGTTTATGCTAATAACATTTGCAAGAAACCTAGACCTTGTAAGAAAGGTCTCAATATTAATATCAATTTTTCCTTCTTCTCTAAATGGATTAACAACAGCAGGCATTTGATAGCCATCATTTTTATGGAAAATCGATTTTATCCAAATTCCGATTTCATTCGTATTAAAGGAGTAAAGCGAGTAATTTACAATCATAGTATAAAAAAAATCTGCCAATTGGTCACGTCTAGTAATAGTGTTGTAAGATTTTCTGTCAATTGTTGTTATTCCGTTCTTCTCCGTTTTAATGCAGGCTAATATATTATTTCCATCAATTTTTATAATCTCTACGCTGTCGTTAATTGAGTAATAAAGTTCTGCCTTAAGTCCGGTTTTAATTCTATCAAGATCTTCTTTAAATCGTATACTCTCAAATTCATTAAAGATAAAATTCTCTTTCTTAACGTATCTGAGTTTATTTGAGACATTGAAAAGAATATATAATAGCAATTCTGTCAACGCACTTTTTCCTGAACCATTTGCACCAACTATTGCAGAAATATTTACTGATATATTTTTTTCATTACTGATTACTGAATATAAATTTTCTAGCGGGTTCGGTTTGACATGAATTTCGGTTACATTGCTGTCGAAGTTAGAATCAGTGAGTAAATCAAAGTTTTCATCACCATTTTTAAAAGAGATATTATTGTAGAATTTGTATAGTTGCCCTGCTCTGAGATTTTTTAAAAACCACGGGTCGCAATCCCATAGAGGCCTTATTGCTAATAACTTAAATCCACTCATCCCTAATTCTTTTTATATTCAACACTATTCTCCGCAACCATCCCCAACTCATTCTCAACCTCCCCAACACTAATTTGCCCATTCATTAGCATAGGCAACAACCAATCACGGAGTGACGCTAGTTCTTGGTTTTGTTTGAGATTCTTTAAAATCAATTTGAAATGAGAATTTGCTGTTTTGTAGAATTTTTCAGTTAATTCATCTTCAGGGATAACAAAATAGAGTTCTTTAATTTTATCCTGTGACAAATTATCTCTTGCTGAGCCTGAACTTAGATTTATTAAATAATCATACAATTGGTGTAAACCAAATTTTAAATATGGAATCAATTTTTTATCTTTTGGCATAATTCCACAAACTGCTTGATTAGTTGAGGCTTCAATATCAATTAAACTGACCTGACCTGCTGTTGCACCGTACATGGCCATTAAAATTGTTCCTTTTTTAAATAGCTTTGCACTTGAATTTTCTAGGCCTTTTGGAGTAATAAATTTCTTTGATGAAATAATAAAAGATGCATTTACTTCTCCACTATTAATCCAGGGAATAGTTCCGTTTTCGAAATATTCTTTTTTAGACTTCAAAGGAGTTCCACCTGAGCCTGTTTCTGCAATATCTTTGATTCTTTTAACCTCCCAACCCTCAGGAATTTCTCTCTTTAACTCTTCATTCCAAACCATTTTACCACCACTGGTTTTATAAGGTTTACCATTAGCATCAGGAAAATCAAACTGCACAAACCAATAATCATAAAGCGTTTTGGTCATTGCTTCTAGCTCAGCATTAACTTTGTTGTTGAGTTCGATTTTGGCATCTAATGAACTAAGAATTTTAGAGATTCCTTGCCAAATATTTTTTTCTGGTACAGGGACTTCAAAATCTTGAATAGATTTTAGTGATAGATTTTTAATTGTAGAACCAGTTGCGACATTATAAAAATGTTCTTGAACTCCTGGTAATTGAAAATAATAGTAATAAAATTTATTAATACTTGTTTTAAAATTTAAGTAGGCAGCACTTTTTCCCAACATAACCTTTTCGTTATTAAAAAAAGCCATACTGCCTAAAGTACCATTGATGGAAAGTAAAAGAGTATTTACATTTAGTTCAATAAAATTTTTTGACAATTCTTCTGAAGTTACCTTTTTAGTATTTTCATTAATCTCAATTTTCCCATTTTTTAAGTTATTTCCATTAATAAAGTAAATATCTGAATCTTCAGAATATTCAGGTGTACCATGTAATCCATCGCCAATTCTAAAACATAATTTTGATAACTTTTCGTATTTCCAATTATTCATACTTTACAGTTTTCAAATTATTCTGAATCTCTTTTTCCAACGATTTACTTTCAGCAAATAATTCACTTAAATTACTTTCAAAAGCTTTCATCTTACTAGCAAATTCAGCAGGAGTGATATCCGTATATTCAATTTTTACTTCAAAATATTGCCCGGCACTCAAGCTGTAATTTTTGGCAATAATGTCTTCATAACTCACTACTATCGAAAAATCATCAATCGCCGTTTTGGTGTTAAAGGTTTTAATAATTTTATCTTCTTCCTCTGTAGATAAAAGTGTTTTTTGGTTTTTACCTTCTTTTACTGTAGTTCCTAGTTTAGAAGCGTCAATCAGCACAACATCGCCTTTGTTTTGCTTGTCTAAAAAGATAATAGAAACGTTAGTTCCTGTAGTGGCAAAAATATTACTGGGCATACTCACCACACCTGCTAACATTTTATCGGCTACCATTCTTTCTCTAATCTTTTTGTCAATACCACTTTGTGCCGTTATAAATCCTGTGGGTACTACAATAGCCGCTTTTCCGTTGGGTTTTAACGAATACATAATGTGTTGCAAAAACATCAAATAAATCGCCATGCTTTCTTTCTTAGCAGCAGGTATATTCGGTATTCCGGCAAAAAAGCGTTCGTGGTTTTCTTTGGTGTCTAAATCGGCACTAAAATCTGAAAAGTCTAATTTAAACGGTGGGTTACTCACAATGTAATCAAACTGCTGCAAGCGTCCGTTTTTGTCTTTGTGAAATGGTTCTAATATGGTATTGCCTTTTACTACATTGGGTATTGAATGCACCAAATCGTTTAGGATTAAATTTAGGCGCAATAGGTTAGAGGACTTCTGCGAAATATCCTGAGTATAGATCGTGCATTTGTCTTCTCCAATCTGGTGGGCTAAATTCATCAACAATGTTCCCGAACCTGCAGAAGGATCATAACAAGTTACATTGCTTACCTTTTCATGCACCAAGCAACGCGCCATGATTTTAGCAACGGCATGTGGCGTAAAGTATTCGGCGTATTTTCCGCCGCTGTTGGTGTTGTAATCTTTGATTAAGTACTCAAATATCTTCGCGTAAAAATCAAACTTCTCATGGAAGATATTCTCAAAACTAAAGTGTATTAGTTTGTTGATAATTGCCCTGCAAAAGTCATCGCGTTTATCGGTTACGTATTTACTGATGTTTTCAAACAGTACTATTTTTTCGCCACCTTCTGTAATTACCGAGAAAATGTCGCTGTTCTCTTTAGCGATATCCAACAAGGTGTTGTCAAAAATGTCGGCAAACTTAGGTTCGTTTTGTTTTTCAAATAAAGTCGATATAAATTGTGAAGGCTGAATCCGCGCCGTGCTTTCGCTCATTTGCATCATCAGCATTTCGTAGTCATTCTCGTTATAGCTTTTTAATACGGTTTCCCAATTGTCGGCTTCGGCAATTTTTTTGTCTAGCTTTTTTACTTCA
This sequence comes from Flavobacterium sp., assembly GCF_027484705.1. Lineage (GTDB taxonomy): Bacteria > Bacteroidota > Bacteroidia > Flavobacteriales > Flavobacteriaceae > Flavobacterium. Next base: position 78,075 of record NZ_JAIXSL010000004.1, read on the forward strand.
TGAACAAACTTATCGTTCAGGAATTTATATAGAAATACTTGGGTAATAATTTTAAATTCATTGCCATCGTTTCCCAAACCATAATTGGCACAAACGCTTTTTAAATCGTCAATGAGTGCTTCGGTTTGTTTCTCGAAATTTTTTGTGGTGGTCATTTTTGTTTTTTAATTATTGTTAGGCAACCCTGCCGTAAAATTCGTTCATGTATTCTTTTACTATCAATCCGTTGATGCGTTTGGTTGCAGCAGCGTCAATTTCTATGTGTTGTTTGTTTTTAAATTGGTCAATGACTAGGCGCATCATCATACGTTCTACAAAACTTTCATTTTCTAAAAGCTTGGAGTTTTGCAGTATTTGGTTATCGACTTCTTTTTTCAATCCTTGTAAAGCCTCAAACAATTTACTCTCACTGTCGGTTAATGGGTCTTTTTCCATCAAGCGTTTGTGCAGGCGCGCATATTTTTCGTCGTTGTCGTATTTGGCTTTAAGCAATTGGTTTTTGCGTTCGAGTTCTTTGGCTTGCGCGTATATTTTTTCCAAAGCAGCAATATTGCTTTCCATTTCTTCTTTGGTTACCTCATTGAGGTTCTTCTTTTTAAACAAGCGCTCCAATTCTTCTCTTAGTGAAATAAATTCGGGTGCTTTTTGGTCGAAATTGCCGCCTAGCATTTCACGTGTTCTTTGAAGAATATCTTTCAATTGGTCGGCCAATATCATTTCTTCTTCTTTTACTTTTACAAAAGCAAACAACACGTCTTCTAGAGCAATATTTAACAAATTGGTTGTGTCTACATTGGTTTCTAACGCTATTTTAGTGTTAATCAGTGCCAAGTGATTATTGGCTTCTCGTGACAGCACTGTTAGTTTATGAAAATCAAGTTGGTCTAATAATTCGTAATTTCCTGAAAGACGGATTAAGTTGTAAAGACTTTTTGCATTGTTAAGCACACGCGCAATTTTTAGAACCTCGTTCCGGTCTTGAATCTGGGTAATTTGCTGCGAGAAAATTTCAGCGTTTCTCGTATCGAAATGAAATAGCACTTCTTTAATTTCATCTATTTCCGTTTTTATTTCTTCTGCGGATTTGAATAGATTGGAGTAATGCTCCATTTCATCGCCCAATTCCGATTGCAGCTCTCTGAAATAATCCTGATTGGTTTTATCAAACTCTTTTTGAATATCAGCAAAATCAACTACATAACCATAGCGAAAGTCTTTGTAAGTTCTATTTACCCTTGTTAGGGTTTGCAATAAATTATGTGCTTTTACAACGCGTCCGATGTATAATTTTTTCAATCGGGGCGCATCAAAACCAGTCAGCAGCATATTGAAGACAAACAGAAAATCTATTTTGCCGTCTTTAAAATCCTCAACTTGATCCTTGCGGTCTTGTTTCGTTCCGATATCGTGCAGAATCAAAGCAGCAGTTTTTACCTTACTGTCGTTTTTCTTTTGATTGCCATAGCTTTTATTGGGTTCAGCAGCTATTGCAATAGGTTCTTCGACAGCCTTTTCTTCATATTTAGATTGAAAGATTTCATACATCATTTTGGCTTGTTCTGACGAATCGCAAACCACCATGCCACCAATAGAATTATCATTCATGGTTATTCTGGCATTCTCAAAATCCTGAACGATATAATCCAACATCGGTTCAACAAATTTATGGTGCGCATAAACTTGTTTTCGGTCACCATGTCCTTTTAGAATTTCAATTTCTTCTAAAGCTTTTTTCAGCGTTAATTTATAACTGGTTTCAATTTCTTCCCGAATCAAGCGTAAGGTATAACCATCAGCAATCGATGAATTGTAATAGTATTTGTGAATATAGCCACCAAATAACGCTTTAGAATTATAATCATCACCTAATAATGGCGTTCCCGTTAGTCCGATTTTTATGGCATTACTATCTGATTCATTCAGGTTGGCTAAGAAACTTCCTTTGGGATTATAACTACGATGCACTTCATCTAAAAAGTATACACGCTGAATGTTCAACTGATAATCCATATTTTTTATAACATTCGGATCGTCTTCAAATTTTTGAATATTGACAACTGTAATTTCCGGCTTTCCGGAATTATTATGAATTACACTTGTAGACTTAATGTCTTTTGCAAAAGCATCTCTTGAATTAATTTCGTGAACCACAAGACCACGGCTTTTAAACTCTTTCGCCGATTGCGTCAGTAAATCAATTCGATCAACTATAAAATAAAATTTAGGAATGATACCTTTCTTCTGATAATAATCAGTTAAGTACTTTACGTTGTAATAAGCCAAAGCTGTTTTACCACTGCCTTGGGTGTGCCAAATAATTCCTTTTTTGATTCCATCCTCCAGTTTTGCTTCAATGGCCTTGGTAGCAAAAAGTTGCGGATAACGCATGATGTGTTTTTCCAATCCTTTACTGCCTTTCACATAAGCAAAGGCATATTGCAACATAAATTGCAAACGTTCTTTTTGAAATAACGACGTGCAAATTCGGTTAGTAGGTGAATTTGGATTTTTATTCGTGATAAATTCAGGGGCATTTTTAATTCCGACTAAATTGGTGTCTTTTAAAACATTTGTTTCAAGCTCGTCATCTATATCAATAAGCAATACGTCTAAAGAAAATTTTTCTTCTTCTCTGAAATAATTAAAGCTAGGTTTATGATAAGAAGAGGTAGAGTAGAAGGCTCCTTCTATAGGTTGTGGTGACGAATTATCATATTCCATGTTGTTAGAGAACACCATCAACTGAGTAATATTAATGAACTTCCGGAACTTCTTATTTTGAAACCGACGTTCCATTCGCTTATGTTCCGCCAAAACACCATCTTGATTATTAGGTTTTTTAACCTCAATAAAAACCAGCGGTATTCCATTGATCAATAACGTAATATCGGGTCTGAATTCTTCTTCGTCCTTTTTACAAGGCAATTCAGTCACAACATTAAAAGTATTGTTATTGAAATTCTCAAAATCTATCAAACGAATTCCAGATTGGCTGGTAAGCTTTTCATAAAAGGCTTTTCCTAAATCTTCATTTTCCAAAGTAAGTGCTACTTCATCATAGAAACGGGAAACATCGCTATTACTTAACTCAGGATTCAGCCTCTTAACACTTTCGTTAAAGATGTCAGTAAAAATATTGGTATTCTCATCCCATAGCTGACCTGACAACGATAAGTACTTATACCCTAATCGCATAAGGTGCAGTATAGCAGGTATTTTTACACGAGAGTCTTCGTTAAAAGCCATAGGCTAATTATTATAAAAATTTGAATCCGTAGTTTCACCAAACATACCAATAAATACCCACACCAACAATAGTATTTACACGGATTTTGAAAGGTGTTTTTACCGCGTTAATACGTAAAATCAATAAAGATTATTGATTCCGCAAACAAAACGCCATTAATGAACGATTAACCCAACCCACCGCAAGCCCCGTCTTATTATTTTCTTCGTCGTAAATCACCCAATGCATTTTGCGCGTTGGCTTTAGGGAGTGACCGCGGAGTTGAGGAGCCCGCGACGAACGGCTGCGGTCGCGATAGGGAAAATGGATTGGGATGATTTACAGAATAAAATAATCAGACTTGATTTTTTGTTTCTTTTGTATCAAGACAAAAGAAAGCCATTAGCACAACAATTACATAAACACAAAAATCAAAGACTTGATTTTTTGTTTCTTTTAGCTCACCATGGTATTATTTGTCAGTGGTGTTCGCTGAATCTCCTTCGTCGATTTGTATCAAGACAAAAGAAAGAAACGTCATTGTTTAAGAAAAATTTCTCGCCGAACCTCCAGCGTCAAATTACATCAAGACAAAAGAAAGTCATGAGTACAATAAAACCAAAACAAATTTAAAAACAAAAATCCTAAGCAGTGCAAAACCGATCAACATTCTATAATTTAACACCATTTCATTACTTTTAATACATTTGACACACTATATCTTTCGCCACTTTTGTTTCCGACTACGCCTTACCATGCGTTGCTTAAAGACGATAAGATATAAAGACATGACGCTCTGGATTTTTTACACAAATCTTGCGTCTATTTGATTGTAACCACGTCATCCTATTTATAATTCCAAACAAATGACAACTGAAGTAACTACGATATGGATTGACTTTCATCAAGAATTGAAAGCATTTATTTTGAATAAGACAAGAAATTCGGCTGACACTGATGATATTTTACAGGAAGTATTCATCAAAATCATACGCAATATTGAAAAGGTAAATCAAGCTGAAAATTTGAGAAATTATTTATATGGTATCGTTAGAAACTCCATTAACGACTATTTCAGAAATAAGAAAATAGTAAGTGATGACTTAGAAATGGTGGAAAAAATAACTGAAGAAGATACCCAATCTTTAAATATGACTATTGCTGAGTGTTGCATAAAACCTTTCATCAATAAACTGCCAAACGATTATCGGGAAGCTTTATTAATCACGGAGTTCCAAAACATTTCTCAGAAAGAATTAGCAGAAAAATTAAACATCTCCTATTCTGGCGCAAAATCAAGGGTTCAACGCGGTAGAGAAAAATTAAAAGAACTAATCCTTAATTGTTGTTCTTATCAAAGCGATAAGTATGGCAATCTGGTTCAAAATGATGATGAAAATTGTAAGTGTTCCTAATTTTTTGCTTCTTTTTTAAGATGGTTTAGTGTTACTATTGAACGGTATTATTACCAACTTATCAGTAACTCACTATTAAAAAATCTAATAAATTGTTTTTTCAACCTAACTAAAGAGCTTTTAAACTTGCGTCTAAATTAGATTACCATCGTCTTACTATAAACATTAAAAATGATAAAACATGAAAACAGAATCAATTGAAGTTTTAGGAAAAAACAAAATCGAAAAAGAGGGTCAAAAAGTAGCCGTATCAGGTTGTTGTGGTGGTGCTCCAACAAGCAATGAAAAGGCTTGCTGCAAACTGGATGAAGACAAAAAAAGCTGAAGGGGAAGAGGGTTGCGGATGCAATTCGCCAAACGAAAATTCAAAGTCAAAATCTACATGTTGTTAAAAAAAAAAGATAAGATAACTTGGTTGTCTTGTCTTTTTTTTAAATAGTTTTGAAGCATTGCATTCCATACTTTGTAGAGTATTTGTTTGAATAACAAATTTTTAGTTTTTCTTAAAATTGGTTTTTTTGTGATTCAAATTTGATTGCAAAAACTGTTTTACAATAAATCAAATACGAAAAGTAAACGTTATTATGGACCACACGAACGATCTGGAAATCGCAATTGAAACCATTAGCAAAAATTATTCGCCTTTGACTGTTGACTGTAAAAACGACTTAAAAAAGGCCAGCAAATTAGTATGTCTTGACAAATCATCAGAAATTGTAAAAGAAGGCCAGTTTGCAGACAAATTGTATTTTATTGTGAACGGCTGCGTCAGAGCATTTTATAATAAGGATGGTAAAGAGATTACAGATTGGTTTGCTTTTGAAGGTGATTTTATTAGTTCAAGAAACAGTTTCTATCAAAAAGTAATAAGCAATTACAATATTGAATTATTGGAGCAAACTACTTTTTTAGAAATATCAAGAGAAGCAATTTTAATACTTCTAGACAAACACCATTGTTTTGAGCGGTTAGGCAGAATTGCCATAACCAAAACAATGCTTCAATTACAGGAAAGAATTGTCTCCATGCAATTTGAGACCGCGCAACAAAAATATGAAAATCTTATCAAATTGCGTCCTGATATACTTCAAAGAGTGCCTTTAACCTTTATAGCCTCCCACTTAGGGATCACACTCGAAACCCTAAGCAGAATTCGCAGCCCCAAAAATCGAATTTGATTTATATCAAATAGATTTCATTTATTTCGGTACATATTTACATAAATTTTTAGGGAAATGTATACTGAAGTTTTAATAGCCAATAGATCGGTTTTTTAAGCATTATCCTGCAGACCTTGTGGCAGAATTCTGTTATTCAGCATTTGACCTGAAAATCCGCAAGAGCAACAAGCCAGAAAAGTATATTATTAACTTAACAAAGAGAGATGAGCAACGCAACAACAAGAAAAGATTTTTTAAAGAAGAGTTTGTTTTTGGCAACGGGAATTACGATTGCGCCAAATTTAATTTTTTCACAAAGTGAAAAAGCAAATGAGGGTATTGATGCTAAAATCGTTTATGAATTTGTAAACGAGGCACATACAAATTTTGATGCAGTCAAAAAAATGCTTGAAGCACATCCCTTATTGCTTAACGCTGCCTGGGATTGGGGCCATGGTGATTTTGAGACAGCGCTTGGCGCTGCGGCTCATATGGGGCAAAAAGAAACGGCCAATTTTTTAATATCTCATGGTGCACGAACAGATATTTTCGTATTGACTATGCTTGGGAAAACTGCCATTGTAAAAGCAATGTTGAAAGAATACCCCAATTTATTGAACGCACAAGGCCCACACGGATTTACGTTATTGCATCATGCGGAAAAAGGGGGTAAAGCGTCGGAAAAATTATATAAACATATACAAAATCTTGGTTTAACAGATACGTTTGTAGAACTTAAAAAATAAAAACCAAATGAAAGTAAAAGTAGATTCCATAATCCTTTTTGTGCAAAATATTGACCATTTAAAAGCATTTTATGTCAATATGTTGGGGTTTGAAATTGTCGAAGAAAACAGTTCCAGTTGGCTGTTGCTAAATGCGGGCAGTTGTACTATAGGACTGCATAAGATTGGTGCAGAATACATCGAAGAAAATCAAGAAGCGTTTAAATTTGATAACAATACTAAAATAGTATTTGAAATCGAAGGCGATATTCACGTTTTTAGAGAAAACCTGACGTCAAAAGGCATCAAACTTAAAGAAGTAATGTCTTGGGAAAATTATCCCTATTGGCTATGTGATGGGGAAGACGCAGAAGGAAATGTTTTTCAGTTAAAAGCAAAAAAAGAATAATAGGCTTATCAAAAAGAGAGCAATAGGAAGCGATTTTTTAAATATACAATAGCCACCTTAATTTTAACATCTGAATTTAACCATGTTCAGGTGACGGAATAATTATTCCGAAAACAGCTAATCCAGATTTGGTTTCAAGAATGGCTAGTGATCGGGTCTATTTGAAAACAGGAAAAGTAGATACTTTACTATTTACTATGCTGTTAGGGAATGCAATTAAAATTGCGTAAGTCGGAGTAGTGCTCATTATAATTTTTATAATGGCATTAGCGTGATGGCGTAAGAAAGGAAAAACTGCTGCAAACGTTAAATAGAAAACAACTTATGAAAGTATTAAATATCCATAAAAGAGAAATTAATCAACCAAAAAATGAGATTGTTGCTTTATTCAAAACATTGGCATCTGCTAACGACCTGATGATTGCAACTGATAAATGGCCACCAATGAAATTAGATAAAGGTCTGCAAGTTGGCTCAAAGGGTGGTCATGGTCCGATAAAATATCATGTTATCGATTATAAATGGGATGAGTCGATACTCTTTAAGTTTGACTTAAAAGGATTTGATGGAACACACAAATTCAATATTTTGGAAACCGATCAAAATAGAACCGAGATTTCACATACCATTGAAATGGTCACATCAGGTTCTGCTACATTCAAATGGATTTTTACCATTCGTTGGCTACACGACGCCTATATTGAAGATGCATTTGACAAAGTTGAAAATCATTTTGTCACTTCAAAAAAAACAACAGCGTGGAGCCTTTGGGTTCGAATACTGAGAAAAATAATGAAACCTAAAAAGAAATAAAAGCAACATAGTGATGGTACTATCAATTTTATTAAGTTGCATTTTAATCGGGCTTGGATCCATTCATTTTTATTGGGCTTTTGGCGGAAAATTTGGATTTGCCCGAACACTACCCACCAAAATAACTGGTGAGAAAGTTTTAAATCCAAAAAAAATAGATTGCTTGATTGTAGCGTTCGTGCTAACTTTATTTGGCGTTTTTTATGCCATTGAATCCGGACTTATAGTTTTTAAATTATCAGAATGGATAATAAGTTATGTCAGTTGGATTATCCCAATAATTTTTATTTTAAGAGCCATTGGTGAATTTAAATTTGTTGGTTTCTTCAAATCTGTAAAAGAAACAAACTTCGGCAAATCAGACACAAAAATATACACTCCTTTATGCTTAATCATTGGTATATTGGGAATAACGATAACTCTTTTAAAATTTTACCATGCCCACTAAGTCAATATTACTCCGGTAATGATCCAGAAAAAGTTACAGAAACGCAACCCCCAATTTATTCAATCGTCAATAACCTGAAGAATTATATAAAACAGCTCACAGGATTTTTCGAGAAAGTTGCAAAAACGAAAAAGGGGAAGTGGTTTTAAAATATTCAAAGAAGTTTCTTATCACCATGGCAGAACTCAAGGGTAATGGTTATGAATTGAAAGAAGCGAAAGTGAACCCATTAATAGGTTTATTTATCAAGCTCATGTTTCAAATTCAAATAGAAATTTCTTTTGGAACTATTTAGTTTCCGGATCATTGCCGACAACAGTTGTTGACTTTCACTCCCCAATATTAATTGTCATTTTAAATATTTAGTTAGTAGTCAAGTCCGTTCCCTATCCATTAAACCAACAAATCAAAGTCTCGAAATTCGTGCTAAACATTATTGAGACCAAACAAGTTCCGGAGCCTCAATAAATTACAGTTTTTTGATCATTGAATTTGAAAGAATTCGGATAATTTAGAACAGGAGAAGTATTCAAGTAAGATTATTCTGTTAGTGTAAATACGTAATTTTTATTGTAAATACATATAAAGTCCTGAAGGTCATGTGCATTTTAAAATTCCATCATTATATTTATTATAGATTTTAAGCTGTAATTTTTACCTGCCAGTTAACAAAGAATGCCACAATTGCTGCTATGGGAAGTCATGGGCAGCATTAGCTGTAAATATATTCAGGAAAGAAAATCCAGAATTGGAAGGTGGAAATGCGAATATTTTCGGCTGTGAATGTTTTAAAAAGCTTACAGGTTCTTATACAAGGAACACAAATTTTTAGCGGAAGTGTTGTGTTGTCAATAGATCTAACTTGAAAAATCATCGGGAGGAATAGCAACATATCCCTTTCGGATAGTCAAACTTATTGCTTAATTATTATGATATTCATTTCTTACAGGAGAAAAGACGAACCTTTTGCTGCAGGCAGGATTTTTACGGACCTTAGCCATACATTTGGTAAAGAGTTTTTGTTCAAGGATGTAGATAACATAAGGTTTGGAGACAATTTCAAGGAAGTAATTTTTAACCATATCAGCAAAGCGCAGATATTTTTGACAGTTATTGGTGAAAATTGGAATGAGCAAAATGAGGAAGGCTTGTTTAGGTTATTTGAAAAGGAGGATTACATCAGGTTGGAAATAGAATGTGCGTTGCATAACGGCACACGGATAATCCCTGTTCTGATTGGTGATGCTAAAATGCCTAAAACAGACTCAGTTCCGGAAAGTATTCACACAATACTACCTTTAAATGCCGCTAAGGTTCGGGTAGATCCTGATTGGACTCCGGACATGCAGCGTCTGACAAGTATAATTAAGGATCTTATTTCTAATGATAATGCCCTTATTGATGCTGCACAAGTCAATAAAGACGTAAAGGCAGAGGAAAACTTATGGAGTTACGCCAAGAAAACAAACATTATAAAAAGATATAAATCTTATCTGGAGCAGTTCCCCAACGGGAAGTATGCTGCCGAAGCCAAAAGCAAGATTGAAACCATCAGGAAAAAATTTATAGCGGACGATATTGAGTCGCAGGAAACAGAAATTACTACAGAAACCCATGAAAAGCTCGACAATGTCTTCATCACCGTTAAAGGAGGTGAATTCATTATGGGATCCTTTGGAACAGAAAATGAGGAACCTCCACATAAGGTTAGTCTACAGGGGTATGCCATTTCAGGAACTCCCGTAACAGTTGGGCAGTATCGTACTTATTGTTTGCAAACCGGTAAGCTTATGCCTGGCGCGCCCAAGTGGGGTTGGAACGACATCCATCCTATGGTCAACGTAACCTGGCACGAAGCTTTTGCTTATTGCGAATGGGCAGGGGGAAGGCTACCTACTGAAGCCGAATGGGAATATGCCGCCAAAGGTGCCCATAAATCTGAAGAATCTGCGCCTTTAGGACAGCTTGAATTTTCCGGACGATCTATTGGCAAGCAATCGGAAACCATGCCAGTTGCGACCTATGAGGCCAATAAAATAGGACTATATGACATGGGTGGCAACATCAATGAGTGGTGCTATGATTTTTATGCGGATTATGATTCGGGTAGGAAAATCAACCCGAGAGGGCCGATGCGGGGAATCACAAAAGTCGTAAAGGGCTGGCCGTTTGACGATACCAGGAACCGCTCCCATAGCCAAAGAAAAGAATCGTTCGCAGATGAGCGTAGCAGCAGCCTGGGTTTTAGGATTGTAAAGGAAATTTTAAACAGATAAGGTATGAACAGTATTATACACAATCCTTTTAGAATCCTGAACAGTTCCATTGCTGCGGACCAGAAAAACATAAACAGGAATTATTCCGACCTGCAAATGTGCATAAAGTTCGATGACATTAACCAAATCGATGACAGTTGGAAAGGTATTCTGCCCAGGATAGAATACTCTGAGACACTCATCAATGATGCCCATCACAAAATATCAAACGATAATGACAGGCTTTTTCATTCGTTGTTTTGGTTCCAGATCAACAATCAGACAGACTCGGCTTTTTTCGAGGCGGTAAAGCAAAACAACTTTTCCCATGGCCTCGCGCTGTTGCAAAATGAAACTGCCAAGCCGCTTACCGACACGAACTTTTCTTCCTACAAGAACTTCGCATTGTTGAGCTTGATTTCGCTTTCAGGGCAGGCCACTTCTAAAACCAATGTCCTAAGGGGCATTTCGGTGGCTTTCGAATCGATCTATTTTTTTACCGAAAACCAGAACCATACCTTCCTGCCTGGAACAGAATATATAACAGACCTTACGACGGTAAGGGTTCGTTTTGCCAAAGAGATTGCCATGATTCTGAAGCCATTCGTCGGTGAAGGAAAACGGTTCAAATTGAGCGAGATCATCGGTGCCATCCCGGAATTGCCAAAAATTGAGATTGTCATTGATGTCATCACGAAAGAGTATTCGACCATACCGCTGGAAATGCTCAAAAAAAAGATAGAAGAAGCCGACCAGGCTTTAGAACAGGATGAGGCGAATGATTTTGAAAACGGTTATAAGATTGGCGCCGGACTATTGGATTCCGTTCTTCATCTCTACCAGAGTTCGGCTGCGTTGATGCTTGAAACAGAGTATGCCCTGATTTCAGATATGCTTGCCTCAACGCTCAATTTCTGTGCGGTAAAGCATTACAATAAAAACTACAAAAAAAAGAACGGGGCAGTCGTGACAAAGAATACGATCAGCCTCTCGGAAAAGGCATTGAGCATATGCATGGATGCCAGTACCAGGGAAACCATAACGGCCAATCTGGAAGTTTATCGCTCCAATAAACTAAAACTACAGGTTGATGCCATTACGACAAAACTGCCCGATAATATTTATGTCTTAAGCAACGCTGAAATAGATGCGATACCCGGAAAAATATTAGGGCTGCTCATTGAGTATGATGCCCTGATGGTAAAATTGAAAAGCCGTGAGATAACATTTGATGAAATCAGCATCGACCTCAATGATGAGCTGGTCTTTACGGTTTTCAACTTTATAATTGATTATATAAACCACACAGGGAAAAATAAGGAAATGCTACAGGTTTTAAACAAGCTGTGTACTTATCCGATGTCTGAAAGTGTGGCCAGCTTCTACAACAAGAACATAAAAGTCTACAATGAGAATATGCAAAAAGCCACAGATAATTCCGGTTGCGCAGGCGTGTTGGTGATCATGATCGTATCAACCGGATTGGCTTTTTTCGCACTAATGCAAACAGTAATGTAATTATCAAGCTTATGGACCCTAAAATTTTCTTACTCATAATATTCGCAATACTGTTGCTGATGTTCTTCGCATTGTCGGCCGTATTTATGGCTGCGATGAGAATATACATTCCTGTTCCCGGAGAACTGCAGTCGGAGCCTGCCAGTCTGGAACCCGCTGAAGCCATTCTCGAGATTGACCATACACCGTTTATCAAGATGTCCATAGAAATTACAAGGATGAAGAAACGACTCGTCAAATCGGAATTCAAGGACAGGAAGCATTTAGAAAAAGCCCTCGAGCGGATCGAAGAATTCTTCAAGGAGAAAGGCTATTATATCATTGATTACGAAGGCGTGTCTTATGATGAGGGCATGAACCTGATTGCGCATTTCGTGCCTTCTGAAACATTGAACCCCGACGAAAAAATAATAACAAAAGTGATAATCCCTCAAGTAAACTTTCAAAACATCCTGATACATCCTGCTGAAGTCGAGGTGAGTTTTGGAGAATAAATTCTTATAAGATGGCAATGAAAAAAATTAATTTTGGTATAGACCTGGGCACTACAAATTCCGCATTGGTAAAGGTAAACCAAGGGTCGTTGATGGTATACAAAAGTGAATTCCAGAAAGATACGACACCGTCGTGTGTCAGTTTCAACAAAAAAGGAAATATCAGGGTCGGGGATGGAGCGCTCAATGGTTTTCGCAGTGATATGAGGCTCGCCTTGCGGAAAACCGATGACAATACTTCAAATACCTTTCTGGAATTTAAAAGGACAATGGGCACTGACAAGGTGTATTACAGCTCCAATGTCAGCGAACAGTTCTCTTCCGAGCAATTGTCAGCGGAAGTCCTGAAAAAGCTAAAGACTTATGTCGATAATGAAACGGTTGATGCAGCTGTAATCACAGTGCCCGCAAAATTCCGGCAGAACCAGCTCGACGCCACGCAAAGGGCAGCAAAACTCGCCGGATTCAAGTATGTGGATTTATTGCAGGAACCCATAGCGGCCTCCATAGCTTACGGATTGGAAAGCAAAAACCTGAATGGCTTCTGGATTGTCTTTGATTTCGGAGGAGGAACATTTGATGCCGCACTCATGAAAGTAGACCAGGGCGTCATGAAGGTCATAGATACCGAAGGCGATAACCACTTGGGCGGTAAGAATATCGATTACCAAGTTGTCGATGAGATATTCTTTCCTTTCCTGCGCAAAAACTACCAGATCCAGGAACTCGAAAACAATCCGCTAAAAAAAGCACTGTTGCGTGATGCTCTGAAATCATTGGCCGAAGAAGCCAAAATCCAGCTCAGTGTAAAGGATAAGTATGAGATTCTGACCGACGAGCCTATCTGTCTGGATGATGTCGGTGAGGAAATTGAAGTTGACCTGCAGCTTGACGTTGCGCAGTTCCACGATGTAGTGAGGCCTATATACCAAAGGTCTGTCGATATCATCAAGACAATACTGGACAGGAACAATATGTCCAAAAGCCAGCTCAATACGATAATACTCGTAGGAGGTGCCACCTATTGCAGGCTCATCAGGGAAATGCTTGCCGCGCAGATTTGCCCGAATGTAGACACCAGTATAGATCCTATGCTCGCCATAGCCAAAGGTGCGGCCGTGTATGCCTCTACAAGGGATGCACAAATTACCGATACCAACAATGATGCTCAGCAACCATACCAGCAGCGAGATTCCAACGACATCTTGGAACTTGATATCACCTATCCAAGCACAACGACAGAAATGGAAGTAAAGGTTGGGATTAAAATCCTCAACAAAGACGAGAAGAACTACAGCTATCAATTGGCGCGCAACGATGGTGCCTGGACAAGTGAGACCATTAAGTTCAATAACGACAGGGCAGTTTTATCGGTGCTACTACTCAAGGACACCATCAATACATTCAAAATAACCATGATATCAGATCAGGGCGATATCGTAGCTTTCCACCCAAACTATTTCTCCATCATACAAGGAATGGATATCGCCAATGCCACATTGCCCTATTCGATCTGTATCGATGTATTCAATTCCAAGCGCCAGGCAGATTTATTAGCGTTACTCCCAGGACTTGAAAAAAACCAAAAGCTTCCGGCCAAAGGGAAAGCGCTGTTCTATACACCATCTGATATCAGGCCAGGACACAATGAAGACAGGATAGAAATTACGATTTATGAAGGCGATCCTGAAACCCGCGCGGTCTATAATGAACCCATAGGCAAACTTTCTGTTACCGGAGAGCATGTAAACCGTTTCATTCCGGCACATCAGGAAATAGAGGTCATGCTTGAAGTGGACAGTTCGCGCAGGATGAAGTTGTCGGTTTATTTGCCTTATATCGATGAATCGATCGATTTCGATTTGCCTGAGATGAAGCAGAACGAGTATGATTCCGAGAATATCGTGGCCGAGATCAATACTGCTAGGGACGAGCTTTTCCACCTTAAGGGAGAACCAAAGCAAGGGCAAAACGAAAAGGTCCTGAAACTTAGCAACGAGCTCGATGTCATCAATACGCTATTGCAAAACAGCGCGAATGATTACAATACTAAAACCCAGGTTGTGGAGCGGCTACGCGAAATCTGCATCATAATCGATAATTTGAAATACCAGAACGAATGGCCTAAAGTCGAAGAAGTATTGCGCGAAGGGTTTGAAAGCATGGGCGAGATCATCCAGACTTATGGCGATGAGAACCATGCAAAACAATTTGCGTTGCTGCAGAAAATGGCCAATCAGATATTGGTTACAAAGGATATTCCCAATGCTAAGTTGCTCATAGAAAAAATTATGGATTTCAGGCAGGAATTGATCAACCGCAATCCGCAGTCATGGGTATATGCACTAGAAAACTTTGAGATGCAGTTTGACCTTTATTCCTGGAATGACAGGCAATTGGCGAAGGACACCATGGATTATGCACTCCAGAATATAAGCAACGCTGCCGTAGTGAAAAGTTCTGTCCTCAAACTGTTTTCCTTATTGCCAAACGAAGAGAATGAGGAAATCCTGAGACCAATTAAAAATAATTACAAACCACGGATGAATTAAACTCTAACGCAATCTAGAATGATTTATGAGCTTATTTATTAATCCCTTAATTAGCTAAAAATGGAAGATGTTAAAAATCAGGATTTGGTACTCTACAATCAGGTAGTGGATATGAAAAGAAACGGCAAGACTAAAGCTGAAATCAAATTGAGCTTGACAGAACAGGGCATTGATGAGGTCAAATGCAACGAAATCCTCGGCAATGTCTACCGTTACGATGATAAAATAAAAAGTTCTGAGTCTTCAGGCAATATAGGTTGGGGATTATTTCTGATATTAGTAGGGGTAATTGCAACGTCAGCTTCCGATGGGCATACGGTTTTTTATGGGGCCATCCTTGTTGGGATTTATAAATTGTTCAAAGGTTTTTCGCAAAACTAAAATCAAACTTTTAATTCAAAGGATAATATGGAAACAACATTTTCTTCGCGTTGGGGGCATTTGGCCCAGAGATATGAAAAGCAGCAACCCAGAAAAATATTGTCGCTCGATGGTGGCGGGATACGTGGCGTATTGACACTCGAAATCCTGCTCGAACTCGAAACGCAACTAAAAGCCACTTCAACAAAAAAAGAAGATTTCAGGCTTAGCGATTACTTTGATTATATCGGCGGAACCAGTACAGGTGCTATTATTGCTGCCGGATTATCAATTGGGATGTCGGTTACTGAATTGCTTGATTTTTATGAGAAGCGCGGTGAAGCAATGTTCGATAAGTCTTTTCTGTTTAAAAAAGTCAAATCTTTTTATAAAGACGGACCGCTTCTGAATGAATTGAAAAATACGTTCGGCACCGGAAGCATCGATATTCTCTCTGCAAGCGAAAAACCTTTTAAAACACTTTTGTTGGTGGTAACGATGAACAGATCTACAGATTCTCCATGGCCCATCAGTAATAATCCCGACGCCAAATATAACAACAAGGAAAAAAACGATTGCAATCTCAAAATACCGCTATACCAACTGGTTCGTGCAAGTACTGCGGCACCGGCATATTTCCGGCCTGAAACCCTGCAATGGGATCCTGCCGATCCTGATAAAACCTTTGTTTTTGTTGATGGAGGCGTTACACCATACAACAATCCCGCTTTTCTGATGTATCGTATGGCAACCCAAAGTCCGTATAAATTAAACTGGCATACTGGTGAAAAAAATCTGCTGATTGTGTCGGTCGGAACAGGATCGGCGGCAAGTCCGGGGGTGTATGACAATCTTTTGGAGACACTGACGGAACTCCCGACCAATCTCATGTATGCGATGCAGACCGATCAGGACATTAATTGTCGTACCGTCGGGCGTTGCATATATGGCGCTCCAATCGACCGGGAATTGGGAGACCTAATTCCACTGGATGCTAATAATAAAGCACTGCCGTTAGATAGTGACGCGAACCGCCATTTTAGTTATGTTCGTTACAATGCTGATCTGAGTCAGGAAGGATTGAATGCCCTCGGACTTGATGATATCGATAGTTCCGAAATCAGAGCAATGGACAATGTTAAGAATATTACTGACCTCAGACTTGTAGGAAGGATAACCGCAAAGAAACAGGTAAAAGTAAGCGAGCATTTTATTAATTTTAAGAACGAATCCTAAAATTAGTAATCCATGCATACACTTTTGTTTACCGGGCATTTGATTGATTCAAAAAATAGAAAATCACCACGCTTTCCCGCAGAAAAGGAATCGTTGGTCAAAGATGCGATGACAAACCAAATTATGGAAATCAATGCCCAGTTCACTAATCTCATAGGCATTGCAGGCGGAGCTAGTGGTGGTGACATATTATTTCATGAAATATGTGCTATGCTAAACATCCCGACGGAAATCTATCTTGGACTTTCGGTTGAAGATTTCATGTCTGAATCAGTTTCCCCCGCTGGAGCGCATTGGGAAAAGCGATACATGAATCTCATTGATACATTGCCAGTGCACATTTACAAGGGCTTGAAGGAAGGTGAGAACGTATGGGAGCAAACCAACCTCTGGATGCTGCGCAGCGCCATGAAAGACGGACCCAGGCAGGCAACCCTGCTAGCACTATGGGATGGTAAAGAAGGAGACGGCCCGGGCGGTGTGGCACATTTCATTGAAGCCGCAACGCAATCTGATGTTAAGGTCAAAACAATAGACATTAAATGTATTATAGATAGACTGCATATTGCATCAGAAACAGTAAACAAAGCAAAAAAATAAATAAATTATGATACATCCGGAATTATTAAAATTCGCACCTGAACCCACGCCGTTAATCAATGGCAATCTATGGCATGTTTTTCTTTCTTATCGCTCGGTAAACAGGTCTTGGGTTTTAAACCTCTATGATATACTGACGGAATTAGGACACAAGGTTTTCTTAGACCAGTATGTTATGAAATCCGGGGATATATTGATAGAACAGCTCGAAAATGCGTTGGAAAAAAGCCAAGCTGGAATCCTTGTTTGGTCGAACGAAGCAAGGGATTCAGAGTGGGTCAAAAAGGAATACTATACCATGGAAAGTAAGGTCACCAAAGACAAATCATTTCATTTTGTCCCCCTAAGGGTAAATCAGGTGAGTTTGCCACTTTTCGCGAGTAACAGGATTTTTATTGATTTTTCGGCATATCCTGACGGGCCGAATGGCGGTGATCTGATAAGATTGTTGCATGCGATTGTCGGTCAGCCTTTGAGCGCGGCCGCGGTTAAATTCTCAAACGAGCTTGACGAATCCTCCGAGATGGCTTCTGCACAGGTCAATGCATCGATAAGGAATGGCAGGGATGAAAGATTGTTGCAATTGTTTGATGCAGGTGGCCTTCCATGGGAAACATCAGCGGCACTCGGCTGTAAAGCCGCGAATGGTTTGATTAGCCTTAAAAAATATACTGAAGCAATAACGATGCTCGACAAGCTTGAAAAAGCATTCCCAAAATCATTAAGACCCAAACAACTGAAAGCTTTGGCATTAGCAAGAAGAAATGAAGGAAATGACGCTGAAGATTCGCAAGAAATTTTGGGTATCCTCAAAAGGCTCAATTATTTAGATACGGAGTCGTCGGGCATTTATGCAAGGACATGGATGGACCGCTATGAAAAAAGCAAAGACATCAATGATCTGCTGCAATCTCGAACGCTCTATGCCGAGGCTTTTGAAAGATCTCCGGATGATTATTACACGGGGATTAATGCAGCAGCAAAAAGTATTTTCATTGGTACAGATGAAGATATTGCAACGGCATACGATTATGCGGATCGCACTCAAAAAATTGTAGGTGATCAGATGGTTCCCGACGATTATTGGAAAACCGCGACTGTAGCAGAAGTGATGTTGATTAAAAAGCAATATAAAGAAGCGGGGGCAATGTATGCAGAAGCCATTCAAATCGAACCAAAATCTTTTGGAAGTCAAGAATCTACAAAAAAACAAGCCTTAAGATTATTAGAAAAACTAAAAGCCACCGAAGAGGAAAAATCATGGGTATTGGCTGCGTTTAAGCATTTGAATTGAACAATTGTCTTGACTGGATTTGAAATTAATAATTTTAAATTTTGAAAAATGAAAAGAGCATTACCACTATTACTTTTTTTCATATTGTCGAATGCATTCGCCCAACATCCGGAAAAGAAATGCGATGATGTTTATCATGCGGCAAACAGTCTGTTCCTTAAAGGTGATTATTCGCTCGCGATAAAGAAGTTGTCGGCTTATAAATTGTGCGGAAATACTGCCCAGAATAAACAAGCTGATGAATTGCTCCTTAAAATTTACAACACCGTAAACCAGCAAAAAAAAGAAGCAGAACTTCAAACAAAAATTGCAAGAGAACAGCAGTATTTAGCAGAAAATAGGGCAAAAGAATTAGAAGTTTCAAACAAAAGAATCACCCAAGCCAATATTGAATTACAATCCGGAAGCCTTGCTATTCAAGCCCACGAATTATATGGTAGTAAAGATTATACCAATGCACTAAAGAAAGCATACCAAGCCTATACAATTTATCCCGGAAAAGATGCTATAGGAATATTAAAAGCCATCACCAGTGATTCTGACGCTATCTTTTTCGAAAAGCAAAGGAGTGTTTCCGGGAACATGGATTTTTCGTTATCCAGAAATGAAATTACTATATCACCCGATGAAAAATTCTTAATTTCGGCCTACCATAACCTTGTTTTTTATAGCCTAACCGACACTATTATAAAGTTTATCAAACCTGTTCAGGAAACGATACAACAGCTCTCATTCTCAGGTGACGGAAAAAGTTTTGCAACACTACATAAAAACGGCAAAATTACGATTTGGAATTATCCGGAATGCCGACAGTTAAGTTTTATAACGCCTGAAGCTAATAAGGATTATCGTGACTATTCAGATCATAAAAATATTGCAATATCCTATGATGGAAGTGAACTCATTTATTCCTGTAAGGAATCATTGTGTATATATTCTGTAAACGATAATAAAATGAAGGTTTCGCGCATGCCCGGAAAAAAAGAATATCAAATAATGTCAATCATGGTACCTAAAAAGCAAGACAGATTCTATCTTGAATATTCTGAAGGTTTTCTTACAATGGATTTTAATGGGAATATTATCAATAAAAAACCCACGTTTAGTAATGGTTCAACGATAAGCAAATTATCACCTAGCGGTAAATATTTAGCTTTTGCACGATACAATAACGATAGCATTGTCGTATATAACGTTCAAAAGCCGGAGGAACCCGAATATCGCTTCAAAACAAATAATGGAGGTACTTCGGCAATAGGGTTTTCAGCGGCAGATGATAAAATTGTTGTCGGTTCATACAGTAATGGTAAATCAATCTTATATGAATTAGGTGATGATCGTCCAGTTAAAGTACTTCGCAATGAGTCGACCCCAAAAAGCATTGATTTTATAGAGAATGATCAAAAGGTGATAATTACTGATTATTCTAATGCGATAACCTGGGTGGTTGAAGAGAACCAAAGAACTCCAAAATGCCATACAAAGTATATCAGCAGCGCATCATTTTCAGCTGACGGTCAATATATGGTTACAGGTAGTATAGATAATGATGTAAAGCTTTTTGATAAAAGAGGCAAGTTGCTCGATACTTTCTCCCACAGCAGGTATCTTAAAGATGCAAACTTAACTTTTGATGAAATTTTAAATGAAACATCAAGAATGTATTTGAGCAGCACGAATGTTGACTATACATCCATTAGCCCTGATGGCAACTATGTATTGTTTAAATATTCCAATGGTATATTGCTGATTTGGGATTGCAAAAACAATAAATTCCTGAAGAAGTTTGAGGTTGAGTCTGAAAATAAAAGCAAATCATCTATAATTGAGATGCCTCAAAACAGCATCATTTTTTCCGGTAATGGAGAATTTTGTGCTTTCAAAAAGGCAAATGATAAAATCGCATTATATTCTTTTGCTGACGATAAAGATTTCTATTTCGATATGGAAGATATCGTGTTTTCAAACACTTCCTTTTCACCCGATGGAAAATTGCTGTGCTTTGCCAATTCCGCGAAAATTAGAATCATAAAGTGTGACAGCAAGGAAACGATCTTCGAAAACATTGTGCCATCTGAAATCGATAAAATTTATTTCACTGATAATGTGAACATTCTAATCATAAATAAAAGGGGATCGATTTCAATGCACAATTCCCTAACAAATAAAATCATCTTGCTGAAATCCTATATAGCTGAACCGGAATTTGTACATTATTCAAACCATGAAATCATAGCAGTTTCAGGATCACATACAATTAAATTGATAGATCTTGCGAGCGATACAGAACAAATAATAACAACAGGCATCGATAAGATTACAATGCTTGCCTGGGTAAATGATGCTTATATTGTTCTCGAGAGACAAGATGTTTTAGAAGTATGGAATGTTCCACAGAGAAAAAGGACTGGGATGATATATCGTGGCATGTATGATCCAACGCATATTTATCCAATCCTTGATAAAAATCTTATTGCCATAAGTTCTACGGGCTATGACGGTGACAGTGGAGATGTATCAATTTATAATTTAAAAGGCGAGCTTCTGCAATATTTTCCTGAAATGACATTTCCTCACAATCCGGAATCGATAGTGACTTCAGATGGAAATTATCTGCTGGCTGTACCCTGCAAAAAGAAAGAAAACGACGGGACTTTAAAAATATTAACCCTTACCGATAAAATTTTGTCCTATATAAAACAATAAATTATGAAACAGTTGATTCAATACAGATGCTTTGTTTTTTGTGCTACTGGTTTACTTTTTGTTTTTCCTTCATGTAATATCCGTGAAGAAATATGGCTCAATAAGAATGGTAGTGGAAAATATACTTATGAGATTGTTACCGATCCAAAAGCAACCGAACTGTTTACTTCTAATTTTCCGGCAGAAGGAAAAGCATCCGATGTTTTGGAGATCATGTCGCAAAAAGATATTGATACCATATTGCCTCAAAAAGAGTACTCAAATATGCTGCAACCGGCTTTCCCTAATATGTTCAATAAGACAACATTAAATTTAAAAAGCGACCATAAGATTCAGGAATTGAAATTCAGGATTCAAATTCCATTTAAGAATATTGCTGAGTTGAATGAAGGCATATCCAATTTCAGGTTTATGAAACTGTCGATTTTTAGGAACGCTTTCGCAGATACCATAACAAAGGCGGCGCAATTTTATGAATTAAAAGACGGCGCCTTAAAAAGAAATAAAGTTGAGGATTTTTCAAGAGGGCTTCCTGTTACGCAAACGGATTTGGAATTAGGAAAACTAATGTTCATGAACTCGTATCAAACCATTGTTTTTCACTTGCCTAACAAAGTAAAATCGACTTCTTATGTCAATAGAGAAACTGAAGAAGAAACAGTGGAAGTCAAAGAAAAAACAGTGACCGTTAAAATGCCATTCGCAGGCATCCTAACCGAAAAAAACAAAGTGACGGGAAAAATAGAATTCTAATCCAGCAAGCACCATGGAAAAATACCACGCTTTTATATCCTATTCACACAACGATAAGCATTATGTTTCAGCCATACAAAAGTCGATTGAAACTTTAGGACTGCCTTTTCATAAGAAATGGAAATCCGATGTAAGCTTTTTCATTGACGAAAAGAAAATGAAAGTTTCCGAAGATTTGTCCGAAGAAATTAAGAAAGGTTTAAGGGATTCCAAATACTTGATCGTGATTGCCTCTCCGAATTCAGCGAGTACTGACTCTTGGGTCATCAAGGAAATAGAATATTGGTACGCCATTAAAAATAATTCTACTGGTGGCATCAGTAGTTTTCATCTAATAGTATTGGATGGTTCTATAAAATGGGACAGTCAGGCGCAAGCATTCAGCGTCGATTCTTCAGCACTTCCGAATTTTGGCAATATCAAATTCAACGCACAACCCATTTGGGCTAACGTCCAAAACTACTGTAAAGACGGTAAAATTCAGACTAAAAACCCCAACTATGAATGGGAAATTGCGAAAGTGAAAGCATTGTTGTTGGATAAAAGTCCTGATGAAATAATTGATGAAGTTGCAAAAGAGAAACGATTGTTTCGAATTATCACAGGCTTTGTAATTTCCTTACTGGTCATGTTGTCTGCATTTGCTTTTTACTTGCGCGGCGAAGCTGTTTCTAAAAAAAATCTCGCGGAAGCCAAAACAAAAGAAGCATTGAACAACCTTAAAAGATTTAAGTTAGAAGAGTTCGAAAGAAACTTCAAAAATGGCAATACTTATTTGAATGCTGAAGAATATTGCTTTGCGGACAGTTGTTTTTCGGAAGCCCTTAAAACCACAAAAAATAAGGATTATAGAGAATTGTTTCCAAAATCAAAAATCAAATATCTCGATTCTATTTCTAGTGTATGTAAATCTAAATCTAGCTGTAAATGAAATACTATTTATTAATCGCATTATTCTTTTCATTGACGATACATTCACAGTCAACCCATAAATGTGAGCGGATTTATTCCATGGCAGATTCGTTATGCAAAAAAGGGGATTATGCATTGGCCATAAAAAAAATATCGGCATATAAAATTTGCGCGCAGACATTTGAAAATAAAAAAGCTGATGATTTACTACTCAAAATTTATGAAACTGTAAACAAGCAAAAGGAAGACGCGATTCAAGCAAAACAAGAAGCGTTAAAACAAAAGGCATTGGCAAATTCAGCAAAAAATGAAGCTATCAAAGAAAAAGAAAATGTCAAAAAAACCTTCTCAAATGCAGATTTCGCACAGTATAATGCGAATATAAAAAGCGGTAACGATCAGTCGGGTACGCTCAATCTGATAAGATCTCTCAAAACCATGCCTTCTAATGTAGGGGCATTATCAGCTTTATATGCGAAGCTTACGCTTAGTTCTTTTCCCATTGAAATCAGTAAGGCGATTAAGACCGGAAATAATAATGTGAAAGGGGTATCGCATAGTAATGACGGGAAATACATTGTTGTGTTTTCGCACGAAGTTTTGTCAATCGTCAACCTTTCGTCTAATACTGTAAAAAACATTCCTAACCCTTTTTCATGCTACCTTACCGCCGCGGTGATAAGCCCGACCAACGGACAGATTTTGATCGCCGGCGGATTTGATGGTAATATGCGTCAACAGGGTTATGGCGAATTTTCAGAATTTGATATTGAAACCGGAAAGCAACTCTATGATATCAAAAAGGTTGAAGGAATGCTATGGAATGCACATTATAGCCCCGAAGGCAGCAAATATTTTGTGGCTACGGCTTTTGATACACAACTGTTCGAAAGTCAAACAGGAACTCCTAAAACTACTATCGATTATTGCAAAGATAAAACAGAAACTCCCGATAATTCCTACGCCAATGCGGCAGTAAGTGATAATGCAGAGAAAATCATAACACTGTCAGGCCTCATCGGTAATGGCTGTGGGCAAATATATCATTGCGATAAACTCGATAAAACAGGTGATCCAATTAATAACGAGTATGGTTTCTATCAGGCAAAATTTTCACCTGACAATAAATCCGTAACAATTACCAGTCCATCTCCAATGAGTGAGTTTTTGACGTTGAGTAAAGCCAAATTCGGGTTTGCCCAAATATACAATGCGGAAACGGGAGCGATGATAAGTAACCCGTTAGATCACCATGATTTGATCAACACCATTGATTACAGTCCAGACGGTACGTTGATTGTTACGGCATCTTCTGACAATACTGCAAAAGTATGGTATGCCGATACTGGAGAATTGAAAAATGAAATGTCACATCAAGGACCGATAAACAGTGCAAGATTTAGTCCCGATGGTTTGCTCATAGTAACCGCTTCAAGTGATCGCACCATAAAAATATGGGATAGATCGGGAAACCCGTACAGCGAATCCGGAGTCCATAATGCTGAGGTTATCGATGCTTATTTTAATGCTATAGGCAATGTTGTGATTTCTATTTGTGCCAATGGTGAGATTCATCAATGGGATCCGTCACTCAGAAGAATGATGCCGACAGTATTGTCAGTGAAATCAAGTTTCGCGGAATATGCGACTGAGAATATTATTCTAAAGCAGGATTCAATTGTTGATTCCGCAATCAAGTTGGAACTCAAGATCGTGTTGCTAAATCAAAATCAGGAATTGGCAGAAACTAGCCATAATAAAAAATACAATGCGATCATTACTGCAAATGGATTGCAGATTATGGATTCAAAAACTGGCGATATGCAAAGTATTCAGCGCACCCATAACGGGCATATTTACCAGGCAACTTTCAACAGTAACGACGAATACATTGCGACGGCTTCGGAAGATTCTACCGCAGTAATATGGAATATCAATAAGGCTAAAAGCATTAAACTATCCCATCCTTCAGCAGTATATTCCTGTACGTTCAGTAATGACAATAATTTTGTAATGACATCCTGCGGGCATTCGATGTATTTGTGGGACATTAGAGGCAGACTTCTCAAAGGCCCAATCGATACCAATTTTACTGCAGCGCCAACAATCAATGAAAATGGAGAAAAAGAATATTATCCTGATGATATCGTCGATCTCAAGTTTACTGCAGACGATAATAACATATTAGTGACCTATGGCTATATGGGATCTTCAGTAATGACTTCAAGAATCCGCGACTTTACTGTTGACGGCTATCAATTGTGGGATGTTAAAGCAGCAAAATTAGACTATACGCTGCTACACAACAAAGATATTACTTCGTGTACGCTATCCAAAAATAAGAAATTCATCGTTACGACGTCGTGGGATAAAACGGCAAAAATATGGAGTGCAAAACCAGGATATCCTACTGTCGAACTACTGAATGACGATGTAGTGAATAACAGCGTTCAAAGCCCCGACGGTAATTTCCTTTTAACATACGGTGAAAGCAACAAGTGTTTTCTTTACAATACGAAAGATTTTACGCAGCGTGGTCAGCCGTTAGTACATAACGAATCAGTCAAACATGCTATTTTTTCACCTAACAGTAAAGTTGCCATAGTAAGTTCAGGAAATGTAATCAGTTTATGGGATGTGAATACTAGCCAGTTGATTACGAATCAAATCGTCACG
This sequence comes from Flavobacterium sp., assembly GCF_027484705.1. GTDB lineage: Bacteria > Bacteroidota > Bacteroidia > Flavobacteriales > Flavobacteriaceae > Flavobacterium. Next base: position 103,627 of record NZ_JAIXSL010000004.1, read on the forward strand.
CAATCGAATGTCAAATGTATGAGTATAGATCCCAGCGGATACAGGCTGCTTACATTGGGTGAAAATGGGGAAGTAATGATGTGGGATATCGTTACAGGAGAGAATGATAATTTGGCTGAAACCTGCATAGAAATAGCAGAGAAAAGCGTGAGTAAAAGCTTAAACGATTATAATGTTGAGCAAGCGCTAGATCCTTCGCAATATCCTCAAAAAATGTCGAGTCTGACTGATGGAATTTCAAATCAGATCCGCACATGGTTTAATGCAGTAGGGGAGCAAAGAAAAATATCTCCGAATGCCACTATAACTACGAAGGAAGTTGTTGATGAGATGATAAAAGAAAACAGCCTTCAGGAGTTATACATTGCGAGATTGTTGATGCCATCTAATACTAAAATACTTTCCGATATGAGTGATTTGGCATCATTTGGAAATTCGATAATTTTTTCGAAGATATGGAAAAGTATTTATATAAATTCGCGCTAATTTGTTGTCTTAAATGAAATGTCGCAAATCATTATCTTACCCCATTTTTGGTTACTGAAAAATTAGGGTTAATTGCTGAGCCACCCGTTATGCCAGAGGGAATATTTTGTGATGCCACCTGAGCAAAACCAAAAGTGAATACCATCAACATGAATAATGTAATCGATTTGTTGAAATAAAAAGATATAGTAAAATTTTTATTCATGTAATTTATTGTGGTTTTGTTTAACTAAGGTAGGGTTTTTTATACTTTTCTAATTATTAAGAACTTACTATATTCTATGTGGTTTTAATGTCTCAAGACTTTTTTATTTTATAACAGTTACTATAAAAAATACCCTATTTATTTTAAGAAGATATATATTTAAACTGTTGGTTGTGATTTGATGATTTGATTTTTGATACTATTTATGCGCTCTAAAATAAAAGGTTGAAATTACTTTTTCTCCGTTGGAAGCATGTTTAAAAAGAAGCATAAAAAAACAAAAACCCTTTAAACATGAGTGTTTAAAGGGTTTTTATTTTTTACGAATTATCGAAAATTATAAAATTTACCTGTTTTATAGATTATTGTTTACTTCATCATCATCTTCTTCTTTTTCAATGGGAAGATCATTATTTTTTAAAAATACTTCTAAATCTTTTTCATCTTTTAAGTTTCGTTTGATAAGAAAAAGAATTAAAAGAATTGCAAAAATTACTACAACGCTGATTATAATCCAATTGATTTCCATTAGGTTTAATTTTTAATAAAATTACAAAAACTAAAATGGGTTTATAATTTTCTATGCATTATCAAATCATTATTTTTCAGAGAGTACATTTCAGAATTTCAGTGTTTAAAATTCTTGCTTTACAATTGACTTAGAAGCTTTTCAGAAATTACTTTTATCGGACAACAGTTGCTAAAGTTGGATAAAAATCAGGGTAAGTCGTTATTCCTTTTGATTAAAATAAGCAACGCCCATCCAGACTAAACCCAGGCCAATTCCTAAAGTAGCCGAAAGCTGAAGAGTATCATATATAAATCCGATGACTAACCCTATGATCACGCAGCAAAAGAATACCATTAATGCATTTCTAAACTCTTTTTTCTTAGTTTCCTCTAGCGCCTTTAAAAAAATACTTTTCTTTGTTTCCTTATTTTCCATGATGGTATATTTTAATTGTTAGTCTAGTATTTAGGTCTTTTGCCCGCACTTTCGCATTTCTATTGCCCTAAGATTCTGCCGGCATATATAGCGTCGTGGCTTGTCGAATGCCTTTTCTCAAGTTAGCAGAAAACGAATATAGGAAAATATATTTACAATGCATCGAATACTGACGATTGTGTTTACTATCAGTTATTTGCGAGTTGTTGGTTGCGATAGTATTTTATTGTTTCATAGTTTACCATCGATTCAATATCAAATTTGTTCTCTAACATTCCAAAATAGGAACCTTAAATAGTGCTGTCTACTGAAAAAAGATGGATAATGTTTCATTTTTACACCAACTCACCTGTATCATTTTGATTTTCAATGTCATAACGTATTGCAGCTTCAAGGATATTCATGTTGATATCTTTCAGCGTTTTGAACTTAATGCAATAGCCGCTCAAACTAGCTTTGCCCAGTTCTTTCCCATATGTTTGGGCTAAATAGTTCTTATCTTGTATGCCCATAAGATACACAGAGATTCCGGTTGTGTTTGCACTTTGTCCAATTTGATAAAACGCTTTTGTGGTTCCGTTTGCGTATTTTATATGGTGAGATCCGTATCCTATGTTAGGATTAGAAACCGTTTTATGTTCACTGTTTTTTCCATCCAAGAACCATAATTTACATGCTGGCATTATTTCCAGAATGAAGTGGTGCAACTCCAGCATATCACTTCGTTTTGGTTCGGGTTGGCTATCAATATACTTTTGGATTTGTTCCGGTACGTTCATAGAATATATAATACGTTCAAAGGATTCATTAAAAATAGTAATATTCACTCTTGTAATACCAATTTGTTCGCTGAAATTATATTCTCATTCAGGCCGAAGCAATTCAGGGTTTTCGGCTTTGTCTGCAAAAGCATTCAACATCAATAGGAGTAACGATAATAAATTAATACTGAAAGCAATTGTGTGTAACAGCTATTAGGCGCTGCCCTTTAAGGTCTTTTTATTTGCTTCAAAATATTTTTTCTTTAGGAATTCAGTAAATTAATACCTTCTTACCGGCAATATTTGCTCTGACATCGCTTTAGAATTCATATTAATTATAATGGTTGATGGATCGCTTAAAGTATTTGAAGTACAATTGGCAAAATCTGCATCTACTTGTGTTGACGACCAAGCACTGTAATGAATAGAAATCCCGGCTTTCCTTAATTCCGTACTCATTTGATATAATTCCTGTATCGATGGCAGAAACCAATCAGAATAGCCATTTAGAGTAAGGTTATAACATAATTTAGCTGCACAATTTGCATCAGTAGTTCCGTTTACTATAGCCATTGTATTTTCTAAACCTTTTCCAAAATCCGGATACGTTGACGCAATAAAATTACTCATATTTCCCCATTGGCCACCTACACCAGAACTGCTATAGTTTAAAGTTGTCGGATGAATTTCCATATACCTCCAGCCATCAGAAATGGTTCCCTTATCATAGGCAACATATCCGCCGGCGGGCCCAAAATATCCGGTGGTCTTAAACGTATATTCAGCAGAATACAGATAACTATTATCGGCTTTTTTTACGAATGCTTTAATGTAATACGTTGTGTTTGGTAGTAAGGATAACGGACTAAATTCAAATGTCGCATTCCCACTTCTAAAATCACTAACGGTATTGGTGTTGCTATTGTCAACGACCGGATTTTGTGCTGTAGAATAGACAAAACCAACCAATCGGTTATTGTCGCTATTTTGTGCAATAGTTCCATTAAATTTTGCCCAAGTGGGAAAAATATCCCGAACAGTATTCAATTCGATAACAATATTTTCTATAGGCTCATTATTTTGTGGATTTGGATTGTCATGATCACTTGAGCAAGAGAATAATGCAATTACTATTGTGAATAGTAAACAACAATTTTTAATTTTCATGGCACTTTTTTTTTGATAGATTTTATTCATATTCGTTTTCTCCAATCTTGCGCAATGCTTGCCGCCAAAATGCTATTGTTTTTTTTCAAACACGTCTTGAAACCTTTTTTCCATTTCATGCGCAATCACTTGTCCGTCATGGCTTCCGAGTTTTAATTGCGCTATGATGTTTTGATAGCTTTTTGCGTCTCGGTCTTGACTTAATTTGAAAACGGTATCTGTTTCCAAAACTTCAATCTCAAAAGCTACGACGGCATTCATAACCCGTTTTTTAAACTCGCTTGGAAGATTATCATAGATAGTACTGGAATTTTGATCATTGTTTTCAAAATGAAGCGAAGTTATCCTGAGAACTTCTTCCAAGGCACTATCGTTCAGAAAACGAATGGCTCCTTTCATATGAACGCTCATGTAATTCCATGTTGAAGGTATATAAGGATTGCTATACCATGTTCCGCTTACATAAGTGCTTTTCCCGGTAAAAACCACCAACACATTTTCGTTGCTTAAAAATGCTTTATGATGATCGGTATTTTTCATGATATGCCCACGCAATATTTTTTTGCCTTCTTTTTCTTCGATGAATATTGGAATTTGTGTAGCAATTGGTTTGTTTTCTATATCACAACCCGTGATAAAAGCAAAAGGATGTTGATTGATGAAATCATTGATTTCTTTTTCATTATGTGCTTTGTGATACGGTAAATCGTACATAAAATAAGTCTTAATTTGAGTTTCTATCTTCTATTGGTTGCCTGTAACGATTCCATGCTCGAACTAGTGTTGGCTTATGAAAATCTTTTTTCCATAACCGATTGAGCAAATTTATGAAAAAAGAACCGAACCACTTATCGAAGAACCAGCCATGAGATTTAGCAACTGTTAAGCGTTCGTTTATTTATTGGTTGCTATTTGTTTTATTAAAAAATCCATTGGTCTGTCAAATTGCGTTTTTAGGTCCTTGGGTTGCATTTGAATTTCAACATCTGGTTTTATTCCTTTAGGGTCGTATACGAAATTCGGTGTTCTCATTTTGTATTGAAAAGTAGGTATCCAAACAAGTGTTTTAGAATATGGAAGAACAAATGCCTGTCCGCCTGAATTGCTATAATTGCTTCCTTGTGAATATTCGCCATAACACTTTCCAATTCTATATGCTCTCATCAAAGATAATAAATGTCCTGTTGTGGAAAAACAGCCACCGTTTATTAATACGCTAATTTTTCCTTTGTAATAATTTGACTTGCCTTGTTGTTGTTCAAACCACCAATAATCTGTGGCGTCTGTTTCTGTGTAGCAATTCAGCCCATTCTTGGATTTTGTTTCATTGAGGTTTATTTCTTCGATATTATCAGGATATTGGGCATAATGTTTCCAAGCTTTTACACTATTGTATTTTGCGCCTATATAATCGAAATAGAAGTAAGGTTTATTTGTTAAATACGAAAACAAATAGTTTGCGATCTCAGCTGAACCACCGCCATTATCGCGCAAGTCAAGAATTAGATTTTTTGTTTTTAAACTATCAAGTTGCGCAAAAAAAACATCCAATTGCTTTTCTGCAATTTTTCTATCGGTTTCGTTATATCCGTTTTCAAAAGATTGAAATTTAAGTACAGCAATATCTTTTGATTTAAATTCAGTGGTTAAAGGTTCTACTTTTTCAGTTAGATTTTTTGTATGAGTTTCAAAAGAAATTCCTTTTAAGATTGTTTTATGTTGGTGTTTATTTTCGTCTAAATATTCTATTTCAAATTTTTCAGTTGGATTGAAAATAAAGTAATAAAAAGGAAAATTTCTAAATCTTGTGTTTAAACCTGTTTCGTTTTTTCCCTCAAGATGAATGTATTTTTGAATTTGATTTGCAATGAAATGGATATCGCTTCCGTTTATTTTAAGAATTCTTAAACCTGAATAGTTTTTATTTTCTGCTGTTGTTTTGTCTAAATAAAAGTGGTTTTTAATTTTGTAAATGCTAAATGGGAAAACCAATCTTTCCTTCAGTAAAGCGCTAATTTGACTTCTGTCAACAGCTGTATGGCCATCTTTAATTTTTGCCATCAGAGTAGCGGTCAATTTATAATATTCTACAACTGAAAGGTCTGTCTTGATTGAATTTTTTAAGGTCAAGTAAGTTTTGTCAAATTCATTTTTGGTACAGAACATCAACTGACCCGGATGAATGGTATTGGTCAGATGGTACAGTTCCGTAAATTCAGCACTAACGCTATCTTTTTTTAGTGTTTTGTCCAATAATATTTTTTTTGCTTCTGTATTTTGTCCAAAAGCAAAATTGATGATAAGCAATAAAAATGGCAATAAAATCTTCAAACTCATTTTAGTCTTTTTCATTTCACTATGGTTTTTTGGAATGACGCATAATGTTTCGTTTCCGAAGCAGTTGCGAATCAGCGAAGGCGCTTTCTCTGTCTGGTGAAAACTAAAGTAGGGAAAAAAGCGCACAATAAACGGAATCTTTAGCGATTGCTTTTACCGCTGTTGCAGGCTGTTTTTCTGTCTATTGCAGTATTTCAATTGCTTTTAGAATCATTGGGTCTGATTTGTTTTCAAGGTCTTTTTTTGTGTTTTTAATTTCAAATTTCACAGGAACACCAATATCTTCAAGTTGTTGTTTGTCAGTGGAATAATATCTTTGATTTGAAAGTGTAAAAGAAATTTTATGGGATAAATCAGTGCTAAACATATCAGACAACATTCCGGAAGTATTGGTTCCAATGGTTGTTACGTTTTTCTGTTGGTAAAGCGCAATTGTAAAATCCTCCGCTGAACTTGCAGTCTTGTCATTTGTCAAAATTACTATCGGGCTTGCATATTTGATTCCAGTATTTGGTTCTATATAAACCGGTTCCAGTGCTGTAAAATTTTCATAACCACCTTTTTGCCTAATGGCTTTATAATGCGTTATAACTTTCTCTAAAGCAAACCGACTGGCCAATTGTTCTCCGCCATGCCCACCGCCATTAGCCCGAATATCAATTATAATTCCTTTAGTTTTTGAAAGCGAATTTAAAATACTATCGAATACAGAGAGCATTAGTTTTGTGTCTTCTATTTCTTTAGCGTCATCAAAAATACTTTCAGGATTGGCAAAGCAACGTGAAATTCTAATATAACCTATTTGAGAATTGTGCGAGACATAATAAAGATTTTCATCCTTAAAAATGGGCCCAATACCTTTTACTTCCTGAAAACCATTATGCTCTAAAGTTGCAAAACTAGTTTTCCATAAATCTTTTTCAATTCCTTTGAATTCTTCTTTAAACACGGATGGTTTTTTAACTTTATATAAAATGTCCTCGCCTTTAGAAATAATGATATGGCCATCTTTTAATGGTTCAACCATTTCACTGAATATTTTTATTAATTCATTTTCTTTACTTTGCTTTTTAATTAGTGGCTTATATTTTTTATAAACTTCGTCCCAATCAACACCTTTGAGTTTAAAAAACGCATAGTGATCTCTGAAAGTTGTCCAAAATTTTTCAAAATCTTTTTCGGGTTGGTTCGCTTTATTTTTTGATTGACCTTTAGCGTTTAGACAAAATGCTAAGCTTAAGATTAAAACAATGTGGTTTATTTTCATTTCAATTTTGAATTTCAATTTAGATTCCGTTGCTCTAAAATAGCCTACAATGTTCCGGCGCCAGGAGTAGTTGCGCCAAAAGAACTGCATTTTCTCTATTAGGAGAAACGAAAATAGGGAAATAATGCGAACAATAAACCAAATCTTCAGCGATTGCTTTTGACGGCTGTTAGTGACAGTTTTTTTATTTTTTTGGTCGTTTTGGATAGTCTTTTATGATTAAGAAAATCGAAATTAAAAACACAATGATATATAAAATGTCTAAAGCAGGTTCTTTAAGTGTTAAGTTCTTAAAGTCAATGTGCTTAATCAATGTCAAACCTAATGTAAATGCAATAAATACAAAAAACCAATTCAGTCCTTTTTTATTTTCCATATTTTAATGTGTTATCGTGTCAATGGTTAATCCGATTGCAAAAATAATAATGTAAAATGTTATTGTCCCTAAAAGGAAAGCAAATAGTGCTTTTAAATAGTTTCCCAATTTTTTTTCTTCAAAGAAATTTCCAGATGCCCAAACTACATAAGCCACACCAATCATACCTGCAATGTTTAGCAATTTAAAATGTAGCATTCCCTCTAAAAGTGCAAAAACCGCAAAAATTAACATGGAAATTCCTTGCACAAAACATAACATTATTAGCAATTCATAAAAGTTATATCCATATTTTTTAAAAAAGATTTTTAGCCAAATCGCAACAAATACTCCTGTCAAAATACTTGCATAGCCATAATTTGCTTGTATCCATTTCAAAATACTACCAATAGTTGATTTTTCAAATCCTTCATGTTTTACATATTCATCTTCAATATGGAAAAAATGACTTATTAAGGTATATATTAATGATGTTAGAATTATGAAAATAATTGGTTTTATGAGTCGGCTTCTGTTTTCAGAAAGATAATTCCTTATGTTTTGCCCCGGATTGGTTACGAGTTCTCTAATTGTATACAAAATCCCACGTTCAAAATGCAGAATATGTTCAATTTCGTGAACAATGTAATGTCCGTCAATTCTTTTAAGGCTTGTAGGTTGTCCGCAGTTGGGGCAAAAGTTTGAATTTACTTCGTTGTTACAGTTTTTACAGTTCATTTACTTCGTAAATATTTTGTCAATTTTTTTTTCAGTTGGTTAGGTAAAACTTCCACTAGCGTTCCTACGCCAGGCCTAGTGGCAGCTTGGAAAACGAAGATAGGAAAAAAAGCTGACAACGAACAGAGTAGGAGCGATTGCTTTTGAGAGCTCTTAGCAAGCGTTCTTACGTTTAATCTTTTAATCCCAAAAATTGGTAATTTCTGATAATTTTTCTTCGTCCCAATCTGTTTCATGTTTATAAAAATTATCCCAATAAATTTCTCCTCCGATTTTAACGAATACTTTATAATATCCTTTTTCAAGAGTTTTAATATTTACAATAATATTATTTGAAGATTGTTGGGCTGATGAAAGATCAGAGTTTGAAATAATTGATTGTTCACTATAGATATTAGTATTCAAAATATTGCTAAAGTTTACATTTTGATGAATTTTTTCAGGATTTGCTGGTACAAACCAAATATTTGTAACATTTCCTTCGGCTAAAAAATTAAGTGCTTGTCCTGCTGGATTTGGATAAATTAAAAACTTGTTATTTACCAAAATGTTAGGGTTTCCAAGTTTCAATGGTAAGTCATCTGTAGTTTGTCTAAAATTTATTCCAGTGACTAAATTCATAGTGAGTGGATCAGTTACAGGATTACTTTCATCTTTATTGCAGCCTAATGCAGAAATAATGAGAAGAATAAAAAGTACTTTTTTCATAAGAATTTACTTCAAAGGTTTGCTAAGAAACAACTTTTTTTCCAAATGAAACAAGTTTAAGATTTTTCGTTTCTTGCACTAAGTTATTGAATTTACGATTTTTTCATGAAATGTCATATAACGTTCCGGCGCCAGACGACGGTAGCGGCTGAAGAACTTGGTTTTCTCCACTAGTAGAAAACCAAGTTAGGAAAATAAGCGTCTCGAAATCGAATTCTTAGCGATTGCTTTGACACGTGTTGGCAATAGTTTTATTCTATCCAAAAGTTCCCAACAGAATAGGTTTTTGCTGTTCCGCTAATAATAACTCGGTCACCCTTGTCTTCACAATATAGTTTTCCCATTCGATCCGAAACTTGTTGCCCATAAAGTACTTTTTTGTCAAGTCTTTTTGACCAAAATGGCACTAAAGAACAATGAGCAGAACCTGTTACAGGATCTTCTAGAATGGAAGCTTGTGGTGTAAAAAAACGAGAAACGAAATCACAGTTATCTCCAATTGCGGTTACAATTACTCCGCCTGGATCAAGATTGATTTGGTCAAATAATTGTCGATCAATTTTAATATTTCTGATTGCTGTTTCGTTTTCATAAACCAAAACATAGTCTCTTGATTTCAAAATTTCCTTAGGTTGTAAGTTTAATGATTTTGAAATGGTATCTGGTAAATTGTCTGCAATAGGCATTCTTGCTGGGAAGTCCATTTTGTATAGTCCATCTTCAGCTTTGACAATCAAGTCGCCACTTAATGTTTCAAAAATAATTTCTTCTTTCTTGTAATTAAGTATTGTCTTTAAACAATGTGCTGTTGCAAGTGTAGCGTGTCCACACAAATCCATTTCAATTTCTGGCGTAAACCATCGTAAATGGATTTTATCTCCTTTATCCACAAAAAAAGCGGTTTCTGCCACTGCATTTTCTTTAGTTATTTTCAATAAGATGTCGTCTGATAGCCAGTTGTCAAGAGGCACCACGCATGCAGGATTTCCACCAAAAATGGTGTCTGTAAATGCGTCAATTTGGTAAAGTTTTAATTCCATTTTTATTTTTATAGTTTGTATTCAAATTTTCAACTCAATACTCATACATTTCTCGGATGTGACAATGTCGTTTCTAAAAATAGCTCAAAATGATAATGCATAGTTGGTAATAGGCTTTATTAATACACTAAACTTTCTCCATCATTGGGAATAAAAACCTTATCAGAAAGTCCAATTTTTAATACTTCTGCATCTAATTGTTTTCTTGTTGTCGGACAATGATTTACGGCTTCTAAATGATTTGCGATTACTTGATTCGGTGCATTTTTTACGAATTTTAAAATATCGTCCATTCGCATTAATAAAGGTTGAAAAATATCTAGTTGAGCCGTTCCACAAGCGACAACTGAAATTTCAGGTTTTAATTGTGTCAAAACTTTGTGAACGTCATCAGTATAAATGGTATCGGCACTCAAATAAATCGATTTTTCATTCGGTAATTCTATGTAAAAGCCCATCACATTTCCCATTGGTTTTGCTACAAATCCGTATCCATGAACTGCTGGAATACCTTGAATTTTTCCACCTAAAAAAGAGCTTTCTTTCCAATATTCAACCGTTTGGGAAACGTTTAATCCTTTTTTCCTTAATGTAGCTTCGTCTTTTATACTACAAATGACAGGAATTTGTTTAGTGCGAAGAAAATGTTCCGCTTCCTTGTCCAAATGGTCTGGGTGCAGATGTGTTATTAAGCAATGTGTAGTTTTTTCCACGATATTCATTGCATTGGTTGGTAAAGCTACAATTGGATTTCGTTGTGGTTTAAAACGAAAAAGTGTAAAAGTTGGACCTGCTGTTCCTTTTTTTCCAAGCATTGGATCAACTAAAATGACTTTATTTCCGGTTTCTATTACCATAGTGGCATTTCGCAAATGATGTACTTTCATTGTTTTTATATTTTTAAATTGAAAGCGCAAAGTTGCTCAATACTAAAATAGAGTCCATTGATTCAAATCAAGAAATCATTTTTTTTTTTCTGATTCTACTTAACGTTTCGGGTGTAATTCCCAAATAAGAGGCAATGTGATATTGAGGGATTTTTAGTAACCAATCTGGTTTTGACTTCATAATGTCATGATAAAGTTCTTCCACGGTATTTACAAAATGGTTAAATTCTTCGGTTTCTTTATTGACAACAATTCGTTGGAAAATGCTTTCTACAAACAACTTACCACAATTATATTGGTTGATAAAAGTCGAAAATATTTCTTTCGATAATACCCTCAAATCTACATCAGTTAAACATTCTTGGTGTTTTTTTGTAGCGGTAGAATGGGTAAATGAGGAAAAATCGGTTATAAAACCAGCATCTGTAAAAAAATTGATGTTTTTTTCTTTGTCGGTGGTTGCATAATATTCTCGAATGATTCCTTGATCTAAAAAACGAAGTTCATTATCTATATTTCCATTTTCTAAAATGATTTGCCCTTTTTTGAATGATTTAACAACAAAAGTAGATACAAATTCATCTAAACCTTCTTTATTAAAAGGAAATTCATTGCTAAAAAATAAAGATAATTTGTCGGTTTCTGTCATTTTTATTATTAAAGTTGATTTTCTGGTTGGTTTCGGAAGGCGGTTTCAAGTTGCTAGCGCAATTTTTCCAGTTTGTGATTTGCCGTTTTATTTTCCGGATTTTTCCACCAAATTTTGAAAGATTTGGTTTCAAAATTCGAAAATAAAACTAGATTATTTTTTTTGAATAAAGAAGTCATGATTTAAATAAAATTTTGGTTCATGTAAAGTCTCGATACAGTGTTCAGCGGCGATTCATATTCGAGTGTTTTTCTAGGCCTTTCATTGATCTGATTTTGAACTTCAAAAATGTTTTTTTTCGAGAGTAAATTAAAGTCAGTTCCTTTTGGGAAATAGTTTCTAATTAGCCCGTTAGTATTTTCATTTGTTGGTCTTTCCCAAGGTGAATATGGATGCGCAAAATAGACTTTTACTCTTGAGTTGGCAATGATATACTTGTGTAACCTATGGAAAAAACTCGTGCAACGAACTGAAACGAGCAATCGAGCGTGACGGCTGTTATAGGCTGGTTTTCTTATTCGACAATTTATGCTAATCCAACTTTCTAGTTTTCACATTTGTTTATCGCGATCAAGTTTCGAGAGTTTCTGTTTCGCTTGTCAACTCCAATATTCCAGTTTTCACATTCGCCAAACGCGAACAAATTTCCATTATAGATCCGAACTCGTTGAATAAACGAAAACATCAAAATTTAAGATTAAAATAGGCGAGTGGCTATTGCTGAATTTTGTGTTTTACGTTTTTCAAACTAGCCTATAACGTTCCGCCAATAGGCGGATTTGCGACTAATGGAAAGAAATCTTTTCATTAAAGCAAAACGAAAATACGAAAATAAACGTTCCCAAACCGAAAATTTAGCAATGGAGCTTGTTGGCTGTTAGCGGATGTGCCAATATTTATCTGCATTTTTCAAATTAAAATCAAATAAGTTTGCAAATTGAAAACTTTTAATTAGATTTGCCCCATGAAAATCCTTGTAAAGAAAACGATTCTATTTTATACCGAAAAATATCCAATTGCTAAAACTCAATTGTTGATTTGGTATAATGAATTTTCAAAACTAGATTTTCACAATTTTAATGAACTCAAACGGGTTTATGGAAATGCAAGTATCGTAAACAATGAAAGAGTTGTTTTCAATATTAAAGGAAATGATTTTCGGTTAGTGGTTTCAGTAAACTTTTTGCAAACAGCTTGTTATGTAATTTGGTTTGGAACTCACAAAGAATATGATAAAATTAATGTTGAAACTGTTGCTTTTGATACCGCAATCTTAAATTATAAAAAGCTATAACTATGAATTGGAAAGTATTGAAAACAGAGGAAAATTACAATAAAGCTTCTATGCGATTGATGGAAATATTCCATGCAAAACCTAACACGCCAGAAAGTGACGAGTTAGATTTACTGATGGTTTTGGTAAAAGATTACGATGATAAGCATTATGAATTACCTGAACTTGATGCTTTAGAAGTTATCAAATATAAAATGCAGGAAATGGGAATGAAGGCAAAAGATCTTGAGCCAATAATTGGAAGTAAAGGTCACGTTTCATCCATTCTTTCGGGAAAGCGCGAAATCACTTTGAAAATGGCACAAAAACTCAAAAATTATTTCAGTATTCCTGCTGAAGTATTTTTACATAACGCATAGCAAAAGTTCAATTACACGCAATTTTTTCAAGGCATTTCCGCTAACGGTCGATGCTAGAGCTTGTGGCGGCTTATGGAAATCATTTTTTCCATAAACGACAAAGCGAAGTTATGAAAAGTAAACGAACAATTTACCGAGAACTAGCCATAAGATTTAGCATTTGTTAGCGGCTGGCTTTTTCGATTTAAACTATTAGTTCTTGACAATTTTCTTATTTATTATTCCCATGTTGGTGTCAATTCTTAGAATGTAAACTCCGGAATTTAGGTCAGCAATATTTATGGCTTCAAAATCGCTTTTAGTGGTCTTTACAATTTGTCCAATTGAATTGACAACGTCAATTTTTGAAGCTATTAATTGCTTTAAATTTAAATAAATAGCTGCATTAGTTGGGTTTGGATAGATAGTTATCTTCTCTGAATCAAATTCAGTTGTATTTAACGGAAAATTTTGGAATATTTCATAAGCCATGAGCGGGCTGCTTAACGTCAAAGTGTAACCTTGCCCTTGTGGATAAATATTATAGTAAACTGGATATCGCAAAAAATCAAAGAAGTTTAGTTCAAATAATTCATGTGTTTGTGAGCTACAAATTGATAATGTAGAGACTAGGTCAAATGGATCTAAATAATCCGAAGTTATATTAGAAAAAGAACCGAAAAAGCTGTTACATGCACCTTGACCAGTAAAACTAAGATCATCGGAAATGGTGAGTGTTGGCGTAATTGGAGGGTCAATTTCAGAGACATTGAATGATGGACTAAAATCACCGACGTATTGACTTAAATACCATGTCTGGAATAATAGAGGATTTGGCTCTTGAGAGAAACAGTTTAAGCTGTAAAGTACTGAAATTACGATGGTTAATTTTTTCATCTTTATTGATTTAAGTTATTGAATTTACGTTTTCGCGCTCCGCTTGCCGCTAACGTTTCGCCGCCACGACTGGTTGCGGCTGATGGAAATAGTTTTCTCCACCAAGTAGGAGCGAAGTTAGGAAAAAGAAACAGACAATTTACCGAAAAACTAGCCATGAAGTTTTAGTATGTGTTACCAGTAGGCGTCTTATTCATTTCTATTGTTCATCATCATCTTTTTGATAACCTTCATAATAATATGATTGTTCGATTCCTTTAAAGATGACTTCTCTGTTGTCAATTTCGTCAGTTAAGTTTTGGCCAAGCAAAGTTCTTAATTCCAAATCGTTGATTGGGCTTCTTTCCATTGCTTGTAAGTAAAGTGATTTGTCAACAAATTGCCAGTTTACTAATTTTTTTAGTCTAGCTTTTAAAATCATATCGAGCCAAATTCGCATTGTTCTTCCATTTCCTTCCATAAATGGATGGGCAATATTAATTTCAGTATATTTTGCAATAATTTCTTCAAAACTATTCTCGGGCATTAGCTCGATTTTCACCAAGATTTCATTTAAGTACAATGCGTTTGCAAATCTGAAACCGCCTTTTGAAATATTTAGAGTTCTAACTTTTCCAGCAAAATCATACAATCCACCAAATAAATATTGGTGAATTTCTTTCAACCCTTTTGTGGTTCCAATTTCGATTTTATCAATATCATTTGATTCAAACAAACGATAAGCATTTTCTAAACTTTCTTTATCAATATTCTTCATATAAAATCAGATTTTTAATCTATCTGTTTATTGTCAAAAATACTTTAAAAGTTTATCATTTACTTAAAAACTGACTACTTTTTTGTCAATATTGATTTGTATTTATTTCCGGTTTCGATACGCTTACTGGTAACGTTTCGCTGCCAGAAGCATTCGCGGCTGGGCGAATGCGTTTTCTCCATTAGGAGAAACGAAAATAGGGAAAAGATTTGACAACGAACCGAATTCTTAGCGATTGCGTTTGACAGCTGTTAGCGGTTCGTTGTTTTTATTCCGTTGTTATTTTCTTTCAGACTTTACACCGACAATTATTAACCATAAACAAATTCCAATTTCTCCAACGCTTGCTGGTATACTAATGAATTTTAGTATTCCGATTTCAGAATAATTTTTGAGAAGTGTATCACCTATAAAATCTATCAAATACCCAAAACATCCTAACATCAATAGTATTCCTAAAAATTTAGGAAGAAATCCGGATTTGAATATTAAGTATCCGAATGGAAACAACCAAAGCCCAGAGAATATGTGAATAATCCTCATTCCATTATCATATTGGTTAAGAAACAGCATAACCTGTGAATGGATTTGATCTGATGAAAATCCATATACGTTATTTGAATCATTCACAAAAAAAAGAACAGAAAACAAGTTTTGAACATTTATAAAATATATAGGCACACTTATTAAGGCAAAAAGCACCATAAGTTTTGCGTAATCATCATTGACTGGTTTTAGTAGTTTATATAAAACAAGTGGTAGGAACAGAAAAAATGTATAACAAGCCAAACCGCAGACAATCCAAAATCGAAAAAGTGTTTGATTGGCTACAATAGCATTATATGTATTTGTTGCATTATCCCAATCAATTAGTTTTGAAGGAGCATACATTAAACTAAATATCCCTGTAATTACCACTCCTAAATACAGTAATCCTGCAAGTCTTGCTATTTTTTTTAAAGACATATGTTCCATAATATACTATATTTTAGGCCATTTCCAAGCGTGAAATACTATAATAGTTGTGATAATACTTTCAAGAAAAGAAAGATACATATAAAACGCGTGCCATTTAGATATTGATGATATTCCAACAAAAAAAGTAAAAAAAGTAAAAAATATTCCTAAACTAATACTTAACCATTTTGTCAATTTTGGATTTGCTACTAATGAAATAAAAATCATCAAAGCGGGAATTGCTAATACAAAAGTTGCGATGAACAATTTTAATGGATCGTCTAACATGTTTTGTCCATTTATTAATCCTTCTACTTTATTAGGAACATACAATTCAAAATAGTCGCCATATATATAACAAAACATGACAGCAGTCCACAATGCAGATAGTTTAATTCTTACATTTATTTTATAATTTTCTAAATTCTCTCTACTCATTTTTATTTTTTTGAATGAGTCGAAGTTCGCTCTTTTTTGTTACAATGACCGCTAACGTTTGGCCGCTACCCGAAGTTGCGGCATGGCAACCGAGTTTTCTCCATTACCGCAAACGAAAATAGGGAAAAAAGACGAACAACTTAACGAAAAACAGCAATTTCGGGTAACGGCTGTTAGCAGCAGGAAAATTTAAATTTTATTTAGTTTTTCTGGATTTCTACGTGTATCAAAAACATGAGAAACAATTATCATTTTATTGGTTTCATCAATCCAGTAAATGATTTTATAACTCTTGAAAATTATATACCTATATTCTTGAACTCGATCTTTTAATAGTTCTTCTTTTTGTCCGCCGTAAGGATTTTTATCTAGTTCAAATGAAGAATCAACAATTCCATTTATTAGCTTTTGAGCAACTCTAACTCCAGCAGTAAATTTATAATACTCAAAAATATCGTTAAGTTTATCTTCGGCAAATACTGTCCAATATACAACTAACTCCATTTCTGAATTTTAGCTTTTAATTCATTTGATGAAATGTAGCGGCCATTTTTAAAATCATCTTCAGCTTGGTCGATATCCTTATTGAACTGTTCAAGGCTCATTGGTTTCATTTCTTTTTCAATTAATTCTGCTTTACGCTTATGAAGTAATTTTTCAAGACCAATAACAATTTCCTCATTTTGGAGTCTGAGAAATTCCTGGACAAAAGATATTTTACGAGCTTCTAAATTCATGTCTTTTATTTTTATTTCAAATGTAATATAATTTTTCTATTTCAATTTAATTTTAACGCTGGTGTCTTGTCCTGAAATAGGTTGACTCTTTTTGTTATTAATTCAGGCTATAATATTTGTATTTATGTTCTTGATTTTTGTGTGCAAACTCCGGCGTTTTCATTTTCAGGCTGTAATGTCTTCTTTGCTTGTTGTAAATGTTTACAGCTTGTTTGAGCATTTTCTTAGCCATGACCAAGTTAGGTAATGTTTTGATAAAACCAAATTCATATTTTAGGATTCCGTTGATTCTTTCGGCTACGGCATTTTCATACGGATCATACTTTTGAGTTGTGCTAAGTAGCATGCCATTATTTTGTGCGTAATCGGAGAATTCCGGGCAGCAATATTGAATTCCTCTGTCAC
>NZ_JAIXSL010000002.1 GCF_027484705.1 Flavobacterium sp.
AATGGCAAGCGACCTACATCGCACCGCTACAACCGCATACCTTTGCTATGTTCCCATCCTGGAGGATTTTGCAGGAGCTGGTCGTGTAGGACTTGCCGGCGCAAATATACAATCTTTTTGTATTTTCGCAAGCAGATTTGAACATATAAATTTGTATTGTATATTGCAGCATAAAATTTTGAATCATGACAAAACGTAATGTCCTCTCGGTCATTTTATTAGGCTTGTTTGTTGCTTCGTGTGTTGACAAAACGAAAGAGCACGAAAACCTTTTCAGTTTCAATGCGGCGGCTTTTAAGGAGACTTATACGCCAGAGGAAACCGTCACTTTGGAAATCCAGAATGCGCAAAAGAAAATCATAGACAGCATCATTTATTATGTGAATGACGCGAAAGTGGCTTCGAAAAAAGGCGCTGAAAAAGTATTGATGCCCTTGAAGGACAAAAAACTTGGTTACCAGAACTTAAAAGCATTGGTTTATTTTGAAGGTGAAAATGTGGAAACTACTGCGAGAATTGAAGTGATCTCTAACGTCGAGCCGAAGTTATTGAACTACACGATTGTAAATACTTACCCGCACGATACGCTTTCGTTTACCGAAGGTTTTGAGTTTTACCGCGATACTTTGCTTGAAAGCACCGGCCAGAAAGGAATGTCTCATTTCAGAAAATACGATTACAAAACTGGAAAAATATACAAACAAGTGAACCTTGACAACAACGATTATTTCGGTGAAGGTATTACGGTGATCAACAACAAGATTTACCAGCTGACTTGGCAATCAAATGTTGGTTTTATTTATGACGCGAATACGTTGAAGAAACTGAAAACTTTTCCTTTTGACAAAAAGATTGAAGGTTGGGGTATGACGAACGACGGCAAAAACATTTACCAATCCGACGGTACCGAAAAAATCTGGACGATGGATCCTGAAACGCAGAAAATGACGGATTACATCAATGTATATACGAACAGCAGCAAAATCAAAAGCATCAACGAGCTCGAATGGATTGACGGAAAAATCTACGGCAACATCTGGCAGAAAGACGCGATTGCTGTGATCAACCCGACCACCGGAGCCGTTGAAGGCGTTTTGAACTTAACCGGATTGAGATCTAAAGTTACCAATAAGGAAGCGGAAGTGTTGAACGGCATCGCTTACAATCCGAAAACCAAAACGATTTTCGTAACGGGTAAGAATTGGAATAAGATGTTTGAGATTAGAGTGAATTAAGAGACTCGCTGCGCTCAAGACTCGGCTGCGCCTCAAGAAATGCTTCTCTAAAGATTATAAAAGCTTAAATAAAAAAAAGAGGTTTCAAATTCGAGACCTCTTTTTTTGTGTTTTATGTCTTAAGGCGTAGCCGAGTCTTGAGCGAAGCGTGTCCATAGCCCGTAGGGCGTGTCTAAAGCGCAACGTGTCCTAAAGCGCCGACGTGTCATTTCTTCTTCAAATCCTTCGCATTCTGATACACATTACTACTCGCATTAAAAACCATCATGTTTTCCTGCGTTTTGTTTTTAAGTTTGACGTCACCTTCTTTAGTCAATGAAAATTCAAAACCTTCGTTGCGTTTTTTCTCAACGGTTTGTGAGGCGTTTTTAAGTTTGTCAAGCCACTGGATTTCTTTGATATTGGTGATGCCCTGGATGTTCGCCAGTGGTTTTGTTTTCGTAGCGGTATTCCAGATTTCTGAATAAATCTGGACTTTGTTCTCGGTTTTTTCTTTGGTTTCTGTAATGGCGTTTTCTGACCATGAAATCAAATTCAGTGGTGTTCCTTTCGCGGTAAACGGTGTGATTTTGCAATCAGTCGGCGCGGCGGTTGCTGTGTAGGTTTTAAGCAAGATCGTATCTTTTTTGGTTTTGTTAACGACGAATAGATAGAGGTTGTTCTTCACGAGTTCCATCGAAAGGTTACCGGATTTGGCTAATGCGGTTGAAGCTGGGGCTTTGGTTGTTTTTTTTTTCTGACTGAATGAAGTGGTTGCAGTGAAAATTAAAGCAATAATTAAAATGTATGATTTCATGATGTGTTTTTTGGTTGCCGAAATTTACAAAAAAATGACCTAAAAAATAACCACATAGAAACATAGAAAATAAAACTGAAAAAATGATCTATGGATCTATGTGGTTACAAACTAAAGGTAAGTCTATACAACGCAAAAAGAGCCGGATTATTGCTAATCCGGCTCTTTTATTTATTTAATCCTGAAGGCCTTCGCGCCTCCTGGCTCCTTCGCTAAATCAGTTCGCTGAACTGATTTTTAACGCTCGGCCCTATTTAACCTCTTCAAATTCTACATCTTGCGTATTATCGCCTTGTGTATCTGCTTGGGGTTGCGCGTCTTGTGGTTGGCCTTGCTCGCCTTGTGCATACATCGCTTCTGTAGCGGTTTTCCAAGCGGCATTGACGTTATCCAAAGCGGTTTGAATCGCTGTCAAGTCTTGATTTTGGTGTGCCAATCTCAATTCGTTCAATGCATATTCAATAGCAGTTTTGTGCTCGTCGGATAATTTCTCACCCAATTCTTTCAACTGGCTTTCCGTTTGGAAAATCATGCTGTCCGCCTCGTTGAGTTTTTCAACTCTTTCTTTCGCTACTCTATCGCTATCGGCATTGGCTTCGGCGTCTTTTTTCATTCTTTCGATTTCTTCTGCAGTCAATCCTGAAGAAGCCTCGATACGGATATCGTGAGATTTTCCGGTCCCTTTGTCAGTCGCAGAAACTTTGATGATACCATTGGCATCGATGTCGAAAGTCACTTCAATCTGAGGAACGCCTCTTGGTGCCGGTGGAATACCGTCTAAGTGGAAACGTCCGATGGTTTTGTTGTCCGCAGCCATCGCTCTTTCGCCTTGCAATACGTGAATTTCAACGGTTGGTTGAGAATCCGCAGCCGTAGAAAACACTTGCGATTTTTTAGTTGGAATGGTTGTGTTTGATTCAATCAATTTGGTCAAAACGCCACCCATAGTTTCGATTCCTAAGGATAAAGGTGTAACGTCTAACAACAATACGTCTTTCACATCACCGGATAAAACTCCACCTTGAATCGCAGCTCCAATCGCCACAACCTCATCAGGGTTTACTCCTTTTGATGCTTTTTTACCGAAGAATTTTTCTACTTCATCAGCAATTCTTGGCATACGCGTAGAACCACCAACCAAAATTACTTCGTCGATATCTGAAGTTGATAAACCTGCATCTTTCAACGCTTTAGCAACCGGTGTCATAGAACGTTTTACTAGTGCGTCCGACAATTGCTCAAATTTAGCTCTTGTTAATTTTTTCACTAAGTGTTTTGGTCCTGAAGCCGTAGCCGTTACGTAAGGCAAATTGATTTCCGTTTCTGCTGAAGAGGACAATTCGATTTTCGCTTTTTCAGCTGCTTCTTTGATTCTTTGCAATGACATCGGATCCAATCTTAAATCGATTCCTTCCTCTGCTTTGAATTCATCCGCCAACCAGTCAATAATCGTTTGGTCGAAATCATCTCCACCTAAGTGCGTGTCACCATTAGTAGACAATACTTCAAATACACCGTCACCCAATTCAAGGATAGAAATATCAAAAGTACCACCACCCAAATCGTAAACTGCGATTTTCTGGTCTTGTCCTTTTTTATCCAATCCGTAAGCCAAAGCCGCAGCAGTAGGCTCGTTGATGATACGCATTACTTTCAAACCGGCAATCTCTCCGGCTTCTTTCGTAGCCTGACGTTGCGCGTCGTTGAAGTAAGCAGGAACCGTAATCACCGCTTCAGTAACCGTTTGGCCTAAATAATCTTCAGCCGTTTTTTTCATTTTTTGTAGTGTCATTGCTGACAATTCCTGAGCCGTATACAAACGACCGTCAATATCCACACGTGGGGTGTTGTTGTCACCTTTCACTACTGAATAAGGAACTCTTTTCGCTTCGTCAGTGGTTTCAGAGAACGTATGTCCCATAAAACGCTTGATCGACGCAATAGTTTTTGTCGGGTTCGTTACCGCTTGTCTTTTCGCAGGATCACCGACTTTAATTTCGCCACCTTCCACGAATGCAATGATCGATGGTGTGGTTCTTTTTCCTTCTGAATTAGGGATTACTACCGCCTCATTTCCTTCCATTACAGAAACACAAGAGTTCGTCGTACCTAAGTCAATTCCAATTATTTTACCCATTTTTATATATTTTAGTTTTTATATTAATTCAACTCGGCGCGCAATAGTCAATGACTGTGCCAACCAAAAAAGGCTTTGTAAATTGTCAGTATTGCTAAAATAAATCTGACATGATGTCATTTTTTAGGAGCTATTTCCGGCTATACACTTTATCTTTTGCGCCGAACAACGGCACAAAAGGATGTCGTTTCTATCCGGGCTAGGACTGTAGAACACGGCTGCGCCTCAAGATACGCTGCGCTCAGGACACGCCCTACGGCTTAAGACGCGGCTGCGCCTTTAGACAGATATCAGTGTAAATTGTTGACCGATAAAAATTGAGAATTCTTTTGTAACGGAAATTTATTTAATAACCAGAATATCCTAAGCGAAGCGTGTCTCACTGTCCTAAGCCCGTAGGGCGTGTCCTAAGCGAAGCGTGTCCTACCATCCTAAGCCCTAAGGGCGTGTCTTAAGGCGCAGCCGTGTCCTGAGCAAAGCGTGTCTATAGCGCAGCGTGTCTTTTAAACAACATCCGCTCATTAAAAACCACAATCGAAACCAAAATCAACGCATACGCAACAATCTGATTCACCTGCACTTCTTCGTTAAAATAATACACCGCCAAAAAGAAATGGATCAGCGGATTCGAATACATCAAAATCCCGACGGCGGAAGAATTCATGCCTTTCAACGCATACAAATTCAAATACAAAGGAATGATCGTAAAAACCACGACAATCACTACGAGCAATATATAAAATAGTGAAGCCGTTGGAACCGCTTCGCTATACACAGGAAAAAAAGGAAGAATCGCCAAAGAAGCAATCAGCATCTGAACCGTCAGAATCACAAAGCGGTCGAACTGGTTGTTTTTCCTTTGGCTGATTAAGTAAAACGCAAAAGAAAACGCTATTACCAAACTGTAGATCAAATCTTTGATGTGACCATACGACAAAATCGCACAACTGACAATACAAAGCACCACCGAAAACCATTGCCAGCGACTCAGTTTTTCCTTCAAAATAAAAAATGCGAGTATCGTCGTGACAATCGGGCAAATCATATACGCGAACGAAGCCGACTGCAAACTGACGTGGTTAATTGCATAGATAAACAGGAACCAATTGAGCACAAGTAAAAAACCGCCCACAACTGTCAGGAACATCAACCTATTGCGTTCTGGTTTATCAAGGCTTTTAAAAACTGAAAAGTCATTTTGAACTTCCTTTTTTCTGAAAACAAGGTTAATCGCAAGCAATAAAACTGTAGCCAGAAAAATCCTGTAGAACAAAATATCCAAGGAAGCGTAATCTTTCAAAGGCTTCAACGCCAGGCTGAAAAATCCCCAAATGACAAACGATGAAAAGGCTGACAGGTAGTATTTATTAAAACGCATAGCAACAATTTAGCTGCAAAAGTAGCTTCTGAGAATATAATTCATCGGTTTTAGGTTGTTAAGAATTATATAAATATATTCAACCGATGGCTGCAAATCCGTGTCCATCTGCGCTTTCCGCGTAGTCCGCGTTCCATAAACACTGTTCTGTCTTGGCAACTTACTGTTCTTCATTAAGTCGTTAACACAAATCCCAAGCGTAGCGTGTCTGAAGCGCAGCGTGTCCCATAGTCAATCATCATTTTAAGAACCCATTGATGCATTTTAATCAACCATTCAATTATATTTGCTGCACAAACCTACTCTTATGGAAGAATGCATCTCCGTTTTTGACATGCTGAAAATCGGTGTCGGCCCATCAAGTTCCCATACCCTTGGACCTTGGCGTGCCGCGGAACGTTTTCTGGGCGAACTCCGCAATGAAAACCTCTTGCATAAAACCACGCAAGTCAAAGTCGATTTGTATGGTTCGCTTTCGCTGACCGGAAAAGGCCACGCCACAGATTTAGCGGTAATGTTAGGTTTGAGCGGACAGGATCCTGAATACATTCCCGTGCAGGATATCGCCGGAATCATCAAAGAAATTGAGAACAGCAACGAAATCAATCTCGGCAACGAACACAAAATTCCGTTTTCGTTTCTAATGGATATCGTGTTCAACAAAAACTTCCTGCCTTTCCATGCCAATGGATTAAAATTTACGGCTTATCTCGAAGACAATTCCGAATTTACTTCAACCTTCTACTCTATCGGCGGCGGATTTGTCGTGAAGGAAGACCGCCCGAACGCCAAGAAAAAGTTCGAAATCAAATGTGCTTTTCCGTTTCCGATACAGAATGCGGAAGAACTTTTAAATTATACGATCCAGCAAAACAAATCGATTTCGGAAATTGTTTACGAGAATGAAAAATCAATGCGCACCGAAGCCGACATTCACCACGAACTCATGCGCATCTGGAACACGATGCTCGAATGCATGTATATCGGCTGCCATTCCGAAGGCATACTTCCGGGTGGATTGAATGTAAGAAGACGCGCTTTCGACATGCACCAGAACCTCATCGGATTGGCCAATTATTCCAATCCGCAACAGTGGCTCGAACAAATTCGGAAAACCGAAGTCAAATTCCGCCAGATCTTAAAATGGGTTTCGTGTTTTGCACTAGCCGTGAATGAAGTCAATGCTGCTTTAGGACGCGTCGTCACAGCTCCGACCAATGGAAGCGCTGGCGTGATTCCAGCCGTTTTAATGTATTATTTAGTGATCGAAAACCACGAAGCCGGCGAAAAGGAAATCAAACAATTCCTGATGGTCGCCGGAGAAATCGGCAGCATCTTCAAAAAGGGTTCTACAATTTCGGCAGCGATGGGCGGATGTCAGGCAGAAATTGGTGTTTCGTCAGCAATGGCAGCTGCAGCTTTGACCGAAGTCATGGGCGGAACACCCGATCAGGTTTTAATGGCCGCAGAAATTGCGATGGAACACCACTTGGGTTTGACTTGCGATCCAATCGGCGGATTGGTTCAGATTCCTTGCATAGAACGCAACACTATGGGCGCAATCAAAGCCATAAACGCTGCAGAACTAGCGATGGAAACCGACGCCAAAAATGCCAAAGTGCCTCTAGATAAAGTCGTCGATACGATGTGGCAGACCGCAAAAGATATGAATTCGAAGTATAAGGAAACTTCAGAAGGCGGATTGGCGGTGGCGGTGAATATGGCGGATTGTTAAGTTGGACGCGCTGCGCTATAGACACGGCTGCGCCTTTGGACACGCTACGCTTAAGACTTTAAGATTTAAATGGTAAAAAACAGACTCTTGTTTTATTTTATCGTGACCTTTTTGGTGGTTTTGCTTGGTGTTTTATCTCGAAAAACCAATGTCATTCCTTTGTTTATAGGCGATGTTTTATATGCGGTGATGGTTTATTTTGGCTTCAGAATACTATTGCTTCGTGGTGGAAATCTAAAGAAAATCATGTTCCCATTATGCTTCTGTTTTCTGATCGAACTCCAACAACTTTATAACGCCGAATGGATTATGGCCATCCGAAATACTACTTTAGGACATTACGCTTTGGGCCAAGGTTTTCTTTGGAGCGATTTGGTTTGTTATATCGTTGGAGTTACTGTGGCTTTTCGCATGGATGCCATCAAAAGCTGAACCGGCTGTGCCTTACAAAAAAACCGCGTCCTGACCACAATGGTAAAGCCCGGCAAGAGCTTCCGTTGGGCGCTTTCCCGGACTAACCAAAGTAACGGTCACCACACGGTTTTGTTTTTCAGTGCCATCCGGGCTAAACACCAGATTATAAGACCGTAAGGTTTCAAAACGATAAGATTTGGATCCGTTAGCCGAATAAACCATCTGTCTAAATCCTAAACAACAGCGCGAAAATCAACCGATTCTCCATTTTCACCAAATCTGGCTTCCAATCTGCCGGCAATGGCGTTGTCGTATAACCTGTTGGTGAAGTCACGCCACCCGAACCTGCGAAATAGGGCACATTGGCTTCGCGATGCACGAACTCAACCCGAAAAGTAATGCTTTGGTTCGGCATCCAATCAAAATTTGTCGAGCAATCCCAGCCTTTAAACTCATCGCCTGGGTTTGCCGAAAAAGGATGTGTTCCAGCGGTTTGTGTAGGATTGTTAGGATTGGGCAACGGACTTGCATCGCCTGTCGGATACAATACCAAGTACCTTCCGGGATTTGTCATGTAGCCGCCGCCAATCGTCATCGCAAAAATGTTTTTATGAAACCAAATCCTATTATAAACCATACCGCTCAAGAAATACTGCGACGGCGTTTCCGAATTGCCGTTGAACCCGCGTACGCCATCTCCGTTTTCAAAACCAATGTCGAAAGTTCCGGAAAAAGCCGCTTTGCTGATGCCTTTCGATTTCGGCTGGTTGAAATAACGCACCAAAATGCTGTTGTCAGAATGAAAACGCATGCGGTTTTTGAGTCCGGCAGCATCGGTTCCATAATAATCGTTCGTCAGCAATTTGACAGCCTCATTCGGGCACCAAGTGATATTACCGCCCAAGCCGGGCATGCTGTTGAACTTCCCGTAGCTCTGCCAACCATTGATGAGCCAGCCTTCGATCTTTAATTTTTTTGTCGGGAAAACCTGTACGCGCAGGCCATTGAAAAACCAAGGTGTATTATCGGAAGTAAACGATGCTTGATACTCCCAATTTTCGACTTGGTAATACGAGTTCAAACCGATATATGACATAAACATACCCGCATCGACATTAATGCCGTACCATTTATCAAAATGATAACCCGCATACGCTTCCGACAAATAGCGGTAGACATTGTCGAGCTGATATTGCCCGCGATATACGCTATAATCGTTCCGTGGAATGACCGTTGAACGCGTTCCGAACTGCAACATGATTTTACCGCGTGCGCCTTCGTAATTGAATTCACCACCCAAATTCGCACTCGACAATTGCATTTCATTATTGCGCGCCAAAGCCGTCGAACCAACAACCGTATTGTCATTTGGATTGTTGAAGGAATGCGTATAATTGGCATCAATCATAATGCTTCCTGTGAAATATTTATTTGTCAATACTGAAGAAGTACGGTGATCGGAACCGTTTTGCCAAGTCATATCCATGCCTTCGAATGGTATTTTGACCGCAGTGGAATCTTGTTGTGCAAATAGCGAAGCGATGCTTAGAAAAGTAATTAGTGTAAAAAGTTTTTTCATGATTAAATGAGTTTTCGTTCTAAAGTGAGTTTGGTAATCGGTTGGTATACGATCGGAAGTTTCTCGATGGCAACATCGCTTTTGTCAAGTCCGAACGCTTTGGCATCGGACAACGAAAGTCGTTTGATAAAATAATAGGCGTGCATCAGCAAACCATCTTTGACCGTAAATTCGTTTTCTACTGACAAGAATTTTTCGAGAATGATGAATTTATAATCGGGTTCTGCATTGTATTTCGAGGAACCATCAGGGCGTATGTGCAAGTTGAGTTCTCGGTTATTCACCAAATCCTGCACGATTTTTTTGAAATACAATTCGACTTTCGGTTGCACACGAAAACCTACATTCATAACGATTTTGATGACTTTATCGTCAAGCAATTCGATGACTTGGTAGTTTAAAGTAAACGGTTCGTTAGTGCGGTTGATGTGCAGAAACCAATACACATCGGCGCGTTTCGGCTTTTTGGAAAAAATCGATTTGAGGATTTTCTCTTCAATTTCGTAGTTTTTATCCGCTTTCGATAAATAAATTAAATGCGTTGAATATTTGGGAATGCTGTCGTCTTCGCTTAAAGTTTTCAATAACGGCACATGCTCAGTCAGATTGGTAAATTTCAAAAATCGATTGTTGATTTTTCTCGAATAATACCAAACATACATCACCAAAAAGATAAACAATTCGAAGAATAAAAACATCCAACGCTCCTTGATTTTAACAATGTTAGCTATAAAAAACGACACTTCAATTACAGAGAAAACCAGCAATATTAATGTCACCCAAATCGCTTTTACTTTTTTGATGAACAGCAAATAATAAGCTAGCAAAACACTAGTCATCAACATGGCAATCGTTATGGAAAAACCATACGCGGCTTCCATGTGTGCGGAAGTTTTAAAATACAATACCATCAAAACACAGCCCATCCACAGAATCGTATTGACCGACGGAATGTAAATCTGACCTTGTAAATCGGTAGGATTCCGCAAGGCTACGCGGGGCCAGAAATTGAGCGACATCGCTTCATTAATTAAAGTATAAGAACCGCTGATTAAAGCTTGTGAAGCAATGATTGCTGCCAACGTAGCGATGATAACGCCCGATAACAAAAACCATTCAGGCATGATGGTGTAGAACGGATTTCTGCCTCGAAGCATCGGATCGCTTTGCGTCATTAACCACGCTGCTTGCCCAAGATAGTTGACCAGTAAAGCCGCTTTGACAAAAACCCAAGTAATACGGATGTTCTTTTTGCCACAATGTCCGAGATCAGAATATAATGCTTCAGCGCCTGTCGTGCAAAGGAAAACTGCCCCGAGCAGCCAAAACCCTTTCGGATACTCGACGAGCAATTCGTAAGCATACATCGGATTTAAAGCTTTTAAAATTTCAGGATGATGCAAGATTTGAGCAAAGCCTAAAACAAAAAGCATCAAAAACCAAACAACCATAGCCGGCCCGAAAAATGTACCAACTTTTTGAGTGCCAAAACGTTGAAAGAAAAACAAACCTGATAGAATTGCAATGACAATCGGAATCGTTGGCAAATTGGGAACAATCGCTTGGAGGCCTTCTACAGCGGAAGCTACTGAAATAGGGGGCGTAATAATGCCGTCGGCCAAAAGTGTCGTAGCTCCTAAAATCGTTGGAATCACAAGCTTGCCTTTCCCAAAACGTTTGACCAATGCATACAGCGAAAACACACCGCCTTCACCATGATTGTCGGCCGAAAGTGTTAGGAAAATATATTTGAAAGTCGTTTGAAATGTCAGTGTCCAAAAGATGCACGAAATGCCACCATAAACAAGCAATTGAGAAATCGGGCGGTCGCCAACTATGGCCTTCATAACATAAAGCGGGCTTGTTCCAATGTCCCCGTAAATGATGCCTAAAGCAACCAGAAGTGATGCTGCGCTGACTTTTTGTAAAGTAGAATTATTCATTATAAAATTATTAAAATTGATTTTATTTTGGAAAATATAAGACGTAAGTATCCTGCATCACAAAGATTTGACATCGATGTAATTCCATTATTTTCGATAAATTTTAGCTAGCCGGTTTGAAATCTATAACCAATTCCGGATTCTGTAAGTAAGTATCTCGGTCGGTTTGGATCGGTTTCGAGTTTTTTTCGAAGTTGGGCTATGAATACCCGTAAATATTGCGTTTGGTCGGAATAACTCGGTCCCCAAACTTCTTTGAGCAAGTATTGGTGCGTGAGTACGCGGCCTTCATTTTTGACGAGCAAAACCAATAACGAATATTCTGTTGCCGTTAGCTTTACGGCTTCCTGATTTCGTTTTACGGAGCGCGAGGTCAAATCGATAACAATCGTGTCAAAGTTGATTACGGGTTCGACTGAAGCACTGCCGGAGTTCCGCAAAGCGGTTCTGATTCTAGCAAGCAATTCCTGAGTTCGGAACGGTTTTGTCAGATAATCATTTGCGCCATGATCTAAGGCCTTGACGATTTCAGTTTCGGCACTTTTGACCGACAAGATGATAATTGGTTTCTGATACCATTCGCGGAGATGCACGAGTACATTTTGTCCATCATCGTCCGGCAATCCCAAATCGAGCAGGATCAAATCGGGCGGATGATTCGCGGCGAGCATCAAACCTTCTTTCGCATTGACGGCATAAACCGTTTTATAATCGTTCGACTCGAGTGTGATTTCAAGTAATTTCCGAATTTGACTCTCGTCATCGATGATCAGTATCGTAGCGTTATTCATTGCTGATGTTTTTAGTATGCATCACGGCGGCCGGAAATTTCAGCTGAAAAAATGCGCCACCTTCTTCCCTGTTTTCAACGGTGACTTTACCGTGTTGCGCCTCGACAAAACCTTTGACGATTGAAAGTCCAAGCCCCGTGCCGCCAGTTTTCGAATCCTGTATTCGGTAGAACTTATCAAAAACTTTGTCAATTTCATTATTCGGAAACCCATGTCCATCATCGGCAATCGAAATAATTAAAGTTATCACTTCATCCGATTGGTATTCAATCACGACTTCCGGTTGGTAATCAATATTAATGGAAATCGTAGCGCCGGCGGGCGTATATTGCGACGCATTGTAAATAAGATTGTAAAGCACTTGCTCCATCAAGCCGTAATCTAATTTGAATAACGGCAAATAATCATTAGTTTTTATAGCGATTTTATGGTTCGTTAGATTTTCATTTAAGGTATCCAACACATGATACATCAAGTCCTTGACATCGCACCAGTCGAACTTTGGTTGGATATAGCCTGATTCCAAGCGCGACATGTTGAGTAAGTTCTCCACTTGGTGATTCAAACGCAACGAAGCCTTCTCCATTTCTGACAGCAATTTAGACTTATTATCATCCGACAAATGATTGGCTTTTCCTTGCAGCGTGCCAACAGCGCCCATAATGGTAGAAATTGGAGTCCTCAATTCGTGCGACAACGAATCCAGTAAAGTGTTGTAAAGCCTCATGGTGCTCAGTCTGGCCTCTTTGATTTGCGTGCGTTGTTCTGCCTTTCTGATTTTGAATGTCAAAACCGCATTGATTGATGCAATCACAAAGAAAAGCAACAGCAATAACGCGTCTTCGGCGCTGTTGATGTGTAGCGTGTAATACGGTTGGATGAAAAGAAAATCGAGTGCCAGCGCAGACAAAACTGCGGCTAAAAGTACCGGAAGAATTTCAAGGAAAATGGCCAATAATGAAACTAAGACAAGCAGTAAATAACCAATGACTTTGTAATCTAAAAAATCTCTCGTAAACAAACAAAGCAACGAAATGATGCTTACAGAAAGTAAACTAACAAGGTATTGGTTTTTGGTTTTAGTATGTTTTAAAATCCGCTTCAAATCGTTGTGATTATTTTACGGGACAAAGTTAAAGCATAAGTTGTAAGTATTTTATAAGATGCTCCTGGCAACGCATAAAGATTTTATAAAGACAATGCCTGAATATTCGGATCTGTTATGCAACCGTTGATGAAGTAACCGCCAAATAATGGTTGATGCAATGAACAATGGCTAATAAAAACAGCTCCTTATGGTTCTGGCTGTCGAATTCGTCTGAAGTAGCGATGTCATAATCGAGATGCATTTTCCGCCATTTAAAATCGGGGGTTACAGCGAGTATTTCTTTCTCATCGGTATCAACCAGCACATATTGGGAACTCAAAAGCCCTTTGAGGCGCAATAAATAACTCTTTTCTTCACCATCGAATTTGGTGTGGATGACAATTCCTTTCCAGCCCATTTTAAACTCCAGCAAAAGTTTATCGTTTCGTTTCAATTCGATTTTTGAGTCCCAAAATCCTTTAGGCTCAAGTTGATATTCCGAATGGTTAGTCAAAATGATATTGGCTTTAAAGGAATACCAGTTCGAATAGACTAATGTGCCTGCAGAAACATCATTCGTCGATAGCATGAAATTTCTTGAATCAATTGAAGTAGCCTTGTAATGTGCCATTTTCTTGAATTTTGTTAATAATGAATTTCTCAGATTTTAAAACATATAGCTTATCGAATCGGGCGCATAGCCCTGGTAGAAACCTTTTGTGCCGGCGTTCGACGCAAAAGATATAATGAACAACCGGATCAGCTTCTGAATTATTTCCTTCTAGTATCGATGATGTAAACGATTTTCCAGCTTTCTTTTTCCTTGAACAGCGTGAAGGCATTGACGCCTTTGTGGCTCAGTTTGTCGTTGATGTAGAATTCGTATGGTGTCCAGGCGTGCGCCATCGAACCATCGACCTGAATCGTGTAGCTCAGGATTTGCTCGTTGTATTTGAGGTCTTTAGGAAATGAGGCGACCGAGCGGTAAAAGAAATGCAGCGGTTCTTCAGTAAGACTGTTGCCGTTGCTGTTTTCCTCGATCGATTGCAGGATCATTTTGTCGGCGCAGACCTGGTGCAGCAAGAGCGTGTCGCGGTGGTGGAAGCCTTCGAAAAAAGTCTGGATCGTGTTTTTGACGTCTTCGTTTTGGGCGTTGCTGTTGATGCTGAAGATAAAAATGAGGACGAGCGCTATTTTTTTCATAATGATTTAGTGTAAAGGTTTGATGGAAAGCCTGCAGCGAATCTGAGAAAGTTTGTCAACGCTTCAAAAAAAACGTTACAAACGTTTTCGTCGGCAAAAGTGCATCTGATTCCCAACTCGATTTATTACTTTTACAGCAACAAAAATAGAACTTATGTCTGTCGCAAAAAAAGATTATAAAAGAATTACCACAAAGTCATTGATTGAGATGAAGGAAAACGGCGAGAAAATCTCGATGTTGACTGCTTACGATTTCACGATGGCCAAAATTGTAGACGCCGCAGGGATTGATGTCATACTCGTCGGCGATTCTGCGAGCAACGTCATGGCAGGACACGAAACGACTTTGCCGATCACGCTCGATCAGATGATTTATCACGCTTCAGGTGTCGTTCGTGCCATCACAAGAGCTTTAGTTGTGGTTGATTTGCCTTTCGGAAGTTACCAATCAGATTCTAAAGAAGCTTTGCGTTCAGCGATCAGGATTATGAAAGAAAGCGGCGCACATGCTGTGAAAATGGAAGGCGGCGCTGAAATCAAGGAAAGCATCAAAAAAATATTAAACGCAGGAATTCCTGTGATGGGGCATTTGGGTCTGACGCCACAATCCATATATAAATTTGGAACGTATACCGTTCGCGCCAAAGAAGATGCCGAAGCCGAACAACTTATTGAAGACGCGAAACTATTGGAAACTTTGGGTTGCTTTGCCGTCGTACTCGAAAAAATCCCGGCGCATCTGGCAGAACAAGTGGCAAAAAGCATCACGATTCCAGTTATTGGAATTGGTGCCGGTGGCGGCGTTGACGGACAGGTTTTGGTGATTCACGATATGTTGGGGATGAACAATGAGTTCAGTCCGCGTTTTTTAAGACGTTACCTCAATCTTTACGAACAAATGACGCAGGCGATTGGGCAGTATGTGAGTGATGTGAAATCGAAGGATTTTCCGAATGCGGGAGAGCAGTATTAGACGCGCTCCGCTTAAGACACGGCTGCGCCTTTAGACACGCTGCGCTCAGGACGCGGCTACGCCTTCAGACAGCTGGAAGATTGAAATACTAAATGAATATAAACGCCAAAAAGAATGATTATGCACCGATTTAAAAAACTCGAGATATGGCAAATGAGCCGTATTTTCTGTACTGAAATTTACACTGTTACAAGTGCTTTTCCAGATAGTGAAAAATTTGGGTTGGCCAGCCAGCTAAGAAGGGCTTCGGTATCCATTCCTTCGAATATAGCCGAAGGTTCTTCGAGAAATTCGAATAGAGATTTCGGACGCTTTGTCGAAATAGCCATCGGATCAGCTTATGAAATCGAAACCCAATTGTTGATTTCAACTGATTTATATTTCCTCACAGAAGAAAAACAAATCAACCTCAATCAAAAACTTGACTCTATCATCAAAATGATGTACCACTTTAAAAATTCTCTAAATCAAATAACATAAGCTGCCTCCTAAGCGCAGCGTGTCTAAAGCGCAGCGTGTCCTAAGGCGTAGCCGTGTCTCTAGCATAGCGTGTCCATGAAAACCTTATCCGACAAAACCAACCTCCAAATCCTCCACGAAGACAACCACCTCATCGTGGTCAACAAACGTGTCGGCGATATTGTGCAAGGCGACAAAACGGGTGACAAACCTTTATCGGAAGTCGTCAAGGAATACATCAAAGACAAATACAACAAACCCGGCGAAGTGTTTTTGGGCGTCGTACACCGCCTTGATCGTCCGACCACCGGAATCGTAGTTTTTGCTAGAACGAGTAAGGCTTTAACGAGGCTCAACGAAATGTTCAGCAACCGCGAAACGCAGAAAACGTATTGGGCTGTGGTTAAAAACCGACCGCCAAACGATGCCGATACTTTAGTGCATTTTCTCAAACGCAACGAGAAAAACAACACTTCGAAAGCGCATCTGAAAGAAGTTCCCGAGAGTAAAATCGCCAAACTCGATTATAAAATCATCAAGGAACTCAATTCGTATTTCGCATTAGAAATTGATTTGCATACCGGAAGGCATCATCAGATTCGCGCCCAACTGGCCGCTATCGGAAGCCCAATCAAAGGCGACTTAAAATATGGTTTCGACCGAAGCAACCCGGATGGCGGGATTCATCTGCATGCGAGAAAATTGGTTTTTATCCATCCGGTTTCTAAAGAAAAGATAGAAATCGTCGCGCCGGTTCCAAATAATTCGGTGTGGAATGCTGTTTAGTTACTTTTAATTGATATTTTTACAAGGTACCATCCCAAGTATTATGTTCATTTTATACCAATCAAATCAATTTAATATGAAAAAAGCATTTGTTTTTTTAAGCATGATCTGCGCCAGCTATGGTTTTGCTCAGGATCATTTTGTTGGAGCCAATACTTCCAGCAGAGCAGGAATCCTCAACGGAGCGCTCAATCCTGCAGAATTTTCGAACCTTTCCAAAAAATTTGAAGTCAACATCTCAGGGTTTAGCTTCAATTTTTCAAATGATATTGTCAGCCTCAGCGATCTCAATTCAGATACCGATCTTGAGGATTTGATCTTTAATGGAAATTCTGCTGTAAACGCTAGCATTGACTTGGAGTTTTCGGGCCTCGGTGCTGCGATGCGCTGGCAAAAATGGGCTTTTGCACTGACCACGAAAGGGTATGTGAAAGCCGATATCATCGATGTCGATCCGAATCTGGGTGATGCGCTTTTGAACAGTCAAAGTTCTATTTTTGACATCAATGCCATCAATACAGACCATAATCAAAGGGTCAGCGGTACTTCCTGGGGAGAACTAGGATTATCAGCGGCAAGGACAGTTTATGAAGATGATAAACATAAATTCAATGGTGGAATCACGCTGAAATTATTATTCCCCGGCTCTTATAGTAATATAGGAGTGGATGCTTTCAAGGGAACAATCAGAACAGATGCTACAGGCGCTTATTTAAGCAATGCAAACGCCGCCCTTAATTTTTCATATTCCGGAAGTCTTGCTGAGAGCGGAACAGATTTCAGCGATTACACAACTAAAGTTTTTGGAGGGCTGCACGGATTCGCTACCGATTTGGGCGTCAACTACCAATGGAAAGACCCAAACGATCCAAAAAAATACAAAATCAATGCGGGAATGTCTTTGAGAAACATAGGAACCATGACGTTCAGTGACAGCGATAACGCTTCGGATTCTTATATTCTCAAAATGCTTCCAGGACAAGAGCTCGATCTCAGCGAATTCCAAGATGCTAAAAGTTTGAAAGACATCGAGAAAGTCCTTCTGAACCATCCTGAATTTTTCACCAAAACAAGTTCTAAAGAGGATTTCAAAGTAAAACTTCCGACCACTTTCAACATCTACGCAGATTTTAAAATCTACACCAAATTTTTCATTACCGGACAACTGCAACAAAAAATGCAGGACAATAGCGGAAACAAACAGATCACAGCACAAAATAGCTGGAGCATCATCCCAAGGGTTAATCTTGGTTTTTTTGAAGCCTATATTCCATTTTCTCATTCCGAATTCTCAGGCGGCAATACCGGACTCGGTTTCAGATTGGGCGGATTCTATATGGGTTCTGGTTCTGTAGTTTCAGCGTTGATCAACGACAGCAAACAAATCGATTTCAATATGGGCTTCCGTTGGGCGTTTTTATAAGATGAATTAAAATATTTAAAATATTTAGTTAGCCCGAATGCACGGATGTAATAAATTAGTTTTTATGATTCGTGCATTCGTGTTTTAATACTACCGCAATGCATTACAAAACCGACATCAATGCGCGAAAAGCAATTTTAATACAGTTGCTCAACGAAATCGAAAGCCGCGAGGAGCAAATCTTGCAGGCATTGTACGACGATTTCAAAAAGCCGTTTTTTGAAGGCATACTGACCGAAACCAGTTTTGTAAAGTCTGAATTGAAAGCCACGATTAAAAATATTCATCGCTGGACTAAACCCAAAAACGTATTTCCATCCATTTTAAATTTTCCATCGCTTGATTGTATTTACAAGGAACCTTTCGGAAAAGTACTGATTATTGCGCCTTGGAATTATCCTTTTCAATTGGCGATTTGTCCTTTGGTTGCAGCAGTTGCCGCAGGAAATCAGGTGGTTTTGAAACCTTCGGAGCTTACTCAAAATACCTCGCGAATTATCGGCGAAATCATACGGAAAATCTTTGATCAAAACCATGTGGAAGTCATCGAAGGCGATCATTTGGTAGCCCAAAATTTATTAGCACAGCGCTGGGATTATATTTTCTTCACCGGAAGTGTGGCTGTAGGCAAAATCGTCGCAGAAGCCGCCGCTAAATTCCTGACGCCGCTGACGCTCGAACTTGGTGGTAAAAATCCGGGCATTATTGACCAAACTGCCAATCTAGAACTGGCCGCGAAACGCATCGTCTGGGGAAAATTTATCAATGGTGGACAGACTTGTATTGCTCCGGATTATTTGCTCGTGCATTCCAAAATCAAAATGGTTTTCATCGGCCATCTTATCAATGTCATTAAAAATGCTTACGGTGAAAATCCGCAACTTTCGGAAGATTTCTGCCGCATTGTCAACCTCAAAAACTGGCAACGTTTACAAGGATTGTTAAAAGGAAACACCATCCTACACGGCGGACAAACTAATGAAAAGGAATTATACATAGCGCCGACTATTATCGATGAACCAGAACTTGAAAGCGCCCTTATGAAAGACGAAATTTTCGGGCCTTTGCTTCCGATTATTTCATTTGAAACCGATGAAGATTTATCGAAAATTATTTTGCGTTATGAAAAACCGTTATCGCTTTATGTGTTTTCAACCGACAAAACTTTCAGTAAAAAAATCATGCGTGATTATGCGTTTGGTGGCGGTTGTATCAATGATACGGTCATTCATTTTGCGAACAAAAGATTGCCTTTTGGTGGCGTCGGACATTCGGGCATCGGAGCTTATCATGGACGGTGGAGTTTCGACACGTTCTCGCATCAGAAAGCCGTGGTCAAAAAATCGAACTGGCTTGATTTGCCCTTTCGATACGCACCTTATAAAAACAAATTGGCGATGATTCGAAAATTGCTGCACTGGTTTTAATTAAAAAATCGTATTATTGAATTTCATATCACAAAAAATAGCCATGCGAAACACAAAACAAAACATTGAGGATATTAAAGCCAACGGATACAACATTGACTTCGGAACGGTTTTCAACAATGCTTTCGAGAACTACAAAAAAATAGCGCTTCAAGGCGGTGTAGCGGTATTAATCATTGTAATTTTAATGTGTATTCTGTGTGGTTTGATTGCTGTAGGTGCGGTTGGTATGGCGCTCACGACCAATTCGTTGTCGCAATTTAGAGTCGAAAACTTATCCATCATGTGGTTGGTTCCTTACATCATCGTCATCATTCTGGTAACTGCCATCGCAAGTCCAATCAATGCCGGACTCATCAAAATGGCAAAATGTGCGGCCAAAGCAGAAGCTTTTTCGGTCGGAACTGCTTTTGATTATTACCGTGGCAGTTATTTCAAAGAAATTGTCATGGCGGCAATCATCATATCGCTTTTTTCCAGTATGTTTTCTGTCGGTCTACAATGGCTCGGGTTTCAGTTGCTGGGCTTCGTGCTCAGTTTGTCGGTATCAGTGCTGACGTTTCTGACCATACCGTTGATTATTTTTGGGAATCTAAAAGCCATGGAAGCCATTGAAGGCAGCATTATCATCGTTTCTAAACAGTTTTTCATTTTGTTGGCGCTGATGATTGTTTCCGCTTTCTTTATGATGCTCGGGCTTTTCGGTTTTTGTATCGGAATTTTCTTTACGGTTCCATTTATGTATTCGATGTACTATAGCGTTTATACCGAAATCATGGGCGATGAAACTCCTGCAACCTTATCGGAAGAACTGGCTTCAGAAGAAAATCAATCGGAGTTTAATGAATAAAACCCAACCAGATTTCATTAAAATTAAATCCATAAAATTGACAATTTAATCCCGTTCATATCATTTTTTTTTATATTTTTCTAATCCGAAGACAGCACAATAAAACACAACTGAAAGTACCCTCAAATAATGCGATTCAAACCCTTTGGCGTCAGCAATTTCTCTGATTTGATTTCATTATATCAAACATCATTCAACGCCAATTACCCATCTGGTCAGGATTTTAGAATATCAGATTTCGTATCCAACAACGCCAATGTCCTTTGGGTGATTCTCCCGCTGCTGTTTCTTTTGGTGGGTTTTCTGGTTTTCAATTTCTTTAAAATCAACAACCATTTTCAGCATAAGGATGCCGGAAATTATATGCAGCTCGATTCTTTCGACAAGGAATACCAACTCTATTTTCTGTTTCTGGGAATACTGTTGCCCATTTTTGAAATCATTTTTGAAATTTATTCCGTCAGACACAAAAGCATGCTGCTGCAGAGTTGCATCATTGGTTTTGTACTGATCGCTCTGTATTTCCTGACAAAAAAGAACAAATTCTTTAACCGATACAACCACGCGACTTTCATTAGTTTTT
Organism: Flavobacterium sp.; assembly: GCF_027484705.1. Classification (GTDB taxonomy): domain Bacteria; phylum Bacteroidota; class Bacteroidia; order Flavobacteriales; family Flavobacteriaceae; genus Flavobacterium. The sequence goes on from NZ_JAIXSL010000002.1 coordinate 20,800, forward strand.
TTCTGTTATACTATACGTTTATAGCACGCAACATGGTGTTGCATCAATATGACATCATTCCTTTGATCGGTTTTGTGGTGGGATTTTTCTTTTCTTTTCAGGTATTGAAGCCCATCAAAATTTATTGGATTTTCGTCAGCCTGGTCATCACTTTTCTATGCGTGGCAATCCAGCAGGAATGGATGCCGTTGCAACTGCTGCTGATTTTGCTGAATTATTGTTTCATGATGATGTTCATCCATTACATTCAGCATATTACCTATCTCAATACGCAGGATAAATTCCGCTTTACCAACGAAATCGTCAATAAGGGAAATTCGCTCACGATCGCCACCAACAAAAAAGGCGAAGTTTCTTTTTGCAGCGAATCGGTCCTCGATATTTTGGGATATACCCCACAGGAAATGCTCGGTTTTGGTTTCTGGATTCTTACCGAAGACCCTGATTTTATTGGCGAGGATTATCATGAAGAATACATCGACAACCGCCTGCACATCCGAAAACTCAAATGCAAGAACGGCGAATACAAATACATTCAGTGGAAAGACAAACAGTTCAACGACGATTTGGTTATCGGAATCGGACAGGATGTCACGGAACAAGTTCAAGTCAAAGACCAATACAAAAACCTCGTGCAATCGGCCAATGACATCATCTTTGAAACGGACGTTGAGGGACATTTTACTTTCATCAACGAGTTTTGCGAAAAGACCTTGGGGTTCAGTTCCAAAGAATTCATTCACCGTCATTTCAGCGAATTCGTCAGACCCGATTATATCGAATCCGTGACGCAATCGATTTTGAAAGCTGATTTCCAGAACAATGACAATGAAATCATAGAATTTCCCGGTTTCAAAAAAAATGGCGAGGAATTCTGGGTTTCCCAAAAGGTAACGCCCAAAAAAGACAGTGCCGGAAAAATCATAGGCTATTCGGCCATTGCCAGAGACATCACCGCGCTCAAAAGCATTGAAAGCAACAAGCGCATCAGTCAGGAGAAAATCCAGCGGTTCAACGATACGCTCAAGAAATTTATGGCCAAAAGCTATTCAGGTCAGGAAAGTTTCGACAGCATTCTCAGGGAAATTCTGGAAGTCGCATCCAAAACCCTGGACATCCATCGGGCAAGTTTCTGGAATTATTTCCCCGATAAAATCAAATGCCTGAACCTGTATGAAGTCGAAAAACACAAATTCGAAAAAGGATTTGTACTGACCAGAAATGACTATCCGACTTACTTCGCAACCATCGAAAACGAAATGCAGATCATTGCGAGCGATGTGTATTCGAATCCGATCACCAAAGAACTTTGTCAGGATTATGTCCAGAAACACAAGATCAATTCATTACTCGATACGCCGATTTTCATCAACGGCGAACTGCATGGCATTCTTTGTTTTGAATCCGTCAGCAAAATAAAAAACTGGGACAATGAAGATGTTTCTTTCGCGCGTTCGGTGAGCGATCTTATTGTGGTGGCGCTCGAATCGCAATTGCGGTTGGAAGTCGAAAAGAAGCTGGTTTACAAAAGCGAATTGCTTTCGGCCATGCTGAAGTTTACCGACAAATTCATCAACACCAAGGAAAAAATACAAATCTTTCAGGAAGCCTTTCCCATCATAGGAAACGTGACCAATGTAGACCATCTTTATTATTATGAAAATGAAGCAGACACCAATTTGTTTCGCCAAAAATACAAATGGGGCAAGGAAAACGTGGTACTTCAAATCACGCCATTGAGGTATTTCAGTCATGATGATTTTCATGAAATCGTAAGCAAAGCAAAAGAACGCAAAATATTTAAAACCCATACACGAAAACTCGAAGAAGGTGTTCTGAAAAAACTGTTGATGGACAACGAAATCAAATCGGTGCTCATTTTTCCGATTTTTGTCAAGGATCGTTTTACGGGTTTCATCGGTCTTGATGTGGTTGATGCAGAAAGAACCTGGTCTGATGATGAAGTGAATATGTTGCAGATTCTGTCGACCAACATCACTTCGGCCATCGAACGTCTCGACAGTGAAAATGAGATCCAGCAAAGCGAAGAGAAATTCCGTTTGCTGGCCAACAACATTCCGGGAACCGTTTACCTTTCCAAATATGATGAAAAATGGTCGAAAATTTACCTTAACGATGAGATTGAAAACCTCACAGGCTATCCAAAATCCGACTTTTTAGAAAACAAAAGATACTACATCGATTTGGTGCATCCCGATGACATCACAGAATTTACGACCGTCGCGCGAAAATTGTTCAGTGAAAAGAAAAAAATGCATACGACCTACCGAATCATCCACCAAAAAGGGCATTTGGTTTGGGTAGAAGAATTTGGGGAACCGATTATCAAAGACGGTGAGATTGAATTTGTTGGCGGAATCTTCATCGACATCACCGAAAGAAAACTGGCCGAAAATATCCTCAAAGAAAAAGAAATCGCCGAAGCCGCAAGCAAAGCCAAATCAGAATTTTTGGCCAATATGAGCCATGAAATCCGCACGCCGCTCAACGGCATCATTGGGTTTACCGATTTGTTGATGAATACCAAACTTGAAGCGTTCCAGAAGCAATACATGGACACGATCAACCAGTCGGCGAATTTATTGATGGAAGTCATCAGCAACATTCTCGATTTCTCTAAAATCGAATCCGGAAAACTCGAACTCAACATCGAAAAATACAACATCATTGCGCTTTCACATCAGGTCATCGAACTCATCAAATACGAATCGAACCTCAAAAACATCGAACTCATTCTCGATATCGACGAGGAAGTGCCACAGTTCATTTGTGTCGATTACATTCGTTTGAAACAAGTACTGATCAACCTGCTGAGCAACGCCGTCAAATTTACCGAGAAAGGAAAAATCGAATTTCAAATCCATGTCATCAAGAAAAATGAACAAAAAGCGATGATCCGATTTTCTGTTAAAGACACCGGAATCGGGATTAAGAAAAGCAACCAGGAAAAAATATTCGAGGCTTTTTCGCAGGAAGATACCTCAACGACGAAGAAATTTGGCGGCACCGGTTTGGGATTATCGATCTCGAACCAACTGCTGAACCTTATGGAAAGCCATTTGCAACTCATCAGCAGGTATGGCGAAGGCAGCGAGTTTTTCTTTGATGTCGAATTACCGATTGCTACTGATAAAGAATCCAAAGACTTAGTAAAACCAACATCAGAAACCAAAGAGAAAAGTGTCTATGCCAATAATGTGGGAACCAAAGCCACGGTTTTAATTGCTGAGGACAACAAAATCAATATGCTGCTCGCCAAAACACTCATCAAACAAATCCTGCCGAATGTTTGCATTATTGAAGCCGTTGATGGTCAGGACGCCGTGGGCAAATTTCAGCAACACGATATCGATATGATCTTTATGGACGTGCAGATGCCGATTATGAACGGTTATGTGGCCACACAAAAAATACGCGAAATACAAAACCAACATATTCCTATCATTGCCCTGACAGCGGGAACTGTGGTTGGCGAGCGCGAAAAATGTCTTGAAGTCGGCATGGATGATTACGCCTCAAAACCGATTATCAAAGACACTCTTGAACTCATTATTGCCAAATGGATAAAAGTCTAATGACCACATAGAGACATAGAAAATAGGACATCGATAAAAATAAGGTGTCTATCCTAAACAAAGTTTCTTTTAAATTTTAAGAAATCTATGATTCTATGTGGTGAAAAAAATATAATTTCAACTAACATATAAAACCAACATCATGAAATGGATCGGCAGAAGACAAAGCGATAACATGGAAGACCGCCGCGGTGTCTCGGGCGGCAAAGTAGCCCTCGGAGGCGGATTGATCGGAATCATTATTTTACTCATCAACGTATTCGGAGGTGAAAGTGCTCAGCAGATTGCGCCGGTTCTGGAACAGCTGCAACAAGGCCAGACCACCGAACAAACGACTCAGGAATTATCACCAGCCGATAAGGAAATGGGCGAATTCTGCGCTACGATTCTAGCCGATACCGAAGACGTCTGGAAAAAAGTATTTGAGGAAAACGGTCTCACTTACGAAAACCCAAAAATGGTTTTGTTTACCAGTAATGTAAACACAGGCTGCGGTTCGGCAACTTCGGCTTCAGGGCCATTCTATTGCCCTGCCGATAAAAAAGTCTATATGGATCTGGCGTTTTTCGAAGAACTCAAATCGCGCTTTGGTGCTGAAGGCGGCGACTTTGCGATTGCTTATGTGATTGCACATGAAGTTGGCCATCACGTGCAGAATCTACTCGGAATTTCAACAAGAATGCGCCAAATGCAACAAGGGAAATCTGAAGCCGAAGCCAACAAACTATCCGTAGATTTAGAACTTCAAGCCGATTTCTACGCCGGATTGTGGACGCATTACAACCAGCAGATCAACCAAATGTTAGAACCCGGCGATATTGAAGAAGCTTTGAGCGCCGCTAATGCCGTGGGCGACGACGCGATCCAGAGTAAAATGCAAGGGCATGTGGAACCTGACAGCTTCACGCATGGAACTTCCGAGCAGCGTATGTATTGGTTTAATCGCGGATTTAAATCGGGCGATATTAAGCAAGGGGATACTTTTAAATAGGACACGCTGCGCTTAGGACTGTATGACTCGCTGCGCTTCGGACACGCTTCGCTTTAGACAGTATAGATATTTACATTTGGATAAAAATCAATCATCAAACTTTAAGTATATGGAAAATTAACCTCAACCGTCCTATAGTCTTGAGCGAAGCGTGTCTTGAGCAAAGCGTGTCAAAATTCTATTCCCTCCTCCTCGCCCGCCGCATTCGATTTCGCATAGCCGCGCCATTTCTCAATGAGTTCCTTCATATCCTCAGGAAGTTCCGTATCAAATCGCATCATTTCGCCAGTCGTCGGATGTACAAAACCTAATGTTTTCGCATGCAAAGCCTGACGTGGAAGAATCTTGAAGCAGTTGTCGATGAATTGTTTGTATTTCGTAAACGTAGTGCCTTTCAAAATCAAATGACCACCATAACGCTCGTCGTTGAACAACGGATGCCCGATGTGTTTCATATGCACGCGGATTTGGTGCGTACGACCGGTTTCCAAAACACACGAAACCATCGTCACATAACCGAAACGTTCTAACACTTTATAATGCGTCACTGCGGGTTTCCCGATTTCAGGATCAGCGAAAACAGCCATCTGCATGCGGTCTTTGACGTGGCGCGCGATGTTGCCTTCAATCGTTCCCTCATCTTCTTTTAGGTTGCCCCAAACGATCGCGACATATTCGCGTTCGGAAGTCTTGGCTTCAAATTGTTTGGCGAGATGCGTCATCGCAGCTTCAGTTTTGGCGATCACCAAAAGTCCCGAAGTGTCTTTATCGATGCGGTGCACCAAGCCAGGACGCTCGCTACTGTTCATGGGTAAGTTCTGGAAATGGTACGCCAACGCATTGACCAAAGTACCGGTATAATTGCCGTGACCAGGATGCACGACCAAGCCCGGCGGTTTGTTGATGAGCAATAAAGCATCATCTTCATAAACGATATCGAGTGGAATATTTTCAGGATCCACGCGGTTCTCAAACGGCGGATGCGCCAAAAGAATGCGCACCACATCAAGCGGTTTGACTTTATAATTCGATTTTACGGGAACATCGTTCACATAAATATCACCGCTGGTCGCAGCCTGCTGGATTTTATTTCGCGTCGCATTCGGAATGAAATGCATCAGAAACTTATCGATGCGCAACAAATCCTGACCTTTCGGCACTTCCACGCGGAAATGTTCGTATAATTCGTCTTCTAATTCGGGGCTGTCTTCGTTAGTTTGCATTGACTGGAATTTCTTCTTGTGTTGCTGGAATCGTATCCAATTCTGTGTCATCAAAACCTACTTTTCCGTCGCCTAAGACCAAATCAATTTTGGAAGATTTGAAAACTTTGTCGCCCGGATTGAGCTTTTTGCCATTCCAATGCATTTCAAGAACCATGTCTTTTCCTAAATAAGGTTTGTAAGTAATCGTGCCTTCCTCAAGGCCAAGTGATTTTAAAGTCGGAACGGCTTGTCTGTAGGTTTTCTCAATCAGATTAGGAATCTTCACCATCGTAAAACCTGACGAATTGATCTTGATATAAATCTTACGGTTTTTCTTCACTTTCGAACCTGCAATCGGGTCTTGTTCCACCACGCTGTGTTTCGGAAAATCCTTGTTGTAATCTACACTGTCGAGCAAAACGTAATCGAGATCCAGATCATCGAGCTTCTCCTCTACCTGTTGTTCGCTAAGTTTGCGCAAATCGGGGACTGTAATTTCATTGCCGTGATCGGTGGTAAACGTCAGCCAGTGAAAGAACAAATAACTCAAAACGGCAATGATCGAAATCCCGATCAGCACCTGCACCGCAAAAACCCGGCTCTTCAGATAATCCTTTAAACTCATGTCAAATTTTATTTCAGCAAAGATATAAAAATACTAAAGGCTTTGCGTTTGAAAAAAAATGATAATTTTGTTACAGTATATCAGAAGCTAATCCCGCTATCCGCTATATCTTTCATGCCGAACGCCGGCATAAAAGGATGCCGCTACTATCGGGGCTAAAAACGAACCACCTACATAACAACAACCTGCATGAAAAACATTGCGATCATCATGGGCGGCTATTCGAGCGAATTTGAAATCTCGCTCAAAAGCGGCAACGTCGTCTACAAATATCTAGATAAAACCAAGTACCACGGCTTCCGTGTGCATATTTTTAAAGACAAATGGGTTTACGTTGACGACAACAACAACGAGCATCCGATTGACAAAAATGATTTTTCTTTCACCGCCAACGGTACGAAAATCAAATTCCACGCGGTGTTCAATGCGATTCACGGCACGCCCGGAGAAGACGGTTTGATGCAAGCCTACTTCGATTTGATCGGATTGCCGCAAACTTCTTGCGATTATTACCAAGCCGCTCTGACGTTCAACAAACGTGATTTGCTTTCGGTGCTGAAACCTTACGGCATCAAATGCGCCGAATCGTTCTATCTTAACAAAGGCGACCATATTGACACCGCCGCGATTGTAGCCAAAGTCGGATTGCCTTGTTTTGTGAAACCCAACAAATCAGGTTCGAGCTTCGGAATTTCGAAAGTCAAAACCGAAAACGAATTGCCCATCGCGATTGAAGTCGCCTACAAAGAAGACAACGAAATCATCATCGAAAGTTTCCTCGACGGCACTGAAGTTTCCGTCGGCGTCATCAATTACCAAGGAAAAGTTACCGTGTTGCCGATCACAGAAATCGTTTCCGACAATGATTTCTTCGATTATGAAGCCAAATATTTGGGCAAATCGCAGGAAATTACGCCAGCGAGAATTTCACCTGAAATCACAGAAAAAGTCAACGCCGTAGCCAAACGCGCTTATGAGATTTTAAAGATGAAAGGCTTTTCGAGAAGCGAATTCATTCTCGTCAATGGCGAACCTTATATGTTGGAAATGAATACGATTCCAGGATTAACGACTGAAAGCTTAATTCCGCAACAGGCAAAAGCTGCCGGGATTTCTTTAGAAGATTTATTCACGAATGCGATTGAGCTGGCGCTCGCAAAATAATATGGTAATCGGTTATTTTCTTGGCACTGGCGGAATGAAACTCAAAGAAGGAAGGGTTCAAGATATCATTTGTCCTGAATGCAACAATCATGTTTCCATGAACTACGCCATCGAAGGAAAATACGTTCATATCTGGTGGATTCCGATTTTTGGTGTCAAGCAAAAGATGTTGGCGACCTGCACCAATTGCCGCACTGTGTATCAAACCGATGGATTCAGGGAAAACATCAAGGTAAAATTCGACCTCGAAAAGAAAAATAATCCGACCCGCACGCCGATATGGTTTTTCACTGGAAGTATTATCATCGCGGGTTTAGTGGCTTACGGAATATTATGCTGACCGAAACTTTACAGTTTTAAAATAAAGCTGACTTTGTCTTGGTTTACGAAAAGCCCTAGCCCTGATCGCAGCGAGCATCCTTTTGTGCTGGCGTTCAGCACAAAAGATAAAGCGAAGAGCAGGAACCAGCTCCTAAAAAAGTAACTGCTCTGCAATTTCAAAAAAAAACTCAGTAACTTAGCCACGCGCAACCCAGCAACCCTAAAAAATGAGAAAAGCCATCTTCCCCGGTTCCTTCGACCCGATTACGCTCGGGCATTACGACATCATCAAAAGAAGCATTCCGCTGTTTGACGAGATTGTCGTGGCGATTGGAATCAACGCTGAAAAAAAATATATGTTCACGCTTGAGGAGCGAAAAAAATTCATCGAAGAAGCGTTTGCCGACGAACCGACCGTTTCCGTGGTGACTTATAAAGGTTTGACGATTGATCTGTGTAAAAAACTCAAAGCAGATTTTATCTTGCGTGGCTTGCGCAATCCCGCCGATTTCGAGTTTGAAAAAGCGATTGCTCACACGAACAGAAGGTTGTCTAAAATAGAAACGGTGTTCTTGCTGACTGCGGCCAAAACGTCTTACATCAGTTCGAGCATTGTGCGCGATGTGATTCGAAATGGCGGTGAATATGAGATGTTGGTACCGGATGCGGTTCGGGTGAAATAGATTTTTAGACACGCTGCGCTTTAGACACGGCTGCGCCTTTGGACACGCCTACGGCTTTGGATTTTTGGACAAAAAAACTCAATATAAAAAAGCGACTTCAAACTGAAGTCGCTTTTTTTCTAGAGCGAAGCGTGTCCAAAGGTGCAGCTGTGTCTAATTGTCCTCTTTCTTAACGACTTTTCGAGCAACTTCAATCTTAAACTTCTTTCCTTTCATTTTTTCATCACGGATCAGGCGCAGTAAATCCTTTACTTTTGCCGTTTTCACTGCGGCGAATGAAATAAAATCCTTGACTTCTATCAGGCCTAAATCGCCTTTTTCGAGTTTCCCTTTTTGCGAAAAGAAACCGACAATATCGATTTTGTTGAGTTTGTTTTTCTTGCCGCCGCTGATGTAGATGGTTTGAAATTCTGGCGGTTTTGGCAGTTTGATGTTACTATCGACCAATAATACTTTCATACCGTAATCGATGTAATCTAATTTTTTCTCACTTTCATGCGTGATGATGTACGCCGTCCCTGAAGCTAGCATTCGCGCGGTTCTTCCGTTACGGTGCGTGAATTCGTCTTCTTTCGAGGGCAGATGATAATGAATCACGTGTTTCATTTCGGGAATATCCAAGCCTCGTGCAGCCAAATCGGTGGTCACGAGATAACTCACGCTCCCGTTGCGGAACTGGATTAAGGCGCGTTCGCGTTCGTCCTGATCCATACCGCCGTGATAATAAGTCGCGTAAATTCCTTTTTCGTTTAATGTGTCGCTGATGCGTTCTGCGGCATCGCGGTGGTTGCAGAAAATCAATGCCGATTCTGATTTCAAAGAACAGATTAAATGAAACAGGCTGTTGATTTTATCTTTCTCTTTCGAGACGACCATTTTGAGCGAAAGATTCGTTTTTTCTTCTTCACCTGGAATAAAATCCAGAATCGTCGGATGAATGACGCGCGTGTATTTCGGGATTTCGATATCGGAAGTTGCGGAAACCAGAATACGTTTGTTGAGTTTGGTCAATCGGTTGATGATGAACGACATTTCTTCATGAAAGCCCAGTTGCAAAGATTTGTCGAATTCATCAAGAATCAACGTTTGAATATTTTCCGTTTTAAAAGTGCCGCGGTCAAGATGGTCGGCGATTCTTCCGGGCGTTCCTATCAAAACCGCTGGTGGATTGCTCAAATTCTTGATTTCTGTTTCGATCGAATGCCCGCCGTAACAAACATTGACTTTATAATCGGTGCCCATTTTTTTCCAGACTTGCTCAATTTGCAAACCTAACTCACGTGAAGGTACTAGGATTAAGCATTGCACGTCTTTCACTTCAGGTTCGAGAATTTCAAAAACGGGAAGCAAAAAAGCCAAAGTTTTACCAGAACCTGTAGGCGAAAGCAATAAAACGTTATTGTCGCGCAGTATGGTTTCCTGTGCAGCGACTTGCATTTCGTTAAGGTTTTCAATGCCTAAATTGAGCAGAATATTGTTCGAACGTTGGTTTTTCATGCGGCAAAGGTAAATCTTTCGCCTTAGAGAACGGCAATAAAATAAAGCCTATTGCAGGAGTTTCTCTTCTTCAAACAATAATTTGATGTTCTCGTACGAGTTCAGCAACGCTTCTTTAATCTGTTCGGGATTGAGCCAGGCGACTTTTTCGATGCCTTCTTCGGCCTGACCGATGGGAATTCCTTCATAATCGGATTTCATTTCGTACCAGGTGGTAATCTTGAGTTTATAGATGCCGTTGCGCTTAAATATGTGATACGTTTTTTGGAGTTTTTTGGTGATGGAAAGTTTATTGACGCCGGTTTCTTCTTCCACTTCGCGCATTGCCGTGAGTTTCATCTTTTCTCTTTTTTCCTTGCCGCCTTTGGGCAAATCCCACTTTCCGTTTCTGAAAATAAATAAAACTTCGCCGTTTTTATTGTAAACCAAGCCACCGCCTGCGCGTTGCACCGGAATTTTTTCCTTGAGTTTCTTAAACATCACTTTTTCATCCGGATAATACAAATAACATTTCTTAATTTTGTTATTGAACATCTTGATGACCAGTTGTTTTATATCAGTGCTTTCCAACAAAAATATTTTGAAATCGGTCTCTTTGATGATTTCATTTGTTAAGAAAAAAGGTTTATCGTTGACAAAAACTTTATACATTTGTTGCTATGATTTTTAATAAAGACACCGCCGAAAAAACAGCCGAATTGCTTTTGCAAATAAATGCAATTAAATTGAATCCGAAAAATCCTTTTACATGGGCTTCGGGCTGGAAATCTCCGATTTACTGTGACAATCGACTCACGCTGTCTTTTCCTGCGATAAGAAATTACATCCGTGAGGAATTTTCCAAAAACATCGAGAAACAGTTCGGGAAACCTGATGTCATTGCCGGTGTAGCCACCGGAGCCATCGGAATCGGAATGCTCGTCGCGGAATATATGGGCTTGCCTTTCGTGTATGTGCGCCCAGAACCTAAAAAACACGGCCGTCAAAATCAGGTCGAAGGTTTTCTGCAAAAAGGGCAAAACGTTGTGGTCGTTGAAGATCTGATTAGCACCGGAAATAGCAGTTTGCTTGCCGTTCAAGCCATCAAAGACGCGGGTGCGAATGTAAAAGGCATGGTCGCTATTTTCACTTATGGCTTTGACATCGCCGAGGAGAATTTCAAGAATGCTCATGTAGATTTATACACGCTCAGCAACTACCAACATCTGCTCAATCTGGCAGTGTCCAAAAAATATATTACCGAAGAAGAGCAAATCGCTTTGAAAGATTGGAGTGTCGCTCCGGATTCTTGGGGCATTGAAGTCTAATTTGAATATTCTATCCTACAAAATAAAACATTCAATATTACTATTGAATACAAATAATAATCAAAAAAAAAACATGAACTTAGAAAGCCCAAAAGTAAGCGTAGACCAATCAGCACAACACTTATTCGATTCCTTGACCGATGTGAAGAATTTTGAAAAACTGATGCCCGAAAGCATCGCGAAATTTGAAGTTATCGGTGACGATGCCTTTCTGTTTGGCCTTAAAGGCATGCCCGAAATCAAATTGAAAATGAAAGAGAAAATAGCGCCAAACACCGTTGTATTAGGCGCTGCGAGTGACAAACTTCCGTTTACATTAACCGCCAAAATTGAAGAAGTTGAGGCAAGCAAATCGAATGTTCAGTTGTTTTTTGAAGGCGAATTCAATGCGATGATGGCGATGATGATCAAAGGGCCGATTAGTAAATTTTTAGAGACTTTAGCATTGAATATGAATAAGTTATAACAACTAATTAGCATATCAAATAAAACAAAGCCTTCTACTAAATCGGTAGAAGGCTTTTTATTTCGACGAACAACCCTAAATGCATCTTATTTAGCATTTTATCGAGTTTTCAGGTTAGTTATAGAAGTTTTTAGTCGGTACTATTTATTCTATATAATATTGCTTCAGATTATTTAGTTAACTTTTTAGTAACATATCAGTAATGAAATAATTGGATAAGATAAACCCCAAATCTATGCCAAAAACAGACCAACAACTCAAGAGTAATGATTGCGGAATTAGCGCCATCAAGACTGTCTTCAACATTTACGAGAAAAGTATTTCGCGTAACTACATTGAAGAAAACATTCCGCTGGACCAAAAAGGCTCCAGGCTTACCGATTTAAAAACTTTCTTAGATGCCAACGGTTTCGACGCTACATTTAAACTGTTAGACGTTAATTTCATCGAAGGCAACGAAGCGAACATCAAAGATTTGTTTCCATTCATTTTACCGGTGAAACACAAAAACGGCTCACGCTATATCGTCGTGAACGAACTCAAAGGAAAGAAATTCAAAGTCTACGATCCGAACAAAGGAAGCCAGTATTTCCTGTCGCTACACGAAATCAAAAACAAAGCACTCAGCAACAAAACCGATTGGGATTTTACGCAGACCGAAGACCAGATTTTAGCGATTTGTTCCGAAGATCTCAAAGAATACAAAATCAATATCGGAGAAGCCATCACGGAAAATGGCCACGCTACGGTGTTCAACAAACTGACTTATTTCAAATACCTTAAGGAAAGTTTTGGTTTTAAAGATTTCGAAGCCGAAAAAAGCTTTTTGACAGACTTGTTGAGAAACCAAGAGATTTCAAGTGTTCCTAATAATTTCAAAACGCTCGAACTCGAAAAAGGCAAAATCAAAAACAAAGCGCCACTCATTCTTGTCGTAAAATCAAACGAGGAAAAAGAAGCCGCCGTAAACTATCCTGATGAAACGAAGGGAAGTTTATACTGGCAACTTTTCAAACAATTGGGCGATTACAAGCAGCTTTGGTACATCTATATATTTGCGGCGTTGTTCTCTGCAACAACCGCGCAGATTGCGGTATTCACGAATCAGATTCTGATCGATAACGTATTGCCGACTTATAATCTTAACACGCTGATTTTGTTCGCTGTCGGTTTAGGAATTTACAAAGTTTTCGATTTGTTTACGACACTTTACAAAAACTACGTGAGCATCCACCTTGGCAATGCGCTCGATCGTTATTTCTTGTTCTCTTTCGATGAAAAAATCAACGCTTCGTCATTGGCATACATCCATTCGTATAAAAAAGGCGATTTGATGGAACGTGTCAGCGATTCGATGAAACTCAAAACGTTCTTCATGAAGTTCTTCACCGGAATTCTAGTCGATTTGAGTGTTTCGATTTACTCGCTGTTCATTTTATTCTTTATTGATAAAACGTTGACTTTAATTGTATTGGCCGTCATGATTTTGTTTGTGTTGTGGTTTAAATTCATCACACCGTATCTTAAACAAAACGAAAGGTTGCGTTACATCAGAAAAGCCGATTTTATTTCCAAAATGATGGAAAAAGTCGAAGGCATTCAGGTGATCAAAAGTTTCAAGATCGAACGTTTTCATTCGAATAAAATCTACTCCAGCATCAACGATTATCTGAGAATCCAATTGCGCAACGGTTATGTTGATTTGGTCAATAAAGTGGTTGTAGCACTAATCATCATCTTCTCATCGGTACTGATCATGGTCTTTTTGACGATGTCAGCGATACAAACACAAATCATCACTTTGGGCCAAATCGTAACGTTCATCGCGTTATCTTCTAAAATCTTTTCTTCTTTGAAAGGCATTTTGGACGACAACATGACGCTCCAGGAAAACGAAGTCATCTTAAAAAGATATTTGGATTTTGATGAAGATACTAAAGTCAGAAACCAAAAAGGTATTAAAGATTTTACGATTGATAAGATTGAATTTCAAGGCATCCACTACGGTTATATGCCGAACGAATTTGTGTTGAAAGACATCAACTTAAAAATCAAAAAAGGGGAGAAAATTAAAATTGAAGGACAAAACGGATCGGGGAAATCTACCTTCAGCAAAATTCTAACAACGCTCTACCATCCGGATTCCGGCTCGGTGCTGATCAACAACCGCGACAAGAAATTCTACGATGAAGAGAAAATGCGCGAGAAAATCCTGTTGGTGACCAATGAAGACATTCTCTTCAACGACAGCATCTACAACAACATCGCGCTCGGAAAAAACATCGATCTTTCAGCGATTCTCGACAAAGCGAAAGCGATCAATTTCTATGATTTCATCGCCTCGAAAGAAGACGGACTTGATTTCATCATCAACGAAAACGGTAAAAACCTATCGACCGGACAACGCAAGAAAATCCTGTTGCTTCGTGCCTTATTCGCTGAAACTGAAATCATCATCTTGGACGAAGTATTGTCAGGAATGGATATCGAATCGCGCAACAAAGTCGAAACGCTAATCGACACTGATGGTGACAAAACATTCATCATCATCTCACACGAACCTATAAAAAATATTAACTTCACGAAAAAATATAAAATAACCAATGGAGAACTCTACATTTTACAACACGAGGTCGATCAATTTTATTAAGATTCTTAATAAGATTCTAGTTGCTTTCCTGATTGTTGTAGTGGTGTTGATTTTTGCCTTGAGGTTAAACGATACCGTAAGTTTCAAGGAAGGTCAAATCTACTCAGACACACCGCAACTCAAGATCAACGCGCCCAACGAAGTCAAAGTTTTGAAGGTCGCCGTCAGAGAAGGCCAAGAAGTCAAAAAAGGCGATACGCTTTTCGTACTCGAAAACAAGAAAACGCAGTCCGATTTTAATGTTTTGAATACGGATCTCGAATCGAAAACGCACAAGATCGACATCATCAAGAAACTGATCGCCAACACGGCAGATCGCAAGGCTTCTTTGATGCAGCTGCTCAAAATTCAATCGGGGATTTACAAAACCGACCGCAAGAAAACAGCATTGGAAATTGCCGCTTTGAACAACAAACTCAATTTGTCTTCACAACAAAGTTCGATTCTGACCGATAAATTCAAAACCGATTCGCTGCTGTATGCCAAAGGCGCCATTTCGCGCTATGAAATGACCGATACGAAAAACCGCAACATCGATGACAAAAAATCGCAGGTGGATGTGAAAACGACTTACGGTTCTAAAAATTACGATTTCGAGAATCTTTCGAACAATTACAAACGTTCTAAAAACGATTTGCAGCGCAACATCATTGAAGTCGATAACGAACTGCAAGGCTATCGTCAGGATTTGGTGGAACTCGAAACGCAGATCAAAGACGGGAAATACAACCTCACTTACATCACCGACGAATTGAAGAAAATGGTGATTTTGAGCACGATCGACGGAACAGTTTCAAACCTGTTCAACGCCAAACAAAACCTAGAAATTTTAGCCAAAGGCGATTTACTGGCGATCATCGCGCCCAAAAAAGAAAAGTTCTACGCCAAGGTTACTTTAGATGAAAAGGATTTGGCGTACATCAAAAACGGGCAGGAAATCAACCTCAAACTCGATGCGTATAACTATTACCGCTACGGCGCGATCAAAGGGAAAATCACTTATGTGTCGCCTTCGGATGTGGAGAAAACGTTCTATTGTCTGGCCGATATCAAAAAATACAATCCGAACATCAACCTCAAAGCGGGTTACAAACTCAAAGGAGAAGTGATCATCGAGCGCATGCAACTGTATCAGTACATCATCAAAAAATTGTTCAACAAGATTGACAATAATGTGAATTAATTGGAATGAAAAAACGAATCCTCATACTATTTTTTATTGTTTCGAATGCTGCATTTGCTCAGGATCTGATGTCGTTCAAGGATTGTCTTGAACTAGCATTGAAGGAAAACCTCGAGATGAAATCGGCGCTCAACAGCGAACTTATCGCCAAAACGCAATACCGTTTAAGCTACGGAAAACTAATTCCTAATATTTACGGAACCATAGACAACAAGGATTCTTGGGGCCGGGAAATCGATCCGAATTCGAACCTTTTCGTCAATACCGATATTAAAAATTACGTGGGTTATTTGAATGCTTCGTACAATCTTTTTGCAGGTTTTACGGTTTTGAACTCGATTAAGTTCGCCAAACAGGAATACAAAGTCAACCAGTCGAATGTCAAAAAAGTAGAGAACCAGATTACGATTGATTTGGCCGAAAAATTCATCACGATTTTATATTTGCAGGAAATCATCGCTGCCAATGAAAAACAAATCGAATCGAGCCAGAAACAACTCGAACTCGCACAACTCAAATTCGATTCCGGAACGATTGCTGAAGGTGAAGTGTTTAAAATCAAATCGCAGAAAGCCTCGGAAGAACTGACGCTGATTACGAACCAAAACCATTTGACGGACAATCTTGTAAGCCTCAAACAGCTGATGAACATGCCGCTGGATAAGGAAATCACTTTGATCAAACCGATTTTGCAAATCGATCCTTCGTTAGATATCGAAAGAAACCAGTACGATATCATCAAACAAGCTTTGGAAATCAATCCTTCTCTGGCGATGAGTCAATACCGCGAAAAGAAAGCGCGTGCTGCGTTAGCCTTAGCCAGAGCATCGCGTTATCCGGTGTTGTCTATGCGTGCGCAATACGGTTCGCAATATACTAAAACCAATTATCAGGATCACTCCGAAGATTTGCTTCCGTTTGAAGACCAATTGAGAAACAATGAAGTCAATATTTTGAGGTTGAATTTGATCGTTCCGATCTTTAACCAATTCGACAGCCGTTCTAAAATTAAAACCTCGAAAATCCTTTACAAACAATCTAAAATCGATACTGAAATCAAACGCAACGAACTTTCGAAGGAAGTCTTGAAAGCGATTACCGATACCAAAACATCGTTGAAGAAAAATGAAGCCTCGTCAAAAGCTTTCGAATTCTCAGAAAAAAGTTACCAGGCTGATGCGTTGAAGTTTGAATTGGGGAAAATCAACACCAATGAACTCAACGTCACCAAAGCGAGCTACAACTATTCTCAAGCCCAATTGATTCAGTCAAAATATGAGTTGCTTTATAACAATGCGCTGATTAAATTTTATTTGGGCGAGAAATTTTCTTTGTAATCGCATAATCGCTGCTGAAAAAGAGTGTCATTTTCTTTTTTGTTTATATTTGACTGCAAACAAAAAAGACAAGCAATGAAAGCCACAACAACAGCAAAAGCCTATTTTATTTTTTTATTGTTGTTGCCGTTTGCTTATGTTTCAAGCCTCGTCGATCCGGTTTTGATGCCGCGACAGGTTTACCTTTCCGTGTTTGTACTGCTGAGCGTTTTTCTGTTGCCATCGAACAAAGACAAGCAAAGTTTCATCCCGATTAAAAATCCGTTGTACATAGCCATTGGAAGTTATCTTGCGCTTTCAGTCATCTCAGCTTATACCAACGGTTTTACTTCTGAAAGTCATTACATCCTGTCAAAACAGTTGCTGCTTTTTTCGTTTTTGTTGGTCACCATTCAAGCGCTTTACAATAAAATCATCAGTGTCCATATTTTGATTCAAGGCTGCATTGCGTTTGGAATCATCGCGATTCTTGGCGCCTATTACGATTGGATCGGAAAAACCATCGATGGTGAAAAATTATTCGGCAAGGCGAATCTCGTGAAAAGCTTTTTTGCCAATAAAAACCTGCTGGCTTCCATACTTTTTATGTGTTTCCCGTTTTTTCTGATGGGTTTGAAACAATCGAAAAAAAACAGGTTGGTATCATTGACGTCCATTTTTAGCGCTTTACCAATATTAATTTTATTGGGAACCCGAGCCGTTTTTCTGGCTTTTGCGTTTTTTGGATTGCTGGTTTTGGGTTACTATCTCACTTTCAAATTAGGCATTCGGAAAAGATTTATCGGTTTAGCAAGCATTGCCCTGATGGCACTTGGCGTTTTTACTTATACAAGTTTTTTTGCGCCGAAAACTCAGGAAATTTCCGTTTCTAAAAATAGCACAACACAATATTTTAACCGGATTGTGAGCAACAATACGCTGATTGCGCGAGGGAAATTCTGGAACCATTCGATAGCGATGTGGAAAGAAAAACCGTTGTTGGGCGTAGGTTTGGGAAATTGGCAAGTGCATTTTCCGAAATACGGACTCAACGAGTTTAAGGAATTTACCATCGCCAACGGCACCGAAACTTTGCAACGTCCGCACAATGATTTTCTGAATATTCTGTGTGAAAACGGTATTTTGGGATTGCTCGCTTATGGTTTCATTTTTGGAATTATTTATTTCCAGTTGCTGTTTCTGATTAAAAATGCGAAATCCGACAACGAACGCTGGAACTACATTTACCTGCTAGGCGGAATTACAGGATATTTGGTGATCTCATTTTTCGATTTCCCAATGGAACGCGTCGAACATCAAATCCTGCTGATGGTTTTCTTTGCGGTTACGACGGCAAATTATTACACGCTTAAAGCATCAAATCCTACTTCAAATAAAAACGGAATTTTGCTTGTTTATAGCGTCGCGGTATTTTCATTGTATTCCTTAGTCGTAGCAGCTTTTCGTTTCAAAGGCGAACTCGAAACCGTAAAAATGTACCAGGCAAAAGATGCCGAACAATGGGACGAAACTCTATTCCATGCGAACAGGGCCGAAAATTATTTTTACAAAATCGACCCGACAAGCATCCCAATCGATTGGTATAAAGGCATGGCAAGTTTCAATCGTAGCGAAATTGAGCAAAGCATTGCTTATTTTGAAAACGCTTATGAAATTGCGCCTTATCAGATTCAGGTGATCAACAATCTGGCAACTGCTTACGGGATGCATGGTGAAAGCGATAAAGCGGTAACGTATTATCTGAAGGCGTTGGAAATTTCGGATCAGTTTGAAGAAGCACGATTAAACTTAGCAGCCGTTTATTACAACCAAAAAAAATATGAACTGGCCTTTGATGTGATTGATAAAGTAAACATCACCACCAAAAACAAAAAATTCAAGAAGTATCTCATTCCTATTCTTGAAAAGAAAATCAATAGCATTCTGGTCAAAAATAACGACTTGGCATTATCGAGAAAAGTGGCTGAAAAAATCACCAAAAGCAGTTATCTATACAATTTTTATTTTACTTCCAAACAAGACAATATTTCTTTTGAAGCGGAAGTATTGTCCTTTAAAAATAAAGATCTGAAAACTACGCGTTAAAAAATCATTTTGACTTCTTTGATATCGAAATCCATCGGTGATCCATCTTCGGAAAGGATTTCAAGTTGCCCAGTAGCTGTGATTCCGTTAATCGTTCCCATAAAAATCGATTCATCCGTTTTTTGAAAAGGCATAAGTACATCTTTCTTGAAAAGTAAACTCGTGTATTGATCTTTTAACGTTGCTGATTCCGTTTCCCACGATTCGAGCATCGATTTTAAATGATCGACAATCGAAAACAGCAAAGCTTCTTTGTCGAAAATGGTGTTGGTTTGCAGCGCCAATGAAGAAGCTTGTGGCAGGTTTTCAAAATAGGTTTGGTTGACATTGATGCCAATACCTACAATAGAATCAATCGAATCGTTGCTTTTGAAGCTGTTTTCAATCAAAATCCCGCCAACTTTCTTATCGGCTGACATAATGTCGTTGGGCCATTTGATACTAAGATTTGGTATTTTGAGACTTTCCAAACTGCGGATAACTGCCAGCGCCACGGCAATGTTTAAATTAAAAACATCATTAACATCGGTCAGGAAATCTTTCACCAAGACACTCATTATAAGGTTTTTGCCGATTTCAGAATTCCATACGGCACCCATTTGTCCTTTGCCTTTGGTTTGGTTTTCAGCCGTAACCACCGTAAAATTTTCGGCATTCTTATGACGCGCCAAATCCTTCAGAAAATCATTTGTGGAATCTATGGCATCGAGTTTGACTAAGCGCATCGGCATTATTTGTAAGACGGAATTTAATCTTATGTTAAGGTTCAAAATTAATCACAAAAAATGATAACTTTGCAAACATATATAAAATAATAAATGGCGAAAAAGACAATTAATAATGATGTGTTATTAGCTAATATCATCAAAGGAATTGAAGAAGTAAAAGGAAACGATATTGACATTTTAGATTTAAGAGAAATAGACAATTCCGCATGTGACTATTTCATTATCTGCAACGGAAATTCAAATACTCAGGTTAACGCGATCGTTAACTCCATCCAAAAGACAGTTTCAAAAGCAATCAAGGACAAACCCTGGCACGTGGAAGGCGCTGATAACGCTGAATGGGTGCTGATGGATTATGTCAATATTGTGGTGCATGTGTTCCAGAAACACATCCGCGAATTCTATAACATCGAGAGCCTTTGGGGCGACGCCAAAATCACTACCATAGAAAACAAATATTAAAGCGAAAAAAATGGCCAACGATAACAAACCCAATCCTAATAAAATCAAGGTAAGCCCATACCTTTTATACGCCGGTGTAATCTTACTTTTCGTATTCATAAGTTTTTTTACGGGCGGATCCGGTTTTCAGGAATTAGCCAAAACAAGCTCTTCCAAATTCAACACATATTTGGAGCATGGCGATGTTCAGAAAGTTATTGTTTATAACAAATCTGAGGCTGAAGTCTATTTAACCCCACAAGCTTTAAAACTTCCGATACACAAAGCGGTTGCCAAAGACTTACTCAACAGACCCAATACCAAAGGACCGCATTATGTTTTTGATATCGGAAATGATGAGATTTTCCAGAAGAAATTAGAAACTGCAGTGGCTGAAGGAAAATTGAAAGATTACAACTTCTTACCGAAAAGCAATTGGTCGGAAATTTTGTTGAATTTATTGCCCATCCTGATTATCGTCGGCATCTGGATTTTCATCATGCGCCGTATGAGCAGCAATGCTCCTGGCGGTGGCGGACAGATTTTCAATATCGGAAAATCGAAAGCGAAATTGTTTGATGAGAAGACCGATATCAAAACGACTTTTAAAGATGTTGCCGGATTAGAAGGTGCAAAAGAAGAAATACAGGAAATTGTAGAGTTTCTGAAAAACCCACAAAAATACACCAATTTGGGCGGGAAAATTCCAAAAGGCGCGCTACTAGTTGGGCCTCCGGGAACCGGAAAAACATTACTGGCCAAAGCCGTAGCAGGTGAAGCACAAGTACCGTTTTTCTCGTTGTCTGGTTCTGACTTTGTGGAAATGTTTGTAGGTGTCGGAGCTTCCAGAGTTCGTGACCTGTTCAAACAAGCTAAGGAAAAAGCACCCGCGATTATCTTCATTGATGAAATTGACGCCGTAGGCCGCGCCCGTGGAAAAAGCAATTTCTCAGGCGGTAACGACGAACGTGAAAATACCTTAAACCAGCTTTTGACAGAAATGGATGGTTTCGGAACGAATTCTAATGTCATTGTACTAGCCGCAACCAATAGAGCCGACGTATTGGACAAAGCTTTGATGCGCGCAGGCCGTTTCGACAGACAGATTTTTGTCGATTTACCGGACATCCGCGAACGTAAAGAAATCTTCGAAGTGCATTTGGCACCACTCAAAAAAGTAGAACATTTAGACACTGACTTTTTGGCGAAACAAACGCCCGGATTTTCAGGAGCCGATATCGCCAACGTCTGTAACGAAGCCGCATTGATTGCTGCAAGAAATAATAAAGAAGCAGTAGACAAACAAGATTTCCTTGATGCCGTGGACAGAATCGTCGGTGGACTCGAAAAGAAAAATAAAATCGTCACACCCGACGAAAAGAAAGCGATTGCTATTCACGAAGCCGGTCACGCAACTGTTAGCTGGATGTTAGAACACGCAGCGCCTTTGGTAAAAGTAACAATCGTACCGCGTGGGCAAAGCCTCGGAGCCGCTTGGTATTTACCCGAAGAAAGACTGATCGTTCGTCCGGATCAAATGCTCGATGAAATGTGTGCGACAATGGGCGGAAGAGCTGCTGAAAAAGTAACCTTCAACCGCATTTCTACAGGTGCTTTGAGCGATTTGGAAAAAGTCACCAAACAAGCCCGAGCGATGGTTACGATTTATGGTTTAAATGAAAAAATCGGCAATGTTACTTATTACGATTCTTCAGGTCAAAACGAATACAATTTCTCGAAACCTTATTCGGAAGAAACCGCGATGATTATCGATAAGGAAATTTCAGCCTTGATTGAAAGTCAGTATGAAAGAGCGATTCAAATCCTCGAAGAAAACAAAGACAAACTGAACCAACTTGCTGATATTCTGATAGAAAAAGAAGTGATATTTAAAGATGATTTGGAAGCCATATTTGGAAAACGAAAATTCGATTCGAACCTTCAGGAAGAAATGGATTTGTAATCGGTATTAAAAAGCGAAAATTTTAAAAAATCTTAATTCATTCCTACATTTGAATTAAGATTTTTTTATCTTTGGATGTTTTCAAAAACATTTTAACCACGAGCATAAAGCATATGAGTCTTTTCAGGAAATTTTTTGGTGCGGGTAATGATTCTTCGGATGAGGAAAAGCAAAGTGAGTTCAATACTCAACAAGCGCATTTATCGGCTCCAGCTGATGAAAAGTTCACTTTCAACTTCAAGAAAAACGGTGGTAAATTCCTTTATTGCGAAGATTTGTCCGAAGTCAAAGATCATTTTGAGCACATTCTCGAAGAGAACGATTGGTTTGAATCCGAAGCCGCATGTTTTGAGCCGAAACTTTACAGCATGCTCGATGAAAACAAATTGGTTTACAAAAACTCCACGAACCCAAAATTCCTTTTGGCGAGTTGCGAAAACCTGATTGCTGACGAAGGTTCGATACTATTTTCATCAAACCAAATCAAGCAAAACAAACCTAACGATCTTCCGGTCAATATGGTGATTTTGGCTACCACAAGCCAGATTCTCGAAAGCAAAAGCGACGGACTTCGTGCCATCAAAAAGAAATACGATAAGGATTACCCAACCAATATCACCACGATAAAATATTTCGAAAAAGCCAAAGAAGAAGACTTTTTGCAATATGGAAGTTCCGCAAAAAACCTGTATTTACTTCTTTTAGAAGATCTTTAAAATGAACGAAACTCTAACAAGAGCGCTTTCCGGTGTTTTATATATTGCTATATTAATTTCCGCCACCTTATTCTTCAACAGCTTTTTAGCGTTATTCGGGATTTTCCTGATGCTGACCGTCAGCGAATTCTGTGACCTTGTCAAGCTTCCGAAACGCATTGCATTTCCTTTAACTTTAGTGCTTTATCTCGCATTTTCGTTTTTCATACAAAATCCAATCATCGATTTTGCTTTTTGGGCTTTCACTTTTGCAATCTCCATCAAAGCCATGCTTTTTTTGTTTGAAACCAAAGAAGCCAACTTGACAATAGCCTCAAAATATTTATATCTGATTGGTTACATCGTTTTCCCATTTCTGTTGATTATCAGACTGCCGATGACAGAAAATATCTTTAATCCAAAAATCATCATCGGGCTTTTTATGTTGATCTGGATCAATGACACGATGGCGTATGTCGTAGGAAAATCAATAGGTAAACGAAAATTGTTCGAACGAATTTCCCCAAAAAAGACCATTGAAGGTTTTCTCGGCGGATTAGTTTTCGCAGTGATTTCAAGTGTATTCATCGCACAATATTATATAGAACAACCTGTTTTTTATTGGATTCTGATTGCCGTTATCGTTGGTGTTTTAGGCACGATTGGCGATTTGATCGAATCCAAATTCAAACGCGTTGCCGGAGTCAAAGACAGTGGAAAAATTATGCCCGGCCACGGTGGCATTTTAGACCGCCTCGATAGTATTATATTTGTCGGACCTTTTGTATTTTTGTTGTATCAAATTTTAAATTATGTTTCATAAAGAAGGCGGAAAAATTATCCTGATTGCCACTACCCTAACTGTAATATTTTTATTGGCGGCCGATCGTCTGATTGAAATATTCTGGCTCAAAAAAGCCATCGAAGTTTTAATTCTGATCATGTTGCTGTTGATTTTACAGTTCTTCAGAAACCCGAAAAGAACGGTTGAGATCAATGACAACCATATCATCGCGCCGGTAGACGGAAAAGTAGTCGTGATTGAAGAAGTCTTCGAAGGCGAATATTTCAAAGACAAAAGGTTGCAGGTTTCAATCTTCATGTCGCCAATCAATGTGCATGTGACGCGTTATCCGGTCAACGGAAAAATCAATTTCAGCAAATACCATCCGGGAAAATACCTTGTAGCGTGGCACCCAAAAGCCAGTACCGAAAATGAAAGAACAACCGTGGTAGTTGAAAACCGCATTTTTGGAGAAATCCTTTACCGTCAGATTGCCGGAGCCTTGGCCCGAAGAATCGTCAATTATGCCGAAACTGGAATGCAGGTCGTTCAGGGAACAGACGCGGGATTCATAAAATTTGGTTCGAGAGTAGATTTATTTTTACCTTTAGGTACTGAAATCAACGTCCAACTCAATCAGACAGCCGTTGGTGGAAAAACCATTATTGCTATCAAAAATTCATGACCGCAAAAGATTTAAATACACGTTTTGAAGAAGCCGTGGCCATGGCAGACGAAATGTCGCAGGCTTCACTGCCTCAGGATGTGCAATTGCGCCTTTACGCCTACTACAAACAGGCAACCTTCGGCACTTTAGACCCTTCCAAAACGTCTACTTACCATCTCAGAGATGCCTTTAAAACCAACGCCTGGATGCAGATCAGCCACTTATCTTCGGACGAAGCCAAAGAATTGTATATTGAAGCCATCTTAGCGTTAGCCAATAAAAAATAAATTCCCATGAAAAAACAATATTTCATTCCCATAAGCTTCCTCTGGCTTGTGCTGGTTTCGTGCAACAACAAAAAACTGACGGAAGTCGTTGAAGTGCCGCTTCCATCGAAAGAAGAAAAAATGCTTATCGGAAGTCCCGAAGACGTCAAAGCGGAAGATGGAACGTTCAAAATGGCAGCACTTCCGTATGGTTATGAAGCCCTCGCGCCTAACATCGACGCGCTCACGATGGAATTGCATTATTCGAAGCATTACCTGACTTACACGAACAATCTCAATAAAGCCATCACAGGAACGGAACTCGATCAATTGCCGATAGAAGATGTACTCAAAAAACTCGACGTCAGCAATGCCGATTTGCGAAACAACGCCGGTGGCTATTACAACCACGGTTTGTTTTGGGACAATATGATTGGTGGCAAAACAGCTGGGAAACCTTCTGATACTTTAGCATTGGCGATCAATCGCGATTTTGGTTCTTTCGCCGGTTTTAAATCCCAATTTGAAGATGCCGCTTCCAAACAATTCGGCTCGGGTTGGGCATGGCTGGTGACTGATAAAACAGGGAAATTACAAGTTACAAGTACTGCGAACCAAGACAATCCTTTAATGTCGAATGCAGTAATTAAAGGAACGCCGATTTTAGCTTTGGATGTTTGGGAACACGCGTATTATCTGAATTATCAATACAAACGCAAGAAATATATCGATGCTTTTTTTAACGTGATCAACTGGAAAAAAGTTGGGGAACGTTACGAGGAAGCGATTAAAAATTAACCCACAAACTATCGATATGTTTCCCGCAAAAATAATTTCGTCGGTCATTGCCCTTTTATTTTTACTGTCGCCGAGCGCAGCCTTTTCCCAAATTGAATTCGCTCCTTATCAAGCCTTTGCCGCAGGTTCTTCATCGGATGCCGTATGCATTGGCGACCTCAATAATGACGGACTCAACGATGTCGCACTGGGCACCGGAACTTATTTTGATGCAGCCAACGATTTTAAGATTTCCGTATTCCTGCAAAACAATTCAGGCGGTTTGAATCCAGCAGTAAAATATAATTACCCACAGGCCTACCCCGGACTCACAACTTTGAAAATAGCCGATTTGAATGGTGATTCCAGAAATGACATCATCCTTGGTTATAATACCAAAATAGGAATACTATATCAAAATTCCGCAGGAACTTTCAATGCGATTGTCGAGTTCAACACTGGTGCATTGGTTGAATGTCTTGACACAGGCGACCTCAATGATGACGGAATGTCCGATGTTGCCGTCAGCACCGAATACGCTTCTTACTTTAAGGTTTTTTACCAGATCGGCGGGTCATTGGTAGCCGTATCTTACCCTAAACCTACCAACGCCAAATATATTGAAGTCGAAATCGGTGATGTCAATGCTGATGGAAAAGACGATATTATTTTTCAGAAATTCGGAGTTACCTCAGGTTTGCATGTATATCTACAAAATGAAATTACCGGATTTGATATTTTCACTGAATATATTGTTCCGAATATTGATAACTATACGACCTTGCTTGATGGCATTGGCGTTGGCGATCTCAATCATGACGGATTGGAAGATGTAGCGGCTTCTAGAAGCGGGAATAGGCCTCAGTCAAAAATAATTGTCTGGTACCAGAATCAAAATACACATGCTTTAGACGATGTTTCGGTATTTCCTGCTTATGATATTCCAAACCCGGTTGAGATTGACGACTTCAATAACGACGGCGAAAATGAATTGATTACGGTTCATGGCGGTTGGCAAAAATTGAGCTGTTATCAGCAGGACAACAATAACCTGCTGGGTAACTACACCCTATATCCATCACCGGGTTCTTCGCATTATGATTATCAGGCTTTATCACTGGGCGACCTTAATCATGACGGCAAAAAAGATGTAGCGGTGGCTGACACCTGGCTTGGTTTGTTGGTGTATTACAACACTACAACGTTGAGTACTGCAGATTTCAATGAAGAAAAAACAACCATTTATCCGAATCCGGCGGGCGATTTCTTAACCATCAAATCGAGTCATTCCCCATTCGATCAACTGAAGATTTATGACATGCTTGGCCAGTGTGTGTTGTATGTCGGGAAAGCAAACGATACGCAAACTACAATAAATCTGGGCGCCTTACCAGTCGGACTTTACACCTTGAAAGTATATTTCGGCAGCCAAATGGTGACCCAAAAATTATTGAAGAATTAATCCTAAGATCTATTTTAAACAAAAAACCACAACCCAAGCTTAGCTAAAAGGCGAAGCCATTCCTGGCAAAAAATGTCGATTATTTAAGGCTGGCCAAGCTTTGTTCGATGGTTGCAATTTTAGCCAAAGCATCAGCTTCTTTCTTTCGTTCCATTTCGAGGACCTTCTCAGGCGCGCCACTGACAAATTTTTCGTTCGATAACTTCGCCTGAACGGATTTCAAAAATCCTTGAGTGTACTTCAATTCTTCAGTTAGTTTTGCGATTTCTTCGTCAACATTGATGGCTCCTGTGATCGGGATAAAATATTCGTTCGATTTTACCCTGAACGATAACGCACCGTTGATTTTCTCGGTCACATAGCCGTAATTGGAAATATTGCCTAACTTCACCACCACAGCATCAAAATAAGTCGACGATTTGTCATTATTGATAATACTCAAATCAATCGTGTCTTTGAACGGGATATTCTTTTCTTTTCGGATGGTTCTGATGCCGGAAATCACTTCAATAGTGTTTTCAAAATCTGAAATGAGTTGTGCGTTGAACGGTTTCAAAGCCGGCCATTCGGAAATAATCAAAGCTTCTTCGGTATTTCTCTCGGCAATAATGTGCCAGATTTCTTCCGTTAGGAATGGCATAAACGGATGCAACAATTTGAGGTTGTTTTCGAGCATTTCAATCGCTTTGTCAAACGTGGCTTTATCGATTGGCTGTTGGTATGCCGGTTTGATCATTTCCAAAAACCACGAACAGAAGTCGTCCCAAACCAATTTGTAGATGGCCATTAAAGCGTCGGAAATCCTGTACTTTTCGAAATGGTCTTCAATTTCGGCGAGTGTTTGCTGTAATTTCGCTTCGTACCATTCGATTGCTACTTTCGACGATTCGGGTTGTGGGATTTCACTCGAAACGTCCCAACCTTTGATCAATCTGAAAGCATTCCATATCTTGTTGGAGAATGATTTTCCTTGCAGGCACAATTCTTCATCGAACATAATATCGTTGCCCGCAGAAGCACTTAAAAGCAATCCTACGCGAACGCCATCGGCGCCAAATTTTTCAATCAGATCAAGCGGATCGGGTGAATTCCCTAATGATTTAGACATTTTGCGACGGTGTTTGTCACGCACCAATCCTGTCAGATATACATTCGAGAAAGGTTTTTTCCCGGTGTATTCATAACCCGCAATGATCATACGCGCTACCCAGAAAAATAAAATATCCGGTCCGGTCACCAAATCGTTCGTCGGGTAATAGTATTTGAAATCTTTGCTTTCGGGATCCATAATGCCGCCGAACACAGCCATAGGCCACAACCATGAGGAGAACCAGGTGTCGAGAGCATCAACATCTTGGGTCAAGTTTTCGGCTGTCAGTTGTGCGTTGCCCGTTTTCTTTTGAGCCAAACTTAAAGCTTCTTCTTTCGATTCCGCTACGACAAAATCTTCTTTTGCATCACCATAATAGTAAGCCGGAATTTGTTGTCCCCACCACAATTGACGCGAAATATTCCAGTCGCGGATGTTTTCTAACCAATGGCGGTAAGTGTTGTCGAATTTTTTCGGGTATAATTTAATTTCTTCAGTTTCGAGCACTGACTTGATGGCAGGCTTCACCAGTTCTTCCATTTTTAGGAACCACTGATCCGACAAACGCGGTTCGATGACAGCTTTGGTTCTTTCAGAAGTTCCTACTTTATTAATGTGCGTTTCCGTTTTGACTAAAGCACCTATACTTTCGAGTTCTTTTGCAATGGCTTCGCGTACGACGAAACGATCCTGCCCTTGATAATGCAAACCGAAACTGTTTAAAGTAGCGTCTTCGTTGAAGATATCGACGATTTCAAGATTGTGCTTCTCGCCTAGCGTTCGGTCGTTCATATCATGTGCAGGCGTTACTTTGAGGCAACCTGTTCCGAACTCGATGTCTACGTATTCGTCTTGGATGATTGGAATGATCCTACCACAAATCGGAACGATGGCTTGCTTTCCTTTTAAATGTTGGAAGCGTTCGTCATTCGGGTTGATGCAAATCGCGGTATCGCCAAAAATGGTTTCTGGACGCGTCGTCGCAATCGTAAGGAAATCTTCGCTGCCTTCGATTTTATATTTTAGGAAATAAAGTTTTCCTTGTTGTTCTTCGTAGATGACTTCTTCGTCAGACAAAGTCGTTTTGGCTTCGGGATCCCAGTTGACCATGCGGTAACCGCGATAAATGTAGCCTTTGTTGTAAAGATCGACAAACGATCGGATTACGGAAGCTGACATATCAGGATCCATCGTGAATTTGGTGCGGTTCCAGTCGCAGGAGCAACCCAATTGTTTGAGTTGTTCGAGAATTACTCCGCCGTATTTGTCGGTCCAGTCCCAGGCGTGTTTTAGGAATTCTTCGCGCGAAAGATCGTTTTTATTGATGCCTTCTGCTTTGAGTTTGGCCACAACTTTAGCTTCTGTCGCAATCGAAGCGTGATCTGTTCCGGGAACCCAACAGGCATTGAACCCTTTAAGGCGCGCGCGTCGGATCAGTACGTCCTGAATCGTATTGTTGAGCATGTGCCCCATGTGTAAAACGCCAGTCACGTTGGGTGGCGGAATTACAATGGTGTAAGGCGTTCTATGATCGGGCGTGGAATGAAAATAATTGTTTTTCATCCAGTAGTCGTACCATTTCTGTTCTATGGTCTTGGCATCGAATTGCGCAGGGATTGTCATATTTTGTGGATTCGTGGATTCGTGGATTCGGTTATTCGTTACGAAAGCGTACTAATATCGATAAAGCTCTAGCCCCGATAGTAGCGGTTATCCTTTTGTGCCGGCGTTCGGCGCAAAAGATAGTAGCGAATAGCGGGAAACAGCTCCTGACGGAAAAACCCGTACTGGTATGCTTTTTGGTAACCGTGCAAAAGTAAATAAAAAATTAGGAATTAATTATTTGCACATTAACGAAAACAAAGTATTTTTACTCAACTTAAAAATTTGACCCATGAAAAAATTGTATGTACTGTTTGCCTTTGTAAGTTTTGCTTTTTCTGCGGCTGCGCAAGGTGCCAAAATTGAGTTTATGGCGAAGGACAATACCGTGGATTACGGATCGGTTTACAGAGATTCCGACAGCGGAATGCGTACATTTGAATTTAAGAATACGGGCGATGCGCCGCTGATCATTACCAATGTGCAATCGACTTGCGGTTGTACGGTGCCTTCGAAACCTACAGAGCCGATCATGCCGGGAAAAACCGGAAAAATTGATGTGAAATATAACATGAGCCCCGGGCCAATCCGAAAAACCATTACCGTAGAATCTAATGCAGTGAATGTGGAAGGCGGAAGAGTAGCGCTGAAAATTAAAGGCGAGGTGATTGTTAAAGAATCCGTCAATATTTTAGAAAAGAAAAAAGGAATTATATCGAGTGATAATTAGAAAAAAGAGAGCTTCAAATTGAGGCTCTTTTTTTTTGAGGGAATAGTTTGAAGTCTATAAAATGCTTTTGAGCTGGAATTTGAACTGGAGTTTTTTTCCCCCGCGTTCGATGGTAAAATGAAACCATTTCCCTTCTTCCGATTTTAGTAAATCATTGATCTGTTGTAGCGAATAACGATAAGCCTCCATACTGTTGATTGAAATGACCTGATCTCCGGCTTGCAATCCGCAGGCTTGTGCAGGCGAATTTTTCCGGACACTTGCTATGGTATAAACCGGTTTTAAAGAAAACTTATACTTGAATTGGTTGTCTACCCTTTCACCTGTATTGTCAAAACTGACTCCGTTTTCTACGGTGTTGAGTTTTACGGTTTCCTGAACCCATTGCAATCCTTCATTCTGAATCTCGATTCCGCTCATATTGTAGGTAAAGTTATCGCTGTAATAGTGGCTTTTCTTCAGTGAAATAGTTTCATTGGGATAATCGAAAATGATATTGAACCGTTTCAGCATTTCACCTCCTACTGAACCCAAACGGTTGGGAACCATACTAACGCTTCTGATCGATTGCATGCCAGGGAACGAAACGATGGGGTCAAGAAATTCGAAATCGTGAAGTTTAAATTTCTCAATTTTAGCACGATGCCCGTTGATGTCTCCGCTAAAACCTCTTCCGAGATAATCTTCAAAGTTGGTTTCCGGAATACTAATGTTCTTGTCGGCATTTTCAAACAACCAAATGGGGTCGCTGTTGCCCAGATCGACCAGCAATTTGGCATTGACTTCCGTATTGTTAAGCGTTACATCGGCACGAAAGTAGGGTTTGTTTCTTTCAATACTCATCGGAAACGCAGTGAATTTCTTTTGCATCTTTTTTCGCAATGCGCCGTTGTCTTTATAAACGATGATTTTCTTCTTATCGTAATTGATTTCCACCAGATTATTTTTAAAAAAATGATACCCTATGATGCCATTGACCGGAATACCAATGTGAGAAGAAAAATTAAAATCCTGATCAAGTACGATATAAACGTCGTGGTGTCGATCTATAAGTCCTTTGAAAGAAAGCGTATTGTTCGATGATTTTAACCCTTCAATAGCTTCGTTGTCGCCCAAACCGCGTAGTTTTATTTTCTGTACATTGTTGAACCGCACTTCGGCTTTGTCTTCAAGACTCAGCAAAATAGTTTCTTCGACGCCGGAATCGAGCAGGAAATTGAGCTCCACGCCATTGACTTTAATCGGAATAAAAATCAGGTTGTTGATGAATTGGAACGGAATCGTCACTTTTTGCTTATTGGTTTCAAACACAAACCCGGACTGGCCGGAAACGCTGATTTGAAAACCTATTAACAATACAAATGCGACGTAAAATCTCATGGAAATATATTTTCATAAAAAAAAAAAAAAAAAGGATGCACCGATATTTAATAATATCAATCAAAACAATTGCTGTGCTCTCAAAAAATTCGCAAATTTGCAACTCTAAAAAACAATGCATCATGCCAAAAGTATCCAACAAAGGAAAACAAATGCCGGAATCACCGATTAGAAAATTGGTTCCTTACGCTGATATCGCCAAGAAAAAAGGCCATAAAGTTTACCATCTCAATATTGGGCAACCTGACATCAAGACGCCAGAAGTAGCCATGAATTCGATAAAAAATTTAGATATAAAAGTCTTGGAATACAGCCATTCTGCAGGTTTTGAAAGCTACAGAACCAAACTGTCACAATACTATAAAACCCACGGTTTACCGATTGAAGTAGCCGACATTATTATCACGACAGGTGGCTCAGAAGCACTGCTTTTTGCCATGGGAAGCACGATGGATCAGGGCGATGAAATCATCATCCCGGAACCTTTCTACGCAAATTACAACGGTTTCTCAACAGCGTCCGGCGTAAAAGTTGTTCCTGTAATTTCAACCATTGACACGGGTTTTGCCTTACCTCCTATCGCCGAATTCGAAAAACTCATCACGCCAAAAACCAAAGCGATCCTCATTTGTAATCCCGGAAATCCGACTGGCTATTTATATTCCAAAGACGAAATGCTTCAATTGGCCGAACTTGTAAAAAAACACGATTTATTTTTGATTGCTGATGAAGTCTACCGCGAATTCACTTATGATGGCGACGTCCATTATTCCGTGATGAACATTCCCGGACTTGAAGAAAATGCCATCATGATTGATTCTGTTTCTAAAAGATACAGCATGTGCGGCGCGAGAATCGGATGCATCGTATCCAAAAACAAAGAACTCATGGCCACGGCAATGAAGTTTGCCCAAGCGCGTTTGAGCCCGCCAACTTTCGCCCAAATCGCCAGTGAAGCCGCACTCGACACCCCACAAAGTTATTTCGACGAAGTGATTACCGAATACCGAGAAAGAAGGGATACGCTCGTAGCAGAACTCCAAAAAATTGAAGGTGTTAAAGTTGCGAAACCTAAAGGTGCGTTTTACTGCATCGCCCAACTTCCGATAGACAACGCTGACAAATTCGCACAATGGCTTTTAGAATCGTTCGATAGCAACAAAGAAACCGTAATGGTCGCTCCGGCTGCCGGCTTTTACTCCACTCCTAATGTCGGACTCAACGAGGTGCGCATCGCCTATGTGCTCAAAAAAGAAGACCTGATTCGTTCGGTGCAGATTCTTAAAGAAGCCATAGAAGTATATAACCAGAAGTAGGTTTAGGAGCTGGTTCCCGCTGTACACTATATCTTTTGTTCTGAACCCCAGAACAAAAGGATACCGTTACCATCGGGGCTAGGGCAATCAACTCATAAAAAACAATTATAAAAAAAGCAACTCTTAGGAGTTGCTTTTTTTATTCTTTATAATTTAGTCGTTTATCGTTTCAAAGAAAAGTGAGACCTGAATTCTTTAGCCTCGCCATTTTCTTTATAAAATACCCTAAACCAATAATCTGATGTAGGCAACGTCAATCCATTGATAGTTCCATCCCAAC
>NZ_JAIXSL010000017.1 GCF_027484705.1 Flavobacterium sp.
CTTCCTTCTCCCTTGCTTAAAATGCGTTGCGTGATTTACGACGGAGAAAATATGAGGACGGGGCTTGGGGTGCGTTGGACTTGTGGGCTATTAATAACGTTTTTTAGTGTGGGGATTTGTAAGAGTCCTTAGATTCTTTGTTTTTCGATATATGTTATCTATGCACTATTCATACAATATGCCCTGTTCTAATTTTGCTGTACAGATTAATAAATAAATTCTGACGTTGCCGAATTTATTTTCTTAAAAAATTTCTCATTCCATTTTCAGTGTCTCAAAGAATGCAATACTGCTCCTAAAGTCCTTTTCTGAATTGCTGTGGCGTTTGACCGGTATACTTTTTAAACACTTTAGTGAAATAGGAATAATTTTCATAGCCCAAGGCAGTGGCCACCGCGTTGACAGTCATTCCTTTGACGGAAAGCAGGCGCTTGCTTTCTAAAATGACCCTGCGATAAATAAATTCGGTAGCGGTGATGTTTAGAACATCTTTGCAAATCCTGTTTAAGTGTTTTAAGCTCATGTTCATTTTTTCCGCGTAAAAGGCAGGGGTTTTCCCGTCTTTGTAATGGCTGTCCACCAAATGCTTCAGCGTGTTCAGCTTAAAATGGTACGTTGTGGTACTGTGATGCTCTCCGGACTCATACCATCGCTCTATTTCGATGTGAATGCAGTCAAGGATGTTTAACAACTGATCTGCTTTTTTGGTTTGCTGCCCTTTTCCCTCGCGGATCAACAGGTCAAAATAGGGGCGAAGCTGCGCCAGCTGTTCGTGGGCTAACACCAGCTGTGGGGTATTGGATGAAGTGCCGTAAAACGAATAATCTTCCAATTTTTTGCTTCCGAAATACAGATTATATACTTCCTGTGAATAAAAAGCGATGTAGCCGTCAATATCCTGCGAAAGCTGCCAGCTGTGTACCTGTCCGGGTTTTAGAAAGTAGAGGCTGCCGGGCGTGATATCAAACCTGTCAAAATCAATCGTATGGCTACCGCTGCCGTGTATAAACAAAACCAACAAATAGAAGTTGTGGCTGTGCGTAGCTTCTATAAAAGCATTGGCCTGAAGATGAGATTTGAAATCGTTTACATACAGGTCATTCTCGTTCGAATCGCAATAGAATTTCCTGATCTGATATATGGGAAGCTTACTCATATTTGAAAATGTCCGGATAATGCCATTTTTAGCGAATTTAAGGAAATTTTGCCTTTGCAACAAACATTAATTTTGCTATGTAAAAATAAGACTATGATGCGTACGTTACAAAAAATTTTCAGAAACGAATGTCCGATTTGTGAACACGGAAAAGTATTCCGGGATAAAAGCTTTTTCTTTAGTTTGGGTTTCCCAAAAATGAATGAATATTGCAGCCATTGCCACTTTAAGTTTGAAAAGGAACCCGGCTATTTCTTCGGGGCCATGTTCGTGAATTATGCCCTGACCGTTGCCGAGGGATTGGCCACGTATGGCGTAGCACAACAGTTTTTTGATCACACTTTTGATCTGAGGATTATACCCATCATCAGTGTTGTGATCATTGCTTTGTGTTTTTTTAATATTCGATTGTCGAGGATGATTTGGATTTATTTGTTTAAAAATTATTCGGTGTGAGGATTGTATTAGGAAAGAAGGTTATTTTTTCTTTTACCTGATTGGTTAATATTTTTTATAGGAATTGCTGCGCGTGTTCGCTTTGCTCGGGGTCGGTGAATCTCCTCTGATAAATAATAACGTGGCGAGTTAAAAGAAGCAAAAGATCAAGTCTTGGCCACCACGCCACCTGGCTCCTTCGCTAAAAATATCCACCGGACATTTTCTTAACGCCAGCCCTGACGAAGAAAATAATAAGACAGAGCTCGCGGTGTGTTGAACCTTTGGGTAATTAAGGACGTTTTTTGGGTGTGGGGATTTTATGGGGTTTAATGTTGTGGTTTGATGTTTTTTTTAGGTTAGACCCAAACCATAACGCTACATTCTTTTCCTAAGACAAGTTGCTCCTTGGCTCTGATGGCTGCTTTTACAGGGAGCACATAGGTGGTTCTTTTGGTATCATACCAAATGGCGGTTTTCCATTCGGTGGTGCCGCTTTTTGCAGTTCCTTTTAGTCAACCCCATCCTTCTTCTTCTTTGCGGAGTAAGTTTCGTATTTCGGCCGAGGTAGTTTCGGGAAGTGATACGAATTGCCAACCGTTTGTGGAGGGTTGTTGCCATAAGGGAGCAGTGAATTCGTATTGTATTTTACGGGTCATAGTTACTGTCTTTGTGATTCTGTAGACCTTTGCGTTAGCGGTTGCCATTGCTAGCACGCACTATCCAGAGACTGTTGTTACCAGTCATTTTAAAAATCCGCCGTAAAACAGGGACAATATCAAAAAATGAAATGTCTAAAGTATCAGTATGAAAATTGAAATTAAATCATATCATCATGATAAAAACTATTTGTCTGTTTATAAAGAAGGCAACTTATTGTATTTGTTTTGATACTCCCATGGTGTAAATCCAGTAAATTTTTTAAAAATAGTTCTAAATGTTTTTATGTCTCTATAACCTAGGTCATCCATGACTTCATTTATGTTTCGGACATTTAACTCAAGACTTTCTTTTGCAGTTTCAATTTTTACTCTGTTGATGTATTCCAAAACTGAATAACCAGTAGCTATTTTAAATCGTCTTTCAAAACTTCTTCTACCCAAAAATACCATTTTGGAAAGCTCTTCGATGGTTATTTTTTTATTCGTATTATTTTCAATATATTGTTGTGCTTGCTTAATTAAATTATCATGATGATTCTTTTTCCCCATAAAAATAGTAAATAGCGATTGACTTTCCCGATCAATATCAATAGCAAAATATTTAGAAGCCAAGATTGCTGTTTGCCTGTCGGTAAATTTTTCAGCTAAATAGATTAATAAATTCCAATATGAATTCGCACCTCCGCTACTATAAATCCGACCCTCTTCAATTATGACACCATCATCAACAACATGCACTTCAGGAAAAAGTTCCTTCAATTCGTTTTGATAAGCCCAATGTGTAGCACATTTTTTTCCATCAATTAAACCGGTAGAAGCTAACAGGAATGCCCCTGCGCAAAGTGATGCTACTGCAGCCCCTTTATTATATTGCTCTTGAATCCAAGGTGTAATTTCTTTATTCGACGCCAAAGCATTTTTCATATCTCCATATAATGCTGGGATAATGAGCAAATCCGTTTTTTTTACATCTTTCAACAATTTGGAAATACTAATTGTATATAATCCTTCATTAATTTTCATTTCATTTTTCAAGCCAACTAATTGTACTTTAAATAGCGTTTTTTTTCCTGTCATCCTCAAAAAATCATTGAGTGCCGTAAATAGATATTGTGGATCTGCAATGGCTTTCATTGGAGTGTTTTCCGGAACAAGTATACTTACATCCATATATTTAGTTTTTTTAATATTTTAATAGACTGATAATCTATACTTAACAAGTATAATGCACTCAAAAATATAATAATTATGTCGTAAACCACCCTCATTTTGTCATTTTTACATAGCGTCAATTTAAAGCGCCAATTTTATCTTAGTACTTATTAAAAAAACCGATAAAAATGAAAACATTATTTACAATGACAAAAAAGATTTTAGTTGTGATCATGACTATTATGGGTGTTGCAACTAATGCTCAACACAATGCGGGTAACAATGGTAAAGTTTTATTAATTGCATCCAATCCTGCGGTTAGTAAACAAACCGGCTGGCCTATTGGAGTTTGGGCTGCCGAGGTAATTCATCCCTATTGGGAATTTGCTAATGCAGGTTATACCGTAGATATTGCAAGTCCTGAGGGTGGAGAAGTAAAAATTGATGGTTTTAGTGACCCATCTGATGAAAGTAAGTATGCCGCATGGGATTTCCTTTCGTTGGGATTTTTAAAAGATGACGCTAAAGCATCTTTATTGAAAAAAACCATGAAGCTTTCAACTATCAATCCGAAAGATTATAAAGCAATATTAGTATGCGGTGGCCAAGGACCAATGTACACTTTTATTGACAATACAGAATTACACAAGTTTTTTGTGGATTTTTATCTCACAGGAAAACCTACAGCAGCTATTTGCCACGGGACAAGCATTTTGCTAAAAACAAAATTACCAAATGGGAAATTTTTGGTGGATGGAAAAAAATGGACTGGTTTTGCTAACAGTGAAGAGAATTATGCAGATGCTTATGTAGGAAAACAAATTCAACCCTTCAGAATTGAAGATTTAGCTCGAAAAATGCCAAACTCTAATTTTGTTGTCGCTCCTATGTTTGAAGCGTTTGCCGTAGAAGATGGAAATTTAATTACTGGTCAACAGCAAAATTCTGGCGCAGAAGCTGCAAAATTAGTGATTGCTCAATTGGAGAAAAATAAGTCTAATTATCCAACATATGTTCTAGTTCACGGTGCATGGGCGGACGAAAGTGCTTGGGGTTTTGTTCGCAATGATTTGGCTAAAAATGCCAATGTGGTCGTGGTAAACCTTCCTGCTCATGGAGCTGACAACACTTATGGTGTTGGAATTGGATTAAATGATTACGTAAAAACGGTAACCAATGCTGTTAATGCGCAAAAAGGAAAGGTTATTTTAGTTGGTCATTCGATGGCAGGCGAAGTAATATCCCAAGTAGCGGAAAACATACCTAATAAAATAGACAAGTTGATTTATGTTGCTGCTTACATTCCAAGAAATGGTGAAAGCGTAATAGATTTATCAAAAAAGGATACTACTAGCAAAGTGGGTGCTGCTTTAGAGTTTAACAAAGATTATTCGTTAGCCACCATCAAAAAAGAAGTAGTCCACGACAATATTTGTGCAGATTGTCCAGATTATATGAAGGACATTTTGGTGAAATACCATAGAGCGGAACCTAATAAAGCATTAAATGATAAAGCGGTTTTAACCGCAAAGTTTGCGAGTGTTCCAAAATATTATATTGCAACAAACAAAGATGAAGTCGTTCCTTATAGTTTGCAACAACAAATGTTAAAAGATAATGGTACCTTCAAAAAAGTATTTGAATTACCAACATCGCATTTGCCATTTGTAGTAATGCCAAAAGAATTTTTAGGTATTCTTTTAAGCATTCAATAAAATGAAAATCAATTTAATTGTAGTATTTCTTTCATTGAGTTTGGGTAAAACTTTTGCCCAAATCAATGAAAGCGATATTTCAAAATTTCAGATCAGAGCAAGTCTTACTGGCAATTATCAGCAAGGAAATGTAGAAGTATTAAACATTAAAACCAAAATTGATATTACTGTAAAACCCATAAAAAAATTTGTATTTAAAACTCAAAATAGCAGTTTGTACCAATCATTTTATGAAAAGAAAGCTGATAATGACATTTTTAGCAGAAATTATCTCTATTATAACCCTGAAAAAAAAGTATACCCGTTTGCTATAGCTTATATTTCATCTAACTATAGGCGTAAAATTGATCATCGTTATTTTGTAGGAGGTGGAGCGACCTGGCAAATTATTAACAAAGAAAATTACGTACTTAAATTATCCAGTAGTACCGTTTATGAAACTACAAAGTTCAAAAACACAAGTTATAATGATCTTGAATATGACGGCAGTAATACAATCAATACCTGGAGAGGAACCTTATATGTTGGCGGTTGGTGTTACTTTTTAGAGAAACACCTGCGTTTTTTTTATGATGCTTATTGGCAACCAGCCTTCAATAATAGAAACAACTATCGAAACCAACTTGATTTAGGTGCAGATTTTCCGATTTATAAAGGTTTATCCTTCAATACAGTATTTGCTTATACGCACGAAAACATAGTTATTTCAAACATCAAACAAAACGACAAAATTTTAACTTTTGGTTTATCTTATAATTTTAAAACAAAATGAAAATGAACACCTCAATACTTTTCATACTACTTGCTATTGCAGCAGGAGCCATGATACCGTTTCAAAGTACCATGAATACAGCACTTGGTAAAAATTTGCAGAGCCCTTATTTCTCTGCGTTATCTGTTTTTGTAATAGCTGCTTTCGGATTACTAATCTATATTTTTATCACAAAGCAAACTGTTCCGTCGATAGCACAATTTTTATCGGCTCCAAAATGGAGTTACTTAGGCGGAATTTTAGGCGGAATCTATATATTGCTGATCGTAATTCTTGCTCCAAAACTTGGTATTGGTAACGTTACCGTTTTGGTTCTTATGGGGCAAATTATTGCCGCAATGCTAATTGACCAATTCGGACTTTTAGGTGCTACTACACATACTATAAATTGGCAACGATTTTTAGGGGTAATCTTATTGTGCACAGGAGTATTTTTAATTAAAAAATTCTAAAAATATGAAAACGAATAAAATCGCACTTATCACGGGCGTTAGCAGAGCAATGGGACTTGGCTATGAAACTGCAAAACAACTTGCAGCCCTCGATTACAAAGTAATCATCACAGCAAGAGAATTTGAAAAAGTAAAAGACCTTGCCAGCAAAATAGATGTAACTGCAATGGCTTTAGACATTACCAATGACCAGAGTGTGCAACAACTTGCTCACGAAATTGAAAAGCAATTTGGGAAACTTGATGTGCTTATCAATAATGCAGGTGCATTTTTTGACCAAGGAAATGACCCACTTTCAGCAGACATTCAATTTATTAAAGACGCTTTTGATACCAACCTTTTAGGAGCTTGGCGAATGATAAAAGCCTTTGAACCTTTGCTTCAAAAAAGTGAAAGCGGGCGAATTGTAAATGTTTCAAGCGGTGCAGGCTCATTTGGCGACCCCGTTTTTGGTTTAGCCAATCACTTCAGTAAAGTACCAGTTTATGGCATTACAAAATTAGCTTTGAATGGATTAACGGTAAAAGTTGCTAGACAACTGAAAGACACAAAAATTAAAATCAATTCCGTTGATCCTGGTTTTACAGCCACATACCCTGGCACAGAAAATTATGGTGCCAGACCAGTGAGTGAAGGAGCAAAAAGTATTATTTGGGCTGTTACAATTCAGGACGATGGACCCAGTGGTGAATTTTTTAGAGACGGACAAACTTTGAGTTGGTAAGCGCACCAGAACCCAACCCGGCCAACGCGCCACCTGGCTCCTTCGCTAAATATGTCCACTGGACATTTTCTTAGCACTCAGCCCTGACGGAGAAAATAATAAGACGGGGCTCGCGGTGGGTTGCGCGAATGGGTAACTATGGACGTTTTAGATGCTAGAAAATGGTTTTCAAACCTGAGCGCTTGCCTTGTTGGTCAACAAATTTAAAAAGGAGCAACTGGTTGCTGCGTTGGATGGATTCGATAACAAAATTTGAGTCAGAGATATGTTGGTTCTCATACAACAACTTCCCGTTTAAATCGTAGACACTAACCGATTGTAAAGGGTTTTCTTTAGTAGCTATCCTTAAGGTGTTGTTTTCCGTGTAAACTGCAATATCGCTCGAAGCATTAGTATAATCATCAACGCTTAAGGATGCCGTGTTGTTGAGCCGTGCTATACAATTCCTACCTACGGTATCAAAAGTATCAAAACTGCCTCCTATAATGATCTTACCATCGGTCTGCAATCCTACACAATAAACCGGACCATTTGGCCCTAAATGAGTATTAAAATTGAAAGTACCATCAGTAGCACCATTGGCGCTCAATTTACCAACATTTCTAATTCCAGTGGGAAAAGTTGTTCCGCCTATGATAATTTTACCATCAGGTTGCAGTACAAAATTCTCAATGTTTGTGGTGGTATTAGAGTTCATACTGAAAGTGGTATCCTTAGTTCCATCTGGGTTTAGCCTCATCATGGGACTCGTGTTTATACTGTTGTAAGTATTTAAGCTGCCCGAAAATAGTATTTTACCGTCAGGAAG
The DNA here is from genome assembly GCF_027484705.1 of Flavobacterium sp. Classification (GTDB taxonomy): domain Bacteria; phylum Bacteroidota; class Bacteroidia; order Flavobacteriales; family Flavobacteriaceae; genus Flavobacterium. The sequence continues at coordinate 7,877 of NZ_JAIXSL010000017.1, forward strand.
CTCCGTAGCGCATTTTACTGTTCCGATTAGTCCAGTACCAGTAATAAAAGTGGTATCGATACTACCATTTGAATTTAGTCTTACAATACCACGTTTGGATACCCCATTGAAACTACTGAATCCTCCAAACAGAATAATCTTACCATCGGATTGTACGAGTACGGTTGAGATAGAAAAGTTGGCTGCAGTCCCCACATTAAAGGTGGTATCAAGGGTTCCATTGGCATTTAGTCTTGCCACACCGTTACAAGTAACCCCGTTAAAGGTTGTAAAATAGCCAACCACTATAATTTTACCATTACTTTGCACCGCTATATCTAACACCCGATTCGGCGAGAACCCCGTTCCAATATTAAACGATGTATCTAAAGAAAAATCGGCATTCAAGCGCGCTACTAAATTTCTAGATGCGGCACCTACTTTGGAAAAGGAACCGCCAATGAGTATTTTTCCGTCAGTCTGTACTTTAAAGGTATAAATGGGACCGTCTATTAATAAATTAGAATTTAAAGTTGTGTCTAAAGTGCCGTCAGCATTTAATCGGGCGATTCGGTTTCTGACTACACCATTATACAAGCGAAAGTTCCCAGCAATCAGCATTTTTCCGTCGGACAAAACCTTCATATCATAGACGGTGCTATTAGATCCGCTACCGGTATTGAAAGTCATGTCATTGGTTCCGTTGGGTAAGGAGCGTGTAATTCTACGTCTAGCCACATTGGCATAGGTTTCAAAATTTCCTGCGACAATAAAATTAGTGTTGCCTTGCATGGCCAAATCATATATCGCATCATCTGTGCCAATAGGACTTAAAGTAGTATCTCTAGTGCCATTTGCATTCAAACGCGCCATATTAATGACCGAGGTCGCATTGGCAAAAATAGGGGTCGCACCATGGAAATTAAAGGCACCACCCAGCAGAATTTTTCCGTCAGGTTGCACAATCATAGAATTTATTACCCCCAATACCCCAAGATCTATTCTAAAAAATCCGGGCGTAAAGGTAGTGTCTAAAAGACCATTCGAATTCAATCGTGCAATCAGACTTGTATCGTAATTTTGATTGTAACTGTTAAAGTCACCCATCATCAAAATCTTGTCGTCAGGCAAAACGATTACCTTTCTGACGACAGCACTAGCGCCTGTGCCGGGATCAAAACTGGTATCAAGACTACCATCGGTATTCAATCGGAGTATTCTGTTTCGAGAAGTAGTTCCATAACTTGTAAATCCGCCACCCACAATAATTTTACCATCCGATTGCAATCCTAACGAGTAAATATTGCCTTGAGCAATAAAAGCATTGACCAGACAAGTAAAGGTGTTATCTATCGCTCCGTTGGCATCTACGCGTACGATGGTTGTATTATCAAATTTTCCTGCTATATAGAGTTTGCTATCTGCTCGTAGGGCAAGTGCGTATACCGTATATAAATTCCCTTGACCCACAGTAACCGTAAAGCTCGAATCCAAACTTCCGTCAGCATTCAATCGGATGACATTTTGAATCGAAGTACCATTGTAGCTATACAATTCTCCACCAATCAAAATCTTACCATTGGGCTGTATGATAATGGCGTTGACCGTTCCTGCCAAACCAGAGCCGCCGGTATTGAAGGTAGTATCATAAAGACCGTCAGCAGTAAGGCGGATAAGCGTACTACAAGTGGTACCGTTATATTGCGTGAACTGACCGCTGCACAATATCTTACCATCGGCTTGCACAGCTACTTTGGAAAAATAAGTACTGGGATCGACGACCGTATTGTACGGGCCAAACCCATTTCTATGACCAATATCGTTAGGATTAAAGGTCAAGTCAGGCGTGCCGTCTTGTGCTGATAAGGTTAGATTGAGGAAAATGGTTAGGATTAAGATAAAGGCTGGTTTCATTTTTTGGGTATAGGTTGTTGGAATATGGAGCAAGTATACAATTAATTTATTTGTTGGAGGGGAAAATGTGATAAGAAGTGTTGTGTGTAAGGGAATTATGTAGTCGTTGCGTTTTTTTCTGTTAGCTCACTGGTTTATAATTTTAATGGAGTTCGGTGAATCTGCGCTAAAGCTCCGATGTGTCTTGATACAAATCGACGCAGGAGATTCAGTGAACACCGCTGATAAATAATACCGTGGTGAGCTACAAGAAACAAAAGATCAAGTCTTGGCCAACGCGCCACCTGGCTCCTTCACTAAAAATGTCCACAGGACATTTTCTTAACGCTCGGCCCTGTGATTGCTCCCTAACTCCAACGCGCAAAATGCATTGGGTGATTTACGACGAAGAAAATAATATGACAGGCCTCGCGGTGGACTCAGCTAATGGGTAATTTAGGGCGTATTTTGGATTGGGGATTTTATTGGAGAGGGAAGTATATGTTTTTTCTACAGGCGAGAAACGATTTTAGAAAATAAACGCTCCCTAAACCGTAAAGTTAGCCATGGCAACCCATTAGCTATTACTTATCAGATTAATTCTTGACTATTTTTTTTGAGTAGACGCCCTTAGCGCTTTTTATAGTAACAAAATAGATTCCAGTTTTTAGGTCATTGATCAGTAAAGCAGTAGCAGGTGTTTTTAGGACTGTGCTCTTCAATAATTGCCCTTGCAAAGTAGATAATTCAACTATAGTATCACCATTTTCCAAATTGAAATTGGTGGTCTCAATAAACAATCGCTCATGGCACGGGTTAGGATAAACGGCTAAAGCCTCTTTATCGTGGTTTTGGACAATAGACAAACTATTGGCGCAAACGTTGTTCACCAACACAGGCGTAAGACGTTGTATGTTGGTCCCATCCCCAAGTTGTCCCGAGTTATTATTACCCACAGACTTCAAGGTACCATCACTCTTCAGGAACATTGAGAAATGTACACCAGCATCTATTGCAATAACCCCATTCAGGCCGGGTATCGCAGTCGGAATACTCTTATCGGTTGTGGAGTTGTCGCCCAGCTGGCCATAAGTATTCGCTCCTGATGCCAGGACTGTTCCGTTGTTATTGAGGAAAAGAGAAAAAAGAAATCCACCGGCCAGTTTCGATATCCCGCTGAGCCCTTCAATTTGAAATGCGTTATAAATATAATGGCCTACATTCGAATTCCCCAGTTGGCCGTAAGCATTCGATCCGACGCCCCAGACCGTCTGGTCATTTTTCAAGAAGAGCGAGTGCGTCCCGCCCGCCGCTATCGCCGTAATGCCGCTGGCGCCAGCAATTTCTACCGGGGTCTGTACCCCAAAATAAGGCTGGTTTCCTATCTGGCCGTAGTAATTGCTGCCTGTAGCCCAAACTGTACCGTCATTTTTAAGAAAAAGGGAATGGGCCATTCCCGCACTGATGGCAGTTATTCCTGTCAGCCCCATGACCTGGACCGCCGTAGTTTTGCTCACGGTGGTTCCGTCACCCAGCTGGCCATTGGTATTGTTGCCGACTCCCCATACAGTCCCGTCATTTTTAAGGAATATAGAAAAGTCGATACTGGCTGCTATCGCAGTGATTCCTGTCAGTCCCAAAACCCGGACGGGTGCGATTTCAGAGGTCGTGGTTCCGTTACCCAGCTGTCCGTTACCGTTGGCGCCGACAGCCCACACCGTTCCATCATTTTTTAGGAAAAGGGAATTGCCATAGGTTGCATCGACCGCAATTATTCCGTTAAGAGCGGAAACTTGGACAGGGGTGCTATGGCTTACCCAAGTCCCGAGGCCAAGTTGTCCGCTGGTATTCGAACCTACGCACTCCGGTGTCCCGCTCGCGCAGTTAAAAAGCGCGTGGTTGAACCCGGCTGAGAATGTTTGGGCATTGGTGTTGGTGATACTTGCTGCAACCAAGATGAGCGTTATATGAAATATAAGTGAGCGTCTTTTGTAATTCATTGATAATTATTTTTTTTCAAAGATACCATCAAAAAATGTATTTGTTAATCGGCACGGATTAATTCGTCAGTTCCCTATGCTCGGGTTCAAATACGCGCGATCGGGGTTTAAAATAATTCATGATGGCATTGCAGCCAACAGTTGATGTTAGAACTCTTGGCGACTTATGGAAATCGTTTGTTCCATAACCGACCGAGCGTAATTATGGAAAGTAGACGAATAATTGACCGCAGAACCAGCCATAAGTTTTAGCAAGTGTAAGCGGTTCGTTGTTCTTAATTCACGGGCACTTTTATTGATTTTCTAAAATATCAGTTGCTGTTTCACTACCAAGTTGTTCCGCTAGTCCGATGAGTAATCCTTCCACCCCACGGATATAACATAGTCGATATGTTTCTCCGAATTGAACAACTTCATCTACTACTTTAGCACCAAATTTTTCAAGTCTGATTAGTAGTTCGTCAAGATTGTCAACCCTGAACATTACACGCAGATAGCCAAGTGAATTTACTGGATTATTCCTATGATCTGCAATTGTTTGAGGTGCAAAAAAATGAGATAGTTCAAGTCGGGAATGTCCATCAGGTGTAACCATCATTGCAATTTCAACAGACTGATTTCCAAGCCCGGTTACACGTCCGGCCCATTGTCCCTCAACCATCATCCGCCCTTCTAATATCAAACCAATTTCTTCAAAAAAAGCCACAGCATGATCGAGAGATTCCACCACAATACCAACATTGTGCATTTCCATTAATTTACTTTTTGTCATCTTATATTTTTAGTTTAATTATTTTATTAATTTTTGTTTATTCAGAGTCTTTTTACCATGACCGCTAACGAACAGGTCTTTGTGCAGGTTGGGGCATAAAATCCCGTCTGCCCGTAAATGAAGTTGAGTTTTGTAATATTGTTGATGTTTTGTTCAATTGCCAAATTTTTAACGTCCTGCTGGAACTGAAGCAAAATAGTAGCACAAATGTTGAGGTTTATTACGTCTGCCCAACTTGCACAAAACCCCTTGTTAGCGGTTCGGGCTTCTTGTCTTGCGATGATATCTTTTCTAATGGTCTCCACGTTTGTAATGAAGTTGAGTTAATCCTGTGTCAAATGATTTTACAGCAATAAGGGCTAACTTTTGTTCAGGTCTACCGTCTTTGAACAGTTTTGTCCCATTACCAACTAATATTGGTATCACAGAAATAATAAATTCGTCAATGAGGTCTCCTTTTAAAAGTTCATTTACTATTTCTGCTCCACCGTCACAAAATATGTTTTTTCCACTCTCTGATTTAAGTCTGTCAACAAGAGATTTAAGGTCTCCTGTGTAAAATTTTAGAGAACCAAGATTTGGTCTAGGTGTCCTTGTGATAATGTATGTGTCTTTGTCTGCGTGTGGAAAGTCAAAACCCATAGAAATTACTTTGTCATAAGTTTTGCGACCAACAATAACAGCGTCTACGGTTTTTATAAAGTCTGCATAACCATAGTCTTGACCTTCTTGTTCCACGATGGAAAGAAATCCGAGGTCGTCATTTGGTTTTGCAATGTATCCGTCTAAACTTGTTGCGATATATAAAATTACTTTTTTGTTTGTTGTCATTTTTTAGATTGTGTTGTCATTACCTGATCGTTAAAGAAAAACATTTGGTATTGGGAAATTCAATTTCAGTCAGCCGATTGCCTAAGTCAATAATTCCAATATTGCCGGTATTTTATTCAAGTGTTCAATAGCGGTAGGTCTGCCCGAATTGATGCTAAATATTAGTATAAATGCTGAAATATAATTCTGCTGCACCACGGTAGTAATACATTTTGTTTGAGATGGTTTTTTATCCTTTTGATGTTACTTCTAATCGATTATTATCCGGGTCAAGTGTTTCAAATTCAAAATACCCGTCACCTGTCATACGTGGACCACTTAAAATTGGAAACCCATCTGTTTTTAATTCCTTTGCTTTGTCTTCTACTTCCTCTATGGTGTCAACGCCAAATGCTAAATGAATTAGACCTCTATGTTGTTTGGTTATGGTATCATTTGTATTCGCAGGTATATTAGGCATTGCCATAATTTCAAGCCTTGCTCCTGAATTAAATGTCAAGAAATAGCTTTGAAAATTATTTTTTTCATTGGTGTATTTTTCGTTTGGTATGCCACCAAAATACTTGACATAATAATCCTTTAATTTTTCCAAGTCATCTGTCCAAATTGCAACGTGTTCAAGTGTCATTTTTTTATATTTATTAAATTGTAATCTTTTTTTGATTTTAAAATACTTTCCCTATAAAATTTGTATCTGTTTCGTCCTGTAATACTATACGCTTTACGTCAACAGATTTAAGTAAGTTTTTGGATTTAGTGTAAATCATATCATAGTGATATCCATGGTGCTCAAATTCATCTAAAAATCAAAACCATTTTTTTATAATTGTTAATTATTTTTTGTTTCAACTGTCATAACTTTAATACAAAATTATCACGAATATTTTTAGGTTTGCAGAACTAAAGTATTTGGAAGCAATAATGTTTGAGTTTAGCAGAAAAGTTCAAGATTATTTTATACCGTTTGTTTTAGTATGCTTGTCAAAAGATCGCATTTAGTTTTGCGTAAATATCAAGGCTAATAAACTTACCGTTTTTAATTTCACATTCTTTCATTGTTCCTTCGTGTTGAAAGCCAAGTTTAGCCATTGCTTTTTTGCAATTTTTGTTTTCAGTCTCAACAATTCCTTCTATTCTGTGCAGCCCTAATTTATTAAAACCATAATCACATATTAATGGTATCACTTCTTTCATTAGCCCTCTGCCCCAAAAGTCTGAAATTAACCAAAATCCTATTTCCGCTTTTTGATGTTCTTTGCTTAAACTGTTAAGTCCGCCTGCACCATAAAAAGTTAGATTGTCTGGTGAGCAAACAGCCCACCAAATTCCTGTTTCCTTTTTTTCAAGGTCTGCGAAAAAAGTCATTTGTTCTTTTGCAGCTTCTAATGTCTGATAATTTACTCCATAATATTTGATAGTTTCTGGGTGCGAAAGTCCTTTGAAAACATTCTCAAGGTCATTTTCTACAAATTGTCTAAGCAAAAGCCTTTCGGTTTTTATAGTTGGGAATTCTGATTTCATTATACTACTTTTCTATCAATTGATGATGATCGTTTTAGTCTTTATAGCCTGACCGCTAACGTTCCGGAGAAAGGCGCTGTTGCGGCTTGGGAACCCTAATTTTCCGCCAAAAAGGAGCGAAGTTAGGAAAAAGAAACGGACAATTTACCGAAAAATTAGCCATGAAGTTTTAGCATGTGTTTGCGGTTCGTTGTTTATTCTCGTATCGGCTCATAATAAAATACTGTCGAACCAGAGCTTAATGTTTTTGTCTTAATGAGTTTCAACATTATTCTGTCAGTGATTTGGTCAAATAGTCTTAGCCCTTTCCCTTCGATGATTGGATGAACACAAATTTGAAATTCGTCAATAAGGTTACTGTTTAACAGTTGAATAATCAAACTCCGACTTCCCACCGAAATGTCCTTTCCTGATTGCTGTTTGAGTTCCAAAACTTTTTCGTTAAGTGGGCTGTCTGAAAGTTCTGCACTGTCCCAGTTCGTGTCCTTTAGCGTGTTGGAGAAAACAAGTTTTGGGATTTTATCTATGGAAATTGCAAAATCGTCCATTGTTTTTTTACCAGAAGGGTTTTGCACTAGTGTTTTCCAAAATTGCATAAGTTCGTAGGTTGTCCGTCCATATAAAATAACTCCTGCATTATTCAATAGGTCAGAATAATGTTGATGTAAATCGTCACTAGCAATACCAGTTGTATGGTCGCAAATACCGTCAAAGGTCATATTGAAAGCAGCAATTACTTTTCTCATATTTTATCTAGTTTGTTTATCGTTCTGTATTAATGGTGTCGTCTGTTACAATAACCGCTAACGGTTTGGTACCAGACGCAGTCGCGGCCTGGCGACCGAGTTTTCTCCATTACCGCAAAACGAATTTAGGAAAAAGAAACGGACAATTTGCCGAAAAATTAGCCATGAGTTTTAGCATTTGTTACCTGCCGTTTTTTCTTTAATCGTTTTCCATTTTCGATTCAAATTTGGTTACAATTTTTAGTATTTCACCAAAACTATTGTCTCTCAAATTTGAATACGCCAAAGCACCTTTTTTTGTCTTTGGATTAAAATAAATAAAAGCATACACTCCATTGTTGCCTCCAAAATGCAGTCTAACGCCTGTTACAGAAACAGACCAAAGAGTTGCAATATTATACTTGTCATTAAATATACTAGTGTCACTCTTATTTAGACCTTCGCAGTTAAGTTGTGGTTTGAAAAGAGTTTGATATGAATTGCTATTTAGTAATTTTCCTTTACCTTCAAAACCTTTAATCAGTTCTATTAAGTAACTACTTAAATCTAAAGCATTTGTTTTTAGTCCACTCACCGGATAGTTTGTCATATAGTATTGTGGATGTTCTACAACTCCAGTTGGTTTTTGTTCATCGTTCTGTGCATAAATTTTTGAAATTAGATTTTGATTTAGGTCTTCAAAATTCCATGCTGTGTTTTTCATTTTTAAAGGTTCAAAAATATATTTCTTTGTGAAATCTATAAATGACATATTTGATTTTATTTCTACAATTCTAGCAGCAATAGAAGCTCCTAAATTTGAGTATTGAAAAAAAGTTCCTGGTTCTTTTTTCAAAAAGGTACTATCAGTGTACCATTTGGCTTTTGGTTGTGTGTATTTCCTAATATTTTCATCTAGTGAAATCTTTTTTCCCATTCTGTAGTATTGAAGGTTCGGTTGCATATATTTTGGCAAGCTATCATATTCTTTACTGTCATTTACAAGACAAATGTCAGCTTCTCCAATATAGTAAGGTACAAAAGCATCGTCTATAATTGTCGAAGTATGTGTTAGGAGATGTCTTACTGTTATTGGTATGTTTGGATAATGCGGATTAGTTATTTTGTACGGTAGAATTGTATTTATAGGGTCATCTAAATTCAATTTGTTTTCTTCAACTAATTTCATAATTGAAAGTGCTACAAAAGTTTTGGAAATTGAAGCAACCCAATTAATTGTCAGTGGGGTGAAAGCAACACGATCTTTTAAATTAGAATATCCAAAGCCTTTGGAGTATAAAATTTCTTTGTCATTTACGATTGCAACAGAAAAGCCTGGAATTAAACTTTTTTTTGCAAAATCATTTAAAGTACTCGTTAAACTGTCTGAATATGTATTAGATACAATACTTGCAGTTTTTTTTGACGTGCTACAACTAGTAAGTAACAGAATCATTATTGGGAAAATTACAAATAGATTCTTTTTCATATTCTTAAAATAAGAGCTTTTCCTAGTTGACAAATAAAATGTATAAATGTTACAAATGGTTGATTGAAAGAAAGTGTTCTATTTGATGTTGTGGAGTCTCGTTCTAAAATGGCAGGTAACGTTTCGCGGACCTGTGAAGTTGTGAAGCCAGCGAACTGAGTTGTTTCCGCTAAGATAGAATTTCTAAGTGAAAACGAAACACGACGCGAGAAAAAACCAGTAATTTCTCGTGACCGCTGTTACCAGCTGGGCTTTTGTCGTCTCTCCTGTCGATGTTACTGATTTATTTAAAAGCCATACATACCTCCTGAAACAGAAATTTGTTCGCCTGTAATCCAAGCCGCATCATCGGAAGCAAGAAATACAGCCGCTTTTGCGATGTCTTCGGGTTGACCTCTTCGACCAAGCGGTGTATGGGCTACAAATAATTTTTCATACTCGCTGCCTTTTGTGACACCTGCATTTGTTGAACCCTCCGTGTCCGTTGCACCAGGCAGAATAGAATTGATACGAATATTTTTTGCCCCCAATTCTTTTGATAAAGCAATGGTTACGGCATCTAATGCTGCTTTGGTGGAAGAATATAACGAAGCTGTTGGAAGTGGCATTTTGCTTGCACCTGAACTAATGTTGATTACATTTCCGCCTTTGTCGCCAAATAGTTTTAACGATGATTGAATTGTAAGGATTGCACCCAAAACATTTACGTTGAAATGCTGATGAAAACTTTCTACTGTTACTTGGTCAATAGGTGTGTAACCTTGATAGGCAGCGTTGTTCACCAAAATGTCCAAAGTGCCAAACGCTTTTTCTGTGGTTTCAAACAACCTTTTTACATCGTTTTCATTTGAAATATCGCCTTGCACCGCAATGGCAGTTCCGCCGTTGTCGGTTATGGCTTTTACTACTTTTTCTGCCTCGTCTTTACTTGAAGCATAATTTACAATAACTTTTGCACCCTCTTTGGCAAATGCTTTTGCAATTCCGGCACCAATTCCTTTTGATGAACCTGTAACTATCGCTACTTTGTTTTTTAATTTACCCATTTTTAAATTTTTGTTTATTGCTCATTTATTTTGTTGCATAGTTGGTCATCCCACCGTCCACTAAGAACTCGTTGCCTGTAATGAAATCGGCTTTGTCAGAAGCCAAGAACAGCACCGTGTTTGCGATTTCTTCGGGTTGTCCCATTCTTTTAACCGCAGTAGAAGCAATGATTTGTTCCGTAACTTGTTTTTCAACATCTTTCGGCATACCTACCTTTGCCAAAACGCCTGTTTCTGTAGGACCTGGCGTAACAATGTTTACACGGATTTTTCTTTCTGCCAATTCATTAGCCGCTATTTTGGCAATAGTGTTTACAGCAGATTTTGTTGCAGAATAAACACCAACATTTATGTTTGACAAATGTACAGCGTTTGATGAAGTGAACACAACCGAAGCACCGTCTTTTAAATGCGGTATGAATTTTTGCAACGTAAAGAAATATCCTTTTACATTGGTGTCGAATTGTGCATCAAAATCTGCTTCTGTTGCAAATTCAATTGGTGCAAAAACTGCAATTCCTGCGTTTAGGAAAAGAACGTCCACTTTGTTACCACTTTCTGCAACTGCTTTTTCTAAAACTTCAATTCCTGCCAAGTTTGATGTATCGGAAACAACTGTTTTTAGTTTTGGGCTGTTAATTTTTTCAGCCGCTTTTTTCAGGTTGTCGGCACTTCTTCCTGTAATCCAAACGCTTGCACCTGCGTTGATAAATGCTTGTGCGGTGGCAAATCCTATGCCTGTGCTTCCGCCTGTAATTACTACATTCTTGTCTGTAAAACTCATTTTGATGTTTATTTATTTGTTCAACGATGCAAACTTACTTACATTTGCTATCCATTAGATATTACTATCCTATTGGATAGCACTTTCCAACGGGATAGTAAAGCAAAAAGAATGATAACAACTACAAAAAATATGGAAGAAAAGCGGGTGGAATGCGTTCATGCAATTCTTCCTGTAAAAGATGCTTTGGACGTTTTAAGCGGTAGGTGGAAGCTGCCTATACTTATTGCGTTGAGTTTTGGCAACAAACGATTTAAGGAAATTTCAAAAGATGTTCAGGGAATTACGGACAAAGTGTTGTCTAAAGAACTGAAAGAATTGGAAGCCAATCAACTTATTACCCGAACGGTTTATGATACGTTTCCGCCAACGGTTGAATATGCCGCCACTGAACACGGACATTCCCTGTTTAATGTTATTGCAGCATTAAGAGAATGGGGTATGAAGCACAGAGGAAAAATTATTGGGAAATAGCCGTTATCAGAAAGTTTGAAAATTGTCTGTTGTTGTATTTTTCAAGTGTCGGACTGTGCAGTTGGTTAGCCTTGCCGCCAACGTTCCCTCGCCAGACGTAGTCGCGGCTTGGGAACAGAGTTTTCTCCGCTTCGTAGAAAACGAATGTAGTAAAAAAGTTGTTCAATCAGCACAGACGTAGCGATTGTGCTTGACGGCTGTTAGCTGTTCGGTTTTATTTTTTTGAAACAAGTTTATTTTCTAAGTAATCAATTATCTTTTTTTGTGTTTCAGAACCATATTCTAACAAATCATTTTTCTTATTATCGGTGCATACAATGCTAATCATATGATGATTCCCATTCGATATTGATTGTAATTTTAGCGTTAATTTGTTTTCACTCCATTCAGGCTTTTTAAATCTCTGGAAATAAATAGTTTTATTAAGTTTTCCATCAATTACTGGATTGACATTCCCCAAATCTAATTCAAGTTTATTAACAAATATTTCTATATCACCATCATAAACAATTTCCAAAGATCTTAATGATTTACCATTTTCAGAAGCGTTACCTTCATTAATCATTTTATCTAAATTATTTGGCGCTGAATGTGAAGCAGCAAACTCAATTTTTTTTCTTCCTTGAGCACGGACAGTAACTGAGTATAAGTAAAGTTTGCAGGTAGTTTCAGCTTTATTTGCCACTAAGTCAGGAGAATTTGCTTTGCGAGTTATTAAATAAATCAAATTTGAAGAGCTATAATTTGATTCTTAAAGCTTTCTCTTTCTGTTGTCTTGATGTAAAAGAAACAAAAAATATTCACGCGTTTTTATTTGTTTTTTATTGGTGTTCATGAATCTGAGATTTCAAGTCTTGCCCACTGCGTCACCTGACTTCTTCGCTAAAAATGTTCAGGGGACATTTTCTTAACGCTCGGCTTTTTCGTGCAAATCATTACGACGCATTTTTTTGTCATTGAATGTTCTTTCTTTTGTCTTGATACAAATCGACGCAGGAGATTCAGCGAACTCCTCTGATAAATAATATCTAGGTGAGCTAAAAGAAACAAAAAATATTCACGCGTTTTTTATTTGTTTTTTATGGGTGTTCATGAATCTGCGATTTCAAGTCTTCATATTTAATCCTGTAAATCATTACAACCCGGCCAACGCGCCACCTGGCTCTTTCGCTAAAAATATCCACAGGACATTTTTTTTACGCTCAGCCCTGACGAAGAAAATATGAGGACGGGGTTCGGGTTGGGTTGAATGAGTGGGTAATTAAGGGCGTTTTTTTTGGTTCTGGCAGTGATAGCATCTGCTAACGCGCAAAATTGATGATTTGACTAACTCAATGCTTTCGTTTGGTTCACCATCTGGGCATTAGAGTATTTCTATTTCCTTTTACGTTATACAGTTATAGTGTTTTTATGTTAAGTTTGAGAAGTTGGAAGATCACAAAAAAGCGATGTCTTTGTGTTTATGACGATTTACTTAGTAGAAGTTATTTGCTTGGCTTTTTTAACTAATTTTATAATATCTCGCTGATGTAAATTTACAGCTAACCCAATGTTGGGCGAGATTTCCCTAAACTCTCGGACTGATTTCGTAAGCTAACATTACAAAATTGAAAAAATTAAAGGTATTAATAAGAAAAAAAAACTTTTATAAATCTTAGATTTACAAAACGATAACAAAAAGTTAGTTAGTATTTTTTGAAAAAAAAGGAAGAATTTGAAAATATAGAAAAATGAAATTTAAATACTTATTTACTGCGCTATTTTTTGTTTTCAATAGCATTCAGGAAATTAATGCTCAAAATTGGAACACCAATTTTGGAGTTAATGGCTATTCTAAAATTGAAATAAATAATAGAAATACAAGGGGAAATATTTTACTACAATTAGACGATGGAAGCTTAATAGTTGGAGTAAATAGCGATTATAGTCAGTGGGGAGCACTTTTTGACAGAAATATTTATATCTATAAACTTAATCCAAATGGATTAATAGATGCCTCTTTTGGAACAAATGGTTTTTTTTTCATTCCTTCTGGTAGTTTTGAAAATTTTTCTTGGGTATCTGCATTAACCTATTCTAATTATGATCATTTTATTTATGGGTTAGCAAAGGTTGCAGGGGTAAAGACAATATTTCGATTTGATACTAATGGTATTTTAGATACAAATTTCGGAAATAATGGTTGGTTAAATGAAGCTACCAATGGAATATATAATATTCTATTAATTCAAAATGACGGTAAAATATTGTTAGTGGGTATGAGTTATAATAATAATATCACAAAGCAATCTTTAGAAAGATACAATACTAATGGAAACTTAGATACAACATTTGGAAACAACGGACTCGTTATTAATGATCTAACCAATTATGCCTACGAAATTGTTTCTTCAGCAAAAATATATGATAACAAAATAATTCTTGTTGGTTCTTCCTATAATAATAATGAGACGCAAAGTTTAGCTACTATTTCACGATACAATTTAGATGGAAGTTTGGATACTTCGTTTGGACTAAATGGTTATAATATTACATTTATTGGTCCAGATCATTTGGCATGTTTTAAAGATATAGACATTAACAGCAATGGAGATATTATTGCAGCGGGTTTTAATTTACATAGTGGCGGAACTGGAGGTGGACATGGAAACAAAGCAATATTAGTGAAGTATAATGCCAATGGAATTTTAGATAATAGTTTTAACGGAAATGGAATAAAAATCTTTGATAGCATTAATGGAGCAAATGATTATTTCAACACAGTAAGTTATCTAAAAGATGGTAAAATTATTGCAGGAGGAAGTTCTGGAAGTTTTTTCCCCATTATGCAATCTTATTATTACCTCACTAAAGTGAATTCTGATGGAACTTTGCATAGCAATTTTTATAATTCAGGATATATGGTTACAGATTTTGAAAACGGAGTTACTAATGTCGCTCAAGACGTAATTACTACTTCAAAAGATGAAATATTTTCGATAGGTATTACGAGAGATATTACGGACACCTATTTTATTGCTGTAGTATGTAAAATGGATAATTCTTTTCTTTCCACTAATAAATTTTATGAAAATGAAACTGTTTTAGAATGCTTACCTAATCCTGTAAATGATTATTTAAATGTATATTCTAAATTAAATATTAAAGACATACAATTGTTTTCTATTGATGGCAGACTATTAGAACAAAAGACAATTAATAACTTTGAGGAAAAAACAATGCTAAATTTCGAGCATTTATCAAAAGGAAATTATTTATTAAAATTTACGGATAGTAATGGTAGGGTCATAAGAAAGAAAATTATTAAACAATAAAAACCAGATTGTTTTTTAGAGGTATATATAAATCTGTGATTTAGGGCTTCATATTTTTACCTGTAAATCATCACAACGCATTTTCCCCCGCGCGACCACAGCGGTTCGTCGCGGGCTCCAAGGCCAACACGCGGCTGGCTCTTTCGCTAAAAATGTCCACCGGACATTTTCTTAACGCTCGACCCTTTGCTGTAAATCATTGCAATGTATTTTTTTGTCATTGAATGTTTTTTCTTTTGTCTTGATACAAAAGAAACAAAAAATATTCACGCGTTTTTTATTTGTTTTTTATAGGTGTTCATGAATCTGCGATTTCAAGTCTTCATATTTAATCCTGTAAATCATCCCAATCCATTTTTCCTATCGCAACCACAGCCGTTCGTACCTCACTCCGTGATTGCTCCCTAACTCCAACGCGCAAAGTGCATTGGGTGATTTACGACGAAGAAAATAATAAGACGAGGCTAGGGGTTTATAGAACTATTGGTGATTAATTGTTTACTTCAACCCTTCAATAATTGCTCTGAAACTAGCTAATCCTGCTTCGATGTTTTCTACAATATCTAATGCTAAAACATCTGGGTCTGGCAAATTGTCTAAATCGGCTAATGATTTATCTTTGAGCCATGTGATGTCCAGACTTGTTTTATCTCTGGCTATGATTTCGTCGTAACCGAACTTTCTCCAGCGTCCTTCGGGATTGGTTTCTGGGTTGTACGTTTCTTTTCTTTTATTGCGGTTTTCAGGATTGTATAAGTTGATGAAATCACGCAAATCTTCTAACTTTAACGGATTCTTTTTCAGCGTGTGGTGGATGTTGGTTCTATAATCATAAACCCAAACTTCTTTCGTCCACGGGTCTTTGCTTGAGGGTTTACCATCAAAGAAAAGTACATTGGCTTTGACACCATTGGCATAGAAGATTCCTGTAGGCAAACGCAATATAGTATGTAAATCGGTGGTGTCTAATAGTTTTTTGCGTACGGTTTCTCCGACACCTCCTTCAAATAATACATTATCGGGAAGTACTACTGCGGCTTGCCCTGTGGTTTTGAGCATGGTGCGGATGTGTTGCACAAAGTTGAGTTGCTTGTTGCTCGTGGTTACCCAAAAATCCTGACGGTTGTAAGTCAGGTCTTCTTTTTCCTGTTCGCCTTCGGCGTTGGTAAAGGTCATGCTGCTTTTTTTGCCAAAAGGCGGATTGGCTAAGATATAATCATAGCGGGTTCCTGAATCGGTTATTAGAGAGTCATTAGGAGAAATAAAATTGTCCGAATCGATATCGCCGATGTTGTGCAGGAATAAATTCATCAAAGCCAAACGGCGCGTGCTGGCTACAATTTCATTTCCGAAGAAGGTTTCGTATTTGAGAAACTTTGCGGCTTCTTTGTCTAAATTTCTGTTAGCGACAATCCAGTCATAGGCAGCGAGGAAGAAACCTCCTGTACCACAAGCTGGGTCGGCAATTGTTTTATTGGCTTCTGGGCGCAAACACTCAACCATAGCTTTAATAAGTGGGCGAGGCGTGAAGTACTGCCCGGCACCGCTTTTGGTATCTTCGGCGTTTTTTTCTAAAATACCTTCATAGATGTCGCCTTTGTCTTTCACGCCCATCAATATCCAATTCTCGGCGTTGATGAGTGCAATGAGTTTATACAACTTGGCAGGGTCTTGGATTTTGTTTTGGCTTTTTACAAAGATTTGCCCTAAGATGCCTTTTTCTTTGGCGAGTTCGCGAAGCATGATGTTATAATGCAACTCTAGTTCAGTACCGCTTTTGCTAGTAAGTGTTTCCCAAGCAAACTCAGCAGGAATGGGCATCGTTCGGTTGTGAGGTGGCTTCGTATATTCGTCTGCCATTTTTAGGAAGAGCAAATAGGTGAGTTGTTCTAAGTAGTCGCCGTAGCCCACACCGTCATCGCGGAGGGTTTGACAGAATGCCCAGACTTTGGAAACTATACTGGAGGCGTTTGGGGAATTTTCTTTACTCATAATTTTTGTTGTAGGCTAATTACCAGATTGTTAAAATATCTGTAAACAGTGTACTTGTTCTATTGTTAATTTTTTGCTCATCCCAAATTTTATCTCCATTATCGTACTGATCTAAAATGTCAAATTTTGTAATTCCTAAATCAGCATAATGTCTTATTCCTTTTTTCCTTCCTTCTCCTTCAATTTTTCTACTAAACTCATAATTTCTTAACGATGTATTTAAGGAACTGTTCAGTAACGTCATATTACCAATAGAGTATATTTTAGACAAACGCTCTTTTTTTGCTACTTCTCTATCAGTGATTTCAACATTTTCTATATTTCTAATCGGTATGTTATTCCAAAACTCTTCCCACTTCTGTGGCATTAAATGTTCTAGCGAATAATTGTATTTTAATTCCTTTACTGATTGTTTATTGTCTTTATCTCTTCTGTAGAGTTCAATCCAAAATAAAAGAATTGTAGCATTTTTATTTGATATGAAAGATATTCCATTACTAATACTGCTGTTATCTAATTCTGCTATTTTTTTATCAATTGCTGAATTATTATTGATAAACTCCTTACACATTTTATTATAACTTTTAGTTTCAGATTTTGTGATCATTCTTCTGATGATTAATGACTCCACTTTTTTGAGTTCTAATTCTAGTCTCTGAGGATCATTATCATATTTATAAAATAATGAAAGTATGTAAGGGTGAAAAGTCGAGATTTCACATAAACTTAATATATGGAATAATCTTGAATGGTTATCTTGATAATTGAACAAAGAACTATTATTAAAGACCAAAATCTTTTCTCTAAAAAGTTTTGCATATTTTGAGATTTCTTTCAAAAATAATTCTAAATCAGATTTGTTAATTTGTTTTATATAATCTTTATAAAGCGTTGATAAATCTGACAACGTGTTTTTATCTGGATCAAAAAAGCCTTTTATAACTGAAATGGAATGAAGTAGTATTTCAATATTGTCTCGCATTAATCTTCCGGTTGTTCTAGGTGTATCCCAAAAATTGATGGCATCTTCATCTTTAGAAAAAACATCTTCCCAATTTTCCTGATATAAAGTTTCAACATCTTCCTGTTTGTCAAATAGATCTAAGGCCTTTTGGAATAACGCATTTTTAACTATATCCGCGCTACTTAACCTAACGCCAGCACTGTTAATAGTATCAAAAATTGACTGCTCATCTTCTTTTTCTGAAAGGTCGATTATCACGAGAATCTTGTTTTCCTGATCGAGTAACCTATTAAACAATTCCAGTCTTAAGTCCTCATCGAGCTGTTTAAGTGTTTCAAAAAAGTATTTATAGCATTGTAAAATTTGATTTGAACTTTTTTGAGTTCTTACACCAGGAATATCAACTACTATTGCATCATATTCTTCCTCTGATACTTCATCCTTTATGATTTTTTGAAAATATCTTTTGTCAATTTTAGAATGTGATATTTTAACATAGAATTCTTTATCAGTTTGATTTTTTTTGTAGAACAGATAATTTCTTAACGATACAATGCAGTTCTGTTGTGTTTCAAAGTCAAAGCCATTATATAATGCTCTTATTAAAACGCTTAATGTTGTTAATCTTTGCTGACCGTCGATAACGAGTACTTCTTTTGGTTTACCGGTTTGCTTTTCCAATTGCTTTAAAATCAATGAACCTAAGAAATGACTTTTTTCAAAATCGAGTAAGTCACTTAAAATATCTTCCCAATTGTCTCTATTCCATACGTATCCTCTTTGAAAAAAAGGGATTTTAACATGTCCTTCGTTACCTAAAAATGTCAATGACATTGCTTCTGCTTTCATATTTCTTATTTATAAATTTATTACTATATCTGTTCCAACAGTTTGAGTATTCGAAACTTGAAACCAGTCAAATGTTAATGCTCTTGTATAGGCAAGTTTTGGATGACCATATCGATTATTACCAACTGAAATCACTGCCTGTTGAGGAGTTGTTCCGGGTTGCATTTTATAATCATAAGCACCTGCGTTACCTCCATGATGAGGAACTACTAAATTATGAAGGTGTGTATGATTTAACATCGGTAATATATAATTTGATAGAAGGTCATAATGACAATCACCAGGTATTATTATACTTGACTTATTTGTTTTTATAGCGAGTACTATACCCGCTTGATTTCTATCTTTGTTATAAGTTGAATTAAATACCATCAATTTGTTTCCAGTGGTTGATATTAAACCCAGAGTGGGAGGAATACCTTTTGTTTTTGGTATGTTTGATACAGTATAAATATTATGAGTTCCTAGAGCAGCTAAAATTCTACCATATAATATTCTACTGGTTATATTGGGTCTAATATCAGGACATATAAATGAAGAAAAACATTGTAATTCAGCATCAGTCATACCAACTAATGAATGATAATGGTCTTTATCCCAATGAGACAATATTAAGCAAGGTTTGCTTTTTAAGTATTCAGTTGGTTTGTTTCCTATATAAGTTCTTACAACAGTTCTTGGAGCATTCATAGGTGCTCCCGCATCATAAACTATTTTTACTTCTTTGTCAAGGTTTATTTCATTCCAATTCCCTTGTCCAATATTTCTAATAGTTATATCAATATTTCCTTTAAGAGGTATATCTAAAATATTTTTTTGAGCCCCACCACGAACAATTGCTCCAATGTTATACCTGTCTAATTCTCCTATTGTTACCGATTCTTTGAATAAAAACTCTGTTTGATTTGGTAAATTTATTGAATAACCAAATAAAAAAGAATCTTCAATTTGTTCAATGTTTTGTCTTAAACTTAGAATTACTTTTCTATCAATGGCATATACAGTATTTTCTCTAATGCTTCTTTGTTTGTAGTTTGTAACTTTAACCATAGAAGCTTGTAATATTTTGTGTTGAATTTCAAGAGTATTGTCAAATTTTTCAAATTCGTTGGAATCAATGAAATCAAATACTACTGTATTTTCATCCCAATTAACCTCTTCAATAAAAACCAAAATATCGCTAGGATAATATTTGTTATAATAATAGTAATACATAATCTCTTTTTTAAACCAACTCCCCACTAAAAGCCTTTTTCAAAATACTCTGCCGCAATGCCTCGGCTTGTTGCATACTTTGCGCAATACTTTCCTCCATTTTATCAGCCACACTTAAACGGCTTTCGATTTCTTGGATGATTTTGAGTTGTTCGGTAAATGGAGCAAGCGGTATGTTTACCTTTTCTAAAATATCAACATTGATGTTTTTTTGAGCAGTTGCAGGTGCTAATTCCTCTAATTTTTGTTTAAATGAAATAAAGAAATAATTCAAGTATTTATTCAGGAGAACATCACTTTTTGATAGCAATCCGACAACACTATCTGGAAAGCAAGCATCAAAATCTAATATAGCAGTTTCGCCAATGTTTGCAGCAATAGTAATACATAATGTGCCCTTCGGCCAAAGCTTACTTTGTGCTAATCCAATTTCACTGTAGGTTTGAGAATATCTTTTTATGTACCCACCATTAGCATTTCTAATATCTCCCGTTTGTATGAATGGATAATTACCTCCATACAATTCTGGTGCATTTCTTGGGCGATGCTTTGATTTTCCTCTTTTTATTTCACATACTTCTTTTAAATCAACTATTTTCCATTCTTTCGGCAACGCACCATCTTTTACATTCTCATTCGTTAACTTACCTTCAAAAGCCCATTTCAATACACTTTGTCGGTAGGTTTTGAGTTGTAGTTGTGCCGTTTTTAAATCTTCTATGCCTTTGTCTAATTCGCTGAAGAGTTCTTCTAATTTTAATACAATATTGAGTTGTTCACTAATTGGAAGTTGAGGAATGAGTGTTTGTCTAATATCTTCTAGATGAAAGTTTTTTAATAAACCACCTTTGATATCTTGAGCAATATTAATATGGTTTAGAAAATTCTCCAGACAGAATTTAAGAAATTTAGAATCAATTCGTTCTTTTATATTTTTAATTAAAGCAACACTTACAAATAGACTAAATTCAGGCTTTTCAGGAACTAAAGCCATTCTGCCAATTGTCCCACTTTTAGTTATAAGAATATCATCTTTTTCAGGAAAACATCTTTTAATAAGTTCTTTGTGTGCTTCAAGAGAAATATATTTACAATTATCAAAATGTACTTTA
Organism: Flavobacterium sp.; assembly: GCF_027484705.1. Lineage (GTDB taxonomy): Bacteria > Bacteroidota > Bacteroidia > Flavobacteriales > Flavobacteriaceae > Flavobacterium. Next base: position 28,837 of record NZ_JAIXSL010000017.1, read on the forward strand.
TCATTATATACATCTTTAACTGATATAAATGGGATTCCTTCATTTATATATTCGGGTTTGAAATGTACTCCGTCGCTAATACGAGTACAAAATTCATTTAGTTTTACTAATGTCCAAGATTTTTTATAGGTAACTTTATTTGTCTCTAAGCCCATTATTTTACCAAATATTTACCATCTATTAAGTCCAAAACTTCCTCATTATACAATCGTTGGTTGGCATACGAAATGGTTTTGTCAAACGCTAATTTCCCAATAATCAATGCAGGGTGTATGGCTAGTTGTTTAGCGCAGTTTTCAATATCTTCGGTAGATAAATAATTCAGCTTAGCTTTTAGAAATGTTATAATTTCTTGGTGTTTTAATTTTTCAGCCGCTAGTTGGTTTGCCTCTGTTTCTAAATCATTTACTTCTTCATCTCTAAAATTATCAAGGAAAAAAGTATTCTTTTCGTCAAGATGTTTTAAAATATGTGCTATTTCATGGGCAATAGTAAACCAAAAGTTATCAATGCGTTTGTATCTTCCGGTATAGACAATAACAGGGTTGTTTTTATAATAGAAAGCTGCACCGTCCAAATAGGTTTTTTGCAAATGAGGCAAAACAAAAAAGACAACACCCAATTGGTTTAGTTTTTCTAAAAATTGGTTGATTCCGTTTTCTTTTACCGTATAATTGTGCAAGTCATTACAAAGGACTTCCAGTCCTTTTTTATTAAATTCAGGAACAGAATAACTGCTTGCTACCATCATTGCTTTATGATACCAAGTGTAGGTGTATGAAGCTTTGTATTGATTAAAACTCTCTGATTTTCTTGCCAATAGTGGCGTGATTTGTTTGTCCCATTCTCCAAAATCTAATGTTTTTAAATTCCAAAATTCGAGCATGCTTTCATAAAGCTCATGCACATTAGAAAAATTAGGTATCCAATTTTTAGCAATCATATCTCTAACAGGCATACGCTCGTATAGGTTAGCTTTGAGTTCTGCTTGTTTTTCTTTTTCAGAAGGAACAGAGTCTAACCACAATCTATAATTAGCATCTAAATTCAACCAATATTGCGGAGAAGTGTCAAAAACTTCAGCTAATACTTTTGCAGTATCAAGTGTAATGGGTTGCTTGTCTTTTAAAATTTTATTAATGTGTTTACTAGTCATTCCCATTATTTCAGCTAGTTCATCTTGAGTCCAGCTTCGGTATTCCATTTGTTCTCTAATGAAATAGCCAGGGCCAAATTTAATTGCGGGTCTTAATTTTTGGGTAGTTGCCATACTGATTGTTTGTTTTTAAGAATAGTGATTCGAAATATCGGTTATAATGAAATCCCCAATGGTTAGTTCGTTATTTTTCCAATCAATATCCATTTCAAGACGGTATTTTATTTTTAAACGCATGGAGTAAGAGTTTTCAGTATTTGTCATTTTTTCAAAATTCAAACCTTTATCATTCCATAAATCATAAATATCGTTAGCTGCTTCAATTTGCTGTAATCTAGCAAAGAATTTTTCAATTATATCATTGGAAAGCTTAAGTTTTTTTGATTTTCCTGTAGTATACAATTTTTCTAATTCTTTATTTTTGAACGTAAAATCCATCTTAATTCTTTTGCAAAGGTATAATTATTTTTTGTAAATATAATATTAAAAATGTAGTAATAGGTTAAAATCAACAATCGATTTAGTCTTTTGAGTAATAAAGCTTTGTTTTTAAGCCGCTAAAACCTCATTTAATTCCTTAATGATTCCATCAGTATCTTCTCCAAACAACTGCCACATTTTACTCAACCCACCTTCGGCGTTAAACGGTGGCAAATCAAAATCATCCTTCTCTACGCAAAAGCTATTAGCCACATAGTCTTTCATCATCCGCAGCCAATGCATTTGTTGTTCTGTAAACGCATTGTGTTGTCCGGCATTTTTCTTAAAAATCCATTCCTGAAAATTGCGGTCAACGGTTTTGTCATAACCCGTAAGACATTCATCGGTTCCGATCACTTTGCGCAACAACGACACGAGCAACACCAATTCTTGTTTGGGTTTTTCGGTACGCGGCATGCGTTTGATTAGTTTGCTTTCTGCTTCGGTATCTTCCTGTGTGGCAAACGCATCCCACAACGTATTGAGTTTTATGGTTGGCTTTTCTGAAAGCAGTAAATCATATAATTCCTTAATCATTTTATAAGTCAGGCTTCGGTTGCGGAAGTCCTGAGTGTAAAAAATTTGCAAGGCCGTAATTTCATCCTTATGCTGGTAAATCCATTGTTTGAAATCGATTATCAGTTTGTCGGCGGCTTCTGCATGGTCTTTCACCCATCCAATTTTGGTGATGGCATCGATATTCACAACATCAATAATCTGGTCGTATTTTTTACGGATATCTACTATAAAATCGCGCAGCTCAGGATTGTGAAATACGGCAACGGCATCTTCAATCAATTGTTGGTTGGCTTTGTTGAGTGCTTTTTTAATTTCGATAGGAGCGTGGCCTCGCATGCCGCTTCGGATATCGATTTCTGACTGCGCAAGTACATCAGGATCATAAGCATGCAACAATTGCTTGACAATTTGGTTAATCGTGAGCCCGTTAGCTTTCTCGCTAAACTGTTGTTTGTCTTTGTCCTTAAGTTGCTTATCCAATCGAATCAAGCGGTTGGCTAAGGTCGTTAACATGTCTTCTGAGGTATTGCCCATAGCTACACTGGTCAAAACATCTTTCAGGGATATTCCGGGTAACTTTTCTAATGGGCGGCTGTCGGTTTTCTGTGATTGTTCGACACCAATAGCATCGATAATCACAAAATGGTCTTTGCTGTATTTGGCAGTCGGAGTGCCTTTCGCTTTGAGTTCTTCCACTGTGCAAGTGCGTGTGCCACGTCCTTTCATTTGTTCGTAATAGGAACGGCTTTTCACATCGCGCATAAACAGTAAAACTTCGAGCGGTCTGATGTCGGTTCCGGTGGCAATCATATCAACTGTAACGGCAATGCGTGGGTAATAATCATTGCGGAATTGTTGTAAGACCGACTTTGGATCTTCGACACTGCGGTACGTAATCTTTTTGCAGAACTTGTTTTCTTCGCCAAACTCTTCGCGCACAATGTCAATGATATCTTCGGCATGGCTATCGGTCTTAGCGAATATCAATAGTTTGGGTACTTCAAACGCTCCTTTACTATCAACACGGTCATGAAACATGGCAGGCAAATTGTCTTTAGTGGCTCTGATGATGGTTCTGATCGTGCTTGGGTTTACAATATCTTTGTCTAATTGTTTGCCGCTGTATACTTCATCTTCATCCAAGGCTTCCCAAAACTTTTTTCTAGTAAGACGTTCACGTTTATCTACTTGTTCGCCCATTTTAATGACATTGCCGTTTTTGGTAATTTCGGTTTCAATGGTAAACACATTATAGGGCACCAAAACACCATCAATGACGGCTTTTTCATAACCGTAATCTGAAACAAGGTTCTGATTAAAATACCCGAAAGTTCTGTTGTCGGGTGTGGCGGTTAATCCGATTTGGAACACATCGAAATAGTCCAGTACTTGTTTCCATAAATTGTAAATACTGCGGTGGCATTCATCAATAACGACAAAATCGAAGAACTCCATCGGTACCTTTTCATTGTAGCCTACGGGAATCGGTTCTTTGGGTTCAAAGCGAGTTTCGTTGGGGTTTTCTTCTTCGGCACTTTCATCGAGTTCCGTTTCCTTCAAAATAGAATACATGCGTTGAATGGTACTTATATATACTTGGCTGTCGTTCGGAATAAATGAACTGTTCAAACGGGTTACACCATACAATTCGGTAAACAAACGGTTGTCTTCTTGGGCGGTGAAGGCTCGAAATTCACCTTCGGCTTGTTCGCCTAAGTTCTTCGTATCTACTAGAAAAAGGATGCGTTTGGCTTTGGCGTATTTTAATAAGCGGTAAACAAACGTAATCGCGGTAAAGGTTTTACCCGAACCCGTTGCCATTTGAATTAAGGCTTTTGGGCGCTGGTCTTTAAAAGAGTTTTCAAGGTTGTTGATTGCGGTTATCTGACAATCGCGCAAGCCATCAACGGGCAGGGCAGGAAGGTTGTGCAATCGGGTGCGTAGTGTTTTGGTTTGGCTCAGCCACTGAACAAAAGTTTCAGGACGATGAAATGTAAACACATTGCGCGAGCGGGGTTTTAAATCCCTGTAATCGGTAAAACGGGTTATCTCGCCAGTACTTTCGTATACAAAAGGCAAAGGGTCATTGTTGAGTAATCGAAGTTTTGCGTTGGCATATTGAGTAGACTGGTCTTCCACAGAAGTCAGGCGAACCCCTTCTTCTTCGCGCTTTGCTTCAATGATTCCGACTGGTTTTTTATCAACAAACAAAACATAATCAGCAGGGCCAATATCGGTTTGGTATTCGCGAATGGCTACGCCTAATCCTGCGGCAAGATTAAATTTCTTCTTAACCTGAATAATCCAACCACACGCAAGCAATTGCTTGTCGATATGATCGCGGGCGATTTGCTCAGGATTCTGGTTAATCATGGTTTGTGATAGTTTCACCAAACATACCAATAAATACCCATACCAACAATAGTATTTATACTGAATTTGAAAGGTGTTTTTACCGCGTTAATACGTAATAATCAATAAAAGTTATTGATGGCATGACCTTATCAAAAAAATGCAATCTTCACCCAATACGCTATTGATAACGTATAGAAAAACGTCATCAATTATCAATAAGTTCAACTCTACGCGAGCCCCGTCCTCATATTTTCTCCGTAGTAAATCACGCAACGCATTTTAAGCAAGGCAGAAGAAAGTGACCACGGAGTTGAGGAGGCACGACGAACGGCTGTGGTCGCGCGGCGGAAAATGGGTTGCGATGATTTACAGGCGAAAATATGAAGACTTGATCTTTTGTTTCTTTTGCATCAAGGCAAAAGAAAGAAACGTCAATAATAGAAAAAGGTGTTTGCTGAAGCTCCTCCGTCAATTTGCATCAAAGCAAAAAAAAAGAATAATATAACAGCACATTGTTTCTATTTCAAAATATACTTACGCACCACTTCATCATCACCCACAATCCTAGGTATATTCTCAACAAACTCAACCCTAAACCCATCAATCAAATCAACATCACGCAACTCAAAATCCAACCCACTAATAATATGTTTTTGAAAAAAATAAGAGAGGTCTTTACCAAGATATTTCTGAGCCATTTCTAAAAATAACTCATCCGTAAACTTCCTGTTTTCAGTAGTACAAATTTTTAAAAGATCCCTCATCAAATCATCTAAAGATTTAGTGTAATTACTTTTCTTCAAAATTTGATTGTCCAACCAAAAAGCAAAAATAGCGCCTCTTCTGTAGGGTATTTTTTCAATATTCCGGTTCTTCCAAAAGTCCTCTTTAATCACATAATTGGGTTTGTTTCTCTCTGGATTTTCCCAATGCGCTTTGATGACATCTTTGTTAAAACCATCAAGCCATTCTTTCAAAGTAATGTCCTGATTTCGCAGCCTGTTTTTGTAGGCGTAATAATCGGTAAATCCTTCGCTAAACCAATAATTCAACTCTTCATTTCGCATGGGGATTTTCCCGCCAATCCAATCGTGCATCATTTCGTGATTGAAGATGTAATTCATAGTCGGAAAGTGATTAAACGGATTGTTTGAAGATTGAATCAAAAACCCGTTTTTCACACCGGAGCCTGTGATGCTTTGGCCTTTATAGATGCTATCTGTTTGTGTCATGGTTGGCGTCATAATCACCGTGTAATAATCAAAATTATTGTCGTTCCAAAACGCTCTTTGGCTTGGAATGGTCTTTTTCAAGGCAGTAAAAAGGTTGTCGTCCGTATATGCTCCAAGCCATGTTCCTCTGATGGCAAAATAAACGGTTTTTTTCAGGTAGTTGAAGGATTTGATTCTGTAGTCTCCACCAACAAATAAGGAATTATAAAACGCACTCCAAAGTTTTACTTTTAAGGTTTGTTTTACTTGCTGTGATCCGAAGGTGTTGTGGATGATGAAGTTTTTGGGAAAATTCAACCATTCAATGTCCGCAATAATTTCAGGGTCGTCAATATTAGATTCGAATATTTCTTCAGGAATAACGAACAAACTTTGTCCTAAAATATGGAAATAGTTTTTTTGCAGCAGCGGTCTGTTTTTTGATTTCGGGCTTTCTTCTTTAAGGTCTTGTATGATGTGGTATGAAAAACGGATGTTTTTTTCTTTGGGATGATACACGACGATTCTGTTGCTATCGGCTACAATTTTAAAAGCGTATTTAGGATTTTCTTCTTGTATCAGTTTCAAACAGTTGGTGAGATTCGTTTCTCCCCAAACTTCGTTGGAATATTGAAAATAGGTGGAGTCTGTTGCTTTTTTTGAAGTAAATGAGATTTCGATTTTCAACCCTTCATGTTCGATTTGGTCCGTATAAAATACTTTGTAGTGTATTTTGGTTTGTCCGAAAGTTAAAGCGCTCGTGAATGTAAAGATTAAAAGTAGTAGAACATTTTTCATTTTTCTGTAAGTTTCTTGCCTTTCGTCAGGTGTTTTATATTTACGCTAAAGCTTTGATAAATTGTTTCATTTCCGCCATGGTGCCGATGGTAATTCTTGACCATTTTCCGTTTTCTTCGTATATCTTTGTCCCAAGAATATGGTTCTTTTTTAACTGCTCAAAAAAGTCTTTGTTGTAATTTTCTAATGAAAAATAGACAAAATTTGTATGCGACGCAATACAACGTATTTTTAAATGCTCCAATTGTTCCATCGTGTATTGTCTTACTTCATGGTTAAATGCCATGGTATCGGTTACAAATTTATCATCCTTTAATGATGCTAGAGCGCCTGCAGCCGAGACAACACTGAGACTGCCGTTGGCAGAAAATTGCAGTTGACTTATTGCCGTTATAGTATCAGGATGCGCTATGGCATATCCGATACGCGAACCTGCTAAACCATATATTTTTGAGAAGGTTTTGGCAATGATTAGGTTTCTATTTTCCGTTACAAGGCTTGCCACTGAGGGTTGGTCTGTAAAATCCAGGTAAGCCTCATCGACTAAAACTTTTGTTCTTTTGGTGGCTTCATTGATGAAATTTAGTAATGTTTCACTGGCGCAAATGGTCCCCGTTGGATTATTAGGATTGCAGATGTAAATCAATTTCGTGTCAGCATCAATGGCCTTTAACATGGCTGATAAATCATGTTTTTTATCAGCCGCTAATGGGATGGCAATTTTTTTAAGACCTGCTTGTTCCGCGGTTACGGTCCAATAATCAAACGTAGTTTCCGCTATAATTAAATTCCCTGATGCTTTAGAGCAATACAAGGCCACTAAATTTAAAATTTCAGAGGAACCCGCGCCCAATAAGATGTTTTGGGTAGTTAAATGATGCTTTTGGGCAATTTTTTCAAGAAGTTCGTCCAACAAGTCCCAATCATAGCGATTGCTGACGTTGATACTATTACGCATGGCATTTCTTGCCGATGGAGATGGACCGTAAGGATTTTCGTTTGACCTTAACCGAATCAGGCTTTCCTTTTTTTCTTCAATGAGGTTTTCTGTTGTTGGAATGGCAAAACGCTCCAACGGCATAACGCCTATACCTACAATCCCTAAACCTGTTTGCTTTAACCAGTTTCTCCGATGATTCATAATTTTTAATATAAAATAAACACCCTGTTTTAAGATCAGACAATAGGTTGGTTTATTTTGGATTTGTTACAATTCGTTTAGTGATTCGTTTAGGGAACAAGCAAACCAATCTGATATACCTATGAACCAACTTATTGTAAACATCAAAAATCTCCATTTTTCTTATCATAAAACAAAACAGGATATTGAAAATTTGGAACTAAAAATTCCTAAAGGAAGTATTTATGGATTTCTGGGACCCAATGGTTCCGGAAAAAGTACCACCATTCGTTTGATGCTGGGATTGTTAAAGAAAAATTCAGGCACCGTGGTTCTTTTCGGTCAAACATTTAATAGTAAAACCAGACTTCAAATTTTAAACAGAGTGGGAGCCTTAATCGAGAACCCTTCTTTATACGATCATTTAGATGCGGTTGATCATTTAAGAATAGCAGCCAACTATCGCCAGAATATAGCATTTACTAGAATAGATGAAGTATTAGAAATTGTCAAACTAACACAAGCAAAAAACAAGAAAATAAAAGAATACTCTTTAGGTATGAAGCAACGTTTAGGATTGGCGATTTCATTGTTAAGTAATCCTGAGCTCATCATTTTAGACGAGCCAACCAATGGTTTAGACCCGAAAGGAATTATTGAAATGAGAACACTGATTAAAGACTTAAATAAAAAATACGGGACTACCATATTTATTTCCAGTCATCTATTAAGTGAAATAGAAAAAACGTGCACACACGTAGGTATTATCAGAGATGGTAAAATGTTATACCAAGATACGGTGGCTGGTTTAAAAGAATCTCAGGGGACCAACCTTAAAATAGCTATTGAAGTAGATAAGCCCACAGAAGCTCTGTCCGTTCTAAAGAATTTGAAAATGGAGCATAGCGCTTTACTTGATGATCTTTTACAGATTGAGGTCAAAAATAAAGAAGAAATTACAGCAGTGATCGATATTTTAAGAGCTGAAAGAATAAATGTTTATCAAGTGTCAATTAAAAACGATCTCGAAGAACTTTTTTTATCCCTAACTGAAAACTAAAAATTATGACAGCAGTATCATGCTACGTATCAAGCATAAAAAATGAATTCATCAAGTTAAAAAGAACATTTGCTTTTTGGCTTACGATGATTAGCGCAGTACTTTTTCCTATACTATTTTTCATAGCATTTTTCATAAAACATAAAACAAACAATCCTAAAATTGGCGTAAATCCTTGGGATTATTTTATGACGGTTCAGATTGAAAATTCTACGCCTTTTTTTATACCCATGTTTATTGTGTTAATTACAGGTTTAATCATGCAAATAGAACATAAATCATCAGGAATGAAGCATTTATTCGCTTTGCCTATCCCTAAATGGAGTATCTATTTTGGAAAATTAACCATAGTAATTTTCGCTATAATTACTACTTATATCTATTATTATTTAGCCATTTTATTATCAGGATTTTTATTAGGGATAGTGCATCCAGATTTGGCTTTTTTGAATTTTCAGCCAGAACATTTAAAATACATCAAAATGCTATTGATTTCCTTTGCGGCTTCTTTAGGAATTATCGGAATTCAATTTTGGTTAAGTTTTAGATATAAAAATTTTGTTGTCCCTTTAGGATTTGGGATGTTTTTAGCCATTATTGGGATCATTGTTTCTCAAGCGCCACAATCTATTTGTTTCCCTTATTCTTTTAGTGTATTAGCTGTTTCTTTAGGGGATAAAATGCCTTTGATTTTTGGTATTTCATCGGTTACCGTTTTTAGCTTAGTCTGTTTTTTGGTAACCAGTATCTTGGGTTACATTCATATAAAACAATTAAATATCCAATGAGCATTTGTTTAAATAACCTCAATAGGGTATAAGCCAAATCCTATTAAACCACAAGATAAAACGCCATTGATTATCGATTAGTCCAACCTACCACGAGCCCTGTCTTATTATTTTCTTCGTCGTAAATCACTCAATGCATTTTGCGCGTTGGAGGATGGGAGCAACCCCGGAGTTGAGGAGAGGGCTGAGCGTTAAGAAAATGTCCGGTGGACATTTTTAGCGAAGAGCCAGGAGGTGCGCTGGCCGAACGAACGGCTGGGGTTGCGATAGGGAAAATGGATTGGGATGATTTACAGAATAAAATAATCAGACTTGATTTTTTGTTTCTTTTAGCTCACCAAGATTTCATTTGTCATAGGTGTTCGCTGAATCTCCTACGTCGATTTGCATCAAGGCAAAAGAAAGAGAAAAGTAAAACAGTTACGTAAGCGTCATAATCAAAGACTTAATCTTTTGTTTCTTTTAGCTCACCAAGATTTTATTTGTCACCGGTGTTCGCTGAATCTCCTACGTCGATTTGCATCAAGACAAAAGAAAGTCATTAGCACAACAATTACATAAACGCAATAATCAAAGACTTGCTCTTTTGTTTAAAGGTAGCACTTACTACCTTATTTTCTTACCTTCCATTTTTCTCCCCCCTTGAGAAAAAGTAAGACTTTTCACAGTGTTATTAGCGTCTAAATTAAAAGTAATTTGGGCATCGATCTCTTTGATGAAAAAAATATTCTCGGTTTCCGCAAAAAGCTGAACAGCTGGCTGTCCTGTGGCCTTTGCAAAAATACGGTCATTTTGCCTTTCAATCTCAATTTGAAAAGACGGTTGCAGTTCGTAAACACCAACATATTGGATAAGAATTTCTGGTGCCAAAGTGATGGATTCCTTTTCTGACGCTGGCTTTTTGTCTGTTTCAGTACCCATGCTTTTTTTGATACGGTCTGCAAAGAGTACTTGCTTTTTGCCGTCTTTTGATGAAAAAATATAAGTTGTGGTGAGGTCTTCAAACCTAAATTCATTTTCTGAAAGTGGTATAAGCTTTAAAGGGCGACTGCCTTCACGCATACTGTAAAGCATGCCATGATCGTAAATAATAAAACGAACGACATCTTCAAATTGGTAAGCACCAACCCACTTTTTTAGTTGCTTTTCAGAAAGTTTTACCGCTGCTTTATCCACGATGGGTTTGCCCAAAAGAAAAGATACCGCTTTGAGGTTATGCGTTTCAGGACCTTTGCCGTCATCAAGATTGGTCAATACGATGGCATAAATATTTCTGTCAGGCACATAAATGCCAGAAGTGGAAAAACCATTGATGCCTCCGGTATGTTCGAGCGTTGTCATACCAGCCAGTTCATTTATAAACCAACCATATCCATAATTGTCGCGTTTTCCGTTGGTCAGAGTGTGGTTTGTAAAAGCTAATTTTTTGCTTTTTTCTGAAATAAGGGTGTTGTTCTCAATGGCTTTATTCCATAAAAACATATCATCAACAGTAGCCATCAACGAACCTGCAGCATAAGGAATAGTCGTACTCATATACTCAGGATTTTCGTAGTGGTCTTCATTGAGTTGGTAGCCATTGGCCCTGTCAGGAATAATTTTGTAACTGTTTCCGTAATACGAATTTTTCATCCCGAGTTTGTCGAAGATGTTTTTTTGTATGAATTCCTCATAGCTCATACCGGATAATTTTTCTATGATATACCCTAAAAGGACATAGCCCGAATTGGTGTATTCATACTTTTCGCCAGGGTTAAATTCCAAGGGCAGGTTTTTGACATTGCTAAGGATGTCTTCGGGGGTCAGATCAAGCCGGGTTTTGGTTCTAAATTCAGGCAAATTGGTGTAACTCTTAATGCCAGAGGTATGATTTAGCAAATGGTGAAGCGTAATTTCATTTCCTCTTGGGAAATCTGCAATGTATTTTGATAAAGGGTCTTGAAGGGAAAGTTTGCCTTGTTCCATCAGCATCAAGATCGATACACTTGTAAATTGCTTGGTGATGGAAGCCAAGTGCAATACATTTTCGGGCTTCATTGGCACTTTCAATTCTAAGTTGGCCATACCGAAAGCCTTTCTGTAAATTATCTTGTCATCTTTGGCTATCAGAACAGTTGCCCCAGGCGAATTGACAGGGTAGGCCTGATTGAAAATGGCATCAATTTCGGCTTCTATGTTCTTTGTGGAAGCTGCATCAAAAGCGGAAACCTGCTTTGCTTGTCCGAATACTAGTTGAACCACTAAAAGTACTACTAATGTGACTGTATGTTTCATTGTTTTATGATTTTTAAAATGGATTAATTAAAAGTGTTTGAGTGTTTTTTTTTGAGCAATACGCTGCCAGCCTCACGAAGTGAAGTTTAATTTTTGCGATAATGAAGAGGTGTTAAAAGCAATGCGCTTTAACGTCGCAGGTAGAAGAAATAAGCCAAATAACTGAGTCCAAGACTAAAAGCCATAATGGCTAAGGAATGAATATTAATGGGGGCAGTCAGGTAAGTCATGGTCAAACCTGTTCCAAGGCCGCAAAATAAAATACCCAATTTAATAACCTCATTCTGTTTTTCCTGGTCATTTTTGTTTGACAAATAGGCCGATAATTGTTCTGACATTCCTTTCTCAATGAGTTTGTTTTTTAAACGATATTCTAAAAAATACTTAATCAAAGCGATGAGCATAAATACCAAAAAAAGAATAAACAAAATAGGAAGTATTATTCCAGCTATCGGTTCTGATGCCAACGGTTCAATAGGACTTGATGTTTTAGCTGTTATGGTTTTATTTTGTGCAAAAGCCTGAACTGTTGCCAGTAAAATTAGGATGCTTGTTGGTGATTTTTTCATTTCTAAATTGATTTTAAAAGATACTCTATTAGACAGCCAATTAAAGTATCGGTTGCAAATTGTTTTTAAATATTTTTTGCTCCTTCGTTTTGTATTGTTGGTGAATGTCAGCCAATAAAAATAGCAATACCACCAAGCCTGTTCCCACCACCAATAGCGTTGCGAATATAGATTTTGAATAAAACACGGTCAGGATTTTAGGTATAAATGGAATGGCCAATGATGCCATAATAACAGCTAAAAAAGTCAAAAGCGCCCAAAAGACGAATTCTTGCTTTTTGCTTTTTTTCTTCTCGTATTGCATGATTTTGTCCATCACAGCAGTGGTAAGGTCAAAAGAAAAAGTTTCAGGTGCTATTTCCGAAAGGCTATCATTCAAATGCTGATATTTTTCAAGTTTTTCACGACAGTTTGTACACTCTGCGAGGTGTGTGGCGACGGTATCGTCTTGCCTTTCATGGAATAGAAATGCCTGTAAAGTTTCGTCTGCTAAATGATCATTTTTCATGGTAGCTTATTTTTATAATGGGAATTAATATTGTCTTTAAGGATTTTTCTTGCTCTGGATAGGTAACTTTTTATCGTTCCTTCTGGTAAGTTGGTAATGGCTGCTATTTCCTTATTGGGCAATTCTTCTAAATGGTAAAGTGTGATTAAAGTCTGATACAAAGGTGAAAGTTTGCCTATCTCAGCATTAAGAATTTCGACTGCTTCTGTTTTGATAGTTACGAATTCTGGATGGTCAGTTATTGTAAACTTATTTTCAATCATTGTTTCTATTTCAATGATTGGAATTTTCTTCTTTTGAAGATAATTTACGGTCGTATTGTAAGCAATGTTTGCAATCCAGGTTGATAATTTAGATTTGAATTGAAATGAGGCCAGGTTTTGGTAAGCTTTCAAATAAATATCCTGTACAAGGTCTTTTTGGTCATCTTCATTGGCCAACATTTTTCGTACAATTTGAGTGACCAGTTTTTCTGTATTTTTTACCACAACAGCAAAGCCTTGAATGTTTCCATTCAGGATATTCGTAACAATAACCTTGTCAGAAAAAGGATTACTTTCATTGCTCATATATCATTATTAGACAAGCAACTTGAAGTTTGGTTGCAAAAATATTTGCCTTTTTTATCATTTCGCCTTTTGGGCTTGTGCTGTACGTTCTAAAATGGCAGGTACAGTTAAGGAAACGACACAATTTAAGACAAAACTAAATTATGAAATCATTCCAACCCATTTAAACCTCAAGACAAATCGCAGCATAGCGAAGATTCACCGACCCGAGCAAAGCGAACAGATGAAGCAATTCCTATAAAAAAATAATAACCAATGAGGTAAAAGAAAGCCTATTTCCCGATACAGAAATAATGAGTTATTGATTTTAAAGGGCTTCAATGAAATGAGGTACAAATAAGGTACAAGAAATAAAAAAACAGCGTATTAATTTCCTCTTTAATGAACGTGCAATACAATTGCAATTATCGATATAAATAATTGCAATTGTATTGCAATCTCTTTAATAAAGCCTTATTCAAGTTACATAAACCTTTACAAAAGTATTGCAATTTTTTTAAATCGCATATTGTTTAGATAAGTTGCTCCTTATTTCAGAAATTTATGCTTTAGCAATATAAAATTTTTTCCTAAACCAAAAAGCAAGATTTACCAATGCAATTAATGCAGGCACTTCTACTAGTGGTCCAATAACACCTGCAAAAGCTTGACCACTATTGATACCAAAAACTCCAATAGCTACCGCAATCGCTAATTCAAAATTGTTTCCAGTTGCTGTAAAGGCAATTGCTGTCGATTTTGAATAATCTGCTCCAAAATATTTACCTATGAAAAAACTGATGGTAAACATTATTGCAAAATAAATTACTAACGGAATTGCAATTCGTAATACATCCATTGGAATCTGAATAATTAATTCTCCTTTTAAACTGAACATTAAAATTATAGTGAATAACAATGAAATTAATGTTATTGGAGAAATAAAAGGAACGTATTTATTTTCAAACCATTCTGAACCTTTGAGAGCAATAAGTGTATAACGGCTTATTATTCCGAGTGCAAAAGGAATTCCTAAATATACACCTACGCTTTCTGCAATTTGTCCGATACTAATATTCACTTCAAAGCCTTTATACCCAAAATAAGGAGGTAAAATCGTGATGAAAACATAAGCATAAACACTGTACAGCAATACTTGAAAAATACTGTTTAAAGCTATTAATCCTGCTCCGTATTCACGGTTTCCTTCGGCTAAATCATTCCAAACTACTACCATTGCAATACATCTAGCTAGTCCAATTAGAATTACTCCAATCATATATTCGGGATAGCCATTTAGAAAAAGTAACGCTAAAAAAAACATCAAAATTGGACCAATAATCCAATTGAGAATTAATGATGCACCAAGTACTTTTGTATTTTTAAACACTTCTCCCATTTTGGAGTAATTCACTTTGGCTAATGGTGGGTACATCATCAAAATTAAACCTATTGCTAAAGGAATATTAGTTGTTCCACTTGAAAAGGAGTTGATAAAACCACTACTTGACGGAATGAAATAGCCAACCGATACACCTACAGCCATTGCCAAGAATATCCAAAGGGTTAAAAATCTATCAAGAAAACCTAATTTTTTCCGTTCTACTACCGGAGCACAATTATTAGCTGACATAGTTATTGTTTGATTAGTGAAAAAACATAAAACATTTCGGTTGCAATCTGTAAACTGCGTTCTTCGTATTTTTCTGCTTGTTGTGGAGTGTTGTCGAATGCTTTTGGGTCTTCAAATGTGATTGGAATGCGTTTTTCTGCTCCTGCAATAAACGGGCAACCACCATCGGCTTGTGAACAAGTCATTATAGCCGCAAATTGATTTTCGGGGTTAAAGTCATCATCATAGCTTTTAGAAAAGCCAATAATTGGATGCTCATTTTCTGCGTATTTGATGCTATAAATTGGATTGTTTCCCTCTGCAATTTTTTTAATTTTGAAACCTTGATTTTCTAAAGTTTTTGCAACCATAGGAAACATTGCAGTCGCTTCTGTTCCGCCCGAATAACAAAATACATTATTGATATTATAATGAGCTGCCGCTGTTTGTGCCCAAATTTGAGAAAGATGGCTTCTTCTTGAATTGTGAGTACAAATTAAATTCAATCTTATTTCTTGCTGATTTGTAGTTTTGGACTGAATGTAATCGACAAGCGGTTGCAAAGTTTCTTTTCGCTCTGCCGAAATGTTATTAAAATTAAAAGTGCTTATTAGTTTCTCAATTTCCGAAAAAATAATCGTTTTAGTTGTAGTCATTTTTTTGATTTCTAAAAATTACTTTATTAACAGCAGTTTCCATCAGGAGCGCAACAAGGTTCATCGGTTCTATCTGATAATCTTACCTTTTGCTTTTCGATAGGATTACCACATTGCTCTTGTGCCAAACAAGCTGTTTGTTTGTTCAGTAATACAAAATCGCTTCCGTCAAAATCTAACTCGTATTTACCAATAGTTGTGTCTTGGTATTCTACTTCAATTTCAAAATCTTCTATACCTAATACTTTTTCAGATAGTTCAATAATGTTTATTAATTTTTGGGGTTTTAAACGGTGTTCAAAATCATTAGCATCCCATAACTGAAAATTAACAACAGTTTCTTTTCGTACTGTTCCTCCACAATCGATAAAGTTTTTGGTTATTAAACCAACTTCAGTTACATGGAAATGTTCGGGTACTGAAGTGCCGTTTGGTAAAGTGAAGTTAACTGCTTCAACTGTTTTTAAAATGGATTTAATTTGTGATAATTTCATAATAATTCATTATTTAAGTTTAACAACATTTATTTCTTTTTTTGTCAAGGTCTTCGGAAATATGCTGGAAGAAGCCTTTTATTTTTTCAATTCCAGACTCATTGATACAATAACAAATAGATGTTCCTTCAATGCTTCCTTTTATCAAGCCTGCATTTTTCAGTTCTTTTAGATGTTGGGATACCGTTGGTTGTGCCAATGGCAATTCGTTTACGATGTCTCCGCAGATACAAGTATCAACTTTTAGCAAGTATTCCATAATCGCTATTCGAGCAGGATGCCCTAATGCTTTGGCTAAAATGGCTATATCATTTTGTTGTTCGGTAAAGTGGTCAGTTTTTGTTGCTCCCATTAGTAATATATTTATATTGCAATATTACGATAATTGTATTTAAAAAAAACAAAACTTATATTAAATTTTGTTTTTTAGTTCAAACTATAGTTTATGTTAATCTTTAAAACTTCATCCTTTGAATTCTAACCGCATTAAGTATCGCCAATAACGCTACTCCAACGTCCGCAAAAACGGCTTCCCACATTGTAGCTAAACCGCCTGCACCAAGAACTAAAACAATTGCTTTTACAATAAATGCTAAACCTATATTTTGCCAAACAATTTGTTTAGTCTTCTTGCCAATATTGATAGCGGTAAATATTTTATAAGGTTGGTCGTTTTGAATTACGATGTCAGCAGTTTCAATTGTTGCATCACTTCCTAAACCACCCATTGCAATTCCTGCATCTGCAAGAGCAACAACTGGAGCATCATTTACACCATCGCCAACAAAGGCAATTTTTAGGTTTTGTGATTTTAATTCTGTTACCTTTTCAACTTTGTGTTCGGGTAATAAATCGCCATGTGCAAAATCAATTTTTAGTTCTTTTGCAACTGCATCAACAACTGCTTGTTTGTCGCCCGAAAGCATTACAGTTTTTATATTTACTTTGTGTAAGCTATCAATTGCTTGTTTTGCATCTTCTTTGATTTCATCGGCAATTAGAAAATATCCTGCATACTTTTGGTTGATGGCAATAACAATAATTGTAAAAGGAGTATTATCAATTTCAGCATCGTAACTGATATTGTATTTTTTCATCAGTTTTATATTTCCTGCCAAGATTTCGTTTCCATCTACTTTGCCTTTTAGTCCGTGTCCTGCAATTTCTTCTACATCGGTAACTTTTGAATCCTTTTCAGTTCCTTTTGCGTGTTCAATAATAGCCGTTCCGACAGGATGCGTTGATTTAGTTTCAAGTGCTGCAACCCATTTTACTAAATCAGCTTCAGAAACATCAACGGCTACTACTTTTTGGACTTTGAAAACGCCTTTTGTAAGTGTTCCTGTTTTATCCATAACAACTACTTGAATAGATGCCATTATATCGAGAAAGCTTGAACCTTTGAATAAAATCCCGTTTTTACTTGCTGCTCCAATTCCGCCAAAATAACCCAAAGGAATACTGATAACTAAAGCACAAGGACACGAAATAACCAAGAATACCAATGCTCTATACAACCAATCTCTAAACACATAATTATCTACAAAAAGCATAGGTAAAACACAAATTGCAATTGCTAAAAACACTACAATAGGCGTGTAGATTTTGGCAAATTTTCTAATAAATAATTCTGTTGGTGCTTTTTTGGCTGTGGCTTCTTGCACCATTTCAAGGATTTTTGAAAGTTTACTATCGGTGTAAGCAGTAGTAACCTCCACTTGAACAACGGTGTTTAGGTTTATCATTCCTGCCAAAACAGTTTCTCCTTTTAGCTTACTATCAGGTTTGCTTTCTCCTGTTAATGCGGCTGTATTGAATGTGGCATTGTCTGAAAGCAATTTTCCGTCTAACGCTAATTTTTCTCCAGGTTTTAATTGGATGATTTCGCCAATAGTTATTTCAGAAGCTTTTTTGGAAATAGCAACATTTTCCTTTAAAACGGTAGCTTCGTCAGGTCGCTGGTCTAACAATAATTTGATATTCGATTTTGCTCTTTGAACTGCCAACGTTTGAAATATTTCTCCAATGGCATAAAACAGCATTACAGCAACTCCTTCGGGAAATTGTCCGATAGAAAATGCTCCAAGTGTTGCAATGCACATTAATAGAAATTCCGAAAATATTTCGCCTTTACGGATACTTTCAATGGCTTCTTTTAAAACAGGAAAACCAACAGGAATATAAGCCACAATATACCAACCAATTCGCACCCAACCTGTAAACCAAGTTTGCGTAAAATAGTTGTCGAAAGCAATTGCAATGAGTAATAAAGTGAAACTAATAATTGCAGGTGTAAACATTTGCAATGTAGTTTGGTCTCCGCTAGAATGGTCGTGGTCGTGTCCGTCTTCGTCTGAATGTTTATGCTCTTTGTGAGTAGTACAACAACCGCTATCCTTATCCGTTTTCCTATTTATTTTCTCTTCAAGAGTGCAACAAAGCTGTTTGCCGTTTGCATCGTATTTGTGTTGGTGTGCCATTTGATTTTCTTATTGGTTTTACTCTTCTTCTCCACTTCCTTTTGTCAACTCTGACAGTAAATAATAAGCACCTTTTATCACCACTTTAGCATCGGGTGCTACTTTATCTATGGCTTTTACTTCGGTGTAGCCCATATCAGTTGCTCCAGTAGTAATTTTAATTTGCTGAAATGTATTCTTGGCTGTTTCAATAAATATAAAATGGTCTTCACCATTATTTACGATAGCTTCTGTTGGCAATGCAACAGCATTCGCATTATTGATTTTTACTCTTGCTTCTACATACATGCCCGGCAAAACCGTTTCGGTCATTTCGTTAATTTTTGCGTGAACCAATACTGCTTGTTCGTTAGGCTCAAAAGCTTTATTTACAGCATAAATAGTTGCAGGATGCGTGTGTGCAATATCATTGGCATCACTGAATGTTATCTGTTGTCCAATCTTTATTTTGTGGATGTCTTTTTCAAAAACTTTCAAGTCTAAATGTAAAAAACGGTTGTCAATGATTTCAAAAAGTAAGGCGTTTGGTTCAGCATATTTTCCCATACTCAAATTGATGTGTTGAATATAGCCACTTATAGGAGCTGAAATAGCTATGCTTGAAGCAATGTTTTTTGAAGATAAATTAGCAACGTTAATACCCAATTGCATCAATTTAGATTTAAACGTTTCTCTTTTGGCTTGTGCAATCTGTAATTCCCTTTGTGCTTGTTGATAGGTTTTACCTGCATTAATGTTATCATCCCTTAATTCCTTTTGGCGTTGGTATTCCTTTTCCAAATAAGATAGATTAGCGTTGTTCTCTAAATAATCCTGTTGTAATTGTAAAACTTCGGTATTGACAATGGTAGCCAATGTTTTCCCTGCCTTTACAAATTCTCCCTCTTGAACATAGATGTTTTTTACAATTCCACCACTCAATATACTTACTTGTGCTTGGTATTGTGGCGGTAAAGAAAGTTTACCATTTATTTTTAAGGAAGAAGTTAGATTCTTGTTTTCAAAACTGCCTAACTCTAATCCGATAGCTTTTATTTGGCCATCTGTAAAGTGAACAATAGTTTGACTTTTCGATTCAGTTGTAGCTTCTTCTTTTTTAGCTTCTTCGGAATTGTTCTTGCACGAGCTAAAGGTAAGTATAGCTATCAGTGCGATGATTATATTGTGTTTCATAGTGACGAATTTTATTTGTTTATTAAGTACTGAATATTGATAACCGTTTGATTGTAATTATTCAATACCGTTAGATAATCTGTTTTTATTTTATTGGCATCTTTTAGGTTCTGGGCATACTCAATATATCCGATGTCACCCGATTTGTATAGCCGTTGTGCAGATGTTATTATACTTTCTGCCATTGGCAAACCCTCTGCTTTGTAGTAATTAAGTTGTTCCAAATACTGCTTTTGCTGTTCAAATTGTTGCAAATAGATTGTTGCTAATTCTTGTTGGGATTTTTCCAATTCCTTTTTTGCAATCTCTGTTTCGATTTCTGCTGCTTGGCTTCGTGCTTTGATACCGTTTCTGAACAAAGGAATATTTATACCGACACTTCCGTAATAGAAAGGCTTTTCTTTGTCTAAACTTTGTCCGTTAAAGCCCAAATTAAAAGAGGGAATTGCTTTTGCTTTTTCTGCTTTTACGCTTAACTCTTTGGCAATAATTTGTTGTTGCAAATACTTTAAAATTGGATGGTCTTTCACTAATGTACTATCGGTTAAACTGATTTCGGGCAAAGCTTCATATTTTGATGGAGCTGTGTAGTTTTCATTGCTTTTTGTCCATTTTTGAAGTTCAGCTAAATAATAAACCACTTGCGTATTGGCTTGTGCCAATTGATTTTTCAATTCTTTGCGGTGTAATGAAGCACTGATTTTCTCTAATCTGTTACTCTCGCCAACTTGAAATTTTTTATCAGCATACTTTTCATAATCGGCAAAAACTTTATCGGTTTCAACCAGTAAATTGTATTGTTGCCAACTGTATAGCCAATTATAGTAAGCATTGGAAACGTTTTTAATCAATTCGTTTTTGGTAACTTCTTCAAAGGATTTGGCTACGGTTACATTTTGATTTAACAATTTTCTATCCGCTTTATTAGTTATTCTGAAACCTTGCGCTACACCAACATTGTAATCAAAAAGCTTGCTGTTCATTTGCCCCAAATTACTATTGATATTGAAAGGATCTAAAACAGTAGCTGTTTTGGTTAAAGTTTGTTGTTGCTTGGTTTGCAAAGATGCCTGTTGAATAGCAGGGTAATTTTTAATAGCCAATTGCAAAGCATCGTTTAACTGTAATGGGTTGGTTTGTGCCTTTGCTGTATAGGATAAACTACTCATTAGCAACAAAGCAATAACAGTAATTACAGGATTTGCCTTTTTAAGTTTTTTGGGTGTCATCACTAAATAATATAAAACAGGTAAAACAAATAAAGTTAATAATGTAGAAGTCAATAAACCACCTATTACAACGGTTGCTAAAGGTTTTTGTACTTCTGCACCTGCACTGGTTGACAAAGCCATTGGTAAAAACCCTAATGAGGCTACCGTTGCCGTTGCTAAAATAGGTCTTAACCTTGCAGCACTTCCTTTGTAAATGCGTTGTAATAAATCATCTTCTCCCTCGTCTTTCAGACTATTGTAATAACTGATTAATACAATACCGTTGAGTACTGCAACTCCGAATAATGCAATAAATCCAACTCCTGCCGAAATACTAAAATTCATTCCACGAACCCACAAAGCCAATATACCGCCAATAGCCGCTAATGGAATAGCAGAAAATATAATAGTAGCTTCTTTGATGGACTTGAACGTAATAAACAGTAAGAAGAAAATCAGTAGTAATGCTACAGGAACAGCCAATTGCAAACGTCCTTTAGCTTCCTGTAAGTTTTGAAACTGACCGCCATAAGTAATGAAATAGCCTTCGGGAAGTTTTAGTTTAGCATCTAGCTTTTTTTGAATGTCTAAAACCACGCTTTCCACATCACGTCCTCTAACGTTTGCTTCAATCACAATTCTGCGCTGTGCATCTTCACGGCTTATTTGCGATGGCGATGTTTTAAAAGTTACTTCTGCTACTTCGTTTAAAGGTATTTGATTACCGTTTGGAGTAGGAATCAATAGACTTTTAAGAGCGTCAATATCGGTATTTTCATTTTTTGGAATACGAACCACTAAATCAAACTTTCTCTCTCCCTCATAGACAACTCCAGTAGTTCCACCTGCATAGGCAGTATTTATAATGCGGTTTACATTGGCAATATTTAAACCATACTGCGCAATTTTATTTCGATTATAATTGACTACTAAATTTGGCATCCCTGTTACTTGTTCGACTTTAATATCGGCTAAACCGTCAATTGATTTTAAAAGCGGAACTGCTTTATTAGCTTCTGAAAAAAGGCGGTCTAAATTGTCTCCAAATATCTTAATGGCAATATCCGATTTAACCCCTGCAATCAACTCATTAAAACGCATTTGTATAGGTTGCTCAAAAGACAAATTGCATCCCGGAATAGTACTTAATTTTTCATTCATCTTTTCAGCTAAATCTTCTTTATTGTGTGCTGTTGTCCATTCTTTTTTATCCTTTAAAACAATTATTACATCGCCACTTTCTATTGGCATTGGATCGGTTGGAATTTCGCTACTACCAATTTTGCTTACTACTTCTTTTACTTCTGGAAATTGTTTTAATAAATTTTCTAATTGTGTACTAACTTCTATTGTTTGTGGCAAACTACTACCTTGTCTAATTCTTAAATTCATTGCAAAATCGCCTTCATCTAATTCGGGAATAAATTCGCCACCTAAAGAATTAAATATAAATAATGATGCTATGAATAGAAATATGGCACTTGCAACTACCATTAATCTTCTTTCTAAAGCTTTTACTAGAATCGGTTGATACCAGTTGTTTAGTTTATTCATGAACCTATCTGTAAAATTAGGTTTGTCGTGTATTTTTTTACTTAAAAATAGACTACTAGCCCACGGCACATAAGTAAGGGAAAGTATCAATGCTCCCAATATGGCAAAACTTACCGTTTGCGCCATTGGCATAAACATTTTTCCCTCAACGCCACTCAACACAAATAATGGAATGTAAACTATTAAGATTATAATTTGCCCAAATATGGCACTATTCATAATTTTAGAAGAGTTACTGATTACTTCCTTATCCATTTGATTTTGAGAAAGCATATTGTTTTTGTAATGCTTGGAAAAAATGTGCAAAGTAGCTTCGACAATAATAACAGCTCCATCCACTATAAGCCCAAAATCTAAAGCACCCATACTCATTAGATTGGCACTTAATCCGAACATATTCATAATGATTATGGCAAAAAGCATCGCTAAAGGAATTACTGAAGCTACTATCAATCCTGCTCGTAAACTTCCTAAAAAAAGCACTAATACAAGGATTACAATTAATGCACCTTCCAATAAATTTGTACTAACGGTGTCTACTGTTCTGTCAATCAGTTTTGTCCTGTCTACAAAGACATCAATTTTTACTCCTTGAGGTAATGATTTTTCTATTGATTTTATTTTATCTTTTACTCTTTCAATAACCCGTACTGCGTTTTCGCCTTTTTGCATCAATACAACACCTCCGACAGTTTCTCCGTTTCCGTTTCTTGTCATTGCACCATAACGAGGTGCTGAACCAAATTTTACTTCGGCAATATCTTTTATAAGAATAGGAACACCAGTATTGTTTTTCACGACAATGTTATTGATGTCTTCCAAGTTTTGAATTAATCCTTCTCCTCGTATAAAGTAGATATTCGGACCTTTATCAATGTAACTTCCACCTGTATTTTCGTTGTTGTTTTGTAAAGCATCAAAAACATCTATCAACGTTAGATTATTGGCAGCTAATCGCTCTGGTTTTACTGAAACTTCATATTGTTTAAGCTTGCCACCAAAACTACTTACATCGACCACACCAACAGTTCCTAATAACTGACGGCGCACAATCCAATCTTGAATAGTTCTTAATTCGGATAGGTCGTATTTTTTTTCATAGCCTTTTTGTGGCACTAACACATATTGAAAAATTTCTCCAAGTCCTGTAGTTGGGGGTAATAATTCAGGAGAGCCGTATTGTTTGGGTATATTTTCTGTGGCTGTTTTTATTTTCTCGTCAACACGCTGACGAGCGATATTGACAGGTACGTTATCCTTGAAGACAATTGTTATTACTGATAATCCCGAGCGGCTTGTACTTCGCAATTCTACCATTTCCTGCAATGATTTGAATTCCGTTTCTAATGGATAGGTAATAAATTGTTCTACTTCTTGAGTAGCTAAATTTGGGGAGTTTGTAATTACTTGAACTTGATTATTGGTTACATCGGGTAGCGCATCTACGCTCAATTGTGTAAATGAGTAGATTCCAAACGAAACAAAAATAGCAAGCAAAACCCCTGTAATCAGTTTGTTGTTTACTGAAAAGTTTATGATTTTATTTATCATTGTTATAGTATAATGAATGAGTAATTAGGCACGGATGCCCATTAAATACTGTGGAAAGCCCACAACTCTTTAACCCGAAATTACTCGGGCTTCATTATGCTATTTGAGGCGGTTGCCAAATACTTCCGAAGAAATTGGAAGCAAAAATTGACTTGTATTCAGGTACTTTTTTATCAATACTAGTCTTAATGGAAATAAGACTATAGGCGAATGCATTGTTTAGTGAAAACCCTTGACAGCCACAGCAACTACAAACACACATAGGAGAACAAACATCATTATCGTGGTGTGGCGTAGATTGGTTGCTTATCGCTACTTTTTTGGATGCTGAAAACGCCTCTCCATCTGCACAAGGCATACAGGAAAGAGCTATTATGTAGCAGGATAATATGAGGGTTATTAATTTCACGATTGTAAAAGTAGTATTTTTTTAATAAACAATAACAAACAGCCTATTTTGCCATTTGCCATTGCTATTAAATGTACTTTTAATTTATTTTTTTTCCACTAAATCCATTCCGCATTTAGGGCATTTCCCTGGTTTGTCACTTGTAACTTCAGAGTGCATTGGGCAAACATAAGTCATTGCCATAGTATGCTTTTTAGATTTTGTTTTTTTGCTTTTTGTTGTCATAGAACATTTGTCCATTTTGCCATCCATGTCCATACAGTCGCCTTCTTTCATTTTCATTTTTTTTCCGTCTTTCATAACGCATTCGCCATTTACCATGCAAGTTGTACCATTTTTCATTTTCATGTCTTTGTCCATGGGTATCATTTTACCATCTTTCATGCACATCATTTTACCGTCTTTCATCATGCAACAATCTTTCATCATTGCTTTTTTAGTTTTGGTTTGTGCGTTGATGTTACTTGTTGTAAGAGATGCTGCTATGAATAGCATTACCGTAAACATCTTCGCCATCATTTTTGTGTTTTTCATAATATTTAAATTTAATTTTATTCAGTAGCGCTGTTTCTCGCTCTTCAGATTGCTGTTGCCCAGAAAATTTTTATTTTAATAATTCAAATTTGCCCCAATTCCAAATCCCATATCACTGTCATAATGGGTTCTGATACTTAAATTTCTTTTGATTATATATCTTGCATCAACCATATATTCCTTATCAGTATTTATCATAAATCCCATTCTAAGGCGTTTTGAAATAGGAATATCTTCTCGCATTAGTTGAAGACGCAAAGCTCCGTTTGTGTATATTTCAGACTGGAAAATAACTAACATTGGCAGTGTGTAATTAAGTCCGACGCTGAATGCGGAACGGTTATCTTTTGTGTTGGTTTGTCCAAATAGATTTCTTTCTTCTTCATCTATTCCCATTTTACGGTATCTCCAATCAAAACCAATAAAAGGCATTAACCATTGCATCTTTCCAATATACCTGCCTATGTGGGTTTCGGTTTCATAACCGTGCATATTATTATATCCTAATCTCCATTCAGTCCCAATACTCCAACGAGTATTGGCTAACATTGCCCCACCATCATTTCCATTAGTAGCAAAATCATTTTCAGCCATAAAATGAAATTTTCTATCATCAGCAAATAATTTGCGTTGTGCTAGTTTTGGGTCTGGAATTTCGGGGTTAGCTGCTTGGTTTTCATAAGTGAAAACACGACCCATTCCACTCATCATGTGATAAAGAATATGACAGTGAAAAAACCAATCTCCCTCGACATTCGCATTAAATTCGATAGTGTCAGTTTCCATAGGCATTATATCAACTATATTTTTGAGCGGAGCATAATCTCCTTGACCATTTAACACTCTAAAATCGTGACCGTGCAAGTGCATAGGGTGTCGCATCATCGAACCGTTGTACAATACAATTCTAACATTTTCGCCTTTTTTAATAAGAATTTTATCGGTTTCTGAAACTACTTTGTTGTCTAAACTCCAAACGTAACGGTTCATATTTCCAGACAGTTCAAAGCGTAATTCTTTTACTGGTGCATCTTTTGGAAGATTAGTTTTAATTGGAGATTTCAACATTGCATAATTCAAGGTTGTAATGTCTGAAAGTTCATTGCTATTATAATCATCAGCAGTCATTTTCATTTTACCCATTTTATCGTCTGTTTTTTTCTCGATTTCCCCTGTGATTTCAGGATACATTACTACATTCATATCCATTTGGTTTAATGACATTTGCATTCCAATATCATCTAAATCACCGTTCATTTTCATCATGCCGTTCATCATTTTCATACCTTCAAAATACTTGAGTTTTGGCATTGGCGAAACTAACTGCTTAATGCCCTCACCAATATAAATTGAAGTTGATTTTGTTCGGTCTTCGGGTGTTGCTAAAAGTTCATATCCAGTTTTATCAGCAGGAATGGTAACAATTATATCATAGGTTTCGGAAACTGCAACTATTAATCTATCTACTTCAACAGGTTCTACATCGTTACCATCATTGGCAACGACAGTAATTTTTCCACCTGCATAGGTTAACCAAAAGTAAGTTGATGCTCCGCCATTTGAAATTCGCAAACGAACTTTATCTCCTCCTTTGAATTGGGATAATTGGCTTTCGTTTTTGCCATTGATTAAAAATTTATCATAATACACATCGCTCACATCCATTGCGTTCATTCGCTTCCATTCATTAGCAACTTTGGTTTTGAAATAGCCCTGCTTAATAGCTTCGGCATAACTTTGAGTAGTCCCTTTTTTAATAGCAAACCAGTCAGTAGCATTGTGTAACATTCTATGAACGTTTTCGGGTTTCATATCTGTCCATTCGCTTAAAATTATAGGAACAGTAGGCAAATCGTCAATACCTTTCCTAAAGGTTGGGTCAGTGGTTCTTTTGTTCATAACAAACGAACCATACATTCCGATTTGTTCTTGTAAACCAGTGTGGCTATGATACCAATGTGTTCCGTGTTGGATTATAGGGAATTTGTATAAATGGGTTGTATGCGGTTTAATGGGCATTTGGGTAAGATTAGGCACTCCATCATATTGATTAGGTAAAAATAACCCGTGCCAGTGCATTGAGGTTTCTTCGTTTAACTCATTATGCACATATATTTCCGCAGTATCTCCCTCTGTAAAAGTTAAAGTAGGCATTGGAATTTGTCCGTTTACTGCTATTGCTCGTTTTTCTTTACCCGAAAAATTTACAATAGTATCACGAACATATAAGTCGTAACGAACGGTTCTTGGAGGTTCGCTTTTTGCTGTAACAGTAGTTTGTTTCGGTTCAGTTTTTTCAACCTTTTCTGAATAAGAAATGGTATCTTTTGTTATAGCATCTTTCTTTGGGTATTGAATTTTATCCTGCTTTGGGAGGTTCTTTTTAACACTTGTTTTTGGCTTTTCTTTTATCAAAGTCATACCACATTTGGGACAATTACCCGGTTTCGTAACATGAATTTCGGGGTGCATTACACAGGTGTAAGTTACAGGTTGTGATTGCTGGAGTACTTTGCCTTCAGCAAAGGAATATATAGATAGGACAAATATAAGTAAGACTAATTTTTTCATTTTTTTAAAGTTTTAAATTTCGTAATCGTAACGCATTTACTATTACAGATACTGAGCTGAATGACATTGCTAAGGCAGCTATCATTGGGGATAATAAAATTCCAAAAAACGGATATAAAACTCCCGCTGCAATTGGAACACCTAACACATTATAGAAAAATGCAAAAAATAAGTTCTGCTTAATATTTCTCATAACGGCATGACTTAAATTCTTGGCTTTCACTATACCTTGCAAATCGCCTTTTACTAATGTGATTTTGGCACTTTCAATGGCTACATCTGTTCCTGTACCCATTGCTATCCCGATATCGGCTTGTGCTAAAGCAGGGGCATCATTTATACCATCGCCTGCCATCGCTACAATTTTTCCTTCGGATTGTAAACGTTTAATTTCGTTTAATTTGTCTTCGGGTAAACACCCTGCTTTGTAGGATGATAAGTTTAATTCATCAGCAACAGCTTTGGCTGTATTTACATTGTCGCCAGTTAGCATAATTACTTCAACACCTTGACGCATTAGTTCTTTTATGGCTTCTTCGCTAGAGGTTTTAATAGCATCTGTTATTGATACAAATCCAACCACAATACCATCAACGGCAATATAAGAAACAGTTTTCCCTAATTTTTGTTCGGCAATAATTTTGTTTTCCAAATCATTTGAAACACTTGCCTTTACTTGTTCCACTAGTTTTTTATTTCCTAATGCTACTTTTTTATTGGTTACTGTTCCTGTAACTCCTTTGCCTGCAACGGCTTCAAAATCTTTAACTTCAATTAATGAAATGGATTTTGTTTTTGCATAATTCACAACAGCTTGTGCCAATGGATGTTCACTATACTGATTTAATGAAGCAATGCTTTTCAATAAATCCTCTTCGTTGTTATCTGACGAATAGATTTTTTCAACAGATGGTTTTCCCTCAGTTATGGTTCCTGTTTTATCAGTAATTAGCACATTTACTTTATTCATTTTTTCTAAAGCTTCAGCATTTTTTATCAAAACGCCTGATTGCGCACCTTTACCAACACCCACCATTACTGACATAGGAGTTGCCAACCCCAAAGCACAGGGACAGGCAATGATTAGTACAGCTATGGCATTTATAAAACCATATACTAAAGCAGGTTCGGGACCAAATTTTGCCCAAATGAAAAAGGTAATTACCGAAATAATCACAACAATTGGCACAAAATATTTTGCAATACTATCGGCTAATTTTTGAATTGGCGCTCTTGAACGACTGGCATCATTTACCATTTGAACGATTTGAGAAAGCAAGGTTTCTGAACCCACTTTTTCAGCTACCATTACAAATGATTTATTACCGTTGATTGTTCCTGCAATTACATTATCATCTTTTTTTTTGTCAACTGGTATTGGTTCGCCAGTAATCATTGCTTCGTCAATGCTACTTTCTCCATCGGTTATTTTTCCATCTACAGGAATTTTGTCTCCGGGTTTTACTCTTAATAAATCGCCTTTTTTGATGTCGTGAATTGAGATTACTTTATCGCTTCCATCAATAACCAAAGTAGCTTCTGTAGGAGCCAATTTTAATAATTCTTTTATCGCTCCGCTAGTTTGACTATGCGCTCTCGCTTCTAACAATTGCCCTAACAAAACCAAAGTTAGAATGACAGTTGTAGCTTCAAAATAGAGTAATACTGTTCCGTGTTCTGTCTTAAATTCACTTGGGAAAATATCGGGAAAAAACATTCCGACTAAACTAAATAGAAAGGCTACTCCAGTACCAATTCCGATAAGGGTAAACATATTCAAATTCCATGTGATTATTGACTTCCAAGCACGAACAAAGAATATCCAACAGGCATAAAAAACCACTGGAAGCGAAAGTAGTAGTTGTATCCAATTCCATTTTGAAGCTTCCATTAGTTGAAGTAATGGATTGTTGTGTGCCATTTCTATCATTGCAATAGCGAAAATGGGAACTGTAAATACAACCGCTATTTTCATTTTCTTTACCAAATCCTTATACGTTTTTTGGTCTTCGGTGTCAGTTGGATTCATAGGGACTAAATCCATTCCGCAAATTGGACATGAACCCTGAGTTTCACTAATAACTTCTGGGTGCATTGGACAAGTATACAAAGTTTTGCTAACTGTCAACTCTGGTGCTTTGACTAAATCCATTCCACACACAGGACAATCTCCTGCTTTGTCATAGACTTTTTCGCCTTCGCAGTGCATTGGGCAATAGTATTTTCCATTAGCATTACTTGGCACTTTTAATTCATTTTTGTGGCTGTGAGAATGTGTGGAGCAACAAGATTTTGAAGTAGCTTCATTTGTATTTGATTCCTGTGGATTTTTTCCATTGGTCATTTCTATGATGTATTTTCCAACGGCGGTTAACGCTTCTTGTAACTGCGTTGTTGGAATGTGTTTTTCCATAGTTATAGTAGCTATGGGTGGGTTTAATGAAACTGAAGCTTCAACGCCCTCAATAGTATTTAATGTTTTTTCGACTTTGCTACGACAACCATCACAAGTCATTCCGGTAATGTTATAAGTATGTATCATCTTTTTGTTATTTTAATACAAATTTCCAGTATAACAGTTTATTGGAGTTGCACAATTTTGGGTTTGATTTGCAAGATTTATAAATCTTCTATTTGTCTTCGTTTTACAGATTTTATGCTTTTAAAATAGGTTGGTGAAAAGCCCGTTATCTTTTTGAACTGGTTGCTTAAATGAGAAACGCTACTGTAATTTAGAGAATAGGCAATCTCGCTTAATGATAGTTCATCGTAAATAATTAACTCTTTTACTTTTTCAATTTTCTGATTCATAAAATACTTTTCTATAGTAGTGTTTTCTACTTCGGAAAAGAGATTGCTCAATGTATTGTAATCTTGATGAAGTTGTTGTGAAAGGTAATCGGATAAATTGCTTTTTAAATCATTGTTTTTATTCTGAACCAAATCAATAATGAGTGTTTTAATTTTATCAATTGCTTTACTTTTTCTATCATCAATTAAATCAAAGCCAATAGCACGAAGACTTTTCAGTAATTCTTGTTTTTGGTTTTCTTCAATGTCATTTTTCAATTCAACTTCACCCAATTCAACTCCAATAGGGTTAATGCCTATATTTTCAAACACAGACTTTACAACCATTTTGCAGCGACTACAAACCATATTTTTTATGTACAGTTTCATATGGTAACGGTTAAATTGATTTTGCTATTTTATCCATTATTGAATGGTCTGAACCGAATTTGCAAATGGCATCACAATTGGCTCTCAATTCTGAAAACAATATGTATTTGATAATCATTTTTGAGTTTTTTATAGCAGGTCTGTTGAGTTGCTGAATAACATCTTTTTCTCGACTGTCGGGAATAATGATATAGAATACTTCATCACCATCGGAAATACTAAAATAAAGGTCAGAAAGGCGTAAAATTCCTGAATAAATACTGGTGCTTTTTTCTACTTCAAATGCACCAATAATATTGTTTGTTCCTTTTTCAAACCAAAGGACATCAATTAGTTTGATAGTGTTTTGCGTGTCTTTATCACAGGGTAACTCAGGGAATTTACTCATAGAGATAAAAGAAAAACTTTGTCCATTGAATGCTTTACTTTTATCATTACTGGCAGGTGTAACATCAAAACCTAATGACGCTCCAATTTTTAATAAATGGTATTGCATTTCACTATGAAGGTTTTCTTCTTGCTTTTCTTCCTGAATTTCCTTTTGGCGTTTTACAATGTTCTTTTCAAATTTATTACGTTCTTCTTCGCTCAAATATTCATCATTGCCAATCAACATTTTTTGCGTTCCAATTTCAAAACACAGTCCTGCGATTGCTCCTAAATCATTGGATAATTCAGATTTATGTGCGCTGTTTGTTTCGAGTAGTGTTTCACGGATTTTTAGGTATTCTGTCCAACTTCCTAATTTCTTTTTGTCTTTGTACAAGAAATTAAATCCATTGAGAATAGCTGTATTGAATGGTGGAAACCAAGTAGGGTGTATGAAGTATAAAATACTTGCAACCGCTGGACCAAGTCCCTTTATTTTAAGTGTATCTAACTTTACAATTTCTTTTACAACTTGTTCTTCAGTTTTAGCATTGATGCAATTTTCGAGAAACTGACCAAAAGCTATTTTGTTGGTTTGATTTTCATAAATATCGGGGATGCGCAATTTTGGTTTCCAATAAAAAGGATGTGCAACTCCCACGAAAACCTGCTTTTGTTCTGCAATACAACTCAACACAAACTCTAAACTACTTTCTTTAAAATCGTTTGGGAAGTTTTTGTTTTTTATGTCTTCAATAACTTGTAAAACACCACGTCTAATTGTTCGGAAAGCTTTTAGTCGTTGGTCATTATCTACAAACCAAGTATTGTAAACACTTTCGTTGTCATTTTTGTATTGCTGAATAATTTGTGTTAGGTTACTCATCTTTATTAAGGGTATTTATCCAATTGATTATTTCTTCTTTTTGTTTGGCTGTAAGTATTGCATTTTTGTGAATCAAAGTATAAGAACTTAAAGGCATTTCGTTTGATTTTATTTGTTTGCTTATTGCCTCTAATTTACTTCTTTGTTTTCTATTAGAATAATTTCCAAACTCATTGAAATTTAGTTCCTTTTTTCCTTCATTAATATGCCCGTCCATAAAGAAACGAATGGGTTGAACATAAGAGTACCAAGGATAGTTTGTATTATCACTATGACAATCATAGCAGGATGCTCTTAAAGTGGTTTCGATATTCTTTGGTACTTTATACATTTCAGTGAAATTTGCTGAAAAATACTGCTCGTAACCAATATTACGAGCAGGTTGATAGCATTGCATCAGCAAAAAAATAATGAATCCAATAATTGCTATTTTCTTGATGATTTTTTTCATTTAGTATGTTTTTTTGATAGAACCACAAGTTAACATTTTGCTGCCTTGATATGGGTTTTTAATGTCTTTTACTTCGCTTATCCAAATTGCACCTTTTCCCTCATCTGCCATAGGGCAATAATCTTGATATAACTTTCTTTTTGTGCCGAAGACTTTAATCAAATCATTGATGTCTTTGCTTAATAATACAAAGTGTTCTCTTTGGTGTTCTAATTTATCTCCATTTGCTCCAATATGTTCAGCGTGTTCTTTAGCATCATCGGCAATATCAAGATATTCTTTTTTCTGCTTCGCATCAAGCGTTTTTGCATCAAACCTGTTAAATGATGCTAATAGCATTTTGCCTTTTTCCGCAGCACCTTTAGAATCGTCTTTTGCTAATTTATTTTTAAGATTTATATAGCAAGTTATAATGTCAGTTACATAGTCTGATGGTGCTACCATAGAATTAACAACAGTTTCTTCAACTTTTGTTATTGTATCATTCGTTTTTGACTCTGTGGTTGCAACTGGCTCGGTTAATTCCATACCACATTTTGAACATTTATCGCCTTTTTTCCCTGTTACTTCTGGGTGCATTGAACACGCATATAACTGCGAGGTACTTTCTGTTTTTTCTGAATTAGTTGTTGAAGCTTCTTTGTTTTTTTGATTACAAGAAACTAGAACAAATGCCATTGCTATGGCTGAAAGCATTATATTTTTCATTTTTTTATATTTTAAATCGTTATCGTTGCTATTGGCAACATTTTTTAATAAATATTTTTTTGAAAATCCACTTCAATATGTTTAGTGTTTTTTTCATTTTTATAATTACATTTTTAAAACGATACCATTTGGCTTGTTACCTACAATAATTGTTTTAGTAACTGTATGATTGTTTACATTTATTACAGAAACAGATTTTGCGGATTGATTTGTAACATAAGCTGTATTTCCATCAGTTGTAAAAGCAACTGCATGAGTGCCATTTCCTGTATTTATTACACCTGCATCCATCCACATTCCCATACCTGAATCCCAAGTGTAGTAGTGTACTTTTGCATTCATAGGATCTGTAACCCACAATTCATTTTTAACCCCATTGTGAGCAGCGATACCCGGCATAAAACCTAAAGCAATAGTTTGGTCAACTGCATTTGTAGCGACATTAATTACTGAAATAGATTGTCCGTCTTCGTTGTCAACAAACATTTGTCCGTTGCTTCCAGTCCAAGCACCAACTGGATTATCGCCAACATTTACAGTAGTTATAACCGCTTTTGTAGCAACATTGATTACAGAAACTGTATCATCGTCTCCATTAGCCACATACGCTTTTGTCCCATCAGATGAAAATGTTAATTCTGCGGGCATCATTCCAACTGTAATTGTGTTCATCAATGCATAGGTTGTAGCATTATAAACCAATACTTTTCCATCCATGTCCATTTGCGGAACCCAAATTTCTGTACCGTCAGGGGAATATATAGTATTGTGATTCATTACTGGTAAATCTAAATCCTCTAAAATTGCACCTGTCGTTGCATTTAAAACTAACATTTTACCCGGCATTGAACCAGTTGTTGCATGACCACCACTAAAATCCATTCCTGGTACTCCCAAAGCTAAATGTCCTTGATGATAAGCAATGTGATGTGGCCAAGTAATCATATCGGAACTAGGAAACGATATTGTTCCTGTTACTTCTCCTGTCGATAGTTTTATTACTGAAACTGTTGCATCTTGACCATTGACAACATAAGCTGCTGGGTAATCTACATTTAAAGGAGTAGCTGTATTGTTATCTTTTGAACATGAAGCTAATGTGAAAAGTGCAACTATTGCAGTTGCTAGAACGAATATTGAATTTATTTTTTTCATTTTTAGATTTTATTTGATTGTTTCTACTGTTTTACCACAAGTCAGCATTTGTGAGCCATAGTAAGGGTTTTTAACTGCATTTTCTTTACTTAACCAATTAGCATCCTGCATAGGGCAGTATTGGTAATATACTGGTTCTGTAGGTTTTGAAACCTTTATCAATTCATAAGTGTTTTTAGATAATGATTTAAAAGAATCTCTTTGCTTTTTGATGTCCTGAGTTTCTGAAATACTTTTAGCATCAGCTTTCAAATCTTTCAAAACTTTCATCCAAACCATGTGAACATCCATTTTCAAAGTTTCCATTTTTACGGTTTCAATTGATGTTAGTAATTCATTTGCTTTAGTTGCTGCTGTTTTAGAATCTGTTTTTACTAAGGCATCTTTCAATAAGAAATAGTTATCAAATACTGATTGCAATTGATTTTTTTCTTGACTATCATTCATTGCAGTATGGTCATTCATTGCCATTTTATTTGCTCCCGAAACCGCATCTACTGTTACTGGAACTTTTGCTTCTCGGTCATACTGACAACAGCCTGGAAGATTTGAATAGACTTTATCAGGAGCAAGGAATTTTTCGCTGTCATAACCAACAAGAGCAATACGTTTTAATATTTCATCTTGATTGGTTTTACTTTCATCATAAGTCAGGGTAGCCATTTTGGTATCTTCATTCCAATCGACTTGGGCAATATTTTTTAGATTCCCTGCTTTTTCTATTTTGGTTTTGCACATACCACAGTTTCCGAATATTTTAACTGTTTCGGTTTTAGCATTTTTTATTTGTGCGTTTGATACTATTGATAGCAATACTAAAACTGCCATCATTACTTTTTTTAATGAGTTCATCGTTATGAAATTAATTTTAAATTGAATTAGTTAAACAACCACAAAACGCAGCGTATTATGCTCAAATTTTGAAATTGAATTAACCGAGAAAATAAATGATTTGAAAAGCAAATTACGCTTTCGATTTGACACACTTATGGCTGTCAAAAAGGGGTTTTAGCTTATTTTTGGTATTAACCAAAGGAAGTAGAAACCAGAAGAAATAAAGGTTTCTGAATTAGAGAATTTTTGTTTTTCAGAAGAAAAATCAAAGTTATTGTTTTTTAAAACAAGTTCGGATGAAATTGTAAAACCATTACTAACTGAAGGGCAAGCACATTTTGAATGTCCACATTTTCCACCACAACCGTTATGGTTTTTAGTTTTGGAATGATTATTACTTTCGCAACAACCGTCTTTTTCTGTTTTGGATGAAACTTCTTTTTTTGCTGAATGTTTGTCAGTCGAGCAAGTTCCACAAGCATAAGTGTTATTAGGCATAAAGAATATGCCTAATAACAGAAGTAATATGAAGTGGTATTTTTTCATTTTTAAAACTAAACACATCAAAAGTAATTAAATGCAATTAATATTTCACTAAACATTTGTTAAAACGTTACGCTTTTTTGAGAATTATTCAAAAAACTATTAAGGTGAATTGTTTTTGTTATTTATTTCGTTAAGATAATATTGTAAATTATAGTATACTGTCCCGAAAAGAATATTGCAATGTTTTCGATTATTAATTGCAATGACATTGAAAGAATTAATTAGTATGAAAGTTTCTTTTTACTAAGGAATTGAGAGATATTGCAATGGTATTGCAATGATTTAGGAGGATAATTGCAATGCCATTGCAATGGTTTATTCTTGTTGAAAAACATTTATTTTTCTAAAAACATCTTCTAAATCATTATTATAAATCCCCTCAAGTTTTAATTGTTCGTCAGATTTACTTTCGGTCATATCCCATATTTTAGCATTTATCCCCAATGAAATAAGATGAGGCATTTTATTTGAAATTATGCTAACGGCATTTTCGCTCATATCGGGAACAATTAGCACATTATGACCAATTAAAGGGCTTATTTTACTTTCTGTTAATCCATTAATTCCACCATAAGCCACCCAAACATATTGAGGAAATAAAATGTAGCCAATAATAGCTGTTTTTTCACTTTCAGTTAATACAATGGTTTTCTTTGTTTTGATTTTATCGTAAACCAAATGTTCTCCAAATAAGCAGTTGAAATAACCATCTTCATTTTTATAAGGAACTCTAAATTTATTAGTTCGTTTACCATTTGTATCATAGTAAGCTATTTTAGCCTTTAGAACATTTAGATTGGTGTTTATACTCCAAAATATAATCCCACCATCATTACTTGTTCCTAAAGCATAAGTTTCTTTTGCATCTTCTGTTTTAGTATCGCCATAAGTTTTGCGTAAATATTGTAGAAGATTGTTTTCGGGATTTACTTTGAAATACTTCCATATTATTGATTCATCTATAAATTTTTGAGTAGTTGTTGTAGGTAGATTTGCAATATTATTTCTGGTTGGAATAAAGTCTGTTTGAAATTTATTTTCTAATTCATCCCAAATGTATTCGTTTCCGTTTTCATCAGTATATATAGTAGGGGGTAATGAAGCTTTTCCACAAGAATGACAATAACCATAATTTGAACTTAAATTTTTATAGTTGATAAATTTTCCGTCCGAATTATTTCTACCACAGCAAGGAGTGATTAATTTATAATCTCTTTTTGAGTTGAATGTAAGTTCTAATTTGGTTTTTTGTAGCATTACTATATATTTTTGTTTGCAACCTGCAACTTGCAATCTTTTGAATAATCGTTGTTAAGTATTGTTTCTATTGGTTTTTCAGAGGTTTTGTGTTTTAATCTCAAGTTGCAAGTTGCATCAATTCGTTATTCCATTTTCTTGATATGGTTGATTTATTCATTCCGGTAATGGCAACAACATCTTTTTGACTAGCATTGTTTTTTATTGCCAATCTGATAATGTCTTCAGTAGTTGGTAATTTCTCTTTTTGATTGATGTTTTCATCTAAAACAATTTTGAAGTTAATGAAATAGAACTCAAGAATCAATATTGCAATTTCAATGGTTTCAACATTGATTTTATTCTGATATGATTGTCTTTTAGAATTTAAAATCAAGTGTGTTAAAAGACTTATTTTGTGAATGTTTATCATCATTTTTGAAATGTATTCTTTGCTTAAATCATTCACTTTGTTTTGACGATTTATTAATTCTTGAGAATACTCAAAAAGTCTTTTATTGGCATTTGAATCAAGCTCTATCTGTAAATCGTCCATTTCAAAAGTGTTTTCTATTTCGGTACGATAATTTAAAAGGTTGATTAAGGATTTAGAATAATTTTCAGTTGCTTCAGTAGAAATATCATTTATAGACAATTGATTATTCATTGTCAACTTGTTTGTAAAAAGAATTCTGTCGATTAACCCGCTTTCTAAATTTCCATCAGCGAATAATTTAGGAACAAATTGATTTTGAATTGAGCCTAATAAAGTTGGGTATGATTTTTCGATTCTGAAACTTTCAGTTGTTTTTCGGGATATATCAATATGCTTATTGGTATTTCCTTGTAAAAAGAAAGTTCTCCAAGCTGTGCCTTCAGTACTGCTTTTATTTGCCATTTTTTCAATAATGAAATAGAGTTCATCTATAAAAATCCCAATAGAATATTTGTTTTTATAATGCGTATAAATTGCCGATTCGATGGTAGCATCTTGAAGAAACAATTGTTTTCTATCACTCTTTTCAGTTTCATCTAATTCAGCATTATTTTTCTTGAATTCTTTGTACTTTTCGTTGTCATATTTTACCAAAGGAAGTGTTGCTAAATCCATTGCGGGTGATTTAATATCTCCACGACTTCCAATTATAGAAAAGTATAAATTGGCATAATTTATATATCCCATCGCTTTTATTGAAAAGGCAAGACCACCAGCATTACTGTAAGCGAATAATATTGAACTTAATAAATATTCTTTTGGAATCCTTTTTAAAGTAAACGCATCGTTAATAAGAGTTTTGATTTCAATTGGCATCTTGGAAATTATTTCTTCTAATTGATTAATTGCAATTTCTTTATTTGGTTTAAAAGCGTTTCCAATTTTATCATCAATATCTTTAAGATTTTTTAAATCCATAGTTAACGATTAAACAGTTGGTTTTTCATTAAATATTCATTGGCTTTTGCTTCCGTGTCATCTTTGGAATCTTTTTTCCCAGACTTTAACCAATCAATAATTTGTGATTTCAAAAAGTACAAACGCTTCCCTTTTTTATGAAATGGAATTCTGTTTTGATGAACCAGTCCATAAACACTGGGTTTTGCCAAATTGATGAGTTTTGCAGTTTCATCAATGTTCATAAAGACATCCTCCGTTAAAGAAATAGAGGGATTCATCGCCTTTTTAATGTTTTCCGTGATTTGCTCTGCAAGTACTTTTATTCCTTCCTCCGAGAGCATGTAAATTTGTTGATTCATTTTTCTGTTTTATGGGGCAAACGTAAAATGAAAAAATCCCTAAAGGAATACTTTAGGGATGGCTTATGGATACTTTAGGGATGTATTAATGTATTGAAAAACAATGATATATGTTGAGATGTGATTTTGATTTTTTGTGTTATTTTGTTTCTTTTTGTTCAGAAATCAACGATGTTCTATGTTTTTTTAACGTTTGTTTTGTATGTACTAAATCAAATTCATCAATTTTAATTTTAATGCTGTCTATGGTATCTAACATTGTATTTGAACTACCTCTTCTTAAAATTCCTTTATTTACTTTTTGATATACTTTATTGTTTGAAGACGATTCGTATAAAATGGAGTCGTCTTTTATTTCGCCAATAAGAATTATCAATTTTATTTTTTCGGTTAGTGGAATAGAGTTTTTATCTGATAAGCAAAGGTTTAAAATCAATAACTGTTCGTCAATTTCAAATGTTTGTTTTCTTATTTTGTCTTTTGCTTCAGAATTAATTACAGGAACATTTAATTCTTCGCTGTCTTCAATTATATCATAAACAGTATTAAGATAATCATCAATTCGTTTTACTGCAATAGGGATTTTTTTACTAGGATAATATTCAGAAAATATTTTTCTAAATAACGGTGAATTGACTACATGCCCATCAAATTTTTCTAAAGTGAAATCTTCATAATTGTTTACTTCATAAAACAATTTATACAGCTCAATATTATCCCACAATCTATTATAGGTGTTTTGATAAACATCGTATTTTAATAAATGGATGATAAAGCTTTCATAGCTAATATTGTCAAAATCATCATCATAAGTATAATTTGAAACTTTCTTAATTTTTAATCTCTTCAAAAACTCTTCGTGCGCTTCATTTTTTAAGACAGATTTTACTACATCTACTTTATTTTTGTTATAATTAGATAATGATAGCCTATAAATTCGATATACTTCTTCAAAATGGTCTTTGTACTTATATATGAAACTGGTTTCAATAAATTCATCCCAAATTCGTCTTATTGTATCATCGATTGATTTAAGAGCTGTTCTTCCGTCTTCATAATCCGATTTAAAAGAAGTAATAATAAAGTCGAGTATTTTTTTTAATTCTGTATTTGTTATTTCCTGATGATTTTTAAGATATTCCATCTAATTGTATGTTTATTCGATTTGCGGCTTCAATTTTGTTTTTGTCCATTACTTTGGTATAAATCTGTGTTGTAGAAACGTTTTTATGACCTAATAATTTTGATACGGTATATATGTCTGTTCCATTTGCAAGTTGTAGGGTTGCGTAGCTGTGTCGGAAATTATGAAATGAAATTTTCTTCTTAATGCCGGACTTCGTTATCCAATCTTTTAAAGGTCTAGTTATTTGTGAATATTGAATACCTCCAAATATCAGTCCTGTATTTGTTTTTTGTGTTTTCAGAATATTATAAGCAGTATCAGAAATAGGATGATTTTTTATTGATTTTGTCTTTTCCTCTCTTAATGAAATGTAATATCCTTGATGTTTGTCTTTAAATATGTTTTCCCAGTAAAGATTGTTTATATCTACAAAACGCAAACCACTCAAAGCGGAAAATATTGCCATATATTTTACTTTCTCGATTTTAATTTCAGTTTTCCATAGCAAAGAGATTTCTTCTTCGGTTAAATACTCCCGATGTGTTTCTTCTTCTTTAATGTATTCAGCATCTTCGGCTAAATTCTTTTCAATCAAATTTTGTTTATATGCAATCTTGAGGACAGTTATAAAATTTTTAAAGTATGAAGAAGCAGTATTTTTTGCTAGGTCTTTGGCAATTTTTGAATTTCTTGTACTTTTTGCGTTTAAAAGATAGGCTCTGTATTTTTTAATATAATCGAGCGTCAGATTATTTGATAATATTGTGCCACCACTAAAATTTTCCAAATGATTTAATGAAGCTTTCCAAGAGTTGTAATTGGATTCACTACCACTATTAAAATAATCATCAACAACGCTTTTGTATAGAGTTATAAAATTTACATTCAATACTACATTGTCTTTAAAGCCAAATTCTTTGTTTTTAAGTTGAACATTTCTTTTAGATTTAATTATCTCTGCAAGGTCAAGATTTTCTTTATTGTGTTTTTTTTCTTCTGCTGTTTTTGGATTACTGAATAGATATAATTTTAAAAATTCTCTGCGGGTTTCCGTTCCGTTTTTAGGGTTAATAATAGGAGGGTAGTAGTCTAAATAAAGGCTTATTTTACCAGTATTCAATGTTTTTTCTCTTAATGTTACTTTACTCATATTTGGTTATTGAAAAATTCTGTTTAAATCTTCCTTTTTTACTAATGTATATTTTCCGTGTTTCTCCTTTGGGATGTTGTGCCTTTTGATAATATTGTATAATGCGCCGTTTGAAATATTAAATTTTTCAATGGCTTCATTAATGGTATAGGAGTTTTTCAAATTTATTTCGCTTTTTCTTTCGGGGTTAACATAATCATCACTTATCAAATTCCTTTCAAAATAATCATCAATATCTTTTCTTCTGATAAGTATTTTTCTAACCGAAAAATTGTATGCGTTTAAGTCCTTTTGTTCAATTAATCTATAAATGGTTTTGGAAGACATATTCAGTAATGTAGATGCTTCTTTAACGGTTAAAAAATCTTTTGAATTTACATCCACAACATATTTAGAAACTTTTGATTTTGTTTCTGTATCGCTCGTTTCAATTTTTTTCAATTTTTGATTTAATTTATAACCTCTGCTGTTACAAATATGAGAGCAATATTTAGTCTTTGTTGTTTTAGCATCAAAGGTGTTTTTACAATAATCACATATTCTTTTTACTATAATATTTGAACTCATATTTAGTGGAATTAAAAGGATATAAAGCGAAATAAGCAGAATTAAGGGTAAATAAGGGACATAATTTCGCCATTTCATTTCAAAAATAGTAAAAATATGTTTATGAGGTACAAAAATGGTACAAAAAATAGCAAAAAATAACAAAACAACACGAAGTCAATATTTTAAATAAAATAAAAAATCCCTTTATTTAAAAGGGATTGATGTATTTTTCTTTGTTTTAATTTTTAATGATTTGTGAGTGCTATTTGCCGATACAGAAA
This sequence comes from Flavobacterium sp., assembly GCF_027484705.1. Taxonomy (GTDB): domain Bacteria; phylum Bacteroidota; class Bacteroidia; order Flavobacteriales; family Flavobacteriaceae; genus Flavobacterium. Next base: position 70,694 of record NZ_JAIXSL010000017.1, read on the forward strand.
TTTGCAAAAATATTCCCCAACAACTCATCATTAGTAACCTGCCCGGTAATCATCCCAAAATGGTATAAAGCTTCTTTAATATCAATGGCCATAAGGTCTGAAGATAAATTCGTCTGCAAGCCATATTTCACTTTCTGAATTTCTTCAAGTGCCTTAAGCAGGGAATCATAATGGCGCGTATTGGTTACAATCGTTTCGTTGTTTCTTAATGCTCCGGTGTTGACAAACGACAACAATTGATTTTTTAAATCTTCAATGCCGGTTTTATTCTTAGCCGAAATCGGAATCAGTTGCGCGTTGCTATTGGAAAGTTTTTCAACAATCGAAGTTAATGTTCCTTCAGCCAACGTGTCAATCTTATTCAAAACAACAATCAAAGGCTTTAGCGGAAATTGGTTTCTGATTTTCTCAATCTCCACTTTCAAAAGATCAATCGTAAATCTCGAACTATCCACCAAAAACAAAACGACTTGTGCCTGTTCAATCTTCTCAAAAGTTCTTTGAATGCCAATACTTTCGACGACATCTTTCGTTTCGCGGATTCCCGCCGTATCGATGAATCTAAATCCGATTCCATCAATCACCAGTTCATCTTCAATCGTATCACGCGTGGTTCCGGCAATTTCGGAAACAATCGCGCGTTCCTCATTCAAAAGGGCATTGAGTAAAGTGGATTTTCCAACATTCGGCTCACCAACAATGGCTACAGGAATACCGTTTTTAATTACATTTCCAACGGCAAATGAATCTATTAATCTTTTTAAAACCAGTTCGATACGCTCAATCAATTCATTGAATTGTGAACGATCGGCAAACTCCACATCTTCCTCTGCAAAATCAAGTTCGAGTTCAATCAGCGAAGCGAAATTCAACAGCTCAACCCTCAAATTCGCAATCTCGTTCGAAAACCCGCCGCGCATCTGCTGCATCGCAATCTGGTGTGACGCTTCGTTGTCCGAAGAAATCAAATCGGCAACGGCTTCAGCTTGTGACAAATCAAGTTTGCCATTGAGAAAAGCACGCAAAGTAAATTCGCCCGCATTGGCCATTCGGCAACCTTTACGCAACAACAACTGAATAATTTGCTGCTGAATGTAAGTAGAACCATGACAAGAAATTTCCACGGTATTTTCACCCGTATACGAATTCGGCCCTTTAAAAATCGAAACCAATACTTCGTCTAAAGTCTTATTGCCATCCACAATATGGCCTAAATGCAAAGTATGCGACTTCTGTTTTTCCAGATCTTTCCCACGAACCGACTTAAAAATACCAGTCGAAATGGCAATCGCCGCTTCACCCGAAACGCGGATAATCGCAATAGCGCCGGCACCCGAAGGCGTTGCAAGCGCAACAATAGTGTCTTGTGGAATCATGTTTTTTATTTGAGCGACAAAGATAAATCAAATTGTTTTGATTTTGAGGAGCTGATCCCGCTATCCGTTGCAATCTTTTACGCCGAACACCGGCGCAAAAGGATTTCCTCTACTATCGGGGCTAGGGCATTGGATTTTAAATCAATTTTCTGCAAAATTTGCGTCTTGGCGTCTTGGCGAGCAAACAAAAAAACTGTAAATTTGCGTCACTAAAATCAAAAAACATGAGTTCATTTGACGTAGTCATCATAGGATCCGGCCCAGGCGGATACGTATCAGCCATTCGTTGTGCCCAATTGGGTTTCAAAACAGCCATCATCGAAAAATACAGCACTTTAGGCGGCACTTGTCTTAACGTAGGTTGCATCCCATCGAAAGCATTATTGGCGTCTTCGCACCATTACGAAGAATTGCAGCATTTCGCCGATCACGGGATTGAAGTGTCAGGCGAAGTAAAAGTGAATCTTGAAAAAATGATTGCCCGCAAGCAAGCGGTCGTCGATCAAACTTCTGGTGGCGTAAAATTCCTGATGGATAAAAATAAAATCACCGTTTTTGAAGGTTTGGGTTCTTTCGTAGATGCGACGCACGTAGCGATTGCCAAAGCCGACGGCACTTCAGAAACCATCGAAGGAAAAAATATCATTATAGCGACAGGTTCAAAACCATCGAACTTGCCGTTCATCAAACTCGATAAAGAAAGAATCATCACTTCTACGGAAGCATTGAAATTAAAAGAAGTTCCAAAACACCTAATCATCATTGGTGGCGGTGTGATCGGCATCGAATTAGGGCAAGTCTATCTTCGTTTGGGCGCTCAGGTTTCCGTAGTAGAATTCATGGACCGAATCATTCCAGGAATGGACAGTTCGTTGTCGAAAGAATTAACTAAAGTCTTGAAAAAACAAGGCATGAAATTCTACGTGTCGCACAAAGTGAAATCCGTAGAAAGAAAAGGAAAAGCCGTAACGGTGCAAGCCGAAAACCCAAAAGGAGAAACCATCACTTTAGAAGGCGATTACGCTTTGGTAGCGGTTGGTCGTCGCCCATACACTGACGGACTAAATGCTGATAAAGCAGACGTGAAGCTGACCGACAGAGGCATGGTTGAAGTGAACGATCATCTTCAAACCAACATTCCAAATATTTACGCGATTGGCGATGTCGTTCGCGGCGCGATGTTAGCGCACAAAGCCGAAGAAGAAGGAGCCATGGTTGCAGAAATCCTTGCCGGTCAAAAACCACATATCGATTATAATTTGATTCCAGGCGTTGTTTACACTTGGCCCGAAGTGGCTGCAGTTGGGCAAACAGAAGAGCAATTGAAAGCTTCAGGCGTTGAATTTAAATCAGGAAGTTTTCCATTCAAAGCCTTAGGGCGCGCCAGAGCGAGTGGAGATTTAGACGGTTTTGTAAAAATCCTAGCCGATGCCAAAACTGACGAAGTGTTAGGCGTTCACATGATTGGAGCCAGAACTGCTGACTTGATTGCAGAAGCCGTAACCGCGATGGAATTCAAAGCCTCAGCCGAAGACATTTCAAGAATGAGCCATGCGCATCCGACGTTTGCAGAAGCCATTAAAGAAGCCGCATTAGCAGCTACGGATAATCGCGCGCTGCATGTGTAGACTGTAAGATTTTAAGACTGTAAGATTTTTAAATACGAAAGCCGTTCTATTGAACGGCTTTTTTAATTCGCGTAAATCCGTGTTTTCGGTGTTATCCGCGTGCCGTTTTTCAATGACTAAAACACCACGTTTACTTTTTAGAATACCGCTTAATACCCAAATAAATCAATATTCCTAATAGAATCAAACTCCAGATATGAACCACAAAAACCAACAGGCTTTCCAAAATATACCAACCCGATTTGATCGAATCTAAAAGTTGCAATCCCAATGGCGGCTCATAAGCGCTGGCGTCTTTTTCATTGGCGACAATTTCCTGTTTCACCGTTTCCTTTTGGTAAATATGAAGCGTAATCGTGCTAAAATTGACCTGATCCTGCAAAGCCAGATTTTCAATTTTTTTGTCATCCTGCGCTGTGCCGGTTTCATCAACCTTATCTTCGGCATTGACGATCTGATTTAGTTTTTTGCCTTTGGTATCGACAGCATTTTCAAGCCGTTGTTGATGCTTGGCACTTCGCCGTTGTGCCATTTCGTTCGACAACAACTGGAGCGCCACATCATCCGCTTTGATATGGCGGCTGTCCAGAAAAGCAACCTCACGCGCAATGGTTTTGACCACGGTATCAAATTGTGCATTCGGTATCCTGAGCCGAATATTGTTTTCTACGGTATAACGCGTGGTTTCGAGCGTACTGTCCTGGCTGATTTTAGTCGAAAATTGTTTGTTGATGGTGCTTTCGAGTTCGGAAGAAGCGACAAATCCACCATATTTTCTTGCGGCATTTTCAATGGCATCGGTCGATTTTGAGACATTTTTGACTTTGAATTTTAACTCAGCGGTGCGGATGAATTTCCGTTGAGGTTGTTTTACGGTTTTGGGTTTTACAGGACTAACGGAGTCAGCAGATACTGCGATTTTTTCATTGGAAATTGCGGCTTCTTCTGAAGGTGCTTCTGCTTGTTTGCACGAAAAGATCAGCAGGAAACTGCCGAAAAGAACCAAACTGATGCGTGGGATGGTGTTCATAAAATTGTTTTTAAAGGATGAATTAAAAATTACTTGACGGTAATCGGGTTGTTGCGCTAAAACCTAATAAGTAGTTTTCTATCAATAAGCCTTCAATTTTATGACAATGGATTTTCGGTTTGCCAATAAAAAGCGTGCCACAAATTTTATCGGGTTTTTGTTGTAATTTTGAACCTTCTAAAACCCCAACTTGAGAACATCGATTCATAAAAATATTGCCAACCCGAAGGAATTCAAACAACAGCTTTTGGCTTGGTCACAGGAATTTCGGGAAGTCGTTTTTCTTGAAAGTAACGCGCATCACGACGCTTATTCACAGTACGATTGCATACTTGCCGTCGATGCCTTCACATCTTTAAAAACAGATCAATTCAACGCTTTTGAAGATTTAAAACAATACCAGCAAACGACCAAAGACTGGCTTTTTGGTTACTTGTCTTATGATTTAAAAAACGATGTCGAAGTATTGTATTCCGCCAACCAAGACGGCTTGCAGTTTCCCGATTTGTATTTCTTCCAGCCAAAAAAACTGTTTTTGCTTCAAGGAAATAATCTCGAAATCCGTTATCTCAATATGTGCGATGACGAAGTCGAAACGGATTTTTCGGACATAAAACTTTTTATTTTCAATCCAAATCCAACAAAGGAAACGCTTGCTATTGAACAAAGAATTTCCAAAGATTCCTACGTTCAGAAAGTGAATAAAATGCTCGAACACATCCACCACGGTGACATTTACGAAGCTAATTTCTGCATGGAATTTTTCGCTGAAAACGCGACTATAAATCCTTTAGAAAAGTTTCTGAAACTCAATACGATTTCTCAAGCGCCGTTTTCTGTTTTCCTGAAGAACCACAAGCATTATCTGTTGTCGGCTTCCCCGGAACGTTATCTGAAAAAAACGGGCGAACGAATCATTTCCCAACCCATCAAAGGAACCGCCAGACGTTTTGCTGACGCGATTGAAGACGAAGCTTCCAAAAACAACCTCGCCAACGACCCGAAAGAGCGCTCTGAAAACATCATGATTACCGATCTGGTGCGCAACGATTTATCGCGGACGGCTCAAAAAGGTTCGGTTAAAGTTGAAGAATTGTGCTGCATTTATTCGTTTTTGCAGGTGCATCAAATGATTTCTACGATTGTTTCAAAATTGAAAGATGAACATTCTGCGATTGATGTTTTGAAAACCACTTTCCCTATGGGCAGCATGACCGGCGCACCCAAAATCTCTGCCATGCAAATCATCGAGAACCTTGAAGAAACCAAACGCGGTTTGTATAGCGGTGCTGTTGGTTATTTCACACCCGATAATGATTTCGATTTCAATGTCGTGATTCGCAGTATTCTTTACAACGTTGAAAAACAATACGTTTCATTTTCGGTCGGCAGCGCAATCACTTCACAATCGTTTCCCGAAAAGGAATACGAGGAATGTTTGCTCAAGGCCAAGGCGATGTTGGAAGTGCTGCAATAATTCCACGGAAATCCCTACTTTTGGATATGCTTGAAAAACTCAGAAACCATCTCAACGAGAATTTACCTTTTTTGAAAGATAAAAAGTTGCTGCTGGCCGTCAGCGGTGGCATCGACAGTATGGTGATGGTCGATTTGTTTCATAAACTACACTATAAAATCGCCATCGCGCATTGCAATTTCCAGTTGCGTGGTGCCGAGAGTTTTGGCGATGAACAATTTGTTGTTGATTATGCCGATAAGAATAAAATTCCGGTGTTCACTACAAAATTCGATACCAAAGCGTTCGCTGAAGATTACAAATTATCAATCCAATTGGCGGCGCGCGACCTGCGTTACCATTGGTTTTATGAATTGCTCGAAACCGAACATTACGATTACATTCTAACGGCGCATCACGCTGATGACAACCTCGAAACGTTTCTGATCAATTTAAGCCGCGGAACAGGTTTGGAAGGCCTGACCGGAATTCCTGAACAGAACGACAAGATCATCCGTCCGCTTTTGGCTTTCAACAGAACCGCTATTGAAACTTACGCCGACGAGGATAAAATCAATTGGCGTGAAGACAGTAGTAACGCTTCCGATAAGTATTTGCGCAATAAAATACGCCACGATTTGGTGCCTTTATTCAAGGATTTGAATGCGAACTTTATCGATTCGTTTCAAAAAACACAATCGTATTTGCAGCAATCACAGGCTATGGCGGAAGATGCCGCGGTGATGGTTTATCAGCAAGTGGCAAGCGAACAAGGCGATGAAATTCATTTCGATTTGAAAAAGCTTACGCAATTGCCGAACTACACTTCGTATTTATACCATTGGCTCAACGAATTTGGTTTTACCGCTTGGGATGATATTTACGCTTTGGCCGACGCGCAATCCGGGAAACAGGTTTTTTCAAAGGATTACAGGTTGCTCAAAGACCGCGGTGTTTTGATTGTTGCACCAATAAGCAATGAGATTGAAAATCTTGAATTCACCATCGATAAAAACGTGCAAGACGTTAATTTTCCCTTAAAACTTTCGTTTTGTAAAGTAGCCGACACTGCCCACATTTCTAATTCGGTTATATTTGTTGACGAAGAAAAGCTGCAATTTCCGTTGCTGTTAAGGAAATGGAAATCGGGTGATGCCTTCCAACCCAGCGGGATGCAAGGCCAATCGAAAAAGCTCAGCAAGTTTTTCAAAGACGAGAAATTCTCACTGTTTGAAAAAGAAAACAGTTGGCTTTTATGCTCCGGAAATGAAATCGTCTGGGTAGTAGGGTTTCGCCACGATGAGCGGTTTAAAGCAGACGCCCACACGAAGAAGATATTAAAAATTGAAGTCAAACCATGAAAAAAATCCTTTCCATTATTGTTGCCTTTATAGCAATCGCCACGCAAGCCCAAATTCTGGAGCCCGTAAAATGGACCCACAAAACCGAGAAAAAATCAGACACCAATTTTATACTGGTTTTTGATGCCAAGATTGAAAAAGACTGGCATGTCTATTCGCAGTTTACCGATGATGGCGGCTCGTTGCCTTTAGAACTGACGTTTAAGAACCAAAAAGGAAACTTCACTTTAGTCGGAAAAACAAAAGAACGCGGGACGAAAACCGGATTCAATGATGTTTTTGGCGTCAATGAAACGTTTTTTGAGGATAAGATCCATTTTGAGCAGGAAATCAAAATCACCAATCCTAAACTCAAAAACGTTGAGGCTGTTGTAGATTATCAGGCTTGTAAAGCGTCTTGTGTGAACCTCGTCGAGAAATTCAAATTTGTCATTCCTGAAATTGTTACGACTGCAGAAGTTGCTCCAACTAACATTGATACTACAACTGTAGATACCGCGACTGCAACCGTTGCAGAAGTTAAAGCTGCACCGGTTCCGAAAGTTTCCAAAATTGCAGCGCCTGTAAAACCGACGCGTGGTTTGTTCTCGATTTTCTTTTTGGCCTTTTTAGGTGGTTTCGCGGCTTTATTGACGCCTTGTGTGTTTCCGATGATTCCGATGACCGTCAGTTTTTTCACCAAACAAAGTAAAACTCCGGCGCAAGGAAAAAGAAACGCTTTGCTTTACGGAATTTCAATCATCGCGATTTATGTGATTTTAGGTTTGGCAGTAACTGGCATTTTCGGGGCTGATGCTTTGAATGCTTTGTCCACAAACGTCTGGTTCAACATCATTTTCTTTTTATTACTGATCGTTTTTGCCGCATCTTTCTTAGGAGCGTTTGAAATCATGTTGCCGAATTCCTGGGCGAATAAAGTCGACAGGCAAGCTGATAGAGGCGGGATTGTAGGCATCTTATTCATGGCGCTCGCTTTAGCGATTGTCTCGTTTTCCTGTACTGGTCCAATTGTAGGAACTTTATTGGTTGAAGCTGCTTCTCACGGTGGCATTGCCCCAATTGTCGGAATGTTAGGTTTTTCTTCGGCGTTGGCGTTGCCGTTTATGTTGTTCGCCATGTTTCCAAGTTGGTTGCAATCGTTGCCTAAATCGGGCGGTTGGCTCAATACCGTGAAAGTATTTCTGGGTTTTCTGGAGTTGGCGTTGGCGTTCAAATTCTTATCGAATGCCGATTTGGTGTTGCAGTTGCATTTATTAGAAAGAGAAGTGTTCCTTGCGATTTGGATAGCTATTTTTGGAACTTTGGCTTTGTATCTTTTCGGTAAAATCTCGACACCGCACGACAGCCCGCTGACGCATATTTCTGTAGGAAGATTGCTCACAGGTTTGTTGGTCTTATCGTTCACCATTTATATGATTCCAGGACTTTGGGGCGCGCCTTTGAAACTCATCAATGCTTTTCCGCCACCGATGGAATACAGTGAAAGTCCATTTGGTGTGGGAGGTTCAAGTGCCAGTAATACAACCACAACAGCTTTGCCGGCCGGTGCTAAAATTGGTCCACACGGCATCGTCGTTTTTGATGATTACGACAAAGGTTTAGCTTACGCCAAATCGGTCAACAAACCCATATTGCTAGATTTTACGGGTTATGCCTGTGTCAATTGCAGAAAAATGGAAAACAATGTGTGGTCGGAGGAACCGATTCTGTCGATATTGAAAAATGAGGTAGTCCTGATTTCATTGTATGTTGATGACAAAAGGGATTTACCGAAAAACGAACAATTCACTTCCAAAACCACTGGCTCGGCAATAGAAACCGTAGGAGACAAGTGGACGGACTTTATGATTTCGAAATATAAAACCAATACGCAACCCTTGTATGTATTAACGGATTTGAAAGGGAATTCATTAAATATTGATAAACCAACCACGAGTTATGATCCCGATGTTTCCTTGTATGAGAAGTGGCTGCGCGCAGGAATCGCAAATTTCAAATAACACTGGTATCCCAATCGAAAGGTTGGGATTTTTTATTTTTTTGATTTATCGGGTAGGGTGTCGTAATTTTAGGTTGTCTTAGCTTTGAATCTAAAATCAAATTACTATGAAAACTATAAAATTATTTTGCTTCTTGTTGGCAGTTTGTTCTTTTACCGTTTCGTCCTGTTCGGATGCTTCACCGATAGAAAACAATACGGCAGAAGCTCAAAAAAGTGTGGCTTTAAGAACTACTATTTTCGAATTGCGAAAAGCCAATCAACCAGGAGATAGGTCAGCAAATAATTCGACAAAAGCCCATCGATTAACTCCTGTGAACCCTTTTTGTTTTGAATTTTTGTATCCGCTCGTATTGTCGTACAACAATGGTACGGCGATCACCGTAACCAGTTCAGAGGGATTGTGGCAAATTATCGATAACGAGTCACCAACGCTGTTTTTGGATGGCATTGTTTTTCCTTTTCAAGTAGTGCAAAATTTGACAACGGTTACCATTAATTCGGAAAGCGAATTCATTGCATTAATCAATAATTGTGGTTTTAATAATCTTTATGATGAAATTCACAATACTTACTGTTTTGACATTGTTTTTCCTATTACATTAAACTATAACGGACAAGTAGTCACCATTAATTCCGAGGAAGAACTATTGATATTTGGCGACGCGCCCGGATTCGACGGAGCAGTGAACATCGTTTTTCCAATATCCGTTATGTATCAAGGTCAAACGGTTCAATTGAATACCCTTTATGATTTTTACCAAATGGCGGCCAATTGCACTGGCGATTGTATCTGTACTTTAGAATATGCCCCGGTCTGTGTTCAGACACCTAATGGTATCGTAGAATATGGCAATTTGTGTTTTGCACAATGTGCAGGCTATACCCAAAATGATTTGGTGCCTTGTAATCCGGTATCAGAATGTTCCATTACCAATCTGACAGCAACTCCGGGAACTTGCAATCCAGCTACTTTCCAGTATCCGGTTACGATTGATTTTAATTCAGGCAATACCACGGCTACGCAATTCGAAGTGTACAGTAGTTCAAATGCACTCCTTGGGGTTTATCCGATTGCCTCACTGCCAGTTACCATAGAAAACTATCCGGAATCTATTCTTGGCGCACCTAATTTAAATTTGGTAACGGTTAAAATCAATGAGAATAATGAAAATTGTACCGCTACGCAATCATTCACAATACCGAATTGCGCAAATTGCATTTGCACGACTGATTATCTTCCTGTTTGCGTTCAGTCAGGTGGCCAAATTGTCGAATTTAGTAACGCCTGCTTGGCACGATGCGCTGGATATACATCCAATGATTTTGTGAGTTGTTTACCAGCTACATTCAATTTCATGGAATCATTAGGAACTTGTTTTAATATCATGTATCCGGTAACAGTGCAGTATCAAGGAGCTTTAGTAACGGTTAATTCAAATTCCGAGCTGGTGCAATATTACAATCCGCAAACACAGAAGATGCCCATTATGAACTATCCAATTGCGGTTACGTGGGGCGTTCAAACAGCGACATTTACCTATGCTAACCAAATATCATTTGAAACCGCAATTATCCTTGCGAATTGTCCGTAATTATGAAAAAGAATAATTAAAAATTGCAGTTAAGTTTTGTAAGACCACATGTTCCAGTAACCGGGCATGTGGTATTGCATTTAAAAAGATATCCAAGTTGATGGACGAACAATCACAGTCAAAATTATGTTCAGAAGCGGTATTCCGGTCGGTTTTTGAAGCCCATTTTAAGTTGTTGCGGAACTTCCTGATTTTTAAGTTCAAGGATGTCGCAAGGGCAGAAGATACCGCCCAAAACGCATTCGTGATTTTGTGGGAAAACTGCGCTATTCTAAAACCTGAGCAGGCGAAAAGTTTTTTGTTTACGACGGCCATCCGGATTTCACTCAATAACATCAAGCACGATAAAGTGGTCATGAATTTTGAACTGCAGTCAAAACCCAAAGCCACACATGAAGAATCGCCTGAGTTTTTGCTTGTTGAGGACGAACTCAAAAAGCAACTCGAGAAAGCCATCAACGATTTGCCGGAAAAACAACGTGTCGTTTTTTTGATGAACCGGTTTGAGAATCATACCTACGCTGAAATCGCGTTGCTGTTGGATTTGTCCGTGAAAGCAGTAGAAAAAAGAATGCACTTGGCTTTACTGTCACTAAGGAAAGTGATCAAAAATGTATAACATTTCAGAAAGATAAAGATGAAGAATACCTCAGAAAATAAGGCGAATGAAACGTTCCTGTCCGATTGGATGTCGGGCAAGATCACCGATGAACAATTAAAGGCTTTGGTGACCGAATCCGATTTCAACGCCTACCGGAAATTGAAATTCTCGCTGCAATCCGTTGCGCTTTCCGAGCCCGATATGTCCAAAAACTTCGCGTCGATTCAACAAAAAATTTCGAACAAAAAACAACGCAAAAAATCGAAAGTATTGTCGCTCTACACTTATGCGGCAATAGCTGCGTCTTTGCTGTTGTTTTTCGGATTGTATCATTTGCTCTCTTTCAGCAATACGTTCGAGAGTGATTATGGCAAAACCGCCACACTGGTTTTGAGCGATCATTCCCAAGTGACTTTAAATGCCCACTCGAAAATGAGTTATCCGACGCTTTTTGAATACAGAAGAAATTTAAAACTCGAAGGTGAAGCGTATTTCAAAGTAGCCAAAGGAAGCACGTTCACCGTCGAAACTTCGCAGGGAAAAGTGCAGGTTTTAGGCACGCAATTCAATGTCATTGCGCACCAGGATTATTTTGAAGTGCATTGTTTTGAAGGTAAGGTTAAAGTCACTACGCCAATCACTTCTCAAATTTTAACCCACGGAAAATCGATGCAAGTTTTCAAAGGCAAGATTGAAATATGGGAAGATGAAGCCTATCAAAAACCCACATGGATCAATGCGGAATCGTCTTTCAGAAATACGCCGTTGCAAGTGGTGATCGCGCAATTTCAGAATCAATACCAATCAAAAGTGGTGTTTCAGGAATCATTGACTGACGTACGTTTTACGGGAAGTTTTACGCATCAGAATATCGAAACCGCTTTGCAGTCGATCTGTCTGCCGATGCATCTTCATTATACTAAAACCACTTCAGGAACAATCCGAATCTCAGAATGAAACCCTTTCTAGCGCCATTGATTTTCTGTTTATTGTTTCCCGTTTGCTGGGCTCAAAAAGCGCCACAGCATCATTTTTATTTCAAGTCCATAAAACTGAGTGAGGCACTTACCGCAATAGAAAAGCAATTCGATATCAAGTATTCTTATGTCGATAGTATAGTCGCGGTAAAAACGATTTCATTGCTTCCCAAAGCATACACTTTAAATGAAATCAATACCGAAATTGAAAACCTTACGGATTTAAGAATAACCCAGATTGATGCGCGCTATTATTCGGTTTCCAGAGCTATGGAAGCGCCTGTTCGTGAGGAACAATTGCACGAAATTTTAGTTGAAGGTTTCCTATCGAAAGGAATCAACAAAAGCGACCAGAAAGTAATACTGTTGCCGCAAAAAATTGAAGCGCTTCCCGGCGTTACCGATGCTGATGTGCTGCTTTCGTTACAACAATTGCCCGGCGTCAAAAGCCCGAACGAAACCGCAACTGGCTTGTATATTCGCGGCGGCTCGTCGGACCAGAACCTTATTTTGTGGGACGGCATCCGCATGTATCATCCGGGACATTTGTTTGGAATGATTTCGGGTTTCAATCCGAACGTCACGCAAACCGTCAATTATCAGAATAAGGCGACACACCCAAAATTTGGGGAACGTCTTTCAAGTGTCATCGATATTCAATCAACCGATAAAATTGAAGATCAAACGAAAGTTGATGCCGGAATCAATGCCTTAAATGCCGATGTTTACCTCAAAGCGCCGATCGTCAAAAAGAAGTTGGGCTTGCAGCTTTCGGGCAGAAAATCTTATACAGAATGGCTTCAAACCGCAACATTTAACGCGCTGGCGGAGAAAGTTTTTCAGAATACTAATTTCAAGGATTTTGATGACAGCAATAAGTTTCAATTTGAGGATTATTCCGCGAAACTCAATTATCAACCGAACGAAAATACTGACCTTGCTTTCACAGCGATTGGTATTGACAACAACTTAAATTTCACTACGCAAAACGAAACCGACGGCATCCAGAACCAGAAAATGATGATTGAAAACCAAGGTTACAGTGGGCATTGGAACCAAAAATACGCAGCGAAATGGCGTCAAAAAACCAACGTTTATTATTCCGCTTACACCTTTGATTACAAGAAAAATAAAACCAAAACCGCCACCACTTTTGAGCAGTTCCAGAAACTTAACCGCGTGACGGATTCGGGCTTTGAAACAGGTTTTGAATTTCAGGCCAACGACAAACTCAATATAGCATTCGGTTACCAGCTTTCGGGAAATGACGTTTCGCATTCGTTTACGACCGAAAGTCAGGATTTGAGTATTATTCTCGACCAAAAGCATTTCTACAGCAAGACGCATGTGGGTTATGCGTTTTTAAAATACAAGTGGGAAAGTTGGCATTTTCAGGCCGGAGCACGTTATAATGATTTCAGTTCGTTGCAGTCACACAGTTTTGAACCACGCCTTTTCATCCAGAAAAATATTACGGATGCTTTGGTTTTGCAAGCTTCTTTTGAAAGAAAAAGTCAGATTATGAGTCAGGTCCGCGAAAGTGTGGCCAATGATTTGAGTTTGGAAAATTATCTTTGGGTTGCGTCTGATAAGGAAAGCTATCCGATCCAGAAAGCCAATCAATATACGGCCGGATTGATTTATAAGATGAAATCGTGGGTTTTCGATTTTGATGCTTATTATAAAACCACACGAGGCATCACTTCGCTGACTTTTGGTTTTTTGAATCAATTTGACCCTGACATTCATCAGGGAAATGGCTTTATCAAAGGATTGGATGTCTTGATCCAGAAAAATGCCCCAACCTGGCGCACTTGGATGACTTATACTTTTCAGGATTCCAAAAACAGGTTTGAAGACTTGAATGACCACCAATATTTTGCCGTCAATGCAGATATCCGACATGCGCTCAACATCTCATTCTACAAAAAGTGGAACCATTTTTCTTTGTCAACCGGTTGGTTCTGGCATACCGGAAAACCGTATAGTTTGCTCGATGAAACCAATCAGGTGGCATCTTTTAACACCGAGCGTTTGCCGTGTTATCATCGCCTTGATATTTCGGGAATCTACCATTTCCACGAACAGAAATCGTGGTCGGGAAAAGTCGGTTTTTCGATTTACAATGCCTATAACCAGCGGTCGCTCATCAGCAAAGAATATGAAAGGCAATATGCTACTATTGGAAACGTGATCCGCGCGACCTATAAAGTGCAGGATTATTATTCGCTAGGCATGATGCCTAACGTTTTTGTACGGGTAGCTTTTTAAACACCGTAAAATCGATGTTGATTTTTATTTTAAAATGTGAGTACTTAAAATCTTATAAACGTCATTGATGTTGTTGCCGCCTTTACCGAATTGTTTGACGATTGGCGCGGCTTCATCTTTGATCCAGATTTTTAGTTCGGCATCGAGGTCTAAGATTCCGGCGCTTTCTTTAGAGAATTTGATGACGTTCGAATAAGGAATCGAAAGGTAATCGACTTTGCTTCCGACAAGTTGTTTCTCTACTAAAATCAAGCGTTTGTTGGTGAAGATGAACATGTCTTTGACCATTTTGAATGCCATTTCGATATTCTCGCCGTCAATCAGAATTGGTTCGAATTCTTTGGATACATTGTTTAAATCTACTTCGGAGGCGTTGCCTAAGATGGCGTTGAAAATTCCCATGACTGTATAGTTTTATATTTTTTGGAAGCCCAAAAATACTCCAAAATGATGTTGAGGCGAAGAAATTTTTACTAATTTTAACTTCATATAAAGTATACGCCATGTTAGTTAAAGTATTTGGAAGCGCCGTTTTTGGGGTCGAAGCCACGACCATTACCATTGAAGTCAACATCGATAAAGGGATCGGATACCACCTCGTAGGTTTGCCCGATAATGCCATCAAGGAAAGCAGTTACCGCATCGCTGCAGCACTCAAGAATAACGGGTATGCCTTGCCCGGAAAGAAAATCACGATCAACATGGCGCCCGCCGATCTGCGCAAAGAAGGTTCCGCTTACGACCTGACTTTAGCTATTGGTATTTTAGTCGCGTCAGGTCAAATTCAGGCCGAAGAAAGTGCGCAATATATCATTATGGGCGAATTATCGCTCGATGGAAGTCTGCAACCGATAAAAGGCGCCTTGCCCATCGCCATCAAAGCTGAAGAAGAAGGGTTCAAAGGTTTTTTTCTGCCGAAGCAAAATGTCAAAGAAGCCGCCATCGTTTCCGGACTCGATGTTTATGGCGTCGAGAACTTACAGGAAGTCATTGATTTTTTTGAAGGCAAAGGCACTTTGGAACCTACATGTATCAATACTCAAGAGGAATTCATCCAGAATCTCGATTTTCCAGAGCATGATTTCAGCGACGTGAAAGGGCAGGAAGGCATCAAACGTTGTATGGAAATCGCAGCGGCGGGTGGTCACAACATTATTCTAATCGGCCCGCCCGGCGCCGGAAAAACCATGTTAGCGAAAAGATTGCCGAGTATTTTGCCACCGATGACAATACGCGAATCTTTAGAAACCACCAAAATCCACAGTGTTGCCGGAAAGTTAAAAGAAGTCGGCTTGATGAACCAACGGCCGTTTCGCAGCCCGCACCATACGATTTCGAATGTGGCTTTGGTCGGCGGCGGCAGTTATCCGCAACCCGGGGAAATATCGATGGCGCACAATGGCGTGTTGTTTTTGGATGAATTGCCCGAATTCAAGCGTGAAGTTCTTGAAGTCATGCGACAACCTTTGGAAGACCGTGAAGTGACGATTTCACGCGCCAAATTTACCGTGACTTACCCTTCG
The DNA here is from genome assembly GCF_027484705.1 of Flavobacterium sp. Lineage (GTDB taxonomy): Bacteria > Bacteroidota > Bacteroidia > Flavobacteriales > Flavobacteriaceae > Flavobacterium. Next base: position 86,511 of record NZ_JAIXSL010000017.1, read on the forward strand.
TCATTTATGCTCGTGGCGAGTATGAACCCGAGTCCGAGCGGTTATTTCAATGATCCAACCTCGCCCAGTAATGCTTCGCCCAATGAGATGCAACGCTATCTCAGTAAAATATCGGGGCCATTATTAGACAGAATCGACATTCATATAGAAGTGACGCCGGTTCCTTTCGAAAAACTCTCCGACAACCGTAAATCCGAGAGCAGTCAAATGATTCGAGAGCGCGTTACCAGAGCCCGTGACGTTCAATCGAGAAGGTTTGAGGATATTCCCGCTGTGAATTACAATGCGCAGATGAGCACGAAATTAATACGCGAATTTTGTGCGCTTGATGATACTTCTTTACAATTATTAAAAACTGCGATGGAAAGATTGAATTTATCCGCACGCGCTTATGATCGGATTTTGAAAGTTTCCAGAACCATTGCTGATTTGGAAGGTTCTGAGAACGTTGTTGCATCGCATATTGCTGAAGCTATTCAATACAGAAGTCTGGATCGGGAAGGGTGGCTCGGGTGAAGTGGATTAAAAAGTAAATTTTACTACTCCATTTCTGAATTGTATAACAAACTTCACTAAAATAGCAGGAATTTTATAAAACTTTATCATTTGCTTGATGGGGCACTATTTACTGCTGATTCTGGGTGCGAATTACCTACTATCGCATCACAGCAGTTTATAACAACACTATAAGGGATGTTTATTGATAAACCCAATTTAAGAGACTTTATTGGTTCCTTTATAGTGTTGTTTTTTATTTGGAATGCTTATTTTTGAATACCAAAAAAAGCACCATGAAAATTATCATTTCTCCAGCCAAATCGCTCGATTTCGAAAAGCCGTTACCGACGCCAAAACACACGATGCCGAAATTCCTCAAAGACAGTCGTGTGATCAACAAAGCCATCAAAAAGAAAAAGCCGAAAGAACTCATGGAACTCATGTCGATTTCCGACAAACTTGCCGATCTCAACTGGCAACGCAACAAAGTTTGGAAAACGCCTTTTACGCCCGAAAATGCACGCCCGGCGATGTACGCTTTCGCGGGCGATGTGTATATTGGCCTAGACAGTTATTCGATTGTTGAAGATAAATTAGAACCGCTACAGGACAAACTTCGCATTCTTTCAGGTTTGTATGGATTGCTCAAACCACTCGATTTGGTACAGGCTTATAGACTTGAAATGGGAACGCATTTGCCTATTGGAGAAAATAAAAACTTATATGAATTCTGGAAAAAGAAGTTGACTGCAGCCTTAAATAAAGAACTCAAAAAAGGCGAACTGTTTCTCAATTTAGCGAGCAACGAATACGCTTCAGCCATTGATTTTAAAGCACTTAAAGTTCCCGTGGTCACGGCAGATTTTCTCGATATGAAAGACGGAAAACTCAAAATGATCAGCTTCTTTGCGAAAAAGGCGCGAGGCATGATGGTGCGTTATATCATCGATACGAATGCGGAAACCATCGAGGATTTAAAAGGCTTTAACTATGAAGGCTATCGTTTCGACGCCACTTTATCGAAAGGCAATACTTTGGTTTTCACGCGTTAGCGCAGAATGTTAATTAAATTGCTCTTGTATAGTATTTTATTACATTTACATCCATTAAAAATTTTAAATATGATTAAAAAGAGTTTCGTATTCGCAGGAATATTGTGTTCGCTGAGTTTGTTCGCTCAGGACGAACTGATCAAAAAAGTGATTGGAAATGCTTCGGTGAATTCCAAATTTGAGTTCAAAGATGTCATCAACGTTGAGAATACATCCGTGAAAAGTCAAGGTTCAGCGGGAACTTGCTGGAGTTATTCGGGAAATTCATTTCTGGAATCTGAAATGATCAAAAACGGAAAAGCACCGGTTGATTTGGCCGAAATCTATTCTGCACGCCACGTTTATTTAGGCAAAGCCAGAAACTATATCCTTTTTAATGGAAACATAGGATTGGGCGATGGCGGCGAAACGCACGATGTCATGAATATGTTGCGCAAATACGGCGCAATGCCACAACAGGCTTACACTTATGAAGATTACGGAAAAGGTGCTTTGAAATCGGATGACTTCCAAGCGGAATTTAAAAAAATACTCGATGCGTACATCAAAAATGAAGATCCGAAAAAAGGTGCTTCATGGGTTACCGACATCAACAATTATATGGATGAGAAATTGGGTAAACTGCCTGAAACATTTACTTATGCCGGAAAAACCTACACGCCAAAAACGTTTGCTAAAGAAGTCGTGGGCATCAATCCGGATGATTATGTAGAGTTTTCTTCTTATAAAGACAATCCGTATTACCAGAAAATGGTTTTGCCTGTGCCGGACAACTGGAGCTATGATCAAGTGTATAACGTTCCGATGAAAGAAATGACTGATATCATCGATTATGCTTTGACTAAAGGTTACACGGTGGCTTGGTCTTCAGATGTTTCAGAACCATACTTCAGTTGGAAAAACGGTGTAGCCGAAGTTCCGGATTTAGACATTTACAACATCACGCCTGAGCAAAAGAAAACCCTTTTCGATGGCCCAATCAAAGAGAAAGAAGTTACGGAAGATTTGCGTTTGGAAGGTTTATACACTTTGACGACAACTGACGACCACGCGATGCAAATAGTTGGTTTGGCCAAAGACCAAAACGGAAAAGAATACTATAAAGTGAAAAATTCCTGGGGCGCGACCAATGATTATAAAGGTTATTTGTATGTGACCAAAGCGTTCGTACAATTGAAATCTACGGGAATTTTGCTCAACAAGGCGGGAATTCCGAAAGCTACCAAAAGTAAAATCAGAGTATAAATGAAAAATCCCGATGCGAATCGGGATTTTTTTTGGAATTTTATTTACTCAAACTCTTCGTATACTCTCAAAGTTTCGCGGGTAATTTTTCTTTGGCTTAAGGACAACTCGCGCATTGATTCCACGCCTTTTTTAGCGCAACGGTTGATGTGTTTTAAGCCACTCGATAATTCCTCTAATTTTTTGGCTTCGATGGCGGTCAGTTTGCTTTTTATTTGGGAAACAAATTCGGTAAAATCTGAATATACCTGGTGGTGTTCGTCAAATTCGGACTTTAGTTCCTCGAAAGATTCCTTGATGTCGCGGCTTAAATCATTCGAATAATATTCGCTTTTATCGCGAAATTCCTGAATCATTCTTTTGGTATTGTTTCTAAATAATCCCATAATCATTATGCTTTAAAAATGACTTAATTGATTTATTATCAATCAAATGTAAAGATAAATTTTTTAAGTAGGAATGCGTTTGTTAATAAAATCGATAAGTTGTCAATCTAAACCGACAAGCTGTCAATGCATCGCTTCTGACATGTCGACTTTCGATTTTCCTTTTTTGATGAACAGGATGATCGGAATACAACAAAGGAACATCAACCCGAGATACCAGAAAATATCCATATACGACATCACAGTGCTTTGTTTTGTTACTGAAAAATCCATGATTTGGTAGGCTTTTGCCAATGCCTCATTAGGACTGAACCCTTTCGCCATGAAACTTTTTTGAAGTTGGATGACGCGCTGTTGCACTTCAATTTTAGTGACATCCAAATTCGCAATCAAATCCACGCGGTGTTTTTGCGAAAAACGCGTGATATAAGTCGTGATGATCGCAATCCCAAAAGAACCGCCCAACTGACGCATCATTCCTGTAAACGCCGCGCCTTCTCCGATGCTTTTCCCTTTAAGGGTTGACAAAGCCATCGTCGTAATCGGAACGAACAATAAGCCAAGTCCGATACCGCGCATGATTAAAGGCCAAAACATATGTTCGACGCCTGTATCCGGTGTGATGACATTATACATCCAAAAAGTAAAGCCAAAGAAAATCGCAAAACCAAGAGCCACAAGATAGGCCTGAGGCACACCTTTCTGAATCAGGTTCCCAATAATCGGCATCATGAAAGCGGTTGTAATCGATCCCGGAATCAACAGCAATCCCGCATCGGTGGCCGTCCAGCCTAGAATTTGTTGCGTATAGATCGGAATCACCAAAGTCGATCCGTATAGACCAAAACCAAGGATAAAACACATCGCCGTTCCGACGCGCAGGTTTCCATCTTTCAAAACCCGAAGATTTACAATCGGATTTTCATAGGTCATTTCGCGCCAGATGAATGCTAAAAATCCTAATACGCTTACAATACTCAATGTCACAATGACCTCGTCGTTGAACCAGTCGTCCTGTTGGCCGTGTTCCAATACAAATTGCAACGATCCGATGAACGCCGCCAGAAACAAAATGCCCCACCAATCCACTTGATGCGCTTTGAGTTTTTCTCCATATTTTGGGCTTTTTACAAAAGTCAAGGTTAGGAAAGTAGCGATGATTCCAAGCGGAATATTGATGTAAAATATATAAGGCCACGAGAAATTATCGACGAGATAACCACCTAAAGGCGGGCCTAAAGTCGGGCCAACAATCACGCCCATTCCATAAATAGCTTGCGCCATACCGCGTTTTGCAGCAGGATAACTTTCAGTAATAATCGTTTGAGCGGTCACCAGTAACGCACCGCCACCCAAACCTTGGATGAAACGGAAAGCCACGAGTTCCCAGATATTGTCTGCATTCCCGCAAAGGAATGAGGCCGTGGTGAATATGATGATCGAAACCGCAAAATAATTCTGCCGTCCGAATTGTTGTGAAAGCCAGCTCGTCATCGGGATGACGATAACGTTCGCAATCGCGTAAGCTGTAATCACCCAAGCCACATCGTTGAGCGTAGCGCCGAGACTTCCACGCATGTCGGTCAGCGCTACGTTGACAATCGTGGTATCGACGATCTCAAGCAATGCGCACATCACCGCAGTGATCGTAATGATCACACGGCGGAATCCGTATTCTACTAAATCATCGGCCTGAACAGTTGGTGCTGCCATATTGGATTTTCTTTTTGAGCATTAAAAGTAAATTGGTGTACGATTGCGCTAGCCCTGATAGCAGCGATATCCTTTTGTGCCGGCGTTCGGCGCAAAAGATTTAGCGGATAGCAGGATCAGCTTCTGAAAAAATTACTTCAAATGAACGTCTACATCCGCATTCATGCCCGGACGCAACAGTTTGATTTTTTCGATATCGTTGTTCGTATCGAGCGTGATTTTTACAGGCAATCGTTGGATCGTTTTGACGAAATTTCCAGTAGCATTATCAGGCGGAAGCAACGAAAAGCGCGAACCAGTAGCAGGCGAGAACGAAGCAATCGTGCCTTCGAATTCCGTGTCAGGATAAGCATCGACCTTGATGGAAACCTTTTGGCCGGCGACCATTTTGTTGAGTTGCGTTTCCTTGAAGTTGGCGATTACCCATGCTTCGGCGTTGTTGATGATGTAGAACAACGACTGTCCGGGTTGCAAATATTGGCCAGGTTGTATGCTGATTTTGGAAACTTGTCCGTCAATCGCTGCGGTGACTACGGTGTAATTGAGGTTCAGTTTCGCAGCGTCCAATTGGGCTTGCGCTTTTTTGATGTTGGCGGCGGCGACGTCGGTTTGTTTTCCGCTGACATTCGATTTGGCTTCGATCACGGTTTTTTGGTAAGCGCTGGCTTTTTGCTGTTGCTGTAAAATACGCAATTGGCTTTCGGCTTCTTGTTTGGCGGCTAAAGCTTGTTCGAATTGCTGTTTGGTGATCGTGTGGTTTTTATACAAATTGTTGTAACGTTCGAAATCATTCGTAGCCAAACCCAATCGAATTTTGGCGGTTTCGATGTTGCCCGAGGCAGATTTTACATTCGCATCTGATGCGGAAATATTTGCGGAAGCACCCTGAACGTCGGCTTTTGCGGCGGCATAACTTCCTTGTGCGGCTACTAACGCGGCTTCGGCTTCCTCGACTTTTACGATATAATCTTTGTTGTCGATCGTGAATAAAGTGTCGCCTTTCTTTACGAAATCATTGTCTTTGACATACACTTTGGTCACATAACCGCTTATTCTTGGAATGATCGGGTTCATGTTTTTCTCAATCTGCGCATCGTCTGTGGTTTCGTGGGCGCGAGAATGTAAGAATTTATAAACGCCGTAAGTGCCGCCTGCGAGAATCAATACGGAGAAAATGATGATGAATTTCTTGTTGGTTTTTTTTGCTTCCATGATGTTAGTTTTTGCTGAGATTGAAGGATTCCAAAAGTTGGCCTGTAGTGTTTAGTAATTCGTAATATTTTAAAGCGACGTTGGCTTTGGCATTCGCAAGGTTGATTTTGGCACTTAAGGCATCGACGTCGGCTTCGAGCAAATCATTGGTGTTTGACAATCCGTTTTCATATTTGTCTTTGACGATTCGGAAATTTTCAGAAGATTGTATGACGGATTCGCTGTAAACCTTATCTTGTTTGACGGCAAGTTCGTAATCTTCCTGCGCATTTTTGATTTGTATTTTGACGGCGTCGGTGAGTTCGGCTTCCTGTTTTTGAAGTTCAATCGCTTTGCTTTTGGCGACTTTGACGTCTTTGCCGTTTTTGAATAATGAAGACAAGTTATATGATACTCCAACACCAACATTCATGGCATTAGAAACGGTCAAAGCGTTTTGAATGTCAAGCGCAATGTAACCGGCACTTAGCGATAGGGCAGGATAATAACCGCTTTTGGCCACTTTAATTTCAGACTCACTCGCTTTTTCGAGCGAACGGATTGAAGCAACATCATCGCGTTTTTCAATCGCTTCGGCTTCGGTTTTTGGAAGGTTATTGAACAGATTAGGATCAATGTTACTCGGACTTACTACGACTTGCGTGTTCGAATTCATTTTCAATAAAGTAATCAGACGGAAATTGATCATCTTAAGGTTTTTCTCGGCCTCGTCTAAATTCAATTGGATTCTCGAAACCTGCAGTTGTGATTTCAACAAATCGTTTCTGGCGATGATGCCGTTTTGTTCCAAAGCTGTAAAATCAGTGACGCGTTGTTGGCTGCTTTTGAGGCTTTCCTTTAAAAGTTCGACGGTTTGCTGCGCTTTGTATAAGGCGGCGTAATATTCAATAACCTGAATTGCAGTTTCCGATTTCGAGTGTTCGGCACTCGCGACTTCCGATTGGTAAAGATGTTCCGAAGCGTCAATGCTGTTTTTGAGTTTAAAACCTGAGAACAAAGGCAGACCGACATTGGCTTGACCTAACATCAACTGATTCACCGGTTTTGATGCGCCTGAAGTACTGCCCGAATTTGAATTCGATTGGCTTTTGATATTGATATTGGCATTCGTCAAACGCATGTATTGCCCCGAAAGTTTGACATCAGGGTACTGATTGTTCTGCACGACTTGCTTTTCGAATTTTTTGGTTTCTACTTTCGCTTTGGCTAGGCCCACGGCATCACTTTTTTCGAGCGCCATGGCTACCGCGTCATGTACTGACATGCTGGTTTTTTGTTGTGCTTGTATGCTGGAGATTCCAAACAGCAATACTATAAGGAATCTGATGGCGTTAATTTTCATAAAGAAGCAGGGATTGAATGGTTTGCTGAATGTGTTTGGTGAGTTCGGTTTTGATGTATTGGTCGTAAGCCGCATCGGATTCTAATCCGAGCATTTCTTCATAATGTGGGCGGTTCATCTGGAAATGGAAAAAAGGTCCAAGGATGGTGGATGGAATCAGGAAGATGTTGATGTCTTTTCGGAAAACGTTTTCTTTCTGGCCTTCGATGATTATTTTTTTAATGATTTCGAAGTTTTGCTTTTTGACTTCTGTGAACGATTTGAGATCAAGTTCCCTTTTTTTAGAAGTCAGTTCAAAATGCAGAATCTGGTAAATACATTTGTTTTTATTAATTTGGAAAATGTACAATTCTATAAGCTTGTTTATCTTTTCGATGGATGAAATCGCTTCTTTGGACAAAGTTTCCAACTGTAATTTCATATCAGAAGTACGCGAAAAAATCAATGATTCGAGCATTTTCTCTTTAGAACCGAAATAGTACGAAACCATCGCGACGTTGATGTGGGCTTCTCTGGCGATATCCCTGATGGAAGTTCCGTCAAACCCTTTTTCGGCAAACAGCTTTTCAGCCACCTGAAGAATCTGTATTTGTTTTTCGTTTAAATCGTGAGGCATAATAGTCATGTTAAAAACGAGACAAATTTAAACGTTTGTTTAAATTAAACGATTGTTTAAATTTGATTTAACATAATATTAACGGCTACTTAACAAGATTTAATGCTTGACCCAGTTGGCTAATATTTGCATGCCATCTGGAGTGAGGACGCTTTCAGGATGGAACTGCACGCCTTTCACATCATAAGTTTTATGACGTAAAGACATGATTTCGCCGTTTTCGCCAAGCGAAGTAATTTCAAGAATTTCCGGAAAATCCTCAGTGTTAATGACCCACGAATGGTAGCGTCCGACTTCGAACTGCTGATTCAAACCTTCGAAAAGAGTTTCGTCATTGACCACTACATTGATTTTCGTCGCGACGCCGTGATAGACTTTTTCAAGATTCACAATGCTGCCGCCGAAGACTTCACCAATGGCTTGTTGGCCTAAGCAAACCCCGAGTATACTTTTGTTTTTCGCATAGGTTTCGATCACCGCTTTTAGCAAACCTGCATCACTAGGAACGCCTGGCCCTGGAGAAAGTACAATTTTATCGAAAGGTTTTAATTCATCGAGTTCGAATTCATCATTGCGCAAAACGGTCACTTCACAAAGAAAATCTTCAAAGTAATGCACTAAATTGTAGGTAAAACTGTCGTAATTATCGATGATGACTACTTTCTTCATGGTCTTATTTTAGGCGGTTGGGCACTGCAAAAATAGGAAATGATTAATAGGAAAGTTTCACTTGGAGTTCGAATTCGTCATAAATCGTGCGGTCGCCCAAATCATCAAAGAAACTGCCGGAACCATATTGGATACCAAATTTCGTGCGGTCAATGATAAGATTGGCTGTGGCTGTTTTGCCTTTGGTTATTAAATCGAAAGTTACGGGATTGGTTTTTCCTTTGATGGTAAGGTCTGCAGCAATACCATAAGTTCCTTTGCTTTTGAGCTTGATGGTTTTGAATACCATTTTCGCAGTTTTAAATTCATCAGTTGCGAAGAAATCTGAAGACTTCAAATGGCCTTCGAGTTTTTCTTTCCCTTTTCCGGTCTGGTCGGTGTTGGTTAAGGTAGTCATATCGACTGTAAAACTGCCGTTGGTTAAGGTTTTACTTTTAAAAGTAAGCGAACCTTCTTTAAACTTTAAAGAACCTTGATGTTCGCCGGTTATTTTTTTTCCGACCCAAGTGATGGTACTATTCTTAACGTTGATTTTACGAACCTGGGCCGAAACCGAACCAATAAAGCAAATGGCTAAGAGCATGAAGAGTGTCTTTTTCATAATGTCATCTTTAAATAATTGATATTGAGTTCTTTCAAAGTTACGAAAAGATGGTTACCAAAAACGAAAGCGCACAAAAAAACCTTGACCGTTAAGTCAAGGTTCTTTTCAGCAATTTTTCCCAATTTTTTAGAACTGTAGGGATACAGCCAAGTCAAAATTATCAGAAATCGCTTTGTCTCCTAAGTTGTCGAAGAAGCTTCCTGAACCGTATTTGATATCGTATTTCGTTCTGTCAACCACTAGATTCGCTGTCGCTGTATTTCCTTTTACAGTAATATCGAAAGTAACAGGATTCGTTTTTTCTTTGATTTTTAAATTAGCGGTAACCGTATAAACACCATTGGCTTTTGGAGTTACTTTTGTAAACATGATGGAAGCCGTAGCAAATTTATCCGTTCCGAAGAAATCATCTGCTTTCAAATGGCCTTCTAATTTTTCTTTTCCTTCGCCGGCTTTGAGGTCCGTTACTGCGATTGAGTTCATGTCTACGGTAAATTTACCTCTTTCCAATTTATTGTTTTTGAACAATAGGGTACCCTCTTTAAAATTAATGGTTCCTTCATGCTGGCCGGTTACTTTTTTCCCTGTCCATTTGATGGTGCTTTTGGCTACATCGATATTTTTCCCTTGTGTCTGAGCTTTTTCTTGAGGTGCTTTGGCTTTAGTTTGCGCTGAAACCAATGTTGTTGATAATGCTGCGAAAGCAATTACTGCGAGTGTTTTTAAGTTTTTCATTGTTTGATTTTTATGGTTATTAATTATAAAGTTAAAAATAGTTCTTCGTTAGATTTGCGCACTTTGATATAGTGTTGGGTGGCATCTTCTGAATCTCTGTAACCGATAGTGGCAATCACTGATGCATTCAACCCGAGTTTGTCTAATCCTAGAATGGTGTTGAATTGAACCGGATCAAAACCTTCCATTGGCGTAACATCAATCTTAAGTTCCGCGGCAGCATTCAAAAGGTTTCCTAAGGCTAAATAAGTTTGTTTGGAGGTCCAGTTGTTTCTGCTTTCTAAGGGTAATGGTGAGATTTTCGATTTCATAAAATCACTGTAACCATTTAAAGCATCAGCTGGTAAGCCTCTTGTAGTGGTTAGGTTTTCTATAGCCTGATCAATTTCGTGGTCTCCAAAATTGGTAATATTAGCAAAAACTACCAAATGTGAAGCCTCTGTAATTTGGCTTTGTCCCCAAGCTGCTGGTTGCAATTGCGATCTTAATGCTTCGGTTTCAACAAAAATTACTTTGTAAGGTTGTAATCCGTAGGAAGAAGCTGAAAGCCTGATGGCTTCTTTTAATGTGGCTATATCTTCCGCTGAAACTTTGCGCGTTTTGTCAAATTTTTTGGTGGCGTAACGCCAATTCTGATTTTCTATAAATCCTGTCATGATGGTTATGGTGTTAAATTATTTTAATGTTCTATATTTTTCTAGCAATCTGTTGAGTTCCAATAATTCTTGCTGAGTGAGGTTTGAAGCGTAAAACTGCTCGTGAGCAGTAACTTTCGGATCGAGTTCTTGCAAAAGTTCTAATCCTTTGTTGGTAATTAAAATTTCAATCTTTCTACGATTTTCAGGGCAGACTTTTCGGGTTACCAATTCTTTTAGCAACAATTTATCGATCAATCGGGTGGTGTTGCTGTTCTTGGCAATCATGCGTTCCTGAATCACACTCATGTTAGCAGGTAAACCTTTCTGACCTCTTAAAATCCGAAGTACATTATATTGTTCTCCAGACAAATCATAAGGTTTGAGCAATTCGCTAAACTTATCTGCCATAAAATTTTGAGTATACATCAAATTGAGGATGACTCTTTTGGCATCATCAAGGATTACATTTGATTTTATGATTTCTTCAATGGTCATAATTGTAATTACAAAATTTGTAGGTACAAATGTACTGTGTTTTTATATTTGTATATACAAATGTGTGTTATTTTTTTGTTAATTCTACGGAAAGCTTCCGCATCGCAGGTTTGAAATTGAAAACCAGCAGAAGATTTTATTATTTTTACAGAAAAAAAGATGGATTTATCCCAAAAAGACTGGACAGAACAATTACTACAAGACCCAAATGCCGCTATCCTTGACGTGCGAACGCCCGAAGAATGGAGCGAAGGCATCATCCCCAATGCAATAAAACTTGACCTATATCAAGGGCAGGGATTCATTTACAAACTTGAAGAACTCGACAAATCAAAAAATTATTATGTCTATTGCAAAGCTGGCGGCAGAAGTGCGCAAGCTTGCAATATCATGAACCAACTTGGTTTCGAGAATACATACAACCTTATCGGCGGCATGATGCAATGGAATGGGGAAGTGGTAGCTCCTGAATAAAGAGATTTTAAGATTGTAAGATTTTAAGACTTTAAGATCTTATCGTGTTAAAATCTTACAATTTCATAGTCTAATCATTATTTACTGATACGGTTTTTCTCGTCTTCTAAACCGGTTTCGCGTTGTCTCGATTTTTTTACAGCGTCGTTACCGAATTTATAGGTTAAGTTAAAACGCAACTGTCGGCTGTCCTGACCGCCATTTCCATTGATTTTCACAAAAGCGTATTCGGTTTTCCCTTGCCATGGAGAAGTGTACAATACATCCGAAACAGCTACTCTGGCGGTAAATTTCTTATTCCAGAATTGTTTCTGCACCGCAATGTCTAAAGATCCAATACTACTGGTTTTGAAGGTTCCGCCCCAAATGGAAGGCGAACTGTACCAACCTGAAATTTCCAAATTGATCTCTTTCGGCAACTTGAAATTGTTCTGCCCATAGAAACTCAAAGTTTCCTGTTTGATGGAGATGAACGAATCGTTCGTCGCCATGAATTTACTTTGAAACGCATTCACGCTCAAATAAACATTCCACCATTTGTTGACATCAAACGGATAGGAAACGCCAAGATCAATGACTTGCTGATCAGCGACATTTTTGGAAGTCAGGAAACTCTTGCTTGGACCTGCAGCCTCAATGACCTGCGCAAAATAATCCGTGACATGCGAATAACTGATGCTCGTATTCAAGGTATAATTGTAAGTATGCGAAAACTTAATGTTGTCGGTATACTGTGGCTTCAAAAACGGATTCCCACGTTGGAAAGACAATTCGTCAAGCTGATATTCAAAAGGATTTAAGGACTCATAATCCGGTCTTTCGATCCTTCTGCTGTAAGTCAGTCCCAAAGCATTCTTTTGGTTTACATTATAAGTAATTCCGCCGCTTGGGAAGAAATCTGTGTAATTTCTTTTCACGCGTTCATTATTGCTGGCAACTAATGCATTCAGTTTTCCATCGGAATTCGTATTCTCGACACGCAGCCCGAACTGGAAGTTGATTTTCTTAATCGTGCGGTTGTAATTCAGATAACCCGCATTGACGTTTTCCTTATAAAGGAATTGGTTGCTTCGGTTCGGATTTAAAGTGCTGACATCGGATACCACATCATAATAATCTAGCGTATTGTCAGTTTTGACCAACGAAGTTTTCACGCCTAAGCCAAGTTTCCCTTTGAGGAAATTCTGCTCGTAATCAGTTTTGAAAGACTCAATATCAATCGTTACCGGCGTATTCTGAAAACTGTTGTTTTCGTTCAGAATCGTCGCTTCGTCGTTTTCGTAATAGGTATTGGGTTGGTAATTGTCTTTTTTGCGGTCGTATTTTCCGTAATCCAAATCCATGTTCAGCGAAACGCCTAACGTATCGGCATATTTATAATTGATATTGGAGTAAAGGTTGTAGGTTCTCGTATGCCCGTTGCTCTTAGCCAACAAAATGCTGTCATTCACGCTCGTATTGATTTTTCTGATCGGCGTACGCGTTCTGACGTTTGCGAAACTGTTATTGAAATTGCCGCTGACCATCACCCCAAACGTGTTTTTGGCATTCGCGTAATAATCATAGCCTAATTTGAGGTTGTTGGCGTTGACCGTATTCTGGGTTTTAGATTTAGAATCGAATATCGTATTGCTCTGCTCGCGGTAGATGTTGATGAAATCATAGTTATCGCCAAAACGGTTGCTGTAATTCCCGTAGATATTGTTTTTCTTGTTGCGGTTGTTTAATGAAATCGAATTGATGGCCGTTTCGTATTTACCAATGTTTGCACCTGAAGAAGCGGTTCCGTTGGTTCCGTAATTTTTATTTTTCTTGAGTTTGATGTTAACGATACCCGCGTTTCCAGCTGCATCATATTTTGATGAAGGTTGCGTGATGATTTCGATACTGTCGATGTCGCTGGCTTGGATGGTTTTCAGAAAGTTGGTCAAATCGGCTCCGGTCAGATAAGATTGTTTTCCGTCGATGTAGATGAGCACGCCGGTTTTTCCTTCTACGATCAGTTTGTCGTTGTTGTCAATGATTACGCCGGGCGCTTTACGCAAAAGATCAAAACCTGAACTTCCCGTGGCGTTGATTGTATTTTGTACGTTAAACACCGTTTTGTCTGCGAGCACTTGAATCATCGGTTTTTTGCCTTTGATGACCACTTCCGATAGTTCGTTGACGGCTTCTTTTAAAGTGATAGCCGGAAGTACAACCGCAGCTGCATTCATTTTGAACACTTCCGAACGGTATTCCTTATAGCCAACGGCTTTAATCTGGATGTAATAATCGCCATCGGGAATATTCAAAAAACTAAAGGCATTGTTTTTATCGGCTACAGCAGCTTTGTAAAAAACATCCTTTCCGGTTTGAAAAAGCAATACACTTATTCCGGAGCTTGGTGCTTCTTTGGCTAGTTTTAAAGTACCTGAAATTTGATGTTCCTGGGCTGTAATGAATGTGATGATGAATAGAAAAGTAAAGGAGAAAAATTGCTTCATAAGAATGTAATAGGATGATTGATGAATTTTGTCCTGACAAAAATAGCGAAGACAACTACTTGGTCAGCCAAAAAGATTTTTAGTTACAACCAGAGTTGTTAATAAATTTGATTCAGGCTTCGAGTTGCTTTTCAAAACACACGCTGTTTTCCACGCCGGCGTATTGCCCGAAGTTCGGAATGATTTGATACTGGTTTTTTTTGTAGAGCGCGATGGCTTCGGGTTGTTTGGTTCCGGTTTCGAGAAGGCATTTTTGATAACCAAGTTCCTGAGCCCACAATTCGAGTTCTTTTAAAACGATGGAGGCGATGCCTTTTCCGCGCTCTTCTGGAAGCACAAACATGCGTTTGACTTCCATCGTGCTTTCATCGTAAGGTTTGATCGCGCCACAACCTACAGCAAGTGTTCCGTCATAAGCAACGATAACGTGTTTGAGCATGGCAATCGAGTTGAACTGTGCGTAAAAGCCATGCTCGGCGCCATCACGGATTTGTAAATCAAGATCAAGTTCTTTGACTAGGGTTTGAAAATCGGTATTGTCGGATTGTGTTCTTATGGTGGTGATCATCTTGTTTGTTTTAGTGCGATAAAAATAAAGGTTTTTGTGGAAAAGGAGTGAATTTTATTTTGTGTTTTATTGGATTACGCAAAGCCCTAGCCCCGATAAAAGTGGAAATCCTTTAGCGGCGGTGTTCGACGCTAAAGATTGGGAACGGATAGCGGGATCAGCTCCTAAAAAAAATCCCCCCATTAAGTTTTGACACTTAACAGGAGGAAATCTAAATGCAACAAAAACGGTAGGACGTTTTGTGCGCAATTATTTTTGTTTGTTTATTGTTTGACGACGCTGTAGGTTTCGACCGAGACTTTATCTGATTTGTCGTCGTAGGTTTCCAGTACTAAGTTTCCTTTAGTATCGAAATACCCAACCGCGGTTTTGTTTTTCGAACGGAAGATATAACTGTTCGTGGAAGTTTTTCTGAGCAAAGCCGGTTTTTCGCGGCCGTTTGTCATGGTATATCCCGAAGCATCGAGCGCCAATTTGTATTGTGTTCCATTCATATCGTAATAAGAACTTCGGTCTACATCGACCGTTCTGGTGCTTCCGTCAGGATTGGTGATTTGCGTGGTGGAAGTGACGCTCACAGGAGATTCTTTCATCTCAATGTTGAGGGTGTTGGGTTGGGCTTCTTTAAGTTCGATGTTTTGCACTTCGGTCGTGTTTTCATTTTTCACGAATTTTTTCTCGCCGTCAGATGATTTTACTGTGGTGACGGTCGTTTTTGTGGTTTCCTGTACATTCTTGTTCTGTGCTATGCTGTTTAAGGAGCATAATAGGACTGAAACTCCTAATAAAATAGTTTTCATAATCGTAGTTTTTTGCATTGTTATACTACAAAGATAAAGGCAAAGCTGCGGCTTGGGTTTTACAATTTTAACATTAAGTTTCATAATTCACATATTGCTGAATCCTTATAAATAAAGGCTTTATGTGAATTGTGCAAATATTGTGAACGGTTCTTATAACTCCAAAAAACCATTCTGGGGCTAATTTTACCATATCAATAATTACTAAGAAATTTAAAACATAGCAATCATGAAAACAACATTACTTATCGCTTTAGGAATCTTATTTTTTCCGCTACACAATGTAAAAGCACAAGACAGTGCTGAAACCAATATAGACCTCCAGATTGAGAAAAAAGCAACTTCTTCTTATGTAGATGTTCGTTATTACTATTACCCAAACATGCAGGCTTATTTCGATACCAAAAGAGCTTTATACCTAATCAATCAAAACGGCGTTTGGACGACTTCAGAAACCATCGATTTCACTACAAGAGGTTATTGCGTCAGAAACGGCGCTTATGAGATGATTAAAGATTACACAGGCGATAATCCACAACAATTTTTGGCAATACACAAATTGAAATTCCCGGCGAACTTTTCTAGCAGACCGACACCACCAAAAAAAGTTACTGCTCCAGGAAAAGCAACCGATGCTCTCGCTTCTGCTGATTAAAAAAAATCATTTCGTAAAAAAGGAAGTATTACCACGGTAGTACTTCCTTTTTTTTGCATTTGATTCAATAGGTTTTTTATGTGGGTTTGTCGTTGGTATTTCTCACCAGACCAATCCCGCCAAAAAAGAAAATGACGCCCAGTATTCCTGTAATGATGATAGTTTTGATATCTTTCGTGTTGCCGTTTCCGTTCATAAAAGTAATGCCGGCATAAATAAGACCGACGATTCCCATAATCGATAAAATGATTCCTAATACACGTTTTTCCATGTTGTTGTTGATTTTGAAGGTTTATTAATGAGTCAAAAAAAAAAATTGAAATACTGTTATCAATATTTCAATTTTAAGAAGGAATGCGTTTTGAATGCCATCAGAAAAACTTCCTTCCGATGAATTGCACCAGGCCTCTGATCGGTCCTTTAGCCAAACCGAAAAGCCCTATTTTATTAGAAAGATAGGCAGACGCTAAACCCGCCACGCCATTGACCATATCGGTTTTGAGATCGGGAGCACGCACGATGTCTTTGATGGATTTCTTGATGTAATTCAGAGGCGAAATGCTCTCGAGCGAATCATGAAGCTGGTATTTCAAGGCCATCAAATCTTCAGCTTGTTGAATTTCGAGCGTCTGAATGCGTTGTGTGAGTAATTGGGCTTGATTTTTCATTGCAGTTCTTCTTTCATGAAACTTTTGATGATACTGTTGCTGATCGGAGTTTTGAGTAAATCATTTCTAAAAAGATAAACCACCAAACCGACTAGCAAATAAAATAAAGCGACAATAAAAAAACCATAGTAAGGTTCTTCCAAAAGTTTGCCGATCCAGAGCGCCGCACCAATGTTGACCATCGAGAGGAACATGACCATAAAAATGGTGAGGAACATCTTCGCCGCGATATCCGTAATAAAATCGGATGCATTGGAAACAGCCTGACATTTATACAACTCGAAAGTAGTTTTGACGTAGTCTTCTGCTTTTTCAATCAGTTGTTCTACCGGTGATTCTTGATTTTCCATGGTTTAGATTTTTAAATAATGGTAAAAGAAAAACCTGCTTGCGTTCATTGACAACACAAGCAGGTTCCTCCAAAAGCATCACTATTTTAAGTTTTTAGCGATCTCTTTTTCTTTCGCGGCCACCATATCTTTGGCATCATCGAGGAAACCGTTGTATTTCTCGGTCACTTCGTTCTGAAGATCTTCAAATTTGTCTTTGAGATCATCGATATAACCTTTACCGTTCTTTAATAATTTTTTTCTTGTGTCTTTTCCACTGGCCGGAGCCAATAAAACACCTGCTATGGCACCCACGGCCACGCCGCCTAAAATGCCTAATAATACTTTGCTTGAGTTCATGATATTTGGATATTTATTTGTGATTAATGTTATACTTTTTCTCCTTTGATTAACCTTAGGATGATTGCAATGACTGCGATCACTAACAGGATGTGAATGATGCCTCCGGCTGCGTAACCAAAATAGCCGATAGCCCAAAGAATGACTAAGATGACCGCGATGGTGTAAAGTAGATTGCCCATATTTTCTATTTTTTATTGTTTAACGTGAAATTTTTTAATGCGTCGCCCAAATCCGACATATCCGAATTGAATTCTGTTTGGAAAGATTCCCAATCTTGTTTTTTATCGGTTTCGTAAATTTTTACTTTCACTTTGAGATCTTCATTTCTTTTCTGAAGCTCATCGACGTTTTTCTGATACTTAGCATCGAGTTGGTTGCCTTGTCTTTTGATGTCTTTGTTGAGTTCGGCAATGCGCTCTTCGTTTCTGGAAATCGTCGCATTGACATCTTCTTTAAAAGCTTCCCATTTGGCCTGATTGGCTTTTTCGGTAGCTTCATCCACTTTGTTTTCCTGTTGCACTTCTGTCAGATCTTCATTGGCTTGCTGGACGTTTTCGACGGCGTCTTCCTGTTTTTCTGTATTTGATTTGCAGCTTGTCAATCCTCCGTATAATAAGGTCAACATGGCTAGCGTGTAAATGGATTTTTTCATGATGATTTGTGTTTGTTTCTATGTTGTAAAATTGCTAAAACCGGCCTTCAAAAGTGTTACACAACTATTACAATACATTATATAATTTACATTATGGTTTGGCTGTGTCGCTGTTTTCTTCTTCGTGTTGTTCCGCCAGATCGATATATTCTTTGGTCAGTTCGTTGATTTCGTGTTCCGTTTTCACTTCAAGATTCATCACGGCGTTGCGCGCATTTTCATTGGCCGAGACGAGTTCGTTAATCTTTACATGCAAAGCCGCCGAAAATTTATTAAAGGATTTCTGGATGATGAACAAGCACAGAAACGTCGAACCAAAAATGATATCGCCGATGACTTCATGGATGTCGGTCGAAAACGAGATGCTGTTGATCCACCAAAAAGCAACCATAATCACCGCAAACATGAAAGTGATCGAATTTCCCAAAACGGTCGTAGCTATCGAAACCAGTTTTTCAAAACCAGTTTCAGCATGTCGGTATATTATTTTCATGGCTTTTAGTTTTGAGTAAGTGTTAGTCTGCAGTCAATGAATCAAAACAATACTCAGGATCTATTTTTCTTTTCCAGGTAGTTCCGTTTCTTTTTTGGCAGCGGCCTCTTTTGCGGCTTGTTGCTTCTTTTTGGTTTCGGCTTTTTTCTTTTTGTTGATGTAACCGCGCAGTAAAATATTATGCTGTGCCGCTTCTACGGTTTCGCCAATTCCTGTAATGGTCGAATCGATTTTGTTGCCCAGTTTCTCATCGTCTACAAGTTTCGACAACACGTTGTTTTTGTTGTTCATTTTTTGGGTAAAACGATCGACATTGTTCATAATCGATTGCACGTTGTTGGAAAATTTCGGATCGTTCATCAGTTTCGAAATCGCGCCATTCGGATTGTTCATGCTTTTGGTGAACACGGCCAGTTCGTTGGTGATGATCGCAGCATTGTCGACACTTTTTTTGAAACCGTCCATCATTTCGTCCATTCCGGCGGTCGGTTTGGAAGCAATCGTCATGCGATCTGTAACGACTTTATTCGAATTCGAACCCGGAGCGATCGTCAGGATTTTGTCGCCCATCAGACCGTCGGAACCGATGCTGGCTTTCGCGTCAATTTTGATGTACTGGCGCACGTCTTCCTTGATGGTCATAAAAACCACGACATTGGAATCTGAAACGAACTCAATGTTTTTGACCGTTCCGATCGTAATTCCCGAAAAACGGACATTGTTGCCTTCGCGCAAACCGCTGACATTTTTGAAATGCGATTTGAGCTCGAACGTGCTTCCGAACAGGTTTTTGTTTTCCCCAACGAGATACATCGCTACGACAAAGATGAGTATGCCAAACACTACGAAAGCGCCTAATTTGATTTTGAATCCTGAACTATTTTCCATGTGAATGATTTTGATTAATTAAAAAAAGAGCGCACCCATGGGTCTTTGCTTTGCTCCAGTTCTGCATAGGTTCCTTCGGCGTGGATGATGCCATCATTGAGGATGACGATTCGGTTTCCCGTGATTTTCGCACAAGACATATCATGCGTGATGATGACCGAAGTTGCTTTATATTTTTTTTGTACGGACACGATCAGTTCGCTGATTTCTCGCGCCGTGATGGTGTCTAAACCTGAAGTCGGTTCGTCGTATAATATGATTTCTGGTTTGACGATTATCGTTCTAGCCATGCCGATTCTTTTGACCATTCCGCCGGATAATTCCGAGGGCATTTTATCGATGGCTTCTGACAAGCCTACGTTGTCAAGTGCTTCGGCGATGCGTTTGTCAATTTCTGCGTCGTCAATGTCTTTTTGATGGTGCTTCAAGGTGAACCTTAAGTTTTGTCTGACGGACATCGAATCGTATAAAGCGCCGTTCTGAAACATAAATCCCATGCGCAATCTGATGGAATTTAGTTCTTTGATATCTACTTTTGTAATGTCGGTTCCGAAAATCTCAATGGAACCTTTATCGGCTTTAATCAATCCCACCATGCATTTGATCGTGACTGATTTTCCGGTTCCCGAGCGCCCTAAAATGACGAGATCTTCGCCCGGATTTACCGACACGCTGATGCCTTTCAGGATTTCTTTGGTTCCGAAAGTTTTGTGTAAGTTTTCAATTTTTATCGAAGGTTGTACTGTTTTCATCGTTTAGAAAAATAAATCAGTAATTTGAACCGCAATCATATCGAGAATAAAAATCGAGAGCGATGCCATCACTACTGCAGAATTGGCGGCAACACCGACACTTGCGGTTCCGTTGGCAGCATTGAATCCTTTGTAGCAACCAATCATTCCAATAAAAAAACCGAAGAAAAAAGTTTTGATGACCGCCGGAATGATGTCAAGAAATTCAAGGCTTTCGACCACCTCAGAAAAATAACGCACGATGCTGATATTTCCGTGAATGTTATAACCGATATAACCGCCGATAATGCCCACCAAATCAGCATACAATACTAATAAAGGAACCATAATCGTGGTCGCGAGAATTCTCGTAACCACAAGGTATTTATAAGGATTTACAGCTGATACTTCCATGGCGTCGATTTGTTCGGTGACTTTCATCGAGCCGAGTTCCGCGCCAATTCCTGAAGCAATTTTTCCGGCACAAATCAATGCTGTGATTACAGGTGCAATTTCCCGAATCAGCGATAACGAAACCATGCTCGGCAACCAGGATTCCGCACCAAACTGCACCAAAGTCGGTCGCGATTGTATCGTCAGAACCAAACCCATGATAAAACCGGTAATCGTCACCAAAGGCAACGTTTTGAATCCGACGGCATAACACTGTCTGATGAATTCATTAATCTGAAAAGGCGGCTTGAACACTTCCTTGAAGAATTCAGCCGTAAACAAAGCCACATTGCCCGTATCGTGAAATATATTTTTGAGAGATGTTACCAAAGCAATGGGTTTAGGTGAATATTTTTAAAGAAAACAATGTCATCAGTTAGGACCAGAAAGGCTGTGCTTTATGGTGATCATGATTCTTCTCTTGACTCATAACATTGTTTATAAAACTGTAAAGATTACTTGAATGCTCTAGTTGGCTTCGGCAATCGAATCGCGCAAACGTTTCACCTTATCATGGTCGCTTTTCAATAAGGCGTATTGTTTGTTGAGCATGACTTGTTCGCGCGTGTCCGTATTGACATGATCCTGAATCAGTACTTTTTTGTAGGTTTCCAAAGCGGCATCCTCGCCATATTCGCAAGAATCTAAAATGGCTTTGCGGTCGTTTCCGGTGAGTGCTGCTTTGACGTCCATCCAGACACGGAAGAATTTTCCGGACGTTCTGGTGCCTTCATCGGGTGTTCCGCCGAGTTTGTTGACCTCGGCAATCAGTTCTTTTCTGCATTCGATGCTCGTCTGGCTCAAATCTGCAAACAGTTGTTTGAGATCGGTTTCGCGGGCTTCTGTCGCTGCGGTTTTGTAGCCTTCGATTCTGTCGTTGTTGATGACAATTAAACTATTGAGTGCTTCTATCGTTTTTGCGGTTTCCATGATGTAAATGTTTTTCGGTTATTTTCTTATTGGTAAAATTCCATCAATCGATACTGTGAAGTGTTATACAATTTTCCGATTAAGTTGTAATATTCCCTGATGGAACGATTTTATGCAATGGTTTTAACTCAGGTAACGTCTTAATATCCAGGCGTTGGTTTCGTGTTGTTGTAATATTTTAGTAAGCAAATCAGCGGATCCGGCATCGTGATTTTCGTCAGCGCATACATCAATGTCTTTGCGCAATTCCGCGATTAAGGTTTCGTGATCGGATAGCAGTTCCTGAAGCATTTGCTTTTGTCCGGGATAACTGTTCGGATTTTCTTTGATGCGCGAATGCTGGATGAATTCACCCATAGTTCCGATGGTTTTTCCTCCGAGTTTGTTGATGCGTTCGGCCACTTCGTCGATGATTTCCTCGAGTTCGGTATATTGTCTTTCGAAGAGTTTGTGCAGTTCCATAAAGCTTTCGCCCGAAACATTCCAATGGAATTTTCTGGTTTTGACGTATAAGGTCATTTCATCGGAAAGCAATACAGAAAGCAGGTCGATGCTTTTTTTCAGTTGGGCGTCGGTAATCTCAATTTTTGGTTTCATAAGTGTGGTGTTATTGGTAATCAATATTTTTTAAGTTTTATACAGGAACGTTTTTTTGGAACTCGTTTTCCTTGTCGCATTGAAATTTATAGGATGTTTTTTCTTTTCTCCCGTGAAATAATGCGCCATCGTCAATCGTGCCATCAGATAACTCACCGTCGATTCGGCGCCTTGATTGAGGTTGATGTAATCGGTTTCAAGTCCGTCATAACAACCACCTGTGCAAGGATTATAGATGATCTGGTGCATGTGGTTGTTGCCCAGGAACCAACTGAAAGCGATTTCCATTTTTTTGAGGTATTCGGGATCTCCAAAGACTTTGTAAAACTTGTCTAAGGCGAGTATGGTATAAGCTACATCAATCGGTTGTTCGCCGCCAACGGTAAGCGGTTTGACTTTATCGTCGTTGTGCAGCCAGCCTTTATTCGAAATCACATTGATGTTGTTTCCGTTGAATATTTTCGACAACAAAAAGTCGAAGGAAGTTTGCGCAATTTCTTTATAAACCGGACTTTTATCGGTCAGGAAAGCACAAAGCATGGCTTCGGGAAGAATGCTGTTGCCATAAGTCAGATAACTTTCAAACCATTGCCATTTCGAATCGGTTTCATGTTTGTACATCTGAACCAAACGATTGGCGAGGTGTTTTAGAATCAGTGTGTTTTCAAAAGTCTGATGCCTTTTGTTACTGTAATAAATGCCTTTGATGATGAAAGCCATAGCGCGTGGCGAATAGATTTTGTGTACCTGACCTAACGCAGTCTGCATCAAAGTTTGCGCTTTTTCTACGAAATCTTCAGGCAATAAATCACCCACGGAAATCAGATAACCCAGAGCCCAAATCGCTCTTCCGTTGGAATCGGCCAGATTCTCACTGTTTTGCTTGGTGAATTGCAGTGTTTCATTGACATAATTGAGGAAATATCCTTCGGGCTGCAAACAGAATTCAATGAAATTCAAATAAATCCCAATATATGCGATATCATTGGCGTCATGCGTCAGTTTCAGATGCTGACACAGGGCCACCAAAGCCCGCGCATTATCATCTAGCGTATACCCGGATTTGATGTCCGGCTGATTGATCACCGAGAATTGGATGATGCCAAAAGCGGTAGTCATATGCTTCAAATGGTTCAGATTGATCGGCGGAATATTGTAATGCAAATCGATGTTTTCTTCGGTGATTTTCTCCAACAACAAAGCATGCCCAATCGCTGAATTTTCCCAAGCCGTTGGTGCGAGTTGGTGAATTCCGTTGGCGGAAATGTTTTTGCGCAGCGTATCGTTTTTAAAAAGTCGGATCACTTGTTTGGCCAGTTGTTTCGGGTTTTCAAAATCTACGATGATTCCGGAACCTTTTTTCAACACTTCAACCGCATGCGGAATAGGTGTGGAGATGATCGGGCAACCGCAACTGATCGCATAAGAGAATGTCCCGCTGACGGCTTGATTTCGGTCTTTAGAGGTGAATAAATAAATATCCGTAAGCTGAAGGTATTCGAGCAAATCCTGCAAGCCCAGATATTTATTGATGAACAGTACATTTTTTTCAAGTTGTAGAGCTTTCACTTGTGTCTCGAGGCTTTCTCGGTAACGTTCGCCTTCGTTTTTCACGACCTGCGGATGGGTTTTTCCGATCACTAGAAATAACACTTCCGGTTCCTTCGCAACGATTTCCGATAAGGCATTGATGGTAGTTTCGATGCTTTTTCCGGAACTTAACAATCCGAAAGTGGAGATGATTTTTCTCCCTGCTAATTGGTGTTTTTCTTTGAGTTTTTGTTTGTTTGAATGCGACACTAAATGGGTTCCGTGTGGAATCATGGTAATTTTTTGAGCGTCAATGTCATAATCGTCAACCAGTAATTTTGTAGCCGCATGGGTCATCACAATAAATGCAGAGGCGCAGTCATCAATCGTTTTGACCATGTTTTTTAAGGCATCATCAGGATGCGGTAGCACGGTGTGAAAAGCCACAATCACAGGTTTTTTTATAGATTGCAGGCATTCGATGAAATCGGCTTCGTTGGTGCGGAACAAGCCAAATTCGTGTTGCAGCAAAACCGAGTGAATTTCATCGGTATTGTTGATGGTTTGTGCCAACTCACGGTAGGAATTGTTATGGTCAGTTTTCAGGATAAAATCTACTTTGCCGTCGTAATCATTCGCATCATTTTGTAGTTCCAAAGCACAAATCCTGATGTCGAAAGAATCTGTAAATTTGCTTTGCAAAGCGGCAATCAGATCTTCCGAATAAGTGGCAATACCGCATTCTCGTGGCGGATAAGAAGTAATACACAAAATTTGTGGCAGCGGATAGCGTGCCGCTTTATTGTTGTTCTGATCCGTAGTATTGGTCTTAAAAGTTTTAGCTAAGAAAACTGGATCATAGTTTGGGACTGTATTGGCTCTCATTGGTGTTAGGATTAAGTAATAATTCAGTTAGTAGTTCGGAGAGGCTCACAGACGAGCAGGCAATTCGTTCGTCGGCGGCGCCATAATAAATGTAGAGCGTGTCACCATCCAAATAAGTTCCTGTAGGGAAACAGACATTGTTGACTTCACCTTCAAGTTCCCAGTTCAGTTCAGGTTTGAACAGCGCATAAGGCAACCTTGCAATTTCCTTTTGCGGATTTTCGAGATCCAGTAATGCGGCACATGCACAATACACATAACCTTTTATAGTATCATAAACACCGTGATAGATAATAAGCCAACCGTGCGTGGTTTCAATCGGAGGACAACCGCCGCCCAGATAACTTACTTCATGTTTGTATTTCGGTGACATTACAATATGACTATCAAAATCAAGCAGATAGGTTTGCCAGTATTCCGGTGTCAATTCTGAAAGCTCATGACACGAAGCAATTTGAATATCGGGTTTGATGCGGTGCAGGAAAAATAGTTTTCCGTGAATCCTGCGCGGAAAAAAGACCACATTTTTATCCCAGACCAGCACTTTCTTTTTGTTGTTTTGATGAATGCCGTGGTTGGTGTTGAAACGGATGTATTTCTCATTGAGATGTCCTTTGGTTTCAGCCAACCGGATGAATTCCTGATAAAGGATTTGCGGCACGACTATACCTTGTTTCTCCCAATGAATTAAATCCGTGGAAGTAGCGACCGCACCCAATGCATTCACGCCGTCATAAGCACAGTAAGACATGTAAAACAAATCATCGATTTTTACCACGCGCGGATCTTCCACACCATGATGCTCGTAATCGAATTGGGAAATCATCACCGGCACATCGCGCTGCTCAACGATGGTCGAGAAACCTTCCATCTTGCAATAGCCTACAGTCGAATAATTGCCTTTGGCCACCGCGCGGTATAATATATGGACAAAATCGCCGTAATGTATCACCGCGGGGTTCAGCACGCCTTCTATTTCAAATCCCAAGGCTCTTTTCTCGAGAATAATCCCTTCTTTATTGACCGTTAGCATTTTGCGTTGATTGAGGTTATAAGATTAAAATCAAAAGCAGGATCACGATAATAATCGCTCCTACGGAAAGGTAAACACCGCCGCCTGCTGTTGCGAGTTCTTTTTTGATGCCTTTCACTTCTTTGCGCAGCGCTCTTTTGTCTGCTCGGGTCATGTTGGAACGATCCATGGCTTTGATTTCTTCCAGACGGTGCATCAATTTTGCAGCGTAAGCTTCTTCTGTTTTGGGTTCATTTCCGGGAGCCGTCGCGGTATCCATGGCATAAGTCTGCACAGGTAAAACGATGCTTAACAGTAGGATTAGGGTGAATTTTTTTAAGTTTTCAAAGGTTCTCATGAGTGCTGTTTTTTAAGTTTGTTAATAAAAATAAATTTCCGCATAAACGGCTTCAAAGCTGTTATACAATTCTTTTAAAAACTTACATTATTTGATTAAGCAGTGTTTATTCATGTCATAAAAAAAGCGCTGCCAATAAATCGACAGCGCTTTCTTAACAAAACAAAACAAACTAATTTTTAGTAATTGGTTTTCAATTCAACACGACGGTTTTTAGCACGCCCTAAAGCTTTTTTATTGTCGGCAATAGGTTCGGCTTCACCTTTTCCTATACCGGTCAAACGGCTTTCTGCAATACCTTTGCTCACCAAATAACGTTTCACGGATTCGGTACGTTTTTGAGAAAGGTTGATGTTGAACGCATCAGAACCATTACTGTCGGTATGTCCTTCAATGACGAGGTTCGCACCTTCGTATTTGGTCAGTATTTTGGCAAGCTCATCAAGTTGAGACAACGAAGCCACTTTAAGTTTATCGCTGTTGTTCTCGAAGAAGATTTTGCTTCCGATGTAAGTGATTTTCACCGCATCCTGTTTGGTGATTTCAGGACAACCTTTGTTGTCGATGTTTCCTTTGGCATTCGGACAACGGTCATCCATATCGGCTACACCGTCACCATCCGCATCCGGACATCCTTTCAGACTGGCAATACCAGCGGCATTCGGACAACGGTCTACGTCATCAGCCACACCATCGCTATCGCTGTCGGCTACACAACCTTTAGCATCTACTTTACTTCCTTTTTTCGTATTAGCACATTGGTCATCCAAATCGGCTACACCATCGCCATCGGCATCAGGACAACCTTTCAAAGCGGTCGTTCCGGCTGTATCAGGGCAACGGTCTTGTGCGTCAGCCACACCATCTCCGTCTTTGTCAGGGCAACCGTTCAGTGCTTGCGTACCGGCAACATCCGGACAAGTGTCTAAGTAATCGGCTATACCATCGGAGTCTTTATCCAACGGACATCCTTTTTTATCTACTGCTACGCCAGGCGGTGTATCAGCGCATTTGTCTTTGCTGTCGGAAACACCATCTTTATCGGCATCTTTCATTTTTCCGAAACTATAGGTAACGCCCACGGAATGCATCAGGAAGTCATCATCGGCTCCTGAAACTACGCCGTCTCTTGCATCATTATTGGTGAAAAGGAAGGTTTCCTGCAGGTTGATCGCAATCGCATCATTAAGTTGGAACGTAAGTCCACCACCGGCAGATGGCAAAGCGGTATCAATAAGTTCTTTTTGAAAATTGAGTTGTCTGTCGAACAAAATCGCACCGATTCCTCCAAATCCGTAAGGTCTGACCATCCAGTCAGAATTCAGGAAGTAAATCCTTAAATTCGCGCTGATGCTGCTGAAATCGCTTTTGAAACCTGTAACACCGCTATCGTAACCTAAGGTTCCGCGGGTGTAAAGTACCTGAACATCCATATGGCTGTTTAAGTAAGCGGCAAATGAAATACCGCCAAATCCGTACGCTGTTTTGCTGTTGCTGTAAAAATCGTGGCCAAGATCCCCGTGATATTGAATGGCGCCACCGTGAAGGCCGACCGCCCATTTTCTGTCTTTAGTTTGTGCTTGCGTGCTGAGTGTAGCGGCAAAGCAGATGGCTAGTAAAAGGAGCTTTTTCATATTCTGTATATTTTAAATTAGTATACCGCAAAGGTGACTTGGATTGCAGCGTCGTCCGTTACACAACTTCATTCAAAACTTGTATTATTCACAGAAACCTCTTACGAAATCTACATGCGTTCCATATACCACTTGAGTTCTTTCCTGATTTTGTTGTAGAAAAAAATAGAGTTGATGATTTTCTGCAACCGCAGGAACGCCGTTTCGCTTTTCACTACATAATCGTAAGCTTCGTGGTGCATACACTTGACCGCGACATCAATTTTGTCTTGTGAAGACAACATGATGACCGGAATTTCAGCATCATACTTCTTAATCTTATCGAGCGTCTGTACCCCGTTCATCGCGTTGTCTTCGATACCGTCAAGATGGTAATCCAAAATAATGATGTTGGGTTTTCGGTTTAAGTTCTCTATGCAAAGTTCGCCATTGGCGTAGGTTTCGATTTCAAAACTATCGAGGCTCAGGAATTCGATTTCTAAGGCTTTCAGGAACAACGCATCGTCATCGACGAGGAATATTTTTATTTTATCATTGGTTTCCATGGGATTTGTTTTTTATGAGGTTAAGTTCCGTCTCGAGTTCTGCATAGGCGCTGTTGCAGACCGTTTCGAGTTTTGAGATCAATGAGCCGATGTCGCCGATCTTTTCCATATTATTGGCATATTCCTGAATTTTGACCGCGATTTTCTCAAAATCAGAGCTGATGCCCATAATCGTAAACGACGGAATGATTTTATGCGCGGCCGATTTGAGTGCTTTCCAGTCTTTATCAATCAGGCCTTGTTTCATGGCATCAATCAGCGTGGGCGTTTGGCTCAGATAGACAGTAATCATTTCGGTCATCAGCGTCGGATTCGATCGCGTGAGTTTGTTGAGGTATTGCAAATCGACATATTTGACTTTCTCTACAGTTTGGTTGTCGATGGTTTTTTCTTCGATGATCAGGATTGGTTTTTTGATTAAGCCTATGATTTTGCTGTAGAGCAAGCGTTCGTCAATGGGTTTCGCTACATAATCGTTCATGCCAACCGCTTTGCATTTGGCCAGGTCGACCGTCGTGACATCTGCAGTCAATGCCATGATGGGAAGCGTTAGTTTCATGGTATTTCGGATGTATTCCGTAGCTTCAAAACCATTCATTTCGGGCATTTGTAAATCCATGAGGATGATGTCGTAGGTTTTCTCCTGAAGTTTTTCGATGGCGAGTTTGCCGTTTGCCGTGATATCGCAGGCAAAGCCAAAATCATCGAGCAGCGTTTTCATCAGCAGCTGGTTGAGTTCCATATCTTCAACCACGAGGATTTTGATGTCCTGCAATTCCTGATCGAGTTCGATGATTTCTTCCTCTAAGACAGCCATTTCGGTTGTTTTTTTGAAAGGCATCCTGAAGATGAAACGCGAACCATGACTTTCTTCGCTAATGACTTTGATGCTGCCTTGTTGCGCTTCCACGAGCTGTTTGACGATGGCAAGTCCTAATCCGGTTCCGCCATACAAACGTGTTGTTTCACTCGTAGCTTGTTGGAAATTCTCAAAAATGGTGTCGATTTTTTTGGGATCGATTCCGATTCCGGTATCGGCAATGATGAATTCGATGATGACCCGTTCATCGTTTTCTTCTACCTTATGAATGCTGACCGCAATGGTTCCTTTGGTCGTAAATTTCACCGCATTGCCTACTAGGTTTAGGATAATCTGATGCAAACGGACAGGGTCGCCGAGTAGCACTTCCGGGATATCTTCATCGTATTCGGTAGTAAGTTTGAGGTTCTTTTCGTGAATTTTAGACTCGAACAGATGCAACATCGCAATAATCGAAAGCGATAACTTGAAAGGCGTCTGTTCAAAAGTCATTTTTCCGGCATCTACTTTTGCGAGATCTAGAATATCATTGATTAGTACGATTAGAGCATCGCCGCTGGTTTTGATGGCCATCAAGTATTGTTTTTGTTGGGAAGTCAGGCTGGTTTTGAGCACCACTTTCGTGAATCCTATAATGGCATTCATAGGTGTTCGGATTTCGTGGCTCATGTTCGAGAGGAATTGTTGTTTCGACTTGACCGCGTTTATAGCAATCAGCGCTGCTTTTTCAGCATTGATTTTGGCTTCTTCGGCAATCGCGGTGGCCAGTTCTGCAAAAGTTTTGGCTTCGGTCAGTTCTTTTTCATTTTTTTTCTGGCTGCTGATGTCACGGCATACCACTACTGCGCCGATCACGTTGCTCTGATCATCTTTGTAAACCGCTCCGTTGAACAATACATCAACGAGTTCTCCATCGGTAATCACCAAAGGGTAATCGACGACAAAGCCTTCTGAAAATACCTTTTCGTAGCATTGCTCTGCCTTTTCGGGTTCCGTAAAATAATTGATGAAATCCGAACCGATAAGTTTTTCTTTTGAAACACCTGTAACTTCAGCGGTCGCTTGGTTGGTATCAGTAATTTTTCCGTCGGGACTGACCGTAAACATAGGATCACGGCTGGCTTCGATGAGGCTCAGCGTATATTGTGAAAGTAGTTTGCATTCATCGAAGGATTTGCGCTCCTGCGTGATGTCCATTAAAGTATTGATGCCGCCAATCAGTTTCCCGCTACTGTCGAAAACGGGTTGTGGATTGGAGATAATATGGGAACGCGTTCCGTCTGGACGTTCTACGATGATTTCCGTTCCTTTGATGGTGCGCTTTTCAATAATGGCTTCGACCATCGGGCATTGGTCGATTGGGATGGTTGTACCGTCTAAATTTAGAATTTTTGTTGCGCCGCACCATTGGTCGATTCCTGCAGTAGGCGTTCTGCCCCATAGTTCGATGGCTACTTTATTAAATATTTGGAGGTATCCATTGCTATCCACAGTATAAACTGCAACCGGCAAATTTTCGATGAGGTTGCGGAAGTTGTTTTCACTTTCCTGGTGTTTTCTTTGCGAAGCTTTCTGGTTTTCAATAATAATAGCGATCAGGATGAACGTGAAAACAATCAGTACAAAACACAATACAAACAAAACCAGACTGTTTTCATTGCTGTTGTTGATGTCTTTTTTTTTGACTTTGAGCAAAGCTAATTCCTCAGTATTAATCGCAATAATCAGATGTCGGATGCTGTCGCTGAGTACTTTCCCTTTTTCAAGAATATTCGCGTGAAGATTGTTTTGAAGTTGTTCGTGGCGTTTTAGAGTAATCAATTCCTTTGAAAGGATAATTCTTTGAGATATGGTTTTGGAAAGCGAATCGAATCGAATTTGTTGGTTGCTATTGTCATTCGTAATTCGTTTTAGATCATCAAGGTCTTTATTGATTTCGAGCAAACCTTCATGATACGGATCCAGGAAATCTTCCTGACCCATTAAGGCGTAACCCCGGGCTCCGGTTTCGATATTGAGCATATCGACAAGGATTTCATCACTTTTCTGTAAGACATTTTTCGTGTGATTGATCAGACTGTTCGAGGCTTTAATTTTCTCGGAATTGTGCCATAAGACTGACAGTATCGTGAGTAAAGTCACAAATGCCAGCGCATAAAAGATCTTGGTTTTATTTTCAAAAGTAAATGTCATAGCAACAGCGGAATGGATGGAAATGCGCCAATTATTAGGCAGTCCGTTAATTATTGGAAATTCCCGACTTCTTCAATCGGGCAGCGTTTTTTGTCTTTGAGCTGTTTGAAATGCGTAGGGGAAAGGCCGGTGACTTTTTTGAACTGGCTCGACAAATGCGCGACACTGCTGTAGTTCATCTGCCAGGCGATTTCCGTGATGCTGTATTCGCCGTAAATGATCAGTTCTTTGATGCGCTCGGTTTTGTGCGCGATGATGAAATGTTCGATCGTCGTACCCTGAACTTCAGAGAACAGGTTCGACATATAAGTATAGTCGTGGTGCAGTTTTTCACTCAGGAAACTCGAAAAATTAACCTTGATGTTACTGTCGGAATAATGCACCATATTGATGATGACCGTTTTGATTTTTTCAATCAGCATCGATTTTTTGTCGTCCATGAGTTCGAGACCGGATTGCAGTAATGCTACTTTGAGTTGGTTGCGTTGGTTTGGGGTCAGCGCTTCCATGATTTCGACTTCCCCCAAATCGACTACAATGAAGTGCAAGCCGAGTTTTCTGAGTTCGTCCTTCACCAACATTTTGCAACGATTGCTGACCATGTATTTGATGAATAGTTTCATGGTAAATTGCCTTTAAGTTATAGGCAAAGTTGCGTCTTTAACACTCTAAGGCGTTGTACAATTTATGATAAGAGTTGCACAATTCAGATGGAGTCGAGTGTGTTGCGTTTTCTGGACTTGAGTTGCTTGAAATAACTAGGAGTCAGTCCGGTGACTTTCTTGAACTGTTTCGATAAATGGGCGACGCTACTGTAGTTTAGCATATACGAAATCTGCGTCAGGCTGAGTTCGTCGTAGAGCAAAAGTTCTTTGACGCGTTCGATTTTGTGGAAGATGATGAATTGTTCGATCGTGATGCCTTTGACTTCAGAAAAAAGTTTCGACATATAAGTATAATCCATGCGAAGTTTATCGCTGATGTAATCCGAAAAATTGATTTTGGGCACTTCATCCGTATAATGCACCATCTCGATGATGACGTTTTTGATTTTCTCAATCAGCATCGCTTTTTTGTCATCCATCAGTTCCAGACCCGAAAGGAGCAAAGTTCTTTTGAGTGCCTCACGTTGCTTTTCAGTGAGGTCTTCCATAATCTCGACCGTACCCAAATCGACCATGACATAATGAAGCCCTAATTCGTTAAGGGCTTCCTTGACGACCATTTTGCAACGCAGGCTGACCATGTATTTGATGTATAGTTTCATTGTTTACGGGATGAATCATGAAAGCCTATGAAAATTTAGAAAAGGAAAATACGGCGTGAATGCGACAGAAAACCTATCTCAGGTTAATCTTCGTAACCGCTTTTGATGATCGTCGAAATCATTTTAAACTGCACGTTGGCATTGAAACTGTGCTTGGCATGTGCCGGAATGATAATGCCTTC
The DNA here is from genome assembly GCF_027484705.1 of Flavobacterium sp. Classification (GTDB taxonomy): domain Bacteria; phylum Bacteroidota; class Bacteroidia; order Flavobacteriales; family Flavobacteriaceae; genus Flavobacterium. The sequence continues at coordinate 119,229 of NZ_JAIXSL010000017.1, forward strand.
GCCCAAATTGAGCAGGTGTTTTTTATCATTGATGAAAATCTCGGCACAACCGTCGATGATCTGGATGTAATTGTCGAAAGGCGAGGTTTTTTCGGAGAGTTCTTCTCCCGCATCAAACGAAGAAGCGGTGATGTTTCCGGTAGTTTTTTTGATGATGGTTTTGCTCAGTACGGCGTTAGGGATGTACTGAATAATCTCAACGATAATGTGCTGTTTGCCTTTTTCAACTTCTAAAGTATCCATATTTGTCAGGGATTTTCCGGATACTTTTTTAATTCAATTTTTGCAATAGGCAAAGTGGTTGTAAAAGTAATTCCCTACACAAAGGTCGTGATTAAATTCGGTTTGTCGACATCCATCATAAACAATATTCGCCGCAATTTTTATTCGAACCTCAGATTCTTCAAGGTATTTGTTTAGATTTCAATCCATTGATTCATCAACGGCACCTTGCACGAATAACCATACCGCTCATTGATTTTGATGCGCAGTTCATCCGCAGGTTGGTTCTCGCCATGTACTAGGAATATTTTTTCGGGTTTCGATTCGAGTTCAGAAAGCCAGTGGAGCAATCCGTTTTGGTCGGCGTGTGCGGACATGCCTTGAATCTCAAGTATTTTGGCTTTCACCGGAAAATACCTTCCGTGGATTTTGATGTCCGGCACACCTTCGAGCAATTTCCTACCGCGTGTTCCTTCCGCCTGATAGCCTACCATAATGACGGTAGTTTCCTTTTTCCCGATATATGTTTCGAGATAAGAAAGTACCCTTCCGCCTGTAACCATACCACTTGCAGCAACAATCACTTTGGGTTGGTGGTCCTCAATCGTGGCGAGCGTATCTTCATAATTGGTAACCAAAGTAAACATCCGCATCATTTCCGAACAATCTTCTGGTGAAAGTTTGTGCCATTTGCTCTGGCGCATGAAAATGTCAAGCACACTCATGCCCATCGGCGTATCGAGAATGTAGGGTACGTCGGGAATCCGGCCTTCTTTTCTGAGTTGCCAAATCAAATACATCACCGATTGCGCGCGTTCGACGGCAAAACCCGGAATGATTACGGTTCCGGCGGCACGCAAAGTATTGTTGATGCAGGCTTCGAGTTCCGTTTTGACATCGTTGTCGGGATGCAGCCGGTTGCCGTAAGTGCTTTCGAGAAAAATATAATCAGCTTTTTTTGGTTTGACTGGCGGATACATGAGCACATCGTCGTCGCGTCCGATATCGCCTGAGAAAACGAGTATCTTATTTTCAACGTGGAGTTCGATGCTGCAGGCGCCGATGATATGTCCGGCATTGCTGAAAACTGCATAGATCTCTGAGTCAATCATGACTTTCGTGTCAGGCTCGATGCTACTGAAATGCGGCATCACTTTCTCGGCTTGTGCAACGGTATATAGCGGTTCTGCCACTTCATGTTTTGAATAGTTCTCACGATTGGCTTTGGCAGCTTCTTCTTCCTGAATTTTGGCGCTGTCGAGTAGGATTAGCTTTGAGATTTCCATTGTCGGAGCCGTGCAATAAATCTTGCCTTCGAATCCTTGGTCGACCAATTTTGGAAGCCAGCCGCAATGGTCCAGATGGCCGTGCGTCAGTAACACACAGTCAATGGTTTTGGGATCGACAGATAAAGGTAGCCAATTCAATTCGCGTAAAGGTTTGATGCCCTGAAATTGACCGCAGTCGATCAGTATCCTGATTGTGTTTGTTTCGACCAATGTTTTGGAACCCGTTACGGTTCCGGCGCCGCCTAAAAAATGTATTTTCATGATCCGTTATAATTACAAAGCGCGTGGGCTTCTTTAATGATATTGTTGATGCGTCCGGGACTGATACCGATTTTCGTAAGCCGATCGGCATCATCGATGAGTTCCCTGACGAGGAGGATATCAAGAATCAGCAGTTTTTCTTTTTCTATCGAGGAAAGCGTCGTCAGGCAAGTAATCGGGTAGAGGCCGTTTAGATCGATCTTCGATTTTAGGTTTGAGGTTTTCGGATAATCCCAGCTCAGCAACTCGATGCCCATACAGCTCGCAAAAGCAATCGCATCGGTTGTAAAACGATTGTTGGTGGCAATGCAACAGCGGCTGATTTTGTCGTGATTGGAGAACAATCGATGGTTGCTGTCTTTAAGGTCATTGAAGCGCGATAAGATATACATCGGCACTTTGACATCAGAATTGACGGCATTGCTGTTGTGGAATTTGCATTCGATCATGGTAATGATTTGCTTTTTTTGAATGACGATATCAATCTCATGCTTCACACAATGCCCTTGGAGATTGAGATTGAGCATTGCTTGGTAACCTTCATATTCAAACAACCGTGCGACAAATTTTTCGAAAAAAAATCCATCAGGCCCTAAAAGTTGCAGCGCCGAACGCAAATTGTATCTGGCGGCATGCGAGGCAGCAATCCTTTTGAGTAATTTCCCGGCGAGCTTGTAAATTTTCTTGGTGGTGATGCCATCGTAAAGCTGCTGTTCAATGCTTTGCAATACATTATCGACCGCGAGGGTTCCGGCTCCCGATTTCAATAGCGAGCGTTTGAGTTTTTCCCTGTCGAAGTCTACGATGTTGCCCGAATGTTTCTGTACTTTCATGATGGTCAACGGTTAAATAATTGAAGGCACTAAGGTTATTTGTTGTAACCCGAACGCAGCTGTTCAAAAAGTGTTTCGAGGTCTTTCTCAATCACTTTCATGTCATTGTTGAACTGAGTTTCGAAAGTCTCATTCTGGCGGTACAGCGTTTTGTCGTAAGTGCTGAGCTCATTTTCAAAGGCTTTGTTGCGTTTGGATCTGCTGGCTTTAAGCTTGATCAGTGCCAGATTACTCGCATCGCAGACCTGCTGCCAGGACTGTTTTTCGTCATCGTCGGTTTCATCGATATGGATTTGAAGGTTCCCGATATTCACTTCGACATTGTCGATATCTTCCTGCGATTGCTTAAGGAATTGTTCCCAGTCTTCGATGGCCATGTCTTTGGTGACATCTTCATTCGGCCCGTAACTGAGCTCCACGGGATCTTCAGCGTTTGATTCTTCAGAGTCCTTAGCACATTTCTGTACGAATAAAAACGGCCATAAGCTTAGGAAGATGATGTGTTTGGTGAATTTCATTTTTATGTTTTTATTGTTAGTCAAAGAGTATGTTAAGCTGGTTGTCGACACCCATCACGCCGGGCGTTTTCCAGACAACCCTTTCGGCTTCCTCTTTTTGGTATAGCGAACTCACGAAACCTTTAAGAGTCACGGTGTTTCCTGTAACTTCCACTTGAATGTTCGTCGCATTGATGGCCCAATGCCGCAATAGAGCGTCAATTAGTTTCTGCCGGTCGATGGCTTTGTTCGGTTCGGCTTCGACCTGAATTAAATTGACAATGTCTTTGACACCGCTGATCGATTGCACCATACGTTTGGCAGCTTCTTTTTGATAATTCCAAGGAATGGTTCCTGATAAATAGACGTAGCCGTTTTCGACCTTGATGCCGATTTTCTCGATGGGAATATTCCAGTTGTCATTTAAAGTAGCTACAACTTCTTCGGCAATGTCAAAGTCGCTTTTGAATTTGGAACCGGGCAGCCGCACTTCAATTTCCTCAACGACCGCTTTGACGCCTGCTACATTTTTGGCCGCTTTTTCCGCCTGCATTTTTTTGAGATAATTATCTACAATGCCGCTCAGGGTCACGATGCCGTTTTTGACACTGACGCCAATTTCGGCGGCATCGAGTAAAGGTTCCCAGAGTAGCGCATCTTCAACGTCTTGTTGCAAAACCTCGTTTGTTTTCATAGTGTTTGATATTTGATTTATAAATCTTCATAATCGCCGGGAATGTCAAGTTCGTTGACTTTTTCATCGACCCAAATCCATTGCGAATGATCCACTTTAGAAGTGTCGGTTTCGGTGATGAGGTCAATAAAAGGCAGTATCATTTCTTTTTTGACAGTTTGTTTTTGATAACCAAAAGCAAACCGTTTCATGCGCATTCTGTATTCAATCGTAATCGCAGGATTTTCTTTCGAGCGATAAATAATATTTTGTGTTTTCCAGTCATTTTCCCAAGTGAAAAATGCGATCAGCGAACAAATCACAAACGTCGAAAAGCAAATAACCTGAAGTGCTCCAGCAGATTTAAAACCGAACGCATCGACCGCGATAATGACCGGAAGTATGGTTACCGCCGCATAAAACAATACGAAATAAATGATGATGTTATTGATGCTGAGCTTCGTGAAATAATCCAGAAGCAGCAACAAGGAAGTCACAGCAAACAATAAGATTGCGGTTTTTCCAAAAAGGAAGTATGTTTTGCTGCTGTTTTTCATATTGAAAATAGGTTGTCAAATATGAAATAAAAGTAGCTGATATACAGACCAATAAAAATGACGATTGTCAGGTTTTGACCTAATCGGTGCATTCAATATTTTATTCGTGATTCGTTACCGTATTATTTGCAATGAAGTGTCAATATTTGAAGTTAAGAAACTCATTTAAAATAAAATAAGGTTTTTCAGAAGTATGACAATCATCATGGTTGGTTCGGTTTTCGGGTTATAATTTTGAATAAAAGAAACCATCATGCAAAGAAACACGATTTTCATATTGTCCTTATTACTTACGGGGCTGATTGCTGTAGAAAATTACACCGGTCTGATGACCGACCATTTCTACGATCAGGAAACCTTAAACTGGCAGGCGCAATCGATGGGGCAGGATTTGATCAATCTTTTGCTTGTCGTGCCCGGATTACTAATCACTTCTTGGCTGACTTACAAACACAATAAAATCGCACCTATCATCAAAGCGGGCATCTTGTTGTATGTCAGCTATACGTTTACGATTTATTGTTTCAACATCCATTTCAATCGGTTGTTCCTGTTGTATTGTTTTACTTTAGGTTTGTCCTTTTATATGTTGTGTCACTTTGTGATTTCGAACATCGATGTGGTCAACGAATCCGTCAAACTCAAATCGACGGCAGCCACAGTAACTGGTTTTTACTTTCTTGCCATTGCGTTGCTGTTCTATTTTCTGTGGCTTTCTGAAATTGTTCCCGCGAGTATCGAAAACAAATTGCCTCAAAGCCTCGCCGATACAGGATTGTTTACCAACGGTGTGCAGGTCATCGATTTGGCACTGTTGCTTCCGGGCGTTTTCATCACGGGAATTTTATTACTGCAACGATCAGCGGTAGCACAAATACTCGCACCGGTAATCCTGACCTTTTTTGTGTTGATGGATATTACCATTGCCACGCTGACCTTGGTTATGAATATTAAAGGAATCGAAAGCGATTTATCCGTGATGGTCATTATGGCGCTGTTGGACATCTTCAGTCTCGTGTTGCTTGTTTGGTTTATCCGCGAAAATATCGTGAATCGGAGCGCGGAGCATCATTCCAAAACATAAATCATGGATACATTCACCTCAAAAATGACTACGGCGGTTCAGGCTTTCATTATCGAAGTCGGCGAACTCGCATATTTTACTGGGCATTTTTTCAAACAGGTTTTGCGTCCGCCTTTGGAGTTCCGCGAATTCCTACGGCAATGTTACCAAATCGGGAACCGTTCCCTAGTGCTTGTTGCTGTTACGGGTTTCATCATCGGATTGGTGTTCACATTACAATCTCGTCCGACACTAGAACATTTTGGTGCCGTTTCGTGGATGTCTTCGATGGTCAGTATTTCGATTGTCAGGGAAATCGGGCCTATCATTACCGCACTCATTTGCGCCGGTCGTGTAGGTTCCGGAATCGGTGCGGAATTGGGTTCGATGCGCGTGAGCGAACAGATCGATGCAATGGAAGTTTCTGGAACCAATCCCTACAAATATCTAGTAGTGACGAGAATCATGGCCGCAACACTGATGTTACCGTTGTTGGTAATTTTCGGCGATGTCATTGCGATTTACGGTTCGTATCTCGTAGAGCATACCAAAGGCAATGTATCGATGCAACTTTATTTCAACCAAGTGGTCGAGGCGCTTAAATTCAGTGATATTCTTCCGGCCACAATCAAGACTTTCTTTTTCGGTTTTGCGATCGGATTGGTCGGCTGTTTCAAAGGGTATACTTGTACGAAAGGAACGGCAGGCGTTGGCGTCGCAGCCAATGAAGCGGTGGTTTTTACTTCGTTGCTGTTGTTCCTGATTGATTTTATTGCGGTATTCATCACTAATATTTTCTATCCATGAACCACAAGGCTTCCCATACCACCAAAGGAAATCCCGTGATTGAGATGCATGACGTCAAGAAATCTTTTGGCGCGAACCATGTGCTCAATGGTTTTGACATGACTTTGCATGAAGGTGAAAATCTCGTGGTCATGGGCAAATCGGGTTCGGGCAAATCGGTGATGATCAAATGCCTAATCGGCTTGGAGGAATTCGACAGAGGAAGTGTTTCCGTCATGGGAAAAGACCTCACGCAACTGACCGCAGAAGATCTTGACGAACTCCGAACAGAAGTCGGTTTTCTGTTTCAGGGAAGCGCCTTATACGATTCGATGACGGTGCGCGAAAACCTAGAATTTCCGCTGCGCCGCCATACCAAAAAGTTCGGCGTCATCGAAGACACTACGCCGCTGGTTACCGAAGCTTTGCACAATGTCGGTTTGGAACACGTCATCGATCTGATGCCCGAAGAGCTTTCCGGTGGCATGAAACGCCGTGTGGCACTCGCGAGAACTTTGATATTACAGCCTAAAATCATCCTTTATGACGAACCAACGACAGGTCTTGATCCGATTACGGCAAAGGAAATTTTGTTGCTGATGAAGTCCGTACAGGAAAAATATAAAACATCTTCAATCATTATTACGCACGATCCTGATTGTGCCCGATTCATTTCGAATCGCATGATTTTGCTGATCGATGGCGTCAATTATGCCGAAGGAACTTTCAACGAATTATCCGTGTCGGACGATCCTAAAGTCCGCGCCTTTTTTAAATAATACAGCCATGAAACAAACCACTTCCCAAAACCTCAGACTCGGTATTTTTACCTTATTGGGTTCGATAGCTTTTATCGCCATCATTTATTTTGTGGGCAACAAACAAAGCATGTTCGGCGATACGACGCAGCTTTATGCGCATTTCAATAACATCAACGGATTGCAGCCCGGAAACAATGTGCGCTATTCAGGCATTGGCATCGGCACGGTTCGCGAGATTGAAATGGTCAATGACACGACGATCTTAGTCAAAATGGAAATCGACAGGAAAATCCTGCAACATATTAGAAAGAACGCTTTGGCTGCCATCAGCTCCGATGGTTTGGTCGGAAGTATGATTGTCAATATCATTCCCGGGACACGCAATGTCGGAACTATTGTAGCCGGCGATACGATCAAATCCTTCAGCCGCGTGCGCACCGACGATATGCTCAAAACACTAAGTGTCACCAATGAAAATGCGGCTTTGCTTACCTTTGATTTACTTAAAATAAGCAACCAAATCTTACAAGGAAAAGGAAGCATCGGGATATTGCTGAAAGATACCGTGATGGGTTCAAACCTTAAAGAAACCGTACATTATCTTAAAGTCACCAGCCAACAAACCGCATCGGCTATGAAAAAACTCGATGACATGATGGTATCGCTGAATCAAAAAGGCAATGTAGTAGGCGTGCTCAATGATACGGCTGTTGCGGGAAAAATCAGAAGTATTGTCGTCAGTCTTGATGCGTCGGGCAAAGGGCTCAACAAATCGATCAAAACGCTCGACGAAATCATTACCACGACAAAAAATGGGAAAGGCGCATTCCATTATCTGACAGCGAATCCTGAATCTGCGGCTAAAATTGATTCGATTATGAAGCATGTGGATGAGGCAAGTCTTTTGCTTCAGCAAGATTTAGAAGCTTTGAAACACAATATTTTCCTGCGCGGTTATTTCAAGAAACAGGAAAAAGCTGCGGCAAAAGCCAAACAGAAATAACAGCTACAGGAAATAATTAATCCGGTTGACGTTGGATCGATTGACATTCCAATCCGTACTGAGGATATTTCCAATCACTTTTTTGAGCCTCGGGAAATCATAAGGTTTGTTGATGAAGACATCGGCGCCTTCGGAAAAGATTGCAGCGGTATCGCGAAGTTGCGAATTAGAATCGTAGACAACGAGCGAACATTTTTTGAAAGGTTCCCAATCCCTGATTTTTTTGACATCATTGCTGCAATCGGTGGCGTTTTTATTGGTATCAAGAAAAATGATATGGGGATTTTCTAAACTGAATTTTCCCGGATTGGCCACCGCTTTATCAATTGAAAAATAATCACCGATCTGACAAAGTTTGCCGAGTTTAGACAAAGCATTTTTAAAAACGATTTGCGTTTCGATATTGTCGCCGATGAGTATTACATTAAGTTTTTCAGTGTTCATCATAGTTTCTTTGTTTTGGGAACAGGCTTATTTCTAATTCATTACTGCAAATCTATAGGGCTTTTGCGATTTAAAATATGACGCCCGTCAAGAACTTCTCAGATTAGGTTTTTAATTGGAATTTAATTGCCTAATTTTGGATTCCGCTGACAAAGGTTAATTTCCATGAAAAATTCCGAATTGCTTCAAGCCATTGTACAGAATGCCATCGACGGTATCATTACCATTGATGTCAAAGGTATGGTGCAGCATGTCAACCCTTCAGCAAGCAAATTGTTTGGTTATGAGGTCGACGAAATTCTCGGAAATAACATTTCGATGTTGATGCCACCGCCCGATAGCGCCCAACATGATCAGTATCTCAGAAGATATGACGTAACACATCAGCCGCGGATTATTGGTATCGGCAGGGAAGTGACCGGACTTCGCAAAGATGGTTCCACTTTTCCGATGAAATTGGCAGTAAGCGAGGTCAAATATGCGGAGCATAACTTTTATGTAGGATTCATCCACGATCTGACCCAGCAAAAGGAAGACCATGAGAAACTCAAGGAATACGCGTTGCATCTTGAGGAACTTGTTGAAATCCGTACCCAAACGCTCCACGATACGATTCAGGAACTCGAAACCGCCAAAGAACAGATTAGCATTTCCCTCGAAAACGAGAAAGAGCTCAACCGTCTTAAAAGCAGGTTCCTGTCGATGGCTTCGCACGAATTCCGGACACCTCTCAGTGCGGTATTGTTATCGGCTTCACTGATTGATAAATACGCCGAACCCTACAGCAGTAATGAAATTATCAAGCATGTGGGTAAAATAAAAAGTTCTGTGGCCGGACTGACGTTCATCCTCAACAATTTCCTGCAACTCGAGAAACTAGAAAGCGGAAAAATCTCGGCAGCATTTGTTGCTTTTGACCTTCGGGAACTTGGCGAGGAAATCACTGAAGAAATGCAATTGCTTATCAAAGGCGGACAAAAAATTGTCTACCATCATACCGGTAGTGAAACCGTCGTAAAACTTGATAAGAATTTATTGAAAAACGCCATCGTCAACCTGATCACCAATGCGGTGAAATATTCGGGAGACAATGCCATCATTGCATTCGATACTGAAATTATGGAAAAAACTTTCAAGATTACGGTCGAGGACAATGGCATCGGAATTCCCGAAGAAGATCAGAAATACCTTTTCGATGCTTTTTTCCGCGCGCACAATACCGGAAGTATTCCAGGCACCGGTCTTGGGCTCAATATTGTAGCACGACATGTTGATCTGATGGGAGGAAAAATCACTTTTAATAGCCAAGAAAACAAAGGCACTTTATTCACACTTTTATTTGACAGACTATGACCAAAGTATTGATTATAGAAGACAACAGCGATATCCGCGAAAACGTCATTGAAATCCTCGCGCTTTCAGGCTATGAGGTTTTTGGGGCCGAGGATGGGAAAAAAGGAACGGAACTCGCACTATCAAATCCGCCAGATATTGTTTTGTGCGACATTATGATGCCGGGCATGGACGGCTACGGCGTGTTCGAAGTCCTGCATGCGCATGAAGTCACCAAAGCGATTCCGTTCATATTCATCACCGCCAAATCAGAACGCGTCGACATCCGCAAAGGCATGGAAATGGGCGCCGATGATTACCTGACCAAACCTTTTGACGATACTGAATTAATCAATGCGATAGAGTCGAGGCTCAAGAAGAAACAGATCCAACAGGAGTTTTACAGCAAGTCGCTTGAGCAATTACAAGAACTCGTACCCCAAAAAGGCGGTCTCGAAGCTCTTAAAAAAGCATTGGAAGAACGCACAGTAAAATCGTATAAGAAAAAGCAGTCCGTTTATGAGGAAGGCGATCGCATTACAGGCATTTGGCTCGTGCTATCAGGTAAGGTCAAAACGACCAAACTCACTGATGACGGCAGGGAAGTGCTTACCGGTGTTTTCGAAACCGATGATTTTCTGGCGACCAATGCTTTGTTCTCTGAAGGCGTTTATAACGACAGTGCTATCGCTCTTGAGGAAGCACATTTGGTGCTTTTCCCGATTTCACGCTTTGAGGAGTTGATCAATCTTTATCCGGATGTTGCCGGAAAATTTATCAGAATATTATCGAATCAGGTTCGCGAAAAAGAGGAACATTTGATGCGACTGGCTTACAATTCCGTGAGGAAAAGAATCTCTGAAACCATACTGATGTTATACCGGCAACAGGCCAATAAAGACCATTCGGTAGCAGTCAGCCGCAGCAATCTGGCTTCCATGACAGGCACAGCACCGGAAACGGTAAGCCGGACACTAAGTGATTTCGCTGATGAAGGGCTTATTGAAAAGCAAGGCAGTATTATTTTGGTGGTCGATCAGAGAAAATTGGAACGCCTTAAAAACTGATGGTTAAACTTCAGCGATAATTACAATCCTGTTGTCTATGTCATGCACTCCGGCGATGCTGAGCACAATTTTCTCAACGAGTTCTTTTTTGGATAGAGAAGGTAAGGTTCCGGTCAGCGTTACTTTGCGTCCGGTCACATCGATGTTGATGTTGGAGGTGATGGATTCGTCCTTATAAATCGCGGCAAGAATATCCCTTTCGCGGATTTCGGGTTCCGATTTTGAATCGATGGCGATTTGGTTATCGATAGCCACAATGCCTTCGATGTAGCTGATGCAGTCAGTGGCGAGCTGTTTTTGATACGTCCATTTGACGGTACCACCGAGAACAACTTCACCGGCAGTAACCGAAAGACTAATTTTCTTGTAAGTATTCCCGAAATTGGTTTCAAATTTTTTGACCACAGCAGCCTCAATGACTTCATCAGGTTGTCCGGACGATGATAAGATGACCCGCAGCTGATCGTTAATATTTTTGATGCCCGTCACATCGCTGACAATTTTATGAATCAGTACTTTCTTAAAAAACTTGTTGACCGTTCCTCTAAGCACCACATCGGTATCGCCTATATTTACGACAATCTGAGCATCTTTCAAAAGAGGATCCTGCTTGATTTGGTTCGTTATTTCCAGCGCAAGGCTTTCATTGGTTTTCATTGGGCAAAAGATAGGCGGTATTCAGATAGCACAAATCTCATGAAATGCCTGATCAAAAAAAATGACGTTTGTCATAATTATGAAATGCGACAACCTGTTTTTCAGCTTTGTGCCTGCACCGCTAAAATGGGGATTTTGGCATGGAAAATCAATTTTCTGGACAAACTCTCTTCAAAGATTCTCTCGAAGAAATTTCGGTGGTGCGTGGTCATCGACAGCATATCGGTTTGGTGCAATGTAATGAAATCTATGATGGTGCCTTCAAAATCATTGCTGCTGACTTTATGAAAAGTAAGCGCCTGATTCGTAAATAATTGCTTCCAGTTTTCGGTGATTTCTTCATCTACGGGATCTCTTTCGGGAGCCACATAAAGACAGTCTACATGCGCATGGAAGACGTTTGCAAATGCCAGTACTTTTTTTAGAATATCGATTTCCTCGACCTGGTAAGAAGTCGGAAACAGGATTCTTTTGATGGGTTTGTAGCTGCAGGCTTCGGGAATAGCAACCACCAAAGTATGGCAGGAATTGATTACTTTTTCCGTAACGGAGCCTAGGAATGTAGCAGCCAATCCGGTGGCGCCTTTGGTTCCCATGACGATATAATCGATGTGTTCTTTTTTGGAAATCTCGGAAATCGTGCTGATGAGGTCACCGTTTTCCAGAACGTTACTCATTTTGACATCTTCCAGCTGATGGGCTTCTGCGATGGTTCTCAGCACGGGGACATGTCCTTTATAATTTTCGAAATGGGTGAGGTCGGTTACTTCATACATCTCGGGCAAATACACAGGAATTTCCATATAATTCACCTGCGGATACTGATATACATGCAAAGTAATAATCTCAGCATGAATGCTTTTGGCTAAGTGCAACGCAAACACGAAAGCATTCTTAGAGTTTTCGGAAAAATCGGTTGGGAATAATATCTTTTTCATAATGTGGGAATTGAATTTAGTTGTATTGATGTCTAAAGTTAAGTCGCTAATTCACAAATGTGTATGACAAATGTCAGTTTGTTTTGAGATTTAACTTTTCTCTAATGAATAATGTTCATCCATGGAGAAAGATTCGTTGTAATATTCTTTTTCTCTGGAAATTGTTTGATGCCTTTATAAATTTCAACAAGCATGAGTTAGATTTCCAATGTTAAGTTTTTGCCCAAACTGAAAACTTAACATTGACCTACTTATTAAATGATTTACATTTGCTTAACATTAAATTAATAATAAAGTAATAATCGAATAAAGATTTTAAGATGGAAGAAAATAAGCAACCTGAACAACCCGAAAATAGCAATCCAGCGGAAAATAAAACGGTAACGAAAGTGACGCCACCGGTAAAAAAAGTTGTTGTAAGAAAACCTGCCGTAAGAAAACCCATAGTGAAAACAGAAAGTAAGGCTGCTGCCGTTCCGGTCGAAGTTATTGCTGATACAGAAGCATCAAAAAGTGACGCTCCAAGTACCGATGAAATCGTCGCGACTGAAGAGGACACCAAAAGATTGGACCAAAAGAACCTTAAAAAATTAAAGAAAATGAGCGACAAGATCAAAGAGAAAGAGCAAAAAGCCAAAGACAAGCAAAAAGAAAAAGAGAAAAAAGCCAAGAAAAAGAAAAAGGAGAAAGCTAAAAAAGAAAAGGCCAAACAAAAATTGAAAAAAAAAAAGGCCAAGAAAAAAGCGGGTAAAAAGAAATCAAAGAAAAAATAATATTACCAAAATCGGGAGCTAAACACTTCCGATTTTTTTTGCGTAAAAAATTACTAAAATATTCAGAGATTATTTAAACTGAAACTGCATGCCAATCCTGAATTGCTCGTCCCATTTCAAAGGATCGATGCTTTCTTCCTTAATGATATTAAAATACTGGAATTTGATCATCGCATTATAACCATTGATCTGGTAAGCAATCGCAGAGGAGAACCGCTCAGAATTTCCCGCTACCAAATCATTCAAATCGAGTTCTTCGTAACGTGCAGAAACGATGGTCTTCCAGTTCTTGATGAAGTAATTCGCCTGGGCAATATAGCCACCTGAAAGCACATAACCTTTGGTTTGCTGCGGCGTCAGATTCATGAATAATGGATCATTATCGTATTGTGGTTCCGATTTGATCTGATGCATTTCAAACTGCCCCGAAAATCCCATATACTGAAACGAAGCATCGAAGCCGTAAACAAGCCTCGTTCCATCGATGACTTTCAAACCATATTCGCTCGCGGCATCCGTTGGAAATGATTCGCCCGTAGGAAGCTTTTTATTTGCATATCGCCCATTAATTCCTAACGAAAACATTGGAATAGGCGAGTGGCGGTCGTCAATTTCGCGGTAGCGGTAACGCGCCGGATACGACACATCGATCCTACCGACATATTCGAGTTGCCCGCTTGCATCATTATCCCCCAAAAGCGACAATTCTCCCAAGCCGGTGTAGGCGCCTATGTAAACGTTGGCTCTTTGTTTCCAGAAATTTTTCATCAAAGTTACCCCGACATCACGCGTAGAAAAAATCGAACCCCGCGTCAATTCCGGTCTTTGCCAGTAAGGCGAGTAGCCAAAAGGGACTAACGCATTTCTCGAATAATATAATTTTCCGTAGCCCATTTCAATATCAAAAAAATGAAAGCCTTTGTAAAGCACCGAAGCTTCCATCAAGCCAGGATTTTCAGGATCGACAGTATTGGTGGTATTGTTGGCGGCCATATCAGCAACATCAAGTTTAAGCCCGTATTCGAAATCTGAACCTACACGGCCTTCGAGTTCGATCTGGGCATCGCGCAACTTGAAACGGTTTTTCGATTGGTCTTCTTCGCCTGCTTTGAGATGCCTGTCGTTGTAATACGTTGAAATGTTTCCTGAAATTTCCAAGACATGATTGCCATTACTGATTGTAACCTGCGCAAAAGAAACCGTCGCTGTGCTGAGTAGAATTATTGCTTGTAAAGGAAGTTTCATCTTAGTTTTTTTCAGGATTATTGAAATAGTAAAGGCGTTGCATATCGTCGCAGGCAATGATCAGATTTCCGTCGCGATCAAACGTAAATCCTTCAGGGTTGATTACGGGCAATGCCCATTTTTGAAGGACTTCATAGGTTTGCGGATTCAGTTTGAGCAGCATCATGTCTTCATCGCTGAGCAACCACAAAGCGTCCTGATAATAATAGGCCGAAGAAATATCGCGCGCTATTGCAGCAAGGTCAATTTGGTTGGTAATTTTGAAGTTCGCATCGAGTTCGAACAATGTAATCGGGTCACGTTCCGTAATCACTACAAAACTATTTTTGCTTTTGTTGAAGGCAATGGCTTCGTAACCTTTGTTCCTTCCGCCCGAATAAGGCACATTCACAACGCGAATTTTTTTGAAAGTCAAATCGTAAACATAAATGTCACGGTGCGTTTCATCGATGGCGTAAATGAATTGATTATCGGTGTAAACGGCTTCAAAATCAGTATTCGGTTGTTTGATCTGACGGATGACTTTACCTTCTAAATCGGTTTCGAACAAAATGCCATTATCACTGACGACAAAGAGCGAATTGGTATTGGCATGGTAACAAATATCTGAGGGTTCGGGAACCTGAATTGCTATCGATCGTGTGGGTTTTAATTTCGTTGGTTTCTGGGCTATGCTATTGAGAGCCAATAACGAAAATGCCACTACGATTAATCTGTTTGTCTGCTTCATTTTTTGATTTGCCTGAGCTTGATATTAATTAGGAACGCCTTCTAAAGTCACATTGTCGAAGCGATTGTTGCCCGATGTTCCAGAAATCGTGGCGCCATCAAAATCGATTTTGAATTTAAAATTCGGATTGTTATTGACTGCAGGAATCTCTGTGAAATCCAACGCAATCAAATCCGGTAAATCGGCAGTCGTATTGTGCGTGATTTTGGTTAATCCGGTTTGAATGTAATTCGTTCCGTCAGTCGTATAACTGTAGTTTTGAGTTGTTGCTCCGTTATTCGGGCTTCTGGCTGTTGCAAATTGCAGGATGATCTTCTTGTAACCTGTCGTGGGTAAAGTAAAAACCAAACTTTTATTGTTACTCGGATTTCTTGCTTTGAGCAGATTCAATGCAGCGTCTCCGTTTCTCGCATTGATGGTATAACCGTCGGTATCACTTTCGATAATGCCAGCTGAGGTTCCTAAAAATTCAATTTTAGCTGTTGTTACTGAAGGAAAATCAGGAGCAATAGCGGTTAACGGACCGGTCGGTAATGCATTAAAATTCCAATAATATACTAATTGACTGCTCGGATCAACAATGATTTGTTCGGCTTCAATGGCTCTGTCTTCGGTGCAGGAAGAAAAAAGTAAGAGCGCAGTTCCTAAACAAAAAAGTAATTTCCTCATGGTTGATTTTTTTTCAAAAATACTTGAACACAACAGTTTGGAAGTTAGTGTTATGTTATATGATTGTAAATTTTTAAGTCGCTTTTAACAGTTTAATCACATTGAATTAACCGAGACTTATAGCTATCATAACGATTTCAAAATTAGCTGTTGACGATTCGATTTTAACTTTGTGGGATCATTAGAGATATCTATTAGAGGTATCCATTAACAGACTATTTTAAATTGAAATCATCGTGAAAAAAAAATTACCCGCTATTTATTGGAAGTCCTATTTTGTATTTAGCTTTTTGTTTTTTACAGTCATTTCAAACGCGCAAATCACTTCATGGACTTATGAGCCTTTGCTCGGAACCGTCGCTAATCCGACTTCAAATATAGGATCTGGAACTTCATCAGTAATCAATTTAGGAGGCGGAACGGTTACTCCCGGAACCGCAACAGGAATGGCCGGAACCGGATGCGGAACGCAAAGCGGCGTAACGGCTTGGGCCTTAAACCCTTTTGATTCCGGAACACCTAACGAATCGAATGGCGTACAATTTAATAGCAGTACAGCAGGTTATCAGAATATTTCATTCACTTGGGACCAACGATGGTCTAATACGGCCGCGAATACGGTTCGATTGCAATATACTACTGATGGGGCTACTTGGGTTTCTTTCAATATGACGGCGGGCAACACCACTTTTTGTAATGGCAGCATCAACGCTAACGGCTGTTTTGAATCCAACACTACTGGGGATGAATTTCGTAGAACCACAGTTAATTTTAGTGCTATACCAGCAGTGAATAACAATCCTAATTTTGGAGTTCGTCTTTTAGCTTCTTATTACCAATCGTCCGGTCAGTTCAGACAAGTTTCTACACCTGCTTTGGTAGCCAATCCGCTCGGAACCTGGCGTTTTGATAATGTGAGTTTTACAGGAGCCTTATTGCCCGGACCAACAGCGTCTGTGATTACGGGAACGGCGAGCATTTGTATTGGAAATTCAAGCAATTTAAGAGTAAACATAACGGGAGGAACCGGACCATTCACGGTAGTTTACACGGATGGAACGACAAATTTCACAGTGAATAATTACACCAGTGGCACCAATATATCGATTACTCCTGCACTTACAAAAACCTACACGATTGTCTCCGTAACCAACGCTAATGGTGCCGCCGGAACAGGAAATAGCGGTGCCGCTGTAGTCACCGTCAAATCAAATGCAGCTACTGTAACAGCCGCCAATATTTCGACTTGTACGGTCGGTGCTTTTACCATGACTGGAGGTACTGCCGTTCCCGCAACTGGAAGCGGAGTTTACAGTACCGGTGCGACTTGGAGCGGAGGAACGACCACTTTTACCTACATTTGGACGGATGCTAGCGGTTGCCCGAAATCAAGTCCTACCTATACTTTTACAAGGAATGTAGCTCCTGTGATTACTACACAACCGTTGCCTTCAGGTACTCAGACCGTTTGTCAGGGCGATCCTTTCACGGCATTAACAGTCGCAGTATCAGGAACGCCATTGTCTTATCAGTGGTATAGAAACGGTTCGAATTCTACTACTGGAGGAACTGCATTAACCGGAGCGCTCTATGCGGCTGAAGTGGCCAATGGTTCTAAAACCGCAACATTTACCCCGCTTTCTACTACTGTAGGCACTTACTATTATTATGTGATTATTTCCAATACCTGTTCAAGTGTAAAAAGCGGTCCAACGGCTGTTGGTCCTTTTATTGTGCAACCAGCGGCAGTCGGCGGAACTGCTTCGAGTGACCAATCGATATGTATTGGTTCACCTTCAGATTTAACCGTAACCGGATATACCAATACTGTGACCAAATGGCAATACGCCACTGATTTTGCTTTTACGACACCTATTGATATTCCTGCTAGTGCGACCGCCACTTTAACTGCTGCTCAGATGGGCGTGGTGACCACAACAAAATATTACCGCGCGGTGATTGCCAACGGAACTTGTAATGCATACAGTAATGTAGTAACCATCACACGTAATGCGACCACCTGGAATGGATCAGCTTGGTCTAACGGAACACCAACGATTAATTCTGCTGTGATTTTTAACGGCAATTATAATTCAACAGGCGATTTATCGGCTTGTTCGGTTCAGATTGATTCGGGAAACATTGTGTTTGGCAATGCCGTGACCCAACCCAGTCATAATCTAATTATTCAAAATGGCTTGACCATTAATGCAGGTACTTTGACTTTTGAAAACAACGCCAGTCTGGTGCAAGTGAACAATGTGACCAACTTCGGAAGCATCAACTATAAAAGATCGAGCACTGCGATGCGTAAATATGATTATACTTACTGGTCTTCGCCTGTAGACTATCAGATACTAGCTAATTTTTCGCCATCGACTTTGTCGGATAAATATTTTTGGTTTGACACGGTGCAATACAATTGGAGTGCTGTGGCGGCTCCGGCCATAACCCCGATGGACATCGGAAAAGGATACATCATCCGCGCCCCGCAATATTTTGATCCGGTTGCGACGGCGATATTTGACGGTGTTTTTATAGGAATTCCCAACAATGGAGATTATTCCGTACCTATTGTAAAAACGGGAATCAATGATTTAAACTGTATCGGAAATCCGTACCCGAGTGCTATTAGTGCGAAGAAATTTATCGAAGGAAATACTGCAGCTTTTGGAGCTTCGCCAGGAACGACGCTATATTTCTGGACACACAATACGCCAATCACCGCAAACCTTTACACTTTTAATGATTACGCCACTTATAATTTTTCTGGCGGAACAGGCGTTGGAAATCCGGCACCGGGCATTAACACCAATTCGCCGAGCGGAATGATCGCAGCGGGTCAGTCGTTTATGGTCAAAGGTGTTGTTGAAGGAACAACCACAGCAACATTTACCAATGCGATGCGCGAAATCGGAAATAATACACAATTTTTCAGAACCAGTGCCTCGAATGATCTTGAACGAAATCGGGTTTGGCTGGATTTGAAAAACGACCAAGGCGCTTACAAACAGATTCTAGTCGGGTACATTGAAAATGCAACCAATGGTTTTGATAACGGATTTGATGGTGAAATTTTGGAAGCCGGAAATGCGGTGAATTTTTATTCGATATTAAATGATAAAAAATTAACCATACAAGGAAGGAGTTTAGATTTTAATGCAGAAGATCAAATTTTGTTGGGTTTCAAAACTACGATGGCGGATCATTTTGAAATCAACCTTTCCGATTTAGATGGATTTTTTGAGAATCAGGAAGTTTATCTCGAAGATACTTTGCTAAACGTCATTCATAACTTAAAGGAAAGTCCATACACTTTTACCACGGAAGCGGGCATTTTTGATACGCGTTTTGTATTGCGATTTTCAAATCCGAGTTTGGGAATTTCCGGATCGGTTTTCAATTCAAATTCGATCAATATTTATAAAAATAAAGCCCAACAAATCGTCCTCAATTCTAGTGTTAAGAAAATGAAAAATGTTCGGATTTTTGACTTGCTTGGAAGGCTGTTATACGAAGAAAAGAATGTAAATTCTAATCAGGTGTTGTTAGAAAACAACTTCTCAAATACTACTTTGCTTATATCAATTGAATTAACTGATAGTCAAATAATTAGTAGGAAATATAGTAATTAAAATTGAGTATTACTATTGACTGTTTTCGTCAAAATAACCGACGAAACACCTAAAAAAAACGACCAAGTGATTGGTCGTTTTTTGTTAACTTATTCATAACTTTTACTTTAAAGCTTTCGGGAAGTTAGGGGATAATTTTACAGCACAAAACCCTTTAACTAATTATTAATTTATGAAATCAATTTTACACCATTTGGTCAGTAGATTGTCTTCGATGTTTCGGAAAAACGAAACGGAAGCGATCGCTGAAAACGGTTTGAGTTTTCACTCAAGATTGTTTGAAAAGAAGAGAAGTTGGGAAACATTTCTCGCTTCTTTTTTGTCCTTGTTTTTTGGATCTTTCCGGGAAACTAACTTTTCGCTTTTTGGCATCGTTCCAGTAAGCAAAATTAACCGCCTCAAAGTCAATTCACTGGCAGCTTTGTGCTTGGTAACACTCATGGGAATGAATGTTGTCAGCGCCCAAACGACGGTGTATTCGACTAATTTTGGTACGGCATCAACAACCAACGTCGCTTCGATTACAGGTTGGTCTATTTCAGGTGCGCAATCTGCGAATTTAACTTTAGCAACAACCTCTAACAGTTCTACTTACACCAGCCCGATTTCGTTTTCTGCGGGAGCGAATTTAGCCGATGGCTCGACGTCAAGTGTGGCCGGAACTGCGGTGGCTACTTTGGCCGGACAAGTGAATACGACAGGTTTGACTAATATTGAAGTTGCCTTTGGGTACAGAGCTAGTTCTGCTAGTTATACTGCAACGGTAACTTTCGAATGGAGTGCCGATGGTACTACTTGGAATAACATTCCAATTACCTTAACAAGAGATGGTTCTTGGAGAGCCATCAACGGAACCAGTTGGTTGACTTTACCTTCAGGTGCCCAAAATCAATCCAATTTAAGATTCAGATTTACCTTTGTAAGAGCCAACACTTCTGGAAATTTCAGAATAGATGACTTTACGGTTCGTGGTGCAGGAACGCCAGTAATTTCGACTACCGGAACACTTGCAGCAGTCAATACAACATACGGTAGTGCTTCAGCTACACCAACGTCTTTTAATGTTTCCGGAACTACAATGAATGCCGGAATTTTAGTTACACCTCCGTCAGGATACGAAGTTTCATTAGCTTCAGGTTCCGGGTATGCTGCTACAGTTACTGTTGGAACATCAGGAACAATTGCTTCAACGCCAGTTTTTGTGCGTTTGAAATCAACTGCCACGGTAGCGGGTTCTCCTTATAGTGGTAATATTGTTTTATCGAGTTCTGGAGCTAGTTCAGTGAATGTGGCTACAGTTTCAAGTGCAGTTTCGCCTAAGGCTTTAACGATTACAGGAATTGCTGCCAACAACAAACTTTTTGACGGAAATACTGCTGCTACTTTAAGTGGAACTCCTTCTTTGGTTGGAGTCGTAAATAGCGATGTGGTCACTTTAGGAGGAACTCCTGTAGCTACTTTTGCTTCTAGTGCTGTGGGAACAGCGATTTCTGTTTCAGTGACAGGATATACTATTAGCGGTGCTGGTGCAGGAAATTACACCTTGACACAACCTTCATTAACGGCGGATATCACTTCAACACCGGCTCCGGTGATTTCAAGTACTTTAACGGCTTCTGCTGTTTATGGTACACCGGCATCAACTTATACGATAACTGCAAGTGAATCACCAACGTCTTATAATGCTACAGGATTGCCTGCAGGATTGTCTGTGAATACTTCAACAGGAGAAATCACAGGTACGCCAACTGCTGCGCCTGGTACTTTCAATGTAACTATTTCTGCAACAAACGCAGGAGGAACTGGAAGTGCTACTTTGGTTTATACCATTACGGCCAAAAACTTAACGGTTACTGGTGCTACGGTCACCAGTAAAACATATGACAGAACAACTACTGCAACGATTTCAGGATCTACTTTAGTAGGTGTTTTTGGCGCAGATGTAGTAAGCATTTCAACTACAGGTACTTTTGCTTCTGCTACAGCAGGAACAGGAATTTTAGTAACTTCTACTCAAACTTTGGGTGGTGCTGCTGCGGGTAATTATACACTTACTTTGCCACTAGGTTTAACAGGGAATATCACACCTTTAGCTTTAACTATTGCAACACCAGTTGCTGCCAATAAAGTATTTGACGGAAATAACACAGCAACCATTACGGGAACATTGACAGGTGTTATTGCTCCGGATGTGGTGACACTTTCATTAAGTGGAACTTTTGCATCTTCTGCAATTGGTTCGGGTATCGCTGTAACTTCTACTTCTACAATAAGTGGTGCGGATGCAGCGAATTATACTTTGACGCAACCAACAGGTTTAACGGCTAGTATTACTGAACCGACTATTTATGTGAATGCATTTACCGGTACCGCTGCTTGTCCTACGCAAGGAAATACAGCAACGGTAGCTTCTAATGCTACTGGTTCTGCTTTAACAAGAAGTACCATTACTTGTCAGTCTACGGCAAACGTATTCAACTCGACTACTTTGAATGTTACTGCGAGTGTTTCAAATACATCTTATATCGAATTTTCAGCTACGGCTGCTTCAGGATATGTATTGAATCTTGGCTCTATGTCTTTCTTCAGACAAGCGAGTAACTCAGCGCCAAACCAATTGGAAGTGCGTTACAGTACTGACGGATTTGCCACGTTTACGGCTTGGGGTGCTGCTCCAGTTACGCCAACTACAGGAACTGTTGCTACTTGGGATTTCCCTAATTTTACCACTGCTGGTGGCGGTACTGTTACTTTTAGAATCTATCCTTACGGAACTCAAAGAGCGGATTTAACAGGTGCACCTTCTGCAACAGGAACTTTCAGATTGGATGACGTAACGATTTATGGAACGGTTACTGCACTTCCAGCAATTGCTACGACTGGTACTTTATCTGCTTTAACAACTACTTACGGTACTGCTTCTTCTGAAACTTCTTTCAACGTTTCAGGAACGAATATGACAGCCGGTGTTTTAGTAACGCCTCCAGCGGGATATGAAGTGTCAACAACTTCAGGTTCAGGTTTCGCTGCTACAGTTACTGTAGGTGCTGCCGGAACTATCACTTCAACTCCTGTTTATGTGCGTCTTGCCGCTACAACCGCTGTAGGTTCTTACGCTGGTAACATCGTTTTATCAAGCGCTGGAGCTACTTCAGTGAATGTGGCTACGGTTTCAAGTACTGTGACTCCAGCAAATATTCCAGTAAACGGATTAACTGCTAACAACAAACCTTACGACGGAACTACTGCTGCTACTTTAAGCGGTACGCCTACTTTATCAGGAATTGTTCCTGGTGATGAGCCTAACGTTATTTTGGGTGGAACTCCAGTGGCTAATTTTGCAACAGCTGCTGTTGGAACCGGTATTGCGGTAACCGTTACAGGATACACAATCTCAGGTTCAGCTTCTGGAAATTATACTTTGGTACAACCAACAGGATTGACTGCTGACATCACCGCTGTATCTTTCCCAACAATCACAAGTGCTTTAACGGCTTCGGCTACTTATGGCGCTGCTACTTCATACACCATTACTGCTTCAGGAACTCCAGATTCTTATAATGCCACTGGCTTACCTGCAGGCTTAACAGTAAACACTGCAACTGGTGAAATTTCAGGAACACCAACGGTAGCGGGAACTTTCAACGTAACGATTTCTGCAACCAATGCAGGCGGAACAGGAAATGCTACTTTGGTTTATACCATTGCTCCAAAAGCACTTACGATTACTGGTGCCATTGCAGATTCAAAAGTGTATGACAGAACTACTACTGCTACCATTTCAGGTTCCACTTTAGTGGGAATTGTTGGAGCAGATGACGTAACGGTTTCTAATACAGGAACTTTTGATACGGCCAATGCAGGAACTGGTAAAGCAGTAACATCAACGCAAACTTTGAGTGGTGCGGATGCTTCTAAATATACCTTAACATTGCCAACAGGTTTAACCGCTGACATCACTCCAAAAGCATTGACGATTGGAAGTGCCGCCGCGCAAAACAAACCTTACGATACTACGAATGTTGCTACAATCACAGGAACATTAACTGGAGTCATTGCTCCGGATGCCGTGACGGTTAATTTAACAGGTACTTTCGCTTCCTCTGTTGTAGGAACTGGAATTGCTGTAACCTCTACATCAACATTAAGTGGAGCTGATGCAGCCAATTATTCCTTAGCACAACCAACAGGTTTGACGGCGAATATTACTGCTGTTCCTACTTTTACTTATGGTAATTTAGTGGTGGCAAGAATTGGTACAGGTTCGGCTGCGTTGACCAATGCTGCAAATCCAGTATTCTTAAATGAATATTCTACTACAGGTTCAGCTGGTATTACAGTAGCTTTACCTTCAACTACTGCCGGAAGTATCAATAGAATTCTCGAAAGCGGAACTTCAACTTCTGAAGCCCAATTGAATTTATCTACTGACGGCCAATATTTAACTATTGGTGGTTATGATGCTGTCGTAGGACAAGCTTCAGTAAACAGTACTGCAGGAATTCCAAGAGTTATCGCTCGTGTAAACAATGCAGGAACTATTGCTACAAGCGTTCTTACAAGTACCATTCACTCTTCAGGATTCAGATCGGTCGTAACTACTGACGGATCTCGTTACTGGACGGCTGGAAATGGAGTAGGGGTTACCTCTTTACTTCACCAAGGCAATACCACGCCAATAGCACCTACTACAATTTCTGCAACGGTGACCAACTTAAGAACCGTGAATATTTTCAACAACCAATTGTATGTAAGTACAGGTTCTGGAACTCAAGGGATTTATAAAGTAGGTACTGGTGTGCCAACAACTACAGGTCAAACCAGTGTCATCAATATTCCTCAAAACGGACTTTACGCATACCAAATGGTAAACCGCGGAGGTTCAAACTGGAACTGCTACGCGGTTGGTGATTCATCTGCGGGAATCTACAAATGGTCTTCTACAGACAATGGTGCCAACTGGACTGCCAGAGGTAGCGTTTCCAATGCGCTTCCAATCTACGGAATCACAGCGGCTAACAACGGAACTAGTGTAGACTTATATTTCACTACAGTTTCAGCGGTTTTGAAATTAACGGATTCGGCAGCATTCAGTGCTAATCTTACCGGAACACCTTCAACTGTTGTTACGGCTCCGACCAATACTGCTTTCAGAGGTATTGCTTTTGCTCCAATTTCAGCATCAGCTCCTTTAATTGCTACTACAGGTTCACCTGCTGCTGTAAACACAACTTACGGAACTGCTTCTGCGACACCGGGTACTTTTACAGTGTCAGGAAATAACTTAACTACTGATATTGTTTTAACGGCTCCGGCTGGATTTGAAATTTCTAAAGACGGAAGTTCATACGCCACTACGCAAACGTTAACACAAACTTCAGGTGTTGTGGCTTCAACTACAATCTATGTTCGTTTGGCTGCTACAACTTTGGCAGGAACATACTCAGGAAACATTACTTGCGTTTCTGCTCCGGCTTCTTCTGTAAATGTAGCGCTTGCTGCAAGCACAGTAAGTCCTTTAGCTTTAACGACTACAGGCGCTGTTGCTAATAATAAAGTTTACAACAGAACAACCGCTGCTACTATTTCAGGTG
Organism: Flavobacterium sp.; assembly: GCF_027484705.1. Taxonomy (GTDB): domain Bacteria; phylum Bacteroidota; class Bacteroidia; order Flavobacteriales; family Flavobacteriaceae; genus Flavobacterium. The sequence continues at coordinate 144,258 of NZ_JAIXSL010000017.1, forward strand.
CGACACTTTCTGCTACTGTAAATGGTGACATCATCACAATTTCTGGTGGAGGTTCATTCGCTGATTTTAATGTAGGAACTGCAAAACCAGTTACTGCTGCATTAACCTTAAGCGGAACTAATGCTTCAAGTTATACACTTACACAACCAACAGGTTTGACGGCGGATATCACTGCAAAAGATTTGACTATTGCGGGTGCTTCGGCTAACAATAAAGTGTATGACGGAAATACAAGTGCTACACTTTCAGGAACTTTAACAGGCGTAATTGCTCCGGATGATGTGAGCTTGAATGCTAGTGCTTTCTTCGACAGTGCTGCTGCAGGAACGGCTATTCCGGTCACTTCAACTTCTACACTTTCGGGTGCTGATGTAGCTAATTACAACTTAGTAGAAGTAACAGGTTTAGTAGCTGACATCACGCCAAAACAATTAACTGTTGCAAGTGCTACAGCTCAAAACAAAGTTTTTGACGGAAATACAAACGCCATCATAACAGGAACATTAGTTGGAGTTGTTGCTCCCGATGATGTTACTTTTGTGGGTACAGGTACTTTCGCTACTGCAGCGGTGGGAACTGGTATTGCTGTAACTTCAACGTCTACGATTGTTGGAGATATTGCCAATTATACTTTATTACAACCAACAGGTTTAACAGCGAATATTACAGCTGCAACTTTGGTTCCTCAAACGATTACCTTCAATCCTTTAGCGGATGTGGTATACGGAAGTGGAACTTTCAACTTGACGGCTACTTCTGATTCAGGTTTAACTGTTAGCTACACAAGCTCTAACCCAAGTGTGGCTACTGTTCTTGGAAATGTTGTTACTGTTGTAGGCGTTGGTTCAACAACGATTACAGCTTCACAAGCTGGAGATTCCATTTATGATGCGGCTACTCCGGTAGACCAAAACTTAAATGTAACGCCAAAAGCACTTACTGTTACTGCTACGGCTGATAACAAAGTGTATGACGGAACTTATAACGCTACCATCACAGGAACTTTAAACGGAGTTGTAGGTGCTGACGTAGTAACCTTCAACGGAATCGGTGGTTTTGATACGCTTGATGCTGGAACAGGAATCAATGTCACATCTTTTTCAACTTTAGGTGGTGCACAAGCTTCTAACTATACTTTAACACAACCAACAGGTTTAACAGCGAACATTACACCAAAAGACTTGACGGTCATTGGTGCTGCTGCTGCGAATAAAGTTTACGACGGAACTACTGCTGCAACCATCAATGGTTCTACATTACTTGGAATTGTTGGTTCAGACGACGTAACTGTTGTGGGAACCGGAACTTTTGCTACTAAAAATGTAGGAAACGGAATTGCTGTGACTGGTGCTTTAACTTTAGCCGGAACACAAGCCGCGAACTATACTTTATTGACGCAACCAACAGGATTGACTGCGAACATTACTCCAAAAGCCTTAACCATTGGTGGTTTATTAGGTGGCAACAAAGTATATGACGGAACTACTGCTGCTACTTTAATCGGTACAGGTTCTTTAGTAGGTGTTGAAGGTGCTGATGTGGTAACACTTTCAGGAACTCCGGTGGCTGTATTTGCTACTGCTAGTGCCGGAACTGCAAAACCATTAACCATCTCAGGATATACTATTTCGGGTGCTGATGCTACAAACTATACTTTAGCGCAACCAACCGGAATCGTGGCTGATATTACACCAGCTACTTTAACATTAACGGCAGTTTCTGCTTTAAACAAACCATTCGATGGTACTACTGCTGCTACGATTAATGGATTACTTTCAGGAATTATTTCTCCGGATGTTGTAACCTTAGTAGGAACGGGAGTTTTTGCTTCTTCAGCGATCGGAACTGGAATCGCAGTAACTTCAACCGCTACTTTGAGTGGCGCTGCTGCAGGAAATTATACTTTGACTCAGCCAACAGGTTTAACAGCTAACATTACTGCTGCGGCTACTGTTTTTGCTGTAGGTGATTTATCGATTATCGGTTTCCAATTGAATGCGCCTGACAGTTTTGCTTTCGCCACTTGGGTGGATATTACGGATGGAACTCTAGTTAAATTCACAGACAACGCTTTCTTATCAAACGCTTCTGCTAATTTAGCGAACAACGCAAGAGGAAGTGAAAACTTTATCATCTGGAAAAACAATACCGGTGCGGTTATTCCTGCTGGAACTGTGATTACCATTTCAGATAATACTTCTGCGGGAATCACAAGTTTAGGAACCATTGTTTCTGGTAACTTAAGCGGATTGTCTGCTTCTGGTGATAACATCTTTGCTTACCAAGGACCAGCTACTTCTGGAGCTTTCCCTGATTTTGCATCGGTTGCTGCTACGACTACTTTCAACGGAACTGTATTGTTCGGATTGTACGCACAAGGAACCAACACTTTGGCCACCTGGCAAACTACCGGAGCTGGTGCCACTACCAGTTCATACCTTCCTGCTCAATTGTTGAGCGATCCTACAAGCAACATCGCTTTGGCGAGTAATGCTTCAAGAGGTCAGTATATTGGGGCAAGAAACAACCAATTGACTTACAATGCATACAAAGCGCAAGTAACCAATCCAGCCAACTGGACTACTGCTGCCGGTGCCGGAACATTAACTTTAGATACTACGGTATTTACTTTGATGTCGCCTGCCGCTATTACTGCAACTGGAACACTTTCAGCTGTTGATACGGTTTATGGAACGGCTTCTGCCACACCAACCACTTTCACAGTGTCAGGTGCTGATTTAGAAAATAATTTGGTATTGACTGCGCCAGCCGGATTTGAAATTTCTACTGATGGCATTGCTTATGCGACAACGCAAACTTTAGTTCCATCAAGCGGTACTGTAGCTGCAACAACGATTTCTGTTCGTTTGGCTGCTACTACTGTTGCCGGAACTTATTCTGGAAACATCACTTGTGTTTCTTCACCAGCGGTAACTGTAAATGTTGCTACTGTAGCTAGTACAGTAAGTCCGTTAGCGATTACTACAACGGGTGCTGTTGCTAATAACAAAGTGTATGACAGAACAACTGCTGCTACGATTTCAGGAGCTACAGCTGTTGGCACTGTAAATGGCGATGTGATTACTGTTTCAGGCGGTGGTACTTTTGCTTCTGCCAATGCTGGAACTGCTATTGCTGTGACTGCTGCATTAACTTTAAGCGGAACAAACGCATCAAGTTATACACTAACACAACCAACAGGTTTGTCAGCGGATATTACTCCAAAAGCCTTGACGATTGGAAGTGCTGCGGCATCGAACAAAGTTTTTGATGGCAATACTGATGCTGTTATTACAGGAACATTGACAGGAGTAATTGCTCCGGATGTTGTTACCTTTAACGGAACCGGTACTTTTGCTTCATCAGCGGTTGGAACTGGAATCGCTGTTACATCAACTTCAACATTGACTGGAGCGGATGCTGCGAATTATTCGTTAACACAACCAACAGGTTTAACGGCTAACATTACAGCTGCGCCTTTATTGCCACAAACGATTACATTCAATGCTTTAGCGAATGTGGTTTATGGCGATGCTAATTTCAACCTGACAGCTACGGCAAGTTCAGGTTTGACAGTAAGTTATGTAAGTTCAAATACTAGCGTTGCTACCATTGCTGGCGATGTAGTTACTATCGTAGGTGTGGGAACAACGACGATTACAGCTACTCAAGCTGGAGATTCTGTTTATGACGCTGCGCCTTCAGTAAACCAAACATTAACAGTAACGCCAAAAGCACTTACAGTTACAGCTTCGGCTAACAATAAAGTGTATGACAGAACTGCTGCTGCTACTATCACTGGTACTTTGAATGGTATCGTTGGTGCTGATGTAGTTACTTTTAACGGAACTGGAACTTTTGCTACGGCGAATGCCGGAACTGGAATTGCAGTGACTTCAACATCAACTATTAGCGGTGCTCAAGCTGGAAATTATACGCTAACACAACCAACAGGTTTAACAGCGGATATTACTCCAAAAGCTTTGACAATTGGAAGTGCTGCGGCATCCAACAAAGTTTTTGACGGAACTACAGCTGCAACTATCACTGGAACGCTAACTGGAATCATTTCTCCAGACGTAGTTACTTTAGTTGGAACAGGAACCTTCGCTTCTTCAGCGGTGGGAACTGGAATCGCTGTAACATCTACTGCTACATTGGCAGGAGCTGCTGCTGCGAATTATTCACTCACACAACCAACAGGTTTGACAGCGAATATTACAGTGGCTCCAACGGTTTTTGCTGTGGGTGATTTATCGATCATCGGTTTCCAATGGAATACACCTGACTCATTTGCTTTTGCAACATGGGTTGATATTAATCCGAACACTTACATCAAATTCACAGACAACGCTTTCTTGAGCGCAGCTTCTGCAAACGCTACCAACAATGGTAGAGGTGGAGAGAACTTCGTGATCTGGAGAAATAATGGAGCTGTAATTCCTGCCGGATCGGTGATTACGATTACTGATAATACAACAGTTGCGATTACCAACAACGGAACTATTGTTTCCGGTAATTTGAATGGTTTGTCTGCTGCCGGTGATAACATCTTTGCTTATCAAGGTGCTGCTACTTCAGGAACCAATCCTGATTGGAGTACCAATACAAATCCGACGACTTTCAACGGAACGATCCTTTTCGGATTGTACGGTCAAGGGACTTCAGTAACCACTTCTTGGATTACTACTGGAATCGCTACTTCAAACAACTCGTATTTGCCTTCACAATTGAATGTAGCTAACGGAAATATCGCTTTAGGAGGTTTGTCTTCAAGAGGTCAGTATATCGGATCTAGAAACAATCAGACTACTTTCAATGCCTATAAAGCGTTAGTTACTAATCCTGCCAATTGGACAACAGCTGCAGGTGCTGGAACATTGACTTTCAATACTACTAGCTTTACGTTAGCGACAGCTCCAACGGCTTCAGTGATTTCTGGTTCAGCTACTATCTGTGCCGGAGCTTCTACTAACTTAAGTGTTGCTGTAACGGGTGGAACTGCTCCATTTACTGTGGTATATACAGATGGTACGACTAACTTTACCGCAAGTGGTTATGTAAGCGGAACTAGCATTGCTGTTACGCCTGCAAGTACAACAACTTATACTTTAGTTTCTGTAACAGATGCTAATACTTTGGTTGGAACTGGTAACACTGGTGCTGCAGTAGTAACTGTAAACTCACCAACTACTTGGTACGCTGATGCTGATTCTGATACTTTTGGTGATGCAGCTACTACAACTTTAGCTTGTACGCAACCTTCTGGTTATGTAGCTGACAGTTCTGATTGCGATGATACTAACATCAACATCTACCAATTCGCTACTTTCTACGTAGATGCAGATGGTGATACCTACGGTAGTACAACTTCAGCATCAGTTTGTTCAGGCTTGACTACTCCATCAGGTTATTCAACAACAAATGATGACTGTAATGATGCAGACCCATTGTTGAATCCAACGAATCCATGTTCAGGAGGATCAGTAGTAAACTTGACTTTATTTGTTGA
>NZ_JAIXSL010000008.1 GCF_027484705.1 Flavobacterium sp.
AGTAACCATTCTTTTTGTTCCTGCAAGCGTTTTGTAAAATAAATTTTAATTTTATTTTCTTCTCGCTTATTACCAGTAATTTAAAAGAACATATTCCCTTCTGCGGGGTGCAAAGATAAGAACACTTTCCGCTTTAGCAAATCTTTTTGATGCGAAATTTGATAATTTTTTCTTAACATTCCCTAAACCTCTGGCCGTAAGTTTTTTGAACTAAAAAGTTTTTTTTCTTTTGTATGTAATGCTGTTAAAGACGCAAATTAAGAAACCCAGAAAGTCTTGAGAAGACCATTGCCATAGCCCCGATGGTAACGGCATCCTTTTGTTCTGGGGTTCGGAACAAAAGATATAGTGGACAGCGGGAAATAGCTCCTAAGGAAAAATCAATCGAAACGGATGGCTTTGACCGGAGTGATTTTGGTGATGATGTACGATGGGATCAGCAATATGAGCAAACAGACGATGATTGTGCCGAGATTGAGTGCTGCTATATACATCCAATTGAGGTAAACTGGCGCTTCGTTGACGTAGTAATTTTCGGGATTAAGCTTGATGATTCCGAAATATTGCTGGATTAAAATCAATCCTATTCCGATCAGGTTGCCCCAGAATAATCCGCGTAAGATTAAGTAAAATGCGTTGTAGAGAAACACTTTCCGGACGCTCCAGTTGTTGGCGCCGAGTGCTTTGAGGATGCCGATCATTTGGGTGCGTTCGAGAATGAGCACCAATAATGCGACGACCATATTGATGGTGGCGACAGCAATCATCACGACCAAAATGACGATGATGTTGAAATCGAACAGCTGCAGCCACTCGAATATATAATAGTATTTCTCCGCGACCGTTTGCGTGTCGAGTGTGGAATTGGTCTGCTCATAAACTTCCTCGCCTTTTTCTTTGATTTTGGTGAAATCGTCTACGAAAACCTCAAACGCGCCAACTTCATCAGGTTGCCATTTGTTGATGCGCTGCAAATGACGGATATCGCCGATAATGTAGGCTGAGTCAAATTCCTGAAAACCGGAATTGTAGATGCCGACAATTTTAAACACACGCAGGTTCGGCAGTTGGTTGTTGTCTTCTTTCATGAAGAACGTGTTGAACGTATCGCCAAGTTTGAGGTTGAGCCGGTTCGCCAAAAACTGAGACATCAAAACTTCATTGTTAAGTTGATGCATCAAATCAGGCGCGCGGCCTTCCGTAATATACTCGCGAATGTTATCCCATTGGTAATCTTTGCCGACGCCTTTATAAATGATGCCTTCGAAAGCACTTGCGGTTCTGATAATTCCGGCTTTGGATGCGACAGCTTGCACATGACTAATACCTTCAACATTGGTAAACTTCGGATAAAAACTCTGATGAATTGATATGGGCGTGACGCTGACCTGCGATTGGTTGTCATCGTAATTGGAGATGATAATATTGCCATTGAACGCCGAAACTTTCTGACGGATTTTCTGCTGCAAACCAATACCTGTCGCCACCGAAACAATCATCATCACCATCCCGATCGCAATGGCCGAAATCGCAATTTTTATAATTGGTGCAGATATACTACTTTTACGCCCTTTAGCCGTAATGAGTCTTTTGGCTATAAAATATTCGAGATTCAATGTGGTTCTGTTCTGAATTGTGTGTCCAAAAATACAGCTTTAGAACGATTTTAGGATTAATTTATTGAGGATTTATGATTTATGATTTAGGATATCACTCTGGCAAGAACTCCGCTTTTGATGCAATTACAAAAAGGCTTTTTGCGTTGTTGCTCGTTTCCGTAGTATTGGTTTCGTGTAAAACGGCAACACCCGTCAATTATTCAGTTCCGGCGCAAACCAAAGTGAAAAGCAAAATCAAGTCGACCAAATTTATGACCGGCACCGACAATATGTCGAGTTATTTCTCCTTACTGAAAAACAAAAAAGTCGGCATCCTGACCAACCAAACCGGACTCGTGACTTTTGATTCCCCGCTTTCGATCATCGATACCGTCAACCATTCACAGCAGGAAACTACCAAAACCATCACGATGCATGTCGTGGATTATATCGTGCAAAACACCAAAATTGATCTTGTCAAAATATACGCGCCCGAACACGGATTTCGAGGAACTGCCGATGCGGGCGAATTGATTGTGGACGGCAAAGACACCAAAACCGGACTTCCGATTATTTCCCTTTACGGCAACAATAAAAAACCTTCTGCGGAACAATTGCAAGGCATAGACGTGTTGCTTTTTGACCTTCAGGATGTGGGCGCGCGTTTCTACACTTACATTTCCTCCTTACACTATGTGATGGAAGCCTGCGCAGAAAACAACGTCGAACTCATCGTACTCGACCGACCAAATCCGAATGGAAACATTGTCGATGGACCGATCCTCGAAAAAGAATATTCAAGTTTTGTAGGTATGCATCCGATTCCGGTGATGCATGGGATGACGATTGGCGAATATGCGCTGATGATCAATGGCGAGAAATGGCTCAAGGACAGCATCCAATGCAAAGTGAAAATTGTACCGTGTGAAAATTACCGCCGTGAAATGCCATACAGTTTGCCGGTAAAACCTTCACCAAATTTACCGAACGACCAGGCAATCAACCTTTACGCAAGCCTTTGTTTTTTTGAGGGAACCAACGTCAGTATTGGGCGCGGCACGAATAAACAATTTCAAGTTTACGGTTCACCTTACCTGACTGCGAACCATTACAGTTTCACACCAATGCCGAATGAAGGCGCAAAAGATCCGCCGTGGAACGGTAAAATCTGTTGCGGTGAAGATTTGTCTGAAATCCAGAAAGTGAACCATCTCGAACTCAAATGGCTCATCAAGGCTTATAACGAAACTGAAGAACAATCTAAATTCTTCAACTCGTATTTCACCAAACTTGCCGGAACGAAAAAACTACAACAGCAAATTGAAGGCGGCATGTCTGAAGAGGAAATCCGCGCAACCTGGAAAGCCGGCATTGAAAAATTTAAGGAAATGCGAAGAAAATACCTGATTTATCCAGACAGTTTTTTGGTGGCGAATCCGAATTAATCATAACGGCAAACGCTTTTTCATTTCCTCCACGATATTGTAAGCCGCAGGGCAAATAGCTACATTCTTCATAGTCAAATCGGTAATCTGCTGGAATTTTTTGCGGTCAGTATGTGGAAATTCGCGGCAAGCTTTCGGGCGCACTTCGTAAATCATACAGTAATTCTCCGCGTCGAGAAAAGTACACGGAACATTTTGCAAAACATAATCGTTGTCTTCATCAATGCGCAAATATTGGTTGATGAACTGCTGCGGTTTCTGGCGTAAATGTTTGGCGATGCGCTCGATGTCAGCCGAAGTGAAAAGCGGGCCAGTCGTTTTGCAACAATTCGCACAAGTCAGACAATCGGTTCTTTTGAATTCGGCCTCGTGAATTTCCTGCATCACATAATCGAGATTTTTGGGTGTCTTTTTTTTGAGCTTGTCGAAATACTTTTTGTTTTCGATATGCTTATCTTTGGCAAGCTTTTGCAGTGTGTGGATTTGTGGATTTGTCAATTCGGTTATTCGATATGTGAACCGCAAAATTAGGCAAAAACAAATAACCAAATTACCGAATAACCAAATTACCGAATAACCAAATAAACCCTCATGAAAGATCTTTTCGGAAAAGCCATCCTCGATTTTCAAACCAACAACAATCCTCAAGATCTGATTACGGAAACTTCGATTTCAGAAGCCGATGACATGAGCGTGGCCTATCTGTTCCGTTCTTATGACGAAATGCCGAAAATGGAACAGCAAGCCTTACAGCTGGCCAAAGGAAAAATTCTCGATGTAGGTTGCGGCGCGGGCAGCCACAGTTTGTATCTTCAAAATGAAAGAAAACTCGATGTCACTGCGATTGATATTTCGGCCAATGCCATTCAGGCTTGTAAACTGCGCGGCATTCAAAAAGCAAATGTTCAGGATGTAATGACAATCGATGGTGAAAAATTCGACACCATTTTATTGCTGATGAACGGCGCAGGCATGTGCGGGCGGCTTAAAAATGTTGGTGCGTTTCTTTTAAAATTGAAGTCTTTATTAAATGAAAACGGGCAAATCCTGCTCGACAGTTCCGACATCATTTATATGTTTGACGAAGATGAAGACGGCGGTAAATGGATTCCGTCAGAAAACGAATATTACGGCGAAGTTGTTTTCAATATCGAATATAAAGGCGAAAAGGAAGACGCTTTTGATTGGATGTATATTGATTACAATACCTTGCAAAACACTGCTCTCGCTAACGGATTGCAATGTGAATTGGTTTTGGAAGGCGAGCATTTTGATTATCTGGCGCGACTTTTTTAAACTATAACTCAAATTGAAATATTAGAAATGGAAGCTATCGATATAGAAAAATTACGCTATCCGATTGGGAAGTTTGTTCCGGTTCAGGAATATACTTCGGAGTATTTGTCACAACGCATTGACGAGATTGCCTCATTTCCCGAGCGGTTGAAAAAAGAAGTTTCGCATTTGACGGACGAACAACTCGACACGCCTTATCGCCCGGATGGCTGGACCGTTCGACAGGTAATTCATCATTGCGCGGACAGTCATATGAATTGCTTTATTCGACTTAAATGGACATTAACCGAAGATAAACCGACGATCAAGTTTTATTATGAAAACCGCTGGTCGGAATTGATTGACAACAAAACAATGCCGATTGCGCCGACTTTAGCATTGCTCGAAGGATTGCATTATCGGTTGGCTTTTTTAATGAAAAGTTTAACTTCCGGGGAACTCGAAAGGTCTTTAATTCATCCCGAACATGGAAAGGAATTCCAATTGAAGGAAATTATTGGGCTTTATGCGTGGCATGGCAACCACCATTTGGCGCATATCACGAAACTCAAAAAACGAAAAGGCTGGACATAAAAAAATCCCGAGAGTATTCACTTTCGGGATTTTTTAGATCAATTAAATAAAAATTATTTCTTGATGATTTTGTCTGATTTTAGGAATTCTCCCGCATTGTATATCCTTAAATAATAAGTTCCCGACGCCAAATCTTCGATATTAATGACATTGTTGGCTTGTGCAAGTTTTTGTGTTTTCACCAATTGCCCGACAGTGTTGAAAATTTCAACTTCATCGATATCAACTTGTGGCGATGTTATCATAAAATATTTAGATGCTGGATTCGGATAGACCGCGATAGCTTTAATGGCAGCGACTTCATTTAAACCTAATGAAGTACAACCGTTTGATGACAACAAACTTAATCGTGGTCCAGCTAACGTATTTTGTACTACAACCTTTTGACCATTAGAAAACATTCCCATACAAGCGTCATCTACATAATCCATATAATTCATAAACATAGAACCATTCGCGGTAGTTGCACAAGAATAAGTATTCGTTGGAAAAGTTGGACAACCAAAATACCATCTTCTAGTCTCTGGAGTATCTGAGACTCTATCATCATTTGATGGTGTTTGGGGATCAATATATGGATTTCCACAAGCAACGCCATCGTCTCCCCAAGGATGCAATAAACCTAGGTAATGCCCGATTTCATGAGTAGCTGTTCTTCCATAATTAAATGGAGCAGTAGCTGTCCCGGTAGTGCCAAAATACTGGTTTCCAATACAAAGACCGTCAAAACTTGACCCTACAACTCCTGTCTCTGGTAGATTAGCAAATCCTAAAATATCGGAACCTGTTGGAAATTGACCAATCCATATATTTAGATATTTAGTGGTATCCCAAGCAGGTTCTCCTGCATTCTCGTAGTATTGGGTTTCAAGATCAAAAGAAGTACTCACCGATTTTCTCGTAATTCCCGTGGTGGCTACTCCAGTTGGTGTTCTAGTAGCTTTACAAAAAACAATTTCCATATCAGCAGCCAATGGTCTGAAAGCAGCTGGAACTGCAGTATTAAAATTAGCGTTTAACTTTCTATAATCATTATTTAAAACTGTTAATTGGGAATTAATTTGAGCATCGCTAATGTTTTGCGTTGCATTACTATAGAGTACGTGAAAGACAACAGGAATTGTCACTACTATACTAGGTGCATTGGGTTGTCTGAATAGGGTTTGTGGATTGTTTGGATTGTAAATAAAATCCATCATTTCCTGATGACGCATAGCAAATTCAGGGTCAGTTTCCATACGCTTATGCAATATATCCATCGTAGCGCAAGTTCTTCTTTGGGAAAATGCTGCGAAAGATGTAATAACTAGTAGTAAGGTAATTAATTTTTTCATTGGGTTTTTAATAAATTTTAGGGTACAATAATACAAACAAATATTGAACTTTAGTTTTAATGATTTGAAAAAGAGGCGAATCTAATTAAAAATGCGGTAAAATTATAAAAGCAAATCCGATTTCATTTTGATCTCTTTCAATGCCTCATCAAGGAGTTCCAGATCCTTTAAATCATTATAAGCGTTTAACGAAATTCTTAGAAAAATACCGTTGTCAATTTTCATGACGGGAATTTCGATTTTATACTTTTGGAATAGTGTTTCCTTCAATACCATCGGCTGATTCGTTTTAATGGAAATACTGCACATTTGTCCCAGAAACTCATTAGTAACAGGGCAGATCGGCGTTGACCCTACCAGATCACAAAACTTTCCATAATGCTCGAGAATCATTTGCTTGGACTGTGCTGCTTTTTCATCCCAATGATTTTCCTTGAGGAACTTAATGGCCGCCGGTGCTGTAAGAAATGCCGAAATATCGCGGGTGCCTTGAAATTCGTGGTAATCTAAAAACCTACTTTTGCCCGGATTTTCGCTTTGGTAACCCCAGCCCACAACCAACGGATCAATAGCATCCTGAAGTTCTTTTTTGACATACAAAAACGAACAGCCTTTTGGAGAGAGCATCCATTTATGCAATGTTCCCGTATAAAAATCAGGGTCGAGTTCGGTGAGGTTCAAATCGATATGACCGGGAACGTGCGCACCGTCTATAATGGTGATCAATCCGAGTGATCTTGCTTTTTGAATGATTTCTTTCACCGGAAAAATTAATGCCGTAGCACTCGAAATCTGATTGAGAAACACCACTTTTGTTTTGGATGTATAGCCTTTCCAGAATTCTTCGAGTAAGCTTTCTTTGGATTGTATCGGCAACGAAATGTTTTGTCGGATGTATTTGGCTCCGGATTTTTCGCAGTAGAAATGCCACGTTCTGTCCATCGCTCCGTATTCGTGATTGGTCGTCAGGATTTCATCGCCGGGTTCGAGCTTAACGCTGCGCATTACAGTATTAATGGCCACCGTCGGATTGGCAGTAAAGAAAAAATCATCGGGCGAGCAACCAACATATTCGGCCACGGCTTCCTTGGCATTTTTTAAATAACCAGCCATGTGCTTGGTTATAAACTGCACCGGTTGCTTTTCGAGCTCCGACTGCCAGTATTGGTAATTTTCAAAAATCGGTTTTGGACAAGCGCCAAAGGATCCGTGGTTTAAAAACGTAATGTCTGGGTCTAAAAGAAATTGTAATTTCATAGTCTTTTTATTCTGTATGAATTCCGATCGGAAGGATGTAACGAACGCGTACCCTTTTACCGTCTTTTTTTCCGGGAACCCATTTCGGGGAGAGTTGGAGTACCCTTTCCGCTTCGGCTCCGGTTCCGAAACCAGGATCCTTGATGCTTCTAATGTCGGTCAGTGAGCCGTCGGTTTCAACAATAAATCCTAGGAAAATTTTACCTATAAGCTCTGGAACTTCAGGTTTTTTAAAATTTTTGTAAAAGAAAGTATAGCAATTCTCAATGCCGCCTGGAAATTCGGGCTGCACATCGACATCTTTGGCTTCAAGAACTGGTGCTTCCGAAACTTCATTGGTGTCTTGGGCTTGAAGGGTTTGAAGCGAAAAAAAAGTAATCGCGAAAAATAAAATAAGCTTCATCTTCTTAATATTAGTTACGTGATTTTATGTTCGATATCAATGTCAACGATTCGCTTGTATATTGATTGGTAAACTGTATAAAACCCTTACAGGTTCTCCGTTATGCATACCTGGTATCCAATCTGGACATCCCATTAAAACACGAATCGCTTCTTGTCCTGTGCCATAACCAATGTCGCGGATTACCTTACAATTACTTACTTTACCTGTTTTCTCAATGACAAAGGAAAGAAATATTTTTCCACTCAGTTTTTCAATCATTGGTGTCCTAAAATTTCTACCGACATATCTATAAAAGGCCTCAATTCCACCCGGAAATTCAGGGATTTTCTCAATCATTTTCCCATCATATACTTTACTCGTATCAACTACGTCCTGAATTACTTCCGAAACAAGTTCAGGCTCGTAAGCTGGAATTGTGATTGGTAAAACGTAATTGACACGCACTTTTTTTCCATTCAATTCACCCGGAATCCAATGATTACAGATGGCCAACAATCTTTTGACTTCTTCTCCAGTCTGAAAACCTGGATCTTTTAAAATTTTGATCTCTGTAGTAGTAGCATCACTATTGATAACAAAACTCACGATTACCTTACCTCCTTTGAATTCTGTTGTTTTGGGCAACTCGATGTTAGCACTAATACATTTTGAAAAGGCTTCAATACCATCTTCATATACAGGTTTTTTATCTACCACAGCTAAGCTATAAATGTTTTCATCAGCAATTTTTTCTTGAGCGTAAGATAATTGAATGATGAAAAAAGTTAGTGTGATGTATAAAATTCTGCGCATTCTTTATGGTATGTTTAGATATTTATGCGTCTGCAATGACACGCGCCATTTGGGATTATTCATTACATATTCAACAATTAATGGCGTCATTTCTTCTTTCTTGCTCCATTCGGGTTGTAGGAACAAAATGGCATTTTTGTTGACTTTCTCAGCCTGTTCTTCGGCAAAGATGAAATCGTGTTTGTTGTAGACGATGACCTTGAGTTCATCAGCATTGTCATAAACCGTTTGTGTAGGCAATTTGTTTTTCTTGGGCGACAGACAAATCCAGTCCCAAATTCCGGTTAGTGGATAGGCTCCCGAAGTTTCGATATGCACTTTTAAGTAACGGTCTTTGAGCCGTTGGGTTAAAGGCGCCATGTTCCAAGTGAGCGGTTCGCCTCCGGTTACGACAACGGTGTCGGCATATTTGGCGGCATTTTCGACAATTTTCTCAATGTGTGTTGGCGGATGCAATTCGGCATTCCAGCTTTCTTTGACATCGCACCAATGGCAGCCTACATCGCAACCTCCAATTCGGATGAAATAGGCGGCAGTCCCGGTATGGAATCCTTCGCCTTGGATGGTATAAAATTCTTCCATAAGCGGAAGCATGATGCCTTTCTCGACGGCCGTTTGTGTTTCTTTTGCTAGCATTTTATATTTTAAAGGGCAAAGATAAGGAAAAGTTGTTGTCGGTTGTCGGTTTCACGTCTTTTGGAAAACACAGTTCCTAGCCCTGATGGCAATGGTTAGCCTTTGGTGTGAGCCTTGCATTTTTTGCGGACAAAAAAGAGCGCCCCAAGAAGCTCCTTTTTTGGCCTGCAAAAAAGCAAGGGTGCGCCAAAGCTATGAATGGACAGCAGGATGAGCTTCTAAAAGAAAAAACCGACAGCTTTAAACTATCGGTTTTTAGGAAATTATTTTTTTGGATTTTCTTTTAAGGTCTTTAACGATTCCGTAGCGTAAGGGTTTGTGGGATCTAACGCTAAAGTTTTGTTGAAATACTCTCTGGCTTTGGCTTTATCGCTGTTGGCATAACTTGCAGCGATGTTGTTGTAGCTCTCGATGAACTTCGCCTTGTTTTTGGTGACTTCCTCCTCGCCTTTCTCCGTCACGACACGAAGATAATCTTCGTAATATTTGATGATCATTTCTTCATTTTCGAGCAATCGGTTCGCACGTGCTCTAAAGATGTATGCGTCTTGAGTTGTCGGTGAAGCTTCAATCACTTTACCAAAAGCGGCATCGGCTTTCTGAAGTTCGGCAACATCGGGTTTTACGACATCTTTTCTGGTGTTGTTGTAGTATAATGAATTTCCTAAATAGAAATTATCAAGTAAGAAGTTCTTTGAATTAGGGTTGCCGGTGGCGATTTCGTAGATGGCTGCAGCTTCCTTAAACAATTTTTGTTCATAGAATTTTTTACCCACTTCACTGAGGTCATTGGTCATGTTGATTTCCATTTCGACTGATTTCTTGATGTCTGCAACTCCTGCAGCAAACATGACCTGATCAACCACTTTGGTTTCAATGTTATTGGCTTTTTTGAGTTTCGACAAACCTAAATAAAGGTAATCTCTCGCAATTACTTTGCTTCCGGGATTGGCGATAAAGTCTTGGATTGATTTTATGGCCACATCGATGTTTCCGTTTTCGTAAGCTGAATAACCTAAGTAACGAAGGATTCTTGGGTTTACTTTGTCAAGCTCTTTCATCGCATTGGCTTCCGTTTCCAAAGCTTTATAATCTTTGGCTAAGATCAGGAAGTCTGCGTGACGCATTCTGGATGTTAAAGAATAATCCGTCAAAGACATGTATTTCTCATAATAAGTCAAGGCTTTTTGGATGTATTCGTTGTATTTTTTAGGTTCGTTATTTCCCCAGTAGTAATAAGTTTCAGCCAACTCACGGTAAACAGGACCGTAATTTGGGTTGCTTGCGATTACGTTATCGTAAGCTTTTACGGCTTCAGTGTAGGATTTGGCTCCTTTCAATAAAACACCAAGTTGCATTTTGGCACGAATCAAACTAGGATCTGTTTGAAAAGCATTTCGGTAAGCCGCGTAGGATTCGTTTTGATTCTTGTCACCATAATAAGCATCACCTAAAGCCATTTGAAGATTGGCATCAGCAGGATTGACCGCTTTGGCTTTCTCAAGATAAGTCAAGGCTGTTTTATAATTGGGCTTATCGCTGTTCATATAAGCTTTGGCGATATTGATATACTCTTCGATGTCTTTTTTCTTGATATCCTTAATGGCTTGGTCGAAATTAGCCTGAGCTGCGGTGGCGTTTGCATTATCAAGGTCGATTTGACCTAAACCAATATAATTCCATTTTGGAGATTCGGTCGCAGTCAATCCTTTTTGAAAAAAGATTTTAGCAGAATCTTCTATATTTTGTTTCAGGTAAATATTCCCTAAATAAAATGTAGCTTTTCCATTGCCTGGTTTGGCTTGTAATATAGTTTTGAGCATTGATTTAGCCTTTTCATATTGTTCGGCATCAATGGCTTTTTTAGCTTGTTCGATATCTTGAGCATTACTAACTGTTGCCGTTGCAATAAGTAGGAAGCTAAAAATCTTAAATCTGTTCATGTTCTTGTATTTAATTTTACTTTTTATCATTATTGATGGTACTTCGGATGCGAATCTTTCTCGAAGGAAACTTCACAGGAACGAGTCCTGATTTCAATACAATCCGCTGTCCGATGTCGCTTGAAACAAATGAGGCGAACCCCATTCCAAGGCCTGAAAATCCTTGGGCGTTGACGACAAACAAATCGCGTGCCAAAGGATATTGGCCTGCAGCTATACTGCTTTGTGTTGGCGCATAGAACTTGTGATCTTTCAGATTCAATACGTTGAGGACGTTGACTTTATCTAAATTGTCCCTGATTTCATTTGAGGGCTCAAAGATATAATTAATTCCCACAACGCCAATCATTCCATCATTTTGGGCTACGTATTGAATCATTTCTTCATTGGTTTTAAATGAAAACACCCCTTCAGCAGGCAGATTTTTCACTCCTGTCAATGCACAAAAATAGTTTGCTGTGCTGGAGTTTGGGTTGTCAAAAACCAATCCTTTGAAACCTGGTAGTCTGATCCCTTTCATCAAATTTGTTATCTGCTCTAACGTGATTAAGGTGTCTTTAGTATTTTTATTGACAATCAATGCGATTGCATCTTTGGCAAAAGGCGTTATTTTAGGGAATATTTTTTTCTTGTTGAAATAGTCCGTTTCCTCTTTAGTAAGAGTTCGCGAAAGAATAGCTAATCCTGAACCAGCTTTGACCAAACTTTGAATCACTTCGGCTTCTGATTTAGGTGCAATTGTAATTTTTGCCTCATATTGGCTTTCAAAAACCTGAACCTGATCTTCTGCGATGGGTTTTAAGGTTTCATCAACGAACATCGTCGTATTGCCTTCGAGCATGGTTTCTTTAGCTTCTTCTTTTTTACAAGTGATAACTAAAAAAATCAACAAAATGTATACTACAATATTGAAATATTTTCTCATAATTTTATGAATTTGCATTAAAAAAACGGGCAAATCGAAAAAACGAATAGACAATCAATAACAGGCCAAAAGCGATTCGGTAATGATTGGGCATGACGATTGGCATGGCTTGCCAGAAAATGACAATTAACCCTAACACCAGATACAACACAAAAAAGAGGATTCCTATAACGAAAAGAAATCGCTGTGATGGCGATTTCTTTTTGAAATTAATAACTAATTTGCTGAACATTATTCAGCAGATTGAATATTGATTGGTAAGGAATAAAGCACCCTAACTTTCTTACCGTTTTGTTCGCCCGGATTCCATTTAGGACAAGACTTCAAAACGCGGATGGCTTCTTTACCAGTTCCGTAACCTATATCACGGATTACTTTAATATCAGTCAACGAACCATCTTTTTCTACTACGAAAGAAACGAAAACTTTTCCTTTCAATCCTTCCTCTTCAGGAACCTGGTAGTTTTTACCAACGAATTTGTAGAACTTTTCAATACCTCCAGGGAAATCCGGTTTTACCTCAATCCCCGCGGTGTTGTAGATGTTGTTGTCTTCTTCAACGACTTCTTTCGGACCGTTACCCACTGGCTCTACAGTTAATTCTGCATCCGGATCACCTTTGATCGTTTCAGCACCAATTTTCTTATCGACGATTTCTTTAATCTTTGGCGGTTCTTCAACAACTTCCTCTGCTTTTGCTACTACCGGTTTTACGAATTTAACCTGATCCACTTTTGGTGGCGGTGGCGGTGGCGGTGGTAAGTTTTCTTTCGGTTTTTCTTTTGGCGGTAATTTTACTGTGGTGATTTTCTGATCCAAAACGGCTTCATCGTCTCCACTAGGAAGGAAATTAGCCAATACAGGAATACTCACTAAAAAAGTAAAAATAACACCTCCGATAATTAGTGATTTGAAGTTGGTCTTTCCGTTTGACATTCTCAAATCGTAAGCACCATATAGTTTGTTTCGTCCTTCAAAAACGATATCCACCCATTGATTTTTTAATAAATCTAATTTCATGTCTTTTCTTTTTTAATTAGATTAAGGTTTCGCTGGTGTTGGTTCAGTTGAAGAAGCCGGAGCTGATGTTGTACCCGAATCTCCAAGCAATTTTGATTCTTCCGGTGTAAACTCATTCACAATCGCATAAGTAGGAACATTAACAATCGCCATCTCATCGAGCACATCAACCAGATTGCGGTAATTAGACTTCTTACTTGGTTTGATAATCACAATCATTCCTTTGTTTTTATCTCCGGTATATTGAAGCACTTTTTCTTTTCTGCTCAACAATTCTTGACGGATACCGTCTTTACCGTAAGCAAAATCTTTTGGTGCTCCTCCAGCTACAGGCGTAGCCAATAATCCTACATAACGAACTAATTTATTGTTGTCACCCAACAATATGGTCATCGTTCGATTCTCATCTACTTTGACATCTTTATTTTTATCTTTGTCCGGATCTTTATCTGGCAAACCCAAATTCATCGATTGAGGTTTAGACAACGTTGTGGTAAGCATAAAGAACGTAATTAATAAGAAAGCCAAATCTACCATCGCGGTCAAATCCACTTTAGAATTCGATTTTTTACTCCTTACCTTTTTACTGCCTTTTTTACCACCACCGTCGCCGGTATTTAATTCAGCCATTTAGTATATTTTTTAAATTATTTTTCTTTTCCTCTCAAACCAGTAACCAAACTAAAGTTATTGATTTTCTGATCCTGTAAAATATCCATGACTTTTCTAATGATCGGATATTCTTCTTTCGCATCACCTTTTATGGCGAGTTCCAATTCTTTGTCATGCAACTCAATATTGGCAATACGAGCGTTCTGAACCCAATCAGCCAATTGATTGTCCAAAGAATCTTTAGGAATTCCAGGCTGCTCCACTTTTTTTCTGTCTGCGGGCTTCATGTCTAGAATTTGTTTCAGGCTTCCCATAGGCACGCCAAAACTTTCCATGATTGCAAAGCTTTTTTGGTCGTCTTCAGAGAATTTCACGCCGTATTTATTCCCCATTAACTCAAGGGTTCTGATACGAACATCTTTTCCTTTGACATCAAAAAACACTTTTCCGTTACCTACAGTTAAAGTGGCCAAATCTTTTTCAGGCAACTTAGTCTGCACCGTAGATGCCGGTGTATCAACAGGCATTACTTCAGGAACTTTAGCAGTAGCAGTCAAAATAAAGAACGTAAGCAAAAGGAATGCAACATCACACATCGCCGTCATGTCGGTCGATGTAGACTTTTTTTTCATTTTTATTGCCATTGTTTGTGTATTTGTATATTGATAATTACTATCAAAATTATTGTTTTAAGCTACCTCTGAAATGTCTGTAAGTATTCACGATAGTAGTACCCGCTTCATCGATAGCATAAGTAAGACTGTCAATTTTTGATGTAAAGAAGTTGTAACAGATGATCGCTAATGCAGAAGTCGAGATCCCTGTAGCCGTGTTGATCAAAGCCTCAGAAATACCGTTTGCAAGTTCTGCTGAATCTGCTCCACCGCCACCAGCTAATCCGGCAAACGCTTTAATCATACCTGTTACCGTTCCTAATAATCCTGCAAGTGTTCCCAAAGAAACTAAAGTAGACAAGATCGTCATGTGTTGCTCTAACATTGGCATTTCTAATGAAGTTGCTTCTTCGATTTCTTTGTGGATCGTTTCCGCTGCCTCTTCACTGGTGAAACCTTCTTTTTTAACATCTTGGTATTTCACTAACGCAGAACGAATCGCATTGGCAACAGAACCTTGTTGTTTGTCACAAGCAGCCAAAGCACCTTCAATATCTCCTTTGGTTACACTTGACTGAATAGATTTCATAAATTGGTCTAAATTCCCTTTTCCGGTAGCTTTAGTAATAACAAAATATCTTTCAATTGAAAAAACAACCACCATCAACAACAATCCCATCAAAACAGGAACGATTGGCCCTCCTTTGTATACCATTGCTAGATAATTTCCTTTTAATGGTGTTCCTGTGTTTACTCCACCTTCAAAGTTTGAGCCTGCTCCCATGATGAAATTCCAAATAATCCACCCGACAAGAATACATGCTACAATTACGATTCCAGAGAACATTCCTCCTAAATTTGAACCACCTTCTTTTTTAACGTTTGCCATTTTTTTAATTTTTAAATTTTTTTAAATAATTTATTAGTTTTAGTTGTAAATAAACTTGAATAGGAGCAAATTTAATTTTTTAGTTGTAATAAAAAAACTTTTTTTAATTTAATTGTAATTAATTTAAAAGTCCTGAAAAACCCGCTGTTTGTGGCATTATTCTTCTTTCAAAAAAGAAAACAGAAACACGTGGTTTTCAATCTTTTCATCAGTCCATTGAACCATAACGTAATAATTCTACAAATAGTACCAATTCTTATCCAATCTGATTTTTTAATAAAAAATACTTTTGAATTCATTCCGAAGAATAAATTCAAAAATATATCTTGCGCTTAGATTCGTGAATTTCTCATAAACAACCCTGAACATGACCAAAAAATCAGATTTTACGCAAATCATCCGCGAAGGATATACTTCAAAAGGCGATAGTATTCTACTCGGCGCGGCAATGTTAGACGGCGAAGTCATCCCTGAAGCCCAAGTCAAAATTCCATTGAAAACCCTAAACCGCCACGGACTCATCGCGGGCGCCACAGGAACAGGAAAAACAAAAACAATTCAAGTATTATCAGAACAACTCTCCTCATTCGGCATTCCGGTTTTGATGATGGATATCAAAGGTGATTTTAGCGGAATTGCGGCAGCGGGTGAAGAAAAACCTTTCATTACCGAACGGCATAAAAAAATCAATGTACCTTATAGTGTATCCAATTTCCCTGTCGAGTTGATGACACTCTCGCAGCAAAATGGCATCAGACTGCGCGCGACGGTTTCTGAATTCGGACCAGTATTGTTCTCCAGAATTTTAGAGCTGAATGACACACAAGCCGGAGTCGTATCGGTAATCTTCAAATATTGCGACGACAACAAAATGCCTTTGCTCGATCTGAAAGACATTAAAAAGGTGATCAATTATATCACTGAAGAAGGCAAAGACGAAATCGAAACCAACTACGGCAAAATATCGACTTCGACCACCGGAACCATTTTAAGGAAAATCATCGAGCTCGAACAGCAAGGCGCCGATTTGTTTTTTGGAGAAACCTCTTTCGACATCAACGATTTAATGCGTTTTGATGAAAATGGAAAAGGCTACGTGAACATCATTCGATTGACTGACATTCAGGACAAACCCAAATTATTCTCGACTTTTATGTTGAGTTTGTTGGCTGAAATTTACCAGCAAATGCCCGAAAAAGGCGATGCCGACCAACCCGAACTCGTATTGTTTATAGACGAAGCACATTTGATTTTCAACGAAGCCAGCGATACTTTGTTAGACCAAATTGAAACCATCGTCAAACTGATCCGTTCGAAAGGCATTGGCATCTACTTTATTACGCAAAACCCGATGGATGTTCCGAGTGGCGTGCTCGCGCAATTGGGTTTGAAAATCCAGCATGCTTTGCGCGCTTTTACAGCCAATGACCGAAAAGCCATCAACCTGACGGCCGACAATTATCCGACTTCCGAATTTTACAAAACCGATGAGCTCATTACCGAACTCGGTATTGGAGAAGCTTTAGTAACTGCCCTTAATGAAAAAGGAATTCCAACGCCCTTAGCGGCGACAATGCTTCGCGCACCACAAAGCCGAATGGACATATTGACCGATACAGAAATTTCCGAAATCAATGCAAAATCGAAATTGGTGCGCAAATACAACGAAACCATCGACCGCGAAAGCGCCTACGAAATGCTGACCAAAAAAATCGATGCCGCCTACGAGCAAGCAACGCAAGCCGAAGAAACAGAAGCGAAAGAAACCAAAAGCAGCGAACCCAGCACAGCAAGTGTGGTTGGAAAATCGGTATTGAAAGTGGTAACGAGTGCGAGTTTTATTCGCGGAGCGTTTAGTATTTTGAGTAAGATTTTGAGGAAATAGAGATTCCGTCTGTCGATTGTAACGGTGAATTTTGTTTTTAAGAAACCAATCGAATTCTAATTGTTAGCGCAAATTTAATTTGAATCACATGATTTCTTGTTTTGAATTGGCTATCTTTAAAGTCTAAATGCACCACTATGAAAAAAATTTACTTCATTTTAGTATTTTCCTTAGTAACTTTCATTGCTCAAGCCCAAATCGTCAACATTCCCGACGCTGATTTTAAATCTTTTTTACTTTACGCCGGTATTGACACCAATAACGATAACGAAATTCAAGTCAGTGAAGCCTTGGCAGTAACTTCATTATCAATCCCTTGGAATCCTACGCAAAACATTCAAAGCCTTACCGGATTGGGTGCTTTCAGCAACTTAACCAGTCTGCAATTGAGTGATATGCATGGACTGACCACTATAGATTTAAGCAACTTAACCGCATTGCAAACCGTGTCTTTCTATATGACTCCGATTGCCTCTTTAGATGTATCGATGTTAACCAATCTGCAAAATTTATCAATCGGGCGCAGTAGCCTTACCACGCTTAACGTTTCCGGACTATCAAATCTCACGGTGTTAAACCTTAACGATAATGATGTCCTGAATACCTTAACGCTTTCAGGGTTGTCCAGTCTTCAAAGTGTCAGTACGGCTTATTGCACGCAGCTAGCTACTTTTAACATCGCTTCTTTACCGCAACTTAAAATTTTAAATTGCAACTATTCCTTAGCGCTGACTTCGATTGATGTAACCGGATTATCGGCTCTGGAAGATTTAAACGTCTCTTATTGCCACACGCTCACTTCGTTAAATCTTGCGGGTTTATCCAATCTAAAAACAGTAAATTGTGAATATTGCCGTAGTTTAAACTCATTAGTGACCACGGGCGCCAATGCCATTAATTGGTTGAATTGCAATCACTGTAAATTGACCGCCATAAATGTAACCGGAATGTCGGCACTTCAGTTTTTAGACTGCGCCAATAATAATGATTATTCCGGTTTTCCCGGGCTTGCTGCTCTTGATTTGACAGGTTTAACCAATCTGACCGAGCTCAGATGCAATGCCAACAATATCACTAATTTAAACGTGAATCATTTGCTAAATTTAACCAAGTTGGAATGCGGTGAAAATTTATTAACCAGCTTGAATGTAACGGCACTTACCAATTTAACACGATTGGGATGTCCTCTAAATCAGCTTACTGCTTTAAATGTTACACCATTAATCCATTTGCAAGTCTTAGGGTGCAACCAAAATCAATTGAGCACTTTAGATGTTTCTACTTTAGTAGACTTAAATTATCTTTATTGTTATCAGAACAATCTGTCGGTTTTAGATTTAACCAATCTTACGAATCTGGCGTACTTGGAATGTCAGAACAATCAATTGACGGCTTTGGATTTGACGCATCAAGCATATCTTACAAATCTTGATTGTTCTAATAATTTAATACCATCATTGGATCTTAGTTCTATTAATAACATCAATGCCATTCAACGTTTTCAGGCTAACCAGTTTAAGTTTAGTTTTAATCCAAACCTCACCTATGTGAATATGAAATATGGGCCTCTTGACCCGTATCTCATTAGTTTCAATGGTGAATTTTGTCCGAATCTCCGATTGATTTGTGCTGATGAAGAGAACATTCCCCGCGTGCAGGAAATTTTAGCCTACAGTGAGATGACCAATGTTCAGGTCAATTCCTATTGCACTTATACGCCCGGCGGAATCTACAACACCATTTCAGGAACACAAACTTTTGATGCCAATAGCAACGGTTGTGATGCCTTGGATTCGCATTTTCCGAACACCAAAATTGCTATTAATGATACGACAACCATAACCGGCAGTACTTTTACAGATGCTAATGGAAATTATAGTTTCTTCACCCAAGCCGGAAATTATGTGTTGACCCCTATTTTAGAAAACCCGTATTTTACAGTTTCGCCGACTTCGGCCACCGTCAATTTTGCGAGTGTGAATAGTAGCACTCAAACTCAGAATTTCTGCATCACGCCACTGGGTATTCATTATGATGTTGAAATTACTTTAATACCTACTGGCAATGCAAGACCGGGTTTTGATGCCGGTTACAGAATCGTCTACAAAAACAAAGGCAATCAGATTTTATCGGGAAGCATCGATTTGAATTTCGACGATGCCATCTTAGACTTGGTATCGGCCAATCCGAACATCAGCAACCAATCTTTAAACCATCTGAATTGGAGCTACTCTGCTTTATATCCTTTCGAAAGCAGAGAAATATTTGCCGTCTTCAATCTGAATTCGCCTCAAGAAATACCCGCTGTGAATATTGGCGACAACTTGCATTATGTGGCCACCATTTCAACCAACGGTCAAGACGAAACGCCTGCAGACACCGTTTTCGAATTCGATCAAACCGTAACTGGCTCCTTCGATCCGAACGACAAAACCTGTCTCGAAGGCAACACCATCACACCAGAAATGGTCGGCGGTTATCTGCATTATCTGATCCGGTTCCAGAATTCGGGAACCGCTGCTGCGGAAAACATTGTCGTGAAAGACATTATCGATACCACAAAATTCGACATTAGCTCTTTGCAACTCACCAGTACTTCGCATCCGCAAGTGACGAAAATTACTGGAAATAAAGTTGAGTTTCAGTTCGCAAACATCAATCTTCCTGCAGAAATCGATAACGAACCCGGAAGTCATGGTTATGTTGCGTTTAAAATCAAAACCAAAGGAAATCTCATCATTGGCAATTCGGTGGCGAACAAAGCTGATATTTATTTCGATTATAATTTCCCGATTGAAACCAATACTGCGACTTCGACGGTGGCGCTTTTGGGCATAAATCAAGTGGAAAATAAATCTGTAAGTATCGCACCCAATCCGACGAAAAATAAAATTACGATCACTTCAAAAGGAAACATCACTTCGGTGCAATTGTTTGATGTGCAAGGGCGTATTTTAGAAACTATGACCGCCAGCGCAGAACAGCTTGATTTCGATTTGAGCCAAAAAACTACCGGCGTTTACTTTGTGAAAATCATTACTGAAAAAGGCACTAAAACCGAGAAAATTATCAAACAATAACTTCGAAATCATCATTAATCATTAAGCCGCTGATTTTTGTCTTAACAGAACATACCAAGATGAAAGTCAGCGGTTTGGTTTTAACGAAACTACTTCATTCGAAATAAAGCGGATATTCATCGGTGATTTCGCAACCCTTATCGAGTATACAGGAAAATCTATTGTTATTTGTTTTTGTACAAATATCTTTAGAAAAATTTTCCTCAACATGAAAAATATTTACTTCTGTTTATTGGTTGCTTTTTTATCTTTTTCAGTAAATGCGCAAATTGTAAACATTCCTGATCCTGTTTTTAAAAATTACTTGTTAAATCGTACCCCGACTATTGATCTCAATAATGATGGAGAAATTCAGGTTAGTGAAGCGTTACTGGTGCAAAGCATATCTTATACTGGTCATAATCCAAATCCGGAAATATATGACTTAACAGGTATTGAGGCGTTTGTTAATCTTACCCATTTACATTGTACTGATAATCAAATATCGAATTTAAACCTTGCAAGTTTAACAAATCTTCAATATTTAAATTTTGAAATGAACCGTTTAACTTCAATTGATTTAACAGGATTAAATAATTTAACTCAATTAAATTGTACTCAAAATAGATTAACGACCTTGAATGTGAATCATTTAACAAATTTGACTGAGTTGGATTGTGGAAGAAATCAGTTGACATCATTAGATGTTTCTAATTTGGTAAACTTAACGCGGCTTGCATGCAATCAAAACGATATAACAACTATAGATTTAACCCATTTATCAAATTTACAAACTTTCATTTGTTACGCCAATGAATTTGAATCTTTAGATATTTCAAATACTTCAATTTCTATTTTGAGTTGTTATAATATTTCTAATTTAAGATATTTGAACGTAAAAAATGGCGTAACAACTGACTTCATAAATCATTTTGACGGTTGTAACAATTTAAATTATATATGTGTAGATGATGATGAATTTCAAAGTATCCAGAATATTATTCAAAATGATAATTTAAGCAATGTTCAAGTAAATACTTATTGCTCTTTTGTTCCCGGCGGAAATTACAACACTATTACAGGAACATTAACTTTAGACAATGACAACAACGGTTGTGATGTAAACGATTATCATTTTCCCAACAGTAAAATAAAAATAGGTGATGTTTCTGCTCTATTTGGCGCAACCTTTACTTCTTCCACAGGAAACTACAATTTCTATACACAAACTGGAGATTTTCAAATTACTCCCGAGTTTGAAAACCCATATTTTACGGTATCGCCACCGTCCGCAACAATAACTTTTGCAGATGCTAATAATAACGTCCAAACTCAGAACTTTTGTATCAGTCCAATTGGCGTCCATAATGATATAGAAGTTTCTATTTTACCGATACGGCAGGCTAGACCAGGATTTGATGCACACTATCAGTTAGTCTATAAAAACAAAGGCAATCAAACCCTTTCTGGCAATGTGAATGTTGCTTTTGATGATACGGTATTAGATTTCGTTTCTTCAAATCCTACGCTAACCAATCAAACACCAAATAATTTGAATTGGAACTATAGCAACTTATTACCTTTTGAAAGTAGAACGATAAATTTTACTTTAAATGTAAACTCGCCGATAGAAACGCCTGCCGTTAATATTGGAGACATTCTAAATTTTGCAGCTTCCATTGACCCCATTGTTGGCGATGAAACCGTGGCAGACAATACGTTTCCTCTATTACAAACCGTAGTAGGCTCCTTCGATCCCAACGACAAAACCTGTCTCGAAGGCAATGCGATTACGCCTGAAATGGTCGGTGGTTATTTGCATTATCTGATCCGTTTTCAGAATTCGGGAACCGCTGCTGCTGAAAATATTGTCGTGAAAGATGTTATCGATGCGACCAAATTTGACATTAGTTCATTGCAGCTCACCAGTAGCTCACATCCGCAAGTGACGAAAATCACAGGCAACAAAGTGGAGTTTCAATTTGGGAACATCAATCTTCCCGCAGAAATCAATGACGAACCCGGAAGTCACGGCTACGTTGCGTTTAAAATCAAAACCAAAGGCAATCTCGTGATTGGCAATTCGGTGGCGAACAAAGCTGATATTTATTTCGATTATAATTTCCCGATTGAGACCAACACGGCGACTTCGACGGTGGCACTTTTAGGGTTGAATACTTTTGAAAACACTTCCGTGAATGTAACTCCGAATCCGACAAAGAATATCGTTCACATTACTTCGAAAGGCAATATTACTTCAGTGCAATTGTTCGACGTGCAAGGACGCATTTTAGAAACCTTGACTGCCAACGCAGAACAGCTTGATTTCGATTTGAGCCAAAAAACTACCGGCGTTTACTTTGTGAAAATCATTACTGAAAAAGGAACCAAAACGGAGAAAATCATTAAAGAATAACTTCCTTATTTTTATTAAAATAAAGCCGCTGATTTTTGCCTTAACAGCACATACGAAGATGAAAGTCAGCGGTTTGATTATTGAACAAACCACTTCATTTGAAAAAAAGACGTTATTCATCGGTGATTTTATAACCCTTATCGAATTTTGCAGCCAATGTGCTGTGCCAATATAGCATAACTGTATCTTTGGCAAAACATTGCCAATATGAAGCATTTCTACCTGTGTCTATTTGCTGCTTTTTTCTCTTTCCTGGGCAATGCGCAAATTGTAGATATTCCGGACCCGGCATTCAAAAGTAAATTATTAAATTACGGCGACAGCATCGACGTTAATGCCGATGGTGAAATTCAGGCAGACGAAGCTGCCGCAGTAACAAGCCTTAGTTTCTACAGCTGTACTTTTGATAATATTACAGGAATCCAAGCTTTTGTGAATCTTGAATCTTTAAGTTTTGGCTCCTATACCACGATTGCAACGCCGATTGATTTGTCGGGAATGACATCCTTAAAATCATTACATTTCACCAAATGCGGGTTTTCTTCTGCCAACCTTGCGGGTTTGACAAGTTTGGAAAGCCTAAGCGTTGGATATGGAGGACACATCAGTTTTTTGAATGTCAGCGGTTTGGCTAGCCTGAAAACAGTATCGCTCTACGCTACGCACATCAGCGAATTAGACTTGACCAACTGCATCAGCTTAAAAACGTTTTCGGCGCAGGACACTGACTTAAGCACGCTCATTCTGGACGGATTGGTCAATCTTGAATATTTTAAATGTGCCAGCAACAACGGCAATCTGACCTATCTAAACTTAAATGATTTAACCAGTTTAAAGTATTTTGAAGCCAGCAACACGAATCTAACCTCGATCAATTTTGACTATAACATCCTCTTAGAGGAAATACGTTTCAACGGAAATGATTTCATGACCAACCTAAATCTTTCGGCTTTAAGCAACCTGACCAAGTTGAGTTGTTATGAAAACCATTTGTCTTCCTTAGATATTTCTCAAAACACCAACTTAAAAAGTCTCAACTGCAGCGGCAATCAGCTGACTTCGATCGATTTTTCCAATTTACACAAATTAACCCAAGTAGACGTAAGCCACAATCTGTTCACTTCCCTTGATTTTAGTGGCTTAACAGAATGCCCGGATTCTGATCTTGATTATTATATCGACCACAATCCGAACCTCATCAGCATCAACATCAAGAACGGCAAAAAGGATTTAATCTGGACATCAGACGATTTAGACTGCCCGAATTTAGTATACCTGTGCCTTGATGAAACGGACAGGGAAGATCAGGAACATCTTTTAGAGGACGAAGGAATCAACACTATTGAAATCAATACTTATTGTTCTTTTGTTCCCGGAGGAAATTACAATACCATTACAGGAACCGTATCTTTTGATTTCGACAACAATGGCTGCGATGACAATGATTATAAATTTTTAGATGGCAGGCTCCGCATTAGCAGTAGTTACCAAAACGGAGTTACGTATACCAACAATGCTGGAATTTACAATTTCTACACCCAAGGCGGAGATTTTGTAGTGAAACCTGAATTTGAAAGACCTTATTTTACAGTATCTCCAGCAGCAACCAGCATCAATTTTTCTGATAACAATAACAACACATACACTCAAAACTTTTGTATCACGCCGAATGGCATACATAAAGATGTTGAAATTACGATCATTCCTATTCAAATAGCGAGACCAGGTTTTGACGCCCGTTATCGTTTGGTTTATAAAAATAAGGGCAACCAGGTACTTTCAGGCAACATCCATTTTACTTTTGACGATGCCGTTTTGGATTTGGTTACTGCCACTCCCGGCAATACTTCACAATCCGTAAATCAATTGGATTGGGCTTATAGCAATTTATTACCGTTTGAAAACCGGATGATCGATCTGATACTGAATGTGAATTCGCCTCAGGAAATCCCAGCAGTGAGTAATGGAGATGTGCTAGCTTTTACAGCTTCCATCGATCCGATTTCAGAGGATGAAACTACTACCGACAATACTTTTGCTTTGTCGCAAACCGTTGTAGGTTCTTATGATCCGAATGACAAAACCTGCCTTGAAGGCGCTTCGGTTACCACAGCAATGGTTGGCAATTATTTGCATTATCTGATTCGTTTTCAAAATTCAGGGACGTTTGCAGCAGAGCATATTGTCGTAAAAGACCTCATCGACACAACCAAATTCGATATGACTTCCTTACAACTTACGAGTGCTTCACATCCGCAAGTAACAAAGATTACCAACAACAAAGTGGAATTCCAGTTTGCGAATATCAATCTTCCTACAGAAACTGAAGACGAACCGGCAAGTCATGGTTACGTAGCGTTTAAAATCAGAACCAAAGGCAATCTCGAAATCGGCGATACGATTGAAAATAAGGCGGATATTTATTTTGATTATAATTTCCCAATCGAAACCAATACGGCAACATCAACCATTACCGCGCTTTTAGCGGCGCATCACTTTGTGAATGCATCGGTAACTGTGGCGCCGAATCCGACGAAAAACATGGTGCATATTACTGCGAAAGACAACATTACTTCTTTGCAATTATATGACGTACAAGGACGAATCATCCAAACCATGACCGCCAATTCACTGGCAATTGACTTCGATTTAAGTCAGAAAACAAATGGGATTTACTTTCTGAAAGTTTACACTGAGAAAGGCGTGAAAGTGGAGAAAATTATTAAAGATTAATGGCTAAGTTTTCATTCTGAAACCGAATGTTAGCATTAAAAGTATGCGATGAACTTAATTTTTCAAATACTTTTTCAACTTCAAAATTCCTTGCTCAATCTCTGTAACACCATCCTTTTCATCGATGTTTTATTAAGCCTTAACGAGTTTTTTAACTAATGCGTTGTTGTTACTGATATTAAAAATATATTTAGAAAAATATCTCTATTATGAAAAAAATTTACACCATTGTGTTCGTTGTTTTTTGTGCATTGACTTCTCACGCGCAAATTGTGAATATTCCTTCCATAGCTTTTAAAAGTATACTGACCGACCAAATCTGTGCCGATACGAATGATGATGGAATTTTAGACAATGATGTAGACACCAATAATGACGGCCAAATTCAGGTTGCGGAAGCTTTGGCTGTCACAAACCTCAATACTTTAAACAAGCCTTTCGAGAACATCACTGGCATCAACGCTTTTGCAAACTTGAAGTCTTTGGTTTGTAACGGTGCAAACATACTATTCTTAAACATCTCGGGATTGACCAATCTTAAGAGCCTTGACTGTTCTTCCAATGCTATATACTCGATCACTTTGACCGGATTGAGCCAATTGGAAACATTAAACTGTTCTAATAATGAACTGATGACGTTGCTGAATTTTTCTGGATTGAATAACCTTAAAAACCTAAACTGTTCGAAAGGTCGGGTCGTGAATTTAGACCTTACGCCTTATACTGCTCTGGAAACATTAAACTGCTCTTCCAACCTGCTTACGACATTACCAGTTCCTACTTCTAATAATATACAGCATTTAGACTGTTCCTCAAATCCGCTCTCAACATTCGATTTTTCTGTTTTACCAAATCTTAAAACATTGAAATGTAGCCAGACATCCCTAACCACGATTGATGTTTCGGCATTGAACAATCTCGAGAGTTTAAACTGCTCAATGAATAGCCTGTCAGCACTTAGTATTACTAATTTGCCGAACTTGAACAATCTCGAGTGTAACTCAAATAACATCACAACCCTAGACCTAAGCCAATCGGCAAACCTCAAAAACTTGAATTGCGCTATCAATAATCTAACAGCATTAAATTTGACCAATGCAATAGGTTTAGAGAGCTTGACTTGTTATTCCAACAGTATCATGAGTCTGGACACTTCAACTTTACTTGACCTTAAGAGCTTAAACTGCAGTAAAAACCTTTTGACAACACTAAATGTCAACAGTGCCGTCCAACTCGAAACTGTCGATTGTAATCAGAACAGCTTGACGGTTTTAGAGGCATCCAATTTGGTTAATCTTAAAGATTTGAATTGTGAAAGGAATCTTTTAACGGCTTTGTCTGTTGCCAATACAGCGCAGTTAAAGAACCTAAATTGTAAAACAAACAATCTTCCCGTGTTGAATCTTTCAGGCTTAACAGGTTTGGAAACGCTAGAATGCAGCTTTAATCATTTAACGACACTCGACGGAACCGATTTAATGCAATTGAAATCTTTAATTTGCAGCAACAATGACCTCACCAACATCAATACGATCAATCTGAATAGTCTTGAAATTCTCAAATGCAATTCCAACGAATTAACGGCACTCACCATTACGAATATGACTCAGCTTATAAGGTTGGAATGTGCCAACAACCATATCACTGCGATGGACTTTGGTACTTCTTCGAAATTATGTCGGTTTGAATTGGGTAGTAATTTATTTACCACGCTTGATTTTTCACAGCTACAAGGTAACGGCAAAAGTTTCCGTTACAACATTACAAATAATCCTAACCTGACGCATGTCAATATAAAAAACGGAGGTGCGCTACGCAGATTCTCTTATCAAGATACTACAGGATTCTATGCCACAGATTGTCCAAACTTGTTATTCATTTGCGCGGATGATTTTAATTTAGAGCATGCCAATGCGCCTAACGCACAGACCAATTCTTATTGTTCGTTTAATCCCGGCGGGATCTACAACACCATATCCGGAACATTCACCCTTGATTATGATAATAATGGCTGCGATCTGAATGACAACCCATTTGCGCAGACCAAAATCAACATAGACGAAGCCGAATTGACCGGCGGTACTTTTACAAATGCATTCGGAAAATATAAGTTCTTTACCAACAACGGAAGTTTTACAGTTACGCCAGCCTTTGAAAATCCTTATTTTACCGTTACGCCGGCATCAGCGGTTTTAAATTTTAACACGGTTGACGGTTCAACGCAAACCCAGGATTTCTGTGTGTCTCCAAATGGCATCCACAATGATGTTGAAATTACCTTACTTCCTATGTTAACACCTCGTCCGGGTTTCGATACTAGCTTTGTCTTGGCCTATAAAAACAAAGGAAACCAAATCATGTCGGGCAACATCAATTTTACTTTTGATGATGCCGTTTTAAATTTTGTTTCAACAGGAACTCCATTAAACAGTCAGACCTTAAATACTTTGAATTGGAGTTACAGCAATTTAATGCCATTTGAACACCGGTTGATTCATTTTACTTTAAACCTCAATTCGCCGCAGGAAACGCCTCCGGTGAATATTGGTGATGTTTTAAATTACACAGCTTCAATTACGCCTGTTTTGGGAGACGAAACTGTTGGCGACAATACTTCTACAACTTCTCAAACCGTTGCAGGTTCGTTTGATCCGAATGACAAAACTTGTCTCGAAGGCAATACACTGACCCCTGAAATGGTGGGTAATTATCTGCATTACCTCATCCGTTTTCAAAATAAGGGAACTGCCCGAGCTGAAAATGTCGTCATTACGGATTTAATTGACACCACTAAATTTGATATGAGTTCATTGCAACTCACAAGCAGTTCACATCCACAGGTTACGAAAATTACAGCTAATAAAGTTGAATTCCAGTTTCAGGGTATCAATCTTCCGGCAGAAACAGAAGACGAACCTGAAAGCCATGGCTATATCGCC
The DNA here is from genome assembly GCF_027484705.1 of Flavobacterium sp. Taxonomy (GTDB): domain Bacteria; phylum Bacteroidota; class Bacteroidia; order Flavobacteriales; family Flavobacteriaceae; genus Flavobacterium. The sequence continues at coordinate 28,373 of NZ_JAIXSL010000008.1, forward strand.
TTTAAAATCAAAACCCTAGAAAATCTTGTCATTGGCGATTCCGTCGAGAATAAAGCGGATATTTATTTCGATTATAATTTTCCCGTTGAAACCAATACGGCGACTTCTATCGTAGCACTTTTAGGTTTAAATGCTTTCGAAAACAATTCGGTAATGATAACGCCAAATCCAACAAAAGGAAATGTGCACATCAATTCGAAGGACAATATTACTTCGGTACAATTATACGACGTACAAGGGCGAATCATCCAAAGCATAACAGCAAGTACATTGAAGACTGATCTCGATTTGAGTCAAAGAACCAACGGAATTTACTTTGTGAAAGTTTACACTGAGAAAGGCACGAAAGTGGAGAAAATAGTCAAAGATTAAGAATTTCAGCAACTTTAAAAATGAAAAAATACTTCATCCAAAAAACACCTTTCATCGTTCCCACCACCGACGGCAAACGCATCGAAGAGCACCACGGCATGGCGACGACCAACAATCCTGACATTTCGATTGCACATATGATCGCACCGCCGCATTGGGCTGAACCTTTCCAGACGCCCGAATTCGAGGAATATACTTATATCATTTCAGGTAAAAAGCAATTCATCATCGAAGGCGACATCGTCATCCTCGAAACTGGGCAATCGATAAAAATTGAGAAAAACACACGCGTGCAATATTCGAATCCGTTTGACGAGCCTTGTGAATACATTGCGATTTGCAAACCGGCTTTTGACTTTAATAAAGTGCATCGGGAAGATGCCTAATTTTCCGGAAAGTAGGTTTTTAATACTTCAGTCGTAGTATTGATGTCAACGAGCGTATTGTCGTCTAGTTTTAATTTCAAATTGACTTTATAAGTTCCTTCTGGCGTATTCGCTGTATAGCTCGGTGCCCAATTTAATTGATTGATATTTTCGTTAAAGAAAAGCGAATCGCAATTATTCGAAATCCTTAAGCTTCCTTCAGAGAAGAAACCTGTTGGCTCATTAGAGATTTGAAGGTTTTCAAGGTGATCGGCTTTTATACCGGGGTAATTACAATAGGCGGTATCATCATTTTTGACAATAAAAAACCCAAAATCATCCCGAACCGCATCGCCATTGGGCGAAAGGTATAGAGATACATATATTTTGTAATTAGCATCCGAATAAGCTTCCTTGTAGCCCAGTGTTTCAAATTCATCCCCAGGATTATTTATCGTTGTAATTGTTTTTTTATCCAAACAACTACTGCTATCCGATTCATTGCAGGAAACCAACAAAACAAACAATCCAAAAATTAACGTTCTGAACATCATTTACTTATTTATTTTAAAAGTTCCAGAATTTTATGCTCCACGAATTCTGAATTCCAAAGCGTTTCGATGTTTTTGATTTTCATGACTTCTTCCATGATGGCATTTTGCTGATTTCCTAAAGCCAAAGCTTCAGCATAAGGACGCAGGCTGAAAGTCACGCGGCTGTATAAAGGCAACCATTTGTCGGGGTGTTTTTCGGAGAACCATTTCTCAATTTTCTTCTGCAGCAGGAATTTGGCGTCGGCGGTTTTCGAACTCATTTCCATGAAATTTCGATACGATAATTCGGCAATCGCATCGGCGTTGGGTTTGCGAGAAGTTTCATATTCTTTGAAAATGGTTTCCCAGTCGTTGCCATATTTTTGCATCATTTCGTGCAACACGGTAATGTCTTCGAAACCGGCATTCATTCCGTGTCCGTAAAACGGAACAATCGCGTGGCACGCATCGCCAATCAAAGCGACTTTATCTTCGTAAGTCCACGGGAAACACTTCATCGTCACCAAAAAACTCGTCGGGTTCTTGAAGAAATCCTGCACCAGATCGGGAATCACTTCGGCGGTATCAGGGAAATGTTCCGCGAAATAAGCTTCGAGTGTTTCTTTATCTTTTAAGTTTTCGAAAGAATTATCACCTTCATGCGGCATGAACAACGTACACGTAAAACTGCCGTCAGTATTCGCCAAAGCCATCAGCATATAATCGCCTCGAGGCCAGATGTGTAAAGAGTTTTTATCGAGTTTGTGCGTTCCGTCGGTATTGGCCGGAATGTGAAGTTCCTTATAACCGATTTTCAAAAATTCCTGCGAATAATTGAACATACTCTGCCGTTGCATGCGGTGACGAACTCTAGAAAAAGCACCGTCAGAACCAAAAACCAAATCGTATTGCAATTCTCCCCACTCGCCTCTTTCGGTTTCGCCGATGTGTAAAGTCGCGTCGCTTAAAGTGACGTCCCAAATCTTATGTTCAAAGAAAAATTCCACACCAGCTGCTTCGGCAAGATCAATCATTTTGCGGTTCAAAATCCCGCGCGACAACGAAAAAATAGCCTCGCCTTCTTTGCCGTAATACTGATAATTCAGCGGATGGCCTACTAAATGAATGGCGCGTTTGTCTACCGGAATTCCGATTTTGCGGATTTCTTCGTCAAGTCCGATGTCTTCTAAGGCTTTCCAGCCGCGGTTCGACATCACCAAATTGATCGAACGTCCTGAAAATTCTATGTTTCTGATATCAGGGCTGCGGTCAAAAACGTGAACGGTATGTCCCGCTTTTTTGAGGTAAATAGCGAGCAGCGATCCCACCAAACCGGAACCTACAACAGCTATTTTTTTAGATTCTTGCATCAAGAAATAAAGTAAAGGGTAGGCGACAAAATTAAGTAATAATCTGAAGTAAACTTTAAAATAAGCATATTTATTTGTTCGCGGTGTTTGGGCTTTAGAAGTGTTTGGGCGTGCCCACAAGGGTCAGGCTGTTCGCTAAATCTTTTGCGCCGAACGCCGGCACAAAAGGATGCCGCTACCATCCTTCACGCAGTTTATTGCTTATAAGAACTCCCCGTGTTGCGTGATGTCTAAACCAAGTTCCTCTTTTTCTTCCGTGACCCGCAAAGGCGTAATCTTATTGACGATATAAAAAAGGAAATACGAAGCCATAAAAGCAAAGATCGAAACACAGATCAAGGCTACGAGTTGGTGCAAAAACAAAGTAGTTTCGCCAAAGATCAACCCCTGATCAACCACTGCAGGATTCACCGCTTTCGATGCGAACACGCCCGTCAGCAACATACCCGTCATGCCTCCGACACCGTGGCATCCGAACACATCGAGCGCGTCATCTATTTTCCCTTTCGGGAATTTGAGCACTACAAAATTACTGATGGCGGCGCTCACGATTCCAATGAAAATACTATGTGGTATGCTTACATAACCTGCCGCTGGAGTAATCGCGACCAAGCCAACTACTGCTCCGATACAGGCTCCCATTGCGGAAATTTTGTGCCCCATAATCTTATCCAAAAACACCCAAGCCATGGATGCCGCAGCCGCTGCTACCGTTGTCGTTGCCAATGCCTGCACCGCCAAACCATTCGCACCCATAGCTGAACCCGCATTAAATCCGAACCAGCCAAACCACAACAAACCTGTGCCTAACAATACGTATGTAATTCTAGCTGGTGGTGCTTTCTGCACTTTGCGCTTGCCTAAAAAGATAGCACCGGCCAAAGCCGCCCAGCCTGCACTCATGTGTACGACGGTTCCTCCTGCAAAATCGAGCACGCCAAGTTTGAATAACAACCCATCGGGATGCCAGGTGCAATGCGCCAGTGGAGCATAAACAACCAAAATAAAAAGCACCATAAAAAGCAGATACGCCCAGAAACGAATGCGTTCGGCAAAAGCTCCTGTCACCAAAGCAGGCGTGATGATTGCAAACTTAGCCTGAAACAAGGCAAACAGCAAAAACGGAATCGTTGGTGCGAGGCTCCATGAATCGTTAACGCCAACACCCTGAAAAAACAAATACGGAATCGGGTTTCCAATCACACCGCCAATCGAGGGCCCAAACGACAAGCCAAAACCAATCACGACCCACAACAGCGAAACGATCACCATCGCCATAAAGCTTTGCAGCATCGTGCTGATGACGTTCTTTTTGCCAACCATGCCTCCATAGAAAAAACCTAATCCAGGCGTCATCAAAAGCACTAAAGCCGTGGCGACAATCATCCAGGCGGTGTCACCGGTGTCAAACTTAATAGATTCTTTGGAAACCGCTTGGCCCGTGAAAATGAAATTGGAGAAGAAAGTCAAAACAAGTAGCGCGATCAAAATCGCGCTTAAAATTATTTTTCTCATGGCAGATTTGTTTGAATACGAGATAAAATTAAAAATTTTACTTTCTACCCCATAAAAAACATACACACGGGAAAAATTTTTATCTAATTTATAATTTACTCTGTGTTTTTTTAAAGGGTTATTAATTAAAATAACGAAAATTCCAAATATCACAATACGAATGCGGCCATAAAAAAACCCATTCCAATGGAACGGGTTTTAAATCTCCGAAAAGACGAAATCTATTTTTTGAATATAATTTTCTGGCCTACCTCGAGTCCGTTGTTTTTAGCCAACACGCCGCACAAATGATACAACATTCTTGCGCCAACATTGCCGTCCCAATCGGTTTCTCCGGGAGCGACCTCTACGAAATCAAAACCTATGATTTCTTTGCCGCTATCGGCTAATTTATTGAACAGGTAAGTGGCTTGTTCGTAAGAGAATCCGCCCGGAACCGGCGTTCCTGTATTCGGTCCGTACCAGGCATACATCCCATCGACATCAAAACTGATCGCTACTTTTTGAGGTAAGGCCGTTATAATCGCATTGCATTGTTGTTCCCAAGTGACGCCCTGAAAAGTTTCCGCTTTCATATCGGCATCGGTATGCACTTGCACGCGACCGTTCTGATCCATAACCGTTTCTACTTCCTGTTTGCAGAAATCACGGATTCCGATCTGCACGATTTTGGAAATCTGTGGCAACTGCAAAGCGTTATACATGATCGAAGCGTGCGAATAAGTGAAGCCTTCGTAAGCAATCCTCAAATCCATGTGCGCATCGAGGTGCAGGATTCCGAAGTTGTCGTGCTGGGTCGCCAAAGCTTCGTAATACCCTAATGGGGTTGAATGATCGCCTCCGAGTAATGCCACTTTTTTCCCTTTTTTCATCCAATATAAAACGCGCTCACGCACTTCATCTTTGAGATCGCGGCAGACTTTGTTGATTTTATCGAGATCCGATTGCAAAGCGGGATGACTTTCGATGACTTCGCCACTTTCTAAAGCGGCAATAATCGGTTGCGCCAATCCTTTGTATTTATCGCTGTTGTCCGCCCAGTTTTTGGTTTGTTCTGTCAGGTCGAGATACATGCCGAGTTTCCACAATTCGGGAAAATCCTGGTGGTGTAAATCGACTTGAAACGAAGCTTCCAAAATGGCTTCCGGACCGTTCGATGCGCCTGAACCGTAACTTACCGTGACTTCCCAAGGTACGGGAATGATGATAATTTCGCTTTCTTCAGCGGTAAACGGCAACCCGAAAATGCTTTCATCAGCTAAACCCGGTTGCGACGGATCGAAGTTGTTTATTTTTTCCTGTTTGGTCATATTTCAGATTGTAAGATTATTGGATTTTAAGACTGTAAGACAACCAAATTGAATTGATTTCAAAGTTGTGCTGTCACAAAATCCGAAGCGCAAAGATAATCGCATTAGTTTGATTGCAAAAAGAAAAACATCAAATTCAAACATATGACATTTATCAGTTTTTTAGTCGGTTGGTTTGACAACCTTTGCGGTTTATTTAATGGAAACTTGTATGAGCAGCAATCACAAAAATACCCACACTTTTCATATTCCCGTGATGGGATTAGCCTACACGATCGACAGCCCGATTCGCTTGGCGCATTACGGCATCGACTCCGTGATTTCGATTACTGATGACGAACTCATCGAAAAGATGCGTGCGTTTTACAGCACCAAATTTAAAATCCCTTATCAAGAAATTACGACGAAGATTGAGGATTTCAGAGCCAAAAGAATCACACATTATTTGGATATGGTCGATTCGATTGTGAAAGAAAAATTCGAAAACTTCAAAGCAGAACTTATTGAAAGTAAAGCCGCTTTGGAAAATTACATCGCGATATTACCGAACCAATCCGAAATTAAAATGGGTTTACAGCAATTCATCGACGATGGTTTTGCGATGAAAGACAACATCAAACATTTCATTGAAGAACACCTTTCGCCGGGCGCGATTGACGTCAATATCATGACCAAAGTCGACAAAGACAATTTCATCAAAAACGACCAATTGCCGGTAGAATATAACGATGCGCATGCAGCCTTGCGTGGTTTTGCGCACAGCAAGCTGACTTCATCGGTTGTGCTTTCGGCGGGTATGAACCCGAGATTGTATAGTTATATTGAGCAATTTCAGGATTTCTTCCCTGATGAAAATGGAGTACTTAAAAAAAGAATCATCCTCAAAGTCAGCGATTTCAGGTCGGCGTTGATTCAGGGGAATTTCTTAGCCAAAAAAGGGCTTTGGGTTTCGGAATACCGAATTGAATCCGGACTTAATTGCGGTGGTCACGCTTTTGCTACTGACGGACTTTTATTAGGCCCGATCTTGGAAGAATTCAAACAGAAAAAAGAGCAACTCATCACTTCTGCAAAGGAATTGATGGTCAAAGCTTTGCAACAGAAACAACTGCCGGTTCCCGAAAAAACACTCGATTTTAAAATTACTGCGCAAGGCGGCGTCGGAACTGCCGAAGAACATGAATTCCTACTCGAAAATTACAATCTGGATTCCGTGGGTTGGGGCTCGCCTTTCTTGTTGGTTCCTGAAGCCACTTCTGTAGATGCAGAAACCAGAGCTTTGTTGGCAAAATCTAAGGAAGACGATTTTTATCTGAGTCATATTTCGCCGTTGGGCGTTCCGTTTAATACCGTAAAAGGAACCTCTAACGAATTCCTCAAACAAAAACGCATTGATGAAAACAAAGCCGGAAGCTCGTGCCCGAAAAAGCTATTGGCGTTAGGCAAAGAATACGATCCGCAAGGCATGTGTACGGCATCTAAGAAATACCAAGACATCAAACTTGAGGAATTGGATGCTAAAAAAGACGCTCTTTCAACAACCGATTATAATAAAGCACACACCAAAATCACCGAGAAATCTTGTCTTTGCGTGGGCTTGGCGAACGCTTCTTATCTGGAGAACAACATCAAAATTAAAGGCCAAGATCAAGGCATTGTGATTTGTCCGGGCCCGAATCTCGCGTATTTCGACCATGAAGTTTCGCTTTCGGATATGGTGCGTCACATCTATGGCAATGCGAATGTGATTATCAACCAGAACCGTCCGCATGTGTTCATCAACGAATTGAAATTGTACGTTGATTATCTGAAACAGGATCTTGAAAATGTCGCAGATGTTACCGCGGCGCAAATCAAGAAATGGCAATTGTTCAAAACGAATTTACTTGAAGGTGTTGCATATTATCAGGATTTATTCTCGAAAACGCCTTACTTTAAAAACATGCAGGCTTCGATACAAAATCAACTTTTGAATTACAGTGACATTTTGAAAAACGTCAACATTCCGACTTTGGAGTTGGTTTAAGATTTACTTTTTTGAAGAATGCCTTGTTTTAAGATTTGACCAAAATCGAACATATCTTCATAAGAACAATACAACGGAACAGGCGCCAATCGGATCACATTCGGTTCGCGCCAATCTGTGATCACGCCGTTATTCATCAGATAATCGAATAAACTTCTGCCTTCTCCATGAAGGAAAACCGACAACTGCGAGGCTCTTTCATCTTGATTTTGCGGGGTGATGATCTCGAAAGTGCTGTTGACTTCCTTGTCAATTTCATGCAAAATAAATTCAAGGTAAGCCGTGATGTGGTTTCTTTTTTGGATCAAAGCGTCCATGCCGACTTCATCAAACATCTCGACCGAAGCCAAATAAGGCGCTAAAGAAAGTATCGGCAAGTTGCTGATTTGCCAGCCATCGGCACCATGAACGGGTTCAAACTCAGGTTCCATCTTGAAACGGCGTTCTTTGTTATGCCCCCACCAACCGGCGAATCGCGGCAAGTCATTATCGTTGTGGTGCTTTTCGTGGATGAAACAACCAGAAGCATTTCCGGGTCCGGAATTCATATATTTATAACTGCACCAACACGCAAAATCGACGTTCCAGTCGTGCAGTTCGAGTTTGATGTTTCCTGCGGCGTGCGCCAAATCCCAACCGACTTTGGCTCCGGCTTTGTGACCGGCTTCTGTAATGGTTTTGATATCGAATACTTGACCGGTATAATAGTTCACGCCACCAATCAACACTAAAGCAAGTTCGTCACCAACTTCGGCAATTTTAGCCAAAACATCTTCTAGTCGAATGTTGTGTTCGCCGTCGCGACGTTTGATTTCTACGATCGCCTCTTCGGTTTTATAGCCGTGAAAATGTACCTGACTTTGAAACATATACTGGTCTGAAGGAAACGCTTTTTCCTCGCAAATGATTTTGTAACGGGTTTTGGTTGGGCGGTAAAAAGAAACCATCAGCAGATGCAGATTGACTGTCAGGGTATTCATCACGGTCACTTCAGTAGGTTTGGCTCCTACAATTTTACTCAGCGGATTGGCGAAACGTTCGTGATAATCCCACCAGGGTTTCTCGGCATAAAAATGACCTTCGACGGCGAGATTCGCCCAATCGTTCATGACTTCATCGACGTATTTTTTGGTGCGCTTAGGTTGCAACCCAAGAGAATTTCCGGTAAAATAAACCACATTCTTTCCGTTGTGTTGCGGGAAAATGAATTCGTTTTTATACTGGCGAAGTGGATCTTGTTGGTCGAGTTCCTGTGCAAAAGCTTTCGTATTCTGAAAAGTCATGTTTTTTGTTTTTATGGTTCGTAAAAGTAACAAAAAAGCGGTTATGAAAAACCAAGGTTTGAGTTACGGCACGCGGATAACACGGATTTAACGGATTCACACTGATTTTAAGTTGATGGAAATCTGCGAAAATCTGCGGCATCAGTATCATCGGCGTGCCATTATTTCCAGTAAAAAATAAGAAGTGACGTTTGTTATTTCATGTCGAAAAATTCTTTATTTTTAAACCACTAAAACTTCATCTATGAAAACCAGTGCGAATACCATTATCATTGCGCTTGCCGTGGTCATTGCGGCTTATTTATTCTCGAATGCTTTTCAGAACCGCAACCAAAGTGCCGACACCATCAGTGTAACCGGTTTGGGCAAGAAAGATTTCGTTTCCGATTTGATTGTCTGGAGCGGATCGTTTTCTAAAAAAAGTATGATTCTGAAAGACGCTTATGCATCGCTTGACAGCGACCGTGAGAAAATCAAAAGTTATTTGCTTTCAAAAGGCATTAAAGCCAATGAGATTGTTTTTTCGGCGGTGAATTTCAACAAAGATTTTGATTACATCTATAATGAAAATGGTTCGACCAAGCAACAAATTTTTACGGGTTTCAATCTTACACAAACAGTGACCGTACAATCGAAAGATGTCAATATGATTGAGGAAATTTCGAGACAATCGAGCGAACTCATCAATTCCGGTGTCGAGTTTTACTCAAATCCGCCCGAATATTATTATACCAAACTCGCGGAACTTAAAATCAAGATGATTGCTGAAGCGACTAAAGACGCACGCGTTAGAGCCAAAAGCATCGCTGAAAACGCCGGTGCGAGTTTAGGAAATCTGAAGAAATCGGACATGGGCGTCTTCCAAATTACGGGACAAAATTCGTCGGAAGATTTTTCTTATGGCGGTTCTTTCAATACGGTTTCGAAGAATAAAACAGCAAATATTACGGTGAAATTGGTTTATCAGGTGGATTGATAGATTATCAGACTGTAAGATTTTAAGACTGTAAGAAGATTTGTATCAGGACGGAAATCGCGTGAAGGATTACCTCACTAAAGTTTTATTTTTATTGGTATTCGGTGAATGCTGCGCATTTGTAACGGCATCCTTTTGCGCCGGCGTTCGGCATTTGATATTAAGAGGAGGAAGCCCGGTGGGCTTCAGGTATTTTTAAAATGCTCTTCCGGAACAAGGTTTTCTTTTTTTACAGAAAAACCCTAGCCCTGATAGCAGCGGCAGCCCGGAGCAGGGCCGAACGTTAAGAAACAGTCCGGTGGACTGTTTTAGTGAGGAGCCAGATGCAGCGATGGCCGGTGTGCGAGGACTATAGCGGATAGCAGGTTCCCGGCTCCTAAAATAAAAAACAAAAAATCCCATCAATTGACGGGATTTTTTTATTGAAATATTTTGAATTACAGAATCAGCATCGCGTCACCGTAAGAGTAAAAACGGTACCCTTCTTTGATCGCTTCTTCGTAGGCTTTTTTCATCAAATCGTGACCGCAGAACGCAGAAACCATCATCAGCAACGTTGATTTTGGCGTGTGGAAATTCGTAATCATGCAGTTCGGAACGCTGAATTCGTAAGGCGGAAAAATGAATTTGTTCGTCCAGCCTTCGAACGGGTTGAGCGTTTTTGCCGACGAAACAGAGCTTTCGATGGCGCGCATCGAAGTCGTTCCTACAGCGCACACTTTTTTCTTTTTCGTTTTGGCTTCGTTGACAATATCGCAGGCTTCTTGCGTGATGATGAGTTCTTCAGAATCCATTTTGTGTTTGGAAAGATCTTCAACTTCAACCGGGTTAAATGTTCCTAAACCAACGTGAAGCGTGACTTCAGCGAAATTTACGCCTTTGATTTCAAGTCTTTTGAGCAAATGTTTTGAGAAGTGCAAACCTGCCGTCGGGGCGGCCACAGCGCCTTCGTTTTTGGCATAAATGGTTTGGTAACGATCGGCATCTTCAGGCGTTACTTCGCGGTTGATGTATTTTGGAATCGGCGTTTCACCAAGTTCTGTAAGCTTGTTTCTGAATTCATCGTAAGAACCGTCGTAAAGGAAACGCAAGGTTCTTCCGCGTGAAGTCGTATTGTCGATGACTTCCGCTACCAACGAATCATCGTCACCGAAATAGAGTTTGTTTCCAATTCTGATTTTACGCGCCGGATCGACCAAAACATCCCAAAGACGTTGCTCTGAGTTGAGTTCGCGAAGCAAAAACACTTCGATTCTCGCACCGGTTTTTTCTTTATTGCCGTATAAACGCGCCGGAAAAACCTTGGTATTGTTCAAAACCAAAACATCGCCGTCACCGAAATAATCGATCAGGTCTTTAAACATTTTGTGTTCGATGGTTTTTTTCTCCCGGTTGATGACCATTAATCTGGATTCATCTCTGTTTTCGGTTGGGAATTCGGCAAGAAGTTCTTTGGGTAAATTGAATTGAAAATGCGATAATTTCATGTAGCGATTTTATTTAGGTGGCAAATATACGATTGTGGGATAGGCGATGTCAAGTGTTTTGGGGTTTATTTTTCTAAAAGCTTCTGAGGTACTGCGTTAGTCAGGCTTTAAGTTTTCTTCGATTTCAAATCCGATACTTTTGAGATCGTTCCAAAAGTTGGGATACGATTTGGAAACGACTTCGGCATCTTCAATCGTAATCGATGTTCTCAAAGCTAAAGGTGCAAAAGCCATCGCCATTCTGTGATCGTTATAAGTCGCGATTTTGACGTTGGAATTTATAGTTTCAGAAGCTTCCAAGGTTAAGGAATCGTAGGTAATCATGACTTTAGCGCCCAGTTTTTGAAGTTCATTTTGCAAGGCCGTCAAGCGATCGGTTTCTTTAATTTTTAAAGTATGTAAACCTGCAAGATGGCAAGCGAGTCCGAGTCCGAAGCAAGTGACGGCGATGGTTTGCGCGATGTCGGGCGTGTCATTTAATTGATAATTGATAATTGCTTCGCCTATTCGCTGCCGCTCGGGTGATAATTGCTTCGCCTGTTCGCTGCCGCTCGGGTGATAATTAACTTTTCGTAAGGTGATGTTGTTGTTTTCAAAAGTCGTTTCGACGCCGAAGCTTTTGTAGATTTCCGTTAAGGCCGAATCGCCTTGCAAACTATCCGATTTAAAACGCGATAAAGTAATGGCCGTTCCAACTTCAGACAAAGCAACGATTGAATAATAATAAGACGCCGAAGACCAATCAGATTCTATGGTAAAGGTTGCCGGTTGTTGGATGTTGGCTTTCGGAAAAACCGTAATTTGATTTGCTATGAATTCCGTTTTGACACCTGCTTGATGCAACAAATCCAAAGTCATTTTAATATAAGGTACTGAAGTGATTTCTCCTTCTAATGTAAGTTGCAAACCGTTTTCGAGTTTTGGCGCAATCAACAACAACGCAGAAATGTATTGGCTGCTGACATTGGCGGCTAAAGTCACTTGATTTTTCTGAAGTTTTTTTCCTTTGATTTTAAGCGGTGGAAATCCTTCATTTTCTTCGTAACTGATTTCGGCGCCAAGTTCACGCAAAGCATCGACCAAAACCTGAATCGGGCGTTGTTTCATTCTTGAAGAACCTGTAAGCGTCACTTCACGTTCTTCCTGAATCGCTAAATAAGCTGTGAGAAATCGCATTGCTGTCCCGGCGTGATGAATATCAAGCAAAGCTTCTGTTGCCGAAAGCGCTCTAATCATCACGTCAGAATCATCCGAAGTCGAAATGTTTTCAAGCGAAATTTCAGGATATAAAGCCCGCAGCAGCAGCAAGCGATTGGTTTCGGATTTGCTTCCGGAAATTTTTATAGCAGAATTATAAATGGCAGCTATTTGAGGTAAATGAATATCCATAGTTCCAAATTTACAATATCTCCGTCATTCAAAATTTAGCATTCAAAATTTAAAACAATGAATTTTATTTGAGTTTTTCGTTGTTGTGGTGGCGGTCGTGATCGCGGTTGGTTTTGAGATCCATTTTTTTATCGAAAGCCGCCTGCAGATCGATTCCGGTTTGGTTCGCGAGACACAGCACTACGAAAACAACGTCTGCGAGTTCTTCACCCAAATCTTTATTTTTATCGGATTCCTTTTCGGATTGTTCGCCATAACGCCGCGCAATGATTCGGGCCACTTCGCCAACTTCTTCAGTGAGTTGTGCCATGTTGGTGAGTTCGTTGAAATAGCGGACGCCGTGGTTTTTGATCCATGTATCTACTTCGAGTTGGGCATTTTTGAGATCCATGATTATATTTTTTTTAGTATGATTTTTTCACTTTGTTTTTCGATGACCTTCAAATAAAACGCTTTCAGTGCTTCATAAAAATCAGCCGCTAGTAAAGTGCCATTGTTTTCTAGGGTCGCCACGAGTTGAATTTTGTTATCCTGACTCATGACCTTATAAGAGAAAACCTCAATATTTTCAGGCGTAGCCAACGTAATGGATTTGGGCAAGGATTCAATAGCATAACCCTCAGGAATATCAAAGCTTATATTGTATTTGTAATGTTTCGGATAACCAAAATATACAGGCAATATGCGGTTCTCCTGCTGAAATGGGTTCTTGGTCATGGTAAAAAACAATAAAGGGTCAAATTCCATCCGGCCTGCTGACACTTCCACCAAATTCTCTGAAGCTAAAGTAAAGGTTTCGACGATAGGTTTCGATAAATCGGTCAGTTTATTTTCGACGGTATAGCCTTCAATACGGCTGTCTTTCAAATCCTGTTCGAGTTTCTCAAGATAGCTTTCCTGGTTTACGTTGCCATACTTCTGGCGAAATTGCAAGGCGAGGTAATCGGATGTTTGCACTCGCATTTTGGCCGTGATTTTCCCTGAAGCATCGATGGAGGCCATGATGTTATTGGTTTCCTTGGACGGCACTGACGGAATCAGGTTGATCTCATCCGAACTCCCATCACTGCGCACGAGACGACCCATCCAATTGAGTGCTGAGAATCGCAAAATGTTGGGTGCCGTAAATTTGTTGGAGGCATCGAGCAACACCCTTTTTCCTTGGATATCCACAGCGGCAATCACATAATTGAACACCGTGCGGTTCGGAAAAACAGGAATGCCATGGTCGACAGTGCTCACCAAAACCGGATTGGCATTGAGCCCGGAATAGTTGAGCATCGAGATCAGAATGAAATTGATATCCGCAATGTTGCCACTTCCCTCTTGGTAAGCTTTTTTAACGCCTTTGTCCGTTCCATAGCCATAAGTGCCGTTCCAATTCATCTTTTGCTGCACAAACTTAAAAACGGCATTGATTTTATCCGTTTCTGAAGCATCGTCTTGGACAATCATTTTGAGATCTGTTTCGAAATAGCCTTTGAGGTTGAGCTCTTTTCCGAAATCATCAAACTTATAAATCGAGCGTGTGACGTCTAACCAAGATTTCGCAAATATTTTTTCAGGCACTTCGGGGAATCGTGTTTTCTCGAGTTCGTGCACCACGGCTGATTTGTAATTGTCTATATTGTCAACATAATCCTCATCTCTAAGTGCCGGGACATTTTCCGCGGTATACAGCGTATTGATCTGCTGGAAACTCAAATTGACCGTTTGGTTGTATTCGTTAGTGAAATTCTGATAACCTTTGTCAATCTTGCTCTCAGATTTTACTTTGAAAAAGCCTTTCAACACGGAATTATAAGAAAAATATTCCGGTACTTCTGTGCTATAAACCGCTGAATTTACGGGTATATCATATTGGAAATCGAATACAGGAAACTTCACGATATTGTCCGATGACAACGTATATTGGAATTCAATGATGGAACCGACTTTGACATTGGGCATCGTGATGGAGGCTTCATTCCAGTATTCGTTGACATTCTTTTTAAAGTTGCCTTCGCTGTTGAGTTTCGTCTTGACTATGGCGCCATTTTCGAGATTGTAGGTTGTTCCGTTGGAAAATTTGACGGCTTCATCGGGAAGGTTTTCATAAGCCACATAATAAGGCACCTTGAAATTAGCCCACGAAAGCCCCTCTTTTTTATAAATCTTAATCCTATAGGTGTACTCATGACGTACCGAAAACCCTCTTTTATCTTCATAAATAAAGTACGTTCGCGCTTTTTTATACAGTATCGCGGCGGCGGCACTGCTATCAGTTGGATGCGTTTTTTCCTGAATCGCTGCAACGCTAACCTTCTCTAAATCGATTCTTTGGGCTTGCAGGTAGTTCATCGAAAACAACAACATGAGCACCAATGTTTTCTTTAGATTATTCACGTTATTTAATTTTGACCAACACAATTTTTTCATTTTCTTTATCAATGACTTTTTGGTAAAAATCTTTGACCACATCATAATATTCTGATCCGACGATGGCTTTGCTAATCTCGAAAGTAATGCTCACCTGAATTTTATTTTCGGCTCCGCTAATGATATACTTAAACAGTCCGAGATCTTCACCAGTAACCATATTGACCGCTTTCGGCAATGACTCTATAGCATAGCCTTCTGGAACATCAATGTTGGCGAGATATTTTTGCTGGAAAGGATAGGTAAAATCGATGGGGTAATCTCGTTTCTCCAATTTGAACGGATTTTCTTTATAACCCAGAAACAACAAAGGAGTTACGTATATTTTATCGTTGATGATTTCAATATCGCGGTTGTCTTTGAAGGCATAGGTTTCTATGATGGGGTTGGCAATGTCGGTGTCATTTTCCCTTACATACTCTGAAACCTCAATGGCGTTGTTGTTATTTTCCAATTGTTCGAGGTAGTTGTCGCGGGTTAAAGCCATTTTGGTTTGTCTGAAATTTAAGGCCTTATAGTCGGTATATTGCTTCCTTAACTTTCCATCAACGGTTCCGTCAGCATTAATTTTATAACTGATATTATGGTTTTCTTTGCTTACATTTTGAGGCATTAAATCGACCTCAACGGAGGAACCTTCTTTTCGAATGAGTCTTCCTAACCAATTCAGATCACGTTCAGGCAAAATATTCGGAGCAGCATACTTTTCGGTAGCATCAAGCAGTATTAATGCATTTTCAATTTCTACCGCTGAGATGACATAATTGAAAGCGGTTCTACTTGGGAATAATGTGATTCCATTAGATCTTGTGCTCACCAAAACGGGATTGGCATCGATGCCCGCAAAACGCAGCATGGCGGTCAGCATCAGATTGATTTCGGCTACATTTCCGGTTTTGTTTTTATAGGCTTGCTTAACTCCATCATTGCAGGAATAGCCGGTATAGCCATTCCATTTGACATTGGATTTGACATAGTTGAATATCGCATCAATAATTTCATCTCTTTTGGTGAGGCCTTTGACGAGTGCTGTAATATCGTCATCAAAATAACCTTTCTTATTGAGTTCAGGGCCAAAATCGTCATAATCGTAGATCTTTTTAACCACCGTTTCCCAATCGGTTGACAAAGCCTTGATGGGTTTGTTTGGGTATTTGATGATTGAGAGTTCGTGGGAAATACTCGACATATAATTATCGATATTATTCACAAAAACCTCTTCTTTCATTCCGGGAAGATTATCAGCGACGAATACTGTTTTTGTTTCAACAAACTCTACTCTTTCCTGACTGGTAGACTTAACAATGCTTTCCCCGGCCTGTGTGGCTTCTCGGTAGGAGAAACTCATAGATTGATTGTTCTTTTCGGTGGTAACCTTCGGAAATATAAATCCTTTTTGGTTTGGATTGTATATAAAATATTCCGGAATATAAGTTTTAAATTCGGAATGATTCACCGGAATATAGGATTGAAAATCCCAATCGTAAAGCCGACCAATGTTGGGAGATGAAATGATATAAGAATATTCGATGATCGAACCTTCCTTGACATTCGGCAACGCAATTTTTTTATTGCCCCAATATTTATTGATTTTTTCATCAAATACGCCATCGCTTTTCATTTTGGTTTTGGTCACTTTGCCATCGACCAGATTGTAAGTGGCCACATCGGACAAGGTTACTTTTTCTTCCGAATCGCCCAGTAGATAATATTTTATCAAATGATTGGCCCATTTGTAGCCTTCCTTGGAGTATATTTTTATTTTTGCTTTGACCTCAGTCTTCATCACGAATCCTCTATCCTGACTATATTCGAAATGCACTTCTCCTTTTCTAAACAGATAAGCGGCTTCTGCTCCGGGATCTGTTGCGTGCACTTTTTCTTCTAATTCTGCAACGGTTACTTTGCCCAGCTCATATTTTTGGCCACTCATCGTAATGGCTATTAATAACAAAGTTGTTACTATAATTTTTTTTGAAATTTTCATATATTATTGTTTTACGGCTATGATTTTAGCGTTATCGTTTCTTGTGATTTGTTCTATGTAAAGTCTGAAAGCTTCATATTCGGTATTAGCATATTGCCCTTTATTGAGCAGGAAAGTTCGTTTGTAAATAATGTTGGAATCGTCCTTTTTTATGATTTCAGTTTTATACGCTCCAAATTTGCTATTGTAAGCAGTGTCTTGGGGCAATGTTTCTATGACAAATCCTTGGGGCAGCGTGATGAGAATTTCATCTTCATCATAACTTCCGCGTTGGATTTCGAAAGCCGTTTTTCTGTTTCTTATTCTTTTAATATTGAACGCATTCTGATTGTAAGCATTGACCACAAAAAGCATTTTTCCGGCTGAAAATGTGCCGTAATTTACCGCTCCAATGGCTATGTTTTCCGTAAAGCGAATATTCTCTTTATCATTCTCGAACGCGGTCTTATTGATTTTCAGGTTATTGATATTGCTCCAATACTCTTTATAATGTGCTTCGCGGTCGGTGCCCGATTGATTTTGTAAAGCATACTTGAATCCGTATTGCGACCCTTCAGACAGGATGCTGATGCTGCCAGAAAGCGAGCCGTCTTCTGCAAGGGTGTAACTTCCTTTACTGATTTGTGCATTGTCCTGATTCTGATAATTTTTGGTTCTTGTAATTTCAGCACCATCGGGTTTTACAATAAGCACTTCCCTATCATCCGTAAAATTGGCCTGATAGCCAAAAGGTGCATCTTGACTCGTACATTCCAACCACACATAATCGTTCCCGTTTGGGACGGACAATATCATGTGGTTTCCTTGCACAGCCACAAAGTCAGATTCGATATTCTTTTTATGGGAATCGCCATATAAAAGGGTGTGATAAGAAGGCACATCTACGGCTTTTAACAAAGCATGGGTATAATTGGTTAACGCTTTACAGTCTCCATAACCCAGTCGGTCAACATCTTTGGCCAACATAGGTTTCCAACCTCCGATACCTATCTGAATGCTCACATATCTTGATTTTTGCTGCACATAATTATAGATGATTCTGGCTTTCTGTAGCGGGTCTTTTTCAGTACCGACCAAGGCTTTCATTTTGGCTTTGGTTTCATCGGAAAGTTCGTAAGTATCTGATAGGATTTTATCTGAATACCATCGTCCGAATTCTTCCCATGTTTTGGCGGTTCCATCTACGCCTGAGAGGTTGAATTTATCTAATCCCATCATGACCCAGGGAAATATGTAAAACGCTTCACGACTATAGCTCTCCTCTTTCTGAGCCGGTAAATTGATAGCAACATAACTTAACTGCGTCGGGGTATCGGTAGTTTTTTTGATATTGAACCCTGAGAAATTAAACTCCTTCTTTTTAAAGCCAACCGCTACAGGAAAGAAGACATTGAGCTCACATCGCTCCACACTCGTATAATAACGGGACAAAAAATACCATTTGGGAATCATAGCAGTATTCGAAGTAGCCACTTCACTTTCATAGACAACAGTAAAAGGGTATTGCGTTGGGGTGTATTCCAAAAACATCACCCGATCATCAGAAAAAAGCGAAATCCCATCGACGGCACTCTGGTCCCTGAAATCTTTACGCTTTATTTTTTTGATCTCATTCCCTGCGCCATCATAAACGACCGCTTCAATGCTTCTGATGTTGGTGGTTTTATCATAACCTTCAAAAGCACCGATAACATTGATTCCTTTTTCATTGAACACTGTCACAATGCGCTTCTCTTTGATTGTCATACTTCGTTGCGAAGCGATGTCAATGTCCATGCGGTCAAGACGTATCACAGCATTCGCATTTTGTTTAAGACTGTCAGGAATAAGTAGGGTAGACAACTCCATTTTTTGAGAAAAAAGAGCAAAACTCATCAAAAAAAATAAGGCGGAGAACAAATATTTCATACAGGCGCAATTTTTCCAAAAATAGAAAATTTTTAGAAAACATTAACATTTATTCCTTGTTTTTTGAATCGATGACAATCGTTACAGGGCCGTCATTTAAAAGCGATACTTTCATATCGGCGGCGAAGATTCCGGTTTGTATTTTTTTGCCTAAAGCGATTTCGAGTTGTTGTACAAAATTCTCATACATCGGAATCGAAATCTCTGGTTTTGCTGCTTTGAGATAAGACGGACGGTTTCCTTTTTTCGTGGAAGCATGCAAGGTAAATTGGCTTACGACTATGATCTCGCCGTGGATGTCTTTCACCGATAAGTTCATGACATCATTCGCATCGACAAAAATTCTCAGATTAATGATTTTGTTGACCAACCAATCGATGTCTTCGGCGTTGTCTTCCGCTTCAACACCTACCAAAACCAACAATCCTTTTTGGATATCGGCCACCAACTTTTCTTCAATAGTTACTGAGGCTTGCGAAACCCTTTGAATAACCACTTTCATAACTTATGACTTTCGGGATTGATCACTGATGATGCGGTCTTCGTTGTATAAATCGGTGCGGTAATTTTCATCATCACCTTCGAGGATATGCAAATAATTTTTATAGCGCGACCAAGAAATCTCATCGTTTTCGAGCGCTTTCTTCACGGCGCAATGCGGTTCGTCTTTGTGCAGACAGTTGTTGAATTTGCATTGGTCTTTGAGCTTGAAAAATTCCGGAAAATAACCGCTGATGTCTTCTTTTTCCAAATCTACTATGCCGAAACCTTTGATTCCTGGCGTGTCGATGATTTTAGCGTTGAAACTCAAATCATACATTTCAGCAAAAGTCGTCGTGTGCTGTCCTTGTTTGCTTTGTTCGGAAATCGTTTTGGTTTTGAGATGCAAACTCGGTTCCATCGCATTGACTAAGGTTGATTTTCCGACGCCAGAATGTCCTGAAAACATGCTGACTTTTCCGACCATCAATTGTTTCAACTCTTCGATTCCTTTGTTTTCCTTAGCCGAAACGCGAAGGCAACGGTAGCCGATTTCCTGATAAATATGCTGCAGGTATAATTGTTCTTCGAGCATCGCTTCGTCGAACGTATCGATTTTATTGAACACCAAAATCGTTTCGATGCCGTAAGCTTCAGCAGTCACCAAAAAACGGTCAATGAAATTGGTGGTCGTCGGCGGATTATTAATGGTAATCAAAAGAAAAACGTAGTCCACATTCGAGGCAATAATGTGCATTTGATGCGATAGGTTGACCGATTTGCGCACGATATAATTCTTTCTTTCGTGAATGTTGTGAATCGTTCCCGTGATGGCATCCGAAGTTTCATCGAGTTCAAAATCAACGACATCGCCTACCGCAATCGGGTTGGTGCTTTTGATGCCTTTCATGCGGAACTTGCCCTTAATACGGCATTCTATAAAATCGCCTTGTTCGGATTTTACGGTATACCAGCTTCCGGTTGATTTGTATACGAGTCCTGTCATTTGCTATTTTGAATGATGAATTTTGAATGACAAAATTACGGCTTTTGTTGAACGGTTCGAATAATTCAAAATTTAAAATTCAAAATTTATAATGATGAATTAATGATTTTCTCCTGATGGCTGATGCTTTCCTGATGGATCGCTTTGAACAATTTGAGGATAAATTCCTCGCTAAGCCCTTTATCTTCGCCTTCGAGGATCATTTTTCCGAGGATTTCATTCCATCGTTTATTTTGTAAAACCGCGATGTTTTTTTCCTTTTTCAAAGCGCCGATTTGTTCCGCGACCTGCATTCGTTTGCCTAAAATCTCTAAGAGTTTACTATCGGCGACATCAATATCCGCGCGGAGTTTGATCATTTTCGTGTTGAAATCGGTTTCCTCGGTCGCTACTTCCCTGATGCGCAAATCTTTGAAAATCTGCTTCAAAGCGGTCGGTGTGACTTGTTGTGCGGCGTCGCTCCACGCATTGTCAGGATCAATGTGCGTTTCAATAATCAATCCGTCATAATTCAGATCGAGCGCCTGTTGCGACACTTCCTGAATCATATCGCGCTTGCCCGTAATATGCGACGGATCGCAAATCAGCGGCAAATCAGGAAAACGGCTCTGCAACTCAATCGCAATCTGCCACTCGGGAATGTTGCGGTATTTGGTTTTTTCATAAGTCGAAAATCCTCTGTGAATCACGCCCAGTTTTTTAATTCCGGCATTGTACAAACGTTCGACACCGCCAATCCACAAAGCCAAATCCGGATTTACGGGATTTTTAACGAGTACAATTTTGTCTGTATTTTGCAAAGCATCCGCTATTTCCTGTACTGCGAAAGGATTTACGGTCGTGCGCGCGCCTATCCACAATACATCAATATCGTGTTCCAACGCAAGTTTGACATGCGCCGCATTCGCTACTTCAATCGCCATCAGTAAACCTGTTTCGGCTTTGGCTTTCTGCAACCATTTGAGTCCGATGGCGCCGACACCTTCAAATCCGCCCGGTCGCGTTCTGGGTTTCCAGATGCCCGCGCGAAAAATACTGACGTCAGAGTTTTTCAATTCGTGCGCGATTTTCAACACCTGTTCTTCGGTTTCTGCGCTGCAAGGCCCGGCAATCACGAGCGGATGCGTGAGGTTGAAATCGTCGAGCCACTGTCTCATTTGTATGTTGTTTTCCATAGTTTTTTATTTTTAGAAGCTAATCCCGCTATCATTCCAATCTTTTATGCCGAACCACGGCACAAAAGGATTTTCCCTTCTATCGGGGCTAGGGCTCTGTACTTTTTTGACGTTTCTTCTTATTTTTTAATTCCTTGTAATATCTCTTTTATTTTATTCACTTCCTGCATTTCGTTGAAAACCGATTCAAAATCATCGTTTTCGAGCAGTTCCTTAAACTTCGACAAATTGGCAATATATTCTTCAAGTGTTTTCACGACCTGATTTTTGTTCTGTTTGAAAATCGGCGTCCACATCGCTGGGGAACTTTTGGCGAGTCGTACCGTGCTTTCGAATCCGCTGCCCGCCATATCGAAAATATCGCGTTCGTGCTTTTCCTTTTCAATGACCGTTTTCCCGAGCATAAACGAACTGATGTGCGACAAATGCGACACATAAGCAATGTGCTTGTCGTGCGATTTCGGGTTCATATACCGGATGCGCATGCCCATTTTCTGAAACAGATCCAGCGCCTTTTCCTGCAATTTGAACGTCGTTTTTTCGACTTCGCAGATGATGTTTGTCTTGCCTTCGAAAAGCCCTTTGATGGCTGCAGACGGTCCGGAAAACTCGGTTCCCGCTATCGGATGCGTCGCCATAAAGTTAGCGCGATTTGGGTGATTCGCAACCGCTTCGCAAATCGGAAGTTTCGTCGAACCTACATCAAAGACTACGGTGTCTTTTCCGATGTTGCCAAGGACTTCGGGCAATAGCAACATCGCCACATCAACCGGAACTGACAGAATCACAATATCGGCCTGTTGCAAATCTTTGACGGCAGCCGTTTGATGAATGATTCCGAGTTGTTGCGCTTCTTGGAGATGCGCTTCATTCGCATCAATCCCGAAAATTTCAGCTTCGGCATCATGCGATTGAATATCGAGCGCCATCGAGCCGCCAATCAATCCTACGCCAATGATATAGATTTTCATGTTTTTCTTTTTAGGATTCAAATCGTTCGATCGCTTCTTTGATTTTTGTGGCTTTGACACATAATGAAAACCGAATATAGCCTTCACCCTGACTGCCAAAAATAGTTCCCGGCGTGATGAATATATGCTTGTTGTATAAAATTTCGTCAATGAATTGCTCCGAAGAAACAACACCTTGCGGCAATTTTGCCCAGACAAACAAACCGACCGCGTTTATATCGAAAGTACAGCCTAGTTTCTCTGCCAATTCGAAGATCAATTCCCTTCGTTTTGCGTATACGTTATTGAGTCTTTCAAACCACGAGACATCGAGTTTCAAAGCAGCAATTGCGCCTTTCTGGATGCCGTAAAACATGCCGCTGTCCATATTGCTTTTGACTTTGAGGATCGCGTCGATAAAGGTTGCATTGCCGCAGACCATTCCGACGCGCCAGCCTGCCATGTTGTAGGTTTTCGACAACGAGTTGAGTTCGAGTGCAACTTCTTTAGCACCTGCAACCTCCAAAATAGAAATCGGATGGTCATTCAACACAAAACTATACGGATTGTCATTGACTAAAAGGATTTGATGTTTCCTGGCAAATGCGACTAATCTTTCAAACAAATTCAAACTTCCGGCTGCGCCTGTTGGCATGTGTGGATACGAAACCCACATGAGTTTGACACGCGACAGGTCGAGTTGTTCCAAAGCCTCAAAATCAGGCTCCCAATGATTATCAGCTATCAAATCGTATAACACTGGCTCTGCTCCGACCAATTGCGCGACGGAACTATAAGTCGGATAACCCGGATTTGGAATCAAAAGCTGATCGCCTTCATTGAGAAAAGCCAGAGCGATGTGCATGATGCCTTCCTTCGAGCCCATCAACGGCAATACTTCGGTATTCAAATCCAAATCAACTTGATAATACTTTTTATAAAAATCTACCATGCCTGAGCGCAGTTCCGGCAAACCCTGATAGCTTTGGTATTGGTGCGCGTGTTCTTCGGCTACGGCCGATTGGATGGCTTCAATCACGGATACATCAGGCTCCAAATCGGGACTTCCGATGCCCATATTGATGATGGGTTTTCCTTCGGAAAGCAACTGACGCACTTCGCGCAATTTGGTCGAAAAATAATATTCTTCTACCGTGTCTAATCTTTTGGCGGTTTTGATCATGGCTGTTTGTTTTGGTATTCCCCTAAAATCTTGAGATGCTCCGCCATAATACTCAGGACGGCTTTTGCTTTTTGGAAATCTTCGTAGGCATCGAAAGTGACATCGACAAAAAACGAATATTTCCAAGGTGTTTCTATAATCGGCAACGACTGGATTTTGGTCAGGTTCAACCGGCAATCGCTCATGACATTCAAAACCGCCGCCAAACTGCCGCGTTTGTGGTCGAGTTCGAACTTCAAAGATGCCTTATTGATTTTATCTTGGTCGACTTCCGAAGCTTTTCGGGTGACAATCACAAAACGCGTCATGTTATTGTTCACCGTTTGGATTTCTGGCGCTAAAATTTTCAGTCCGTACATTTTTGAAGCGGCTTTACTCGCAATCGCTGCGATGCCGTGAATTTCATTCTGATGAATCCTTCGCGCCGTTTCAGCCGTGTCTTGATCTTCAACCAATTTGATGTGCGGATGTTTTTTGAGGAATTCCATGCATTGCAACAACGCCATCGGATGCGAATGGATTTCAGCGATATCTTTCAATTGTTGTCCGTCAAGCGCCATTAAGTTTTGATGGATGTCGAGATAATGCTCGCCGATAATCTGCAAATTATTTTTGTCAATCAGCGCGTAATTCGGAATGATCGATCCCGCAATCGAATTCTCTAAAGCCATGACCGCTTGCGAAGCCTTTTCAGCCAACAAACTAGCAACGACTTCTTCGAACGAGAGGCATTCCTCCACATCGCGTGCTTCAGAAAAATATTCCAAAACAACCTGATGGTGAAACGATCCTTTGATCCCTTGTATGGCGATGCTTGAATTCATATATAAGCATAAAAAAATCCCGATGTGCATCGGGATTTGTATATTTTTTTGAATTAATAATTTTTCAAACAACCATACCACAATCCCTGACTTCTTTGCAGAAGAAATAAAAAGAATTGCTAAAATAGTAACGGTTATTCAACATGGGTGTAATTTATTGGATTGCTAAAGTAGAAAAAAATGTTTAGAGTATCACAAAAGATTTTATTTTTTTAAAAAATTCCTCGTCGTTTCTTTACTTTTGCTTCAAATCAGAAACTATGTCGATCGAAGTCAAGAACATCACCAAACATTACGGCACGCAAAAAGCATTAGACGATGTTTCGTTTACGATTCAGAAAGGCGAAATCGTTGGGTTCTTAGGCCCGAATGGCGCTGGAAAATCGACCTTGATGAAAATTCTGACGACTTATATCGCAGCCGATGAAGGCAGCGCCAGTGTCAATGGTTTTGATGTGAACACGCAACAAAAAGAAGTGCAGCAATCGATTGGCTATTTGCCGGAACACAATCCTTTGTATCTTGATTTGTATGTACGCGAATATTTGGAATTCAATGCCGATGTTTACGGCGTTTCTAAAAACCGCATTGAAGAAGTGATTGCTTTGACAAAACTCACGGCAGAAAGCCATAAAAAAATCGGACAACTTTCGAAAGGTTACCGGCAACGGGTGGGTTTGGCCAACGCCTTACTACACAATCCCGATGTTCTGATTTTGGATGAGCCGACCACCGGACTCGACCCAAACCAATTGCTCGAAATCCGTGAAGTGATTCGCAATGTCGGGAAAGACAAAACGGTGTTTCTTTCGACACACATCATGCAGGAAGTCGAAGCGATTTGCGACCGCGTGATCATCATCGATCAGGGAAAAATTGTGACTGATAAAAAACTCGATCTGGCGATGGTGGCCGACCAGGAACAAATCATAGAAGTGGAATTTGACTTGGTTGTGGATGAAGAACTGCTTGCTAATCTTCCGCATTTGACAACTAAAGCAAACACGAATGGCAATGTTTGGGAACTGACTTTCGTTTCTAGCCAAGATATGCGTTCTGTGGTTTTTGATTTCGCACACAACAACGGATTGAAAACACTTCAACTGAATCAGAAAAACAAAAATCTGGAGACTTTGTTCCGCGAAGTCACGAAGAAGTAATTTTGACCAAAATTCCCTAGCCCCGATTACCTCACTTAGTATTATTTTTTATAGGTGTTCGGTGAATGCTACGCATTTGTAGCGGTTATCCTTTTGTGACGGTGTTCGGCACAAAAGATAATAGTGAATAGCGGGAACAGCTCCTAAAAACCCTAACGATAAATCAAACTTCCGTGGTAATGTTCGCGCACATGCACATTTTCTGCAGGCGGTCGCGAATAACAATTGACATCACCGACGTTAAAGATATCGCCATCGAGTGAATTTAGCGGGCGTATATACATATCATTGCTGCCGCGGTGGTAAAACCGAACATCCGTAGCATAAAGGTTTTCGCCATGGAACACGCCGCCGCTTTCGTAAAAACTGACGCTTAAAAAATCCGTGGTTCCTGTGATGAAGAAACGCCCGAGTTCGTTATTCTCGGCAACGACCTGATGGTTATCGACCTCAAGGTAAATGTCTCCGGTGCCCGTACCTGAATAACCGTCGCCTTCGTCCATCAGTACCAGACGTAAACTCGGGTAAGTAAGCACACCATTCGAAGTGATGTTCTGTTCGGTTTTGGAAATAATTTCGGTAAGGTTCGGTGCTGTGATATAAACTGTTGTTTCGCCATAATCTCGTACCCAATTGCAGCTCGTATTGTCAGATAAAGTCAGTAAATCTCCACTAAGTGTCACTTCGATGTCGTTGATGAGATTTTCGCCGGTCTGCACTTCAACCTGATACGTGTCGCCTTGCGTAATCACAACGTTGATTCCTTTATTGACGAGCAATTTGGTGAAGGTCAATCCGTCGTATGCTTTTGATTTCATCGGTCCACTCGATTTTACGCAATCATAAGGCTTTTCACACTGGATGAAAAGTAGGATTATCGAAAAACACAACCAATAATACTTCATAATATTCTTTCTAAATGCGTATTCCAATGCCCAACTCTAAAGCTTCTGCGAGAAAACCATGCGTTTTTACCGAGAGCGCGGAATAGACGTTTTTATACCAATAATATTTTATGCCCAGACGGTCATAAATAGGCCTATCCATTTCAAAAGGCCGATAGATGTAATACCCAAGCTGGGTCTCGATAGAAATCCTATTGATGAACAACTCATGCCCAATAAAAAAACCTACACGTTTGTAATCTGTATTCGGGTCGAGATGGTCATCGGGATAAGCAATCGAACGGTATTTGATGAATTCTTTAATCGAGGTGGTTGCGAACAAATCGATTCCGGCCTGCAAGGCGCTTTTTCTGTTGATGCGTTTGTCGGCGTAAAATCCGAAATGGTAAAAGGGTTTCTGACCGCTGCCGATGATGGGGCTTTCGTTGAATCCTGAACGCAGCACCAGATTAAATTTGACTGGTTCGGTGAATTTCATTGTAGCACCTAACGAATCCAACACCGCAAATTTCGGTTTCTTGTCAAAATCATAGTTGATGCCCAAATGGATGCCGTAAGTATTGATGCCACTGTTGGGCGATTTGAACCTGCCGTTGGAGAAATGCGTGAAGAAAAAACCCGCCTCAAGTCCGAAACCATCCACGATATGGTCTTTCTTGAAGTTGAGCATAAAATTGGTATTACCCATATACTTCGATCCGAAAGCGCGGTTCTTACTGTTCGTATCTTTGTCGTACGGATGCGTAGTCATCGCAATGCCTTGGGCGATTTTAAGCATCAGCATCCGATCGAGAAAATAAAAATTATAATGCGCGCCGATGGCGTAATTTTTCCCAAGAATCTCGTTCTTAAAATCCTCGTATAAAAAATAACCGCCATAATCGGGATAATTGTAGAGCGATTGCCAGGCTTGCTTGCCATGCGTTTTTTTCGAAAAACTGATCATTACGCCTTCAGGATGGCCGGTGATTAAATGGTATAATTCTGGGGAATGGGGTAAAACGTTGCCGCGAAGCACGTTGACTTCGATGGCATTGGTGTCCTCAAATTGCTGCGCTGCAGCAGACCAACAAAAGCAAAACAGCAATAAAGAAAATACGTTTTTCATCGGCCTCATAAAGCCGCAAATATATTGTTTTTATCATTACTTGGCATGGCTTCACTAGATCTTAACGAATCTAGAAACGCTTACTTTTCCTTGGTTATGGCATTTCAACAAATAGGTTCCTGAAGGCAGTGGTGCCACATTGATGCTCAGCTGATTCGAAGCTTCATTTTGTGTAAACACCTTTTGACCGACAAGGTTGTATATCTCGACAGTTCCTAATGCCAGTGCGGAAATGATATGGAGATTACCCGAAGTAGGATTCGGATACACTGCAATCGCATTGTTTTCGAATGACACTTCAGCAACCGATAAAGTTTGGTTGTTGGCGTTGAATGTCGGCTCCTGATTTACAAAACTTCCGGTTCCGTTCGGATTTCTCGCATAACTGATGTTGGCCGCCTGAGCATCAAAAGTGACGGAATCGACGAGCGTGCCATCGGCTTTGGAAAGAAAAACGCTTTCACCGCTGGCAGACAGTTTGAAATCCGCATGAAGCCCTTCTTCCGTGGTATCTTCATCAGCCCAAACCGTCAGATAACTTCCCGGTTCCATCGTAATGCCGCTCGGCAATTGCCATTTTTGAAGATTGGTCGCCGTGTCTGACAGAAATAATCCGTCAAGTAATAAAGGACTTGAAGTATTGTTGTACAACTCAATCCAATCCTCGAATTGTCCGGCCGGATCGGTAATGGTTTCTGTATTTTGTGCCATGAGTTCATTGATTGCGATTTCGCCCGGATTGATGTTATTGATCGCCGCTATCGAATGGAATTCATGTTCCGCACGCGCCGGTGAAAAAGCACCAATCGTATTGTTCTCCGCATACACATAATATTGCATGTAAGCGTTGTTGATCAAGAGCGCATCCGTCCCATAAATGTTATCTCCTGCTACTCCATCGTTGTGCGCACCGTCATCAAACATTGGGATTTTCGTAAACGCCATATTCAGTCGCGTCCTATAGCCAAACAAAACCGCATTCGCATTGGTATTGGTGACATTGGCCGTGAACGAAATGTTGGTGTTGATCAGTGGCGTCGCATTCGAGGGAACGATGTCAGAAATTACCGGTTTGATTGCCGTAAAATCAGGCAGGTTGGACAAAAAGTTTTTCCTTCCGGTCATCAGCTCAACAATTCCAGAGGATGAGAAGTTGTCATCCACAAGCATGGTCGTATTTAAACTGTTGAGGAAATCGGCGTAAGTGTAAAATTTATTGGCATCGCTTTGCACCGAACTATCAATCGTATTGCGCAGCGCATTCGCCGTAGTGATGTAACTGTCATTGGTGAAATTCTCGTCCAAAATGGTTTGCATGTGCGCCAGATAGATTTTCTTGTATCTCGGAATCGCAAGCAACCTTCGGATCAAAGGCCAATTGACGCGATTTTGTTGTGCAATGTGGCTCATGGCAATTTTTTGAGATGTTTGAAATACGAAATCGTTCTGGCTCGACAGAAAATCAAACGTGCCGAACGACATATTCAAATCCCAGACAATCGGGCTGAATCTTCCGCTGTCGTCCTGATACAAATAATAATTATGGTTGAGCAAACCCGTATAACTGTCGAGATTCACCAGCACATTGTTGAACGCCAACATCCACAAAGTCCGGTCTACATCAAGAACGGTTTCAATCTGCGTGGTATTGTTGTTCAAAACATTGGTGAGGTTGATCAAATCGGGCCAACCGGTATCGGAATTCATCTCGAACCTCGTTTCATAATCGAACTGATCCGTTCCCAAATAAAGCAAATTGGGTTTGTTCGTCGAATTCAAATTCGCTCCGCCCATAATCGCCGCCTTAAAAAACGGATGCGTATTCGACCCGAAATGGTTCTTGACAAAGGTTTTCGTGATTGCTTCGGTATTGACATACAACCCGATGAGTATTTCATTCACATAGACGTTCGCATAATTCGCGCGCGGCGCATGCATGTATTTTCCCAGAATATCATACGACAAAGTCTCGCGGATGAACGACGGGTCATAGAACACATTGCTCAGTTTGATGTCTTTGATGCCGTGGTAATCCTGGTTTTGATACGCATCGAGTTCGATGTGGAAAGGATTTTTCATGTTTAAAGTCGAAAACGAACTGTTGCCTTTATATTTCACGCCGACATTCTCAAACACAGTTCCGTTGATCGACACCGATTGTGCCGGCGTATAACCACCGGCGAACAAAAGCGTCTGGTGCCAATTCGGATCTGTAAAAGTGAGGCGGATTTCCTGAATCGTGTTACGCTCATAAAAATCCTGCGCAAAAGCGTGCAGCGAAATAAAGACAAAGGCAATCAGCAGTCGTTTTTTCATAGTCCTTTTTTTGATTAAAATTTGGAAACGGGTTTCATAGCATTTCTTCCCTGCTTCAAAATTAGGAGGAATACCAGATTTTCAGTTCAAAAACAGGTAGACAAAAAGTAAACAGCATAAAAAAACCGCTGCTATACCAATGGCACAGAGCGGTTTCAATTTTTATTGACGAACTGCTTTAGAAAATTTCCTTCGCAATGGCTTTGATATTCTCGGCTTTTCCCATCGAATAATAATGTAAGACAGGAATTCCCGCAGCCACCAAACCTTTACTTTGCTCGATGCACCATTCGATTCCGATTTGTTTTACGGCGTCATTGTCTTTGGCTTTCACGACCGACATGATCAGATCGTCAGGCAATTCTAAACTAAAACGATGCGGAATCAAGTTAAGTTGTTTTTTGGTCGCAATCGGTTTGAGTCCCGGAATGATCGGAACGGTAATCCCGGCCGCGCGGCATTTAGCGACAAAATCGAAAAATTTCTGGTTGTCGAAGAACATCTGCGTGATGATGTAATCGGCACCGTTTTTAATTTTCATTTTCAGGAAATGAATGTCGCTGTCGAGACTTGGCGCTTCCATATGTTTTTCAGGATAACCTGCCACGCCGATACAAAAATTGGTCTGCGAAGTGTTCTGTAAATCTTCATCGAGGTAAATGCCGTTGTTCAGGTTGCTGATTTGCTGTACGAGATCGGTGGCATATTCATTACCGTCTTTTTCAGGATGGAAATAGGTTTCCGTTTTGAGTGCATCGCCGCGAAGTGCCACAACATTATCAATGCCAAGGAAATCAAGATCAATCAGCAAATTCTCGGTATCTTCTTTCGAAAATCCGCCGCACAAAATGTGAGGAATCGCATCGACCGAATATTTGTTCTGAATGCCCGCGCAAATCCCGACCGTTCCCGGACGTTTCTTGACGATTTTCTTTTGCAGCAAACCGCTGGGTAATTCCTTGAATTCGTATTCCTCGCGGTGGTACGTCACGTCAATGAATGGCGGATTGAATTCCATCAGCGGATCGATGCTGTCAAAAATCGATTGGATGTTTTGCCCTTTTAAAGGCGGTAAAATTTCAAAGGAGAACAAAGGTTTTCCTTGGGCGTTTTCGATATGTTGGGTGACTTTCATGTTCTTAATTTAATTAATCTGCAATATTTGGGCTGAGCCATTTCGTCGCTTTTTCTGTTGAAATTCCTCTTCGTTTGGCGTAATCTACGACTTGATCTTCTTTGATTTTTCCGAGTCCGAAATACTTGCTTTGCGGATTCGCGAAATAATATCCTGAGACGGAAGACGCGGGCCACATCGCCATACTTTCGGTAAGCTTTACGCCTATTTCTTGTTCCACATTCAATAATTTCCAGATCGTCGGTTTCTCCAAATGGTCGGGACAAGCCGGATAACCCGGAGCTGGACGGATTCCTTTGTATTCTTCTGCTATCAAATCCTGATTCGACAACTGTTCATCGGAAGCATAACCCCAAATCTCTTTTCTGACCTGCAAATGCAGATATTCCGCAAAAGCTTCGGCAAATCGGTCGCCCAATGCTTTGACCAAAATCGAGTTGTAATCGTCGAGTTGCTTTTCGAATTCCGCGGCTTTTTCATCGACACCAAAACCGGTCGTGACGCAGAAACATCCGATATAATCATGCTTTCCGGAATCTTTGGGTGCTATAAAATCGGCTAAAGCAATGTTCGGTGCGCCTGCTGTTTTTTGCGATTGTTGGCGTAAAGTCAGAAATTGACCGGTGACTTTTCCGTCTGCATTCAAAACTTCTATGTCGTCATCATTGATTTGGTTGGCCGGAAAAATACCAAGAATTCCTTTGGCCGTGAGCCATTTTTCGGAAACGATTTGCTTGAGCATTTCCTGGGCGTCGGCGAATAAGTTGGTGGCTTGATCTCCCACGACTTCATCAGTCAGGATTGCAGGATATTTTCCGTGTAATTCCCAGGAACTGAAGAATGGTGTCCAATCGATAAAATCTACAAGTTCGGACAGTTCAACTTTTATAGTTTTGGTTCCGATGAAATTGGGTTTTTGAGGTGTAAATTCGTCCCAATCCAACTGGAATTTGTTTTTTCTGGCTTCCGTAATCGAAAGGTAATTTTTGTCGCGGCTTCTGTTGAGATAGCCTTCGCGCAAAGTGTCGTATTCGTCGCGAACGGTTTTGGCGTAAGTTACTTTGGTTTCCGCTTGCAACAGATTGCTGGCTACGGTCACGGCTCTCGAAGCATCATTGACATGCACGACCGTTTCGTCATATTCGGGCGCGATTTTCACGGCAGTATGTGCGCGCGAGGTCGTGGCACCGCCAATCATAATCGGGATTTTGATGTTGCGCTTGTTGAGTTCTTTGGCGAGATAAACCATTTCGTCAAGCGAAGGCGTAATCAAGCCGCTGAGTCCGATGATGTCTACATTTTCTCTGATTGCCGCTTCGATGATTTTTTCTGGTGGCACCATCACACCAAGATCGATGATTTCGTAATTGTTGCAACCTAAAACGACCGCGACAATATTTTTTCCGATATCGTGTACGTCGCCTTTAACGGTTGCCATCAGCACTTTTCCGGCGGACGAAGATTTTCCGTCTTTTTCGGCTTCGATGTAAGGCAATAAATAAGCAACGGCTTTTTTCATTACTCGCGCCGATTTAACGACTTGTGGTAAGAACATTTTTCCGCTGCCGAACAGATC
Source organism: Flavobacterium sp. (assembly GCF_027484705.1). Classification (GTDB taxonomy): domain Bacteria; phylum Bacteroidota; class Bacteroidia; order Flavobacteriales; family Flavobacteriaceae; genus Flavobacterium. The sequence continues at coordinate 61,130 of NZ_JAIXSL010000008.1, forward strand.
ACCAACTACGTTCATGCCCGCCATCAGATTGATTTCGATGACTTCGATGGGTTTTGAGGCCAATTGTCTGGCTTCTTCTACGTCAATTTCTATGAATTCGTCGATGCCTTTTACGAGCGAATGCGTTAATCGCTCCTGCACTGGGAAACTGCGCCATTCCTGAACTGCTTTTTCGTTGGCTTTGAAATCGCCTTTGAAACTTTCGGCCAGATCGAGCAATCTTTCGGTCGCATCTTCACGCCTGTTCAACAAAACATCTTCAACGTGTTCGAGTAAGTTTTTGTCAATTTCGTCGTAAATCTCTAACATTTCCGGATTCACGATGCCCATCGTCATGCCGTTTTGAATCGCGTGGTATAAGAACGCCGAATGCATCGCTTCACGCACTTTGTCATTACCTCTGAACGAGAAAGACACATTGCTCACACCGCCTGAAATATGGGCGTAGGGAAGGTTTTCGCGAATCCATTTGGTGGCGCGGAAGAAATCGAGTGCGTTGAGTTTGTGTTCGTCCATTCCGGTCGCAACGGGAAAAATATTCGGGTCGAAGATGATGTCTTGAGCTGGGAATTTTACCACATCAACCAATATATCATACGAGCGTTTGCAGATTTCGATGCGGCGTTCGAAAGTATCGGCTTGCCCATCTTCATCAAAAGCCATCACGATTACTGCGGCGCCGTAGCGTTTGATGAGTTTGGCGTGGTGGATGAAAGCTGCTTCACCTTCTTTTAGTGAAATAGAATTCACGACACCTTTGCCTTGGATCACTTTGAGTCCGGCTTCGATGATTTCCCATTTCGAGGAATCGATCATTACGGGAACTCGCGCGATATCGGGTTCTGCTGCGATCAAATTTAAAAATTTGGTCATCGCATACACGCCATCGAGCATGCCTTCATCCATGTTGACGTCGATGATCTGGGCGCCGCCTTCTACCTGATTTCTGGCGATGTCGAGCGCTTCTTCGTATTGTTCTTCTTTGATCAACCTCAGGAATTTTCTGGAACCTGTCACGTTGGTGCGCTCGCCGACATTGACGAAATTGGTTTCGGGCGTAACAATCAATGGCTCAAGTCCTGAAAGCTGAAGGTATTTGTGTTTTGATTCTGACATTTTTATGGAACGCGGATTTTGCTGATTTTACTGATTTTCGCTGATTTGATTCGGGTTAACGATAAGATTTAAGCCAATTGGTTTTCTATGGTTTTTCTCGGTTCGAATTCGGCGGCGACTTCGGCGATCAGTTTGATGTGTTCGGGTGTCGTGCCGCAACAACCGCCGATGATGTTGACGAGATTGTCTTTCATATACTCTCTAATTAACGCCTGCATTTCTTCTGGTGTCTGGTCGTATTGTCCGAAAGCGTTAGGCAATCCTGCGTTGGGATGCGCGGAAATATTGAGCGAAGTGTTTCTACTGAGTCGTTGCAAATAGGGTTTCAATAAATCGGCACCGAGCGCGCAATTAAATCCTACGCTCAACAGTGGAATATGCGCTACGGAAATTAGAAACGCTTCTACGGTTTGCCCGGATAAGGTTCTTCCTGAAGCATCAGTAATCGTTCCTGAAACCATGACCGGAATATTGATGTTTTTTTCTTCTTTGACTTCTTCGATGGCGAACAATGCGGCTTTGGCGTTGAGTGTGTCGAAAATGGTTTCTACCAACAACACATCGCAGCCACCGTCGATTAGGGCTTCCACTTGTTGTTTGTAGGCGATGCGCAAATCGTCAAACGTGACGGCACGATAACCCGGATCATTAACGTCTGGGCTCATGCTTGCGGTTCGGTTGGTTGGCCCGATCGAGCCTGCAACGAATCTTGGTTTGTCCGGATTTTTAGCGGTGAATTCGTCAGCAACTTCGCGTGCGATTTTAGCGGATTCGTAATTGAGTTCGTAAACGATGTCTTCTAAGTGGTAATCGGCCATACCAATCGTGGTGCCCGAAAACGTATTGGTTTCTACGATGTCGGCGCCGGCTTCGAAATATTTCGTGTGTACTTCGCGTATCGCGTGTGGTTGTGTGATGGATAAGAGATCGTTGTTGCCTTTGAGCGAATGCGGGAAGTCTTTGAAACGGTCGCCTCGGAAATCTTCTTCGGAGAAGTTGTAGCGTTGCAGCATGGTGCCCATCGCGCCATCCAGGACGAGGATTCTTTTTTGGATTTCTTGTTCGATTGTTGCCATATTTTTTTGCGAAAAGACTGTATGAAGTCTGAATGTTGTTATAAAAACGGTTGCCCTAGCCCCGATAGCAGCGGTTATCCTTTTGTGCCGGTGTTTACTTCGTCAGTTCCCTTCGGTCGGGTGGCGCAAAAGATTGTAGCGGATAGCGGGATCAGCTTCTGAAAAATGTAATTATGTTATCTGGAAAAGAGAGAAATTCTCGGGTTATCTGTCCTTGCTTGCGCGCGGTAGAATGTAGCACCTTCTTTATGGTAAAGGGTTGCTAAGCTTTCGTCGGGTCTAATCCCTCTGGCTTTCGTGATAACAAATCATCATGTTTAAGAACGTTGCAAAGTACGGCAATAGAATTTTGTTTTGCAACTGGTTTTTGAAATAAATGCGACAACGTTGTAGTGATGCGACACCGGTATGATGAAAATAAAAAAGCCCATTCCAGTGAACAGGCTTTTTAATATGTTTCGTGATGGGACTTAGTTTTTAATGATTTTGGTCGTCCCGGTTCCTGCATCGGTGCTTATTCTTAAGAAATAAACTCCACTCATAAGTTCGCTGATATTGATTTGACCAGTGTTCCCTTTTGCTTCGTTTATGATGCGGCCGTTGATGTCGCTGACTTGAATGTTTGTAATCGCGCTATTGGATTTGTTTGAAATGTTCAACACATTCGTTGTTGGATTAGGGAACACAGCGAAATTGTTTTTGAAAAATGTATCCGTGCTTAACACGCGGTTGATGGTCAAAGCATCCAACCAAATGGCGTTTCCATTGGCGCCTGTTGGGCCTCCGTTGGTCACATAATATCTGAAACCTAACTTACAATCTGTTGCAGTTGGTAAATCTGTAACGGTATAAGTGAACTCTGTCCAGGTTACCGGATAAACGTTGGGCGCTAAATTTGGATTGACCGAAACCCCCAAAGTGGTAAAACTTCCCAAATCGGAACTTCCAGTTGATGGCGTTACAGAAGATGCTCCTGTGGTACTCAATCGCAATTCGAGGCGGTCCGGAGTGGTGCTGAAATTGGCTCCTGCGCGCGTGTAGAATTTAATTACATCGCCGTTGGTCAGACTCACTACTGGTGAGATAAGCCAATTGCTGATGGTGCCTGCCATTCCTGCGGCTACGCTGTTGTAGTTGTTCCTTGCGTAAGAAGTGGCACCACCGTTGAAGCCACCGCCAAACGCGCTTACGGCACCTTGTTGCCAGTTGGTGGTTCCGACGGGTTGGCTTTGGTTGGTAATGGTCCAGGTTGCTGGGAACGTATCGAAATTTTCAGTCAATAGTGTTTGGGATTGCATCGCAACAGACACTAGAATGAGAAAGGCTGTGTGTAATTTTATACTCATGTTTTTATTTTTATCCTTACAAAATAAAGGAATTAAATTGAAATATCCTTAAATAAAAAAACCTGTCTCCTTACGGAGACAGGTTTTTTTAAATTATAGGGTAAAATTATTTTTTGATAATTTTTGTAGTACCAGTACCTTGATCAGTACTCACTTTCAAGAAATAAACCCCAGCGTTCAATTCGCTAACGTTGATTTGACTTGTCATTCCTTTAACTTCTTTCACTACGCGACCATTCATATCTGTAATTTGGATAGCATTAACAGCGATGTTAGAATGGTTAGTAATGTTTAATACATCATTGGCAGGGTTTGGTGTTGCCGCGAAATTTCCTTTGAAGAAACTGTCTGTGCTCAACGGACGATCTACAGAGAACGTATCAAGTCCGATGATGTCTGAGTTGTTACCATTTGAACCACCATCAGTTACGAAATATCTGAAAGCTAATTTCACATCCGTCGGACCTGTCAAACCAGTTACTATGTAGGTAAACTGCTCCCAAGAGGTTGGGTAAGATGTCAAATCAAGCGCAGGATTAACGTCGACCAATACTTCTGTGTAATCCCCAACATTCGTTGGACCTCCTGCAGGATCAGTTGTAAATGCTCCATTTGTGCTCATTCTTAACTGTAAGTTATCCGGGAAAGATGCTGTACCTGTAGCAGAAAATTTACCTAATCTTGTGTAAAAAGAAATCACGTCACCATTATCAACAGTAACAATTGGAGAGATCAACCAGTTGCTGATGGTTGCACCTGTTGCTGCGGTACTTGAAGTACTTGTGAAATTTACCAATGCAAATTTATTTGGGGTAGCATCCTGACCATTTGGTGGAGGACATGTCTGACCTGTAGTATAAGCTTGGTTTTGAAATGGAAGCGCCTGAACTGTAGCACTTACTGTCACTGCAGCGTAAGACGCTACTGTCCAAAGTGTTGTAGAAGCTGAAGTACTTTGGTTGGTTCTTACCCATCCGTCAGTCGGCAAACTTGCTGTAGGGTTATCAAAGTTGTAGCTGTAAAGGTTTTGAGCCTGTGCTGAAGCAAAAGCCAACACTAAAGAAAAAGAAAGTAATAGTTTTTTCATAATTTTTTATTTAAATTGTTTAAGCGCAAAACTATGAAAAAAAAACTGCTACAAAAAACTTTTTCTAATCAAAAATGGTTTCATACATTTGCCACCGAAATTCAAGAGGAAAAATTTGAACTGATTGCAACCTCCGACCTTAACTATTTGAGTGTCAAAAAAAATGCTAAAGCAGATATTCTCTTCTTTAGCCTTTAAGCAATCTTTTTTACGTTTCATTAATTTAAAAATAAAACAATTATTATGGCTTATCTATTTACGTCAGAATCAGTCAGCGAAGGACATCCTGACAAAGTAGCCGATCAGATTTCGGATGCATTAATCGACAATTTTATGGCTTTTGATCCCACTTCCAAAGTGGCCTGTGAGACTTTGGTGACGACAGGTCAGGTGATTTTGGCGGGTGAAGTAAAATCGAATACTTATTTAGACGTACAGCAGATTGCCCGTGAAGTCATCAAAAAAATCGGATATACCAAAAGCGAATATATGTTTGAAGCCGATTCGTGCGGTGTGCTTTCTGCTATTCACGAACAATCTTCAGATATCAATCAGGGTGTAGAAAGAGCCAACCCGGAAGACCAAGGCGCCGGCGACCAAGGAATGATGTTCGGTTATGCGACCAACGAAACGGAAAACTACATGCCTTTGGCGTTAGATTTATCACACGCTTTGTTGATCGAATTGGCCAACTTGAGAAGAGAAAACAACGAAATCAAATATTTGCGGCCGGATGCTAAATCGCAGGTTACTTTAGAGTATTCTGACGACAACAAACCGGTTCGTATTGATGCAATCGTGATTTCTACACAGCATGATGATTTCGCTGCTGAAGCGGAAATGCTTGCCAAAATTAAAAGCGATTTGATTTCGATTTTGATTCCTCGTATTAAAGCGAAATATCCTCAATACGCACATTTGTTTAACGACAATATTACTTACCACATCAACCCAACCGGGAAATTCGTGATTGGCGGACCTCACGGCGACACCGGATTGACAGGAAGAAAAATCATCGTCGATACTTACGGTGGAAAAGGCGCTCACGGTGGTGGTGCTTTCTCAGGAAAAGACCCTAGTAAAGTAGACCGTTCTGCGGCTTATGCTACGCGTCATATCGCTAAAAACTTAGTGGCTGCAGGATTGTGTGATGAAGTTTTGGTGCAGGTTTCTTACGCCATTGGAGTTGCAAAACCTACTTCAATCAACGTGGTGACTTATGGCACTTCTAAAGTGAATTTGACCGACGGTGAAATCAGTAAAAAAGTGGAGGCGATTTTTGACATGCGTCCTTACTTTATCGAGCAACGTTTGAAATTGAGAAACCCAATCTACAGCGAAACCGCAGCTTACGGACACATGGGCCGCAAACCTGAAACGGTAACTAAAACCTTTAGAGCTCCGGGTGGGAACGAAAAAACGGTTACAGTTGATTTGTTTACTTGGGAGAAACTTGATTATGTAGACAAAGTGAAAGCGGCTTTCGGAATCTAAACGAAAGACACGCAAAATATAGCGCTTAGCGTAATGTTAAAAACCTGGCTTCTTTTGGAGTCAGGTTTTTTTTTAATTTCTAATTGGAAATGAAATATCAAATATCCCGAAAAACCCTAGCCCTGATGATTTGATATTAAGAGGAGGAAGCCCAGTGGGCTTCAGGTATTTTTTAATTTCTAATTGGATAAAAAAATATCAAATATCCCGAAAACCCTAGCCCTGATGGCAACGGTTATCCTTTTGTGGCGGCGTTCGACGCAAAAGATATGAGTGTACAGCAGGTTCCCGGCTCCTAAAAATAAACCCGAATTAATTCGAGCAAATTCGTGGAATTCGCCTTAGAATTGTAAATTCGTTTTATGAAAAAAGCACTCCTTTTATTTTGGCTGGTTTGTTTCTCGACTGTGATGGCGCAAAAGCCTGTCGCTGCGAATTCCTATGCGCTGAATGCTGATGCTTTTCTGGGTTATGATGCACTCGGCGCCTGGTATAGCATTTCGGAAAACGTGCTTTCTAAAACAACGCCAACAGAACTTCGGCAGTATAAAAACCCACAACTTGGAAAAATCGCGCGCGTGGATTTGCAGAATCCGCTGAAGTTGGTGGTCTTTTTTAAGAACTTCAACACAGTGGTTTTGCTCGACAACCAGCTCAACGAAACGCAAAAAATAAACTTATCAGAAAACAATAACCCAATATTGGCGCTTGGAATCGGTTTGGCTTCGGGCAACCGGCTTTGGCTGTACGATGGCTTGTCGCAGAAAATCGGGTTGTATGATTATACCAAAAAGGATTTTCAGAAACTGACGACGCCTTTAGCGAATCCGATAACATATTACGATTCGGATTTCAATTATTTTCGTTGGGTGGATGAGCAGCGCCGTGCGTTTCGTTGTGACGTGTACGGTAAGATTGATGCGTTGGGAATCATTCCCGAAAACGAGCAATTGCAATGGGCCACGGAAACCGTTTTGATTTACAAAAAAGGAGGTGATTTGTATTGGTATGACTTTGTCGGAAATAAGTCGACTTTAATCGAAATCGACAAAAAAACCTTTAAAAATTTTACTTACAAAGACCAAATTTTATCTATTTTTACAGACCAAGGAATTACGAATTATAAAATCTCAATACCATAATGCACATAGCAGTAGCAGGAAACATCGGCGCAGGAAAAACCACACTCACACGTTTATTGGCCAAGCATTTCAAATGGGAGCCGCATTTTGAGGATGTGGTGGACAATCCTTACCTCGATGATTTCTACCACCAAATGGAGCGTTGGTCATTTAACCTTCAGATTTACTTTCTCAACAGCCGTTTCCGCCAGATTTTGCAGATTCGCGAAAGCGGTAAAAAGATCATTCAGGACAGAACCATCTACGAAGACGCGCATATTTTCGCACCAAATCTTCATGCGATGGGACTCATGACAAACCGTGATTTTGAGAACTACAAATCGTTGTTTGAATTGATGGAAACCTTAGTAGAAGCTCCGGATATGCTGATTTACCTGCGCAGTTCGATTCCAAATTTAGTATCACAAATTCACAAACGCGGACGCGATTATGAGAATTCGATTTCGATTGATTACTTAAGCCGTCTGAACGAGCGTTATGAAGCGTGGATTCACACTTACACTAAAGGAAAACTACTGATTATTGATGTCGATAATATTGATTTCGTCAACAATCCTGAAGATTTGGGAATGATTTTGAATAAGATTGATGCGGAATTGCACGGTTTGTTCTAGTCAATGCTATAAAACCTCCAACTTTTTTTTGAACTTTTCTATTTGACGGCGGTGGCGCAATACGTGCACTACGGCATGTTCCATCATTTGTTCGATGTCGTAGACTTGACCCCACGAAGTTTTTATTTTTTTGTCTTCATCGAATTCCTCGAGTTCGTCGTCGTCAATCGTGTCGAAAGTTTGGTTCGTATAAGCGACCAGGCTTTCTAAATCATCGCGATATTCCGCAACCGACATGCGCATGACTTTTCCGGGGCGGTTGTCACCAATCTTTTTCAATTTTCGAATATAGCCCGCATAAGAATAACCCGAACTCACAATATGCGTTAAGATGGTTTGTATGGATTGGCAATCCGGATTCGAGGTATTGGCATCCACAACGGTCGTCAGGTTCGCATAGGAAACATTGGCGATAACGTGCTCTAGAGCCGTTACAACATTTCGATATTCGCCCAGAAGCGCTTGGACTGCCTTTTTTTCTTTCATTTTAGAATATAAATGCCTCTTTTTAAAATCTTTGCAGCCAAATATAATACATATCCCGAACGCTGCTAAAATTTTGAATTTTAAATATTAACTAAAATGAATTTATTTGTTAATAATATTTCCTTGCTTTAAATGCATAAAAAAAGCCCCGATATTCACGAGGCTTTTTTTTATATATAATGTAAGGCTTATTTCAAAGCATCTACTTTAGCTTTCACTTCAGCTTCGGTTCCTTCAAAAGTTTCTGTCGCAGACACGCCATTTACGGTAGTCGTAACAGTGGCTTTAGATTTTCCGTTGTTGTTGCTGATTTCTACTCTTACCGTTTTTGATTCGGCCATAGCACCTTCCGGTTTTTTAGCACAACAATCTTTTTTATCGGCGATGAATTTTCCGTCAGCACCATAATGTGACATGCACATTTCTTTTTGCTCTGGCGTACAACCCAAACTGTCGCACATTTTAGCGCATTCTTCTTTGGTCATTGTAGCACATTTGCTCATATCGCAGTTGCCCATCATGTCGCCTGAACATTCCATTTTCACTATTTTCATTTCTTTCATGTCACCATGACTTCCGTTTCCTAAGATTGGAGCGATTACAAGACCGATAAGGCAAGTCAATTTGATCAAGATGTTCATCGATGGCCCTGAAGTATCTTTAAATGGATCTCCTACAGTATCTCCGGTAACAGCCGCTTTGTGCGCATCAGAACCTTTGTAAGTCATCTCACCGTTGATCATTACACCAGCTTCGAAAGATTTCTTAGCATTATCCCAAGCACCACCGGCATTGTTTTGGAACACAGCCCAAAGCACACCAGAAACGGTTACTCCAGCCATATAACCACCTAACATTTCGGCGATCAATTGGTTGTTGTCTCCGTAAACTAATTTTCCTAACAATACGATTGCAATTGGGAAACCGATGGTCATAATTCCTGGCAACATCATTTCACGCAATGCCGCTTTAGTAGAGATTTCAACACATTTACCGTATTCAGGTTTTCCAGTTCCTTCCATGATTCCCGGAATTTCTTTGAACTGGCGACGTACTTCGTAAACCATGTCCATCGCAGCTTTACCTACTGAATTCATTGCTAATGCAGAGAAAACAACTGGTATCATTCCACCTACGAATAACATCGCCAAAACTGGTGCTTTGAAAATGTTGATTCCGTCGATTCCTGTGAAGGTTACATAAGCTGCAAACAAAGCCAATGAAGTTAATGCTGCTGAAGCGATCGCAAATCCTTTTCCGGTTGCTGCTGTAGTATTTCCAACTGAATCTAAAATATCTGTTCTGGTACGAACTTCTTTTGGCAATTCGCTCATTTCAGCGATTCCACCTGCGTTATCCGAGATTGGTCCGAAAGCATCGATAGCCAACTGCATTGCTGTAGTCGCCATCATTGCTGAAGCCGCTAAAGCCACACCGTAGAAACCAGCCAAAGCATAAGAAGCCCAAATCGCACCTGCGAACAATAAAACCGTTGGGAATGTAGAAATCATCCCTGTTGCCAAACCAGCAATTACGTTGGTTCCTGCACCTGTTGATGATTTTTGTACGATGGCCAAAACTGGTTTTGTACCCAATCCTGTGTAATATTCCGTTACTGATGAAATCGCTCCACCCACGACCAATCCGATCAATGTCGCGTAGAACACACGCATTGAAGAAATATCTTGTAAACCTTCACCGAAGAATTCCATTTTCATGACGGCTGGCAACATCAATTGTACTAAGAAGAAACAAGCAATCGCAGTCAAAACAATAGAAACCCAGTTTCCGATATTCAATGCTTTTTGTACTTGTGCTTCTTTGGCGTTGTCATCAGATATTTTAACCAACATCGTTCCTACGATAGAAAATAAAATTCCGAAACCTGCAATCGCCATTGGCAATAAAATTGGACCAATTCCTCCGAAAGCATCTTGAATACTTCCGCCCATATCTTTGATTACGTAGTTTCCAAGAACCATCGCAGCCAAAACCGTTGCAACATAAGAACCGAACAAATCGGCACCCATTCCGGCAACATCCCCTACGTTATCTCCAACGTTATCTGCAATAGTCGCAGGATTTCTCGGGTCATCTTCTGGAATCCCTGCCTCTACTTTTCCTACTAAGTCTGCACCTACGTCAGCAGCTTTGGTATAAATACCACCACCTACACGCGCAAACAAAGCGATTGACTCAGCTCCTAAAGAGAAACCGGCCAATGTTTCAAGAACTACGGTCATGTCTTCGGTTGAAGTCCATGCGCCTTTCATGAAGATGTTGAAGAATACAATGAAAAATCCAGTCAAACCTAAAACGGCCAAACCTGCAACGCCCAATCCCATTACGGTTCCACCACCGAAAGAAACTTTCAATGCTTGTGGCAAACTCGTACGGGCGGCTTGTGTAGTTCTTACGTTAGTTTTGGTTGCGATTTTCATTCCCATGTTTCCAGCCAAGGCAGAGAAAAAGGCTCCGAAAACAAAGGCAACCACAATTAATATATCAGTTTTAACACCAGGAAGGAAAGTAATCCCGGCCAAAACAATACTCGCCAATAAAACGAATATGGCTAATAATCTGTATTCCGCTTTAAGGAAAGCCAAAGCGCCTTCGTAGATGTAATCTGAAATCTCTTTCATCTTACCGTCACCGGCATCTTGTTTTAATACCCAAGCTCTTTTGTACGCCATAAAAAGCAATCCAATGAATGCCATTCCTATCGGCACATAAATCATATTTTCCATAAATATTTAAAGTTTATTATAAATTTTAATCGGGGGCAAAAGTAACAAAACATTAACAAAAAACAACTATATCAAATGAATAATGTTGATTGCCTTACATAAAGTTTATAGTGCTAAACTTCTGAACTTAATAGAGGTATTCGATGCTGCGGTTTCGTTTGTTCAGATAATGGTGCCAAAGCAGGAAAGTCGCGGCGGTTCGGTACGGTGCCCATTGCATCGCGAAAGCTTCCATAGCTTCTTTGTCGTGGATGTCGAAGAGTTCTTTTAAAGTATTGACGACCGCGATATCGCCAAGCGGCATCACGTCTTGAGCTTGCAATGAGAACATCAGATACACATCAATCGTCCAGTGGCCGATGCCTTTGATTTTGATGAGCTCGTTTCGGACTTCAACAGCGGATTTTTCGGAAAAACTTTCTAAATGGATTTCTTCATTGAGGATGATTTGCGACAATCCTTTAATGTAACCGGTTTTTTGACGGCTGACGCCAACAGCGCGAAAATCTTCATCAGACATCACGACTAAGGTTTGCGGTTCGATGGAAACGGCTTTTGTTTTGAGTTTTAGAAAGGTCGCTTTGGCGGAATCGATTGAAACCTGTTGTTCTAAAATCAGCACTACCAAAGTCTCGAAACCTTGCGGGCGGTAGGGAATTTTGGGTTGTCCGTATTGATCGATAATCTTCTGGAAAACCGGTTCGAGGTTCGCTAAATGGTCAATGGCGTGTTTCATATACTAAAGTCTAGCCCGGATAGTAGCGGAAATCCTTTTGTGGCGGCGTTTACTTCGTCAGTTCGCTGCGCTCGTGTGACACAAAAGATTGTAACGGATAGCCGGAACATGCTCCTGAACATTCCCTAAAAATAAAAACCGATGGACGCTTTGACGCTAAGTTTGGTCGCTCGCGGCATTTCGAGATAATTGCCACGCCACGAGAAATCGATGCGCAAGACTTTGAAAATGTTGCCGATTCCGGCGCTGTATTCCCAATAGAATTTTTCGGGCGCCACATACTCCAATCCGGAGGCATTGATCGCGCGGTTCTCGTCCGAAACGGTTCCGTAAACACCTTTAGCTCCGATAATTTCACGCCAGTTGAGCTTCCTGAGGAATGGCACGCGGGCGAAAAGTTTGCCCTGAAAATTGTGAATCCATTGCAAAGTGACATATTCGTCGGTTACGAATTCGTAGAAATTGAGGTTGTTGAACGTATTTTCAATCGTGAAATAAGTCTGATTTCCGGGCACGACACTAAGCAATCCCAAAGGCACTTTACCGTAAGTTTTCCCGAATTCGCTAATCAGGTTTGTACGACCAATTGCTCCAATGATGATCGGCTGGTTGTAATAGAACTGGAATTTGTTGTACGAGAAATCGCCGTCCATAAAACCTTTGAAACCGCGGCTGTAATTGAAAAATACGCGCGTATACGGATTGTCGACTTCGTTGCGTTCTACGCCAAACCCGACCATTTTGCGTTTGGGCGTATATTCCACCTGAATGTTGGCTTCGGGTTGCGTGACATCGCTTTTGATGGTGGTCAGCGACGGATCGGTATAATAATCTAAGCTAAAAGTTGGCGAAGCGGATACCAGTGTTCGGTAAGAGAATCCTGATTGGAATGTCAGGTTTTTGACAGGTTCGATTTCAACCGCTACGGTAGTGAGGTTGATGTTTGTGAGCTTGCCGTTGGTTCCGTTGGTAAACAATGAAGACGAGGCGAAACTTCTTCCGAGCACGTCGTTGGTTGTGGTCAGGCTCGCTCCTATTTGCTCTACATCGCGGCGGTTTCCTCCGGAAATGATGAGGCGGTTCTTCTTATTGATTAACCATTTTCCGGACAAACCGTATTTGAATTTATTGTCTTTAAAACCATAAGCGGTATACCCTTGCAGTCGCCACGGATCGTTCGCCCCGAAATAGGTTCTGAGTCCGGCGCGCAGACGCAATCCTTCCACGGCATTATTGCCAATGGTCGAGTAGATGGATCCGTAATCAAGGTAATTTCCGACGCCAATATATCCGCTGCCGATGATCGACACTAAATCATACAAACGCTTAAATTTCTTGACGGTTTTTAAAGTATCGAGCATCTTATAAACGCCGAGTTCGTCTTTGGTCAGTTTTTCAAAACGGTTCTCTTCCCAATATTCGTCGGGCTTGACGTAGACTGATTCGTCGTTATAATTGACTTCCTGTTTATAGAACTCATCCGGTTTCTCCTGATTGAACTTGTGATTCCTGAAATAGGTCGTTCGTTTTCCGTAAACGCCTTTAGACTTTTCCTTTTTGTTTAACGCGAAATCAGACATCATATAATCTTTGGTCAAGAGAAACACCGAGTCGTTCATCACTTCAAATTCCTGTTCGATATAAACGTCTTTGACCCAGTTGATGTTGGCGCTTTTGGTCACGGCCATGTTGATGTTCTTGATCGCCCAGGTTGTGTCATTCACCCAAAAATCGCCTTTGAAGGTGAGCTCGTTCTTGCGCCTCGGATAGAACACGATATTATAGCAAAGTTTTTTATCTATATAAGCGGTGTCGGTCAAAACGTAATTGTAGACGTCGATTCCGGTTCTCGATAACGGGCTCGTAAAACTCTTATCGAAGAACGTCACGTAATTGTTGTAGATATCGTAATCGGAATACAAATCTTTGATGAACGCAATGATTTGCTGGTTGGTTTCAAAACCCGAATTCTTGTTGGCTTTGAGGATTTCCTTGACTTTCTTTTTGATGTTATCGCCATAAACATCCGAAAGCGCTTCGTTGATGAAAATCGGCAGATAAGTTTTTCCGGTGATTTTGGAAGTATCGATTTGGTTGAAGATGAATTCCATGCCTCTGAAAATCTTGCGTTTCATGAAGGCACTGTCAATCGAGTTCATGTCGAATTCGACCTTTTCGTATTTCTCCATCTGGTATTGGTTGAACATATTGAGGCCGTTCTTACGCTTGCGCGCCCAGATTTTACGAAGGATGTCTAAAGCCGGATTGTTCTTTTTGGAAGTTTTTCCGCTGTAGACGACGACTTCCTTAAGTTTGTTTCCGTCGCTCAAAGTGACTTTAAAATCGTAATTGACTTCTTTGGGCAAAGGAATTTCCTTGGTATCAAAACCCATGAACGACACTACGAGCGTCTTAAAAGTTTTATCCGATTCGATGTAGAACCGGCCGTCTTCGTTGGTGACCGTTCCCAGACTTGAATTCTTAAAAACCACATTCGCAAACGGAATCGGCTGGTTGCTGGCATCCACAACGATACCGCTCACTTTGGTCTGTGCCAAAAGCCACTGTGTCAGAAAGGCGAATACAACTAAAAATATCTTCTTTTTCATAAACTAAAAAACTTCACCAAACAGGATTCGATGAAGTTCAAATATATTAATTAATTGATCATGGATAATGGATAATTAACAATTAAAAATGAGACCTCAAATTGACCCAAAAACAATTATCAATTATCAATTGTTAATTATCAATTGTCAATTATTTATACATCACTTTTTTAACCGCTTTGATCACATCTTCCGAATTTGGCAACCATTCTTTCAATAAGGTTGGAGAATACGGAGCCGGTGTATCAGCAGTGGTAATTCTCTGAATCGGAGCATCTAAGAAATCGAAAGCGCGTTCTTGTACTATATAGGTAATTTCAGAAGCAACACTCGCGAACGGCCATGCTTCTTCTAGAACGACCAAACGATTGGTTTTTTTAACTGAGTTTAAAATCGCGTCATAATCCATCGGGCGCACGGTTCTCAAGTCGATGATTTCGCAGGAGATTCCTTCTTTTTCCAAGGCGTCTGCTGCGATATGCGCTTCTTTTATAATTTTTCCAAAAGAAACTATGGTTACGTCTGTACCTTCTCTTTTGATATCGGCAACACCTAACGGAATTGTGTATTCTCCTTCAGGCACTTCACCTTTGTCGCCATACATTTGTTCTGACTCCATGAAAATCACGGGATCATTATCTCGGATGGCTGCTTTGAGCAAACCTTTCGCATCGTAAACTGTTGAGGGAACGACTACTTTCAAACCAGGCGTATTCGCAAACCAGTTCTCAAAAGCCTGTGAATGTGTAGCTCCCAATTGTCCGGCTGAAGCGGTTGGCCCACGAAATACCATTGGCATTGGGAATTGTCCCGCTGACATCTGGCGCATTTTCGCGGCGTTGTTGATGATCTGGTCGATTCCTACAAGTGAGAAGTTGAACGTCATATATTCTACAATCGGACGACAACCGTTCATGGCTGAACCTACTGCGATTCCCGCAAAACCTAGTTCGGCAATCGGCGTATCGATGACACGTTTGGGTCCGAATTCGTCAAGCATTCCTTTGGAAGCTTTATACGCTCCGTTGTATTCTGCTACTTCCTCACCCATCAAATACACCGATTCGTCTCGACGCATTTCTTCACTCATCGCTTCGGCAATCGCTTCTCTAAATTGTATCGTTCTCATATAAATAGTCTTTGTATCAATTTTGGAAAGCAAAAGTAAAAATTAAAACACGATAAAAGATTTTTTTTGTGCTTTTTTGTGGATGTTTTTTGCACGAAATCGATGTAACTCCAAATAACAAAGCACCATTATTGCTAATGATGCTTGTTTGATAACTTCAATTGAAATTACCCGTTGTCTTCTTCGAGGTCGTTATGGTTGTCACCACCAATACTGTAGCCGTTGTTTTCCTCATCTTCGCTACCAATATTTTCTTGCTCGTCATCGAGCTCTGAACCCGGAATGTCGAGATCGTCGCCTGCTTTGTCCTGATGGAAATTTTTCTCATTGAATTTCCCGTTATGGGCATTCGAAGGTTTTCTTTTGGAAGTATCTTCGGGATCGACTTCGGTTTCTTCTTTGAGTTTATTGTAAATATCTTCACTCGGCGGATAAGCCGGATAGCCCTGAAAATCTTTATCGGCTTGAGTTGCGGTTTTGTTTTTCGATGTTTTGTCTGTATTTTCCATGATGTTCTTTATTTTTCTTTGTTGGACATTCCGGCTTCGCTCATCGCGATGGCAACAGCTTGATTACAACTTTTGATTGTTCCGCCTTTGCCATCCTTTCCTGATTTGAGGTCGCCCTCTTTGAATTCGCGCATTACTTTTTCGATTTTATCTTGCTGGGCTTTGGTTTCTTTAGCCATGATTGCTGCTTTTTATGGATCAATGAATCGCATTCTTTATTACTATAAAGGTAGTCAATAAGTCGTTTTTAGGGTTTATAAAACTCAATATATGTGTTACACAATTGACACTTTACGAAATCGAAATAGTTCTCAAAAATATTATGCACGCATAGCAAATAATTCAAAATAAAATTCTAATTTTGTCGCACCATATTTTTAATCCAATTCTATTACACATGAAAATATTAGTTTGCATCAGCCATGTTCCTGATACTACTTCCAAAATTAATTTCACCAACGGCGATTCGGAATTTGACACCAACGGCGTGCAGTTCGTGATCAATCCGAACGACGAATTCGGACTCACGCGTGCCATTTGGTTCCAAGAACAACAAGGCGCAAATGTTACCGTGGTCAATGTTGGCGGACCAGATACGGAACCAACTTTAAGAAAAGCCTTAGCGATTGGAGCGAATGAAGCCATCCGCGTGAACGCCAATCCGACCGACGGATTTTTCGTAGCCAAACAATTGGCCGAAGTCATCAAAAACGGCGGTTATGATTTGATCATTGCCGGAAAAGAATCTTTAGATTACAATGGCGGAATGGTTCCCGGGATGTTGGCAGGTTTACTAGGTTACAACTTTGTAAATTCGTGTATCGAAGTTAAAGTCGATGGCACTTCAGCAACAGCTTCCCGCGAAATTGACGGTGGAAAAGAAATCGTATCCACTTCACTTCCGTTAATTATTGGCGGACAAAAAGGATTGGTTGAGGAAAAAGATTTGAGAATACCGAACATGCGTGGCATCATGACCGCAAGAACAAAAGTCTTAACGGTTTTGGAACCCGTTGCAGCCAACACTGAAACCAAAGCGGTGAAATTCGAAAAACCAGCACCGAAATCAGCCGTGAAATTGTTCTCGGCAGACGATTTAGACGGCTTGGTCAACGCCTTGCACAACGAAGCGAAAGTCATCTAATAAATGACGCGCCGCGTTAGGGATTGGAAGCAGTACCGTGTACTGCGGAAAGCCCGACCCGCAGGGGAACGCCCACATTCAAAATTCAACATTCATCATTCAAAATAATTAAAGATGTCTATATTAATATACGCAGAATCTGCAGAAGGAAAATTTAAGAAAGTCGCTTTCGAATTGGCTTCGTACGCCAAAGCTGTAGCGCAAAGCATGGGAACAACGGTAACAGCTGTAACGGTAAACGCTGGAAGTGTTTCGGAATTGTCGCAATACGGAGTGGACAAAGTTTTGAAAATCAACAACGACAAACTAGCCGGATTTACTGCAAAAGCATACGCCGACGCAATCAAACAAGCGGCTCAGAAAGAAAACGTGAAATTGGTTTTGTTGTCATCGACTACAGACAGTTTGTATTTAGCGCCTTTGGTTGCCGTTGCTTTGGAAGCTGGTTTCGCATCTAACGTAGTTGGTTTGCCGGTGAGCACTTCGCCATTTCAGGTGAAAAGAACTGCATTTTCAAATAAAGCGTTCAACATTACAGAAATCAGCACCGATGTGAAAGTGTTGAGTTTAGGGAAAAATTCTTACGGTGTTTTTGAAAACGCTTCTTCTTTGACTGAAGAAGATTTTTCACCTTCTATTAGCGATGCGGATTTTGGCGTGAAAGTACAATCAGTAGAAAAATCATCCGGAAAAGTAACGATTGCCGATGCCGATATCGTGGTATCTGCGGGACGTGGGATGAAAGGGCCTGAAAACTGGGGCATCATTGAGGAAATGGCCACTGTACTTGGTGCAGCAACGGCTTGCTCAAAACCAGTTTCGGATTTGGATTGGAGACCTCACAGCGAGCACGTCGGGCAAACCGGAAAACCTGTAGCAGCAAACTTATACATTGCAGTTGGGATTTCTGGAGCGATCCAGCATATTGCGGGCATCAACTCATCGAAAGTGAAAGTGGTGATCAACTCCGACCCTGAAGCGCCTTTCTTTAAGGTAGCGGATTACGGTGTGGTCGGGGATCTTTTCGATATTGTTCCTAAATTGACTGAAAAATTAAAAGCTTTTAAAGCACAGAACGCATAATTTTTTATTTTTTGACCACATAGAAACATAGATTCATTTCTTGTTCATCAAGGAAACTTCGTTTTTTTATAGATTTGATAGCTATGTGAATAAAGAATTTTTCTAAACAGAATCTGTTGCTATAATATTTTCTATGCTTCTATGTGGTTTAAAAATATCTTTTCACAATAGAAATAACCATAATTTTTTTTAAATTGTGCCTGTGAAAGGCTATCGGGATGCAGTTCATTCGGATAGCCTTTTTTTGTTTAAAAAGGTGTTGGTAGTTTGTACCAATTCGTTGTACTTTTGCAATTATGAGCTTAGTAAAATTAACTATAAAAGGAATCTCGTACAGCCAAACCCAAAACGGTGCGTATGCCTTGATTCTGAATGAAGTGGATGGCGAACGAAAACTGCCGATTGTGATTGGCGCTTTTGAAGCCCAATCGATTGCCATTGCACTCGAAAAAGAGATAAAACCGCCACGCCCTTTGACCCATGATTTGTTCAAAAATTTTGCAGAACGCTTTGATATTGTCGTCAAGCAAGTGATCATCCACAAACTCGTGGACGGTGTTTTTTATTCGAGCATCATTTGTGAACGCGATAAAATTGAGGAAATCATCGATGCCAGAACTTCGGATGCGATTGCTTTGGCTTTGCGTTTTTCAGCGCCGATTTTCACTTACAAAAACATTTTGGACAAGGCCGGAATTTATCTCAAAAGCAATTCGATTGAAGCCAACAAAGACAGCGACGAACTCGACGGCGTGCTTTCAACACCCGATACTTTCGGCATGGAAGAAACCAACCAATCGGGCGACACTTATACCAAAAATAGCTTGTCCGAACTGCACGAACTTTTAGAAGGCGCGGTTCAGGATGAGGATTATGAAAAAGCGGCGAAGATCCGCGATGAAATTTCGAAAAGAGAAAGCTAAAAATTATTTTAAATTTTGAATGATGAATTTTAAATGTTATGTTCATTCAAAATTCAAAATTTATAATTCAAAATAACAAATGAAGCAATACCACGACCTAGTCAAGTACGTTTTAGCCCACGGAACCCAAAAAGGCGACCGCACCGGAACCGGAACCAAAAGCGTTTTCGGCTACCAGATGCGTTTTGATTTAAGCGAAGGTTTCCCGATGGTGACGACCAAAAAACTGCATCTGAAGTCGATCATTTATGAATTACTTTGGTTTTTGAAAGGCGATACAAACATTGGTTACCTCAATGAAAACGGGGTCAAAATCTGGGATGAATGGGCCGATGAAAATGGCAATCTCGGGCCGGTTTATGGCCACCAATGGCGCAACTGGAACAGCGAAGGCATCGACCAGATTACCGAATTGATTGAGACTTTAAAAACGAATCCGAACAGCCGCCGCATGTTGATTTCCGCCTGGAATCCGTCAGTGTTACCTGATACTTCAAAATCATTTGCAGAAAATGTAGCTGAAGGAAAAGTCGCCTTGCCGCCATGCCATGCGTTTTTTCAGTTTTATGTGGCTGATGGGAAATTGTCTTGTCAACTTTACCAACGAAGCGCAGATATCTTTTTGGGCGTTCCTTTTAACATCGCTTCTTATGCCTTATTGGTATTGATGATTGCGCAGGTTTGCGATTTACAGCCCGGAGAATTCATTCATACGTTTGGCGATGCACACATCTACAACAACCACTTCGAGCAATTGGAATTACAATTGTCTCGCGATCCGAAACCTTTACCGAAAATGATTTTGAATCCTGAAGTGAAAAATATTCTCGATTTTACTTTTGAGGATTTCACTTTGGTGGATTATGATCCGCATCCGCATATTAAGGGCGCGGTGGCGGTATAGAAACTTATAAAAAACAAAAAACCTCTAACTTTAATTAGAGGTTTTTTTAAGAGCGGAAGACGAGGCTCGAACTCGCGACAACCAGCTTGGAAGGCTGGAGCTCTACCAACTGAGCTACTTCCGCGTTTTGGTGGTGCAAATATAAATAATAAGTTTATTGACTTGCAAGTTTTTTTCGATAAAATTGTTTTTTATTTACATCCAAAGCCCGTTTCTGCAGCCAATGTTTTTATTCTTAAATTGTTACCTAATTAATACGCGATCAAAAAAATGATGGTTATTAAAAAAATCACCGCCGCAACCTTATATCCAATCCGGCACGAGATTTTAAGAAAAGGCGAACCTTTGGAAAAATGCATTTATCCGAACGATGATGCGGAAACCACTTTCCATTTTGGGTTGTATGAAGATAATTTATTGGCAGGTGTGATTTCAGTATTCGAAACCAAAAGCGCGGTTTTTAACGATGAGAAACAATTCCAGATCCGTGGCATGGCTGTTCTCGAACAACATCAGAAGAAAGGTTATGGCGCCGCTTTGGTTCACGAAGCCGAATCTCATTTAAAAACGCATCATAATAATTATACGCTTTGGTTCAACGCGCGCATCAAAGCTGTCGGATTTTATGAAAAGTTAGGATTTGAAAAAACCGGTCAGCCTTTCGAAATCGACACCATTGGCATCCATTATATCATGTACAAAAAAACCGGTGCTTAGACCAGTTTTTCGTTGCTATTGTAATTTCTTGAAGGGTGGTAAATAAACAGACACGATTTGTTTTTGATGAGCTGAATGATCTGTGCTGACAATTCCACGGGAACAGCCGGACAACCCTGACTTCTTCCTAAACGGTTATGGTTCTTGATAAAATCCGTAGAGACATAATCCGCAGCGTGCATCACAATGCCTCTTCTTCTGGCGTTGTCATTGACGCCTCTTTCGAGTCCGTCCAACTTTAAAGACATGCCGTGTTTTCCGTTGTATATTTCACCGGTAGTATAAAAACCTAGGCTACTTTTATTCGAAGCGTCGCTGTTTGAAAAGGAATTTGCGAATTCCTCGCCTGTATTTTTACCATGAGCCACATAAGTATTCATAAGTACCGTTTCAGTAGCCATATCAATAATCCAAAGTCTTTTAGCGTTTGAAGACAAACTAAAATCAACGATGGTCAGCACATCTTTTTGCAAAATACCTTTTTGCTGCAATTGGTAAAACCCTTTCAAGGCTTCAGAAAAGCTTTTGAGTTGTGGCAATTCAAAATGATTTGGATTCAAACGACCATATAAATTCGCCACTTTCGCTTCAAAGCTGCTGTTGGCTTCAGGATGTACTTTTGAGTTGGAAGTATTGGTTTTTATCGGTGTGAATGACATCAATAAAAACACCAGTGCGATAGAAAATATTTTATAATTCATTGAAATAGATTAGGTTCAACAATAGACTCGGGGCAGCAAACCTATTAAAACATATTAAGCCGACCAACTTTTTTAACAAAAAAATGCGATTATCAGCCAAAATAATCGATGAAATGCATCATTTCGCTTTATTTCCGCTATTTGTGAAACTTTATAGCTCCAGAAAAACAGGCGGTTAAACAGAACGAAGGAAGTTTCATTTTATTGTAAATCTATTGCGACATTCAATTTAATCGTTATTTTTGTTCTACCAACCAACTAGTGTTTATGGGTAAATTTTCTTACTTCATACTGTTCTTTATAAGCCTCATCAATGTTGTTTCCTACAGCCAAAAGAAAATTTTGAAGGCCGTTGCTTCAGGCGACATAACCATAGACGCAAAATTTGACGAGCCGATTTGGGAATACGCGCCCGTAGCCAAAGATTTCGTTATGTTCTCTCCCGATAACGGAAAGCCCATCAGCGAAGCCAAAAAAACAGAAGTCCAGATTGCCTATAACGACGACGGAATCTACATCGCTGCCAAGATGTATGATGACGAGCCCGGCAAAATCCGGAAGGAAATCACCCAACGCGATATCTTTGGAACCGCGGAACATTTCGGGGTTTTCATCAACGGATTCAATGACAGCCAGCAGGATTTCCGTTTTTTCGTAAGCTCCGCCGGCGTGCAGATGGATTGTATTTTCACCAACCAAAACGATCAGGATTTCACTTGGGACGCCATTTGGGAAAGCAAAGTAGCGCTGACTGATTTCGGATGGGTCGCTGAAATTAAAATTCCTTACGCGGCCTTACGTTTCTCTAAAAACAAATTCCAGACTTGGGGTGTCAATTTTTACCGTGAAATCCGAAGAGACCGTCAGGATTACACTTGGAATTTCATCGACACCAAAATCGCCAACGAAAGCGCGCAATCCGGAATTCTCGAAGGCATTGACAACATCAATACGCCGACGCGACTTTTCTTTATTCCGTATTCGTCCTTTTATCTGAATGCCAATAAATTTGAAAAGACCAAAGGCGAACTCAAAGGCGGGCTCGACATTAAATACGGCATCACGGACGCTTTCACACTCGACGCGATTCTCGTTCCCGATTTTGGGCAGACCAAATTCGACAACGTAGAACTCAACCTCAGTGCTTTCGAACAGCAATTCAGCGAAAACCGACCATTCTTTACCGAAGGAACTGATTTGTTCAGCAAAGGCGATTTGGTTTATTCCAGAAGAATTGGTCAAAGCCCTGAAGTCGAGTTAAAAGACAACGAAACCATCGAGGAATTTCCAAGTTCCATCAAACTGCTCAATGCTGTGAAGATTTCCGGACGCACCAAAGACGGACTGGGAATCGGAGTCTTAAACGCCGTCACCGAAAAAACCAATGTTACGATTGTCAACACCGACGACAATACTTCCAGAAAAGAAATACTTGTTCCTTTGACCAACTATAATGTGTTCGTGCTCGACAAGCGTTTTCGAACAAACTCGTCCGTATCGTTAATTAATACCAACGTACAACGCGCCGATCATTTCCGCGATGCGAATGTCACGGGACTGCTTTTCGACCTCAACACCAAAGCCAATACGTATAATTTGCAAGGCGAAATGAAATACAGTTTCATCAACCAATTGCCTTCGGACACCAAAGGTTTCAACTCCTCGTTATCGATTGGAGAAACCAGTGGCAACTATCGTTATCGCGTGAGCGGCCGCTACATTTCTAAGGATTTCGACATCAACGACCTCGGGATTATCTATCAGACACACTACCATTATTTGCTTGGCGAGGCCAGTTACCGCATCCTAAATCCGACCAAAACATTCAATACTTTTCAACTTACGCATACGTTATACTCGGAATTTGACAATAGGACAGGACGCATTCAATCGGCCAACATCTATTTTGGGCTCGATTCCAACAACAAAAAAATGGATTATTTCGGCGTTGGCATCGATATTCGACCGCGTAAAGTTTACGATTTCTACGAGCCACGTACTTTCGAGGAAATACGTTATGTCACTTTGCCCGAATTCGCTGAAACCCGACTGTATTATTCGCCAAATTACAACCGGAAATTCGTAGTCGATCTCAATTCGAGGCTTGCATTCATCAATGAAAAAAACCGCATGAACTATGGTTTTACGGTAAGTCCGCGCTACCGCATCAGCGACAAAATACTATTGGTTTACAAATTCATCTGGCTGCGCCAACAAAACAATACGGGTTATATCGCCAGTTTTGACGAAGATAGCAATCCGGCGACTGAAAACAAAATCATCTTTGCACGCCGCAATAGAAACACTTTCACCAATACGTTTGAAGGCAAATATGCGCTCAACAACAAAATGAACTTCAACCTTTTGGTGCGCCATTACTGGTCTTATGCGAAAAACCATGACATCCTGCAACTCGAAGAAAACGGTGATTTGACAGACAACATCACTTACACCAAAAATAAAGACACCGATTTCAACACCTGGAATTTTGACCTTTCGTACAACTGGTGGTTCGCGCCCGGTAGCCAGATTTCGGTGCTTTACCGCAACAACGCGCTGATCAACACCAACACGTTTACGACCGATTTCAACCGCAACGCCAAAGACCTCATCAACAGCGACCAGCTCGATCATGTTTTTTCGATCAGCTTCCGTTACTTTATCGATTACAACAGCTTGAAACACTAATTTTATTGCGTAATTTTGTAGCTGTTTCCTGCTCTTCGCTCCACCCGAGCGAAGCGAATTGACCGAACACCTATGTAAAGTCATTAACTTTGTGAGGTAATCTTTTGCGCCGAACGCCGGCACAAAAGGATAACCGCTGCGATCAGGGCTAGGGCCATCCATTATAATCCAACACCATGAACAAGAAAGTAATCCTCATGATCCTTGACGGCTGGGGAAAATCACCCGACCCGAAAGTATCCGCGATTGACAATGCCAACGTTCCTTTCATCAATTCGCTCTATAAAAAATACCCGAACGCACAACTGCGCACCGACGGGCTGAACGTTGGGCTTCCTGAAGGGCAAATGGGCAACAGCGAAGTCGGTCACATGAATCTCGGCGCCGGACGCATCGTCTATCAGGATTTGGCTAAAATTAACTTGGCCGTACAGAATAAAACCTTCAACAAAGAGAAAGTCATCAACGACGCTTTCGTTTATGCTAAGGAATATGATAAAGATGTGCATTTCCTCGGACTCGTTTCTGACGGCGGCGTACATTCGCACATCAACCACCTCAAAGGTTTGCTTGATGCAGCGAATGATTTCGGATTGCAAAAAGTTTTTGTCCACGCATTTACCGATGGCCGCGATGTCGATCCTAAATCCGGAGCAGGTTTCATCGGCGATATTGTCAACCACGTCAAAGGAACGCCTGCAAAACTCGCCACAATTATCGGCCGCTATTACGCTATGGATCGGGACAAACGTTGGGAGCGCGTCAAAGAATCCTATGATTTGCTCGTGCACGGAACCGGCGAACATTCCAAAGATGCCGTGGAAACCATCAAGCAGAACTATGCAAAAAACGTAACCGACGAATTCATGCCGCCAACAGTCATGACCAACGATCAGGATCAACCTATCGCGACGATTAAAGAAGGCGATGTCGTGATTTTCTTCAACTTCAGAACCGACCGTGGCCGACAACTGACCGAAGTGCTTTCACAACAAGACCGTCTTGATTATAACATGCACAAGATGAATTTGTATTACGTCACGATGACCAATTATGACGATACGTTCAACAACATCTACCGCATTTTCGACAAAGACAATATCACCGAAACTTTGGGTGAAGTTTTGGAAAAAAACCACAAGAAACAAATCCGCATCGCCGAAACCGAAAAATACCCACACGTGACGTTTTTCTTTTCCGGCGGCCGCGAAGAACCATTTGAAGGCGAAACTCGAATCCTGCGCAATTCTCCGAAAGTAGCAACCTACGATTTGCAACCTGAAATGAGCGCTCACGAACTGGCCGATGCATTGGTTCCCGAACTCGATAAAGGCGAAGTCGATTTTGTGTGTCTCAATTTTGCCAACGGCGATATGGTCGGACATACAGGAGTCATGAGCGCCGCAATCAAAGCCTGCGAAGCCGTCGATGCGTGTGTAGAAAAAGTAATTACCGCTGCTTTGAAAAACAATTACACGACAATTGTGATTGCTGATCATGGCAACTGCGAAACGATGATCAATCCTGACGGCTCGCCCAACACGGCACACACTACGAATCCGGTGCCGATTATTTTAGTCGATCCGGAATTAAAGGAAATTCACGACGGTGTTTTAGGAGATTTGGCCCCAACCATTCTGGCTTTAATGGGCATCGAAAAACCAGAAGTGATGACAAGACATTCGCTTTTATAATTTAAGTTTCGGAAAGTTTGAAATCGTATCTATATTGTACTGTCTTTTTACTTTGTTCCTTCATAGGATTGGCCCAGAGCAGAATCACCGACCGCAATAATATCGGTTGGTATGCCACCAATGCCACGTTTGTTGTTTCTGACCATTTCGGAATCCACGCCGAATACCAATGGCGACGCGATGATTACGCAACACGTTGGCAACAGGGTTTACTGCGCGTTGGCGTGAATTACAAATACAACAACGAAACTTTATTCCGCGTTGGGTATGCCTGGGTTGAAACTTATCCTTATGGCGATATTCCACTCAACGGCATGGGAAAAGATTTTACCGAGCACCGTACTTTTGAAATGGTGCAACTGAGCAATTCAATTTCAAGGGTTAGTATCAGCCACCGCTTGATGCTCGAACAACGTTGGGTAGGGCGGTATTCCAGTGCAGACTTAAATGATGAAGACATTTATATTTACACGAACCGCTTGCGGTATATGCTTCGATTGCAACTACCGTTGTATCAAAAAGGACCGTATGTAGCCGTTTATGACGAAGTATTCTGTGGATTTGGGGGCAATATTGGCGAAAATATTTTCGACCAGAATCGTTTTGGCGCACTCATCGGTTACCCATTCAACGCCACATTCCGTGCTGAAGCCGGTTATTTAAACCAGACTGTAATGCTGGGGCGTGAAGTCGACGGCAAAAACGTGTTTCAAAAAAACAACGGATTCATCATCTCCGGTATTTTCAATTTCGATTGGCGAAAAACCAAAACCGCGTCCAAATAAATGATCGATGCTTTTCTACATTTTATTGAGCAATTCATAATATTCACGCTCGATATGTTCCTGATGGTTCGGATGCGCAATACGAACGAGTTCCGAAGCACGTTGGCGTAAAGTCTTGCCATACAAATCTGCAATTCCGTTTTCCGTAATTACATAATGAATGTGGCCTCGCGTAGTCACCACGCCTGCTCCTTGTTTCAGGAAAGGAACAATCCTACTCTCGCCTCTTTTGGTCGTAGAAGGCAATGCGATAATAGCTTTCCCGCCCGGACTTAAAGACGCACCGCGGATAAAATCCATTTGACCGCCGACACCGGAATACATTTGCGGGCCAATCGAATCGGCACAAACCTGTCCTGTCAAATCGACTTCAATCGCTGAATTGATCGCAATCATATTAGGGTTTTTACGAATGCGCGCGGTATCATTGACCATCGAAGATTCTTTCATTTCTATGAAAGGATTGTCGTTCACGAAATCATACAATCTTTTAGAACCAATCAGAAAAGTGGCCAAAACACGACCGCGCAATGTTCCTTTATAATTGCAGTTAATCACATCATTTTCAATCAAATCGATGACGCCGTCGGAGAACATTTCGGTGTGCAAACCTAAATCTTTGTGGTTTTTCAATTTGCTCAAAGCCGCATTCGGAATCGAACCGATACCCATTTGCAACGTGCTTCGGTCATCAATTAAAGAAGCTACATAACCGCCAATTTTTTCTTCATCGGCTGTAAACGGAATAACTTCATGAGAATAAATCGGCACATCGACTTCCACGAGATAATCGATTTCGTCTACATGCAAAATGCCGTCGCCAAAAGTTCTGGGCATGTTCGGATTGACCTGAGCGATGACAATTTTAGCATTTTCAATTGCCGCTACCGTAGCTTCCACGGAAACGCCAAGCGAACAATAACCGTGTTTGTCTGGTGGGGAAACATGAATGAACGCCACATCAATCGGCAACACGTTTTTGCGAAACAAATGCGGCAATTCACTTAAGAAAACCGGCGTGTAGGAACCGTTTCCGGCTTTTAATGTATGTCGGACATTGGCGCCGATGAAAAACGAATTGATGTGAAAACTATCTCGTAATTCGGGATTCGCGTAACGCGCTTCGCCTTCGGTGTGCAAATGGCAAACCTCAACATTGCGCAATTCGGCAGCTCTTTCGGTAAGCGCATTCGCTAAAATGGTGGGTGCAGCCGCTGCGGCCTGAAGATAGACCCTATCGCCTGACTTGACTACTTTGACAGCTTCCGCCGCCGAAACATATTGACTCATACCTTAAAGTTTTAAGCAAATTTATGGGTGATTTTCTTGCTAAAATATGACAAATCTCATTTGTCGATTTAAATCAATAAAATATAAATAAAAGTTAAATTTTCTATTTTAATAGTATTACTATTATATTTGCACAAAAAAACAATTGTTATGCAAACTTTATTCGCAAACATTAAAATTCAAATCAATCCTAAAATTTATGTCAAAGATCCTGAAACATCGGCTCTTGGGAAGAAAATCATTGAACATAGTATTCTTTTGATTAATGAAATCGGTTTTGAAAATTTTACGTTCAAAAAACTGGGCGACCTTATCGGTTCGAATGAAAGTTCTATATACCGCTATTTCGAAAACAAACACAAACTGCTTATTTACTTGTCATCGTGGTATTGGAGCTGGATGGAATACAAATTAGTATTCACCACGAGCAACATTCAGAATCCTGAAGAAAAATTAAAAAAAGCCATTGCTACCGTTACAGAAAAAATTGAAGACGATTCGAATACGGAGCACATCAATGAAGCAATTTTAAACAAAATCATCATCGCAGAATTTGCTAAAACCTTGCATACTAAAGAAATCGATCAGGAAAATAAAGAAGGTTTCTTTACGATTTATACCCGAATCATCAACCGAATAGTGAGTATGGTATATGAAGTCAATCCTGATTATCCGTTCGCCAAAAGTTTGGTCTCGAACATCGTAGAAGGCAGTTTACACCAACATTTCCTGCAAGATCATTTATCGTTGATTACGAACTGTAATGAAAAAAACAGCCCGACAGATTTCTACCAACACCTCATTGCGACCCTTTTAAAAAAATAACCGATGGCAGCACTCAAAAGATTTTTTAATTTATTAAGGCTCGATAAAAAAGACGTTTTTCAGCTGTTTTTCTATGCGATTTTTGCCGGATTGCTGAGCTTGTCTTTGCCTTTAGGCATTCAGGCGATCATCAATTTCATTCAGGCCGGACGCATCAGCGCTTCCTGGATTGTGTTGATTGTTATGGTCGTCATTGGCGTAGCATTAATTGGAATTTTATCGCTCATGCAACTCAGAATTACTGAAAACCTGCAACAAAAAATATTCGTTCGCGCCTCGTTTGATTTTGCGTCGAGATTTCCAAAAATCAAGTTTGAAGCGCTTTACAACAATTATCCGCCGGAATTGGCCAACCGCTTCTTCGACACGATTTCGATACAAAAAGGAACCTCAAAGTTGTTGTTGGATTTTTCAGCGGCTTTGCTTCAGATTGTTTTTGGTATCATACTATTGTCGCTTTACCATCCGTATTTTATCATTTTTGGGATTTTATTGGTGTTCTTGTTGTATTTCATTTTTAAGTTTTCCTACCGTTCCGGATTGGAAACGAGTTTGAAAGAATCGCATTTCAAGTATAAAGTAGCCAGTTGGTTGCAGGAATTGGCGCGCAATAATTTCAGCTTCCGAAGCGACCTGAATTACGATTTCGCCTTAGAAAAAAACAACACTTTGGTCACCGATTATTTGGGCTATCGCGAAAAACACTTCCGAATCATTCAGAGACAATTCAGCCAACTGATTATTTTTAAAATGATCATCACTGCAAGCTTACTTTCGATTGGCGGCTATTTGGTCATTCAACAAAAAATGAATATCGGGCAGTTCGTAGCGGCAGAAATCATCATTTTATTGGTCATCAATTCTGTGGAAAAAATTATTCTCGGTCTGGAAACTTTTTATGATGTCTTGACTTCGGTGGAAAAAATTGGCAGCATCACCGATTTGACTTTGGAAGAGCACATGTCGCAGGATTATGATTATTGCTTCACCAACATTCAATTAGAAATTGAAAACTTAAAATTCCGTTTCCCCGATTCTAAAAACGACGTGCTGAAAACCATTTCCATGAAAATCAGTCAAGGCGAAAAAATTTACCTCGACGGCGAAAACGGCTCAGGAAAAACGACCTTAATCCGCATTTTGTCTGGTTTATTACAACCTACTTCGGGAGTGTTTTTTATCAATGATGATTCTTTTCGGAAAATCAACCTGCAACAATACCGCTCTCAGATCGGAACCATTTTGAATGGCGAAACACCCTTTGAAGGAACGATTCGCGAAAACATCACTTTTAATGATCCGAGCATATCGAACGAAGATTTAAAATGGGTTATTGAAGCGATGCAACTCGGCGAGGTCATCAAATCATTGCCTCAAGGACTTGACACTAAAATTTTTCCCGAAGGCAAACAACTGACTTCCTCGAACGCGCAGAAAATCCTGTTGGCCCGGAGTATTATTCACAAACCTAAAGTGTTGTTTTATGAAAACCCGACAGACCACATGGACGATGCGGTGGCCCGGGACATTATAGAATTCTTATGCGCGCCAAACCAACAATGGACGGTGATCGTTTCTTCGAAAAACCAATTGTGGAAAACCAAAGCCATCCGACACATTATCATGCAAAACGGAAAAGTAGTTTCCGACATCAAAAAAACATAAGTCATGCTGAATATCTCACACACCGACCAAAAAATACAGCCGCTTGAAAAATATACGGCCGTTAAAAATCTGAGCAACAGGCCACACTATAAGGTTTTAAACCGGATTATTATCGGGGTTTCAATGCTGGGCTTGGTGACGCTTTTCATGCCCTGGACGCAAAACATTTCGGGCGCGGGAGCCATCACCACTTTGAAACCGAATCAAAGACCTCAAACGATTCAAACGGTAATCTCGGGTCGTATCGAAAAATGGTACGTCAAAGAAGGGGATTTCGTGCAACAGGGCGATACGATTTTGTTCATCTCCGAAATTAAAGAAGATTACTTCGATCCAAATTTGGTAAGCAATACTAAAAACCAAGTCGACGCTAAAAAGAAATCTGTAGTTTCCTATGGTTCCAAAGTCACAGCCTTATCGAATCAAATTCAGGCGATTGAAAATGAAAAACGTCTGAAATTGCAGCAAGCTGAAAATAAAATCAAACAAGCGCTGCTTAAAATAAAAAGCGACAGCATCGATCTTGAGGCCGTGAAAACCCAGATTAAAATTGCCAAAACCCAATTCAACCGATCGACGCAACTGCACAAAGAAGGGTTGAAACCACTCACTGATGTAGAAGAAAAACGCCTGAAATTGCAAGAATCGGAAGCCAAAATCATCACGCAGGAAAACAAATTACTCGCGAGCAGAAACGAATTCCTCAATGCGAAAGTCGAAATCAACCGCATCAAAGCCGAGTACAACGAAAAATCTTCCAAAGCCGAAAGCGATCAGTTTACGGCGCTGAGCAACCAATACGACACCGAAGCGCAAGTCAACAAACTTGAAAATCAATATGTAAATTATAGCATTCGAAACGGTTTATATTATATCAAAGCGCCGCAATCGGGTTATGTGAATCGCGCCTTGCAAGCCGGTTTGGGCGAAACCATTAAAGAAGGAACGCCGATCGTGAGCATCATGCCTGCCGAATATGAAATCGCCGTGGAAACTTATGTCGACCCAATTGATTTGCCTTTGTTGCATCGCGGCGAAAAAGTACGCGTTTGGTTCGATGGTTGGCCGACGATTGTTTTTTCAGGCTGGCCGAACATGTCTTTTGGTACTTTCGGCGGGCGCATCGTTGCCATCGAGAACTTCATTAGCGATAACGGAAAGTTCAGGGTACTGATCGCGCCGGACAAACACGAACTTCCCTGGCCAAAACAACTCAGCGTTGGCGGCGGAGCCCAAACGATTGCGTTGCTGAACAACGTTCCGATTTGGTATGAAATCTGGCGAACACTGAACGGTTTCCCACCTAATTATTACAAACCTAAAGCGAAATCTTCAAAAGAAACCAAATCATGAAATTTATTCTAATATTCTTCTTATGCTTTGGATACTTGGGTTTTGGGCAGGAAAAAGCGCCTCAGGAATTGACCTATAATGAGTTTTTGGGTTTGGTCAAAAAATACCATCCGCTGGTTAAAAATTCACAGATTCAGATTAATGAAGCCCAAGCTGCTTTGCTGAAAGCCCGCGGTGCGTTCGACCCGAAAATTGAAGTTGATTTCAACAAAAAACAATTCAAAGAGCAGGAGTATTATTCGATACTGAACAGCAGTTTTAAAATTCCAACGTGGTACGGCATCGAACTCAAAGCGAGTTTCGACAACAACGAAGGCATTTATTTAAATCCCGAAAACACTCTGCCGAATCAAGGTTTGACTTCCTTTGGCATCAGTATTCCGCTCGGACAAGGCTTGCTAATCAATGATCGTATGGCGCACCTCAGAAAAGCCAAAATGCAACTTAAGTTGAGCAAATCCGAGCAACAACTCGAAGCGGTTTCGGTTTTATATGAAGCGTCTATGGCTTATTTTAACTGGAAAAAAACGTATGACGAAGTGCAATTGTACGAACAATATAAATCCAATGCGTTGCTGCGTTTCAAAGGCATTCAAACCTTAATCGAACAAGGCGACAAACCCGCCATCGACAGTATTGAAGCCAAAATTATTGTGCAAAATCGAGAATTGAATTTAGAAGATTCTAAACTAAAACTGACCAAAGCGAAACTAGGTTTGAGTCTTTTTCTTTGGCTCGAGAACAATATTCCTTTAGAATTAGCCGACAACATGATTCCCGAAACCGCGCTCAAAAGCACCATTGCCGAAACTTTAAGAACCAACGATTTGATGCAATCTGATTTCTCTGTTGTGGCGCATCCGAAAATCAATGCCTTGCAAAGCAAACTCGACATGCTCGAGGTAGACCGGAAATGGAAAGCCAACCAGTTGTTGCCCAAAATCGATTTGGGTTATACGTATCTTTCCGAGCCCAGTTATATTGATCGATATCGTTTGGAAGATTACAAAATTGGCGTGAATTTCTCGTTTCCGATTTTGCTGCGCAAAGAACGTGGCGATTTAAAACTGGCCAAATTTAAAATTCAGGAAACCCAATCGACTTTGGATTTCGAACGCTTGCAATTGACCAATAAAATCAAAGCCCAACAGGCCGAAATCACGTCGCTTCTCAAACAAAATGACTTGATCCGTAATTTGGTCAACGATCACAAAACGATGCTGAGCTCGGAAGAACGACTGTTCGATTTGGGGGAAAGTTCTTTGTTTTTAATCAACACGCGTGAGAACAATTTGGTCGCCGCACAATTGAATCGAATTGCGTTGGAAAATCGCTATTATGTCTCCAATTCCGAGCTGTTTAAAATCATCGCCAATCCGAATTAAATATCTCAAAATTGATTACTTTTGCGAGCTCAATTCAGAAGACCATGATCATCCAAAAAACAAGAGAAGAAATCGAACTGA
This sequence comes from Flavobacterium sp., assembly GCF_027484705.1. Lineage (GTDB taxonomy): Bacteria > Bacteroidota > Bacteroidia > Flavobacteriales > Flavobacteriaceae > Flavobacterium. The sequence goes on from NZ_JAIXSL010000008.1 coordinate 94,459, forward strand.
TGCGCGAAAGTGCGCTGATTGTTTCCAAAACACTAGGCATGATTGCGAGTGAAATCAAGCCCGGCGTGACTACTTTATACCTCGATAAATTAGCCGAAGCTTTCATTCGTGACCACGGTGCTGAACCAAGTTTTTTGGGTTTGTACGGTTTTCCGAATTCGCTTTGCATGAGCCCGAACGCACAGGTGGTTCACGGTATTCCGAACAATAATCCGTTGCAGGAAGGCGATGTAATTTCTGTCGATTGTGGCGCTTTCAAAAACGGTTATCACGGCGATCACGCTTACTCTTTTGAAATTGGAGAAGTGGCGCCTGAGACCAAAAAATTACTTCAGGTTACTAAAGAATCTCTATATGTCGGTATTCGGGAATTCAAGATCGGAAATCGCGTAGAAGATGTCGGCAGTGCGATTCAAAAATACACGGAATCTCACGGATATGGCGTCGTTCGCGAACTTGTCGGACACGGATTGGGCCAGAAAATGCACGAAGATCCGGAAATGCCCAACTACGGAAAACGCGGCCGTGGCAAATTATTCGTCGAAGGTATGGTTGTAGCGATTGAACCGATGATCAATATGGGAACGCGCAACATCAAACAGCTCAAAGACGGTTGGACGATTCTGACTGCAGACGGTAAACCCAGTGCGCATTTCGAACATGACGTGGCGATTATCGATGGAAAACCGGAATTGCTTTCGACGTTTGCCTACGTTTATAAAGCCTTAGGAATTGAAAGCAACGAAGAAGACGAGTTTCGCCGTGAACCTTTGAAAATATAATGAAGAAACTTTTCAAATTTATTTTAAACACCATTCCCCGACCGTTATTAATACGGCTGAGTTATGTCATTCGTCCGTTGTTGGCCATAGCCTTAAAAGGAAACCGCTACACCGACCCGATTGACGGAAAAAGTTTCCGCATGTTTTTGCCTTATGGCTACGGAACGCAACGCAACAATGTATTGTCGCCGAGCACACTTTCACTCGAAAGACACCGATTGCTTTGGCTTTATTTAAAAAACGAAACTGATTTTTTTACCGCTCCGAAAAAAGTATTGCACTTTGCGCCCGAGCAAGCGTTTTACCAACTTTTCCGCCAGCAGAAAAACTTAGACTACACGACGACCGATTTGCTTTCTCCATTGGCCGACGTCAAAGCCGATATTTGCAATTTGCCTTTTGAAGACAATACTTACGATGTGATTTTATGCAACCACGTTCTCGAACACATTACCGACGATACCAAAGCCATGCAGGAATTGTATCGTGTGCTGAAACCCGGCGGGTTGGGCATTTTTCAGATTCCACAGGATTTGAACCGCGCCACCACTTTTTCGGATGACAGCATCACAGACCAGAAAGAACGCGCCAAAATTTTCGGGCAATATGATCACGTGCGCGTTTATGGTCGGGATTATTTCGACAAACTCCGAAGCATCGGTTTTGAAGTCAACGAAGTCGATTATACCAAAACGCTTTCTGCGGATTTGGTCGACAAAAATTGTCTAGCGTCAGGCGAAATCATTCCGGTCTGCACCAAAAAATAAATAGACAAACGTTAATTTTAATCGGTTTGAAATCAATATAGTATTATATTTACTATCTGAAAAATTATACCGTATGCTGAAATCGATTTACCCTCTAGTATTTCTCGTCTTTGCTTCGTTTATCGTGAGCGCCCAGGCAGAAAAAGAAGTCAATCCTCCGTACAACATCAAAACCGTTTCTTTTGTCCAGAATGGGCAGAACATCGTTCCGATTTTTCAATTGGGCGACACCTTCCAATTGCAGTTTGACGATCTGTTCGGCAACGAAGCCAATTATTATTACCAGATCGTGCATTGCGATTACGATTGGAAACCGTCGCAACTTTCCGTGAATGAATATTTACAGGGGTTCGACAACCAGCGCATTCAGGATTATTCGAATTCGTACAACACGCTTCAGCTGTATTCCCATTACCGAATCCAATTTCCCAATAGAAACACACGCTTATTGGTCAGCGGTAACTACATGATCAAAATCGTTAATGAAGACCGCGAAGTGGTGTTTTCGAGAAAATTCATTGTTTATGAAACCTTGGTTAGCGTTGAGTCGCAAGTGAAAAGAGCCCGGACTGTAGCCAATATCAACTACAAACAAAACATGGACTTCACCATCAAATCGAGTAGCATCACGTTTCAAAGCCCGCTGAGCAACGTGAAGATATTACTGCTTCAAAACGGACAAATCAACAACGGCATCACGAACATCAAACCAATGTATACCATTGGCAACGACCTGATTTATAAATACGATGCCGAAACCCAGTTTTGGGGCGGCAACGAATTCCGATATTTCGAAAATAAAGACATCCGAAGTGCCGTAAACAACATCGCCAGAATCGATTCGCAAGGTGGCGTTTACAATGGCTATCTGTATACTGACGAGGCCAGAGCGCAGCAGCCTTACTCTTACAATCCGGATTATAACGGCAATTTCATCGTCAAAAACCTCAATGTTGAAAATAATGAAATCGAGGCCGATTACGCCTGGGTTTTCTTCACGCTTTCCGCGCCCTCATTCTACGAAAACAAAGATATTTACGTCAATGGCATGTTCAACAATTACGCGCTGACGCCCGAAAACAAAATGGAATACAACGCAGAAAAATCGGTTTACGAAAAAGCGATTATGATCAAACAAGGTTTTACGAATTACCAATACGTCGTGGCCGACAAATCAGGAAAAATTGATTATGAAAACGCCATCGATGGCAATCATTTCCAAACCGTCAACGATTATTTTACGTTAGTCTATTACAAAGAAAACAACCAACGCTACGACCGCATCATCGGCAAAACCGTAGTGACTTCGGAGAACATTATTAATTAAGAAAATTTAACTTTAATTTATCCTGCAAAATTGAATTTTTCGTAAATTTGACAGCAATCCACTCATAAATCAACCATGGTTTCACAAATCACTAGAGGCATAAAAATTTCGGTTCTGACGACTTTTGAAGGCACGTACTTCAAGAATCACAAGATTCATTTTGCCTTCAGTTACGAAATCTCGATTGAAAACCACAGCAAAGATTCGGTGCAACTCACTTCAAGACACTGGGAAATTTTCGATTCGCTGAATGATCTCGAAATCGTAGACGGTGAAGGTGTCATCGGCAAAAAACCTGTTTTGAAACCTGGCGAAACGCATACTTATAGTTCGGGTTGCTTGTTGGCTTCTCCGTTTGGCGCGATGCGTGGGCATTTTAACATGATCAATTTTACTTCTACGCGAAATTTCAAAGTGATCGTGCCGACTTTCAAACTGAGCGCTCCTTTTGCTTTAAATTAACTTGCTGCAATACATCATTTCAAAGCCTCAAAGCCATATGAAACTGACTTTTATTTTTGTTTTCTTAATATCAGCTGTTTCGGCACAAAACAAAAAAATCAATTTTTTCGGGACTGAATTTCCTGTAAACAATAGCTGTGAAGTGAAGGAATCTAGTGCCAAATACGACAAAAATGCAATGATTTGGACCGCTGCACCGCCAAAAATAATGCGTGGCACGATGGTTTCGATGATTAAAAACAAACTCCAAGGAAAAAAATTAAAAGAGCTCAAGACAGAGCCTCTGAAAGTAACTTTACTAAAAAACAGTTGGGAAGGCAAGCGGACCGAATATAAAAAAGAAGGCAATGACAGCATCACTAATTTTGTGCAGCTTTACGGCCAATACAAAGACGAGGAGCGGCTTTTGATTATCATGTACAAAACAGCGAAATCGGAAACATTTCGCATTCCAGCATACTTTGATTTCCTCGTTAAATAGGTATCAGACTGATGCTTAAAATAAGCTAATTTAAAAAAAACCTTTGTACTTTCGCGCCGGATTTAATTGACAACCAACTGATAATCCACAACAATCTAACACTCAAAATATGCTCAAAGGATTCTTTCACGTACCCAAAGCAGTTAACGAACCTGTAAAATCGTACGCTCCCAATTCGCCAGAAAAAGCGGCTGTCTTAGCGGCTTATAAAAAAATGTGGAACGAAAAAATCGACGTGCCACTCTATATCGGCAGCGAACAAATCCGCACCGGAAACACGCGCAACATGACCGCGCCTCACGACCACCAACATGTGGTGGGAACTTATCATTTAGCAGAAAAATCCCATGTTGAAAAAGCAATTGCCAATGCCTTGGAATCAAAAGCAAAATGGGCCAACTTAGCTTGGGAACAACGGGCCGCGATTTTCCTTAAAGCAGCCGAACTCATTGCCGGGCCTTATCGTGCGCGCATCAACGCTGCGACGATGATCGCCCAATCTAAAAATATTTTTCAAGCCGAAATCGACGCTTCTTGTGAACTTATCGATTTCTTGCGCTACAACGTCGAGTTCATGACGCAGATTTATAACGACCAGCCCAAATCAGATTCATCGGTTTGGAACCGCCTGGAATACCGTCCGCTTGAAGGTTTTATTTACGCGATTACGCCGTTCAACTTTACCGCGATTGCTGCGAACCTTCCTGCAAGCGCTGCGATGATGGGCAACGTAGTGGTTTGGAAACCCAGCGACAGCCAAGTATTTTCAGCCAAAATCATCATCGATGTGTTCAAAGAAGCCGGACTTCCTGATGGCGTCATCAATGTGGTTTTTGGCGATGCACAGATGATCAGTGAAACGATTTTTGCGAACCGTGATTTTGCGGGCGTTCATTTCACAGGATCGACACATGTGTTCAAAGACATCTGGAAAGCGATTGGAACCAACATTCACCATTATAAAACTTACCCAAGAATCGTTGGCGAAACTGGTGGAAAAGATTTCGTTTTGGCACATCCAAGTGCGAATGTGAAACAAGTCGTGACCGGTATTGTTCGTGGTGCTTTCGAATTTCAGGGACAGAAATGTTCTGCAGCTTCGAGAGCTTATGTTCCGCAAAGTTTGTGGAGCGATGTGAAAGCACAATTGATTGCCGATGTAAAATCGATGAAAATGGGTTCGCCCGAAGATTTCGGAAACTTCATCACGGCAGTCATTCACGAAGGTTCGTTTGACAAACTTGCGAGCTACATCGACCAAGCCAAAAAAGACGCCGATGCCGAAATTATCGTCGGCGGAAACTACGACAAATCCAAAGGTTATTTTATTGAACCGACGGTGATTGTGACGACCAACCCAAAATATAGCACGATGGAAACTGAATTGTTCGGGCCGGTGATTACAATATTTGTTTACGAAGATTCCCAATGGAGCGAAACTTTAAAACTGGTTGACGGAACTTCAGAATACGCGTTAACTGGAGCCATTTTCAGCCAAGACCGTTACGCGATTGAAGAAGCTACGACAGCACTTCAGAACGCCGCCGGAAATTTCTATGTGAATGACAAACCTACCGGTGCCGTTGTAGGAATGCAACCTTTCGGTGGCGCAAGAGCTTCGGGAACCAATGACAAAGCAGGGTCAGCGTTGAATCTGTTGCGTTGGGCTTCGCCGAGAACGATCAAAGAAACTTTTGTAACTCCTGAAGATTATCGTTATCCGTTTTTGGGAGAATAAATCCAATACACTTCATAAAAAAAGCCTGATAAATACTATTGGGCTTTTTTTATAGGGCTGATTATCAGAAATATTTAGTACATTTCGATACTTTTTTAAAAATCAATTTTATGAAAACAAAATTACTTTTTATTGCATCATTGATTACCGTAATGACTTATGCGCAATCGCCTATTAATACTTTTTACGTCAATGATGCGGCTTCTTTTGCAGTCGTAACTTCAAACACACCGATTGATCAGACTGCTTCTGGCGCGAATCAGGTTTGGAATTTCGACCAGCTGGTGAACACGGGCACATCGACTTATGCTAAAGCAAATCCTACAGCAGCTCAGTTAACTTCATTTCCAAATACCAATAATGTCGTGGTATCAAGTGTAGATGCGGTTCAAACTTCAGAAATGTTTGTAAAAGATGTGGCCAATGTGATTTCCATCACAGGAATACGGGCTGCTGGCTTAGAATTAAATTTCATCACCAACAATGCCACCTTAGGTGCTTTTCCTATGACTTATGGTTTTAGCAATACCGATACTGTTGCGGGAACTTATGTTTACACGACCTATTCAGGGACTTTTACAGGAAACATCGTGACTAGTGTTGATGCTTATGGAACACTTTACAGAAATGTTGGTGGCGTTCCCAATAGCAATGCAACCCGATTAAAAACTGTCATTACGATTAATTTGAATTATGGCTTCTTTTCCAATGTTGGAACCATAACACAAACCACGTATAGCTATTATCAAGATCCTTTGATATCTGCCGACGGACTGCTTTTTAGAACCTCAACAACAAAAGCTTTAGTGCCTTTAGCGTCTATAGATCAAACCGACACCGTAATGGAAAGTTATATCGCAACAGGATTAAGCACCGAAACATTCTTGTCCAGCCAATTAGCAATCACTCAAAATCCGGTACAAAACCAACTGCAATTAGAACTTACTGATGCGATAACAATTCAAGCAATTCAGATCATCGACACCAACGGAAGAACGGTGATTTCGAAATCATCTGACGAAAAATCGATGGATGTGAGCCTACTGCAAAAAGGCGTCTACTTCGCTAAAATTGAAACAAACAAAGGCACGGTCATCAAAAAAATCATTAAAGAATAACAAAAAAAGTCCCTATAAACTGGGACTTTTTTTATGCTTTAAACTTCAAAGGCAAATGCACCACTTTTTTGGTTTCGAAAAATTCGTCTTCAAAAAAATCAGCGATGTTGTATTCTGTCGCTTTTGGGAATGGCGCAAGTTCTTCAGTCAGATCGCCACCTTTTAAATACAGAATGCCATTTTTGAGTTCGTGTTTGTTTTGTTTTTTGATTTTGTCGTAAATCCACGATACGAAATCAGGCATGTTGGTCACGGCACGGCTCACGATAAAATCAAAATCGCCTTTGACGTTTTCGGCGCGCATTTGTTCGGCTTTGACATTCTTAAGCCCGATAGCTTCGGCAACTGCTTTGACCACGTTGATTTTTTTCAGGATCACATCAATCAGATAAAAACGCGTTTCGGGAAAAAGAATCGCCAACGGAATGCCGGGAAAACCGCCTCCGGTTCCTACATCCAAAACATAAGTTCCGGGTTCGAACTTCTGTATCTTGGCAATGGCCAGCGAATGCAACACATGTTTGACATAAAGCGCATCGATGTCTTTTCTCGAAACCACATTAATTTTAGCATTCCAATCCTGATACACCGCTTCGAGCATCTCAAACTGTCGGATCTGTTCCGCGGTAAGATTTGGGAAATACTTGAGAATCTCTTCCATGCTTTATTTTTTTAACAAAAGTAATACTTTAGTGTTGAAATATTTATAGCAACTTTGGCAATCCAAAAATTATTAATAAGTACCTTTGCCCATTATACAAACTCATATGAATACTACGATCCCCACTTTTTCAAATCAAGATAATATGAAGTTTTTCAGGACTTTGAACTCCAGAGTCAACAATTACTTCAAAGAAAATAACATCCCAAAAACCGGAAACTGGAAAATCCACCTGAAAACTGTGATTTTATTCACTATTTTCCTGACGCCTTATTTTTTAATCCTGACCCTTGAAATGTCGATCTGGTATCAGTTGCTGCTCAATATCCTTATGGGAATCGGCATGGCCGGTATCGGAATGAATGTGATGCATGACGGGAACCACGGCGCTTACTCTTCCAAATCCTGGATCAACAAATTTATGGGCGGCAGCATTTATATTCTGGCGGGCAATGTATACAACTGGCAAGTGCAGCATAATGTTTTGCACCATACTTACACTAATATTTTAGGCCATGATGAAGATCTTGATGCCGGTAGAATCATTCGTTTTACGCAAAATGCGGAGTGGCGCAGGTTTCATAAATTCCAGCATTATTATTCTTTCTTTTTGTATGGTTTACTGACATTCAACTGGTCATTGACCACCGATTTCAAACAGATGAGCGCTTACTTAAAAAGAAAATTATCCTACGGAACACCGCAAAGTCCGACGAGATTGTGGACGGTTTTAGTGATTACCAAAATCATCTACGCTTTAATCTGGGTCGTATTGCCGATTGCTTTTGGTGTTACCTGGTGGAAAGTGTTGCTCGGATTTTTCGTCATGCATTACACCGCAGGTTTGATCTTGAGTATCGTATTCCAATTGGCACATGTCGTTGAAGAAACTGACAATCCGGTTCCGAACGAAAACGGCGAAATGGAAAACACTTGGGCAATCCATCAATTGTATACCACGGCGAATTTTGCTCCAAAAAATAAAATAGTCAACTGGTTTACCGGCGGATTGAACCACCAAATCGAACACCATTTGTATCCTCACATCAGTCACATCCATTACGGAAAAATTGCAGAATTCGTAAAGCAGACTGCAGATGAATGCAACTTGCCGTATCACGAATTCAAAACCATGAGAAGCGCCGTGATTGCACATTACAAACATCTAAAAGATTTAGGGCAAAACCCGCAACTCGCATAAAACATAAAGACGCACCAAAAGGCGTCTTTTCCTTTTTACAAACCATACCATCCTTAAAATTATACTTCATGAACCATTTTCTTTCGGATCGCATCAACAAACTATCAACTTCGCAGACCTTAGCCATGGCGGCATTAGCCAGAGAATTAAAAGCACAGGGAAAAGACATCATCAGCCTGAGTTTGGGCGAACCTGATTTCAACACGCCTGATTTTGTAAAAGAAGCCGCGAAGAAAGCCATTGATGAGAATTACAGCACGTACACGCCGGTTGATGGTTACGCAGATTTGAAAGAAGCGATTTGCAGGAAATTCAAAAGAGACAACAATTTAGACTACAAACCTGCGAACATCGTAGTATCGACAGGTGCTAAGCAATCTTTGTACAATATCGCGCAAGTGATGCTCAATGACGGCGATGAAGTGATTTTACCTGCGCCTTATTGGGTCAGTTATTTTGAGATCATCAAACTCTCGGGCGGTATTCCTGTGGAAGTTCCGACTTCGGTAGAAACCGATTTTAAAATCACACCCGAACAACTTGAAAAAGCGATTACGCCAAAAACGAAAATGATTTGGTACAGTTCGCCTTGCAATCCTAGTGGTTCGGTTTACAATCGTGAGGAAATGACGGCACTTGCAAAAGTTTTAGAGAAACACCCTAACATTTTTATTGTTGCTGATGAAATTTACGAACACATCAATTTCTCCGGAACCTTCTGCAGCATCGCCTCGATTCCGGGCATGTTCGACAGAACGATTACCGTAAATGGTGTTGCCAAAGCATTTGCTATGACGGGTTGGAGAATCGGTTATATCGGCGCACCGGAATTCATCGCGAAAGCCTGTACCAAAATGCAAGGCCAAGTAACGAGTGGCGCCAACAGTATTGCACAACGCGCTACGATTGCCGCTGTAGATGCTGATCCTTCGGTTTTAAAATTCATGGTCGATGCCTTTCACCGTCGTAGGGATTTGGTCGTAGGTTTGGTCAAAGACATTCCGGGTTTCAAACTCAATGTTCCTGAAGGCGCGTTCTATGTTTTTCCTGACGTCTCTTATTATTTCGGCAAAACTTTGCGCGGGACGAAAATCAACAATGCCGATGATTTTTCGATGTATTTGTTGTCCGAAGCCAATGTAGCTACCGTAACCGGTGATGCTTTTGGAAACCCAAATTGCATTCGTTTTTCTTATGCCACAAGCGAAGCACTATTGACTGAAGCGATGCGAAGAATCAAAGAAGCGGTTTCCTAATGAAAAAATATTTCACGATAGTATTGTTATTGTTTTGTTTTGCACTTCAAGCACAAACCAAAGCCAAAACCCAAATCATTGAGGTTTCCTGCGGGCAATGCCAATTCGGAATGAAAGCCAAAGGTTGTGATCTCGCAGCCAGAATTGATGGGAAAACTTATTTCATCGACGGTACCAAAATAGACAAACATGGCGATGCGCATGCTGCTGACGGATTTTGTTCAGCCGTTAGAAAAGCCGAAGTGATCGGAACTATAAAAGACAATCGTTTTGTCGTGACTTATTTCAAACTGCTTCCTTTAAAAGAATAAGTTTTGCATCGGATTCTTGACAATATTTCTAAAATTGTAAGCCTGACTCCAGAAGAACAGGAACTTTTTATAGCCAAAACCGAGACCAGACATTATAAAGCAAAATCGATTATTCTGAATGCCGGAGAGATCTGCAAACATTCTTATTTTGTGAATTCGGGTTTGCTGCGCAGTTTCAACATCAACGATAATATTGTAGAACACGTTTTAAGTTTCGCCTGCGAAGGTTGGTGGATTGGTGACATGTATAGCTTGCTTTCGCAAAAACCTGGCAATCTTTTCATCGAAGTTTTAGAAGATGCCGAAGTTGTATTACTTTCGAAAGAAAATCAGGAATTGTTGTATCGGGAAATTCCAAAACTCGAACGCTTTTTCAGAATCTTAACTGAGAATTCTTTAGTAGCGCATCAGGAACGCTTGATGGATAATTTAAGTTTGTCCGCGGAAGACCGCTTTGAGAAATTCTGCTCGAAATACCCTACGCTTATCCAAAAAGTATCCCAAAAACATATCGCTTCTTATATTGGTGTGACGCCAGAGTTTTTCAGTAAGATGAAAGCGCGACTTCTGAAGAAATAGCTTTAGCCTCCAAAAAAATTCTTTATGAATGCATTTTTAGATTTAAAAAAATCAAGCCGCATATAGCGGCTTGAAATTAGTTCTCACGAACCCCAAAAAAACTACTTATTGTTTTATTAAACGAATTGTTTTAGTCTGATTATTTCCGTTTGAAATTTTCAGGAAGTATACACCATCGCTGTAATTTGATACATTTATTGGTGTTGTGCCTATTTCAATTTTATCTGATTTTAATTTTCTGCCCGTCGCATCATACAATTCAATGGCTGCATTGGCATCGGTCTTAATATTGAAAATAGCATGAGATGGATTAGGGTAAATTACTATGCTTCTAATATCAAAATTATTTGTCGATAAGGCAACATTTACCGTATTGACCATAGTTTGCACTTCATCAGCGGTAGCTGGAGCGCTAAACAAATCCGGATTGGCATCAATGTACGCTTGGTAAGCTGCTTCGTTGGCTTCAACAATTCCAGTAATAGCTGGCAAAATATCACCTAATTGAGTTACAGTTACCGTTGAAGTTACAGTATTTGGAGCATCTGCCTCATCTCCAATTTGAGTAAGTACTGCGTCAGAAGCTGCTTCTGCTGCTACTTGAGCATTCACATCATCAATCATCGCTTGTACTTCAGCAGCGGTTGCCGGAGCGCTGAATGCATCCGGATTGGCATCGATATACGCTTGGTACGCTGCTTCGTTGGCTTCTACAATTCCAGTTATAGCTGGTAAAATAGCGTCTAATTGAGTTACTGTTACCGTTGAAGTTACGGTATTTGGAGCATCTGCTTCGTCTCCTATTTGAGTAAGTACCGCAGTTGAAGCTGCTTCTGCTTCTACTTGTGCATTCACAGTATTTACCATCGCTTGCACTTCAGCAGCGGTTGCCGGAGCGCTGAATGCATCTGGATTGGCATCAATGTAGGCTTGGTAAGCCGTTTGGTTTGCAGTTACAATGTTTGTAATGACAGGTACAATTTGCCCTAATTGAGTGGTAGTTACTTCAGAGGCAACAGTGTTTGGTGCGTCTCCTTCATCACCAATTTGAGCAAGTGCCGAATCAGAAGCATTGGCACCATCTACTTCATAAGCACCTCTATCTACTGTTATTTGCAAAATTCTAGGATTGTTAAGAATATCAACGGTAATATTTGATGGTATTGCACTATTATCTCCTGTACTTCCACAGTTAGAAACTGGTGTAATTTCAAAACCATCATCGCTAGTAAGCCATTTATCATCGGCACCATTCCCGTCATTAATGTCAACTAATTGTGGGTTCGCAGACAAGTTAGCTGTTCCTGAAATGGTTGATTGCGTTACAGAATAAGATACATTAATGGCGCTTCCAGCTTCTGTCAGAAAATCACTTGCCGAATTACCCCAAATAATGCAGTTTTTGTAAGTACTTGCAGAAGCGTTCAAATTGTGAAATGCACCACCTGATGTTGCAACAGTGGCACTATTTTTTACAATCGTACAATTGATGTAAGTAGGTGCTCCTCCATTGTTAGCAGCTCCACCACCTCTTAATGCAGCATTATTACTAATAATACAATTGGTAAAAGTAGGCGAAGAATTGTTGAAATTTTCCACACCTCCACCATATGATGTTGAAGTATTTTCGGTGAAAACACAGTTGCTAAACTTAGGCGAGGCTGTTTGATTAAAAACGCCACCGCCATATTCTGCAGCATTCGTTTTAAAAATTACATGATTAAAAACAGGAGCGGTTTGGTAGCATAGAACGCCGCCTCCAAAATTTCTTTCAAAGCTAAAAGATCCTGCAGGGTTTGTTGTAGTACCATTTGCTGTTCCTCCCGTAATGGTAACGCCATCAATAAGCGTATAAGATGTAGCGTTCGTATTGGTAACAATCATGGTGTGATAAGCTCCGACTCCATTCAATACCGTTGGGTTGGCAACTATATTTCTTTGGCTTAACCCGGTTTCAGTTCCGCTAAAACCTCCATAGATTTTTATGTTCCCTTTTACCCAAAACGATTTATCTCTCAAGGCTTCTGAAGTTCCAACGAAAGCAGTCGGTGTGTAATCGCCTGCTTTTACCCAAACTTCATTGACATTTGGACCCGGGTTATTTCCATAACTATCTAAAATAACTTGTAAATCCTTTTTAGCAGTGGCCCATGAAAGTCCATCTCCGGAGTTATCTGGTTGATCGATATCAACATAAAAAATGGTAGTTACCGTCAAATTTACAGCGTTTACCATAGCTTGCACTTCGACTGTTGTAGCTGGAGCACTAAATGAATAAGGGTTAGCATCAATATAAGATTGATAAGCTGATTGATTGGCTGGAATAATTCCAGTGATTGCCGGTACAATTTGTCCTAATTGAGTAGTTGTTACTGTTGAAGCCACTGCATTTGGCGCATCACCTTCGTTGCCGATTTGTACCAATATGGTATCCGACAAACTCATAACTCCATCTATTTCATAAGCTCCCATATCTACTGTTGTAGCCAATACTCTTGAAGCACCAGTGATGTCAGTAGTTACAGCGGTAGGAATTAAAGTATTTGAACCTGTGTTTTTTGATGGGCTAGTTGTTAATAAAGCCAATCCGTCATCGGCTGTAAAATATTTACCATCTGCGCCTTTTATCTCAGTGATATTTGAAAAATGAGGTTCTTGTTCATAAACATTCCCCGAAGAAGTGGCGTCCATTTCGGTATAATTTGCAGCAGTGTAATTAGCACTAGGATGCATCAAACTACAGTTTTTAATAATTGGTGTAGGGCCTGCAAAGAATTGTCTGAAATCATAACCAGATGTAGCTGCAAAAAATGGATTACTTCTGGTGTTGCCATAAAAGATAGAGTTATATATTTCAGTTGTTTCTGATGATTGAATGCTTAGCGCACTACCATTATAACTTTGATTATTGGCAAACGTACAATTTACTAATTTGTTTTTAGTTCTTGTAAGATATAAGGCAACACCGTCTCCTCCATTTGAGCCACAACTATTGTTATAGAAAACAGAATTGTAACAATTGACATTGCCGCCGTTAGTATACATAGCGCCATAAGAAGATGCCGACAAGCTATTATTTACAAAATAACAATTAATTACATTGTAAGTACAAAATAGACCGGAAATTCCATACAGGTATAATGCTGCTCCAAAAACTTCACATTCGTTATTTTCGAATACAATGTTTGAAATAGTATTATTTAAACCTCGTCCCACATACAAACCTCCACCAATTCTTCTTGGAATAGGATTATCAAATCCGTTGGCAAAAATATAGGTTTCTTCAGAATAATCAGTACTTGCAGCTAATCGTGTAGCATTGCCATTTCTTAATAACAAACCATCAACTGTAACACCCGTAGTGGAATAGTTTCCGACATAAATCATAAGATGATAACAATTATCCGTTTTATCGCCTGCTACTCCAATATCTCCATCTATATAAGTAGGATTATCAGAAATGTTCCTTTGTGATAAAGCAGTTTCGGTACCCGCAAAACCACCATAGATGGACACGCCATCTTTCAATTGAATATAATAATCTCTTGAAGTTAACGGACTCGTTGCTGTAACAGTTGATGAAGCGGTCATATTCGGACTAGCATTCGGATAATACACACCCGCTTTAATCCAAATTTGATCTCCCGCAACTGCAAGATCAATCGCGTTTTGGACATCTTTTTTTGCTGTAGCCCATGTTAGACCGTTCTCTGTGTTATCCGTTTTTGAAGCATCTACATAATAAATAGTTTGCGAAGTACAAAACTGATACATCAAAAGAAAAAGAAAAATAATTTTTTTACACATAATATGATTTTTGATTTTCCTACTCTTTAAAGGATTTTCGGATACTCCTAAAAATGTCAAGCAAATGTTTTACTATTATTTTGGAGCGCAATTTTTTTAACAGGTAGTTGTTGGGTAGTTTTTATACTACCCGTGTGGCTATATCGTCGCTACCCTACTGGGTAGTTTTATCTATATTTCTGACAGTTAGCTGTTTACAAAATGTATTTTTATGTATTTAAAATAAAGACTTTTGTAAATTGCATGGCTTATTATATTGAAATGAAAAATATCTTACTCCTTTTTTTACTGCTGAGTTTGTTCCCCATAAAAGCCATGGCTAATGGTTTGCCCTATGAACAATTGGAGAAATTGGTGATTCGTAACAATCAAAATGGGAAAGCGAACGAAAGTCTCCGTTTAATTATTGATTTTATTGAAGACAATAAAGACGATCATTACTATCACTGTAAAGCCTTGATTTTAAAATCTGACACTTATAAATCATTATTTAATTATTCAGAAACCTTAAAAGTTTTAGATAAGGCTTATAAAATAGGATTAAAATCAAACAAGATCAATGAAGTTAAAGCCACGATTACTCTGGAAAGAGCCTACGCTTTTTTTGACCTTTTAAAATATGACCAGGCCAACAAGTTGATGCAGGAATTAAAAAAAGACAATTACAAACACATCGAGCCCTCAGATATTGCCGGAATGATCATGCAGGAAGCCTATATTGATTATTTAAACAAAGACTATATCGATGCGGAAAAAAAGTATGATGACGCCCTTTTGTTGATGGAAAAAGCAAACCCGAAAAACTTACCGATTATTTATGGTAAAAAAATGGAGTTGTATCTGAAAACAAAAGAAAGAGATAAAGCCATACATGCTTTTAAATTAGGTTTGAGCAGTGCCGAAAAACATCATATTTTGAAATACAAAATTTATATGTATGAAAAGCTCAGAGAACAACAAATGCAGGATAACGATTGGAAAAATGCTTTTAGATCGTTTCAAATCATTGACGCCATGAACATTGCCTATAATGCTGACAATAAAAGCAACCAGTTAAAGATTTTAGAAAAAGATAAAGAAATACAAAAACAAGAATTTGATTTAAAAAGAAGCAATCTCATCACGGGTTTTTTATTTGTGGTTTGTTTGTTATCATTTGTCGGACTCTTTTTGTTTTACCAATTTTTAAAATCCAATAAAGAAAAGAATTTGTTACTCGAAAAAGAAAATGTCCGTATTCATGACGAGTTGCAAATATTAAGTTCCAGCCTATCCACTCATGGCTTTACAAAAATCGATTTGTCTGCTTTTAAACTTACGGAAAGACAATTTGAAATTATTGAATTGATCCGACAAGGGAAAACCAATAAAGAAATTGCCAATACTATTTTCATTTCGGAAAATACCGTAAAATATCATTTGAAGGTGATTTATGACATTATGAATATTGAAAATCGTTCAGAGTTTTTAAAATTGATCAACATCAACAATATAAAAGTAATTTCTTAATCTACATTAAGCACATCCGCTATTCATTGATTGTAAATTTGTATCATAATAATCATTAAATTTATTCATTATGAACAATACCATCTTACACAAAGCAAATACCCGTGGTCATGCCGATCACGGCTGGCTCAATGCCCACCATACTTTTAGTTTCGCAAGTTACTATGATCCGAACCGCGTCCAATTTGGTATGTTGCGCGTTTTAAACGACGATATTGTCGCATCAGGCATGGGTTTCGGAACGCATCCGCACGACAATATGGAAATCATCACGATTCCTCTTGAAGGTGATTTGGCGCACAAAGACAGCATGGGCAACACCGAAGTCATCAAATTTGGCGATGTTCAGGTGATGAGCGCCGGAACCGGAATCCAACATTCTGAGTTCAATCCGAACCATGATAAAAGAACCAATCTGCTTCAGATTTGGGTGTTTCCAAAAGTGCGAAATGTAGAGCCTCGTTACCAGCAAATCACTTTAGACACAACTGATCGCCATAATAAATTACAGCAAATCCTTTCGCCTAATGCAGACGATGCCGGCGTTTGGATCCATCAGGATGCGTGGTTTCACATGGGCAATTTGGATAAAGGCACTACGCTAGATTACAACCGCAAAAAAGAAGGCAACGGACTTTATGTTTTTGTAATCAAAGGCAGCGTGAAAGTAGACGGCGAGGAATTGCAACAACGCGACGGGCTGGGCATCACCGATTTTGAGAAAGTCACTTTTGAAGCCACTTCGGATGCCGAAATACTATTGATGGAAGTTCCTATGAACCAATAAACAGTAAGATTATGAACGAAGTACAATTAAAAATCAACGATAAAAACGGTTTTTTTTATATTGATGTCGATGGCAAACACGAGGCGATGATGAGTTTTGTTTTTGCCGGCGAAGACAAAATCATCATCGATCACACCGAAGTAAATCCAGGTAATGAAGGCAAAGGATTTGGAAAAAAGATGGTCACCAAAGCCGTGGAATTTGCGCGCGAAAAAGGCATCAAAATCATTCCGTTGTGCCCGTTTGCCAAAAGTGTGTTCGATAAAACTCCAGCATTCAAAGACGTTTTATAATCATGGGAAATTTATTGCAGGAAGACATCATCGGCCACATTGGCTTGCAAAAATACAAATGCACGATCTCGTGGCTCAACGGCGAACTGATTGCCGATGAGCCTGAAAATATTGGCGGCGGTAATTTGGGCCCGGATCCGTTTTCTTTACTTTTGGCGTCTTTGGGAAGTTGCACGTTGTCTACCCTGCGCATGTATATCGACCGCAAAGGTTGGGATATTCCGCAGATTCACGTAGCTTTGAATATAGAACAAAAGACCGAAACCGAAACGACCACAATTATTAGCAGACGGATTTCATTCACGAGCATCGTTCCCGAAGACCAAAAAGAACGCTTGCTCGCCATCGCGGAAAAATGCCCGATCTCGAAACTATTAAAAGGAAGTTCAATCATCAATACCTCAATGTAATTATGGACCCCAACAACCTCAAAAAAGAATACACCAACGGCGAAGTCACCATTGTCTGGCAGTCGGGCAAATGCATCCATTCCGGGAATTGCGTACGCAACAATCCCGATGTGTTCAAACCCAAAGAAAAACCATGGATCACACCCGAAGGTTCTTCGACGGAAAAAATCATTGAAACCGTAAACAAATGCCCGTCGGGCGCACTCACTTATTACAAAAACTCTTAAATGAAAAAAATTTTAGTATTCGCCGGTTCCTCAAGTAAAAGCTCGATCAACAAACAATTGGCGGTGTACACTGCGCAGCAATTTAAAAATGTCGAACTCGATATTCTCGATCTGAATGATTATGAAATGCCTGTTTTTTCAGTCGATAAGGAAAAAGAAAACGGCATTCACAATTTAGCACATGAGTTTTACGCTAAAATCGGAAGCGCTGATTTTATTGTACTTTCTTTGGCAGAACACAACGGTGCCTATTCCACAGCGTTCAAAAATGTCTTGGATTGGGCTTCGAGAATCAACAACAAAACCTTCCAGCAAAAACCGATGTTGTTGTTGGCCACTTCGCCGGGCGCGAGAGGCGGCGCTACTGTTTTGGATATTGCTTCCAAACGATTCCCTTTTCAGGGCGCTGAACTCAAAGGCACGTTTTCATTGCCCTCTTTTTTTGAAAATTTCGACGCTGTGAATGGCATTATCAATCCTGAATTAAAAAATCAATTGCTTGAAATCATCGATGCGATTGAAATCTAATTTAATTGCTATTTTTGCTTTTCAAAACACTAAAATAAAGAAATGAAAGCATACATATTTCCAGGACAAGGCGCTCAATTTACCGGAATGGGCAAAGAATTATACGAAACTTCTCCTTTAGCGAAGGAACTATTTGAAAAAGCCAACGATATTCTGGGGTTCCGCATTACTGACATCATGTTTGAAGGCACCGCCGAACAACTCAAAGAAACCAAAGTCACGCAACCCGCAGTATTTTTACACTCGGTCATCCTTGCCAAAACTTTGGATAATTTCAAACCTGAAATGGTAGCCGGGCATTCGTTGGGCGAATTCTCAGCACTCGTAGCCAATGGCGCTTTGTCGTTTGAAGACGGATTGAAGCTGGTTTCCCAACGTGCGATGGCGATGCAAAAAGCCTGTGAAATTGCGCCTTCGACAATGGCTGCAGTTTTAGGATTGGATGATAAAATCGTGGAAGATGTTTGCGCTTCCATTGATGGAATCGTAGTAGCTGCGAACTATAACTGTCCTGGACAACTCGTAATTTCAGGTGAATTTTCAGCCGTGGAAAAAGCGTGTGAAGCCATGAAAGAAGCTGGTGCTAAAAGAGCTTTACTATTACCTGTTGGCGGTGCTTTCCACTCACCGATGATGGAACCAGCTCGTGAAGAATTGGCAGCAGCTATTGAAGCCACAACCTTTTCAAAGCCGATTTGCCCTGTGTATCAAAACGTAACTGCGAGTGCGGTTTCCGATGCGGATGAAATCAAGAAAAACCTCATCATCCAATTGACGGCTCCCGTAAAATGGACGCAATCTGTTCAGCAAATGATTGCCGACGGCGCGACTTCTTTTACAGAAGTTGGACCCGGAAAAGTGTTGGTTGGTTTGGTCAATAAGATTAATCGCGATGTGGAAACAATCTCTGCTTAATGAATAATGAATAGTTAATTATTAATAATGCTCTCTAGCCTAAATAAAAAAAGCCTGAACTTACGTTCGGGCTTTTTCATTATTAATAATTCATTGTTAATTATTCATTAACTTCTAATTTTCTGTTCCCATTTCCAAGCATAACTCAAAGCTTCTTCTAAAGTTGATTGTGCTTTCCAGCCCAAAACCTGATTGGCTTTATCAGTGTTGGCATAAGCGGAAATGATATCGCCTTCTCTTCGGCCTACGATTTTATAAGGTAATTTTTTACCGCTAACTTTTTCGAAAGTATTGATGACTTCCAACACAGAACTTCCGGTGCCTGTTCCTAAATTAAACACTTCGACTTTATCGATATTCTTTTTGTTGAGCAATCTTTGTAGCGCGACAACGTGTGCTTTTGCCAAATCGACTACGTGAATGTAATCGCGGATGCAGGTGCCGTCAGGCGTTGGATAATCATCGCCGTAAACTGATAATTCCTGACGCATTCCTATTCCGGTTTGGGTTATAAATGGAATTAAATTTTGAGGAACACCTAAAGGCAACTCTCCTATTTCTGCCGTTGGATGTGCACCCATTGGGTTGAAATAACGCAATAAAATAGAATTGATGTTGCTTACTTTACAAACTTCGTTAATGATTTCTTCTCCGATTTGTTTCGTGTTTCCGTAAGGAGAAATGGCTGGTTTTACTGAAGCATCTTCAGTAATGGGCATTTTATCTGCTTCGCCATAAACGGTGCAAGAAGAACTGAAAATAAAATGGGCTTCCGGTTTTTTCTGTAATTCCTGAAGAATGTAAACCAAGGTGCTGATGTTGTTTTCATAGTATAACAACGGATTTTCTACACTTTCTCCGACTGCTTTTGACGCTGCGAAATGAATGACACCCGCAACATCATGATGCTTTTTAAAAAAATTCTGAACGGCTGGCTTTTCGCGCAAGTCCATTTTTTCGAAGATTGGGGTTTTCCCTGTGATGGCTACGATGCCTTTTAAAACGTCTTCTGAGGAATTGGAAAGGTTGTCGATGATGACAACTTCGAAACCTTCATTTTGTAATTCTACTACGGTATGAGATCCGATGAAACCCAAACCTCCTGTTACTAATACTTTCATTTTTTAATTGTCGTTGTTGGTTGGTATATAGCCCTAGCCCTGATTGCAGCGGTTATCCTTTTGTGCCGGCGTTCGGCGCAAAAGATAGTAGCGCAAAGCAGGAAATAGCTCCTAAAATTATTTCAAAAATTCTAAAACGGTGTTCGTGATGTATTGTATCTGCTCATCGTCGAGCTCGGTGTGCATCGGCAACGAAATGACTTCCTTGACGAGCTGGTTCGTAACCGGGAAATCTTCTTCTTTGTAACGCGCATCGAGATAAGCCTTCTGGCTGTGCAACGGAATCGGGTAATAAATCGCGCACGGAATGCCTTTGTCGAGCAAATGTTGCATCAAGGCATCGCGGTCGGCATCAATAATTCTTAAGGTGTATTGGTGAAACACGTGGCAGTCACAAACATCACAAATCGTTGGCGCGACGATATTTTTATGGCCTTCAAAAGCTTTGGAATATTTTCTCGCTGCTTCCTGACGCGCTGCTCCGTACTCATCTAAGAAAGGTAATTTGGCGTTTAAAACTGCTGCTTGAATACTGTCGAGCCTAGAGTTTACGCCTACGACATCGTGATGGTAACGCACATACATGCCGTGATTGACAATGCCTCGAAGCGTGTGTGCGAGTGCGTCGTCGTTGGTGAAGATTGCTCCGCCGTCACCATAACAACCTAAATTTTTAGAAGGAAAAAACGATGTTGATGCGACGTGACCAATTGTTCCTGCTTTCTTTTTCGTGCCGTCTGAAAATCTGCAGTTCGCTCCGATGGCTTGGGCGTTGTCTTCGATGACATATAAGTTGTGTTCGTTGGCAATTCGCATGATCGCTTCCATATTGGCGGCACGACCGAACAAATGCACGGGAACAATGGCTTTGGTTTTGGGTGTGATGGCTTTTTTGATGGCTTCAATCGAAATGTTCATGTTGACGATATCGACATCGACCAAAACCGGTGTGAGTTGTAATAAGGCAATTACTTCTACGGTTGCGGCGAAAGTAAAATCGGCGGTGATGACTTCGTCTCCGGGTTTTAAACCTAAGCCCATCATGGCGATCTGCAAAGCGTCGGTTCCGTTGGCGCAAGGGATGACGTGTTTGACATCGAGGTATTCCTCAAGGTTTTTCTGGAAAGCGTGCACCTGCGGGCCGTTGATGTAAGTATTGGTATCGAGAACTTCCTGAATGGAAGCGTTGACGGTAGTGGCAATTTTATCGTATTGACTTTTGAGGTCAACCATTTGGATTTTTTTCATCAAAGGATCAATTTAATTACGCACAAAATTAGTAATTTAATGGAGCAAACCATAAAAATTCTACAAAGTGGTGTATTTTAGCGACACAATTCACGAGCTATGTTTTTTTTGTATAATCTTATTGTCATTTTTGCTGATTTTGCAGTGAAATTTCTTGCGGTTTTCAGTCCGAAACTCAAGCTTTTTGTGGACGGAAGAAAGACGGTTTTTGACACACTGGCTTCCAAAATTAAGCCTGACGATAAGACGATTTGGTTTCACGCCGCTTCTTTAGGCGAATACGAACAAGGTTTGCCGGTGATCGAAAAAATGAAACTTCAATTCCCAAATCATAAAATCATTCTGACTTTCTTTTCGCCCTCGGGTTTTGAAGTGCGCAAAAACAATGCAGTGGCTGATGTCACTATTTATTTGCCTTTGGACACCAAAAGCAATGCTAAAAAGTTTGTCGATCTGGTGCATCCCGATTTGGTGTTTTTTATTAAATATGAATATTGGCCGAACTATCTTCACGTTCTAAAAACACACGCGATTCCGACTTATCTGATTTCGGGAATTTTCAGGGAAAACCAATTGTTCTTCAAATGGTACGGCAGTTTTTACAGAAAAGCGCTCGATACTTTCGTACATTTTTTTGTGCAGAATTCGCATTCTAAAGAATTGTTATTGCGATTAGGGAAATCGAATGTGACCGTTTCGGGCGATACGCGTTTTGATCGTGTCGCAACGATTTTGGAGAAAGACAACCATTTGGATTTTATCACGGAATTTAAAGACAATATCTTAACGATTGTCGTCGGAAGTTGCTGGCCCAAAGATGAAAGTCTTTTGGTGGAATTCATCAATACGACTACTTTGCCTGTGAAATTTATCCTCGCACCGCACAACATCAAAGCCGAACAGATTCAAGAATTGAAACAATCGATTACTAAAAAAACCGTTTTGTTTTCTGAAAAAGCAGGTCAAGATTTAGCTGATTTTGATGTTTTTATCATCGACACGATTGGTATTCTGACGAAAATTTACAGCGAAGCCGATATTGCATACGTGGGTGGCGGTTTCGGAAATCCGGGCGTTCATAATATTTTAGAGCCTGCTACTTTTGGCGTTCCGATAGTGATTGGGCCAAATTATTCCCATTTTGCGGAAGCGACGGCTTTGGTCAATATGGGCGGCTGTATTTCGATTGCGAATGCTAAAGAATTACAAGACCAATTTGAAAATTTAATTCAGAATGTTACAATCCGCGAAGAAAAAGGACATATCTGCAGCACTTTCGTTCAAATGAATGTGGGCGCGACGGCTCAGATTTTAAATTACATTGAAAAAAATCAACCATAAATCAAACCTCCTTTTATGAAATCACTAAAATTACTCTTATTACTATTTGTCATTCAAACCCAAGCACAACAAGGCGGCATGTGGATTCCATCGCTGTTGCAAGGCATGAATGAAAAAGAAATGAAAAACCTCGGCATGAAGATGACGGCGGCCGATATTTACAGCGTCAACAAATCGAGTTTGAAAGATGCCGTACCACATTTCAACGGCGGTTGTACTTCGGAAGTGATTTCGCCCAAAGGCTTGATTCTGACGAACCATCATTGTGGTTTTGACGCGATACAAACGCATTCGTCTGTAGAGCACGATTACCTTACCAACGGTTTTTGGGCTTATAAAATGGAGGACGAATTGCCGAATGAAGATCTCGAAGTAACTTTCATAATCAAAATTGAGGATGTGACGACTAAGGTTTTGGAAGGCGTCGCAGCATTGCCTTCTGAAGCGGATAAACAAAAGAAAATTCAGGAAAATATTGTCGCTCTGAGCAAATCACTACCTAAAGAAAGCTGGCAGGAAAACAAAATCAGGACTTTTTATGAAGGCAACCAATACATGCTTTTTGTGACGGAAACCTATAAAGATGTACGTTTGGTTGGAGCGCCGCCATCCTCTATTGGAAAATTCGGTTCGGACACCGACAACTGGGTTTGGCCACGCCATACGGGAGATTTTTCTTTGTTTAGAATTTACGCGGACAAAAACAACCGTCCGGCTGCTTATTCGAAAGACAACGTTCCTTATGTCCCGAAACATTTCTTACCTATATCTTTAGATGGTGTTGCGGAAGATGATTTTACCTTAGTATTTGGTTATCCCGGAAAAACGAATGAGTATCTTCCGGCGGTGGCGATTGAGCAAATCGTCAATGAATTAAATCCTGCTAAAATTGAAATCCGAGACAAAGCCTTGAAAGTACAGGATGGCTTTATGCGAAAAGACAATGCAATTAAAATTCAATACGCTTCGAAATACGCGGGTATTGCGAATTATTGGAAAAAATGGATTGGCGAAACGCAAGGTTTAAAGAAATCAAATGCCGTTGCGATTAAAAAGAAACAAGAAGTAGCGTTTCAGGAAAAAGTGGTTAAAGCTGGAAAGCAAGCGGAATACGGAAACTTACTTGCTGACTTCGATAAGAGTTACAAAGAAATTGCGCCTTACGCTTCAAGCCGTGACTATTTTATAGAAGTGGTTTTGCGCAACACCGAATTGCTCAATGTGGCTTATAAAATGTATCAGTTGGAGCAGCTTTTGGGCACTAAAGGTGAACAGGCGTTTACGGACAGAAAAACTAATTTGATTAACGGATTGGGTGAATTCTATAAAGATTTCAATGCGGCGGTCGATGAAAAAGTGTTCGAGCAGCTTATTGATTTGTATGCGAATAAATCTCCTAAACAATTCGTACCGGCAAGTTTGGTTAATGCCAATTTAAAGACATTGACTTCAGAAATATATAGCCAGTCAAGCCTTGTGGATTATAACAAAACTAAAGAATTATTGACTGGAGATTCTAAAGCGGTGCTTGAAAAACTGAATAATGACAAAGCTTTTCGATTGGTGAAGGAAATGGCCGACAAGTATATCAAAGAAGTCGCGCCTAAATATGATGAGATCAATCTTCGCATTACTTCTTTGCAACGTACTTACATGAAAGCGCAATTGGAGCTCAATAAAAACGCGAGGAATTTTCCGGATGCAAACAGTACATTGCGCGTGACGTATGGCAAAGTGAAAGGTTACGAGCCAAAAGACGCAACCATCTACAAACCTTTTACCTACTTAGATGGCGTGTTGGAGAAATACATT
Source organism: Flavobacterium sp. (assembly GCF_027484705.1). GTDB lineage: Bacteria > Bacteroidota > Bacteroidia > Flavobacteriales > Flavobacteriaceae > Flavobacterium. The sequence continues at coordinate 119,140 of NZ_JAIXSL010000008.1, forward strand.
CCGGGCGATTATGAATTTGATGTGCCGAAAAAACTGATCGATTTATACAATGCAAAAGATTACGGGGTTTATGGAAGCAAAGGGAAAATGCCGGTTTGTTTTATTGGAACCAACCATACTACCGGAGGAAATTCCGGAAGTCCAGCAATTGATGCTAACGGGAATTTAATTGGCCTGAATTTTGACCGTGTATGGGAAGGAACGATGAGCGATATTTACTACGATCCTGCAATTTGCAGAAACGTTATGGTCGATATTCGGTACGTTTTATTCATCATGGATAAGTATGCAGGAGCAAAAAACCTAATTGATGAATTAAAAATTGTGCATCCAAAAACTAAAATAAATAAGCCAAAATCAAAAAATTAGGATTTATAATACATTTAAATTTATTTATTAAGAATTGTGATGAATTTTTAACTATAATTTTATTTAGTATTTTTTTGGCACAATACTTGTAAAATGTTCGGCGTTGCAACAGATTAGATTTTTTTAAAAAAAAATTCAAAAAAATTTTTCCATAATAAAAAATTTATATCTTTGCCTCGAATTAATAATTAACCTTTTATAATTAAGTAAGATGAAAAAAGTATTTTTAAGTTTAGCTGTTATCGCTGCATTAACTGTAGTATCTTGTAAACAAGCTGAAGCTCCTGCTGAAGAAGCTCCAGTAACTGAAGAAGTAGCACCTGCTGTTGAAGAAGCTGCTGCTGTAGCTGATACTGCTGCTGCTGCTGCAACTGAAGCTGCTGCAACTGCAACTGATGCTGCTGCAACTGCAACTGATGCTGCTAAAACTGCAACTGATGCTGCAAAAAAATAATTAGAAATTAATTTCTAAAAATTTTAAAACCACACTTAGGTGTGGTTTTTTTTGCTTTATACTTTCCTGAAAATCAATTCCGTTTTAGAAAACATATTCCAAAAAAAAAGCCCCAAACATAGTTTGAAGCTTTCTTGTACTCAGAGCGGGACTTGAACCCGCACGAACATTGCTGTTCACTGGATTTTAAGTCCAGCGTGTCTACCAATTTCACCATCCGAGCATGCTGTGACTTTTATTGAGCGAAAAACGGGGCTCGAACCCGCGACCTCGACCTTGGCAAGGTCGCGCTCTACCAACTGAGCTATTTTCGCATTTTTTTAAAGAACATAGCAACACTTGTTCCGTATTGCGAGGGCAAATTTAATACTTTAATTCAATTCTACAAGTCTTTTTTATAAAAAATATTTCAAATTTTTAACTTGCTGAATACCTATCAATTAAAGTATTTCAAGCTATTTCTTGGTCAGCATTCTTTTGATTTCATTGAGCTTCATCATCGCTTCAATGGGCGTCAAACTATTAATATCCAAAGAAAGGATTTCGTCTTTAATTTCTTCAAGCAAAGGATCGTCGAGATTGAAAAAACTCATCTGCATTTCCGTTTTCTCTGCTTTTAACCCGTGGAGTGCATCACCGGAATGATTCTTCTCGAGTTTCTTCAAAATGTTTTGCGCTTTCGAAATGACCAACTGCGGAATCCCGGCCATTTTAGCCACATGGATTCCAAAACTATGTGCGCTTCCGCCTTTGACCAGTTTGCGGATAAAAAGCACCGTGTCTTTTAGCTCTTTCACAGAAACATTATAATTCTGGATTCGCGGCAACAAGTCGCTCATTTCATTCAATTCGTGATAATGCGTCGCAAATAAGGTTTTTGGTTTTGTAGGATGTTCATGCAAAAATTCCGCAATCGCCCAGGCAATTGAAATGCCGTCGTAGGTACTGGTTCCGCGTCCGATTTCATCTAATAAAATCAAGCTTCTCTCCGAAAGGTTGTTCAGGATTGATGCCGTTTCATTCATCTCTACCATAAAAGTAGATTCGCCCATAGATATATTATCGCTCGCGCCGACACGCGTGAATATCTTATCGACCACGCCCATCTTAACGCTTTCCGCCGGAACGAAACTTCCCATCTGCGCCAATAAGACAATCAAAGCCGTTTGCCTTAGGATAGCCGATTTACCGGACATGTTTGGCCCTGTAATCATAATTAGTTGCTGGGTTTCCCTGTCCAGAAAAACATCATTGGCAATATAAGGAACGCCGAGTGGCAATTGTTTTTCAATCACCGGATGGCGTCCATTTTTGATATCGAGTTCGAAACTGTCTTCGAGTTCGGGGCATACATATTTATTGTCAATAGCCAATTGTGCGAACGAAGTCAGGCAATCGATTTGGGCCACCAAACTCGCGTTCAACTGAACAGGTTTGATATAGGTTGCAATCCAATTGACCAAATCTTCAAACAAAGCCACTTCGAGCTTATAAATTTTCTCTTCAGCGCCTAAGATTTTGGTTTCGTATTCTTTTAATTCCTCGGTAATGTAGCGCTCGGCATTGACCAAAGTCTGCTTGCGGATCCATTCCGGCGGGACTTTATCTTTGTGTGTGTTGCGAACTTCAATATAATAGCCAAATACGTTGTTGAATGAAATTTTCAACGACGAGATTCCGGTACGCTCCGATTCCCTGAGTTCAATACCTTCCAAAAACTCTTTGCCTGAATTGGAAATCATCCGCAATTCATCGAGTTCTTCATTGACGCCTTTCGCAATCGCATTTCCTTTAGCAATCGCAACGGGAGCTTCCTGATTTAAAGTCGATTCGATTTTTGCGCGCAACAAGTCACAACTGTCCAATTGTTCGCCGATTTTCTTCACAGCCAGCTGTGTACTTTCCGTTGCCAAAGCTTTAATCGGAAGAATCGCATTGAGCGAATCCTTAAGATAAATGACTTCGCGTGGAGAAACTTTTCCAGCCGCAATTTTAGAAATCAACCGTTCCAAATCAGAAATCTGCTTAATTTGAAACTGAATGCTTTTTAAAATCTCTGGGTTGTCTTTTAAATAACCAACGACTTCATGCCGGCTTTGAATTTTCTGGCTGTCTTTTAAAGGCAAGGCCATCCAGCGTTTAAGCAACCTGCCGCCCATCGGGGAAAGCGTCTTATCGATGACGTCGAGTAACGTAACAGCACTCGGATTATAACTGTGATACAATTCCAGATTTCGGATGGTAAAGCGATCCATCCAGACATAAGCATCTTCGGCTATTCGCTGGATACTTGTAATATGCTGGCGTTTATTGTGCTGGGTTTCTGATAAATAATATAAAATAGCACCGGATGAAATGATGCCTTCTGAAAGTTCTTCGATTCCAAAACCTTTTAAAGTGGCAGTCTGGAAATGGTTGGTTAAAGTTTCAACAGCATAGTCTTCTTTGTAAACCCAATCCTCGAGGTAGAAATGGTTGTAATCCTCGCCAAAAACTTCCCTGAAATTGTTCTTATGGATTTTCGGGATTAAGACTTCGCTCGGGTTGAAATTCTGTAATAGTTTATCAATATATTCATCGTTACCTTGTGCTGTGAGGAATTCGCCGGTGGAAACATCCAAAAATGACACACCGATATGCTTTTTCCCAAAATAAACGGACGCCAAAAAATTGTTTGATTTCGATTGTAAAACCTCATCATTCATCGAAACTCCGGGCGTGACCAATTCGGTAACTCCACGCTTGACAATCGTTTTGGTCATTTTTGGATCTTCAAGCTGGTCGCAAATCGCTACACGAAGCCCGGCTTTCACTAATTTAGGCAAATAAGTATTAAGGGAATGATGCGGAAAACCCGCTAAAGCCGTTTCCGTTTCTGACCCCGCACCTCTTTTGGTCAGTACGATGCCTAATATTTTTGAAGCCCTGATCGCATCTTCCCCAAAGGTTTCATAAAAATCGCCGACCCGAAACAATAAACAAGCATCAGGATACTTCCTTTTGATCTCGTTATACTGCTTCATCAAGGGGGTTTCTTTTACCTCTTTCTCTTTGGTAGCCAAGGCTTGCATGTTTTAAGTGGATTCAAAATTGAACAGCGAATTTAAAAATTTTAAAGTGAATAAATGGCAATCTCAAAAATTAATTAATTTTAAGAAAGATTTAGGATGTTGTTTCGTTTTTTTCTATAGTTTTGTCTAATAATTTTAATAAAAATAACAATGAAAAAAATAGTATTATTAGCTGTTTTAACGATTTTTGGAGTAACGACTTCAAATGCTCAAGCTAAAAAAGCGGCTGCTAAACCAGCTGCAAAAAAAGAAGCTGCTCCAGCTAAAGCGGAAACTCCAAAAGTAGAAGGAGCCGGAATGGTATTTGAAAACGAAACGATCGATTACGGAACACTTCCTCACAATGCTGACGGAAAACGTGAATTCGTATTCGTAAACAACGGAACAAAACCATTAGTAATTACTAACGCTACCGGATCTTGTGGTTGTACAGTACCATCGTTTCCAAAAGAGCCAATCGCTCCTGGTGCTAAAGCTGTTATCGGTGTAAAATACGCAACTGACAGAGTAGGTGCTTTCACAAAAACAGTAACCGTTACTTCAAATGCTGAAGGTGCTGCATCAAAAGTTTTGACTATCAAAGGAACCATCCTTCCAGACGAAACTCCAAAAGAAACTCCAAAAGGATAATTCCTTAAACAAATATTTAAAAAGCTTCCATACATTTGGGAGCTTTTTTTTTGTATTCATACTAATACCTTTTAACATGCGAAAGCTTGAAAACAATGAACTCCAACGCAAATCCATAACCGATTTTAAAGCCGCTGCCAAAACACCGCTGATTATCATTTTAGACGACATCCGAAGTTTAAACAATATTGGTTCTGTGTTCCGCACCGCCGATGCATTTCTGATCGAAAAAATTTACCTGTGTGGCATAACAGCAATGCCTCCCAATAAGGAAATCCATAAAACTGCGCTTGGGGCTACCGAAACCGTCGCATGGGAACATCATACGGATGTGGTTTCAGTCATTCAAAACCTCAAAAACGACGGCGTGAAAGTGTTCGCTATTGAACAAGTCGAAAACGCAATCTTTCTTCAGGATTTTAGAGTTGATGCAACTGAAAAGTATGCTTTGGTATTTGGCAATGAAGTCTTCGGTGTCAGTCAAAATGCGATTGCCCAGTGTGACGGCACGATAGAAATCCCGCAATTAGGAACCAAACATTCACTCAATATTGCCGTAAGCGCCGGAATCGTAGTCTGGGATTTGTTTAAAAAACTGCGTTATTAAGGATGTAGCGTGTTCTTGATTTCTTCCAACACAAAAATGTAATCCTGTTGGTTTTTCACAAAATCTCGATCAGAAACATCAATAACCAAAACATTCAAATCCGTTTGCGATTTTATATAATCAAGATAACCGCGATTGATTTTATCCAAATATTCCGCCGGAATTTCCTGCTCATAAGTCCTGCCGCGCTGTTTGATGTTCTCTAAAAGCCGCGTCGTATTCTGATACAAATAAATATACAAATCAGGCTTGGGCATTTCCTTGTAAATGATTTCGAACAACTTTCGATACAATCGATATTCATCATCAGTCAACGTCACTTTGGCAAAAATCAACGACTTGAAGATATGGTAATCGGCAATAATGAAATCCTTAAACAAATCGAACTGCGCCAAATCATCGGCAATCTGCTGGTAACGATCCGCCAAAAACGACATTTCCAACGGAAAAGCATATCGGCTCTGGTCTTCGTAAAACTTCGGCAGAAACGGATTATCGGCAAAACGTTCCAAAACGGTTTTCGCGTTGAAATCTTCAGCAATCTTAGTGGTTAAAGTGGTTTTTCCCGCACCGATATTACCTTCAATCGCGATATAATTGAGTTGGTCTAAAGCGATTTTTTGCAACGGCAACACAAGCGACTGAACCATTCTGCATTGGCTCTTATCTTCAGAAGCTTTTAAAATTTCAGGCAAGTGTTTTTGCAAAATCGGATGACGCCAATCGAGATTCAGGTCGCGCATCGGAAGCAGTACGAACATGCGTTCCTGCATCGCCGGATGCGGCACCTGAAGGTTTTTGGAATCTATGATTTCTTCGTTGAACGCAATGAGATCGATATCAATGGTGCGCGACTGGTAGCCTTCATTTTCTGAACGGATCCTGCCTAATTTCTGTTCAATCGCAAGCACTTTTTCGAGTATGGTTTGCGCGGAACTCAGCGTGTGAATCACCAAAGCGCAATTGTAGAACGCTTCACCCTCAAAACCCCAAGCCGGTGTTTCATACAATTTCGAAACCTTCACCACCGTTCCGGCTTCGCGATGGATCAGATCAATCGCCGATTGGATATTCTCGAGCCGGTTTCCCTGATTGCTTCCTAACGATAAAATAACTTGGTGTTGCGTATACATATTAACCGCAAATTAAGTAAAAGAATTTTAGAATAGAAGTATATTTGCAACGACTGTTAATAAATTTTATGACGCTTTTTATTTGTAACAATTAGCGTTGAATATCAACCCATCAGAAAAAAAATATGCGATTTTTAGGAAATGTATTGGCGACTATAATAGGACTTTTTGCTTTTTGTATGATTTTCTTCTTCGGAATTCTGTTGATCGGCGCGCTTTTCGGCGGCGGATCGGAAACGACTGAAGTGAAAAACAATTCTGTGATTGAACTCGATTTATCAGAAGTGACCAACGATTATGCGGGAAAATTCAATTACAAGGATTTTGATTATTTCGATGCGCGACACGACGGTTTATCCGATGTGATCAAAGCGATTGAAGCGGCAAAAGACGACAGCGACATCAAAGGAATTTCAATTTTGAATGACAATTCGAATTTAGGCATGGCGCAAATCAAAACCGTGCGCAAAGCACTCGATGATTTTAAGAAATCTGGCAAATTTGTGTTCGCTTACGGCAATACTTTTTCGCAAAAGGAATATTACTTAAACTCTGTAGCGAACACGATTTACCTTAATCCTATTGGTGAAATGGAGTTTAAAGGTTTGTCGACCGAACTGCTTTTCTTCAAAGATTTTCAGGACAAATACGGCATCAAAATGGAAGTGATTCGCCACGGAAAATACAAAAGCGCCGTTGAACCATTTCTCGAAAATAAAATGAGCGACGCCAACCGTGAACAGGTTACCGCACTTTTAAATTCAGTCTGGAATTCGATGCTGACTGACATTTCAATCAGCAGAAATATCCCAATTGCAAAACTTGACGATGTAGCCAACCATCTAGCCGCAAGAACGCCCGAAATGGCGCAAAGCCAACATTTGGTGGACAAAGTCGCTTACGAAGACGTATATCATAACGACATCCGAAAAATCCTTAAAGTCAATGCTGACGAAGATTACAACACCATCAAGATCCTTGATTACGCCAATAATGTAGCCACAACTTCCCAAGGAAATTCTTCCAAAAACAGGATTGCGGTGATTTATGCGCAAGGCGAAATCGGAAGTGGCGAAGGCGATGTGAATGTGGTAGGTGAACTCTCGATGCGCCGTTCGCTTCAGGATGCCAGAAAAGACGACAAGATTAAAGCGATTGTACTGCGAATTGATTCACCCGGCGGAAATGCGCTGACCTCCGATTTGATCTGGAGGGAAATCGAAGTCACCAAAAGAGTCAAACCGGTGATTGTTTCTATGGGCAATTTAGCGGCATCAGGTGGCTATTACATCGCTTGCAACGCCAACAAGATTTTCGCCGAAAACAACACGATTACAGGATCGATTGGGGTTTTTGGACTGTTGCCGAACTTCACTGCATTGACTACAAAAATGGGAATCAATTCGGAGCAAGTGAGCACCAATCTCAATGCTGCAGAATACAGCGTTTTCAAACCTTTGGCGGACAATTATCGTTTTATTGCGCAGGAAGGTGTTGAGAAAATATACACCACTTTCGTGAACCGCGTAGCCACCGGAAGAAGGATGTCTTTCGAGCAAGTCGATGCGATTGCGCAAGGCCGTGTTTGGTCTGGCGCCGAAGCCGTAAAAATTGGTTTGGTGGATAAAATCGGCGGCATGGATGACGCTTTGCAATACGCTGCCGATCTGGTCAAAATCAAAAACTACAAAACCCAGAATTTCCCGGTATATGAAAAAGACTTGCAAGACTATTTGGGAAGTTTAGGCGTTCCGTTCATGAAAACCAAAGAAAGTTTCATCAAAGAGGAATTGGGCGAAGAGAATTACAAAATCATCGAACAAATCCGTCGCGTGCAGGCTAAAAAAGGCGTTCAGGCCACGATGCCGTTCGAAATCAATATTCATTAATCATAATCGCGCCATCGTTGCGTTATACTTTATAAATAAAATATTATGGTCAAGAAAATTTTAAAAATCGTTGGAATCGTATTATTGCTTTTAATACTTTCACTATTTGCCATTCCGTTCTTTTTTCAGGACGCTATCAAAGCCAAAATTGCGGATGCCATCAATGAAAAAGTCGATGCCAAAGTATCGTTCGCCGATGCCGATTTGAGCTTATTCAAAAGCTTTCCGCAAGCGAATGTTACCGTGGACAAATTGCTGATTATCAACAAAGCGCCGTTTGAAGGTGATACCTTGATTTCGATGGGCGAACTCAACCTGCAAATGTCGATCAAGGAATTGTTCAAAGGCAAGGATGAATCGATGAATATCGAAGCCGTATCAACACAAAACGGCCTCATCAACATCATCTTCAACAAAGACGGCGTCGGGAATTTCGACATTGCTTTGAAAGATGACGACAAAAGTGACGATGGCAAAAGCGATCCGCTATCGCTCAAAATCAAAGAATATAAAATCACGAATCTGAGATTCAAATACACCGATCAAGGTTCCAAAATCAGGATGATCATTGACAGTCTAAACCATACCGGAACTGGAGATTTTGCGAATTCAAAACTAGATTTGGTTACAAAATCAACCGCGAGTGTTTCGCTGTTTATGGACAAAGCGAATTATATGAACCACGTGCCGTTGACTTTAGATGCGGTTCTCGGAATCGATCTGGACCAAAGCAAATACACGTTCAAGGAAAACAAAGCGCTCATCAACAAACTGCCACTCGAATTCGACGGTTTCATACAAATGGTTGAAAAAGGCCAGCAATACGATTTGAAATTCAAAACACCGACGTCCAGTTTCCAGAACTTTTTGGGCTTGATTCCGGCTTCTTATGCGGCCAACATCAAAGATGTGAAAACGACCGGAGATTTTACCGTAACCGGTTTTGCGAAAGGAATGTTGTCTGATACGACGGTGCCGAAATTCAATGTGGCGATTGCTTCGAACAACGCTTCGTTCCAATATCCGAATTTGCCGAAATCGGTGCAAAGCATTGTGATTGACACCAAAATCATCAATGAAACCGGTTTGGCGAACGACACTTACGTGAATCTCGATAAGTTGTCGTTCCGCATCGATCAGGATGTTTTCAACGCCAAAGCGAACATCAGAAACATCGCTGAAGATCCTTTAGTCGATGCCAAACTCAATGGGATTGTCAACCTTGGAAACGTATCAAAAGCTTATCCCGTGAAACTCAAAGTACCACTTTCTGGGATTTTGAAAGCCGATGTGTCGACCAAATTCGATATGAAATCCGTCGAGACCAACCAATACGAAAACATGCAAAATTCCGGAAACATGACGCTGACCGGTTTCAAATATGTCGACGACACGAACAAGGCGATGAACATCAACAAAGCCGTAGTGCAATTTACCAATACGCGCATCAACCTGCAGGAACTAGACTTGACCACCGGAAAAACTGATATGAAAGTCAATGGCGTGCTGGAGAATTTCTACGGATTTATGTTTAAAAATCAGGAACTCAAAGGCAATTTCAACATGCAGTCGAATCAGTTTGCGGTGGCTGATTTTATGTCGCCTGCAGCGCCGAAAACCAAAACTGAAAAACCAAAAGAAGCGGTTAAAATCCCGGCTTTCCTGAACTGCTCGCTGACGGCAAAAGCCAATACAGTTTTATATGATAATCTGGCATTGAAAAACGTTTCCGGGAAACTCATCATCAAAGACCAGAAAGTAACGCTTGAAAATGTGAAATCGGATATCTTCGGTGGTCAGATCGTGGCCAGCGGCGATGTTTCCACGAAAGGAAAAATCCCAGCTTTCAATATGAATCTAGGCATGAAAGCAGTCGACATCCAACAAACGTTTACCCAATTGGAAATGATGAAAAAGATTGCGCCGATTGCCGGTGTGGTCAACGGAAAATTAAACACGACCATCAAGTTATCAGGAAATCTCGACGCCAAGGAAATGACGCCGGATGTGAATTCGTTGTCCGGTGATTTGATCGGACAGTTGCTTTCGACTACGATCAACCCAAGCAATTCCGGACTTTTATCTAAATTGGATGAAAACCTCAAATTCATCGATTTGAAGAAAATCAACCTCAACGATCTTAAAACGGCATTGACCTTTAAAGACGGAAAAGTCAACATCAAACCGTTCGATTTGAAATATCAGGATATCAAATTATCTGTGGGCGGCCAACATGGTTTTGACCAGAACATGAATTACAATCTGAAGTTTGATGTTCCTGCGAAGTATCTTGGTCTGCTCGGCCCGGACGTGAACAAACTGATTTCGAAATTGTCGCCGACCGACCTTAGTAAACTCGACAACATTCCGATCAATGCATTAATGACCGGAAATTTCAAAAATCCCAAAGTCACCACCGATATCAAAAGCGGTGTTACGAATCTGACGAACCAATTGATCAAACAGCAGAAAGAAAAACTGGTTAAACAAGGCACGAATGCTTTGAGCGACTTGATCAATAAGAATACGAAAACCGACACGACGAAAACAAAAACGTCACCTGTAAAAGAAGACATCAAGAAGAAAGCGGGCGATTTGCTCAACGGCATCTTCAAGAAAAAATAAAACGAAAAAGCCTGAAATGATCTTCAGGCTTTTTTTATAAATCGATACTGACGACCGAACCTTCCGAACTTCGAACATTGAATACGGTTCCGTCTTCAAAAATCAGGTATTGCCCTTTGATTCCCATGAGTTTTCCTGTGAATGTTGGCGTTTTCTCCAAACTCAGGCTGTTAATTTTGGCGGGATATTGCAGCACCGGATAAATCATTTCATATAAATCGATCTTGTCTGGATAAAAATATTCCCGGACTTCTTCTGGCAGCAAATCCTGCACTTTGATTCTTTCCTGAATTAAATCTACTTTCAAAATATCGTTGGTCAGCATTTTGCGCCAATTGGTTTTATCTGAAAAATGATCTTTCAGTTTCACCTCGGTAATGCCCGCGAGATAACGGTTTGGAACTTCTACAATAGCAATGGCTTGTTCCGCACCCTGATCAATCCAGCGCGTGGGCACTTGCGTTTTCCTGGTCACGCCTACCTTTACTTCACTCGACGAAGCCAAATAAACAATATGCGGCTGGAGTTGCACTTTAGATTCGTATTCCAAATCACGATCTGCGATACCGAGATGTGCTGTGCTGAGTTCCGGTTTCATGATCCAATCGCCAACTGCAGGACTAGAATAGAAACAATCGTAGCAAAAACCCTGGCGGTAAATCTTCTTGTTTTTTCCACAATTCAGGCATTGCGAACCTGTGAGTTGCATCGTGATGGTTTTGCCCAACACCTGGTTTAAATTAAGGAAACTGGTTTCAAAAACCAGGTAATATTGAATCGGGTTTCCGATTTCGGTTTGCATTTTGGTTAAAACCCCTTCGTATTTCATACGGTTATCTTGTCTTATATTTGAACCATCAGCATTAGAATTTCTGCTAATTTTTTTGTTATTTTGGTAAGCCGTAAAGTTATCGATTTGTATTCGAATATTTTATGGCAAACTCAAAATCATTAATCAAAATCACCCAACCACAATGCCGTTACCCATCATCAATTCGATTGCTTCCTGGGTTTTGAAACAGCGCATCCACCAGATCGAACTGTTTTTGAAATATCCTAATGAAGTACAGGACGAATTGCTGATGAACCTGCTCCGGTCTGCAGAAAATACTGTGGTTGGTAAACATTATGATTTCAATTCGATTAAATCTTACGCGACTTTCAAAGAACGCATTCCGATTTCAACTTATGAAGATCTAGAACCTTTTATCGAACAGACGCGCCAAGGCGAACAGAACATTTTCTGGAACACGCCGATCAAATGGTTCGCCAAATCGAGCGGCACGACCAATGCCAAAAGCAAGTTTATTCCGGTCAGTAACGAAGCGCTTGAAGATTGCCATTACAAAGGCAGCAAAGATTTGTTGTGTCTGTACCTCAACAACAACGAGAATTCCGAATTGTTTATCGGAAAGAGTTTGCGTTTGGGCGGCAGTTCGCAGATATACGAAAACAACAATACGTTCTTTGGTGATTTGTCTGCGATTCTGATAGAGAACATGCCGATTTGGGCTGAATTCAGCAGCACACCGAGCAACCGCGTATCACTGATGAGTGAATGGGAAACCAAAATCATGGCGATCATCAACGAATCTAGGAATGAAAACGTGACAAGCTTTGCTGGCGTTCCTTCATGGATGCTAGTCTTGCTCAATAAAACGCTCGAAGAGACCGGAAAAGGAAACTTGTTGGAAATTTGGCCTAACTTAGAAGTCTACTTTCATGGCGGTGTGAGCTTCGAACCTTACCGTGAGCAATACAAGAGAATTTTACCGGGCAATGATTTTAAATATTATGAAATATACAATGCTTCGGAAGGATTTTTTGCGATTCAGGATCTTAACAATTCGAACGATTTATTGTTGATGCTCGATTACGGGATTTTCTATGAATTCATTCCGATGGATGTTTATGGCACTTCTGAAGAAAAAGCGATCCGATTGGCCGATGTGGTTTTGAATAAGAACTACGCGATTATGATTACAACCAATGCGGGACTTTGGCGTTATTTGCCAGGCGATACGGTGCGATTCACTTCTTTGAGTCCGTATCGTATTCGCGTGACGGGAAGGACCAAGCACCACATCAATGTTTTTGGCGAAGAACTGATGGTCGAAAATACGGATCAGGCGATTTCCAAAACCTGCGAGATCACCAATACACAAGTGGTTGATTATACGGTTGCTCCTATTTTCATGGAAGGCAAAGAAAAAGGAGCACACGAATGGATCATCGAATTTAAGGAAAACCCGAAAAACCCGATGGAGTTTCAGAAACTTCTCGATGAAAACCTGCAATCGTTAAATTCAGATTATGAGGCCAAGCGTTATAATAACATGACTTTGAATCCGTTAGTGTTGCATATCGCGCGCCCGAATTTATTTTATGATTGGCTTAAAGAACAGGATAAACTCGGCGGCCAGCATAAAATTCCGAGATTGTCGAACCAACGCGATTATTTGGAGCAACTCAAAAAACTGTCTCAAATCAATACTTCGTCATGAAAAAAATCTTGTTAATGATCATTCTTGTAGTTTCCGGTTCTTGCGGACCACACCGTATGGCTTGCGGACCGAGAGGAATCTGCGACGCGCCTTCAACTTCAATACCCAAAAAAACGGCTTAAGTTGTAACAATTTTGACTGATGGCTGTCTTAGTTACAATCATCAATCAAATTCAATCACCCATGAAATCAACATGTATAGCCATGCTGCTGCTTTTATGCCTAACGGCGATGGCGCAGGAAATCACTCCCAACCAGAAAGTACAGGATTCTATTGCCAAAACAGACAAACCAAAAACTTTAAGCGAAGTCACGGTGTATGGCAACAAAAAGCAATTCATCAAAGTCGAATCCGACAAAACGACCATCAACGTCAAGAACAATCCGATTCTCAATAGCGGAAGCAGCCTTGATGCAGTGAAAAAAATCCCCGGCGTAATAAGTTCACCAACGGGAAGCCTGACGTTAAACTCCAAAAACGTAGCGATTTATATCGACGGCATGCCCAGTTCATTAAGCGGCACCGATTTACAAAACTATCTATTGAGTTTGCCTGCCACCGCGATTGAGAAAGTGGAATTGATCTACAATCCCGGCGCTTCGTTTGACGCGAATTCGAGCGGTTCTGTGATCAACATCATCACGAGTTCGAGAAAGATGAAAGGCGTCAATGCGAGTTTTAACATCAATTACAATTTCAACAAATACCAGAAACCGAGCCCTCAAATTTTACTAAACGGGAAAAAGAAAAACCTGAGTTGGCAGACGATGATCGGATACAATTACATCGATAGCGAAAACAAAACCACCAACGACCAAACTTTTTCGAGTTTCAATCCTGACGAAAAACTGTTCCAGAAAAACAAAGCAGTAAACACGAACCGGAATTTTTACTGGAGAACCGGAACGAATTACAAGCTTTCAGAAAAATCGAATTTGTTGTTCAACTACAATCTGAATATGGGCAATGACCGAATCGTCGGGGAAAGCGCCACTCAAGGCACCGGAATCGATTATACGAACGCTTCTTTGGCGAAGAACAAAAACAACAACCATGAAATCAGTTTGCAGTATAAAACCAAGTTAGACACTATAGGCCGAACACTTGATATTACTGGTTTCAGCAATTTCTTCGACAAAAATCCAATCACGAAATCTAATGGTCTCAACAACGGAACGTCGAATTTTTACAATGGCGATGTCGATTTCAAACTGGCCAACCATTATGTGAAATACGACTTTGCGATTCCGTATAAAAAGATTGATTTCTCTTTGAATACGGGCGGTAAATTCAACAAAATCAACGTGCATGACAAAGGAATCTACAACTTGAATTCGGGAACCAATTCCGTAACCGACTTTGATTACGATGAAAGTAATCTGGCGTTTTACGTTGAGGCGAGAAAGAAAATCAAGAAGTTCAATTTCACCGTCGGATTAAGGTTTGAAGATTATAAAGTAGACCGAACCGCTTTTCAGGATGGAACACGAACCGACGTCAATTTCAAGAACACGAACTTTTTCCCGAATGCGAGCGCGTTGTATGAATTCAACCAGAATGTGAATGTTTCGGCTTCGTATTCGAAGAAAATCCAGCAGGCCGATTACAATGTGCTCGATCCGAACAATTTTGCGAATTTCGACCAGTATAATTCCTCCAGTGGAAATCCGTTTCTCGATCCGACGTTTTTTGACAATTTCGAGTTGAAGCTCACGGCGTTCCAATACGTGCAGATCGGAGGAAATTACACGATCGCCAAAGACGTCAATAAATTTATTTTTGATGCCGAGCCGAACCAGTTGGTCAGCAACCAGACGTTCAAGCAATTTGACGAAATCAATACGTTCAGTTTGTATGCTTCGTTCCCGATTCCGCTGGATTATTTCCTGAAAGGGAAAACGGAATTTGAAAAAAGGATGAACAATATCGATACGATGAATTATATTTTCTTCAACATCAATTACATCGATTTTACTACGAAAGGTTATGATTTTCAATTCAAAACCAAACCGGTGATGAGTTACACGGCCACGGCGCAATTCATCTTGCCTTGGAACATCAAGAACACGATGATGTATAACTTAACGCCGCCGGGAACTTGGGAAATTTACAGCCTGAACAAAACCATCCAGCAGTTTGATGTTTCGTTCAACCGCGATTTTATGAATAAGAAACTTCAGATCGGGTTACATTGTTTCGATGTGTTCAACACCAATGAAATCAATGCACTCGTTTCTTCGACGAATTTGCAGACGCAATTCCACCAGAAACAGGATTCGAGAACGTTCAGAATTTCTTTGACATATAACTTCGGAAACTTAAAACTCGAAAAAGAGAACACTGAAATCCAGACGGAAAAAGTCGGACAAGGCGGTGGCATTTTGAAATAAGACGCAAGACTTGATAGCATAAAAAAATCCCGTTCTTAGTGAAGCGGGATTTTTATTTTGTGTATGAATCAAACTTAAGAAGCGATTTCGAGGCGTTTCAATAAGTTTTTGGTCAGCGTATCGTTAGCATAATCTTTATCGATATGCAGTATTTTCTCGTCATTGCTTGGCAAGTCATACATCGCATCGGTTAAGATGGCTTCACATAAGGAACGTAAACCTCGGGCGCCGAGTTTGTATTCAAGGGCTTTGTCCACGATGAAATCAAGCGCGTCATTACTGATTGTAAAATCTACGTCATCCATAGCAAACAACTTTTGGTATTGCTTGATGAGTGCGTTTTTAGGTTCCGTTAAGATAGCTCTTAAAGTCTCTTTATCCAACGGATCCATGTGTGTCAATACCGGAAGACGGCCAATGATTTCAGGAATCAATCCGAAGTCTTTGATGTCTTTTGGAATGATGTATTGCAGCAAATTATCTTTATCGATGTTGTCTACATTTTTGGAAGTACTGTAACCAACTGCCTGACGATTCAATCGTTTTGAGATGATTCTTTCGATACCATCAAATGCGCCACCGGCAATGAATAAAATATCTTTGGTGTTGACTTCTACGAATTTTTGGTCCGGATGTTTTCTTCCTCCTTTAGGCGGAACATTGACTACAGTTCCTTCGAGTAATTTTAGCAAAGCCTGTTGTACGCCTTCGCCTGAAACATCGCGTGTAATTGATGGGTTATCGCTTTTTCTGGCAATTTTGTCAATCTCATCGATGAATACGATGCCGCGTTCTGCTTTGGTCACGTC
The DNA here is from genome assembly GCF_027484705.1 of Flavobacterium sp. Classification (GTDB taxonomy): domain Bacteria; phylum Bacteroidota; class Bacteroidia; order Flavobacteriales; family Flavobacteriaceae; genus Flavobacterium. Next base: position 135,622 of record NZ_JAIXSL010000008.1, read on the forward strand.
GTAATCGGCGGCCTGCAACAAACGCGTCAGGATGCTTTCGACATCTTCACCTACGTAACCCGCTTCAGTCAAAACCGTAGCATCTACAATGGCTAAAGGAACATCGAGCATTTTCGCAATCGTTTTGGCCACAAGCGTTTTTCCGGTTCCGGTCTGCCCCACCATGATGATGTTGCTTTTTTCAATCTCTACGTCATCGTTGAGCTGTTGTTGCATCAGACGCTTGTAGTGGTTGTAAACAGCAACCGACATCACTTTTTTGGTTTGGTCCTGACCAATCACGTATTGGTCAAGAAACGCCCTGATTTCTTTAGGCTTCTTAAGGATCAAATCGGCTACTAATTTGGAATTGCCGTTGGTTTTGAGTTCCTCGAGGACAATGCCATGCGCTTGCTCAATACATTTATCACAGATGTGTGCATTGATGCCGGCGATCAATAGATTGGTTTCAGGTTTTTTGCGACCACAAAACGAACAATCTAATAGTTCTTTTGCCATTTTTTTTTATTTAAGTTCAGTAGGTAACTTCTGTTTTATCTTCTTAATACTTCATCGATCATACCGTATTCTTTGGCTTCATCCGCTTTCATCCAGTAATCGCGCTCGCTGTCTTTGTGGACTTTGTCAAACGTTTGTCCTGAATGCTGTGAAATGATATGATACAGTTCGTCTTTGAGTTTGAGCATTTCGCGAAGGTTGATTTCCATATCCGTCGCAACGCCTTGTGCGCCTCCGGAAGGTTGGTGAATCATCACTCTTGAATGCGGCAAAGCCGAACGTTTTCCAGCAGCACCGGCACACAATAAAACAGCTCCCATTGAAGCGGCCATTCCTGTGCAAATCGTGGCTACATCTGGTTTGATGTATTGCATCGTATCGTAAATTCCCAAACCTGCGTACACGCTTCCTCCTGGTGAATTCAAATAAATCTGAATGTCTTTCGAAGCGTCAGCGCTTTCTAAAAACAACAATTGTGCTTGTACGATATTGGCAATCTGGTCATCGATTCCGGTTCCTAAAAATATGATTCTGTCCATCATCAGACGCGAAAAAACATCAAGTTGAGAGATGTTTAATTGGCGTTCTTCAATGATGTAAGGCGTCATATTGGTGGGCGTCATCGCATTTACGATTTTATCGTAATACATATTGTTCACGCCGTGGTGTTTTGTAGCAAATTTTTTAAACTCTTTACCGTAGTTCATAGGATTGTATCTTATTTGTAGGTTTTTTAAAACAAATGAGCGTCGCAACCTTAGTTTTGACGCCCAAATATAAGTATTTTTTTGTTTTACTCGCCGTAAGACGCTGCAATAAATTCCTGATAGGTCACTTCCTTGGTTTTGGAATTGATTTTATCTTTGAATAAATTCAACATTTTTTCGCTCATCACCTGATCAGAAAGTCTTTTGACTTCTTCCTGATTTGACAAAACGCGCGCTACAATGCCTTCAACATCTGAATCCGTTGGGTTCATCTGTCCGAATTGCGCCATTTGCTTTTTGATGAGTTCAGCAGTGTATGATTTTAAGTCTTCAAAAGTGATCTGCAAATTGTTCTGCGACATGATTTTGCCTTCAATCAACTGGAAACGCAGGCCGTTTTCTGATTTTGCAAATTCTGCTTCAGCCTGTTCCGGAGTTAGTGGCGTTTCACCTACAGTTTGGATCCATTTTTTTAGGAACGTTGATGGCAAATCGAATTTGGTGTTGGTCAATAACGATTCTGTGACGTCGTTCAAAAACTTCTGATCGGCTTGTGTGGCAAATTGTTTTTCTGCGTCTTCTTTGATTTTCGCTTTGATTTCGTCTACTGAAGAAACATTTCCAGGTCCGAATAATTTGTCAAACAATTCCTGATTCAATTCCGCCGGTTCGCTCATCGTGATTTCCTCAATTTTGAAATCCACATCAATCTCCAATCCGTGAACGTCATCGTGACCGACTTTCAAATAATCCATCAATTTGTGGTCGTCGTCGAAAAGGCCTTTGGTATTTACCGTAACCACATCGCCTACTTTTTTTCCTAAGAAAGCGTCAGCGGCTTTTTTGCTTTTGAAAATATCCAATGTAATCTGAGCCGGGCTGTCGATTCCTTTAGCTTCATTGATAAAAGTTCCTGAGATATCGTCATTTTTTTCAACGGTATCTTTTGAAATCATTTTACCGTATTGTTTTCTGATGCGCGCCACTTGGTCGTCGAGCATTTTATCGTCGGCAACGATTTTGTATTTGGTAAGGTTTTTTACTACGCCTAAATCGATGTCGAAGCTTGGTGTCAATCCCAATTCGAATTCGAATTTGTAATCTTCAGCATCCCAATTGAAATCTTCAGCCACTTTAGGCAACGGATTCCCCAAAATATCGAGTTTCTCCTGTTGCAAATATCGGTTCAGGTTTTCCTGCAACACTTTATTGACTTCTTCAAGCAAAACTGCTTTTCCGTATTGTTTCTGGATCATTCCGAAAGGAACGGCGCCTTTTCTGAAACCCGGAATGGAAGCTGTTTTTAAATAGTTTTTTAAAACTTTATCAACTTGCGGAGCGTAATCAGCTTTTGAAATTTCTACAGTAACTACCGCATTCAAAGCGTCTACATTATTTCTTGTAATATTCATCTTTTTTGATACTAAAATTGGGTGGCAAAATTAGAATATTTTCACCACCCAAACAAAGTTTTTATGAGAATGTGTTGCTAGCCTTTTTTATCGTTCGACATTCCGTACAGAATCGATTGGGAAATCGATAAAATAATACTGAAAAATACTGCGATCCAGAAGCTTTCAACATGAAAACCGCCAACAATTTCACTACAAAGTAAAATCATCAGCGCATTGATTACCAAAAGGAACAATCCGAAAGTCAGCAGTGTTACGGGCAAAGTCAGTAGAATTAAAATGGGTTTGATAAAAGCATTCAGCAATCCCAAAACCACAGCGACAATGATGGAAGTAGTGAAACTGGCCACTGCGACACCAGGCATAAAATGCGCAATGACGACCACTAAAATGGCAGTGAGTAAAATTCTAAGTAGTAAGTTCATGACCAAATATTTTTTATAAAAGTAAGTGTTTTGAAATTTTAAATCAAAAATCTGCTTGTGATTTCAAAAAACATTTTTGGATTCTCAGCATGCAACCAATGCCCAACATTCGGAATGGTTTCTAAAACCGCTTTGGGAAAATGTTGCTCAATACCAGCCCAATCTTCGTCTTTGATGTATTTGGAATTCCCGCCACGGATAAACAAAGTGGGTTTATCGAAATGTGCGTTTTCTGGAAGCGCTGTGCCGATTTGCTCTATTTCTTTATTGAAAACCGTCAAATTGAAACGGAAAGCCAGTTGTTCGGGTGTTTGCCAATACAGGCTTTTCATCAGGAATTGGCGTGTGCCAAAATCGGGAATGTGTTGCGCGACAATCGTATCGACTTCGGTGCGTGATGGTTTTTTTGAAAAATCTACAGCATTCAAACCCGCTAAAATATCCTGATGGTGCGGCGCATAATATTTCGGGCCAATGTCGGCGACAATAAGTTTATTGATCAAATCCGGATGTTCGACTGCCAAAAGCATCGCGACTTTTCCGCCCATAGAATGTCCGATGATGTCGATATTTTTTAATTGATGTTCTTGGCAATAATCGACCATATCCTGCACCATCACCTCATAATTGAATTCGTCCGAATGGAAACTTCTGCCGTGGTTGCGCAAATCGAGCATGTGCACTTCGTAACCAAGCGTTGCGTATTGCGTGCCGAGCGTTTTCCAGTTGTCGGACATACCGAAGAAGCCGTGGAGAATTAAGAGAGGTTTGCCTGTACCTTCTATTTTGGAGTAGAGTGTCATTTGAAGATTGGGTTTTTATGATTACGGAAAGTGCGTGAAGGATAGCAGCATTGTCTGAGCTCTTTTTGCGACGGTGTTCGGCGGAAAAAAGCGAGTGCGAATAGCCTGACCCTTGTGGGCACGCCTTATTTCAATTTGTTCAGATACATGTTCACGACGTTGTCAAGACCTAAATATAAAGCTTCTGAAATCAGCGCATGACCAATGGAAACTTCGAGCAGCCCCGGAATGTTTTGCTTGAAAAACTGAATGTTGTCGAGACTCAAATCGTGTCCGGCGTTGATGCCTAAACTGAGTTCGTTGGCGAGTTCAGCGGCGTTGATGTATGGCTCGATGCCTTTGTGATTTCCTAAACTATACTCGTGAGCAAAGGCTTCGGTGTAAAGTTCGATGCGGTCAGTTCCGGTGGCTTTCGCGCCTTCGATCATCGATAAAACCGGATCGACAAAAATCGAAGTCCGGATGTTGTGGCGTTGGAATTCGGCGATGACTTCTTTGAGATAGCTTTGATGTTTTATCGTATCCCAGCCCGCACTTGAGGTAATCGCGCCAATCGCGTCAGGAACCAAAGTGACTTGCGTGGGTTTTGTTTCGAGCACGAGGTCGATGAAATTGTGCTGCGGATTGCCTTCGATGTTGAATTCGGTGTAGACAATTGGTTTGAGATCGCGCGCATCTTGGTATCTGATGTGACGCTCGTCGGGCCGCGGATGAATGGTGATGCCTTGCGCCCCAAAACGCTGGATATCGGTAGCGACTTGCAGCAGATTCGGAACATTTCCGCCACGTGCGTTGCGCAGCGTAGCGATTTTGTTGATATTTACACTTAACTTTGTCATGGTTGCGATGGATTTTTAAATCAAATCCGTACAAAAATACGAAGTTAAACTAGGTGGTGTGGCATAAATTTGATTATTTTGCGTCAACGATTCGATACCCAATATGAAAGAGATTAAAGACTATATCAACAACGATTTCAAGGCCATTGACAGTAAGGAAACTATTGTGGATGTTCAGGATTTTTTCCATGAAATGACTTATTCGCATTTTCCGGTGCTCGAGGAAGGCGTTTACATCGGTTCGATTGCTTTGGACGATGTCGACACTTTTGATGCCGACAAGAAAGTTGGGGATTATCGTTATACGCTGGAGCCTTTCTTTGTGAGAACTTCGATGATTTGGCTTGACGTGTTGGAGGTTTTCGCCAAAAACCATTCGAATATCGTTCCGGTTCTCGATGAGAATAATTTGTATGTTGGTTATTATGAACTAGAAGATATTATCAAATTTTTCCATGAAACGCCCTTTTTAAAAGAACCCGGCGGTATCATCGTGGTGCAGAAAGCGATTTTGGATTATTCGATGAGCCAGATTACGCAGATTGTGGAAAGCAACAACGGCAGACTTTTAGGGTTGTTCATTTCGGAAGCTAAGGCTGACACAGTTCAGATTACGGTTAAAATTAGTTTGGGTGCGATGAACGAAATCATCCAGACGTTCCGACGCTACAATTATGAAATTATTTCGGAGCATCAGGAAGACAATTACATCACCAACCTCAAAGAGCGTTCGGATTATTTAGACAAGTACCTTAATATATAGTGGATTCGTGGATTTGGTTATTTGTGGATTCGAATAACCAAATAACCGAATAACTAAATAACCAATCCACAACAAATGAAAGTAGCGATCTACGGACAATATTATCAAAACAGTACCGAACCCATTATTAAGGACATCTTTGTTTTTTTTAATCGGAACAATGTCGAGATGGTCATAGAAGCCGACTTCCTGAAGTTGTTGTATGAAAAGAAAATCGTAGCCAAAGAATATAAAACTTTCAGTTCGCACGCCGAACTCAACAGCAGTTTTGATATGTTACTCAGCATTGGCGGAGACGGAACGATATTGCGTGCCGTGACGCTTGTTCGCGATTCCGGCATCCCGATTCTTGGTGTCAATGCCGGAAGATTGGGTTTTTTGGCGTCGGTACAGAAGGAAAACATTGAAAATTTCCTGCAATTTGTCATCGAGAAAAAATATACGATTTCCCCTAGAAGTTTGTTGTCGTTAGATTGTATTCCGGAGAATCCTGACATCCAAGAACTCAATTTTGCGATGAATGAGATTTCCGTGAGCCGAAAAGACACCACTTCGATGATCACGATTGAAACTTACCTGAACGACGAATACCTAAATTCTTACTGGGCCGACGGATTGATTATCGCAACACCGACAGGCTCGACTGGTTATTCGCTCAGTTGTGGCGGCCCGATTCTGACGCCTGATGTGGGCAGTTTTGTGATTACTCCGATTGCGCCGCATAACTTAAACGCGCGTCCATTGGTCATTCCGGATACTACTGAAATCCGTTTGAAAGTAACCGGGCGCGAAGAACTGTATTTGATTTCACTTGATTCAAGAATCGCATCGGTGAAAAACGAATCGGTTTTGATTATCCGGAAAACGCCATTTAAAATCAATATGGTCGAAATTCCTGAGGAAACTTTTCTCAAAACACTGCGCAACAAATTGCTTTGGGGTGAGGACAAAAGAAATTAACCTCATAGTTTGGGCGCCGCATACTAATTGCCGATAAAACAGCGTTTGCTACTTCACTTTGACACCGGATTTGTTCATTCAGGGGCAGATTATTCCTATTTTAACATAAATCCAAATTTGATGTCAATGGAGACCTCATTATTATTATATTTGCACGCTATTTTTAATGGAATGAATAGATTTTTTATTATATTTTTTTTCTTGTTTGCTACAGCGGCTGTGGAAGCACAAATCCATGAAGTTGGGGTGTTTTTAGGAGGCAGCAATTTTATAGGCGATGTCGGATCAACCACCTACATCGCACCGAACAAATTAGCTTTTGGGTTGTTGTATAAATGGAATAGAAGCCCAAGGCATTCCTGGAGGTTTTCCTATACCCAATCGACCGTAGCGGGTGATGATGCTGATTCAGAAATCGACTCAAGGCAGGAAAGAAATTACCGTTTCAAAAACAGCATGAAAGAATTGACCGCGGGTCTGGAGTTTGATTTTTTCACTTTCGATTTGCATGATTCAAAACCGCAATTTACGCCTTATGTATTTACAGGCTTGAGTTATCTGTTTTACGATGGTTTGTATTTTCAGTATGGCGGGCCAAATAAAGATAAGACCTACAGAACTTTTGCCATTCCAATGACTGTAGGAGTTAAAGGAAGGGTGTTCGGCAGTTTTGTAATCGGATTTGAAGTAGCGGCCCGAAACACCTTTAAAGATGACCTGGATGGGAGCAATCCTACCAATGGAAACATGAAAAATTTGCAGTTTGGCAACCTCACAAGTAAAGATTGGTATATGTTTACCGGTTTTACGTTAACATACACTTTTGGAGAGAAACCGTGTTTTTGCGCGGATTAATATGATGAGTTTATTAGATAAAATAAATAAAGACAATCTACCCAAACATCTAGCGATTATCATGGATGGCAATGGTCGTTGGGCGAAACAAAAAGGTTTACTACGCGCTTTTGGCCATGAAAACGGAACCAAATCCGTGCGCACCACTGTAGAAACCTGTGCGCGATTGGGTATTGAAAATCTTACATTGTATGCATTTTCCACCGAAAACTGGAACCGCCCAAAATTGGAAGTAGATACTTTAATGAAACTACTCATCAATTCCTTGCGCAACGAACTCAAAACATTAACCGAGAACAACATCCGGCTGAATGCCATCGGAAATCTCGACAAATTGCCTAAGTCAGCCAAAAAAGAACTTTCAGAAGTGATTGAATCTACGAAAACCAATACCAGAATGACACTCACGTTGGCCTTAAGCTACGGCTCACGCGAAGAAATCATCACGGCGGTAAAGGAAATTTCTGATAAAGTTAAAAATAATATAATTTCAATTGACAGTATTGACGAATCGATTATTAATCAGCATCTTTACACGCGAAATTTACCCGACGTTGATTTATTAATCAGAACCAGCGGCGAGCACAGAATCAGTAATTTTTTGTTGTGGCAAATTGCTTATGCGGAATTGTATTTTACCCCGGTTTTGTGGCCGGATTTTAAGGATGAAGATTTATACGAAGCCATCATAAGCTATCAAAAAAGAGAACGAAGGTTTGGAAAAACAAGTGAACAAATTAAATAATTTTTTAGTGTTATATAAAAGAATAAAGTTAGTCGTTACCCTATTATTTTTTGGATGTATTTCCCAAATCAAGGCACAAGATAAAATCCCGTTCGATCAAGGCACTAAATACATTTTAGCCGATGTTGATGTCATCGGAAAAATCAGTTATAACAAACAAACCGTAGTTACTTTTGCAGGTCTCGAAAAAGGCCAGAACGTGACGATTCCCGGTGAAGAAATCAGTAATGCCATCAAGAAATTAGGCAAACTTGGCCTTTTCAGTGAGATTGATTTTTACATCAACAAGATAGCAGGTGATAGCATCTATCTGCAATTGAACATCACCGAATTGCCCAAACTCAGTGAAGCAAAATTTGCCGGTATCAAGAAAAAGAAATCAGAAGAATTCATCAAGGAAAACGGATTGACCAAAGGCAAAATCGTCAACGAAAACCTGATCACCACGACCAGAAATTACATTGAAAACAAATACAAAAAAGACGGTTTCTACAATTCCAAGGTAACCATTACCACAGTTCCTGACACTACAAGCGGTAATGAAGTGAAGATGTATATCAATGTCTACAAGGGAAATAAAATCAAAGTCAAGGATATTGATTTTACCGGAAACGAAAAATTCACAGACTACAAACTTCATAAGGCGATGAAGAACACCAAAGAGAAAAATCCGCTCAGGATCTTTAAAGCCTCGAAATATATCAAAGACAAATACAAGGAAGATTTAACCAAAATCATCGATAAGTATAAAGAGAACGGTTACCGCGATGCCAGAATCGTGTCAGACAGTGTGGCTTTCAATAAAAATAAAAAAGATTTATCGATCAAAATCAATATTGAAGAAGGTCGAAAATATTATTTTGGTAACATCAAGTTTTTAGGAAACACGATTTATCCGGACAATGGCCTCAGAAACATTCTCGGCATCAAAAAAGGCGACGTTTATAATGGTGTTTTATTGGAGAAAAGAATCGCGGACAAATCAAAACCAGACGGAGAAGACATTACGAATTTGTATCAAAACAGTGGTTATTTGTTTTCTAACATCAATGCCGTTGAAGTAAAAACATACAACGACACCATCGATTTCGAGATTAGAATTGTCGAAGGTCCGTTGGCGTATTTCAATAAAATTACCGTAGTCGGGAATGACAAAACCAATGACAACGTGATTTACCGTGAACTAAGAACCAAACCGGGTCAGAAATACAGCAAGGAAGAATTGGTGCGTACGATTCGTGAAATCGGACAATTGGGTTATTTTGATCCGGAAGCTATCGAACCTGTATTCAAAAATGTAGATGCCGGGGCAGGAACCGTGGATATCGAATACAAATTAGTGGAAAAAGGTTCGAGCCAAATCGAATTGCAAGGTGGTTATGGCGGCGGCGGCTTTATAGGTACGTTGGGATTGTCTTTCAATAATTTCTCCGCACGCAACATTTTCAAAAAAGAAGCCTACAAACCATTGCCTATGGGAGACGGACAAAAAGTATCGTTGCGTTTGCAGGGAAGCTCTTATTTCCAGACCTATAGCGTGTCGTTTGTGGAACCTTGGTTTGGCGGCAAAAAACCAATTCAGTTCAGCAGCTCTTTGGCCTATAGTAAACAATTTGCGAATACGAGTTCGGGCGTAGACAAAAGCAGGAACTTTAATATTATTTCAGCCAGTGTCGGTATTGCGAAAAGACTGACGGTTCCGGATGACTTTTTTCAATTGTCCCAATCGTTGAGTTTTCAGTATTATGATTTGAACAACTACAATATCGGTCTGTTTACTTTCGGCGATGGGTCATCGAGAAACCTTGCTTACACCATTGGTTTGAGTAGAAATAACAAAGGAATCAATCCGATTTTCCCGATGTATGGATCTGAATTCAGCATTTCCGGAAAATTCACGTTACCGTATTCGTTGTTCAACGGCGTCGATTATGGTGATTTAAAAAATCAGGAGCCGTATAAGCTACAGAATGAAGGTACCACCAACATTAGGACAGCCGACGGCACTGGAGAAATTTTACCGGGACAATATATCGATGCGAACGGAAACAGGGCGCTTACCTATCAGGACGCTACTGAAGATAATTCGAAAATCGACCAGAAAAGGTTCAATTGGCTAGAATATTATAAAATTAAATTCAAAGCTGATTGGTTTACAAAAATTTATGGTAAATTGGTATTGCGTACTTTAAGTGAATTTGGATATTTAGGAGCATATAACAATGAGCGAGGACTGGTTCCATTCGAACGTTTCTTTGTCGGAGGTGACGGTTTGGCGAATTTTGCTCAGGACGGAAGAGAAGTCATTCAGCTTAGAGGTTATCCTAACAATTCATTATCTACCGATGATGGTGGGCCGATATACAATAAATTCTCTATGGAGTTGCGTTATCCAATAACATTAAAAGCCGCAGCATCAATTTATATCTTAGGATTCGTTGAAGGTGGAAACGCATATGAGTCGTTTAATAAATACAATCCATTCCAGTTGAAACGTTCAGCGGGAGCGGGATTAAGGATATTCATGCCGGCTTTCGGATTGCTCGGTATTGATTTCGGGTACGGATTTGATCCACTGACCGGACAAACGAAAGCAAATGGATTGGAAACTCATTTTATAATTGGTCAGCAATTTTAAAATTAACTATATTTGGCATGGTATTTTCTAAAATTTTGAATGTATGAGAAAACATATAATAGCACTGTTGATGATGATTGCTGTTTCTACAGCGGTTCATGCACAGTCCAGAGGCGTAAAAATTGGTTATATCGATATGGAATACATTCTTCAAAATGTACCAGATTACAATGAAGCAAAAAACCAATTGGAGCAAAAAGCCCAAAAATGGAAACAGGAAATCGAAACTAAAAAGAATGAGGTTTCAAGGCTAAAAGATTTATTAGCTACAGAACGCGTGCTATTGACGAAAGAATTATTAGAAGAAAGAGAAGAAGAAATTGCGTTTCAGGAAAAAGAACTATTAGATTATCAGGAAAAGAGATTCGGCCCAAAAGGCGATTTGACGATTCAAAAAGCGGTTTTAGCGCAGCCTGTTCAGGACCAAGTCTTTAATGCCGCACAAGACATTGCAGAAGCCAAAAAATATGATTTCATATTTGATAAAACATCCGACTTAACCATTTTATTTGCTGCGAAGCGTTATGACATCAGCGACCAAGTAGTCCGGGTAATCACAAGATCGAACAAACGAAAAGAAGGCATTTCTAAAAAAGAACAAAAAGAAGAAGCTAAGAAAGAGGCTTTAGAAAACATGGAAGACGAAAGTCCAGCCTTGGCCGAAAGAAACAAAAAATTAGCCGAACGAAAAGCAGCCAGAGACAAACTGATTGCAGACAAAAAATTAGTTGCCGAAGAAAGAAAACAACAAATGCTTGCTGCTAAAGAAGCCAAAAAGAACGGAACCCCGATTCCTGCAAAAGCAGAAAGTAAAAAAACCAGTAAGGATACCGTTTCAAGTAAAACTGATGACATCAAACTTGACGAAAAACCTGCCAAAAAAGAAGCCGATAGTACAGCGGTCGTCAAAAAACAAAAATCAGCCGAGGACAGAGCTAAAATTTTAGCTGATCGCAAAAAGGCACTCGAAGATAAAAAGAAAAAAATACTGGAAGACAGAGAAGCGGCAAAGAAAGCTAAAGAAGACAAACTTAAAGAAGGAAAGCAAGATTAAACAAATTAATTAATATTTTAAAAATGAAGAAACAATTCAAAATTTTAGTAATAACAGCATTTATTTTTGTTGTAGGTGGCCAGAAAATTCAAGCTCAGGCAAAAGTTGCTCACGTTGATGTCAGTGAACTAATGTCGAAAATGCCAGCCATGTTAGAGGCACAAAAACAATTAGAAAAACTGAGCGGCACTTATGACACTGAATACAAAACAATGGTGGATGAATATCAAGGAAAATTAAAAAAATACGAACAAGAAGCTACAACTGTAACTGATGCTGTAAACGAAACACGTTCGAAAGAAGTGCAGGACATGCAAAAAAGAATTGTTGATTACAGAGACAACGCTCAAAAAGAATTGCAACAAAAAGAAGCCGATATCGTAAAACCGATTATGGAAAAAGTAAAAGCTTCGATTCAAAAAGTTGGTAAAGCGAAAGGTTTTCAATATGTGTTGAATTCAGAAGGACTTCTTTTAACTGATGGTCCGAATTTGACTGCTGATGTTAAAAAAGATTTAGGTTTTTAATAAACCATCACAATCATATAACTTACTCCATTTGGAAATTTCCAGATGGAGTATTTTTTTTACCTTTGGTTTATGGCAAACAACAACCCTATTGGTCTTTTTGATTCAGGCATTGGCGGCACCTCGATTTGGTCAGCCATTCATGACTTGATGCCTTTTGAAGATACGATCTATCTTGCTGATAGTAAAAATGCCCCATACGGACTCAAATCTAAAGATGAGATTATCGCTTTGAGCATCAAGAATACAGAATTTCTTTTAGAGCGAAATGCTAAAATTATTGTTGTGGCCTGCAATACCGCAACAACCAATGCTATCAAGGAATTACGGGCAAAATATGACATTCCGTTTATTGGAATCGAACCCGCCATCAAACCCGCTGCCATCCAATCAAAAACACAAAAAATAGGAATCTTAGCCACCAAAGGAACCCTCAGTAGCGAACTTTTTAATAAAGCTGTAGAAATTTATCAAGACACGATCATCATAGAACAAATCGGACACGGTATAGTAGAACTTATTGAAAGCGGAAAACTAAATTCGTCCGAAATGAACCATCTGCTACACTCCTATCTCGAACCTATGATTAAAGAAAATATTGATTATTTGGTACTGGGTTGCAGCCATTATCCTTATCTGATTCCGCAACTCAAGAAGATACTTCCACCCAACATCAAAATCATCGATTCAGGAGAAGCGGTTGCCAGACAAACTTATAATGTTTTAAACGCCTATTCTAATTTGCACACCGAAGGAAAAAGTACAACTATATTTTATTCGAATGGTGATCCTAAAGTTTTGGATGCTATTTTAAACCATCAATATAAAGTTGAATTTAAAGATTTTTAATCCTCTTTGAACCAACCCGAATACATCACATAATTGTTGGAGATGCGTTCGATTTCTCCTGCAAAATCTGAGGCATCAATGTCTTTAACCCATTTCGCTGGAACTCCGGCATAAATGGTTCCCGAAGGCACAATGGTGTTTTGAGTCACCACTGCTCCGGCTGCAATAATGGAATTACTCTCAATCACGCATTTATCCATCACTATAGCTCCCATTCCGATAAGTACATTATCTTCTACAACACAGCCATGAACAATAGCATTATGACCAATGGATACATTGTTACCGATTTTAGTGGGATGTTTTTGGTAAGTGCAATGAATGACCGCACCATCCTGGATATTGACTTTATTCCCTATCGAAATGCTATTGACATCACCTCGAACGACTGCATTAAACCAAATGCTGCAAGAAGCTCCAAATGTAACATCACCAACAATTGTAGCGTTGTCTGCGATATAACAATCTTCAGGAATGTTAGGCGATTTTCCGTTTACCGTTTTTATGATCATAGTTAAAAAAAGTCCCGAGAATATCGGGACATTAAATTTTTATGGGTTGATTGCCGGACAATTACAGTGGTATTTCTCAGGCTTGCAAAAGATGTTCATCCCTAAAGTAATCTGATGATACCCTCCGTTGTCAAATTTAACTGCTCCGGTAACCACTGAATAGGTGTAAGAGAACATATAATTCTTATAATTTACCCCAACAATTGGCGTAATGTATTGCAGTTTTTGCACTTCGGTACTTCCTCCTTTTCTGTATTCGGCGCCATCCAAACTTCTTCTGTAAGAAAGTCCGCCCCAGAGCTTACCAAAATCCAATTGCTTATAGGCTTTCAAATTGACATCGATTGATTTTTCTTTGGTTTGATTCACCAATTGAAACATGATTGAAGGCTCCCAAAGCAAACCGTCCTGCTCTCCAAAAACATACCCTGAGTTGATGATTACTTTTCTGATGTTATCATCTTCATATTCAGAATAGATTTTTCTTCTGGTTTCAATGGCATTTTTAACGGTCACATGTGTGTAGAATTCCAAATAATTGTAAGACATTCCCAAATCAACATTGAAATAAGAATATTTTTGAACGATAGTACCGTCAATAATTGGATCAAAAAAACCTGATTGTAAAAATTCTGTTTCATCCAACGAACTTTGAACCAGACCAACACTCAAACCAAAAGATACCTGATTCAAATCGACTGCATCTCTTGAAAACATAATATGATGCGCATAAGTTGCTTTAATTCCCTGTTGTGAATGGTAACCATTTTTGTCATTATATACTATAACCCCTGCACCTGATTGGTCGCTATCACCGATTTTACCATTAATGCTTAGGGTCTGCATGGATGGAGCGTCTTTTTGTCCGAACCATTGCTGACGACCGGTCATTCTGATTTTTGTACAACTCGCTGCGCCAGCCATCGATGGGTGCAATAAATAATAATTATCCGATAAGTAATCTGAATAAACTGCAATTCCTTCCTGAGAAAATGAGAATTGAGACACAAACAACACAATTAATAATGATAACTTTTTAATATTCATTTTATTTATCGTTTTAGTGAAATTGGGGCAATGAAATTTTATTAATACTGCTTTATAAATACAACCTATTGTGAATTTAAAATCTGTCAAAAAAGTCTATTCTTTTCCAAAACCAGACACTGCATAATGCGCCATTTATATTGATTTCTTCCCATTTATTTACGAATTGGTCAAAGATATAAATTTTTGCTTTAGCTTGACGATTCCATTTAAAAATATTCCGCGATACTTTTCAGTACTCTTAGTTATCGTTTCAAAGAAAAGTGAGACCTGAATTCTTTAGCCTCGCCATTTTCTTTATAAAATACCCTAAACCAATAATCTGATGTAGGCAACGTCAATCCATTGATAGTTCCATCCCAAC